>JBMNVU010000001.1:0-440135 GCA_050946975.1 Acutalibacter sp.
AGGGGCTGCTGATGGTACAGCTCTGTATAGAGCACGTTTTTCAGACCCAGCACATGGTCGATACGCTCCATGATGGAATCCTTGTCGTCAAACAGGTCGCTGACCTGGAAGCCGATCTTGGCGTACTTATCGGAATAGAACGGCGCAATACCGGACTTGGTGGAGCCAAAAGACTTGGCCGCCAGCCGGGCCTCTTCCATGCCGTCCAGCTCCTTGTGATAGGGCATGACCACCTGGCAGCGGTCCGATACCAGCAGCTTCGGCATGGGCACACCCCGATCCACCACCGACTGGACCTCGTTGATGAAGTTCTCCACAGACAGCGCCACGCCGTTGCCGATGACGTTTGTGATGTTCTGGCGGAACACGCCGGAGGGCAGCTGATGCAGGGCAAACTTGCCGTACTCGTTGATGATGGTGTGCCCGGCGTTGCTGCCGCCCTGGAACCGCACTACAATGTCGGAATCCTCAGCCAGCACGTCGGTGATCTTCCCCTTGCCCTCGTCGCCCCAGCAGGCGCCTACGATCGCTTTAACCATAAGTCTTCAAGCCTTTCTCCATTGAATAAATAGATGTTTCGGTGCGCAGCTTACACGGTGATCTCCGCGGTGTCCTCTGCCACGTCTTTATATGTTTCCAGCACCGGCGCTACCACTTCCGCAAGGAACTGGGCGGTCTGCTCCGGCGCGCGTCCAACGTACTTCTCAGGCTTCACAATGTCGTGAAGCTCCTCCAGGGTAACCCCGAACATGGGATCCCCTGCAATGCGGACAAGCAGGTCGTTTTCTCCGCCCTGCTCCTTGACCACCCGGGCTGCCTCCATGGAATGGACCCGGATCCGCTCGTGAAGCTCCTGGCGATTGCCGCCCCGCTTCACTGCGTCCATCATGATGTTCTCTGTGGCCATAAAGGGCAGCTCCTTGAGCATGTGCTGGCGGATCACCTTGGGGTAGACCACCAGGCCGTCGGCCACGTTCTGGTACAGGTTCAGGATGCCGTCCACTGCCAGGAATGCCTCGGGGATGCTGATGCGCTTATTGGCCGAGTCATCCAGGGTGCGCTCAAACCACTGGGCTGCCATGGTCATGGCGGGGTTCACCGCGTCGGCGATGACATACCGGGCCAGGGAGGCAATGCGCTCGCTGCGCATGGGGTTGCGCTTATATGCCATGGCGGAGGATCCGATCTGGCCCTTCTCAAAGGGCTCCTCCACCTCTTTCAGGTGCTGCAGCAGACGGATGTCATTGGAGAACTTCGCGGCGCTCTGGGCGATGCCGGAAAGGATGTTCAGCATCTGGCTGTCCAGCTTCCGGGAATAGGTCTGGCCGGAAACGGCGAAGCACTCCTGATAGCCCATCTTCTGGGCGATCTTCTTATCCAGCTCACGGCACTTCTCATGGTCCCCCTCAAACAGCTCCAGGAAGCTGGCCTGGGTGCCTGTGGTGCCCTTGGAGCCCAGCAGCTTTGCCTTGGAGAGCTGGTACTCCACGTCCTCCAGGTCCATCAGCAGGTCCTGGATCCACAGGGTGGCCCGCTTGCCCACAGTGGTGGGCTGGGCCGGCTGGAAGTGGGTGAAGGCCAGGGTGGGCAGGTCCTTGTACTCCTCCGCGAAGCGGGAGAGCACCCGCACCGCTCCCACGATCTTGTCGCGGATGAGCTTGAGCGCCTCGGTCATGATGATGATATCGGTGTTGTCCCCCACATAGCAGGAGGTGGCACCCAGGTGAATGATCCCGGCGGCTCCCGGGCACTGCTGGCCATAGGCGTACACATGGCTCATCACGTCGTGACGGACCACCTTCTCCCGCTCCTGAGCCACCTCGTAATTGATGTCGTCGGCGTGAGCCTTCAGCTCGTCAATCTGAGCCTGAGTGACCGGCAGGCCCAGCTCCATCTCCGCCTCCGCCAGGGCGATCCACAGTTTCCGCCAGGTACGGAACTTCATATCCGGGGAAAACAGGTATTTCATTTCCTTGTCCGCGTATCGGGCGGACAGGGGGGATTCGTAAACATCTCTCGCCATGCTGTGACCATACCTTTCTTCTTTGTTCTGCACGCTTTCCAGGAAAACACAAGAAAGCCCCGGAGGATCAGACATCCTCCCTCCGGGACCCTGCTGGGGAAACCCGCCCTCCGGCAGGCTCCCTGATACGCTTCAATTTTAGTAAAATCTCGGCCCATTGTCAATCGTTTGGCAAAAGATTTTCGGGGTTCCTGTGGAATTTGCCCCTTCACTGGGGTGAACCAAAGGAATTTCACAATTTTTTTCTTGTAAAATCCAGCCCTTTATGATAAGATAGCACTGTGATTTTGCAGGATTCCAAAATCAAACTTGCAGTATGGAGGGAAAACGTCATGTCCTATGTCAGCGAACAGCTGGAACTTTTGAAGAAGAAGAACCCCGGCGAGCCGGAATTCATCCAGGCCGCCACGGAGGTGCTCACCTCTTTGGAGCCCGTTATCGAGGCCAACCCCAAGTATCAGGAAGCCGGCATCCTGGAGCGCATCACCGAGCCTGAGCGCCAGATCATCTTCCGTGTGCCCTGGGTGGACGACAACGGCAAGGTGCAGGTGAACCGCGGCTTCCGCGTGCAGTTCAACTCCGCCATCGGCCCCTACAAGGGCGGCCTGCGGCTCCATCCTTCCGTCAACCTGGGCATCATCAAGTTCCTGGGCTTTGAGCAGATCTTCAAGAACAGCCTCACCGGCCTGCCCATCGGCGGCGGCAAGGGCGGTTCCGACTTCGACCCCAAGGGCAAGTCCGATCGGGAGATCATGGCTTTCTGCCAGAGCTTTATGACCGAGCTCTTCCGCCACATCGGCCCCGACACCGACGTCCCCGCCGGCGACATCGGTACCGGCGCCCGGGAGATCGGCTACATGTTCGGCCAGTACAAGCGCATCCGCAACGCCTTCGAGGGCGTGCTCACCGGCAAGGGCCTGACCTACGGCGGCTCCCTGGCCCGCACCGAGGCCACCGGTTACGGCCTGCTGTACTTCACCGCTGCCATGCTGAAGAAGAACGGCTATGACATTGCCGGCAAGACCGTGGTCATCTCCGGCGCCGGCAACGTGGCCATCTACGCCTGCGAGAAGGCTCAGCAGATGGGTGCCAAGGTGGTCACCATGTCCGACTCCACCGGCTGGATCTACGACGCCGAGGGCATCGACCTGGCCGCCATCAAGGAGATCAAGGAAGTCAAGCGCGCCCGCCTGACCGAGTACAAGAACTATCGTCCCAACTCCGAGTACCACGAGGGCCGCGGTGTGTGGAGCGTCAAGTGCGACATTGCTCTGCCCTGCGCCACTCAGAACGAGCTGTTGGAGGACGACGCTAAGGCTCTGGTCGCCAACGGCTGCATCGCCGTGGCTGAGGGCGCCAACATGCCCACCACCATCGAGGCCACCAAGATCCTGCAGGAGGGCGGCGTTCTGTTTGCTCCCGGCAAGGCTGCCAACGCCGGCGGCGTGGCCACCTCCGCTCTGGAGATGACCCAGAACAGCGAGCGTCTGTCCTGGACCTTCGAGGAAGTGGACGCAAAGCTCAAGGGCATCATGGAGAACATCTTCGCCAATGCCGACGCTGCTGCTGAGAAGTACGGCCATCCCAAGAACTACGTCATGGGCGCCAACATCGCCGGCTTCATCAAGGTTGCCGATGCTATGCTGGCTCAGGGCGTGATCTAAACAGCGCAAAAACCCCGCATCGGGTGAGGGGGCTGCTGCAGGTTTGCAGCGGCCCCCCTTTTTTTGCGGAAAACTGGGCTGGAGCGCGGCACGGCATCCAGGGTTCGGGGGAACCTTTGCCAGAGGCAGCCCAGGAGTGCGATCCTCCGGCATGAAACTTTGCACGTTTTACTTCCATTCTTTTTCCATCTGTGGTATGATATCCAGGAACCCTAGACGGCTTCGCGGGACGGTACTGCCAGTAGGACTCGGGACGACCAACAATGCCGGGAGATCCCCGGCAGGCGATCCCCTCCCCCCAAAGCGGACGGTCCCCTGGGGCAACATAGCCAAGATAGATTCCCCGCAGAATTATCCCCTGTGCCGGGGTGCGGGATTCGGCACGGAGAAATCACGGAGACGGGCCGCCGGAAACCGGCCCCCGGTTTTCCTTGGCCCCTCTCTTTCTGAGAAGGGAAGATCATTTTGGACGAAAAAAACACTGCCGCCCCTCAGCGTAACGGGACGGCATGGGATACTGTGAAATCCTACTTAAACCTGTACTTCATCGACGCCATGAGCGCCATGGCTCAAGGTCTGTTTGCCTCGCTGCTCATCGGCACCATCATCTCCACCGTCGGCTCCCAGCTGGGAATCCCCCTGCTCACGGAGATCGGCGACTTTGCCAAGGCCATGTCCGGCCCTGCTATGGCAGTTGCCATCGGCTTTGCACTGAAAGCGCCCCCCTTGGTGCTGTTCTCTCTGGCTGCCGTGGGCAGCGCCGCCAACTCCCTGGGCGGGGACGGCGGCCCTCTGGCGGTGCTGGTACTGGCCATCATCGCGGCCGAGCTGGGCAAGCTGGTGAGCAAAAAGACCCCGGTGGACATTCTGGTCACTCCCTTGGTAACCATCCTCTCTGGGGCGCTACTGGCCTATGTGCTGGCGCCTCCCATTGGCGGTGCCGCTTCGGCTTTGGGTCAGGTGATTCAGTGGGCCACCCTGCTGCAGCCCTTCCTCATGGGCATTGTGGTGTCCGTATTGGTGGGCATCGCCTTGACGCTGCCCATCAGCAGTGCGGCCATCTGCGCTGCTCTTACCCTCACCGGTTTGGCCGGCGGCGCCGCTGTGGCGGGCTGCTGCGCTCAGATGGTGGGCTTTGCCGTCATCAGCTTCCGGGAGAACCGGTGGGGCGGCTTAGTGGCCCAGGGCTTGGGTACCTCCATGCTACAGGTGCCCAACATCATCAAAAATCCCCGAATTTGGATTGCCCCCACCTTGGCCTCGGCCATCACCGGCCCTCTGGCCACCTGTGTGTTCCACCTGGAGATGAACGGTGCGCCCATCTCCAGCGGCATGGGCACCTGCGGTCTGGTGGGGCAGATCGGCGTGGTGGACGGCTGGCTCAACGATGTGGCCAATGGCCTGAAGGCCGCCATCACCCCCATGGACTGGGTGGGCCTGGTGCTGCTGTGCTTTGTGCTACCGGCGGTGCTCTCCTGGGTGATCAACCTGGGGCTGCGGAAGCTGGGCTGGGTGAAGGACGGCGATATGAAGCTGGATCTGTGATTCTTCACAACGCAAAAAAGGTCTCCGGAAAACCGGAGACCTTTTAGTTTGCTCTTTTCCAACACAGCCAGGCCAGCACGCCACACAAAACGGCAGCCGCCCCAAAAGCGCCCCTGACCAAGTTGCTCAGGTCCAGAAAGCCACTGCCCGTAACAGTGACGGCGCATACCACCCACACCAGGCACAAGACTCCCAGCACGATGCCGGCGCCTTTCCAAACCCAACCTTTTTTCACGGTCTGCCCCTCCTCACCTGAAGGCCGCTTACTTGTGATATTTTGTGTTCCCCAGGATCTGAAAGCCACGATAGATCTGCTCACAGAGCATCACTCTGGCCAGCTGATGGGGGAAGGTCATGGGAGACATGGAGATTCCCTCCCCTGCGGCCTTCACCGCCGGAGAGAGGCCGTAAGAGCTGCCAATGACAAAACTCACCGCCCCGGGAGACTGCATGGCCCCTGCCAAGCGGCGGGCGATTCCGGGAGAATCCACCGGTTTTCCCTCAATGCACAGAGGGTAAATCTTCCCAGCGGCCCGGCGAAGCAGCTGTTCCCCCTCCTTCTCCAGGGCGGCGTCGATCTCCGCCTGGGAGGGTTCCTGGGGCAGTCGCGCTTCCGGGAGCTCGATAAGCTCCCATTTGCACTGGGGGCGCAGGCGCTTTTCGTATTCCGCCACCGCGTCCCGCCAATAGGATTCCTTCAGCTTGCCCACGCAGAGCAGCTTTACTGTCAACACAGGACTCCCTCCTCAAAAGATGATGGTGTGCCCCTGCTGGTTTTCCGGCGGGGCTACCTCCAGCCAGAAGCCGGATCCCTCCGCGTACCCGGCGCCGGTAAGGGCGGCCAGGGCGGAAGCCCGAGCCAGGCCGGGAGTGTTGTTCTCCCGGCTCAGGTGAGCCAACAGAAATCGCTTGGTCCCAGAACGGGCCAGCTCCGGCAAAAAGGAGGCGCAGGCGTCGTTGGACAGGTGCCCCCGCCCCGACAGAATCCTGCGCTTCAGATAGGCAGGATAGCCCCCGTTGCGGAGCATCTCCCGATCGTGGTTGGACTCGATCACCACAAACTCCGCCCCCAACAGGTGCTCCCGGACGGTATCCGTCACCTCTCCCAGGTCCGTGGCCAGTGCAAACTCCCGGCCGTCTCCAGTGGTGATCCGAAACCCCAACGACTGGGCGCTGTCATGGGGCGTGGAGAAGGGCGTGACCTTCATCCCAGCCAGCTCCAGGGGGGAATCCAGCACCCAGGCCTCCACTCCCTCCAGGGAGGACTGCATGGACAACAGCGTCCCCTGGGATGTGAACACCGGCAATCCGTACTTCTTGGCAAACACCCGAACTCCGGAAATGTGGTCGCTGTGCTCATGGGTGATGAGGATCCCCTGAATGGCCAAAGGGTCCACCTCACAGCGCTTCAGCATCCCGTCCAGCTGGCGGGCGCTGCGACCGGCGTCGATGAGCAGCCCCGCACTTCGGGAGCCTATGTAATAGCTGTTTCCGGTACTGCCGGAAAACAGTGGGCAAAGTCTCGCCATACTCTCACCTTTTTTCCAAAACAAAAGGGCTGCCGCACCTCTGCCGCAGCCCTGGGCTTTCACTTGTCAATCTCAGCCAATCTTTCCCATAGCCTCTTCCGGTTCCTGGCTACGGTAAATATCCGCTCCCAGGTCCACAAGCTTTTCCACAATGTTCTCATACCCGCGTTCAATATAACGCACATCTTCCACCACGGTGGTTCCCTTGGCCACCAGGCCGGCAATGACCATGGCCGCTCCGGCCCGCAGGTCCAACGCCCGCACCGGCGCGCCCTTCAGGTGATCCACACCCTCAATGATGGCAATCTTGCCGTCCACCGTGATCTGGGCGCCCATGCGCCGCAGCTCGTCCACATATTTGTAGCGGTTGCCCTCGTAGACGCTCTCGTTGACCATGCTGGTTCCGTTGACAACGGACAGCAGCGCCGTGATTTGAGGCTGCATATCCGTGGGGAATCCGGGATGGGGCATGGTCTTTACATTGCACCGCCGCAGAGGCCGCTGGCAGAACACCCGCACCGTATCGTCTCCCTCGTCCACGGAGACACCCATTTCCACCAGCTTGGCGGAGATGGATTCCAGATGCTTGGGAGTGACGTTCTTCACAGTGACGTCCCCTCCGGTGGCCGCTGCCGCCACCATGTAAGTGCCGGCCTCAATCTGATCGGGAATGATGGAATAAGCCGCTCCCCGCAGTCGCTGCACCCCGTGAATCTTGATGGTATCCGTACCAGCACCCCGGATATCTGCGCCCAGGGTATTCAGGAAGTTGGCCAGGTCCACAATGTGGGGCTCTCTGGCGGCGTTCTCAATCACGGTCAGGCCCCGAGCCTTCACGGCGGCCAGGATGATATTCATGGTGGCGCCCACGGACACAATGTCCAGGTAGACGCTGGCTCCATGGAGGTCGTTGGGAGCAGACACGGAAATCATGCCGTTGTCCAGACTGTACTCGCACCCCAGGGCGCCAAAGCCCTTCAGATGCTGATCAATGGGCCGCACACCCAGGTTGCAGCCTCCGGGCATGGTGACCACGGCCTTCCGGCTGCGGCCCAGCAATGCCCCCAGGAAATAGTAAGATCCCCGAATCCTCCGGGCAATGTCCTCGCTCACGGTGTAGGAGTCCACAGAACGGGGGTCAATCTCCACAGTGTGACGGTCCAAATATTCTACCTTGGCACCCATACCCTCCAGAATGTAGGTCAGAGCCTTCACATCGGAGATGTCGGGCAGGTTCTCTATGCGGCAGGGAGCATCCGCCAAAATGGTGGCCGGAATGATGGCCATGGCGGCGTTCTTCGCCCCGCTGATGTTCACTTCTCCGGTCAGGCGGGAGCCGCCCTTAATCACGTATTTATCCAAATGTTCCACTTCCTAACGGCTTTGAAAAACAAGCTAGCCTGTAGGCCTTCAGTTTACAAAACTAGTATTTGACTGATGATTATAATAATACATACCGTGCCAAAAGTCAATATCAGGCAGCGCCTCAAAGGCCGCCGCGACAAAAGCTTACCGTCTCCGACAGCCTCTTTCAAAACGCTGCAAACAGCACAAAAACCCAGGAAAATAGCGGGGTTTCCGTCGACAAGGCAAAGGCCTTGTCAGCATTGGGGACCCGCTTTTCCCCTGACAGTGAGGAGGGACCTCACTTCTCCTTCTTTAAAATGATGGGCTTCTCCTCTCCCCGGAGCAGCCGTCCAATATTGGCCCTGTGCTTGACAATAACTGTCAGGCCGATAAACAGCGAAGCCGCTGTGGCAAACAGCAGATAGGCCAGGCTGTGGTTCCCGTGCTGAGGCAGGGGACTTCCGGCAAACTCCACCAAAAACAGAAACAGGAAGGTGAACACCGGGTACAGCGCCGCACAGATGATGGAGGCCAGGGAGACGATTCTCTTGGCGGCAAATACGATGATAAAGGTCAGCAGCACCAGCAGAAACACCCGCCAATCGGTGAGGGCGATCATGGCGGCGGAGGTGACCACACCCTTGCCGCCCCGGAAGCCGTAATACACCGGAAAAATGTGCCCCAGCACACAGGCAACTCCTGCCACATACTTGGCCACGTCATACAGCTCCTGGGCCTGAATACCGCCCATACTGGTGAACAGGGCCACGAACCCTTGAGCCAGCAGCAGCGCCGCCACACATTTGAGGAAGTCCCCCACAAAGGTCAGCGCGGCGGGAAGCTTGCCCACACTGCGCAGAACATTGGTCATGCCCGCGTTGCCGCTGCCAAAGGAGCGGATGTCCTCTTTATCCTTGAAAAACCAGGTGAAAATGATGGAACTGTTGATGCTTCCCAGCAGATACCCTGCCAGCGCCGTGAGCGCCAATGCTAAAACCTCGTATGCCAT
This sequence comes from Acutalibacter sp., assembly GCA_050946975.1. GTDB lineage: Bacteria > Bacillota > Clostridia > Oscillospirales > Acutalibacteraceae > Acutalibacter. The sequence continues at coordinate 9,118 of JBMNVU010000001.1, forward strand.
GTGCCAATACTACCGCCTTCCATAGTTTATTTGCTCAGTCCTTGTCCCCCCGCTCCCGGATCACCATCCGGATGGGCGTGCCCTCCAGACCAAAGGTCTCACGGATCCTGTTCTCCAGGTACCGCTGGTAGGAGAAATGGAACAGTTCATGATCGTTGCAGAAACAGATAAACGTAGGGGGCTTTGTGGAAGCCTGGGTCATATAGTAGATCTTCAGCCGCTTGCCTTTATCCGTGGGCGGCTGCACCCGGGCCGTAGCCTGGGCCAGAATGTCGTTTAAGGTGCCGGTGGTCACCCGCATGGCGTTGGAGGAGGCCACCTGCTTGATCAGTTCAAACATCCGGTCCAGCCGCTGGCCCGTCTTTGCCGAGATGAACAGGATGGGCGCGTAGGACATGAAGGAGAAATCCTTCTCCAGCTTCGCCCGCATCTCCTGCATGGTCTTGTCGTCCTTTTCCACCGCGTCCCACTTGTTGACGCAGATGATACAGCCCTTGCCCGCCTCGTGGGCAATGCCGGCCACCTTGGAGTCCTGCTCCGTGAAGCCCACTTCCCCATCAATGAGAATCAGGCACACATCCGCACGCTCCACGGCCATCTCCGCCCGCAGGTTGCTGTAATGCTCGATGGCGTCCTCCACCTTGCTCTTACGCCGCAGGCCTGCGGTATCGATAAAGGTGAAGGTGCCGAATTTGTTCTCAATAGTGGTGTCCACCGCGTCCCGGGTGGTGCCCGCGATATCCGACACGATGCACCGGTTCTCACCGCTGACTTTGTTCACCAGGGAGGACTTGCCAACGTTGGGCTTGCCGATAACGGCCACTTTGATGATCTCGCCCTCCTCTTCCTCCTCCACGTCGTCGGGGAGGACATCACAGACCCGGTCCAGCAGATCGCCAGTGCCGTGTCCATGAACAGAGGACACCATCACCGGGTCCCCAAGGCCTAAATTATAGAACTCGTAGAACTCCGGCGGGGGCTCGCCAATGGTGTCGCACTTGTTGACGCACAGCACCACGGGCACCCCGCTCTTCAGCAGAATATTGGCCACATCCGCGTCTGTGGCGGTGACCCCGGTGCGGATATCCGTCACCAGGATGATGGCGCTGGCGGAGTCAATGGCGATCTGAGCCTGCTCCCGCATCTGGGTGAGGATCACGTCCTTGCTGGCAGGCTCGATGCCCCCGGTGTCCACCAGGGAGAACTTCCTGCCGCACCACTCCGCGTCCCCAAAAATCCGGTCCCGGGTGACGCCGGGAGTGTCCTCCACAATGGAGAGCCGCTGCCCCACAATCTTATTAAACAGTGTGGACTTGCCCACATTTGGCCGCCCCACAATGGCGACAATGGGTTTTGCCATAGATTTCCGTCCTTTCTTTCCACTGTGCAACAGAGGGTGTTTTTGCCTCTGTTCTCTTCCGTAAGCTGGGTTCCTTTGCCGGCTTTACCGGTGCTCCCAAGCCCCCTCATAGGGGTTGTATCCCGGGGTCTCGGGGGCCGGAAGCCCGGTGATGGCGCAGACCAGCGCCTCTCCGGTGGGCCCCACCCGCACCGCGGGCACTCCCAGTTCCTGGGAGAGCTGTTCCATGGTCATGTCGTCCAGGAACACGTCCTCCCCAGCTTTGAGCATATTGGTGGCCAGCAGCACCTGGTCCCCCAGGTCCCGGCCCTTTAGGTTCTTCACAATGTCCTGGCCCGTCAGCAGGCCGGTGACATTCACCGTGCCGCCAAAAAAGTCGTTCTTCACCGGCACCAGGTCGATAGTAATATTATGGCATTTCTGCCGCAATCCGTCAAGGAGCTGGTTCAGGAAGGCGTACCCGCACTCCCCGGTAGGAATGGTCACCTTCCTAGGCTGATCCGGCAGGTCCAAATCCTCCAGGGCCCAGTCAAACTCGTCCTGGAGGTTCCGCAGCATCCCCACGCCGTTTTCAATCTGGGGGAAGTCCTCATAGAACTCCAGCGGCGGGATGGGCCGCCCAGCCATCAGATACAGCTCGTCCGAACCGTACACCACCCGGTTGCCCCGCTCCTTCTTCCAACGGTCCCCCCACCGCTCCAGGATGTCCAGGGCGTTCCCGGCAGTCTGGCGGTTGAAGGGGGTCAAGGGGTACAGGCCTTCCCGGTATCGGGTCAGGCCCACGGGCACACAGGCCACGCTCAAGAGCCCCTCCCCCAGGGACCAGAACTCCTCCAGAGTGTACTCCAGCGCCAGGCCGTCATTGACTCCGGGGCACAGGACGATCTGGCAATTCAGCTTCACTCCGCCTTTGGCCATCCGGTACAAATGCCGCAGGGAATCCCCAGCAAAGCGGTTGTGCATCATCTTGCACCGCAGCTCCGGGTCCATGGTGTGGACCGACACATTGATGGGGCTGATGTGCATCTGCAGGATGCGGTCAACCTCCCGGTCATCAATATTGGTCAGGGTGATGTAGTTGCCGAACAGGAAGGACAGCCGGTCATCGTCGTCCTTGAAGTACAGGGTCTTCCGCATCCCCCGGGGAAGCTGGTCAATAAAGCAGAAAATGCACTGGTTCCGGCAGGAACGCTGCTCATCCATCAGGTAGGTGGAAAACTCCAGGCCGATCTCCGCGTACTGGGGTTTGGCCAGCTCCACCTCATAGGGCTCTCCATCCCGGGTTAGGGACAGCCTCAGCTCCCGCTCTGTCTCGAAAAAGCGATAGTCCAGCACGTCCACAATCTCATGGCCATTGATGGACACCAACACGTCACCGGCTTCAATCCCCGCCCGCTGGGCACGGCTCTTCTCCGCCACGCTGTCAATCTTTACCGCCATGTTTCCTGCCTCCTCTTCCGACAGTGTTCTCCAAAACCTGCCGGTAAAAATAAAGAAGGGAGCGCATGGCCCGCGTTCCCTTCTCAGCATACCAACAATTTAAGCGTCCTTCTTCACCACGGCACGGCCGTTGTAGTAGCCGCAATTGCCGCAAACTCTGTGAGGTGCCTTATACTCGCCGCACTGGGGGCATCTCATAAGGGCGGGAGCCTGGAGCTTCCACACATTGGAACGCCGCTTATTCTGCCGAGCGCTGGATACTTTCCTCTTGGGTACTGCCATTTGGGGTACACCTCCTTCATCTCTGGGGGATACTATTCCTGCTGTGAAACCACCGTTTCCAGGGCCCCACAGTTCAGTTTTTCAGTTAGCTTGTCCGGCACTGGCTGGGACTGCCCTTACAGCAGCTCCTTCAAGATGGCCAGCCGGGGATCCACTGTGTCCTGCCGACAGCCGCAATCCCCTTGGTTCAGGTTCTTGCCGCAGCTGGGGCACAGGCCCTTACAGTCCGGGGAACAGAGAAATTTGCTGGGCAAATCCAGCAGCAGGTCCTCTGTGAGCAGCTCGTCCAGGTCCAGCGTGTCATCCGGCGCCAGAACAAACTCCCCGTCGTTGTCCTCTTCGTCGCTGAGCTCCCGCACCACCGTGTGGGTCAGGTTCAGCTTCCGCTCTTGGGTGGTCAGCTCAAAACAGCGGTCACAGGGCATCGTCATGGAATAGACAGCCCAACCGCTCAGCTCCACCGACGCGGGCGAACCTTTCAGCTCTGCATGAACCTTTACCGGCGCACAAAACGGCTTGACACCGCCCAATTCCATTTCGGAAAGATCCATTTCCCACTCCAGCGTATCGCTGGCTCCAAGAAAGTATTTGCGAAGATCTATGGTCATAACTCCACCTTCATGCCGTACTGATATATTATAATAAAGCCCGTTTCCATTGTCAAGCTCTTTTTGCGCCCTTGGGGACACAAAAGAGGGCTGTTGCGCCTTTTGCAACAGCCCCCCTGTTCTCAAAAGCTCAGGCTTATTTTGCCACGCAATCCCGCACGCTCTCGGGGATCTCCTCGTCAGCGGCAGAGATGGAAAGCACAAAATTGGCCTTGGACTCCTCGGAGAGGTGCTTGAGTTCCTCCACCAAGGGGGTCAGCACTTCGGCGCCAGTGCCGGTGATCTTCAGAGTGGAATCCACCAGGATATCGGTGACGTCGTAGTTGCCGGCGCAGATGCCAGCCAGGAACCCGTACAGGCCCTTGCCGCCCTGGACATCGTATGCGTCAATGTCGATCAGACGAGCGGTGTGGGAAATATCATAGGTAAGCTTCAGACCCTTCTCGATGACAACCACGTTGCCGTTGGACTTCTCCACAGCGGCGTTGGCCATATCAATGAGCTTCTTGGTCTTGCCGGAGCCTTTTTTGCCAGTCAAAAGAGTAATCATTGTACAACTCTCCTTTATTTTTATTAATTCCGCCCCAGGGGAGCGGGGGTCTGCGGATGATCCCTCAGCGGGAGAGGCGCTTCTCCAGCTCCTCCTTGGCCTGCTCGTAACCAGGCTTGCCCAGCAGAGCGAACATGTTCTTCTTATAGCTCTCCACACCGGGCTGGTTGAAGGGGTTGACACCCAGAATATATCCGGAAATGGCGCAGGCTTTCTCAAAGAAGTAGATCAGCTGCCCCAGAGTGTCCTCGGAGAAATCGCTGGCGTGAATGACTACATTGGGCACGCCGCCGTCATTGTGTGCCAGCACGGTGCCCTCAAAAGCCTTCTCGTTGATGAAAGCCATGGTGCGGCCCTCCAGGTAGTTCAGGCCGTCCACATCGGTGGGATCCTTGCCCAGGGTGATCTGATGCTTGGGCTCGTCGATGAGCACCACCGTCTCAAACAGAGTGCGGCGGCCGTCCTGGATATACTGGCCCAGGGAGTGCAGGTCGGTGGAGAACACCACGGAGGCCGGGAACAGACCCTTGTTGTCCTTGCCTTCGCTCTCGCCGTAGAGCTGCTTCCACCACTCGTTCATCATGGCGTAGCAGGGCTCATAGCTGACCATGACCTCGGTGCACTTGCCCTTATTGTAAAGAATATTGCGGATCGCCGCATATTTGTAGCAGTCGTTGTTTTCCAGGGAGGGATCGTTGTACTTCTCCATGGCCTTGGCAGCGCCGCCCATGAGGGCGTCGATGTCGGCCCCGGCCACAGCGATGGGCAGCAGGCCCACGGCGGTGAGCACGGAGTAACGGCCGCCCACATCATCCGGCACCACGAAGGTCTCGTAACCCTCTTCATCGGCCAGGTGCTTCAAAGTACCCTTGGCACGGTCGGTGGTGCAGAAGATGCGCTCCCGAGCGCCTTCCTTCCCGTACTTTTTCTCCAAAAGCTCCCGGAACACCCGGAAAGCGATGGCCGGCTCTGTGGTGGTGCCGGACTTGGAGATCATGTTGATGGAGACGTCCTTCCCCTCGCAGATGGACACCAGCTCGGCCAGAGCCGTGGAGCTGATGCTGTTGCCCGCAAAGTAGATGGCGGGGGTATCCTTGCGCAGGTCGTTGTACTTTTCGGACTTCAAAAACTCGATGGCCGCACGGGCGCCCAGATAGGACCCGCCGATGCCGATGACCACAAACACGTCGGAATTGCCCTGGATCTTCTTGGCAGCAGCCTTGATGCGGGCAAACTCCTCCTTATCGTACTGAGTGGGCAGATCCACCCAGCCCAAAAAATCATTGCCCATACCCGTCTTGGACATGAGCAGCTCATGAGCTGTTTTTACCTGGGGCGCAATGGCCTCATACTCATGCTGAGAAACAAAACCATTCAAATAACCGGCTTCCAATTTCAGCGGCATTGCAAAAACCTCCTTGGTTTTATCGTGATCCCCCGCACCGGGTCGCTGCCCAGCCTCCCTCTGCGGGAGAGGGGGACGCCGTTCTTTGTGCTTCTATTCTACAATAAGTTGAGGGGTTTTGCAAGTTTATACCGCACTATTTCCAGAAAAGTTAAAAATTTGTCCCGTTACAAGGTGAACAACCCGCTGAGCAGCCAGCCCAGGGCCGACGAAAAGGTGATGGCCTCCACGCTCTGTTGGGCGGTGAGCTCCACCTGGGCCAGAGTCTCCCCGCCCAGCCGGTAGGTCACCCGGCCAATCACGTCCCCCTGCTGCACCGGAGCTTCCAGCTCCTCATAGGTGACCTGCTGCTCCACCTCCCCGGCGCTGTCCGCCTTGAGCAGCAGCTTGGGGCTCTCCCCCATCACGGGAGTGACAAACTCCTCCATGCCCTTGCGCACAGGCACCGGCTCCAGGGCAGGCGCCTCCGGCTGAACGCACCGCCACCCGGCAAAGCCATAATCCAGCAGCGCTGCGGCGTCCTGGAACCGGTGGTCCGTGGAGTCCGCCCCCAGCACCACGGCGATCAAGCTCAGGCCGTCCCGCTGGGCGGTGGCGCTGATGCAGCTGCCCGCCTGGCCGGTGGTGCCGGTCTTGAGCCCCGTGATCCCCGGATAGGACCGGATCAGCTTATTGGTGTTCACCAGCTGGGTCTCCCCTCCCCGGACAGTGTCCATCCAGGTGAGGGTGTAGTCGTAGATCTTCTCGTGAGTGATCAGCTCCCGGCTCATCAGGGCCACGTCATGGGCGCTGGTCAAGTGGCCCTCCTCGTCCAGGCCGTTGCAGTTTTTGAAGGTGGTATCCTCCATCCCCAGCTGGCGAGCCTTATCGTTCATGGCAGCCACAAAGGCGTCCTCACTGCCGGCCACCGCCTCTGCCAGCACCACCGCCGCGTCATTGGCGCTCATGATCACTGTGGCTTTCAGCAGATCATCCACGGTCATCTGCTCCCCTTCCTCCAGCCAGATGTCCGACCCGCCCATGGACGCGGCATGGGCCGAAGCAGTCAGCGTCTGGTCCAGGGACAGCCGTCCGTCGTCAATGGCCTCAAACACCAGGCACAGAGTCATCACCTTTGTGATGGAGGCGCAGGGTCTCTGCTCGTGGGAGTTTTTCTCAAACAGCACCGTGCCGGTGGCGGCGTCCATCAGCACAGCAGCTGGCGCCGTGACCTCCAGCCCCTCCGCCCGGGCGGGCTGGGATGGCAGCAGCATGGCGGCGCAGGTCAGCGCCGCAAGAAGTCCAAGCCGGAATTTTTTCATGGGGATGCTCCTTTCTCTGGTTATAAAAAGGATATGCATCCCCCCTTGGAAACAGACTCCGAAAACGCAAAAGCTCCGCCGGGTTTTCCACCGGCGAAGCTTTTTCTGTTAAGACTGGCTTTTTTTCACCCGCAGGTAGGCGCCTTCCTCCACCTGAGCGTCGGTCTCCCAAAACACGGTCATCTCCGCATGGGGCGCCACGGTGATGGGCTCCCGGTCCTGGTTGTAAATTCGATCCAGGGTGGCGGTAAAGGAGGGCTTTCCCGGCTGGAGGACATCCACCTCCTGGCCCTGGAAAAACCGGTTCCGCTGGGTGAGACGCAGCAGGTTCCCCTGCCGTCCTTGACAGATGGCAACCAGCTCATACCCTCGGGCATAGTGGCTGCGGTCCAAAGTCTGCCCCGGCTCGCCTCCAAAGTAGAACCCATGGGAGTAGGGCCGGTGGCTGATCTTCTCCGTCTCCAGGAGGATCTCCTGGGGCAGGGGTTCTCCGGGATGCTCCCACACGAAGTCGATGGCTCGCCGGTAGGCCGCGGTGACGCAGGCCACATAGTAGGCGGACTTAGCCCGGCCCTCGATCTTCAAGCTGGTGATCCCGGCATCCATCATCTGGGGCAGGCAGTCGATCATCCGCATGTCATTGGAGTTGAACAGGTAGGCACCCTTCTCCTCCTGGACCAGGGTGAACTCCTCCCCGGGGCGCTGGACCTCGGTGATGTGGTACTCCCACCGGCAAGGCTGGGCGCACTGGCCCCGGTTGGCGTCCCGGCCAGTCATATAATTGCTCATGACGCACCGCCCGGAAAAGGACATGCACATGGCGCCGTGGACAAAGGCCTCCAGCTCCAGTGCCGGGTCTGTGCGCTCCCGGATGCCCCGGATCTCGGACAGGGGCACCTCCCGGGCCAAAACCACCCGTTTCGCCCCCAGCTCCCAGCACACCTGGGCGGCGGCATAATTGACGATCCCCGTCTGGGTGGAGACATGGCGCTCCACCTTGGGGGCAGCCTTCTTGGCCAGGGCCAGCACTCCCAGGTCGGAGATGATGAAGGCGTCCACGCCCATCTCCTCACAGGCGGAGAGAAAGGCGGGCAGCTCCGCAAACTCATCGTTTCTGGGCAGGGTATTGCAGGTGACGTAGACCTTTACCCCGTGAGCATGGCAATAGGCCACAGCCTCTGCCAGCTCCTCCTGGGAGAAGTTGGCCGGGGCAGACCGCATGCCAAAGCTTTTCCCTGCCAGGTACACCGCGTCCGCACCATAGCGCACCGCGGCCTCCAAACGCTCCCGGTCCCCCGCTGGGGCCAGCAGCTCTGGCTTTTGCCGATTCATGGACATCACTCCGTCAAGCCGGCCAACTGCCGGTTATAGTTGTGTTCTTCCTCATTGGTGGCATAGTAGGCGGTGCCGTCTGCCGCATGGCAGAAGTACAGGTAGTTGGGAGCATCCCCCTCGGTATTGGGATGCAGCGCCGCCTTGATGGCATCCAGGCCAGGATTGCAGATGGCTCCCGCAGGCAGCCCCTGGACCTTGTAGGTGTCGTAGTTGCCGTAGGCCAGGGCTCCGTCGGCAGGGACGTCCTGAGCCGTCTTATAGGGGTAGTACATGGTGGAGTCGCACTGGAGACTGTAAATCCCGTACTCCGCGCCGTAGTCCAGACGGTTGTGCAGAACCGCGGAGACATTGGCCATATCCTGGGTATTGGCCGCCTCCCGCTGGATGATAGACGCCAGGATCACAATCTGGTCCGTGGTCATGCCGGAATTGGCAATGTCCTCCTCCAGGTCCTCGGTGCGGTTCTGGAAGTTGTAGAGCATCTTGCTCACCACCGACTCGATCTCCTCACCCTTGTAGAACTGATAGGTGTCCGGGAACAGGTAACCCTCCAGCTTGAAGTACTTCTCGCTGGCGTTGGTGATCTCCCCGATCATGGTGTAGTCGTCAAAGTCCGTGGTATTGATGGCTGCCAGGAAATCTTCGCTGGAACAGACCTCGTTCTCCTCCAGCAGCGCAGCAGCCTCCAGAGCAGTGGTGCCCTCCGGGAAGGTCACCGACACCACTTCCTTGCTCTCGCTGCCCCCCTGCAGGGTGCTGATGATATCCTGATAGTCCATATTGGTCTCCAGCTGGTAGGTCCCCGGCTGGAAGTACTGCAGCTCGTCATCGTCCACCGTCACCGAACAGTACAGGTCAAAGAACTGGGGCTCTTTGATGGCGCCCGCCTCGTAAAGGATCTTGGTCAGATCCTTCAAGGTCACGTTCTCCGGAATGGTGACACTGGTAGTGCCCTCCGGCCGGCCCACGGCAAAGAAGTCGTTGGACCCTCGGATCAGGTAGCTGGCCAAGGTGAAGGACACCAGAAGCACCATGCACAGCCACACCAGAGTAAAAATCCAACGGTTCTTCCGGGACTTCAGACGGTTGCGCTTTTTATGGGCCTTTTTCTCCGCCCGGCGCTCCTTCTCCGTCAGGTATGCCTTGTTGACCGAGTACTCCGGCCGGGGCGGCTGGCTCCGCCGCTCCGGCAGGTCAACGTTGCCGGTGGCCAGGTCCCGCTGGTCAATATTCAGCTTGAAGTTCCCAGTGGGGCGGTTCCCCCCTCCAGGGTTCTGTCCTTGGTTCATACGCAGCCTTCCTTTCCTGGGCCAGGGGCCTCAGCCGCCTTCGCCCCCGCCTCCGTCACCAGCCAGCTCACCCGCCGGTCCAGGGCCTCCCGAGGCAGTTGGGGCAGCAGAAGCTCCCCATAGCACAGCCCCACAGTCTCCACCGGGTGGTTCGCCAGAAAGCGGTCATAATATCCTTTTCCATAGCCCAGCCGAAAGCCGGCCTCATCAAAGGCCAGCCCCGGCACCAGGCACAATGCGCCATCCGTCCCCGTCAACGGGGCACAGACGGTAGGGTCCGGCTCCCAGAGCCCAAATCTGCCCTGTTTCAGTTCTTCCCGGGATTTCACCCGATAAAACGCCATGTGCCCCTCCCCGTCCAAACAACGAGGGGCGTACACAGCTTTGCCGCAGCTCAGGGCACTCTGGAAAATCCCCCAGGTGTCCACCTCGCTGCCCATGCTCAAGTAGAGCAGCAGCTTCTCCGCCCGGAGATACCCGGGCAGGGCTCGGACATGGTCCTGAATGGCCCGGCTCTTGGCCGCCCGGTCCGGCAGGGCATTCCGCCGGGCAGCCAGCTCCTTCCGCAGGGCGGACTTTAGCCCTCCCATTGGATGGAGGCGCGGATTTCCCCGGCCTTCTCCGGAGAGACCAGAGCCTCCACCAGAGCCAGTCCGAACTGGGTGGCCACGCCCATGCCCCGGCCGGTGATAAACTGGCCGTCACGGCAGACGTAGGCCTGGCTGAGGACAGCGCCGCCCTCGGTCAGGTCCTTCTGGAAATTGGGGAACGCCGTGGCGTTTTTCCCCTTCAGCAGGCCCTTATGAGCCAGAACAGAGGGGGCCGCGCAGATGGCGGTCACCAGCTTGCCTCCCTGGACGCAGGCGTCAATGCAGGACTGCACCACAGGGGAATCCTCCAAATTGTGGGTGCCCGGCAGGCCGCCGGGGAGCATCAAAGCCTCCACCTGGGAGGGATCCACGTCCTCCGCGGCCATATCAGCCTTCACCGTGATCCCGTGGGAACCGGTGACCTCCATGCCGGTGACGCCGGCGGTCTTCACCGTCAATCCGGCCCGGCGCATAATGTCCACCGGCGCCAGGGCTTCCACCTCTTCAAATCCGTCCGCCAAAAATACTACGACCATCGCTTTGTACCATCCTTTCCGAAAAACTCCGCGGCTCCCTGAGAGCTGCCGCCGGACTCCCGAATTTCCCCGGGAAGCCCCTATCAATCAAATACCTATTTTATCCAGCCAACAGGGCAACCTGCAGCTTCTCTGGGCTGTTTGCAAATCGCCGGGTCCGCCCGCTTCCTGAGCCGCGGCCTCACAATTTCAAGGCCGCCGTCACAGTCTCCAGAACCGCCCGGTGAATCTCTTCAACAGGCAGAGGCCTTCCCTCCTTGGCGCAGGGGATCACCTTCCACCCCAGCTGCTCCACGGCAAACCGGGCGCACTCCCCACAGGAGCGGAGAAACTCCAGGTGGCTCTCGTGGATGTCCTTCTTGCCGCTATCCCCATGATACCGCTCCAACAGCAGCTTCTGGGAGACCTCAATGGGCATATCCAAATAGATCACCAGGTCCGGCCGGGGAATCCCCAGCTTGTCATACTCCAAGTCCTCCACCCAGCGGAGATAGGATTCCCACTCCTGCCGGGGAAGCTTTCCCATCTGGTACACCATGTTGGAGGTGGCGTACCGGTCACACAGAATCAGGGTGCCTCGGCGGTAATCCGCGCCCCAATCCCGCTGGTACCCGGCATACCGGTCCACCGCGTAAAAGGAGCTGGCCGCATAGGCGTTCACGTCCCCAGGGTCCCCGCCAAAATCCCCGTTTAAGTACATTTTCACCAGGGCCGACGAGGGGGAGTCATAATCTGGAAAAGTGACCTTCCGCAGGGCCGTTCCCCGATCCTGCAGCGCCCGGCACAGCAATCCCGCCTGGGTGCCCTTGCCGCTGCCGTCCAAACCCTCCAGCACAATCAAGCTCATGCGCTCCACTCCTTTTCCGTGAAAATGACGCTGTCTCTAGTATGGGGCGCTGAAGGATCAATTTTACAGCGCCTGAAAGGTTTCCCGAACTTGAGCTGCCTTCCCGCAGGACATCTTTCCCTCCGGGCAGGCTCCCCGCAGGCAGGGCGGCCCCGCCTTTTCAAAGATGTGGGGCGCCACCGCCTTCACCTCTTTGAGCATCTGAGTGGCCAGCTCCCGAATCTCCCACTGGGCTCGGTTACAGCACCGGTTGGAGAAAAAGTTCAGCAGGGAGCGGGCATTCATGGTCATAATCATCTTGGTGGCGCAGGCATTGGGCAGCACAAACCGGGCATCCTCAATGGCCTTCTTTTCCGCCTTTCGCTGGGCGGACTTTTCGCTCTCCCCCGCCTCCAAGAACGCCTGCTTATGCTTCTCCTGCAGCAGCTGAGTCAGCCGCTCATAGTGGCGCTGGTCCTCCTCCATGGCCCGGAGGAACTCCTCCCGAGCCTCCGGGATCTCCGCGATCTCCGGGGGAACCACGTACTGGAATCCGTCCTCCTTCACGTACCGCTGGCTCTGGACGCTGAAGGATGCCAACCGGTGCCGGGTGATCTGGGCCAACAGCGACCGGGACACCCCTTGGATGCCAAAGGTGAAACTTGCGTGCTCAATGGGGCTCTCGTGACCAATGGATTGGAGCATCTCCAAAAAGGACGCCGTCTTCTCCTCGGTCAGCCCGTCGTACACCGTGTCAATATCCGCTGCGGCATAGCACAGCTTGGCGGCACATGCCACCGTCTTTTCCGGCTCTGGCGTATAAGCCAGCAGTGTTACCTGCATCTATCCGCTCATCCTTTCCTGTTGCCAATTCAAAAATCTCTGCTATTATAGCAAATTCCCGTGGGGTTCACAAGCCCGAAACCGCTGAGCCTGCTCTGCTGGCTCACTCTGCGCTGGCAGCTGTGTCCAAATGCCACAGCTCTCCCTCCTGCTCCAGAGCCTGGCTCCAATACTCTGCAAAGCCGTCCAACAGCTGGTCTTTGCTCCGCTCTCCAGCCAAGTACTCCCGCAGAGAGGCGTCCGCCTCCTGCCGCCAGCCGTCCATGGCCTGGTACATCACAGGCTCCTGGGCATAGTAGTACCAATCCGCCCGGCGGACCATCAGCAGGTTCACCGCCAAGGGAGTCTCCTCCAGAGAGGGCTCCAGGTCCGCTGCCACGGTGTGGATGGGCGGGATCCCGCAGACAGAGGCCAGGTGGGTATTGTTGTCCCGGTTGGACAGGTACGTCAAAAAGTGGATGGCATTGCCCGGGTTCTCGCTGGTGGCCGCCACCCCAAAGCCCGTATACTCCAGCCCGGTGATGGCCTGTCCCGCGATCCCCCTGGGATAGGCCGCCACGTCCCAGGTGCCCTCCTCCATGGAGGAGGAAATCTCATCCATCCGATCCTGGCCCGCCAACAGCGCCACGGCTTTCCCCTGAGTGAAGGCCTCCACCGCCTGGTCCTCCGTCCAGTCCAGGCTCTCCTGGGGCACTGCCCCTTGGATCAGCTCCTGAAACTGGTCCACCGCATTGGCGGCCTGTTCCAGGGTGAACACGGTGTCGTTCTCATCCACCTTGGAGAAGTAGGCCGCAGCGGGATCGCTGATCCGCCCCAGGACTACAGAACTCCACAGCATGGAGTCAAACATGTCCACCAAGTGTTCCTTTCCACCGAACACCAGGCCCGCGGCGCCTTTCTCCGCCAGCTTCTGGGCAGCATCCGGGAAGTCCTCCCAGATACGGCAATAGACCAAGCCCTCATCCAGGCCTTCATTGTACTCTTCAAACCAATCACTGCGGTAATAGACCAAATCTTGATTGAGAATGGCGGGCATCAGGTAATCCCACTGAGTCCCCATGGCGTCCAAAACCTGCTTGGCGGGAGCTGTCAGGCTGGAGCGCTCCTCCCACAGGTCCAAATCCTCCTGAAGATCCAACAACAGCCCCTGCTCCACACAGCCGGGAAGCTCCTGCTGGGTAAGCTCCACCAGGTCCGCGCCCCCCTTCTCCAAAAGAGCCTGGGCCTCTTCCCCGCTGTCCACTGTGACAATGCTGATCTCCGTCTCCGGAAAATCCGCCATGTATTTCTCTGCGATCTCTTCGAGAGCCTGGGTGCGCTCCTCACTGTAGGAGATCTCCGCCACCACCAACTCGGTGGGGGTACCGTCATTTTCCAGCACCAGCTGGTCGGGATCTTCCACCTGGGAGGAGACTTCCTCCTGCCCGCCGCTGCAGGCGGTGAGCATCCCGACCGTCAGCAATGCCGCCAACAGCAGGGCTGCGCCCTTTCTCAATCTATGCACAAGGCTTCGCCTTCCTTTCGCTTTGGAATGGCCCGGAACCCCTGCCCCGGCCGTGTCCTTATTATATCCTTCCAAACGACAAAAGACAAGGGAAAACGCCAAAGGAAAACGGCCCCCCGCAGGGAGCCGTCCGCTCTCGTCCCCTTTGGGGACGCCTTTTTTCCACAAATTCAGTCCGAAACTCAGACCTTCTTGACATAGTCAGCCTTGCGCGCCTTTGGCTGGGGCAGCGGACCTGCAGCATACCCCAGGGCCAGAGACCCTACACCCCGCAGGTTCTCCGGCAGACCCCACTCCCGCAGCAGCGCCTTGCCCTCGGGCAGCTGGAACATCTCATGCTCCCCGTGGATCCAACAGGAGGCCAGCCCAATGGCATGGGCGGCATCCATCATGGTGCACAGCACGCAGGCGCCGTCCTCCACGCAAGTGCCCCGCTGGGGATCCGCCAGCACCACCAGGATAGTGGGCGCGCCGTAATAGGGGTCGGTTTCCCCGCCTCGAGCCTGCTGATTCAGCTTCATCACCGCTTCCCGGTACTTAGGACTCTGAACCGCCACAATCACCGGGGACTGCATGCCCATCCCAGTGGGGGCGTAGGTGCCCGCCTTGGTCACGGCGTCCAGCTCCTCTTCGGTGATCTGATCCGGTTTATATGACCGCACGCTCCGCCGGGTCATCAACAGCTCCAACATCTTATTTTCCATAAAGGCATTCTCCTTTCCAGCGATTGCAATTATTCCTTCGAAAACAGCCTCTCCCCAGCGGAATACAGCCGTTTCAGCAGCTGGGCTGTACCCACGTTATATCCGCTGCAGCTGTAAAGGCTATTTCCTTTTCTATCCACCAAGAGCACCAATGGCAATCTCCCAGGCTCCTGGTAGACTCTCCGGGCCAGATTGGACACCTCGCCGCCCATATCCGCCTGAAACAGCTGGACCCCAGGCAATGATTTCCGGGCCAATCCCAGGGTTCGGTCCTCCTGGAAGGGATCCCCCATGGCAAAATACAGGGGCACCTCTTGGAAGGCAGCAGCGTCCTCCCGCAGCTCATTGAGCAGGTGCTCCGTGGGCTCCCGGTTGGGCTCCAAGAAGCACAGCACCGTCAAAGGCGCCTTGGCCATCAGCTGAGCTCCTGTAAACCGCTGTCCCTGGGAATCTTCCAGGGTAAACTCAGGCAGGGGACAACTGGTCAGCAGATCCTCCGGTGCTCCCTCCAGGAAAGTGAGGGTCTCATTCCGGGACTCTCCTTCCCTCAGGGAGAAGCTCTCCCACCAGCACAGCTGGCTGCCGCTGGGCATTCTGGTCACCGTCCACAAGCGGTACTCACCGGGGACAGCCTCTAGCTCCAAGGCCTTGCCAGGCACCAGGGTCGCCCCTCTCAGAGGATGGAAGCCGGTGGACTCCCTGCGGGACAGGGTGTAATCCCGCTGAGGTGCGACTTCTCGATCCTCCAGACTGGTCAGGCTCAGCCCACCTGTGGGCTCCTCCCCCCAGAGGGGAGAAAACTTCCCATTTTGCCAGAACCAGGGCTTGCCATCCACCAGCTTTGCCGGGATTCCCAGCGCCCGGCAGGCCGCACAAAACAGCAGCATCTGGCCCCGCCCAGTGGCGGCTCCCACCTGGAGCATCCCCTCAGGGGTGCCCCACAGGTCCTGGTAGCACTCCTCGTCCAGAGGAGCGGTGGTCTCCACCCACTTCCAAACCAACCGGGGATTTCGGCGGGCGGCCTGGACCTCCTCCGGGGAGAAGCGGTCCGCCAACAGCCGATGCCAGGGTGTCAGCACCTCCAAGCCCACCCGGGGAGAGAGCAATCCCTCTTGGAAGACCTGGGCAGGGAGGGACTCCTCCCAGGCAAAGGCCTTTTCCGCGTCCTCCAGCAGTTCCTTGGAAAGCAGCCGGTCCCGGTCCTTCTCTGTGAGGGATTCCCACACCCGGCCTTGATTTCCAGCGGGGACCTGGGGCTTTTGGGAATGAAGCGCCTCCGTTTTGGCCTGGCGCAGCCGTTCGCCAGTCTCCAACCAGCCCTGCCGGGCCGTCTCCGCCTCTGGGCTCAGAGGTGGAATAGTTAAGCCGGCATCCGGCGGGGCAGAGAAGCTCACTTCTCCGGACGGCGCCAAAAGCTGGCCCAGACGCACTTGGCAGCTGGTTTCCTCCGGGCTCAGGAGAACCTCCCCCCACAGGCCGGGCTGGCGGGGATCCCACAAAGTGCACAGCACGGTGCCCTCCCCCAGGGAGACGGTGACCTTCCCCCAGGCGTCCACCGGACGGCGGAGAATCTCCCGGGGAGCGGCCATATTCATCACGGACAGGGAAACCCAGGCTCCGGGAAGAGGCTTTCCCTCCTGGTCCAGGGCTTCCACCGTGAGCAATTTTGTCTTGGCATAGCGTTGGGTCAGGTTCTCATAGGCCACGCCCTCCTGGACCTCCCAATCCACGGGAGGGATGTCCGGAAAGAGGAAGGCCACTTCCTCCCGGCTGCCTTGGACAAAGGACCTGGTGTGGACCATCATGGCCCGGGCCGCCGCATGGGTAAACCACCCGCGGTCCAGCACAGGCTCCGGCTCGCAGGCCCCCAGGTAGCGCCAGCGCTCCCCGTCAAAGGCCTCCACCCAGGCGTGGTTGTCGTCGCAATGGGACCACCAGGGCACATAGATCTGCCTGGCGGCAATCCCCACGCTTCGCAGGGCCGACACCAGAAAAGTGGACTCCTCCCCGCAGCGGCCATAGCCCCTGCGGTACACCTCCAACGCAGAAGAGGTGCATCCGTCCGTGGAGCGGTAGGTGGCCTCCTCACAGCACCAGCGGTTGACCTCCAGAATGGCCTCCGGCAGGGGCAGGTGCGCCACCCGGGGTGCCAGGGCGTCATGGAACAGCCCCCGACAATCCGAAAGCTCCTCGGTATTGATCCGGGGATACAGCACGTCCTTTAGAAACAGATGCTCCGGCAGGGCCCCGCACCAGGAAAACTCCTCCCGGACCTTCAGGGCTTGCCGCACCACGCTCAGGAAGTACTCCGGGCTGTAATCCCCCACATCGGTGATGGGCATGGAGGCATAGAGGAAGGACAGAAGCAGTCCCTCGTCCCCCTGGCAATGCTCTAAAGTTTCCCGCACCTCCTCCCGCCGGGCACCAAACAGATGCTCCCGCCGCTGCAGGTGACTATGGGCGTAGTCCAAAAGCTCCTGTGACCACGTCACGAATTCATCAGCTCCTTTCTGGCCGCCCGGATCCGCTGGGGATCGGTGCGCCACAAGGTGTATTCATCAAAGCCCGGCAAGCCCATGGACACGCCTTCCTTTCGGTAGGTCATGGGGCTCTCCAGGACCGCTTTCCCGCTCATGTGAAAAGCGTTGGCTTGGGGCAGCTCCCGCCGGATCTCCCGGATGGCAGCAGCATCCACCCCGGCCCCAATGAGCAGCTCCACCTCTCCCCGGCGCTGCCACAGCTCCTTGAGCAGAGGCAGCCCCTCCAGGCAGGTATTCCCCTGGCCGGAGGTGAGCACAGTATTCACTCCCAACACCTGGCACTGCTCCCAGGCAGTCAGAGGATCCCGGCACACGTCAAAGGCCCGGTGCAGGGTAAACCGTCTTCCTCGGCTGTGGCAGAGCTCCACCAGAGGGGTCAAGTGCTCCAGATCCAGATCTCCATCCCTGGTAAGGAAGCCGGAGACCACAGCATCGGCGCCGGCGTCCAGCAGAGCGCAGGCATCCTGGAAAAGCATCCGGTGTTCCTGGGAGTCATAGAGGAAATCCCCAAACCGGGGCCGCAGCAGAGCATGGACGGGCAAGCCCGTCTCACGTTTTACCGCCTCCACCAAGGAGGGCATGGGCGTAGTGCCGCCGATGATCAAGTTGGCGCAAAGCTCCAACCGGGTAGCGCCCCCCTCCCTGGCGGCCAGGGCGGAGGCCAGGCTGTCCACACAGGCTTCCAGCACAAAGGAACCGCTCATAGCTTACTCCTTCAGGGTGACTTCCAGCACCGTGTCCACGGGATCCGGCAGGACGGGATCCTCACCCAGGTCGGCAAACACGATGTCCGGATAGTTGCTGCTCATCCAGCTGTTGGAGAGCTTGATCTCCGCGCCGGTGGCCAGGTAGCGGACCTTCTGGATCTGCTCCTCTTTGACCCCCATCAAGGGCATGGGTCCCACAGTGTTCTCAAACAGGTGGTAGTAGAGCTTATTGCCCTTGCGGGTGATCCGGCCACTGTCGGGCTTCTCCAGGCCGGATTTGCCGCAGCCGTAGATGCTCTGGGAGTTGCGCTTCATCCAGGCGCCGATCTGCTGGAGAATCTCCATGGACTGAGGCGGAATATTGCCCATGGCGTCGGGCCCCACGTTCAGCAGCAGGTTGCCGCCCTTGGAGACGCACTCCACCAGCTTCTTGATCAGCATGGAAGAGGGCTTGAAGAACCGGTCGTTCTGGCAATAGCCCCAATGGTTATTCATGGTGATGCAGGCCTCCCAGATCAGGTCGTTGCCCTGCTTATCCTGGATGCCGTTGGGGGGAATGATCTGCTCCGGGCTGACAAAGTCGCCGTGGTAGGGGGTGGGGTTGCATTCCCACAGAGAGCCGAAGCCCTCCCCGCTGACCTCCAGGCGGTTGTCGATGATCACATCGGGCTGGAGCTCACGGACCATATTCACCAGCTCCGTGGCTTTCCAAGTCTCCCCCCGCATGACGTAATTCTCGTTCTCATAGGAGAAGTCGAACCACAGGATATCCAGCTTGCCGTAGTTGGTGCAGATCTCCCGCACCTGGTTGTGGAGGTACTCCACATACCGGGAGAAGTCACGGTTCTCATTGCTGTAAGCGGGATTGTTGCGCATGGGGTGGTTCTGGTCACCATAGTGGGGGTAATCGGGGTGATACCAATCCAACAGAGTGAAGTAGAGGCCCACCTTCAGCCCCTCCCCACGGACGGCCTCCACAAACTCCTTGACAATATCCCGGCCAAAGGGAGTATTGGTGGATTTGAAATCGGTGTACTTGCTGTCAAACAAGCAGAAGCCGTCGTGATGCTTGGCAGTGAGCACCACATACTTCATGCCGGCCTCCTTGGCGGCTCTGGCCCAAGCCTTGGGGTCAAAGTCCACAGGGTTAAACTCCTCAAAGAAGGGCATATAGTCCTCCTTGGGCATCTCCTCCACGCTGCGGACCCACTCCCCACGGGCGGGGATGGCGTAGAGTCCCCAATGGATGAACATGCCGAAACGGGCGTCAGTATACCAGGCCATCCGGCGCTGATACTCCTCACGGTCAAACTGGTACATGGCAATAACTCCTCTCAACGCGGCACTATGCCGCCAAATATGTTCAGGTCTACTATAGCACAGACGGTGGTGTTTGCAAAGTGAGAATCCGAGAAAAAATCCCGGGTCTGTGGGTGGGGAGGGCTGAAAAATGTCCTGGAGGAGACGCTGATTTTTCAGGACAAGCAGGGGGAGCCGAAGAGAAAATAAATGGAACGATGAGTTACGGCAGGGCCTGCAAACCAGCTGAACAAAAACCGAGGAACCGTCTTTCCAGCTTCTCCGCCTTGCACCCCATGGAAAAATCCGTTATACTTTAACAACAGGAATTGTGGGAGGAGGCACCCTAATATGATGAAAAAATTTTGGAACCGGGCGGATTCCCTTCTGACAGAGAAACGAGTCGCCATCTGCTGCGTTCTGCTGTTCGCCCTATCCCTGTTGCCCGTTTTGGCCATCGCCTTTTACGATCACCCGTGTTCGGATGATTACAGCTATGGACTCTACGCCGCTCAGACAGTACGGGAAGGCGGATCCCTTTGGCAAATTCTCGCCGCTGCTGCCAGAGAGACCAAGGAAACTTACCTCGATTGGCAGGGAACCTTTTCCGCTGTCTTCCTCATGGCACTGCAACCCGCTGCCTTCGGCGAGGCGTACTACGCCATCACTCCCTACCTCATGCTGGGTTCACTGATCTTCGGCAGCTGTTTTTTCTGCAGGGAAGTTGGTGTGCACCGGCTGTCCATGAGCAACTCTGCCTGGGTTATTCTCTCCGCAGCCCTGTGCTTTTTTATGGTTCACTTTGCTCCCGATCCCTTTGAGGGCTTTTTCTGGTACAACGGTGCCCTCTTCTACACCTTTTTCCACGGGGTCATGCTCTGTATGCTGGCACTGCTCTCCAAGTTCTTGCGGGGAACCTCCAGAAACCGCACATTGGCCTGTGCCGTGGGAACCGGCATCTTGGCGTTTTTCCTGGGCGGTGGAAATTACCCCACCGCCCTGCTCTCCTGCGTCCTCCTCTTGGCTGGATTCCTTTACACCCTATGGAAACGCCTTCCGCTCTCCCGCAAACTGGGCACTTTCGTTTTCTTTCTTTTGGAGCTCTCCGCCTTTGCCATCAGCATATTGGCTCCCGGAAACAGCGTACGCCAAGCTCACTTTGAGAACCGACCTGGTGCCGGGAAAGCCATTCTCTTGGCGCTGGGTGCCTCGGTGCGCAATATTACGGAATGGACCTCGCTGCCCTTCCTATTGGCTTTGATTTTTCTATGCCCTCTCTTCTGCAAGTACGCTTCCAAACTGGCTTTTCCCTTCCCCCTCCCTCTTGGGGCGATATTTGTGGCCGTCTGTCTGTTGGGAATCCTACTCACCCCGCCCATTTACGCCATGGGCGGCACGGGTGCCGGACGCATGGAGGACCTCTATTATGACGCTTTCTGCCTGCTGGCAATTGGTGTGACCTTCTACCTGTGTGGATGGATCACCCATCGTCCAGGCCTTTGGAACGCCCTGCGCGCCACGAAGATCTCACCGGCAGCAACACTGATGTCCTTAGTGGTGGTCTTCGGGCTTTCTGTGGCCAGCCTGCCCGGCTTTTCCTCCCTCACGGGGGTCAGCGCCGCCCTCTCCTTGTGGCGTGGGGAGGCCCAAGCCTATGACGCGCAAGTTCAAGAGCAGGCTGCTTTGCTGGAGGACCCCTCACTGACTGACGTTGTGGTGGAACCCATCACATATCGGCCTGAACTGCTGCTTCCCACCTCGGTTCCAGTCCTCTCAGAGGATCCCTCCAATCCCGTCAATCAACGGGTGGCGACGTTTTACGGCAAGGATTCCGTGGTGGCGGGCAACCCGTAAATCCCTTTTTTGAGCCAGTACTTTTTGAAGAAACATTTTTAACCGCTACTGACCAACGACAGAACAAAATACCAGCTCTCAAAAAAGAAGGACACCCAAATCTGGGTGTCCTTTTGTACTCTACTTAATTCTATTCCCTTTTCTACCCATCAAGCTTTTTAACGCCCCTTAGGACTCGTCCGCTTTGCGGATCTCCGCACGCTTGATCTTGCCGCCGATAGTCTTGGGCAGCTCCTTCACGTACTCGATCACGCGAGGATACTTATAGGGCGCAGTGGCGTGCTTCACATGGTTCTGCAGCTCCTTGGTCAGCTCCGGAGTGCCCTCATACCCCTTGGCCAGCACGATGGTGGCCTTGACCACCTGGCCGCGGATAGGATCCGGAGCGCCGGTGATGGCACACTCCACCACCGCGGGATGCTCCAGCAGGGCGCTCTCCACTTCGAAGGGCCCAATCCGGTAGCCGGAACACTTGATCACGTCATCGTTGCGGCCCACAAACCAGAAGTAGCCGTTGCTGTCCCGCCAGGCCACGTCGCCAGTGTCGTAATAGGCGCCGCCCAGCTTCTCTTCGGTCATCTCATCGTTTAAGTAATACCCGGTAAACAGTCCCACAGGAGGATGGTTCTTCACGTCCATGATGGCGATGGTGCCCTCTTCGCCGTCCTCGCACACATTGCCCTCCCCATCAATCAGCTGGATATCGTACAGGGGCGAGGGTTTGCCGGTGGAGCCGGGAATGGGTTCGAACCACTGGAAGTTGGCCAGCATCACGGAACCCTCCGACTGGCCAAAACCTTCGTACAGCTTCAAACCTGTCAGCTCCAGCCACTTTTTAAACACCTCCGGGTTCAGGGGCTCACCAGCGATGCAGCAGTGATGAATGCTGGACAGGTCGTATTTTGTCACGTCTTCCTGAAGCATAAACCGGAACATGGTGGGCGGCGCACAGAAGGTGGTCACCTTGTACTTTTCCAGATGCTCCAGCAGGTGGCGGGGATTGAACTTTGCCTCCATATCATAGCAGAAGATCACCGCGCCGCAGACCCACTGGCCGTAGATCTTGCCCCAGCCAAACTTGGCCCAGCCGGAGTCGGACACGCTCATGTGCAGCTTGTTCTCCTCCACCTGCTGCCAATACTTGGCGGTGACGATGTGCCCCAGAGGATAGGAGAAATTGTGCTGCACCATCTTGGGCATGCCAGTGGTACCGGAAGTGAAATACACCAGCATGGTGTCGTTCCAGCGGGTGGCTTCCTCCCCAGTGGGACGGGGGAACTCATCGGAGAACTTCTCCATCTCCTCGTTGAGATCCAGCCAGCCATCCCGGTGCTCCACCACCATGATCTTGTTCTTCAGGGTGGGGATGTCCCCTTCGGCGGCCTCCACCTGCTCGATAACAAAGGGATCATTGACGCACACCACTGCGCAGACTTTGGCGGCGTTGCCGCGGTACACAATGTCCTTTTTGGTCAGCTGCAACGTGCCGGGGATCAGGATCGCTCCGATTTTGTGGAGAGCTGTGGCGCAGATCCAGTACTCCCACCGGCGGCGGAGAATCATCATCACCACGGAGCCCTTCTTCACGCCCAGGCTCTTGAAAAAGTTGGCCGCCTTATTGGACAGCTTCTTGATATCCGTGAAGGTGAACACCTTCTCGTCATCCTCTTCGTCGCACCAGACCAGAGCCTTCTTCTCCGGCTCGGCATCCGCCCAGGCGTCCACCACGTCAAACCCAAAGTTGAAATCTTCCGGCACGTTCACTTTATAATTCGCTTTGAAATCCTCATAGGAATCAAACTCGATCCTGGGGAGGTATTTTTTCAACAACATGTCCATTGGGATCAAACTTCCTTTCTTTTCTCACATGCAATGCGCCCTGGGTTCCTTACTCCGCAATCACGGTGATAAACCGGGCCTTCTCCGGCCCGCCGCACCGCTGGCCGTGAGGAATGGTGGGGTTGAAGTAAATGGAATCCCCTGCCGTCAGGGAGAATTCCTTATCGCCGATCACCACGACCACCGTGCCCTCCAGGACCATATTGAATTCCTGGCCCGAATGGGTGATCAGCTTTGCAGGAGCGTCTGTGGGCTCCAGCGTGACCAGCAGGGGCTGCATGACCTTATCCGCATAGCGGTAGGCCAAATCCTCAAAGTGATACTCCGGATTCCGGTTTACCACCCGGCCCTGTCCCCGTTTTACAATGTGATACGTGTCCAGTCGGGAGGGGGCGCCCGTTACGATCTCTGCGAAGTCTACCCCAAACTTATTGGCTACTTCATAGATGAGGCTGATGGGAATGTCCTTCCCGTCCTGTTCGTAGTTCCGGTATACTTCCGGATCTACCCGCAATTCCGAAGCCAGCCGCTCTACCGTGTAGTCGCTGGCTTCCCGCAGTTCCCGCAGACGCGAGCCAATCTCATTGATTTCGCACATGTCACCCGACTCCTTTTCTTTGGAATTTTGATTCTTTCTGGTAATTTTCACATTATAGCACTTTAAATCGTCAGGAGTCAATACAAAAAGAATTATTCTAGCACCGCCATTGCATTTTCCAGCTCTTTTTCCGTCTGCTCTCCGCTTAAATAGTCGGAAGAATACAAGATGACCCCCTCATACCCTGCATCCAGGGCGGCCTCCGCCTGGAGCGCAATGATATCATCTCTCCCAAGCCAGGTGCCGTTATCCGCGTCGGTTCCAACCTTGTAAAGTGCCAATCCTGCGTACAGCTCCAGATCCTCATGGCGGGGCAGGTTTGCCCACTCCTCCAGGGCGTCCAAATACCCCAAGGCTTCATTCTCAAAGCTGAAGTACAGCTGAGGCGCCAAGTAATCCACATAACCCGGTACCGCCGCCCAGGTCTCCACGTCAGCCCCCATGGCCTCGTCGTTCTGGATGTTCCCCTGGGGAGAGATGCCAAACACCACCTGGGAATTGGCCTGCTTGATGGCGCTGTACACCTGGGCCACCATGGCGTTGATGTTGTCCTTGCGCCATTCCAGCAAGGGCAGGGGATTCTCCACCGACTGGACATAGGCGTCATAGGCCGGGCTGTCCAGAGAGGCGTCCTCGGTGGGATAGAAGTAGTCGTCAAAGTGGATGCCGTCCACGTCGTAATTGGCCGCGATTTCCGCCGCGCCGTTGGCGATCAATGCCCGCACCGTGGGATAGGCCGGATTCAGGTACACGCCGCCCTCCCACTCCATGAAGTAGTCGGGGGACTCGGCACCCAGGGTGTAATAGGGGTTGTTCTCCGCCAGGGCAGAGGGCGTCTCAGAGGTCTTGACCCGCAGGGGATTCAGCCAGGCGTGAAACTCCATCCCCAGGCTGTGGGTGTAGTCGATCATAAACTGGAGCGGGTCGAACCCCGGGTCCTGGCCCTGGGTCCCGGTGAGGACATGGGACCAGGGGTAATACTGGGAGGGATAGAGGGCGTCGGAGAAGGGCCGGACATGGACAAACATGGCGTTGATCCCCTTCTCCAGGGCAGTGTCGGCGATCTGCCGGTAGTTGGCCTCAAAGGCCTCCTGAGTGCCCTCGGAAGTGGCCAGGGAGAAATAGGGCACCCACACTCCCACCAGGGTATCTTCCTCCTCCGGATTGGCCTGGGCGGTGGGACTGAGGGAGGGCTGGGCAGTGCCCTGGGAGGTCGGAGGGGTCTGGCTGCCTTCGCCTCCCCCGCCCTCTCCGCCAAAGAACCACACCCCTGCCACTGCGGCCAACAAGCCCAGCCACAGGATCAGGTAAGAATATTTCCGCACGCTCAGTCTCCGCATAAGCCATCCTTTCCAGCGCCGCCGGTTTCTTGACAGCGGCTGCCCTTTGGGGTATCATCAAATGAAAGCTACCACATCCTATGCGGACCCCGGGGGGCCGTATGTCAGCGAAAGGAGCGCTTGCTGTGAAAACCTACCGTTTCCTCCTGTTCGACGCGGACAAAACTCTGCTGGATTTTGACGCGGACATGCTCCATGCCTTCCAAGCCACCTACCAGGCCTGCTTCGGCTCCCAGAAGCCCTACTCCACCGCCATGCTGGACTGCTATGAAACCTGCAACAACCGCTGGTGGGACAAGTTCGAGCGGCAGGAGTGCACCAAACCCCAGCTCTTCGAGGGACGCTTCCGGGACTTTATGGGGAAAGCCGGGCTCACCGGCAACCCGGAGGAGATCAACCGGGTCTACTTTGAGAACCTGGGCCAGGGAGGCGCGCTGCTCCCCGGCGCCCTGGAGCTGGTGCGGGATCTGGCCCCCCGCTACCAGCAGTACATCGTCACCAACGGCAACGCTGCCAGCCAGAAGACCCGGCTGGAGCGCTCCGGGCTGCTCCGCTATGTGAAGGCCTTCTTTGTCTCTGAGGCTGCCGGCGCCGCCAAGCCGGACAAGGCCTACTTTGACTATGTGTTCGCCAGGATCCCGGAGTTCCGCCGGGAGGAGGCACTGCTCATTGGGGATTCCCTCACCTCGGACATGCAGGGCGCCCAAAACGCCGGAGTGGACTCCCTGTGGTTTGCCCCTCTGACCCAGCCGGTGCCGGAGGGCCTGACCGTCACCTACCGAGCCCAGGACTTTGACAGCATCCGAAAGCTGCTGCTGTAAAAAAAGGAGAGAGCAAAACGCTCTCTCCTTTTTTTGTTCCCTCCCCCCGGCTCCTTGATTCTCCCAAAGAGAGGCGCTGCTCAGGGGGAATTCCTGCTGGGATCCCCACGGACCGAACCCTTGGTGAGACGGCTTGCGGGCACCCATAATCAGCCGGCCGCGGACCAAGGGACTTTCAAAACCGTAAGGTTTCGTTTCTCATTTTGTAAGGCGTCCTTATAAAACCCGTAAGATTTGAAGCCTATACTTTTTCCCGAAAGAGATTTTGAGAGGCGTTTTCACAACGCGGAAAAAGGAGAGGTTTTTATGGCGCTTTTACATGTGAACGATCTGAAGAAGGTGTACACCACCCGCCTGGGAGGGAACAAGGTTCAGGCTCTAAACGGGGTGAGCTTTGACGTGGAAGAGGGCGAATTTGTGGCCATCATGGGCGAGTCCGGCTCCGGCAAAACCACCCTGCTGAACATCCTGGCGGGACTGGATAAGCCCTCCTCGGGGCAGGTGTTTTTGAACATGCGGGACATCGTCACCTTGGGGGAAAAGGAGATCTCCGCCTTCCGGCGGGATAACCTGGGCTTTGTGTTCCAGGATTTCAACCTGCTGGACACCTTCTCCATCCAGGACAACATCTTCCTGCCCATGGTGCTGGCTGGAAAAAAGTACGACGAGATGCAAAAGCGCATGGATCCCATTGCCCACAAGCTGGGCATCTGGGAGCTGCTGAAAAAGTTTCCCTTTGAGGTTTCCGGCGGCCAGAAACAACGGGCGGCCATTGCCCGGGCCATCATCACCCACCCCCAGCTGATCCTGGCCGACGAGCCCACCGGCGCTCTGGATTCCCGCTCTGCCCAGCAGATCATGGACATCTTCACCGCCATCAATCAGGACGGTCAGACCATCCTGATGGTGACCCACTCCCTCCAGGCTGCCTGCCGCGCCAGACGGGTGCTGTTCATCAAGGACGGCCAAGTGTTCCACCAGATCTACCGGGGCGCCATGACCGATGACGACCTGTATCAGGCCATCTCTCACACCCTCACCCAGCTGACTACCGGCGCTCGGGAAAGGAGTGTGGCCATCCATGAGTAAGCACAGCAGAGGCTTCTATTGGAAGCTGGCCTTCAGCAATCTGAAAAACAACCGCCGGGTCTATCTGCCCTATCTGCTCTCCTCGGCGGGGATCATCCTCATGTTCTACATCATCTGCGCCTTGGTGCCCGGCATCAACCAGACCACCATGTACGGCGGCACCTCCGTGGCTTCCATGCTTCAGCTGGGACAGTTTGTCATCGGCTTGTTTGCGGTGCTGTTTCTCTTTTACACCAACAGCTTTATCATCAAACGCCGGAAAAAAGAGCTGGGCCTCTACAACATTCTGGGCATGGAAAAACAGCACATCGCCAAGATCCTCTTCCGGGAAACACTGCTCACCGCCGGCATCTCCCTGATTCTGGGGTTGGGACTGGGCATCCTCTTCTCCAGGGTCATGTTCTGGCTTCTGGGAGTGATGCTGGGCTCCACCCTTCCTATCACGTTTTTGATTCCCGGATCTGCCATTCTGGCCACTGTGATCCTCTTTGGGTGCATCTTCCTGCTGACTCTGTGCTACAACCTGCTGCAGGTGAAGCTCTCCAAGCCCATTGAGCTGCTCCACGGCGGGGAGGCCGGTGAGAAAGAGCCCAAGGCCCACTGGATCCTGGCGGTGCTGGGAGCCATCCTGCTGGGCACCGGCTACTATATGGCCGTCACCATTCAGGATCCCCTGCAGGCGCTGCTGTTCTTCTTTGTGGCGGTGATCCTGGTGATCCTGGGCACCTATCTGCTGTTTATCACCGGCATCACGGCACTATTAAAGCTGCTGAAGAAGAACAAGGGCTTTTACTACAAGACAAACCACTTCACCGCCATCTCCGGCATGCTCTTCCGGATGAAACAAAACGCCGCGGGTTTGGCCTCCATCTGTGTGCTGTTCACCGCCCTGCTGGTGACCGTGTCCACCACCTTCTCTCTGTACACCTCCATGGATCAGCTCATCCGCACCCGCTATCCTCGGAACGTCCTCATCTCAGCCCGAGGAGCCAACGAAGACGCCAAGGAGATGATCCGTTCCGCTGTGGCGGATCAGGCAGAGGACTTGGGCCTCTCCCTGGAGAATGTGGTGGAACAGGAGGGCTGGACCATCACCATGGCCCGGATGGGCAGCCGCTTCTCCACCCAGGAGGTGGCCACCACCACCTACGCCGTGGCGGAGATCTTCACCCAGGAGGAGTTCCAGCAGTTCTCCGGTCAGGATGTGGAACTGAATGACAACCAAGTGCTGTTCTTTGATCCGTTCCACACCTTCCCCGCAGGGGACTCCATGACCATCAACAATATGGAGTTTTCCATCCTGACCGCAGACTACTCCTTCCCTGACGTCTCCACCATGGCTCAGATTTACGAAACCTACTACATGGTGGTCAAGGACGCGGCAGTGGTCAACACCATCATTGCCGGGGGCGACACCCCCGCCCCAGCGGACTTTGTTCCCCCCACCTACTCCTACGACTTCGATGTGGCCGGAGGGGACCCTCAGGACGTCAAAGCCATGTCCCAGGCCTTGGACAACACCCTGTTCCAGGGGGAAAACGTGGAGTACGACTCCCTGATGTTCGAGGACAGTGCCACCTCCCGGGAGGACTTTCTGAGCCTGTACGGCGGACTGTTCTTCCTGGGGATGTTCCTGGGAGTGTTGTTCCTGCTGGGCACCGCGTTGATCATCTACTACAAACAAGTGTCCGAGGGCTATGAGGACGCCAAGCGCTTCTCCATCATGCAGAAGGTGGGCATGAGCCATCAGGAGGTCAAAAAAAGCATCCACAGTCAGATTCTGCTGGTGTTCTTCCTGCCCCTGCTCACTGCGGTGGTGCATCTGGCTTTCGCCTTCCCCATGCTGCAGAAGATCCTTCTGATCATGGGCTTGGCAGATTTCCAGCTGATCCTCTTCTCCACCCTGGGATGCGTGGCCGTCTTTGCCCTGGCTTATTTGATCATCTACGCCTTTACCGCCCGAACCTATTACAACATTGTCGAGACCACTGCCGATTGATCTCGCCCAGAAAGGAGCTGCACACATGATTTCCGCTCTGTTCGATCTGATCAGCGCTATTGCAAAGGCATTCTTCCAGGTGTTAGGCGCCCTGGTCCACATCTTCGTGGAGCTTCTCTCAGGGATCTCTCAAGCGGTGCTGTGGCCCTTCCGCGCTGCCTCCGCCCTGCTCTTTGGAGACTGGCACTCCATGGGCCACTGGACGCCTCTCTACTTTGCCACCTGTCTTCTAATACTGCTGGCCCTGGCTGCCCTGATCGGTTACGGGTACTGGAAACGACGCACCAAGCAATAACACCCTTGCCTCAAACAGGCCGGTGGTTCGCGGTTCCCCGCACCGGGCACTCTATGTGCCGGGAGGGAAAACAGCCAGAAGCTGTGGTTCCTCCTCTGTGTGGTGAGAAGCAGGCTTCCCATAGGCAGCGGCAGGATGGGTTCTTCCACGGCAGTCAAGCCCATTCAGGCTGGGATACTCTCCGCAAAAGGGAGCGGGAATTCACCCCAAAACGCGAGATGTTTTATGCCGGAAAGAACTTCTTGCTGCTCCCCTCCAGCAAGCATAGAAGCAGAAAAGGCCGCCCGTTTGGGCGGCCTTTTCTGCTTCTGAGAAATGCAACACTTGTATCTTACTTACTTGGCCACGATGTTGACCAGCTTACCGGGCACGTAGATCTCCTTGACCACGTTCTTGCCGGCGATCTCGGCGGCCACCTTGGGCTCGGCCTTGGCGGCAGCCAGGGCGTCCTCCTTGGAGATGTCCGCTGCCACATTCAGACGGGCACGGACCTTGCCGCAAACCTGCACCACAATCTCCACGGTCTCATCCTTGCACTTGGCCTCGTCGTACTCCGGCCAGGGCTGCTGGGCCACCAGGCCCTCTCCCAGGCCGTTGTCCGCCCACACCTCTTCGGTGACATGGGGGGCAAAGGGATTCAGCAGAATGGTGAAGATCCGCAGTTCCTCCTTGGTAATGCTGCCCTTGGCAGCCACCTGGTTCATCAGCGTCATCAGGGCAGCGATGGCGGTGTTGAACTTCAGCACCTCTGTGTCCTCGCTGACCTTCTTGATGGCCTTGTGGAAGGCGCTCTCCATATCCGGGCGGATCCCCTGCTCCTCACAGAGCATGCTCTGCAGGTTCCAATACCGCTCCACAAACCGGCGGCAGCCTTTGATGCCGGCGTTGCTCCAGGGAGCAGCTTTCTCAAAGTCGCCGATGAACATCTCGTACAGGCGCATGGTATCCGCGCCATACTCGTTGACGATATCGTCAGGGTTCACCACGTTGCCCCGGGATTTGCTCATCTTCTCCCCGTTCTCACCCAGGATCATGCCGTGGCTGGTCCGCTTGGCATAGGGCTCCGGCGTGGGCACCAAGCCCTGATCAAACAGGAACTTGTGCCAGAATCGGCTGTACAGCAGGTGCAAGGTCGTGTGCTCCATGCCGCCGTTGTACCAGTCCACCGGAGACCAGTACTTCAGCGCCTCCTGAGAGACAAACTCCTTGTCGTTGTGGGGATCCATGTACCGCAGGAAATACCAGGAAGAGCCTGCCCACTGAGGCATGGTATCGGTCTCACGCTTGGCGGGGCCGCCGCAATGAGGACAGGTGGTGTTCACCCAATCGGTCATATGGGCCAGAGGGGATTCTCCGTTATCGGTGGGCTCGTAGGATTTCACCTCGGGCAGGCGCAGGGGCAGCTCGCTCTCCGGCTGGGGCACCCAGCCGCACTTCTCGCAGTACACCACGGGGATGGGCTCGCCCCAATACCGCTGGCGGGAGAACACCCAGTCACGGAGCTTGAAGTTCACCTTGGCGTGGCCAATGCCCTTTTCCTCCAGGTACTCGGTGATCTTCTTCTTGGCCTCTTCCACGGTCAGGCCGTCCAGGATGCCGGAGTTGACCATGATGCCGGTTTCGCAGTCGGTGAAGGCTTCCTCCTCTACGTTGCCGCCCTTGACCACCTCAATGATGGGCAGGTTAAACTTCTTGGCGAACTCCCAGTCACGGGTATCGTGAGCGGGCACAGCCATGATGGCACCGGTGCCGTAGGACACCAGCACGTAGTCGGAGATGAAGATGGGGATCTCTTTTCCGGTCAGGGGATTGATGGCGGAAACGCCCTGGAGCTTGACGCCGGTCTTATCCTTGGCCACCTCGGTGCGCTCAAAGTCGGACTTCCGAGCGGCCTGCTCCTGGTAGGCCTTGATCTCCTCCAGGTTCTCCAGCTTGTCCGCCCACTTCTCCAAATAGGGGTGCTCCGGGGACACCACCATGTAGGTGGCGCCGTACAGGGTGTCGGGACGGGTGGTGTAGACCGTCAGCTTATCCCCGGCGGTGGTGTCGAAGTCCACCTCGGCGCCGGTGGAGCGGCCGATCCAGTTCTTCTGCTGGGTCTTGACCCGCTCGGGATAGTCCACCAGATCCAGGTCGTCAATGAGCCGCTGGGCATAGGCGGTGATCTTCAGCATCCACTGGCTCTTCACCTTGTGGACCACTTCGCTGCCGCAGCGCTCGCACACGCCGTTGACCACTTCCTCATTGGCCAAAACACACTTGCAGGAGGTGCACCAGTTGACGTTCATCTCCTTCTTATAGGCCAGGCCAGCCTTGAACAGCTGCAGGAAAATCCACTGGGTCCACTTGTAGTACTCGGGATCGGTGGTGGAGATCTCCCGGCTCCAGTCAAAGCTGATGCCCAGGGACTGGATCTGCTTCTTGAACCGGGCGATATTCTTCTTGGTCACCTCGGCAGGATGGACGTGGTTCTTGATGGCGTAGTTCTCGGTGGGCAGGCCGAAGGCGTCCCAGCCAATGGGGTACAGCACATTGTAGCCCTGCATTCTCCGCTTTCTGGCCACCACGTCCAGAGCGGTATAGGGCCGGGGATGGCCCACGTGCAAGCCCTGCCCGGAGGGGTAGGGGAACTCGATCAATGCGTAGTACTTGGGTTTATCCGAGCCGTTCTGGGCATGGAACACCCCGGTCTCTTCCCATTTTTCCTGCCATTTTGGTTCTATGGCTTTATGATCGTATTTCATCTTTATCAACCCTTTCCCCTACTTTCTTGAAAGAAAGTAGGCAAAGAACTTTTTCGTCGCGTTCGCGGATATTGTTTTCTCGGTCAGAGCGAGAACGAAAGTTTTCGCTCAAGCCTTTTTCAAAAGGCTTGCAGGGTATGGGACAGCGTCCCATGACCTTCCTAGCCTTCCAAAACGCAGGAAGGGGTAAGCAAAACGTCCCATCGGGCCGTTTTGCAGGGGGAACCCTCGTCGGGGGTTCCCCCTCCGAATGCAGAGGCTCTAGGTGTTACGCCTCTTCCTCGGTCTGCCACTCCACTTTTTTGCCGTCGGCCCAGAGCCGGTCCAGGTCGTAGAAGTCCCGGCCCTCCTGGGTGAAGATGTGCACCACCACGTTCCCCCAATCCAGCAGGATCCAGGAGTTGGAGCGGTATCCCTCCATCCGGGCGGGGGCCAGGCCCTCCCCTTTCATCTTCTCGTCCAGCTCGTCGGCCAGGGACCGCACATGGGTGTTGTTGTTGCCCGTGGCGATGACAAAGTAGTCCGCCAAACTGGAGATGCTTTCGATCTCTATCACATTGAGCTTCTCCGCTTTCTTACTGTCCAGAAATGCGGCCGCCTTTTTTGCCAATTCCAAAGACGTCATGCTTGCTGCTCCTTTTTCTCTAAGGTAACGATCGCGTCGTTATAGGCCTCGATGGATTCCGCCGCCACCGGCAGCTTTTGCCCCATCAGCTCGTCCACCGTATACCGGATTCCTTCCACCATGGCTTCCTCCAGGCTTCGGTCTGCCGCCTGACGCATGTCCTCCACCCCGGGATAGGTCCTGTCCGCCGAGATGTAATCCGCAATAAACAGCACCTTATCCAGAAGGGTCATATTCCCTTTGCCGCTGGTGTGGCACGCCACCGCATCCACGATCTCCGGGTCCGTGACCCCCAGCCTCTGCCGGATATACGCCGCCCCGCACAGGGCATGCCACAATTTCCGGTTCCGCTGCTGGGTGTTGGTCAGTATTATACCAGAATCCGTCAGTATTTTCAACTGTTCCTCCGGCGGGGTATCCTTCATGATGTCGTGGAGAATTCCCGCCAAGCGCGCCTTCTCCTCATCGGCTCCGTACCGCCGGGCCAGACGCACCGCTTCCTCAGCCACGCACTGGCTGTGGTAAAAACGCTGGTCCGTCAGGTGGTTCTTCACTTCCCGCTCGTACTCCGAATACTCCATAGGATCCCATCCTTTCCTGTATATTCCCTGCTCCTTGATATAGCCGGCCACCGCCTCCGGCACCAGGGGCGTGATATCCCTGCCCTCACGCACCCAATCCCGCACCTGGGTGGAAGAGATGGGCAGGTAGGGAATGTCCTCCACCATGCACCGGGCTCCATACCGGGAGGCGTACTCCTCCTTCTTCATCAGAAGCTTTCCCATGCCGTGGGCGCTGCGGGGAGTGGCGCACACCGTGGCCAGGAAAAAAATGGTCTCCGGCCGGTACCAGCGCTCCACCGTCAGAAACATGTCCTCCCCCATCAGCAGGTAAAACTGATCCTCAGGGTACTGCCGGGAAAGTTCCTCCAGAGTCTCCGCAGTGTAGCTCTTCCCCTCCCGGCGCATTTCAATGTCCGAGATCTGCAGGTGGGGCAGATCTCCCACTGCCAGGCGGCACATGGCCATCCGGTCCTCTCCGCTGGCCAGCTCCGGCGCCAATTTATGGGGCGGCACACGGGTGGGAATCAACAGCACCCGGTCCAGCTCCAGCCGCCGGGTGAACTCCTCCAGCAGGTGGATATGCCCCCTGTGTATGGGATTGAACGTCCCACCGTAAATGCCTGTTTTCAACGTCCTCCCCCTTTCACCGGGGCAAAACGATCTTCGGGTCCTTCTTCTTCCTCCGGTACAGCACAAACCGGGATCCGATCACCTGCACTACATCGCTGTTTGTCTGCCGGGCGATCTCCTCCGCCGCCTCCCGAGAGGTCATGGGAGAGGACTCCGGCAGCACCCGCCCTTTGATCAGCTCCCGCTTCTCCAGGGCATCGTCCGCCTGCTTGACCAGCTCCGGACTCATGCCGGATTTGCCCATCATCAGGATGGTGTCCTCGTTCACCGCCAGGGAACGCAGGTAAGCCCGCTGTTTGCTAGTTAACATAATTCATTCTCCTGTATCGTTACTTTTTTCGCCGCTGATAGGCGACGATTTCCGGGTCGGCGCCATTGTCGCCGTATTCACACACCAGCAGCCAATTCTCATCGGCGGTCAGGCCGAAACAACGGCCGCTGCCGTCGTGCTTACACAGCTGATTGACCACATACATCCGTTTGTCATCCCAGAACTTCACTTTCTGCCCTCCGGGCAGGGTGTACTCCAAATTGATGAAAGAACCGGGCAGAGTGTTTAAGTCCGTGACCTTCTCCATACCGGGAATCCCCAAGGCGTTGAACTCCTCCGCCAACTGCTCCTTCAATGGACAATGCCCCGAAAAACAACTGCCGGGAGCGGCACAGCCTTTGGCCTTACAGCACTCCCCCAGCACGCAGGTGCCCCCGTAGGGCTTCCCGCTGGTGGCGATGCAGCCAGCGCAGTCCTCCACGGCGGGACACTGGCTGCAATCCAGGCCGCAGTAATTTCTCATAAAGCTCACCCCTTGCGGTTCAGGTACTCCCGAAGCTTCTCCTCAAATTCCGCGAAGGCCTTGCCCCGATGACTGCGGGCATCCTTCTCCTCGTCGGTCATCTCCCCGAAGGTGCGGCCGTCCTGGACAAAGATGGAGTCGTACCCAAAGCCGTTCTCCCCACGGGACTCAAAGGCGATGGTGCCGTAGCACTTGCCCTCGGCGTCAATGCGGTCCCCGTTGGGGAACACACAGCACACCGCGCTGACAAAGTGGGCGCCCCTCTGCTCCTCCGGCACGCCCTTCAGCTTCTCCAGCACCGTCAGCCGCCGCTTGCCAGGCTCCGCAAACCGGGCGGAATAGATCCCCGGCGCTCCGTCCAAGTAGTCCACGCACAGGCCGGAGTCGTCCGCCACGGCAGGCAGGCCTGTCTCCTTGCAGGCGGATTCCGCCTTGATGAAGGCGTTCTCCCCAAAGGTGGTCCCCGTTTCCTCCGGCTCCGACAGCTCCGCTGTGACCACCTCAATGCCCATGGGCTCCAGCATCCGCTTGAACTCCACGATCTTTCCCTTATTGTGGGTGGCAATTACGATTTTCATTTCCTCCATCCTTTCCCCCATCATTCCTCGTCCCGCTTCCGGCCAAAGGGCCAGAACCGGCGCTTCTTCTTCTCCGGCTTGTCCTCCTGGGGCTCTGCCTCTTCCGGCTTGTCTTCCGGTTTGTCTTCCGGCTCCTCCTCCAGCATGGAGTCAATGTCCGAAATCAGGCTCTCCTCCGACAGGGCCTCCTCCGGGGAGTCCTCTCCAGCCAGCAGCTCTTCGGAAAGAAGTTCTTCCTCCTCCCGCTCTTCCTCTGCCTGGGCCTGGGCTTCCAGCTCCGCTCGCTCCCGGTCCTCCGCAAAGGCGGGAGTGTCGTCCCGCTGGTTGTCAAACAGCGCGTCCGCAAAAGCTGCGGCGTCAAAGGGCTGCAGGTCGTCCACCTGCTCCCCAACGCCAATGAATTTCACCGACAGCCCCAGCTCCTGCTTGATGGGCAGCACCACGCCTCCCTTGGGCGTGCCGTCCAGCTTGGTCAGCACAATGCCGGTGATTCCCGCTGCGCTCTGGAATTCCCGGGCCTGGTTCACCGCGTTCTGGCCAGTGGCAGCATCCAGCACCAACAGCGTCTCCCGATCGCACCCAGGCATCTCCCGGTCGATGACACGGGAGATCTTTCCCAGCTCGTCCATGAGGTTTTTCTTGTTGTGCAGCCGGCCAGCGGTATCGCAGATGATCACGTCACAGCCCCGGGCCTTGGCCGCGGCGATGGTGTCAAACACCACGGCGGCAGGGTCCGCCCCCTCCTTGTGCTTGATCAGCGGCACCCCGGCCCGGTCCGCCCAGACCTCCAACTGCTCGATGGCGGCGGCTCGGAACGTGTCCGCGGCCCCCAGGATCACCGACTTGCCCTCTCCCTTCAGCCGGGAGGCCAGCTTGCCGATGGTGGTGGTTTTACCCACGCCGTTAACACCGATCACCAGGATGATGGAGGGCTTGGTGGAGATATGCAGGGTGTCGTCCCCCTGGAGCATGTCCGCCACAATGGCCTTCAGCTCCCCCATGATCAGGCTGGGATCGGTAATCCCTTTCTCCTTGATCTTTCCCCGAAGCTGGTCACAGATGTATTCGGCGGTGGTCACCCCCACGTCTCCCATCACCAGCAGCTCCTCCAGCTCCTCAAAGAGCTCCTCGTCGATCTTGGTGAACGAATTGACCATCTGGCTGATCTGGCCGCTGATATTGTCCCGGGTCTTTTTCAGCCCTTCCCGGATCTTGTCAAAGAAGCCCATACGCTTTCTCCCTCTCTGTTCAATGGTCTTGGTTTATGTGCCGAACTCCGCGGCCTCGTCTGTGTGCAGCGCCAACAGCTTGGAAATGCCCTGATCCTGCATGGTGACGCCGTAGAGCATATCCGAACCCTCCATGGTGCCCCGGCGGTGGGTGATGGTGATGAACTGAGTATTGCCGCTCATCCGCCGCAGATACTGGGCAAACCGGGCCACGTTGACCTCGTCCAGGGCGGCCTCGATCTCGTCCAGCACGCAGAAGGGCGGCGGGTTCACCCGCATGATGGCAAAGTAGATGGAGATGGCCACCAATGCCTTCTCTCCGCCGGACAGGGACTCAATATGGGTGACGATCTTCCCCGGCGGGTGGACTCTGATCTCAATGCCCGAGGTCAGCACGTCGCTGTCGTCGGTGAAGGACAGCTCCGCCGCGCCTCCTCCAAACAGCTCCCGGAAAATCTGCCCGAAGTTCTGGTTGATCTGAGCAAACCGCTCGGAAAACTGCTGGCGCATGTGCTTGGTCAGATCCTGGATCAGGTCCTGCAGCTCGGCTTTGGACTTTTCCACATCTTCGATCTGTCCCTTTAAAAACTCGTAGCGCTGGGCCACCTCTTTGTACTCCACCACAGCGCCCACGTTCACAGCGCCCAGGGCTTTGATCTTGTTCTTCAGCTCCGCCAAGCGCCGCTGGGCCCCAGGCAGATCCTCGATCTTCTGGGTCATCTCCTCGGCCTCCCGGCGGGTCAGCTCGTACTCCTCCCACAGCTTGGTAAGGATTTGATCGTACTCCTTCTGCAGGTTCTCCGAGCGCTCCTGCAGCCGGGATAGCTCCTGTCCCACGTTCTCCCGCTGGGATATCGCGTCACGCTCCCGCTCCCGGAGCTTCTGGGACTCCTGTTCCAGAGCCGCCCGCTGTTGGGACAGCGTCTGGAGGCTCTCCCGCTTTAATTGGGCCTGTTCCTTCAGCTGGGCTGCCCGTTTTAAGGCGTCTGCCTTTTGGACATCCAGCTCGCCGATCTTCTCCCGGAGGACAGCGATCTCCTCCTCCAGACGCTGGATGGTTCCCGCGGCGTCCTGTTTGCGGGATTCCAATCCCGCAACGGCAGCCTCCAGGGCATCCCGATCCTTCTGGGCGGAAAATTCCCCCATGCGGATCTCCTGGATAGTCTGAGAGATGTCGTCGCACCGGGCCATCTGTTCCTCCCGGGAGCCGGAAAGCTCCTGGGACTTCTCCTGGGCCCGGGCCACCTGCTCCTCCAACTGGGCAATGGCCTGGCGGATGGTCTGCTCCTGGCCGGACAGTTCCGCCAGACGCCCGGCGGAATCCGACTGCTCCCGCTCCAGATTGGCGGCGTTCTCCGAAAGCTGTTCCAGCTCTCGGGCCACCTGGACACTCTGGGATTGGATGCGGATCCGCTCCTCCTGGGCAGAAGCCAGTTCTCCCCGGGCGGCGTCCAGCTCCGCCTCGGAGGCGGAAAACTCCTCCTGCCGCTGGTGGAACTCCTGCTGGGCGGCATCCGCCTGCTTCTGCAGGGCAGCCGCCTTTTCCCGCACCCGCTGGATCTCCGAGGCGCGGCTCAGCAGGCCGGAACTGCGGCCTCTGGAGCCGCCGGTCAGGGAGCCGCCGGCGTTGACCACCTGGCCGTCCAGGCTCACCACCCGCAGACGGTAGCCCGTCTTCCGGGCAATGGCGGTGGCACTGTCCAAATCCTCCGCCACGGCCACCCGGCCCAACAGGGAATCCCGGATGGTGTAGTACCGCTCCTCACAGGCGCACAGTGTATTGGCCATGCCCACAAAGCCGGCCATATCCCGGATATCTCGGGGATCGTACACGCTGCCCCGAATGGTGGACAGGGGCAGAAAGGTGGCCCGGCCCCAATCCCGCTGCTTCAGCAGCCGGATGGCGCTCTTGGCGTCCGGTTCCGTCTCCACCACAATGTGCTGCATGGAGGCACCCAAGGCGGTCTCCAAAGCCACGGCGTACTCCCCGGGAGTCTTCAGCAGCTGGCTCACCGGGCCGCAGATGCCGGACAGCATCCCTCGTCCAGCGGCCTTCATCACCTGCTTGACGCTCTGGGAGAAGCCCTCCAGGTTCCGCTCCATGTCCTCCAGGAGCTTGGCCCGGCGCTGCTGCTCGCTGACGTCCAGGGTGAGCTTGTTCCACTCCTCCCGGGCGGCCTGGGCACGCTTCCGGCGGCTCTCCACCCGCAGCTCGTAGCCCTTGACTGCGTTGTCCCGGGCAGCCACGGCCTGCTCTGCGTCAGCCAGCATCTCTTTGAGCTGGGCAGCCTCCTCCTGGGCGTCGGCCAGGCGCTGGTTGGCCTGCCTCACACTGTCCGCCACCGCACCGGCCCGCAGCCGGATCTCCGCCATGGAGGACTGAGTGGAGGACAACTTGATCCGCTCCTCCGCCAAGGAGGCGTTGTACTGGGCCAGCTCCTGGGCGGCCTGCTCCATATCTCGGGTGGCTTGGTCCGCCCCCCGGCGCAGCTCCTCCAGACGCTGGGTATAGGAGAGCATCTTGTCGCGGCTCTCCTGGATCCGTGCCTTCTTCTCCAGGATCTCCTCACGCTTCTCCTGGATCTCCCGGTCCGTGTCCTCCCCAGAACGGGAGGCTTCGGCAATCTGTCCCTCCAGCCGCTGGATGCTCTCCCGGGTATGGGCGGCATCGTTTTCATACAGGCTGGCCTCGCCCTCCGCCCGGACGGCTTCCCCGTCCAACGCTGCGGCCTGGCTTCGAGCCTCCTCCATGTCCACGGTGCACTGGTTGGTCTGGCGGTAGTTTTCCTCCGTCTTGGCAGCAATGGCCTGCAGCTCCTCCTGGAGGCCATCATGCTGGGCCCGAGCCAGGGCAATCTTCTCCCCGTGCTCCCGCAGCACCTTTCCGGAACGGTCCAGGGTCTCCATCCAGATGCCAATCTCCAGATCCCGCTTCTCCTTGTCGTAAGCGATGAACTGCTCCGCCTTCTCCGCCTGGATCCGCAATGGCTCTACCCGGCCCTCCAGCTCCGATAAAATATCCCGCAGCCGAACCAGGTTCTCCTCCGCCTTGTCCAGACGGCGCTCCGACTCCTCTTTGCGGTAGCGGTAACGGGAAATCCCCGCCGCCTCCTCAAAGATCTCCCGGCGGTCCTCGGAACGGGCGGCCACAATGCTGTCAATCTTGCCCTGGCCGATGATGGAATAGCCGTCCCTTCCCAAGCCCGTGTCCATAAACAGCTCGTTGATGTCCTTTAAGCGCACGGTATTCTTATTGATCAGATACTCGCTCTCCCCCGAACGGTAATACCGCCGGGTCACCGCCACGGTATCCCCTGCGAAGGGCAGGCCGCGATCGGAATTGTCGATGGTCAGGGTGACCTCTGCAAACCCCAGCGCTTTTCGCTGAGGTGTGCCGTTGAAGATCACGTCCTCCATCTTCGAGCAGCGCAGAGTGCGCACCGACTGCTCCCCCAGCACCCAACGCATGGCGTCGCTGATATTGCTCTTGCCGCTGCCGTTGGGACCCACCACGGAGGTGATCCCCCGCTCAAACTTCAAGGTGGTCTTGTCGGGGAAGGTCTTGAACCCCTGCAGTTCCAAAGATTTTAAGATCATGGCGTTCCTTCTCTCACTTGTTTTCTACCCGGAAGCTTCCCCGGGACAGGCTCTCGTCAGGCACAAAGCGCACCCGGTACCCCAACTGGTTCAGGGCCCCCACGTTGCACCGCTTCTGCCCCACCGCCACAGACAGCTCGCGAGGCGGCACGGCCACTTGCCAGCTGCCCGGGCCTGCCTGCTCCAAGGCTGGGAGGAGCTTCTTCAAAAAAAGCCGCCCCTCCACCAGCTCCCGGAAGGCCGGGTGGTAGGGTCCCGCCATCCGGCGGCTCTCCACGCTCTCCTGGGCGTGAAGCCCCATACGGATCACCCGGACCCCAGCGCTCTCAAACAGGGGCAGCAGCACCGCACACAGCTCCACCGCCTCCTCCAAAGTCTGAGGTTGGTACTGGCCGGCCTCGTAGAGCTCCGCCAACTGAGTGTGCTCCAGCACCACGGTGGGATAGATCCGGGCTGTGTCCGGCTTTAAGGCAATGAGGGCTTTGGCTGTCTCCAAATCTTGCTCCGGGCTGGAACCGTAAAGCCCGGTCATCATCTGCAGGCCCAGCTCCAGGCCGGCCTCCTGGATGAGCCCAGCGGCCCTTTGGGTATCCGCCGAGGTGTGGCCCCGATGATTCCGCCAAAGCACCCGGTCGTCCATGGACTGGGCGCCCAGCTCCACGGCTGCCATGTGGTGGGACTTCAACAGCTCCAGGACCTGAGCGTCCACGGCGTCGGGCCGGGTGGAACAGCGCAGGCCCCCAAAGCCAAAGCGCTCCACCGCCTCCTTGGCGGGCGCCAGGAGGGCGCACATGTACTCCCGAGGGATGGCGGTAAAGCTGCCGCCGAAAAAGGCGATCTGAGTCTGCTGCACCCGCTCTCCCAAATGGGCCGCCGCAGCCTGGACAGTCTCCCAGACCTGCTCCGGTGTGGGTGCCTGAGAATCCCCGGTGATGGCGCGCTGGTCGCAGAAGCTGCACCGCTGGGGGCAGCCCACGTGGGGCACGAAAATGGCCACGTTCCCCATCAGTACCCCATCAGCTCCAGGGCCTCCCGAGCGGCCTGCTGCTCGGCCTCCTTCTTGGAGCGGCCCCCGCCTTTGCCGATGACATTGGAATTCAAGTGCACTTCCACGGTGAAGTGCTTGTCGTGGTCAGGACCGCTCTCCCCGGTGACCACGTACTCCAGCCGCTCCTCCGGATTCTGCTGGATGATCTCCTGGAGGGTGGTCTTGTAGTCTTTAAAGGGCTTGACGCTCTGAGCTTTTGCCGCCGGGCCCACAAACCGCAGGATGAACTTTTTGGCCTCCTCCAGGCTGCCGCTGTCCAAATAGATGGCAGCGGTGGTGGACTCGAACACATCCGCCAGGATGCTGGGCCGCTCCCGGCCCCCGGAATGGCGCTCCCCGTGGCTGAGCCGCAGGTAGTCCCCCACGTGGAGCGTCTTGGAGAACCCGCACAGGGAACGCTCGCACACCAGGGACGCCCGAGTTTTGGTCAGCTTTCCCTCGGGGAGGTTGGGAAAGTGCTCAAACAGGTACTCCGCCGTGACAAACCCCAGCACCGAATCTCCCAGGAACTCCAGCCGCTCATAGCTTTTGCACTTGTGCTCGTTGGCATAGGAGGAATGGGTCAGGGCAGTCTCCAGCAGGGACCTGTCCCGAAAACGGTATCCGATGCGCTTTTCATATTCTTCCAGCTGCCGCATGGACATCTCTGCCATCACCTCTCCTTTGCCACGGCCTGGGCGATTTTATCAATGACGCCGGACTGGGCATAGTCCCGGGCCAGGCGCAGGGCGCTCTTCACTGTGGACGCCTTGGCGCTACCGTGGATCTTGAACACCGGCTTGCGGCAGCCCAGAATGGGCGCCCCGCCGTACTCATTGTAGTCCAGCTCCTTCTTCATCTTCTTCAGGTCCTTATACACCAGGGCTGCCGCCACCTTGCCCTTGGCGCTGCTGAGGAACACCCCTTTGATCTTGTCCATCAGCGCCAGGGCCACGCCCTCGTAAACCTTCAGGATCATGTTGCCGGTGAAGCCGTCGGTCACCACCACGTCCGCCGCGTCAAAGGGGATATCCCGCCCCTCCACGTTGCCTACAAAACGCAGCTCCGGCGTCTTCTGCAGCAGCACATAGGTCTCCTTCTGCAGCTCGCTGCCCTTATGCTCCTCGGTGCCCACATTGGCCAAGCCCACCCGGGGGCTTTCAATGCCCATGACATGCTTCATATACGCCGAGCCCATCAGCCCGAACTGCAGCAGCATCTCCGGGCGGCAATCCACACTGGCACCGCCGTCCGCCAACATGAAGAAGCCCTTGGTTCCCGGCATCACCGGGGCAAAGGTCACCCGTTTGACTCCGGGCAGCCGTTTGACCAGCAGAGTGGCTCCCACCACCAGGGCGCCGCTGTTCCCGGCGCTGGCAAAGGCGTCGCCCTTGCCCTCCGCCAGGGCCCGCAGACCCACCGCCATGGAGCTGTCCTTCTTCTCCCGGCGGATGCTGTCCGGCTCGTCCTCCATGGTCAGCACGTCCCCGCAGGAGAGGATCTCCATCTTGGACAGCTCCTCCGAGATGCCCAGCTCCCGGGCGCAGGCCTCCAGTTTGCCCTTGTCCCCGGTGAGCAAGATCTCCACCCCCAGCTCCTGCCGGGCCTGAGCACAGCCCAAAAGGATCTCGCCGGGCGCGTTATCCCCGCCAAAAGCATCCACTATGATCTTCATATCGTCCCCTCCTCTTCGGCGCCTGCGGCGCTTTTCTCCAACGGTTCGTCCATCTGCAGGCAATACGCCTCCAGGTCCTTGAGTCCCCTTTGCGCCAAGGCCAGATACCGCTGGCGCTTATCCCGGATCTTCTCCGAAAGGGGCGGCAGCACCCCGAAGTTTGCCCCCATGGGCTGGAAATCCTTGCCCTCATACCCGGAAATGTACCGGGACAAGGCGCCCATCATGGTGGTCTCCGGCAGCACCAGAGTCTGCCTGCCCTGGAGCCTCCGGGCCAGGTTGATCCCAGCCAGGATCCCCGAGGAGGCGGACTCCATATAGCCCTCCACCCCGGTGATCTGCCCGGCAAAGAACAGCTCCG
This sequence comes from Acutalibacter sp., assembly GCA_050946975.1. Taxonomy (GTDB): domain Bacteria; phylum Bacillota; class Clostridia; order Oscillospirales; family Acutalibacteraceae; genus Acutalibacter. The sequence goes on from JBMNVU010000001.1 coordinate 51,895, forward strand.
GCCGCCCCCGGAAGGAGTAATCCCCCAAGAGCAGCCCGGGAGAGTTGAGAAACGTGTTCCGGTGCATCACCCCGTAACGGACAAACTCCGCGTTTTTCAGGGCCGGAATCTTCCCGAACACCCGCTTCTGCTCCCCAAATTTCAAGTTGGTTTGGAAGCCCACCAGGTTGAACAGGGTGCGCTCCCGGTTTTCCGTGCGCAGCTGCAGCACCGCCCAGGGCCGGTGGCCCGTTCTGGGGTCCCGCAGCCCCACCGGTTTCATGGGGCCAAAGCGGATGGCGTCGTGGCCCCGGGAGGCCAACACCTCGATGGGCATACAGCCCTCATAGACCTTGGGGTCCCGGGCGTCAAAGCTGTGGACCGGCGCCCGTTCTGCGTTCACCAGCTCCTCCACAAACTCGTCATACTCCGCCTTGTTCATGGGACAGTTCAGGTAGTCCCCCTCCTGGCCCTCTTCGTCCCCCCGGCCATACCGGGACGCGGCAAAGCAATGCTCCATATCCAGGCTCTCCCGGGTGACAATGGGCGCAGCAGCGTCAAAAAAGCTCAGGCTCCCGCCGCACAGCTCCTGGAGATGCCCCGACAGAGGCTCGGCGGTCAAGGGGCCCGTGGCCACAACCACCGGGCCCTCCGGAAGCTCTGTGACCTCCTGGCGCACCACGGTGATCAGGGGTTCCTCCTCAATGGCCTGGGTGGCCAGCCGGGAGAACTCCTCCCGGTCCACGGCCAAGGCGCCCCCCGCCGGGACTGCGCTCTTTTGGGCGCAGTCCATCAGCAGGGAACCGAACCGGCGCATCTCCTCCTTCAAAAGGCCCGCGGCGCTTTCGATACGGCTGGCCTTCAGGGAGTTGGAACAGATCAGCTCCGCAAACCCCTGGCTCTGATGGGCCGGGGAGAACTTCTGGGGCTTCATCTCATACAGGGTCACCGGGATCCCCCGGCGGGCCAGCTGCCAGGCGGCTTCGCACCCCGCCAGGCCGGCCCCCAGGACGGTCACATTCTCCCGCCCCATATCAGCCCTCGTCCTCTTCGTCAGGGCGCTTGCCTTCAAAGGTGCACCCCGGCGTGACACAGTACAAGGTTTTATCCTTGCTCTTCTTCTGCATCAGCGTCTTGCCGCAGACAGGGCACTTCTCCTTGCTGGGCGGATCCCAGGACACAAAATCGCACTTGGGATACTCGCTGCAGCCGTAGAAGACCCGGCCCTTCTTGGACTTGCGCTGGATGATCTTCCCGCCGCACTTGGGGCACTCAGCGCCGGTGTCGTTGACGATCTTCTTGACATTCTTGCACTCGGGATAGCCGGGGCAGGCCAGGAACTTCCCGTAACGGCCCACCTTTACCACCATCTTGCGGCCGCATTTCTCGCAGATGACGTCGGTCTCGTCCTCTTTCAGCTGGATCTTCACCCCGTCCATTTCCTTCTTGGCCTTTTGGACGGTTTTGTCAAAGTCGTCGTAGAACTTCTGGAGGGTGTCCACCCACTCCTCGTCGCCCCGCTGGACTGCGTCCAGTTCGTCCTCCACCTGGGCGGTGAACTTCACGTTGACGATCTTGGGGAAGCGCTCCTTCATCAGCTTGGTGATCACCTCGCCCAGCTCCGTGGGCTTGAAGGCCTTCCCCTCCCGGGTGACGTACTCCCGGGTGGTGATGGTGGAGATGGTGGCAGCATAGGTGGAGGGACGGCCAATGCCGTTTTCCTCCAGGGCCTTGATCAGGGAGGCTTCGGTGTACCGCGGTGGCGGCTGGGTGAAGTGCTGGTTGCCCTTGAGGTCCTTGACCTTCAGCTTCATCCCCACTTCCAGGGGGGGCAGGTCCTTGCCGGCCTTCTCCTCCTCGTCCTTGCTCTCCTCGTACAGGGCGGTAAAGCCCTCAAAGGCCACGTTGAATCCGGATGCCTTGAACAGGTACTTCCCGGCATTGATGGTGGCCTGGGTGGTATTCATGACGCAGTTGGCCATCTGGCAGGCGATGAACCGCTCCCAGATCAGCTTGTAGAGCTTATACTGGTCCGAGGTCAGGGAGCTCTTCACCTGGTCCGGAGTCAGGCTGATGGTGGAGGGCCGGATGGCCTCGTGGCCGTCCTGAGCATTGGCCCGGGACTTGAAATGCCGGGGCTTGCTGGGCAGATACTTGTCGCCCCAGCGCTCCTGAATATAGGCAGTGGCATCCTTGATGGCGTCCTCGGAGATCCGCAGAGAGTCGGTTCGCATATAGGTGATCAAACCAATGGACCCCATGCCCTCGATCTCCACGCCTTCGTACAGCTCCTGGGCAGCCTTCATGGTGCGCCGGGCCTGGAAGCCCAGCTTCCGGCTGGCCTCCTGCTGCAGGGTGGAGGTGATAAAGGGCGGCGCCGGAGACCGGTTCTTCTTGCCCTTCTTCACCGCGGTGACCAGGAAATCCTCCTTCTCCAGCTCCTCAAAAAGCTTGTCGGACTCCTCCTTGGAACCGATCTTGATCTCCCCGTTCTCGTCACCGTAGAAGGCAGCGGCAAACACCGCCTTGCTGGGCGGCGCGGTGAGCTTGGCGTCGATGGTCCAGTACTCCTGGGGGACGAAGGCCTTGATCTCCTCCTCCCGGTCCACAATCATCCGCACTGCCACGGACTGCACCCGTCCGGCGGACAGGCCCCGGCGGATAGTCTTGGCCAGGAAGGGGCTCAGGGTGTAACCCACCAGCCGGTCCAGAATCCGCCGGGCCTGCTGGGCATTGACCAGATCCAGATCAATGGCTCGAGGATGGGACATGCCCTCCTCCACGCCGGTGCGGGTGATCTCATTGAAGGTCACTCGGTCCCGGGCGTCTTCATCCAGGCCCAGAATATACGCCAGGTGCCAGGAGATCGCCTCCCCTTCCCGGTCCGGGTCGGTGGCCAGTAGCACGCCGTCAGAATTGGCTGCGGCTTCTTTCAGCTCCTTGACCAGCTTCTCCTTTCCCTTGATGATGCTGTACTTGGGCTTGAAGTGATCCTTGACGTCCACGCTCAAGCGGGCCTTGGGCAGATCCCGCACATGGCCCATGGACGCCATCACCTCATAGCCGTCTCCTAAATATTTTTGAATGGTCTTCGCCTTGGAAGGCGACTCCACAATTACCAGTTTTGACATTGGCAAATTTACTCCTTTTCCTCCAGCCGGACAGGCCCGGCCGGATGTTCCCACCGGCAGGCCCGCGCCCACCAGCGGCATCTTTTACAATACTCCGGCAAAGGTGTATTTGTCAAATGAAAAATCCCGCTTTATGGCAGCCGGAACCGCTTTCCCGGGCAGGATTTGGCCATGCCTTTCAGTTCCAGCACCGTCAAGCTGCCCATCACCTTCCCCATGGGCAGCCCCGTTTTCTCCTGAAGCACCGCCACATGAAGGGGTTCTTCCTCCAGGGCCTGCCACACGGTCAGCTGGTCCGGGGACAGCTCCTCTTTGGGCGCCTCCAGGTTCAGTGGGGATTCCTCCTGAGGCTGGGCTGCCGGCTCTTCGTTCGCCGCCGGCCCTTCCTCTGCCTGCGTATCCCCAGGATCCGCCAGGGCCGCCAAGGGCTGCTGAGGTTCCTCCTGCTCCCAGGGCACGGTGAAGGGCACAATCTTCCGCAGGTTCTGGAACCGTCCCAGGTACTCTTCCAGGATGTCCTCCCCCCGCTCCACGGCCTTGGCTCCGTCCGCCAGCAAGTCCCGGCCTCCGGCAAAGGCTGGGTCGTCCGCCAAGCCGGGCCAGACGAACACATCCCGGTTCTGCTCCCTGGCCAGCGTGGCGTACATGGAAGTGCCGCTTTTCCGGGCGGCTTGAATCAGCACCACTCCGCAGGAGAGACCGGTGATCAGCCGGTTGCGCTTCTGAAAGGTACCGTAGCCCGGAGACTGCTGGGAAAAGTACTCCGTCAGCAGCGCGCCGCCCCGCTCCAGGATCTTCTCCCGGAAAAAGGCGTTTTTTGACACGTAGGAGCTGTTCAGCGCCACCGGCAGCACACTGATCATCTCGCCCTGACCGCTCATGGCCCCCATAGCGACGGCGGTGTCAATGCCCAGGGCACCCCCGGTGATCACAGCCGCTCCGCCAATGGCCAGCTGATAGCCGATCTCTTTGGCTTTGTCCTCTGACTCCTTCTTGGCCTTCCGCGCACCCACCACCGCCACGGCAGGGATCCGGTCCACATCGGGAAGCTTGCCCTTTCCATACAATACCGCAGGGGGATCGAAAATATTCTGCAGAGCCAAGGGATATTTGGGCGATCCCGGCGTGATCACCCTCCAGCCCACCTTCATGGCGTACTCCAACTGAGCCTGGGCTTCCGCCAGGGAGAAGGAATACAGCGCTGCTGCCGATTGATCGTTGATCTCCGGCAGGGAGTTCCACAGCCGGGGACCGCCTTGATAAAAGCCCGCCACTCCCCCGGGGATCCTGTTGTGGAGCAGCCACGGCAGAGGGCTGCCCGCCCCAAAAGCGTGCTGCAGCCAGATCCAATAGACCCGCTCATCCATGGGCGCTCCCCCTTCCCCGAGCCATCTCCCACAGCAGGATGGTGGCCGCGGCCGAGGCGTTGAGGGACTCCGCCCGCCCTGCCATGGGGATGGTCACCGGCCGGCAGCGAGAAATGGTTTCCGGGCGCAGGCCGTTGCCCTCATTGCCGATGAACACGGCGCACCGCTGTCCGGCAAAGTCCACCTCCGTCACCGGCAGGGCAGAACTGTCCGGCACAGAGGCCAGCAGCCCGTATCCCCTCTGCTCCAATCGGGAGCAGAGGGCCTGGCTGTCCGCCTCTAAGCCGATTTTCAATCGAAACACCGCCCCCATGGACGCCCGCAGCGCCTTGGGGGACAGGGGATCACAGCAGTCCCCCAGCAAGATCACCTGCTCCACCCCCAGGGCCTCCGCCGTTCGAAGGATGGTGCCCAAATTGCCCGGGTCCTGGAGCTCCTCCAGCACCGCCAGGGAGGGTCCCTCCTGAGGCAGGTCTCCCAACCCTCTGGGCCAGCGGCACTGGCAGAACACCCCCTGGGGGTGCCGGGTATCCGAGAGCAGCCCCGCCACATGGTCAGCGATCAGGTAACTCTCTCCGCTGACCGCCAACACGGGCTCCAGGTAGCGGGCGTACTTCTCCATGGCTTGTTCCGTGACAAAACACCGCAGCACCTCCACCCCGGAGCGGGCGGCGTCCTGGCACAACCGGGCCCCCTCACAGAGAAATTCTCCCCGGCGGCGGCGCTCTTCCGGGGAACTCAGCAGGGCCCCGGCGTCCCGCACCGTCTTATTCTGCCGGCTTGTGATCCGTTCCATCTGACTACCCCCTTTCCACAGCTTTCAAAACTTGTCGTGTATAACAGGAACGCCCAAGGCAAGCTTGCCTCGGGCGCACTTTTCGCTTTTTTACAGGGCTGCCTTAGCCTTCTCCACCAGAGCGGTGAAGCCTGCGGCGTCAGCAATGGCGATCTCGGAAAGCATCTTCCGGTTCAGGGTGACGCCAGCCTTCTTCAGGCCGTTCATGAAGGTAGAGTAGTTGATGCCGTTTGCATGGCAAGCCGCGGAAATACGGGTGATCCACAGGCGACGGAAGTCACGCTTGCGCTGCTTACGGCCAATGTAAGCATAGTTGCCGGACTTCATCACTGCCTGCTTCGCCATCTTAAAGTGGCGGCTCTTGGAACCCCAATATCCCTTGGCAAGCTTTAATACCTTTTTCCTTCTCTTGCGCGTCATCATCGCGCCCTTAACTCTGGCCATTCCAATACCATCCTTTCTATGGTGAAAACACTTGTTGTCCTATCATCAGCCCCAGTGAGATTCCCACCCCCCAGGGTATCGCCCTTCTTATTTGTAGGGCAGCATCCGCTTGACGGCGGCAACGTTGGTCTTGTCGGCAACAGTGGTGCCCCGCATGGCACGCTTGCTCTTGGGGGTCTTGCCGTGGCCGTTGAGCAGATGGCTGGTGTTGGCATGACCGCGGATGACCTTCCCATTCTTGGAAAGCTTAAAGCGCTTCTTGGCGCCGCTGTGAGTTTTCAGTTTCGGCATTTTGCAGTCCTCCTTAGGTATTTTGAAACAACTGTTATTTCTGAGGTTTCGGCGCGAGGAACATCAGCATGGTCCGCCCTTCCAGCTTGGCGGGCTTCTCCACATTGGCCACCTCGCTCATGGCGTCGGCAAACCGCTTCATGATCTCAAGCCCCAGCTCTGGGTGCCCCATCTCCCGGCCGCGAAACCGGATGGAAGCCTTCACCTTGTTCCCCTCGGAGATGAACCGAAGGGCATGGTTCTTCTTGGTCTCAAAATCGTGGGTGTCGATGTTGAGGGACAGGCGGACCTCCTTGATCTCAACGACGCGCTGGTTCTTTCTCGCTTCCTTCTCCCGCTTGGCCTGCTCAAAGCGGAACTTGCCGTAATCGATGATCTTGCACACCGGCGGGTTTGCCTGGGGAGCGATCTTCACCAGGTCCAGATTCTTCTGCTCCGCGATCTCCATCGCCTTGCGCAAAGGCATGATGCCAAGCTGCGTGCCGTCGGAATCAATGACGCGAAGCTCTTTGTCCCGGATCTGCTCGTTGATCTGCAATTCCTTGTTGCTAATGGGTAGCACCTCCATCACATGTTGTTCTCAAGCTGTTTGGCCGGGAACGGCGGGCTGACAAAAAGCGGGCAGAATTCCTTCTGCCCGCAAATCAACGTCCGAAACAAGCCGCCCCTTGGGGCCGCTTTGGGATATTGACCTGTGTCAGACGGCGCTGCACGGGTGGGAGCCAGCCGCTCCACTTTGTTTTACCGAGTAATTATTATAGCCCCTTCTTTTGCCGCTGTCAAGGGAAATTCCAGATTTTCCCGCCGGAATTCCAACGGTATTGTCCACGCCCCACGGCTTGGGATCAGCGGCACACCACACCCCGAAGGCCGCCTCACCGGCTTTTCCGCCCCGCGGGCAGGAGGAACCCATCCGCCGCCGAGGCAAGCGCCCTTGGGCGCGGTCTGCGGCTTGGGTCCAGGGGTACGCCATCCCAGGAAAACCGCCTCACCGGATTTCCTGCCTCGCGGATCGGAGGCCTGCCTTCTGCGCCGAGGCAAGCGCCCTTAGGCGCGCCCCGCGGCTTGGGTCCAGCGTCACGCTGGTCAGTGGATGTCGTAGACGCTGCGCAGCCGCAGGTTCTCCGGGTTGCCGGAGAGCACTTTGACCCGGGTCTCCCCAGCGTTCATATCAAAGTAGTTGTCCGACAGCAGCAGGTCCTCGTTCTCGTTTTGGATCTCCACGCTCTTGGCATAGGCCTTGGAGGTGACCACGATCTCATCGCCCTCCACACGGCAGGACAGCTGAGGATCCGCATAGTGGAAGTACTTGGGCAGGGAGAAGATCACCGTGCCGCCAGACACCCGCCGGTCGTTTAAGTACAGGTCGTAGCTGACGTAGTCCTCGAAGATATCCACCTGGGGCAGCTCCACCTTGTCCAGCCAAACGCTGGTCAGAGCGGGAACCTTCAGGGTGATGGTCTCCTCCCGCTGCACCCGGCCCGTCTTATCCCGCAATGCCCATTTGACGATGCAGGCCTTGTCCTCCATGGTCTCGTTGGACACGGACAACCGGATGCTCTTCTCCATATCGTAGGGCTCGGCGTTGACATTGGGATCCTGGGACAACATGCCCTCCTCGCAGCAGGACAGCAGCACCGGGGCAAAGAACCGCTTGGCGTAGTAGTGCAGGGCCTTCCACCGTCCGGTGTAGTCAATGGACGCCCAGGAGGCTACGGGCCAGCAGTCGTTGAGCTGCCAGTACACCGCGCCCATGCAGACGCCCCGGATCCGGCGGAAGTGCTCCACGCCGTAGCGGATGGCATCCGCCTGAAGCAGCTGGGAAGCGTACAGGGTGGTTTCAAAGTCCGTGGGATACAGGTAGGTCTGCTGCAGGTACGCCATGGTGAGCATGCTGCCCTTGGCGCAGCGCTGGTGCTTCTCCATGACATAGGAGAACAGGTTCCAGTCCTCGGGCTGGGAGAAGGTCTTCACCGTGGACAGGCAGGGCAGGCTCTCAAAGCCGAACTCGGAGAGGTACCGGAACTGGTGCTTGCGGTACTCCGCAAAGGGCACCTGACCGTGCCAAACTTCCCAGTAGTGGACGTCACCGCGAGTGGGGTCATTGGGGTCGTCAAAGCCGCCGCCGGAGGAGGGGCTGGCCGGCCAGTAGAAGGTGTCCGGATCCTCTGCCAGGAGCACCTCGGGAATCAGGTACTCGTACATGCGGATGTAGTCGGCTTTCTGCCGCTTATTCCGGACCCACTCGCCCTGATCCACAAACATCTCCATCTCGTTGTTGCCGCACCACAGCCCCAAACTGGCGTGATGCCGCAGCCGCCGCACGTTATCCTTCACTTCCTCCCGAATGTTCTTGGCAAAATCGGGGGTCAAATTGTACACCGCACAGGCGAACATGAAGTCCTGCCAGACCATCAGACCCAGCTCGTCACAGGCGTCGTAAAAGGCGTCGCTGGGATAGGTGCCGCCACCCCACACCCGGACACAGTTGAAGTTGGCCGCCACGCACTGCTCCAGCAGCTTGCGGGTGCGCTCGGGGGTGACTCGGGAGAGGATGTTGTCCTCGGGAATGTAATCGGCGCCCATGGCGAAGATCCGCACGCCGTTTACCTCATGTGCAAAGCTCTCGCCGTACTGGTCCTTCTCCCGGGCAATGGTCATGGTCCGCAGGCCGATGCGGCGCTGCCAGGAATCCAGCTCCCGGCCCTCGGAGAACAAGGTCACCTTGACGGTATACAAGGGCTGCTCTCCATAGCCGTGGGGCCACCACAGCTGAGGATGCTCCAGGAGCACCTCCTTGGGGGAACCCTCCCACTTCTGGGAATTGCCCTGGGGATCGGTGACCTCCACGGTATAGGTGATTTTCTCCGCCTCCACGTAGTCCATCTGAGGCTCAACGGACAGGGTGACGCGACCCCCCGCATGATGCTGGCGCACCAGTACGCTGGGCAGCCGGGCACCGTCCACTCCCTGGAGGGTCACCGGACGCCACAGGCCTGCGTCGGGCAGGTGGGGACCCCAATCCCAACCAAACATGCAGTGGGCCTTGCGCAGGTTGGCAAACCCCTGCATGGCATCCGAGCTGCCGTCTGCGGGGCTTTCCGCGTACTTCTCCCGGATCCATCGGGTGGGGGAGAAGATCTTCACCTCCAGCCAGTTTTCCCCCTCATGGAGGATCCCGGCGGTCTCGAACTCGAAGGTGCGGTGCATGTTCTCCACATGGCCCAGCAGGACGCCGTTTAAGCGAATATCCGCCACCGTGTCCACGCCCTCAAACCGCAGGATCTGATGGGGACACGCCAATACGCTCTCCTCCGGGGTGAAGCGCAGACTCCACAGGAAGTCGTTCTCCATCAGGGCCAGGGCCTTGCCCTCGTTGTCCCGATAGTAGGGATCCTCCATCTGGCCCGCCTCCAGCAGGGTGGAGTACACCGATCCCGGCACCCGGGCAGGATATTTTCCCTCTTTCCCGGAAATCTCCAGGAACCAATTCTCATGTAAGCTTTGGGTTATCATAACATTCCTCCTGCCGGTCCCCCGGCATTGGATTTTTTTCTGTCGAAGATTATACTACCACAGCTCGGTCTGTTGTCAATGCTCTTTTTCACCCCAGGGACGTCCGCTCTCCCGATTCAGCCAGGTGGAGTACAGGTACAGCCCGCCCACCGGCATCCCGGTGACCTCCTCCATGGCAAATCCGTACAGCCGCAGCTGGGCCTCATACCGCTTCCAAAGTTCCTCCATCTCCCGGACACGGTCGGTTTTGAAGTCGATAACATAGAGCTTTCCATCCTCCACAAAGGTGCAGTCCACCGCGCCTTGGAGAATCACTTCCTCCCCGTCCCCGCCGTCGGGCTTTGCCAGGGATGCCGGGATCACCGCAGTGAAGCGCCGCTCCTTCTCCACCTGGGGAGAGCCCAGCACCCGCTGCCCCAGATCGCTCTCCAGGAACCGCTCCACCCGCCGCAGATCCACCGCGTTCCCCTGCTCCGGGGTCAGCAACGCCATGTCCACCAGCCGCTGCCGCTCCCCTTCGGGATCTCGCTGGAACGCGGCAAAATCCGCAAACTGCATGAAGGCGTGAAGAGCGGTTCCCCGCTCGGCGGGAGTCATCCCCTGCTCCCCCAGCCACGCCGGCCGGGACAGGGTGATCTCCTCCTCCCCAGCCTGCTCCGCCGCCAGCTTGGAAGCCGCCACCTTGGCGGGGATCTCCACACTCTCCTGGTGGGGATAGATTCGGGCAGCGCTTTCCTGAAGCTGATGCAGCAGCTCCTGATCCGGCGCCTGGGGTGCGGGACACGAAAGCTCCTCCTGTTCCCCGGCCTCATACCGGCTGAACCCAATCTTCCAGGGGGTGTAATCCTGGGTGGTGACGCACCCGGCAGGGGCACCAGTCTGCTGGCGCAGCTGGGCACCGTCCGGGTGGCACAGCACGCAGAGCAGCAGCCACTGGGCGGCGTTTTTCACCCCACGCACCGTATAGGGCGCCGGGCCTCTGGCGGTGAGGGCCAGGGCCATTTTTTGGCAGGTGCCCATGGGGTTCTCCCCCGAACCCACCAGGATCAATTTCTCCTTGGCACGGGTCAGGGCCACGTAGAGGATCCGCAGTTCCTCCGCAGCTCCTGCCCGGTCGTTCTCCAGACCAATGGCCTCCCGGGCGGTGGTGGTAAACTGGGCGGAGCGCTTGCCGTCCCGCAGTTTCACCCCAATACCCAGCTTTCCGTGAAGCAGCACCTGGCCCCGGGAGTTGGAACTGAAATCTCTTCCGCAGCCAGCCAGGATACACACGGGAAACTCCAACCCCTTGGACTTGTGGACGCTCATCACCGTCACGGCGCTGTGTCCCTGAGGGGCCCGCTCTGCCGCCTGGAGGTCCGCCTGCTCCTCCCGGAGCTTCGAGAGAAACCGCACAAATCCCGCCACGCCCCGATAACCGGAGCCCTCGTAATCCCGGGCCTTCTTCTCCAGCAGGCGCAGGTTCTCCAGGCGGGTTTCCCCATCCTCCATGGCCAAGACAATCTCCTGGTACCCGGTCTTGCTGTACAGGTAATTGAGAAAGGCGTCCGAAGCCATGGTGGCCGCCACCGCCCGGTAGCGGCTCAGATCCTCCAGAACTTTGGCACAACGGGGATCCGTCTCCGCCTGGCGGGTCAGGGAGATGTAGACGCTCACATCCCGGCTCTCCCTGCGCAGCCGGGCCACGTCGTCCGCGGTGAAGCCGTACAGGGGGCTCATCAGCACGGAGAGCAGGGGGATATCCTGATTGGGGTTCTCGATGACCTCCAGCAGGGACAGCAGAAAGCGGATTTCCGCCGCCTGGAAAAATCCCTCCGCCACCGACGCTCTGGCCGGGATCCCGTGTTTTTGCAGCTCCTGGGCATAGCCGTGGGCGTGCTTGTTGGCGCTGCGCAGCAGAATGCAGAAGTCCCCATACTCACATGGCCGCTCCCCATCTCGGTCGGTGACCAGGAACCCCTCGTCCACCATCTGCCGGATCCGCTGAGCCAGCCAGGCGCCCTCCGCCTGCTCCGCTGTAACGCCCCGCTCCCTGGCGATGAACTGCAGCTCCGTCTCCCGGCCCTCTCTGGGCGGGTACTCCGCCCCGCAGACCAGGCGCTCGTCCCCGGTGTAATCCATGTCCCCCGCCTGCTTTGTCATCAGCAGGGAGAAGATGAAGTTCACCGTATCCGTCACCTCCCGGCGGGAACGGAAGTTCCGATCCAGGGCAATGGACGCCGGATAGTTATCCAGGCTTCTGTCGTACTTCTGGTAGCTCGCCCGACAGCGGAGGAAGATCTCCGGCATGGCCTGGCGGAAGCCATAGATACTCTGCTTCACGTCCCCCACCATGAACAGGTTCTTTTCCTCCCGGGAGATGGCCCGGAACAGGGAATCCTGGACCTCGTTGATATCCTGATACTCGTCGATCATGATCTCGTCAAAGCGCTGAGACACCTCCCGGGCCGTGGCGGTGGGGCTGCCGTCCGGCTCCAAAAACAGCCGGATGGCACAGTGCTCCAAATCGCTGAAATCCAGGAAGCTCCCCTGACGCTTTTTCTCGTCGTATCGCCGGGCAAAGTCCAGCACCAGCTCCTGGATCCCTTTGACCAGGGGGGCTGCTTGGGCGATCTCCCGGGCGCAGGCTGCGTTATCCACCTCCAGGTACTTGCACAGCTCCTTGGCAGTGTCCTTGACCTCTCCACGCACCGCTTTGACCCGCAGGGCCAGAGGGTCCTCCCCGAACCCCTTGGGGCTGCGGGCAGAAGCCTGCTGAAAGGACAGCACCGCCTCCCGCAGGCCATCCCAATCCCCGGCAGCGGCCAAGCTCTCCATGGCTTGAAAGCACTCCCGGTCCTGCTCCAGGGGACCCCGGAAAGCCTTCTCCAGCTGAGGACTTTCCTCCAGCTCCTGGATTCCACGGTCCATCAGCGCCCCGCAATGAGCCGCCGCCTCCCCCACATACTCCAGGATCACCTGCTGCCAGGGGGAGGGCTGTCCTACCGGGAGGGTCCCTTTGCCGGGGAAGTACATGTCCGTCTTGTCCTGAAGCCACTGCTCCGGAAAGGGGTGGCTCTGCATGTAGTCGTATATGGTAGTGACCATATTCAGCAGGGAACTGTCATCACGAGCGCCGGAAAAGGCGTCTGCCAGAGCACCCGCTGCTCCGGAATTGTAGGACTCCGCCACGGCCTCGCTGAGGGCGGCGGACATCATATCCCGCCGGCGCTCATCCGGCAGAACCTTGAAGTCCGGCGCGATCCCCAACAGATGGAAAAACTCTCGGTCGATCTCCGCGCAGAAGCTGTCCACCGTGCCGATGTGGGCCTGGGCCAGCAGGATGCTCTGCCGCTGGAGTCTGGCGTCCCCGGGCCGCTGCTGCAATAGCTCCCGGAACCGGCGCTCCAGCCGCTCCCGCATGCCCACTGCCGCATCTTTGGTGAAGGTGACCACCAACAGCTTGTCCGCATCAGTGGGGTTCTCCGGATCCGTCAGCCGCTGGATGGCCCGCTGCACCAGCACCTCCGTTTTGCCGGAGCCCGCCGCCGCTGCCACCAACACAGTGCCCCTGCGGGCGGACATAGCGTCCAGCTGTCCGTCGGTCCATCGTTTTTCAGCCATTGGGATCCTCTCCTTTCTCCAGGGCCCGCTCCATCCGGGCCAGGGCTTCTCCGTCCTTGGTGGCGTCCCGCTCCACGTCCTTGGGGCCGTACTCCCTGCCGCACACCGCTCCATAGGGGCAGTAAGCACAGGGCTCCTGATTCTTCCGGGAAGGAACCGCCTGGACCCGGCCCGCCGCCAGCTCCTCCGCCATGGTGGCAATGAGCCGCTTGGAATAGTTGAGCACCGTGGTCAGCTCTTGGTTGGTCACCACGGAGCTGGCGGCTGTGAAGCTGCCGTCCTTTTTCAGCTCCGCCGGAATGAACCTGCCTCGGATTCCGGCCTCCATGGCCTGGGCCACCTCCTGGTCGCTGAGGACCAGGCCGTTCATCTTCAGCTCGGACTCCGCGCTTTTGCGGATATCCTCGTCGGACTCCTCCCGGCCAGCGGACACCGTGGGTTCCACCGAGGGCATATACAGCACCCCCGCAGGCAACACGCTGCCGTCCTCCACCAGAGCCGCCAGGTACACCAGCATTTGCATGTTCAGGCCCCACAACACGTCCCGCAGGTGGAACTTCTTCCGCCCGGTCTTGTAGTCGATCACCCGCACATAGCGCCGTCCGTCGGCAGCGGTGTACAAATCCACCCGGTCAATGCTGCCGCCCACGGTGACCTCCCCGTTTTTGGTGGGGATCCGCAAGGGTGGGGCGTCCTGCCCCCAGCCCAGCCGCCACTCCAGGTGCTCCGGCTCAAACTGGCTTTGGGCCAGCTCCTCCTCCACCCGGCGCACCAGCTTCACCGCGGACTCCGACAGTCGCTCCAGCTTATACCGCTCCCGGGCGGTGAGCAGCTCCATGCCTCCCAAATCCTCCTGGGCATACTCCTGGACCAACTCCCGGACACGGCGGGTCAGCTCCTGGTCGTCCCACTGCTGCCGCTCCTCCCTAGGCACCTGGAACACCCGCTGGAACAGGTAGTGCATCAGCGTGCCATACTGCAGGGCGTCCACCTCCGCGGGACGGCGCTCCTTGGCCCCCAGTCCATAGCGGCAGAAGTATTGGAAGGGGCACTGATAATACTTCTCCACCTGGGAGGGGGACAGGGTCAGTTTGTCTCCAAACAGATCCCGGGCCAGAGCGGGATCCTTCACCTGCTCTTCCCGGCTGCCGGCTGCCCGTTCCAAAGCCTCCAGCCTGCCCTGATAGGCGGGATCCCCTGCAAACAGGGCCCGGAGGGCGGCGGCTCCGCTGTCCCCATCGGCAAACCGGGCCGCCATACGGGAAAAGGCAGCCTCCTTGGAATTGGCCACAAACCGGTCACTCAGCTCCCGCTGAGGCTTCAGAGTGGGGAAAATTCCCAACAGGGACGTCACCAAGCCGCTGGGGGATTTCTCCTCCCCATCGGCAGTGCCCGCCCAGCTGACATACAGCCGCTCTGACGGGGCACAGGCCACGGAATAGGCCAAGTACCGCTCCTCAATGGCCTTCAGCTCCAGTGGGTCCCCCAAGGGCAGGTTCCGGCGGATCAGCTCCCGGCGCTCCGCATCGGAAAAGACACCGCTGGAACGGGGATTCAAAGGAAACTCCCCCTGGGCCACCCCCAGCAGGAACACCGCCCGGGGGGAGGACTGGCGCACCTGTTCCGGGGTGCCGAAGAGCACCTGGTCCACCGTCTGGGGGATCTCCGACACGTCCTCCCCGGCCACCACCTCCCGCAGCAGCTGGCCGTACCGCTCCCGGGTGATGGGCCGCTCCCCCAGGATGGCCCGCATCTGGTCCAGGATCTCCATGAGCAAGTCCCACACCCGCAGCTGCTTTTGGGCCAGGGCCGGCTCCCCGGCCTCCTCCAGCGCCCGGCAATAGGCGGGCAGAGTCTCCTCCAGCCCAAAAGCGGTGAGCAGCAGGTACACCCCCTGGGACAGCTGGGCTCCGGTAGCGTGGGAGGTTCTGGCGGCAAAACGCTCCAAAGGCTCCATCAGCCGCTGGCGCAGGCCATTGAGACGCTCCAGCTCCTGGGCATCCTCCGGGGTCATCTCCTGGCCGAAGCCCCGGGGATGGCGGACAAACTCCCGGCGCCAATCCTGTCCGGTGAGCCGCCACAGGTAGGCGTAGTTTTCCAGAGCGGAGATCTCCTCTGTGGAAAACCCAGACACGCCGGTCTTCAACAGCTCCAGCAAACTGTCGGTCTGATAGCCCGACTGCACCGCCTGGAACACCCCCAGGGCAAACCGGGTCACCGGCTCTCCGTCCACCCTGGAGGGCTGGGACACAAAACAGGGGATGTCCCGCTTTTTCAGGGCGGCGTCCAGGCAGCCGGCATACCGCTCCGGGCTGCGGCAGATGATGGAGATCTCCCGGTACCGGTAATCCTCCTCCGTCACCAGGCGGCGGATCTCCGCTGCAGCATACTCCGCCTCCTCATAAGTGTCCCGAGCGGCAAACACGGTGATCCCCTGGCTGTCCTCCGAGGTCATAGGCGCTCCGGCGGAAAACAGCTGAGCCTCCATCAGCTTCAGATTTTCATTGCGGAAACGAGGCGCTCCGGTGAGCATTACCGGCGGCAGCACCTCCACACCGTTCTCCCTGGCCGCCGCAGACAGCCGGGCCCGGGTGCGGTCCACCAAGGCGAACAGCCCTGTGCCGGAACGGTCCAAGCCGTCGGTGCACAGGGCCACCACCACCTGGTCGGCCTTTTGCAGGATCCTGGTGAGCACTGCCAGCTCCTGGGCGGTGAAGCCTTCAAAGGAGTCCACTGCCACGGTGCAGCCTTGAAAGAACTGGCTGGTCTCCAGCGCCTGGGCCAGACGGGTCAGGTCGTCCCGAGAGTCCAGGTAAGATGCCTCCACCAGGGCATTGTATGTATCGTAAAGCAGGGAAAGCTCCGAGAGCTTCTTCCCCAGGCCTGTAGCACCCAGGTCTCGGGAGGCCTGCTGCAGATCCCCAGGGGCGATGCCGCACAGCTTCATCTCGCTGACCGCGGTGAGCATCACGTCGGTGATCCTGCCCCCTTTGGCGGCGGAGGCATACACCTCCAGCCGGTCCTGGCAGGCCTCAATGGCCGAGGCCATGAGGATCCGCCTGCCCCCGTCACTGAGCCGCCGCCCTACGGCGCCTCCCTCCCGGCGGAACACCGCCTCCGCCAGACGGGTGAAGCTGTACACCGGTATGGCGTTGCCCCGCACCGGCCCTGCCAAGCGCAGCATGGCCTTCTCCGTCTCAAAGGTGTACTGCTCCGGCACGATCATCACCGTGCCTCCCCGGCCCGCCAGGCTCCTGTCCGCCAGCATCCGGCGCAGGTATTCCGTCTTGCCGCTGCCGGCCCTTCCCATGACAAACTGCAGCATCGCCGCGCTCCTCTCTCCCGGGCACTGCCCCGGATCCCTTATTGATGGGTATCAGTATACCACAGCCCCTGGGAGAAAAAAAGCTCATCCCCGCAAAAGCTCCCGCAGCGCCTCCCACAGCTCCACCGCCTTCAGCTTGACCTCCACCCCTTCCTGAGTCTCCATGGCCCGGCGCTCCCCCTCCGGCAGAGTCATCAAGGCGCTGTCCTCCTCCGCGGCGGGCAGGCACAGGGTGGGGAACACCACACACCACCAGTTCTTCCCCTCCCCGGATCCCAACGTGACCCGCAAGGTCCGGTACCGCCCTGCGGGCAGACGAAACTCCCCGTAGTCCCGAGTGTTGAAGTACATCTCCGTCATCTGGGCGGTGGCGGAGTAATCCATCCCCTCTTCCACCAGGGTCTCTCTGGCTGTGTCGGCGATGGACTCCAGATGAGCGCACAGCTGGGAGCTGGCCTCCTCCATAGTGGAGGCGTCCCCGTACCACTTTGCCGCCTCCTCCAGCACTGCGTCCCGGACCAAGAGCTTTACCGCCTGATCCTCCTGGGAATCGGAATTGGCCACCACGTGAAGCCGCACCACGTCTCGGGGTAATTCCCCGCAGGCGGCGGCAAAGGGGAGAAAACTCCCCAACACCGCCAACACAAACCCACACACCAAGGCCTTGGGGAGCAGACGCTTCCAAAGGATCTCTTTTCTTTCCATCACAGGTGTCAAAACTGTCACAGCAACCGCCGTCCTTTCCAATTACTTTCCAATTTCTGGAAGGAGTATGGCCCTTGTGACTCCGGTTTATGCGGCATTGACAGGGAATGTTATAATGATAGCTGCTAACACTTTGCTCGGGAAAGGTCACGCTATGCTGGATATTGTATTGGACGCTCTACTGGACACCTTGAAAACACTGCCCTTCCTCTTTGGGGCCTACCTGCTCATTGAGTTTTTGGAGCATCGGGCCAGCGAGAAACTCACCGGCGCTCTGCAGAAGCTGGGTCCCTTCGGCCCTCTGGGAGGCGCTCTGCTGGGCCTGGTGCCTCAATGCGGCTTCTCCGTTGCGGCAGCCAACTTCTTCGCCGGACGGCTCATCACCCCCGGCACGCTGATCGCCGTATTCCTGGCCACCAGCGACGAAGCCCTGCCCATCCTCATCTCCCAGCCAGGGGCCCTGCCGGACCTGCTGGTGCTCTTGGGGGTGAAGCTGGTCTCCGGCGCAGTCTTCGGCCTGCTCACCGACCTGGTCTGGAAACACCTCCCCCACGGCCCCGAACACCCTTTTACCGACCTGTGCAAGGACTGCGGCTGCGAGGACCACGGCATCTTCCGCTCTGCTTTGGTGCACACGGTTAAGATCGCCCTCTTCCTCCTGATCATCAACTTGGTGCTGGGCGGGGCCATCCATCTGGTGGGGGAGGAGCGCATCTCCCAGGTGCTGCTCTCCGGCAGCGTGCTCCAGACGTTCGTGGCCGCCCTCATCGGCTTTCTCCCCAACTGCGCCTCCTCGGTGATCCTCACCGAGCTGTACCTCTCCGGCTCCCTGTCCTTCGGCGCCGCTGTGGCCGGCCTCTGCACCGGTGCCGGGCTGGGCATTGCCGTACTGTTTAAATACAACCGCCACCTCAAGGAAAACCTGTTGCTCACCGGGATCCTCTACCTCTCCGCCGTGATCACCGGCCTGCTCTGCGGAATGGTGTGGTGATCCGGATCTAGAGAAAAAGTTGAAACTCCCAGGCTATGCTTATCCCATGAAAAAGGAGTGATGGATATGGCTTACAAGATCTTGGTGGCCGACGACGAAGCCGATATCGTCCGGCTGCTCACAGACCTGTTCCAGCGCAGAGGATACCAGGTGCTGGCCGCTTACAACGGTCAACAGGCCTTGGCGCTGTGCTCCCAACAGCCGGATCTGATCCTGCTGGATGTGAACATGCCCGACACCGACGGTTTTACTCTGTGCCGGCAAATCCGGGATTTTGTCACCTGTCCCATCCTCTTCCTCACCGCCCGCATCGAGGATGCCGACAAGGTCATGGGCTTTGCCGCCGGCGGTGACGATTACATCTTAAAGCCCTTCTCCTCCCAGGAGCTGCTGGCCAGGGTGGGCGCCCATCTCCGTCGGGAGGAGCGCCGCCAGGGTCAAGCTCAGGTGAAGTTCCAGCAAGGGCTTGTGATAGATTACGGCGCACGGTGCGTCTATCAGGACGGCAAACCGGTACACCTGGCCAAAAAGGAGTTCGACATTGTTCAGCTGCTGTCCATGCACCCCTCCCAAGTGTTTGACCGGGAACGGATTTACGAATCCGTGTGGGGATGGGACAGCGAGGGGGACAGCTCCGTGGTGGCGGAACACATCCGCCGGGTTCGGGCGAAATTCGCTGCCGCAGGCTGCGGTGAGCGCATTGTCACCGTTTGGGGTGTGGGCTACAAATGGCAATGAAAAAGCAAAATGTCCCAAAAACAGGACAGAAAAAAGCCCCCTGGCACCAGCGGATCTCCCTGCGGGGGGCGCTGTTGTGCACCACCGTGCTGTGCACCATCGTGGCGCTGAGCCTTTCCCTGCTGGAGACTCTCTTCTTTGAGCAGGCCAGGGATTCCCTGTACTACACCTACATCACCCCCTATTACGCTGACGCCAACCCCACGGGAGAGTCCTACTATGTGGTCTCTGAGGACGGCAAAACCCTCTATGTGGAGAGCACCATTCCCTACGCTTATGTGGATCCGGACACTGGAGAGCTCTATCCTATGGACACCACCGATCCCGCTCAATTTGTCCCAGCGGGACCCCTTCGGTTCTTTTACGCCAATATCGGGGAGATCGCGGTGTGCGCCATCATTGCCACGGCGGTGTTGGCCTTCTTTGTGGATGCCTGGTGGTTCTACCACTGGAAGCTCAAAGGGCCTCTGTCGGTTTTGAACACCGCCTCCCAGAAGATTGCCTCCAACGACCTGGACTTTCATGTGGACACTCCCAGCGGGGACGAGCTGGGAGGGCTGTGCCGGTCCTTCGAGACCATGCGGGCCTCCCTGGAGGAGAACAACCGCGCTCTCTGGGCCGCAGTGGAGGAACGCAAACGGCTTAACGCCGCCTTTTCCCACGACCTGCGCACCCCTCTGACAGTGCTCCAAGGCTACAGCGACTTTCTGCTGGAGACCATCCCCACCGGGGATCTGTCCCCGGAAAAAGCCGTGGACACGGTGCTGACCATGCAGCGCAGTCTCACCCGGCTGCAGCGGTATGTGGAGAGCATGAACTCCCTCCAGCGGCTGGGGGATCTGAAGCCCCAGAAGAGCGCTGTCCCCTTTTGCTCCCTGTGCTCCCAGCTGAAGGAGACAGGCGAGATCCTGTGGGGCGACCGAAAATTCACCTTCACCTGCCGAGGAGAAGGGACCGTTTTTTTGGATAGTGAGCTGCTGTTTCAGGTGTATGAAAACTTGCTGTCCAACGCCACCCGGTACGCCAAGGAACAGATCTGGGCCACGGTCCAATGCGAAGACGGCCAGCTCACTTTGACGGTGCGGGACGACGGACCGGGCTTTCCTCCTGGCTCCCTGAAGCGGGCGGCGGACCCCTATTACCGGGCGGACAAATGTCCCTGTCCCGAAGGCGAGATGCACTTCGGACTGGGGTTATATCTGTGCCGGGTGCTTTGCCAAAAGCACGGTGGGAGTTTGGAAGTGGCCAACTCTCCCTTGGGGGGTGCAGAAATCACTGCACGTTTTTCCGTACAGGAATAACATAAAAAGCAAAAGGACCTGGGAATGTTCCCAGGTCCTTTTTTTGGCAATTAACTTGTCCCATTTTTAGGACTGTTCTCTTTTCCCTTCCCGCCGGGCATAAATTACGGAGCCTGCCGTGGCAGCTCCCACAGACACCACATACCCGCCGTACACCCAGGGAAACGGAAGCAGCAGGGACAGCAGGCAAATCAAAGCCGCCGCCATGAACAGCTTTCCACCAAACCGCTGGCTTTTTACCCAGACAGTTTCGCTTTGGAGGGTCCACTTGGTGCGCACCCCAAACCAGGGGTTCTGTTTCACCTGGGGCATCACTGCGCCGAGAATCAACAGCGCCACTGCCACCACGCCCAAAAGAATCCTCAGTCCGATTTCCGGGACATCTCCCAGATTCTCCAACTGGGCCCAGGCCGCGTACAGGATGAAGAAATTCAGCAGATTGAACACCGCCAAACTGACGATCCCACTGATCACCAACACACGGCAGCCCTGTTCCCCATTCTTTCCAGAAGAGCGAGCTGCCACCCACGCCCCCAGGAGCATGGCGCCTCCAAACACCAGGGAGAAAACCGGCAGGAAGAAACACTCATACTTGCTGCCCCAACGGTCCACCAGACCGGATCCCCCGTAATGGACGGGGATGGTCTCCGGCAGCAGCCACCCCACGGCCACTGCGGCTGCCGCCAAAGGCAGCAGCGAAAGAATCGCGCAGAGGACCCCGCCAAACCCCAACTTTCTCATAAACACCCCTCCTTCTCTGGCCTCATTCTACGCCCGGGGCGTTGGAAAGTCAATGGAAATAAAAAAGCGCCCGGTATACCCGAGCGCTCTCTTTTTTACTTGTCGGCGTAATCCCAGCTGTGGTCCAGAGGACAGGCCAAGTACAGCCGTCCCTTGCCCTCCAGCCGCTGCATGCACGCTCGAGCCGCAGCCTCGGAATCAAAGATTCCGAACACCGCCGACCCGCTTCCGGTCATGCTGGCGCCAAAGGCTCCCGCCGTGGTCATGATCCGCTTGATCTCCCGCACCTGCTGGAGCTTCATGGTCTCGTCAAACCGGTTGGCCAAGCCCTCTCCGATCCGGCGCAGGTCCCCTCCGGCCAACAGCGTCAACATCTTCCCCGTGGCCTGAACTCTGGTCAGGGGGAACTGGTCAATGAGGGCGTAGGCTCGGGGAGTGCTCATACCGGCAGGGGGCTTGCAGATCACCAGCCAGCAATCCGGCAAAGGATCCACCTGCTCCACCTGCTCTCCGATCCCCTGGCAGCGGCAGGTTCCGCCCACCACGCAGAAGGGCACATCGGCGCCCACCTTGGCGCCCAACTCCACCAGGGTCTCCAGGGGGAGGTTGGCTTTGAACATCTTATTCAGACCGTGGAGCACCGCCGCCGCGTCTGCGCTGCCCCCTCCCATCCCAGCTCGGCTGGGAACGTACTTGCGAATGTTGATGGCAAGTCCCTGCCCGGTGATGCCGCAGTGCTCAAAAAAGTACTGCGCTGCCCGAAACGCCGTATTCTTGGTGTCCACCGGCAGGTACTCCCGGTTGCAAAACAGCCGGATCCCCGGCTTGTTGATCTTTTTGATCTCCAGCTCATCCCACACGGACACGGTCTGCATCACCGTGTCCAGGGTGTGATATCCGTCTTCCCGCTTCCCTGTCACATCCAGGGTCAGGTTGATTTTCGCGTATGCTTTCAGTTTCATGGGTCGTTCCGTCCTATCTCATGGAAACATCTATCCTGTCCGATGATTCGGACATCAAAAATGCAGTATGCTCCACCGCCGTATATCGATGACGTGCTTGGGACACATCTCATGACAGCAGAAACAGCGTATGCAATTCCTATAGTCGATCCGCGCCTTTCCGTCTCGGACCTCTATGGTATGCTGGGGACAGCTCTCCGCACACTTGCCGCATCCCACACACTCCTTTTCCCGGATCTTCGGCCGGGGTGTGGCCACCTTCTTGGCCAAGGGCCGCAGCGCCTTGGGCAGCCGGTCGAAAAAGTCCGTGCTGGAGGCTTCCGCTTTCTTAAAGTCCCGCTGGGCCAAGGGCTCAATGGACTCCTTCACCAGCTGGCACTCCTCCGGTGCGATGGGCCCCAGGCCCCGGTCGTGGGCCTCTTTGAGCATCAGGATACTCTCCGGCTCCAGGCCAATCAGGGACGCAGCGCACACATCCAGGGCATAGGGGCTTTTGCTGGCCCCCAGCACCCCCAGCTTCCGGGGGCTGCCTCCGGTGGGTCCGTTGCCCTCCATGGCCAGGATCCCATCCACAAAGCACAGGTCCGGCTTGAGGAAATCACACAGGTCCACCAGCATCTCCGAGAAGGGCTGCTTCTCCGGGAACCGGCAGTGGAGCTCCGGCTTCTGCAGCCCGGGCACCGCGCCGAACAGGTTCTTCACCGCGCCGGAAAAGCCCACCATAGAGTGGGTCTTCAGCTTGCACAGGTCAATGAGGTAATCCCGGGTGAGGAAGGGTTCCGCCACCGACAGCTGCCGGCAGCGCTTAGCCCCCGGCAGGGAAACCTCCCGACTCTCGCACTGGGTGTACAGGGTAAACCCGCACTCCTTGGCCATGTCCGTGTAGCCGCAGCCCCGGAAAATGGCCTTTATCGCCGCGGGTGTGTAGGGACCTCCCGGGCTCTCCACAATGAGCACTTCGCCCCCGGCTTTTTGGACACACTTGCCCACGGCGGCCACCAGGGCCGGATGGGTGGCAATGGCCGCATCGGGCTTGGAACTCATCACCAGGTTGGGCTTTATGACCACCTGCATGCCGGGCTGGATCTCCTCCCACACGCCCAGGGCGGTGAAGGCCTCTTCCGCCTGGCGCAGCAGTTCTTCCGGGCTGTACCCTCCGCACCGGGAGAGCCAGACCTTTTCCCCCGCCATCACAGCTCCTTGAGGAACGCTTCCATGCGCTCCAGGGCTTCGATGATGTGTTTGGTGGAGTAGCAGTAGGAGATCCGCACAAATCCCTCGCCGCAGGCGCCAAAGGCGTCGCCGGGCACCACTGCCACCCGCTGGGAGTGGATCAGCCGCTCACAGAAATCCATGGAGGTCAGCCCCGTGCTCTTCACCGAGGGGAACACGTAAAAGGCCCCTTCCGGCTCAAAGCATTTCAGGCCCATATTGTTCAGGCCGTCCACGATCAGCCGGCGGCGCATATCGTACTGCTCCCGCATGTACTCGATGTCGTCGTCCCCATTTTTCATGGCCTCAATGGCGGCGTACTGGCTCATGGTGGGGGCGCTCATAATGGCAAACTGGTGCAGTTTGGTCATCAGGGCGATGATCTCCTTGGGCCCCATGGCGTACCCCAGCCGCCAGCCGGTCATGGAGTGGGACTTGGAAAATCCATTGACCAAGATGGTCCGCTCCTGCATGCCGGGAAGGGAGGAAAACGCCGTATGAGGCTCGGAGCCGTAGGTCAGGGAGGCGTAGATCTCATCAGAGAGCACCAGCAGGTTGTGGCGCTCCACCACCTGGGCCACTGCCTCCAGATCCGACCGGCGCATCACAGCCCCTGTGGGGTTGTTGGGATAGGGCAGGATCAGCAGCTTCGTCCGGGGAGTGATCTTCTCCTCCAGCTCCTGGGCCGTCAGACGGAAGCTGTTCTCCGGCTTGGTCTCGATGATCACCGGCACGCCCCCTGCCATCTCCGTGATGGGCACGTAGCACACAAAGCTGGGCTCCGGAATCAACACCTCGTCCCCAGGGTTCACCAGGCTGCGCACTGCCAAGTCTATGGCCTCGCTGCCGCCTACGGTCACCAGAATCTCGCTCTGGGGATCGTACTTTACATTGTAATGGCGCTCCACAAAGTTGGAGATCTCCGCCCGCAGCTTCAGAAAGCCCCGGTTGGGGGTATAGCTGGTGCGGCCCTTCTCCAGGCTCTCAATGCCGGCCTCCCGAATGTGCCAGGGAGTGTGGAAATCCGGCTCTCCCACCGAGAGGGAGATCACATCGTCCATCTCATTGGCGATGTCAAAAAATTTGCGGATGCCCGAGGGCTTAATCCGCTTGACCGTGCTGTTTACCAAACTCTCGTAATCAATCACACAGATTGCTCCCTCTCTCGTCAATTTCCTCATAGTCGTTGGCAAAGATCACACCGCCATCCTTGTACTTGGTCAGCACAAAGTGGGTGGCTGTGGACAGCACACCGTCAATGGTGGCCAGCCGCTTTGCCACAAACATGGCGATATCCGACATGGTCTTGCCGGTGACATTCACCGCCAAGTCATAGCCGCCGGACATGAGGTAGACGCTCTCCACCTCAGGAAAGTTCATCACCCGGCCGGCAATCTCGTCAAAGCCGGTGTCCTTCTGAGGGGAAACCCGCAGCTCGATCAGGGCTGTGGCCCGGGGCACCTCGGTGCGCTCCCAGTTGATCAGGGCATGGTATCCCTTGATGATACCCTCTTTTTCATACTTTTTAATGGCCTTCACCACGTCCTCTTCTTTCTCCCCCAGCATGGATGCCAGCTGGGAGGTGGTGAGATTGGCCTGGTCCTGCAGAAGTTCCAAAAGCCGTTCCATTGCCATGGCAAGTTCCTCCTTCACACAACGGTTTCACTCGATCAATCTCATTCCGGGACGCCTGGCTAGACGCTTCCTCGCGCCGGCCGCAAACCTCTTTGAGGCCGGGCAGCTGCCTCCCGGTTTTCCTGGTATTTCGATCATCTTATCTTCCACAGAGAAGCCCCTCTCTGACACTCCGCCGCCTCCGACGGCTCTTTTGGCAGACACACTCAAAATGTCCCTGCCTCCGGTCTGGCGGACCACAGGATGTCGGTGGAAGCTTCGGGCATTACTCCAGAGGCAGCAGGATGGGCTTATGCTGTTCGTACACGGCAAAGTACCGGTACCCGGCCTCCCGGAGCATCTCCATGCCCGCTTCGATCCCCTTGCCCAAGTCCTGGGTGGAGTGGGCGTCGCTGCCCAAGGTGATCAGCTCTCCTCCCAGCTCCCGGTACCGCCGCACAAGAGGCAGGTCCGGCAGGGGCCGGCCGATCTTCTGCCGGTAGCCCGAGGTGTTCACCTCCAGCGCCTTACCGGCGGCAATCAGCTCCCGGAAAATGGCGTCGATGGCGTCCTGATGTTTCGTGAGGTCCACGGGAATACCGTGGTCCCCTTCAATGTATCGGAGGGGGTAGGTCAGGTGCCCCAGGGAGTCGAACTTTCCCCAGCGGATCACCTCCAGCTCCTCCTCCCAATAAGTAATCAGCAATTGGTCGATATATCCCGGTTCCAGCTGGGAATAGTCCAGGTAGAAAAAGTCCTCAAACCCCCGGATATTGTGGATGGAACCGATGACAAAGTCGTAGTCCCGGCCCGCCAAAGCCTCTTCCGCTGCCGGCAGGTCCTGATTGGGCTGGCCCAGCTCAATCCCCCGGTAAAAACGGGTTGTCCCCCCTTGGGGCTGCTGCAGGGCCATCTCCTCCCAGGCTTGCTGCACCCGGGGACGGTAACGGTCAGGATATTTCTGGCACTCACAGTGATCCGTCAGCGTGTGGGCCCACAGGCCCAGCTCCTGGGCCCGCAGCCGCATCTCCAGGACCGTATCGTTCCCGTCAGGGGAACAATTGGAGTGGTTGTGACTGTCACAGGCAAAGCGATACTTCAAACCAGCACTTCCTTTCTGAAAGGGCACAGGCCTTTTCTCTCCCCCCGGTGCTGCGGGCGGAGTTATGGTGGTATTCTACCACAGTTTCCCGAAAAAGGGAAGGAAGAATGGGAAAAAACCACCGCCTGCCCCTTTGGAACCTTGACAGACGCCCCCGCTTGCTCCATAATTGGAGGCAAGAGATTGCGAAAGGAATGGTAGGATCATGGATAAGATGGAAAAAGCTGTTATTACCGTCATCGGCAAGGATATGGTGGGCATTTTGGCAAAGGTCTCCGGAATCTGCGCCGAAAAGGGCGTCAACGTGCTGGAAGTCACCCAGTCCATCCTGCAGGATATGTTTGTCATGGTGATGCTGGTGGATATCACCCACGCCACCGTGGAAGTGGCCGGCCTGTCCCAGGAGTTCGACAAGCTGGGCGAAGCGTCCAATCTGAAGATCCATGTGATGCACGAGGATATCTTCAACTCCATGCACAGAATCTGACACCCGGACGCTCTTGAGGCGCCCTCACACGCAACTTCGCTTTTGAAAGGAGCTTTCCTTTGAACACCAACGAAATTTTGGAAACGATCAATATGATCGACAACGAGGACCTGGACGTCCGCACCATCACCATGGGCATCTCCCTGCTGGACTGCGTGGATCCCGACGTCCACAAAGCCAGCCAGAAGGTCTATGACAAAATCTGCCGCTACGCCCAGAACCTGGTGAAAACCGGCGAGGATATCTCCCGGCAGTACGGCATTCCCATTATCAACAAGCGGATCTCCGTCACACCCATCGCCATGATTGCCGGCGCCTGTCCCTCCGCCTCCCCCATCCACTTCGCCAAGGCGCTGGACCGGGCTGCCCACACCGTGGGTGTCAACTTTGTAGGCGGCTACTCCGCCCTGGTCCACAAGGGCTTCGGCCCCGGGGACTACGCCCTCATCGAGAGCATCCCCCAGGCTCTGGATGAGACCGAACTGGTGTGCTCCTCCGTCAACGTGGGCACCACCAAGGCCGGCATCAACATGGACGCCGTGGAGAAGATGGGCCGTGTCATCAAGGAGACCGCCCAGCGCACCGCCGACCGGGAGTGCATCGGCGCCGCCAAGCTGGTGGTCTTCTGCAACGCCCCCGAGGACAACCCCTTCATGGCCGGCGCTTTCCACGGCCCCGGTGAGCCCGACTGCGTCATCAATGTGGGCGTCTCCGGCCCCGGTGTGGTCCGGGCCGCCATCAAAAAACACGGCGACGGCTGCACCCTGACAGAGATCGCTGAACTGATCAAGCGCACCGCCTTTAAGATCACCCGCATGGGCCAGCTGGTGGCTCAGGAGGCCTCCCGCCGGCTGTGCGTGCCCTTCGGCATTGTGGACCTCTCCCTGGCTCCCACCCCCGCTATCGGCGACAGCGTGGCTTACATCCTGGAGGGCATGGGCCTGGAGCAGTGCGGCGCTCACGGCACCACCGCCGCTCTGGCCCTCTTGAACGACGCGGTGAAAAAGGGCGGCGTCATGGCCTCCTCCAGCGTAGGCGGCCTCTCCGGCGCCTTCATTCCCGTCACCGAGGACGCCGGCATGATCGCCGCCGCCCGCTCCGGCTGCCTGACCCTCACCAAGCTGGAGGCCATGACCGCTGTGTGCTCCGTGGGCCTTGACATGATCAACATCCCCGGAGACACACCGCCCGAGGTCATCTCCGGCATCATCGCCGACGAGGCCGCCATCGGCATGGTCAACTCCAAGACCACTGCCGTCCGCGTGATCCCCGCTGTGGGCAAAAAAGCCGGCGAGGAACTGGACTTCGGCGGCCTGCTGGGCAAGGGACCCATCATGGAAGTCAACCCCGCCTCCCCCAGCGTGTTTATCCACCGGGGCGGCAAGATTCCCGCTCCCCTGCAGAGCCTGAAAAACTGAGAGAAAGGAAGCGTTCTTTGTATGAAGGCAGTTGTAATTGGGGCGGCAGGCCACATTGGCACTTACCTCATCCCCATGCTGGTGAAGGCCGGTTTTGAGACTGTGGCCATCACCAGAACCATGTACCAGCCCTACCAGCAGGACTACGCTTGGAACTCTGCGGAACGGGTGCTGATGGACCGCTCTCAGGAGGACTTCCTCCCCAAACTGAAAGCCATGAAACCCGACGTCCTGGTGGATCTGGTGAACTTCGACGTGGAGGACACCCGGAAGCTGGTGAAGGAATTCCAGGGCACATCCCTGAGCCACTACCTTTACTGCTCCTCCTGCTGGGGCCACGGCCGGGCGGAGGTGCTTCCCTTTGATCCGGACGCCCTGCGCAAGGAGCCCATTGACGCCTACGGCCAGGACAAGTACGCCAGCGAGCTGCTGCTGAAGGAGGCCTATCGGACCTCCGGCTTCCCGGCCACCATGGTGCTGCCGGGACAGATCTCCGGCCCGGGATGGACCATCATCAACCCCTGGGGGAACACCTCCATGCGGGTGATCCAGGACATTGCCGACGGCAAGGAGATCGCTCTGCCCAACTTCGGCATGGAGATCCTCCACCACGTTCACGGATACGACGTTGCCCAGATGTTCTTCCGGGCCATCACTCACCGGAACGCGGCTCTGGGAGAGGCTTTCGACGCCGAGGCGGCGGAGCATGTCACCACCTACGGGTACGCCCGGCACCTGTACCAGTTCTTCGGCAAGGAACCCAAGATCCAGTTTTTGGACTGGAAGGAGTGGTGCGCCTATGAGGGAGACCCGGAGGAGTGCCAGCAGAGCTACCTGCATCTGGCCCGTAGCGGGACCTTCTCCATTGAAAAGGCAAAGCTCCTGCTGGAATACCAGCCCAAGTACACGGTTCTGGAGACCATCGACCTGGCCATGCAGAGCTATTTGGACCGGGGCGTAATTCGGGTCTGACGGCGGGGAAGTTCCCTCTTGCATTTTGTATTTCATTGTGCTATACTGAGTTTTACTGAATAATAATTCACGGATCTTTTTGGAAAGGAGTGCGCACTATGGGCTGGAAATGGAATGTCATTTTGCAGCTGAAAGGGCAGGATTAAACCATCCCGTCTGAAAGTGCGCCCATTTTTCCCAAGGATCCATGACAAAGCTGATTTGCCATGGTGTTTTCGCCATGGCATTTTTTGTCTCCATCTGGAAAATACGGCGTCCAAACCCAACATTTTTCAGAAACGAGATGGTTTATTATGCAAATCAAGCGACAGCTTTTCTTTCTGCACATCTATAATTTTCTCTTCTCCCTGCGCATCGCCGACGGCGTATGGGTGATGTTCCTCCTCTCCCGAGGATTCTCCCTGGCCCAGGTGGGCATTGCGGAGAGCGTTTTCCATGTGGTGAGCTTCCTCTTTGAAATCCCCAGCGGCATGATGGCCGACCTGCTGGGCCGCAAACGCACCCTGGTCCTGGCCAGCTTCTGCGGAGTGCTCACCGCGCTGGCCATGGCCTTCAGCTCCAATTTCTGGGGGGTTTGCCTGGCCATGGTCCTCCAGGCGCTGATGTACAACTTCTGCTCCGGCAGCCAGGAGGCGCTCACCTACGACAGCCTGAAAGCCGCCGGCATGGAGGACTCCTATCTGAAGCAGAACGCCTGGCTGATGGGCGCGGCTCAGGTGTCCGCCTCCCTCAGCAGCTTGCTGGGAGGCGCCGCCGCTTTGCTGGGGTACTTCCCCGCCTATGCCATCACCGCCCTGTGTTCCTGCGCCTGCGGAGCGGCAGCCCTGGCCCTGGTGGAGCCCCAGGTCACCCAGGCCCAACAGCAGCGCAACACCCATCCCTTTGCCCAGCTGGGGCCGCGGCTCCGGGACCACATTCGCGAGAGTGTAGGCTTCCTCTGGAAGAACCCCCGGACTGGTTGGAAGATACTGGCCGGCGCCGGGGCGGCCACGCCCATCTATTTGACCTTTATGTACCTGCAGCAGCATCTGCTGGATGCCGGACTTCCCTCCCTGTTCCTGGGCGCGGCACTGATGTCCCTCTACCTGGCGGGGACGGCGGGCACTGCCTGGGGCTCCAAGGTGAAGCTGGCTCTGTACCCTTGCGGGGTGCTCTGCGGACTGCTCTGTGGTGCTGCCACTCTGGCGGCAGGCTTACCCTGGTGGCCCCTGGCCCTGCTGGGTGGATGCGCCGCGGAATGTTTCTTCAACATTTTGGATCTGCGGCTGGATGCTTCCCTGAACAACGCCTTCCCCAGCGACCAGCGCGCCACCCTGGTCAGCGTCAACAGCATGGTTTACAGCATGCTGATGATCGCCGCCAGCCCCCTCACCGGTGCGGTGGGGGACGCCTTTGGCACCCCATGGACCTTCTGGGTCATGGGGGCGGCGCTGCTCCTGCTGACAGGGGCCGGCGCTCTGTGGTTCCGGCCTGGCAGAAAGCGCAAGGTCTAATCCACACTGCTGACTGGGGCAGGTGGGGAAAGCCGCCTCTGGGAGGAGTGGAATTTTTGGCATGCCCTGGACCTTCAGGGTCACAGGGAAGCCCTGTGTGATTTGAACCGGAAACCATCCCCTCTAGGAGTGGAATCAAACAAGCTTGGGAAGCGGTTGGAAAATATTTTTCCACCGCTTTTTCTTTTTTAAGAATCGTGGTATGATAACACTTGATGGGAAAATTAACTGGAAAAGAGGGATCGGATGCGTCAGAAAAAACACCCCAAGCCCACCCCGGAGGAGCGCCGTCAGCACCGGCGCGAAGTGCGTCAGCAGGTACGCCTGGACGCCCGCCAGCACCCACTGCTCTTCACCACCTACGTGGTGTTGCGGGTATTGGTGCTGCTGGTGATGATCCGGGAAGTCTTTAAAGGGGATTACTACAATGTGTTCCTCTGCGGGCTCACCTTGGTGCTGTTTATGATCCCCACATTTGTGGAGCATCGCCTGCACATCGACTTGCCAAACACTTTGGAAATTATCATCCTGCTGTTCATCTTCTCCGCGGAAATCCTGGGAGAAATTCAGGAGTATTACCTGCGGATCTCCTTCTGGGACACCATGCTCCACACCATGAACGGCTTTTTGATGGTCGCCATCGGCATCGCTATGGTGGACATTCTCAACCGCTCCCGGAAGTTTAAGGTCCGCCTTTCCCCGGCATTCGTGGCCTTGGTGGCCTTTTGCTTCTCCATGACGGTGGGTGTGCTGTGGGAGTTCTTTGAGTACGGGATGGACCTGTTCTTCCACACCGACATGCAGAAGGACACCTGGATCACTGTCATCTCCTCCGTCAGCCTGAACCCCGAAGGCCGCAACGTGCCGGTTCAGGAAACCGTGGAAAGCGTTGTGGTAAACGGCCAGCAATGGCCCGGCTATTTGGACATCGGCCTCCACGACACCATGAAGGACCTGCTGGTGAACTTTATCGGCGCGGTGCTGTTCTCCATCATCGGAGCACTGTACATCATGGGCAGAGGCAAGGGGTGGTTTGCCTCCAAGTTCATTCCGCGTCTCAAAGTGGAGGAACTGCCTCCCCCTTCGGAAGAACCTAGCCTTCTGGAGCCCATCGCATTGGAAAAACACAAGCCTGCCACCCAGACAAAACCCAAATCTCATTCAGATACGGAGGAATTGCCATGAACACCATCATTACCACGAAACAGGGCGCCGTCCAAGGCGCTGTGAGTCAGGACGGGAAAACCGTCATCTTTCGAGGCGTGCCCTACGCACAGCCTCCTGTAGGAGAGCTGCGGTTTCGCCGGCCCCAGGCCCACACCCCCTGGGAGGGCATCTTGGACTGCACCAAGTTTTCTCCCCGTTGCCCCCAGGCGGATCTCACCGCCATGGACTTCTACAGCAAGGAGTTCTACGACGAGATGGTCCCTCCGGAGAGTGAGGACTGCCTGTACTTAAACATCTGGACTCCGGCCGATGCAGCTCCCGACGCCAAACTGCCCGTGCTGTTCTGGATTCACGGCGGCGCCTTCATGCATGGCTGCGGCACGGAAAAGGAGTTTGACGGCGAGGGCTTTGCCAGAAAAGGCGTGATCCTGGTCACTATCAATTACCGGGTCAACGTGTTCGGCTTCTTCACCCATCCCGACCTGGAGGCCGAAAACCCGGAGCATGTTTCCGGCAACTACGGCATCCTGGATCAGATCTTCGCCCTGAAGTGGGTGAAGGAGAACATCGCTGCCTTTGGCGGCGACCCGGAAAAGGTCACCATTGACGGCCAGTCCGCCGGCTGCATGAGCGTGCAGGCCATCATCTCCTCCCCCCTGTCCAAGGGGCTGCTCCGAGGAGCCATCCTCCAGAGCGGCGGCGGAATCCAGGCTCTGCGGGCCACCCCCAGCAAGGAGGCTCTCCTGGATGTCTCCCAGCGGCTCATGGAGCACCTGGGCGTCTCCACCATGGAGGAACTCCGTCAGGTTCCCGCGCTGAAGCTTCGGGATGCGGCTTACGCGGTCCAGGGGCAGGAGCTCAGCTGGTGTCCCCACGTGGACGGCTGGCTGCTCTCCGGCACCACCGACGATCTGGCCAAGGCCGGAGAGATCCACGACATCGCCTACATGATCGGATCCACCGGCAACGACATCGGCGGAGAGACCCTCCTTCAGCAGGCCGCCGTCCGGTTCTGCCAGAACCAACTGAAGCTGGGCCGCAAGCCCGGGTACTTCTACTTCTTCAACCGGAAGCTTCCTGGGGACGACGCCGGAGCCTTCCACTCCAGCGAGCTGTGGTATCAGTTTGAGACGCTGCCCCGGTGCTGGCGTCCCTGGGAGGACTGCGACTGGGAGCTGACCCGGATCATGTCCAGCTACTGGGCCAATTTCGTCAAGACCGGCGATCCCAACGGCGAAGACCTGCCCCTTTGGAAACCCTTCACCCAGGAGGAGCAGAAACCCATGGTCCTGGCCGAAACGGTGGCCATGAGCTAACCAACAGAACATCACAGCCCTGGAGGACACGCTCCGGCTGACAACACAAAAAGGACACCCAAGAATTCCCTCCTGGGTGTCCTTTTTTCATTCAGTGATTGTTCCAGCCCAGCGCAGCCGGCCATTCGATGGACCCACGTCACGCTGGGGATGCGCTGCTTTCGGGATGGGCCGATTTACTTGATCTCCCGGCTCTCCACCTCAGCAGCCATCTTGTCCATGAAGGCCTCCAGCGTCATGGAGCCCAGGTCGCCGTCCTTGCGGTGGCGCACGGAAACCGTGCCCTCCTCGGACTCCTTATCGCCCACCACCAGCATGTAGGGGGTGCGCTGCAGCTGTGCCTCGCGGATCTTATAGCCGATCTTCTCGTTGCGGGTATCGCACTCCACACGGAAGCCAGCCTTATCCAGCTTCTCCTGGAGGGCCAGGGCGTACTCATGATGCCGCTCGGAGATGGGCAGCACCACAGCCTGGACCGGGGACAGCCACAGGGGGAACTTGCCGGCAAAATGCTCGGTGATCACGCCGATAAACCGCTCGATGGAGCCCAGCACCACGCGATGCAGCATGACGGGACGGTGCTTCTGGCCGTCCTCGCCCACATACTCCAGCTCGAAGCGCTCGGGCAGCTGGCTGTCCAGCTGCACCGTGCCGCACTGCCAGGTCCGGCCCAGGGAGTCGGCCAGGTGGAAGTCCAGCTTGGGACCGTAGAAGGCGCCGTCGCCCTCGTTGATCTCATAGTCCTTGCCCATCTCGGTGATGGCCTCTTTCAGGATGTCCTGGTTGTGCTCCCACTGCTCCACTGTGCCGATGTGGTCCTCAGGCATGGTGGACAGCTCGATCTTATAGGACAGCCCGAACACGGAGTACACCTCGTCAAAGAGCTTGACCACGTTCTTGATCTCGTCCTTCAGCTGCTCCTGGGTCATAAAGATGTGGGCGTCGTCCTGGGTGAAGCACCGCACCCGGAACAGCCCGTGGAGGGCGCCGGAGAGCTCGTGGCGGTGGACCAGGCCCAGCTCGCCCACCCGCAGGGGCAGGTCACGGTAGGAATGGGGCTCGCTCTGGTACACCAGCATGCCGCCGGGGCAGTTCATGGGCTTGATGGCGAAATCTTCGTCATCAATGACGGTGGTGTACATGTTGTCCTTGTAGTGATCCCAGTGGCCGGAACGCTCCCACAGCTTACGGCTGAGGATGATGGGGGTGGACACCTCCACATAGCCGTACTTCTTGTGGACCTCACGCCAGTAGTCGATCAGGTTGTTCTTCAGCACCATGCCCTTGGGCAGGAAGAAGGGGAATCCGGGACCCTCATCCCGAAGCATGAACAGACCCAGCTCTTTGCCCAGCTTCCGGTGGTCCCGCTTCTTGGCCTCTTCCAGCATGGCCAGGTGCTCATCCAGCATGGACTGCTTGGGGAAGGACACGCCGTACACACGGGTGAGCATCTTGTTTTTGGCGTCGCCGCGCCAATATGCACCTGTAATGGCAGTCAACTTCACAGCCTTTACAGATCCCGTTGTCATCAGGTGGGGACCGGCGCACAGGTCGGTGAAGTCCCCCTGACGGTAAAAGCTGATGTTCTCGCCCTGGCCGGCGTGCTCATCAATGAGCTCCTCCTTGTAGGGCTGACCCTCCATCAGGGCCTTGGCCTCGGCCGCAGGCAGCTCGAACCGCTCCAGAGGCAGGTTCTCCTTGATGATCTTCTTCATCTCCGCCTCAATGGCAGGCAGGTCTTCCGTGGAAAGGGGATTCTCCATATCAAAGTCATAGTAGAACCCGTTGTCAATGGAGGGACCAATGGAGAACTTGGTGCCGGGGTACAGCCGCATCACAGCCTGTGCCATGATGTGAGAGGTGGTGTGCCAGTAGGCGTGCTTGCCTTCCTCGCTGTCAAAAGTCAGGATCTCCAGCGTGCAGTCGTGGTCGATGGGAGTGCGCAGGTCGCAGACCTCCCCGTCAATGCGGGCGGCGCAGGCGGATTTGTAAAGCCCCATGCCAATGGACTTTGCCACATCCCCGGCGGTCACGCCGTTTTCGAACTCCTTGATTTGGCCTTTCAGATCAATCTTTACCATGTGGTACTCCTTTCCGCCGGGGAAAGCAAAAGACGCCCACCCCAGCTAAGCTCTGGGGCAGGCGTCCGGCAATGTTCAATCAAGTATTTAGCCAGGGACCCGCGGTTCCACCCGGATTCAAAGCGCTGTCGCGCTTCCTCGTTTTCGGCCGATAACGGTGCCCGCCGTCCCCCCTTGGGCGGTCCGCCGGCTCCTGCCGGTCCCGCGTTCGGGGAGCTGCTCAAAGGTGGTGACCCCTTCCCGCTCCTCCAGGCCGCTTTCAGCCGGCGGCGGCCACTCTCTGGTGTGAGGATTCTGTTTGGATGAGGCTTCCTTTTCGTCGCATTTTCTTCTATTGGTGAAATCATAGCACCCCCGGGCCGCCTTGTCAAGAGGAAGACCTCTCCTGTTTTTCAGAATGAAATTGTACAATTTCCTTGACAATCACCACTGCATAGAGATAGAATAAAAACAGAGTGCACACCCGCGCTTTCTTATATGAATTTCCCTGTTTTTCATTTTTGCTTCATTTTTATTGAGTAATTTTTCATAAATTTTGCCGGAGACGGCTGGTTTTCTCGTTTTTACCGGGCTTTGCGTATCCCGATTTTCCACAAAAAACGAGACAATAAAAACAGCTTGAGAATGAAACCCCAGAACCCTTCATAACGAAAAGCACGCGGCCCGCTGCACTTCCCAGGGCACACCCCGCTCTGGTACCCCTCATGTTAAATTTAGGAAAAATATGTACAAAAGAGAAGAAGGAGGTGCCTGATTGGGCCAAGTTGCTGTGTGGCTGTGTGTCATCCTCGTCATCGTTGCCGCCGCCGCGGCAGGCGCAGCAGCTTTCTTTCTGGGCGTTACCTACCGCAAGAATCAGGCGGAAGCCGAGATCGGTTCCGCCGAGCAGGAGGCCAAACGGATCGTCAGCGATGCCATCAAATCCGCTGAGGCCAGAAAGAAAGAGATCGTGCTGGAAGGCAAGGATGAGCTACACCGCCTGAGAGACGAATCGGAAAAAGAGCTGGCAAACCGCCGCAAGGAGATCCAGCATCAGGAACGGCGCGTCCTGCAGAAGGAGGAGAGCTTGGAGAAGAAGCTCGAATCCATGGAGCGCAAGGAAAATCAGATTGACCAGAAGAACAAGAAGGCCGAGGAACGCCTGGCTGAGGCCGAGGCCGTGAAGAAGAGCCAGTTTGACATGCTGGAGAAGATCTCTTCCTTCACTGTGGACCAGGCAAAAGAGTACTTGCTGTCCAACCTGGAAAACGAGCTGACCCACGAGAAGGCTGTGAAGATCCGGGAGTTTGAGCAGCAGACCAAGGACGAAGCGGACCGCACCGCCAGGGAGATCATCGCCCTGGCCATCCAGCGCTGTGCGGCGGACCACGTCAGTGAGGCCGCCATCAGCGTGGTGCCCCTGCCCAACGATGAGATGAAGGGGCGCATCATCGGCCGGGAAGGCCGGAACATCCGCACCATTGAAACCCTTACCGGCGTGGATCTGATCATTGACGACACACCGGAAGCCATCACTCTCTCCAGCTTTGAGCCGGTCCGCCGTGAGGTGGCTCGGATCGCCCTGGAGAAGCTGATCTCCGACGGCCGCATCCATCCCACCCGCATTGAGGAGACGGTGGAGAAGGCTCGCCGGGAGGTGGAAAACACCATCAAGCAGGAGGGCGAGCGCGCTGTGCTGGAGGTGGGCGTCAACGGCGTCCATCACGAGCTGGTGAAGCTTTTGGGCCGCCTGCGCTACCGTACCAGCTACGGTCAGAACGTGCTGAACCACTCCTTGGAGGTAGCCTACCTCTCTGGAATGATGGCCTCCGAGCTGGGGCTGGATCCCACCGTGGCCAAGCGTGCCGGCCTGCTCCATGACATCGGCAAGGCTCTGGACCACGAGATGGAGGGTTCCCACGTACAGATCGGCGTGGATGTGGCTCGGAAGTACCGGGAGAGCGAAGCGGTGGTTCACGCCATCGCCGCCCACCACGGGGATGTGGAAGCCAAGACTGTCATCGCCTGCATCGTTCAGGCGGCAGACGCCATCTCTGCGGCCCGGCCCGGCGCCCGCCGCGAGAACCTGGAAAACTACATCAAGCGGTTGGAAAAGCTGGAAGAGGTGGCCTCCTCCTTTGACGGGGTGGAAAGCTGCTACGCCATCCAGGCCGGCCGGGAAATCCGCATCATGGTCAAGCCTGAGAAGGTCAGCGATGAACGCATGACGCTGCTGGCCCGGGACATCTGCAAGAAGATCGAGTCGGATCTGGATTACCCCGGTCAGATCAAGGTGAATATGATCCGGGAGAGCCGGGCGGTGGACTACGCCAAATAAAGCCCCTTTGGGGTGCTCCCGGGTGTGAATACCCGAGGATTCAGCGGCAATCCGGAACAACAGGGACGTACTTTTTCAGGTGCGTCCCTCTTCTTTTCCGGAAAGCCCCATCCCATGCCTTGACCACCTGCTGCCGGCTGTTCGTCCACTCCAGCCGCCGGGCCGGAGAACTGCTGGGGGACTCCTGAAAGGACTTCTGGGAGGAACCGTCCCCCCATTCATAAACGAGACACAAAGAGAACTTGCGGCGCTGCCCCCCTCCTCCCCCCTGGGAGGGTGAGCTGCTGCACCGAATGGGATCCCACCCCAGAAAGGAGCAAGCGTGATGAATATTTTGTGTATTGGGGATGTGGTCGGCAGCGCAGGCTGTCAGTTTCTGCGGAGCCACCTGCCCGCCCTGAAGCGGACCAAGGGGGTGGACCTGGTCATTGCCAACGGCGAAAACTCCGCCGACGGCAACGGCCTGACCCCCACTTCAGCGGAGTACCTGTTTGACAGCGGTGTGGATGTGATCACCACCGGCAACCACAGCTTCCGCCGCAGGGAGTCCTATGACTTGTACGACAGCTGCGAGACGCTGCTGCGCCCCGCCAACTACCCCGCCGCAGCTCCCGGCAGGGGCATGTGTGTGGTGGACATGGGCCGGGTGCAGGTGGCGGTGATCAACCTGATGGGCACCGCCTACCTGGAGAGCCTCCGCTGCCCCTTTGAGACACTGGACGCCCTCCTGAAAACACCGGACCTGCCCAAGCTGTGCGTGGTGGACTTTCACGCGGAAGCCACCGGGGAAAAGCGTGCTCTGGGCTTTTACGCTGACGGCAGGGTCACCGCTCTTTTCGGCACCCACACCCACGTGCAGACCGCCGACGAATGCCTCCTGCCCCACAGCACCGGCTACCTCACCGACGCCGGTATGACCGGGGTCATCGACTCTGTGCTGGGGGTCAAGCCGGAGATCATCATCAACAAGCTGCGCACAAAGATGCCCGCTCGCTTCGACTGGGCTAAGGGCCCCTGCAAAATGGACTGCGTCCTCTTTTCCGCTGATGAGCGCACCGGCTTGTGCACCAGCGTGGAGCGGCTGTCCATCACCTGAGGGAATTGCCAGCCTCTTTTGCAGCTCGGAGAAACCGATTTTGATCCCAGGGACAGGACTTGGACTGCCCCTCCTAATCCAGCAGAACGGACCTGCCGCCTGAGACGGCAGGTCCTGTTTTTTATGCGGCATCTGCAGAAATCCCCGGACAACGATTGTATTTTTTAAATTTCTGTGATAAACTATTGAAAAGATATACCATCTATGTGGTAAAGGATGTGTTAACCGTGATTTTAGGTTCTCAACTGAAGAATGCCATCATATCTGGCTCCAACAACATTTCCAAGTATAAAAAGCAGATCAACGAGCTGAATATCTTCCCCGTGCCCGACGGCGACACCGGCACCAACATGTCCATGACCATCGGCGCTGCCGCCGAGGAGCTGAAAAAGCTGGAGGACGACGCCACCGCCGCTCAGGTGGCCAAGAAGGCCGCCTCTTCCATGCTGCGGGGCGCTCGGGGCAACTCCGGCGTCATCCTGTCCCTGCTGTTCCGGGGCATCTCCAAGGGCTTGGAGGGCAAGGAAGAGATCTCCTCCGAGGACTTGGTTTCCGCTATGGAGCTGGGTGTGGACGAGGCCTATAAGGCTGTGATGAAGCCTACTGAGGGCACCATCCTCACCGTGGCACGGGTGGCATCCGAACGGGCCAGGGAGGCTCTGGACCTGGGCAGCGATCCCGTCCAGGTTTGGGACGCCGCCTGCATGGGCGCTGCAGACGCTCTGGAGGAAACCCCCGAGCTGCTGCCCGTCCTGAAAAAGGCAGGCGTGGTGGACGCCGGCGGCCAGGGCCTGTGCCTGATTTTTGAGGGTATGCTCAGCGTGTTCCGCAGCGGCATTGTGCTGGAGTGCGGTCTGTCCGAGGAGGAAAAAGCCCAGGAGACCGCTGAGTTCTTCCGCAACGTGGCAGCGGAATTTGACAGCGAGATCAACTTCACCTACTGCACGGAGTTCGTAGTGGGCCGGGATCCGGAGGTCCAGAAAGATCCTCTGGAGCTGCGTCTGTTCCTGGAGACCATTGGCGACTGCGTTGTGGTGGTGGACGATGAGGAGATCATCAAGACGCACGTACACACGGAGAATCCCGGTGACGCCCTTCAGGCCGCGCTGCAGTACGGCCAGCTGCTCACCGTCAAGATTGAGAACATGAAGGAGCAGCACCGCAAGGCTGCTGAGGAAAACGAGGCTCAAAAGGCCGCTGCTCAGGCAGAGGCTCCCCAGCCGGAGAAGCCCCATCTGGAGCCTCAAGAGCCCACCGAGGAGATGGGCTTTATCTCCGTGGCTGCTGGCGACGGCCTCAAGGAGCTGTTCCAGGATCTGGGCTGCGCCAATGTGGTAAGCGGCGGCCAGACCATGAACCCCAGCACCGAGGACCTGTTGGAGGCAGTGCTGGCCACCCCGGCAAAGAAAGTCTTCATTCTGCCCAACAACAAGAACATCATCATGGCGGCGGAGCAGACCGTGCCCCTGGTCACCGACCGGGAGGTCATTGTCATCCCCACCCGGACCATCCCCCAGGGCTTGTCCGCCATGCTGGCCTTTGACCCTGACGCCGACGCGGACACCAACAAGGACGCCATGATGGAAGCCGCCGGCAATGTGGATACCGGCCTGGTGACCTTTGCCGCTCGGGACTCTGAGTACGGTGGGCACACCATCCGCCACGGGGATATTTTGGGTCTGAAGAACGGCAAGCTGGAGTATATTGAGAAGGATCCCGTGGCTGCCTGCGTGAAGGTCACCCGCTCCTTCGCTTCCAAGCGCACCTCCTTTATCACCCTGATCTACGGTGAGGGCATCACCCAGGAGCAGGCGGAAGAAGCCAAGCGCACCCTGGAAAACAAGCTTCACTCCGACGTGGAGATCACCTTGGTCAACGGCGGTCAGCCGGTGTATTACTTCATCATCTCCGTGGAGTGATCCTGCCAAGGAGCGGTCACGTTTCTACAATCACACCAGAATCTTTAAGAAACCTTTCTCTCCAGAAAGGTTTCTTTTTGTAAGGCAGCTTTTGGGGAGGAGCGCTCTCATGAAACTCTACATTGTGGGACCGGTGGGCAGCGGGAAAACCACCCTGGCCCGGCAGATCTCCCAGGTCACCGGCGTCCCCCGGTTTCACCTGGACCAGGTGGCCCATCAGCGGGACCCCGCCGCCAAGATCGGCAACCGCAAGCGGTCAGAGGCGCAGCGGGACGCCATCTTCCGCTCCATTCTGGCCCGGAAGGACTACATTCTGGAGGACACAGGGCGGGTGTGTTTTGACCAAGGCTTGGAAGAGGCGGAGCAGATCCTGCTGCTGGAGCCCCCCACCGCTCTGCGGCTGGGCAGAGTCCTGCGCCGGTGGATCCGGCAAAACTTGGGGCTGGAGGCCTGCGCCTACCACCCCACCTGGAGGATGCTCCGGGATATGTTCCGCTGGACCAGGGCTTACGACACGGGGGAGGATGGTGTCCGGGCCCGGGCGGAGCAGTTTCCCCACAAGCTGACCGTAGTCCGCTCCAAAGGGGAGCTGGACCAGTTTCTGAGCACCTTACCACACTGACGCAAAGGAGGCGCGCTATGGCATCCCTGTTTGAAATGGACATCACCGAGCTCAAAGGTGTGGGCCCCCAACGGGCAAAGCTCTTTGGGAAGCTGGGCGCCCCCACCGTGGGGGATCTGCTCCGGCTGTATCCCCGGGCCTATGAGGATTGGAGCCTGCACACCCCCATTCATGCCACCGTGCTGGGAGAGGTGGCGGTGGTCAAGGGCACGGTGCTCCGCACCCCCACTGAGCAGCGAGTCCGGGGCGGCATGACCCTCTACAAGACCAGGATTACCGACGGGGACAGCGACATGGCTCTCACCTTCTTCAACAACCGCTACATTCCCTCCATGCTCCGGGAGGGCCGGACCTATCTGTTCCGGGGAAAAGTCTCCGGCACCCTCTTCAAGCGGGAGATGCTCTCCCCGGAGTTCCTCCCTGAAGCCAAGGAACTGTCCGTCCAGCCGGTTTACCCTGCCACTGCTGGACTGTCCTCCCGGCAGATTGCCTCGGCCATGGCCAACGCCCTGGCTCTGCTGCCGGAGCGCATCCACGATCCCATCCCCGACAAGCTGCGGGAGAAATATCACCTGTGCACCCTGCGGTACGCTCTGGAGGCCATCCACTTTCCCAAGACCCCGGAAGAGGTGGACACCGCCCGGTTCCGTCTGGCCTTTGAGGAATTCCTGGTGCTGCAGCTGGGACTGCTGCAGATCAAAAGAGGCCGGAAAAGCGCCAACCTCCACCCCATCCCCAACCACTTCCCCGAAGGCTACACCAAATTGCTGTCCTTCACCCTGACCGGCGCTCAGCGGCGAGCCATCACCGAGGCGGTGGCGGACATGGCTGGGGATTCCCCCATGAAC
The DNA here is from genome assembly GCA_050946975.1 of Acutalibacter sp. Classification (GTDB taxonomy): domain Bacteria; phylum Bacillota; class Clostridia; order Oscillospirales; family Acutalibacteraceae; genus Acutalibacter. The sequence continues at coordinate 93,449 of JBMNVU010000001.1, forward strand.
CGCTTGATCCAGGGAGACGTGGGCAGCGGCAAAACCGCCGTGGCCGCCGCTCTGTGCTGGGCGGTGATCCAAAACGACATGCAGGCGGCTTTGATGGCCCCCACGGAGATCCTGGCAGCCCAGCATTACAACTCCCTTTCCGCCCTGCTGGAGCCAGCCAAGATCACAGTGGCCCTGCTCACCGGCTCCGTCAAGCAGGCGGAGAAAAAAAAGATCTACCGGGCTTTGGCGGACGGGCGCATCCAGCTGGTCATCGGCACCCACGCCCTGATCAGCGAAAAGGTGGAGTTTCAAAACTTGGGCCTGGTCATCACCGACGAGCAGCACCGCTTTGGCGTGGGCCAGCGGTCGGCTTTGGCCCAGAAGGGCGCCTCCCCCCACCTGCTGGTCATGAGCGCCACCCCCATCCCCAGGACTCTGGCGCTGATGGTCTACGGGGATCTGGACATCTCGGTTCTGGATGAGTTGCCCCCCGGCCGGCAGAAGATCGAAACCTACCTCATCGATCCGGGCAAACGCCAGCGGGCCTTTCAGTACGTCCAGCGCCACCTGGAACAAGGCCGGCAGGGGTACTTAATCTGCCCGCTGATTGAGGAGGATGAGAGCGGCCTGCAAAGCGTCACGGAGTATGGGGAGCTGGTCAGGCGTGCCTTCCCCTCCGCCACGGTAGGGGTGCTTCACGGCAAGATGAAACCCGCCGAAAAGGAACAGGTCATGGAGGAGTTCTCCCAGGGAAAGACACAGCTGCTGGTCTCCACCACCGTGGTGGAGGTGGGTGTGGACGTGCCCAATGCGGTGATCATGGTCATCGAAAACGCCGAGCGCTACGGCCTCTCCCAGCTGCATCAGCTCCGGGGGCGGATTGGCCGGGGCAAGTACAAGTCCACCTGCATCCTCATCACCGAAGCCAGAAGCGAGGACACCCTCCAGCGGCTGAAGCTCTTCCGGGACACCAGCGACGGCTTCCAGATTGCCGAGGCAGACCTGAAGCTTCGTGGCCCGGGCGACTTCTTCGGCCAGCGGCAGCATGGTCTCCCTCAGCTGAAGATCGCCGACATGACCACAGACATGGATGTGCTGCGCCAGGCCCAATCCTGCGCCAAGGAGCTGCTGGCTCAAAACGCTTTGGAGCAGCCGGAATATCGGGGCCTGCGGGGAGAAATCCGCCAGCTGTTCGCCAAAACCGGCGGCGAGGGTGTGGTTCTGTAGTCCTACCAGCCCATCCTCACGAAAAATCCAAGAAAAGATCCATAGAATTCGTCCAGTCTATTGACAAAAAATTAGAAAAATAATACACTGAAAGTGTAATAAAAATGGAGAGGTGTCCCCCATGAACAGGTAACCAGAAAGTCGAAAGGAATTTTATCCCGCTGTGCCGCTCCTGCGGCCAGTTCCACTTTTGGAAGAGGAGGGATTTGTATGTCACAAATGGGTTGGCAGCCGGGGATCCCTGAACACATTCACAATCCAAAACTGCTGAAGCCCTTATTCTCCGCCAAAAGACCTTGGTTGGTGCCTGTGGTCCTGGTGCTGTTTGCGGCTGCGCTTTTGGCAGTGTTCTTGCTGATCTCCTACTTCACCTCTCCCCACTTTTAAGCACAGGCCGCTTTTGGGAAAGGTGCTGTACGATTTACTTTGATTGACAATTTTTTAACAAAAACATTCCGATCCTCATCTGAGATGGTATGATTCCCGGGAAGGGACCGCTTTTTACCGGCAGTCCCGGATCCATACCATGGAAAAAGGAGATTTGTTACAACCGGAAAGGGGGAATTTTTATGGTAGGCCCACCCAGGATTAACACCACGGTTCACAATCAGCTGGATATGCTGTGGGACCGGTCCATTGACGGCCAGCCCCAGGAGAAGCACTCACCAAAACGCCGCACAGTCATCACTCTGCTGAGCTTTGTGCTGCTGTTTTTGGTGATACTGGGGGCAGTTTTTCTGCCTGGGTTCCTCTCCTCACGAAACTATGGAGATGTGTCCCAAGCAAAGATTGTCATCCCGGATTCTGACGCTTGGGACGACGCGGAATACCCTTCCACCTACACGGTGGGAATAACCTTGGATCTGGTAAAGTCGGAGTTTCACAAAAGCTACCAGGGCTGCACCCTGCTGAGCCTGTCCTATGACAAGGAGCTCTCTGACTCCCTGCAGGAGACCTTGAATCAAAAGTACCAGGGGAATCCCAAGCTGGGCAGCGGTGCTTTTGTCATCACCGGCACCTTCTCCACAGGAAACAAGAAACTTCCTGAGGGGCTGGATCTGAGCCCCAACACCACCTACTCCCACTATTACTGGGTGGTCAGTGACTACGAGATTATGAAAAACGGCGGCGCCATTCTGGATGAAGGTGTCAGCCTGCCCTGACTTTCTGCGCTTTGTGAGAGGAGGGGCTGAGCATGTACCACTACAGCGTCACGCAATCCCTGCACAATCCCAAACTGCTCCACCCCATGTTTCAGGGGAAAAGGCCTTGGGTCGCCTCTGTAGGTGCAGTCATCCTAATGCTGGCAGTGGTTCTGGTGGTCTATGTCCCCGGATGGGTGGACTCCCTGACCTATGGGGATGTGGAGCACACCTCCCTGGTCATGGAGATCGACGACCCGGAGGAGCTGAACAATCAACCTGACCGCTACCCCAAAACCTGGGACGTGGAACAAGGCTTCTACGAAATTCAGAAGAGTTTTCAGGTTTCATTCCGCAACTGCACCCTCCAGGAGCTGGTGTACAACCAGGAGTACTCCGACGGCCTTCGTCAGGCATTGGAAGAAGCCTATGGCGATTCCACTGCCTTTGTGGTGACCGGCTGTTTCACCACCGGGGACAAACAAGTCCCGGAAGGTCTGAAGCCCAACACCACTTATGAGAACTACCAGTGGGTTCTGGGGGTCGCCAGAGGCAAAATGATCGCTCACGGCCTGGAACTGTTCTCTCAGTAAAGGAGGGATCCGTATGCCAGGTGCTTTTTGGCAGCCACAAAAGAACGGCCCGTTTTTTCAGGTGACCAATCCGATTTTCAGCTCGAAAAAGGGGAGGATCGTATTCTTTTCGCTGCTGGGAGTGATTGCTGCCGCCCTGGTAGTCGTTTACGCCACAACCCCAAAAAGAGGGGATACCTCTCTCTGGTCCCCTGTGATCACCATGTCCCCGGGAGCGGTGGACCCGTCCTCCACCCAAGTGAGCAACGCGATGATACTGGTGGAAATGGACTTTAAGAAAAACTTTCGCAACTGCTCCTTGGGCCAGGTGACCTATGACCAGGAGGCCTCCTCCGCTGTGTCCCAAGATCTGAAAAACCGCTACAAGGACCAAAAACTGCCGGGGACCCCCTTTGTCTTCATCGGTGATTTTTCCACTGGGAACGGGAAGCTTCCCCAGGGTCTTGAGGAAGATCAGTTTTATCAGGATTACCAGTGGGTTTTTGTGGCCGCGGCAGGGGACAACAGTCAAATTCCTGTTCTGCTGGATCAGGGTTTCGGTCTGGTGGAGGTTCCAGAGGAAACTGGGACCACAAGTGAGGAACGAACTCTTCTCATGTAAAAAAGGAGCTGCCGCATTAACTGCGGCAGCTCCCTTCTTTCCGCGTCGGAGGATTCCTTTCCGGCGCTTTTTTTGTTTACAGATCCCGGTACTTCCGCACCCGGCGCAGCTGCTTCTGCTTTCTCCGGTACAGCAGGATCAGGATGATATAGACGATGATCAACAGCAGGATCACGCCCATGATGATCAGGAACCAGGGGGAGGTCAGCACCGAGGTCCCCTGGCTGATGAAGGACATCATCTCGCTGCGGGACACGGACTCCGCTGCCACCAGCGGCACGGTGGCGATCACCTCGCCGGCGTAGCTCATGGTGGCGGTGCCCACCTGCTGGCCTCGCTCCACAGGAGCTTGGACGCTCTCCGGCACATCCGTCTCAATGATGATGCTGGAGGTGTCCACACTGGTGGGCAGCATCACCGAGACATTCTCCCCTGCCACCAGCTGCAGCGTATCCTTCTGCCAGGCGTACTCCAAAGGCACATCCGCCAGAATATCCCCTTGTGAAACCACGGTCATCTTTCCCAGGCTGGTCAGCGCCCATCGGAACAGCGTGGCTGCGTCCAGCATCTCTCCGTGAAGGGAGATACTGTTTCCCTGGGCATCATACTCGGGACTGCCCAGGCAGCAAACCACGTAGGTGTAGCCACTATAGGTGGCCGACGCCACAATACAATACCCCGCCTGGTCGTGAGAGCCTGTCTTGATCCCCGTAGCGTATGCGTAATAGTAGGACACATCATCTGTGGCGTAGTTGGTCAGCATCCGGTTGGTGGTGTTGGCTGTGCGGACCAAGTCCGGATTCTCCTGGGGGTAGTAATTGTAGGCAGTGGTGCCGGTGATCTCTGTGAAGTGGGGCAGACTCATGGCATACTTGGTGATGGTCACCAGGTCCCGGGCAGTGGAATAGTGATTCTCGTTGTGCAGCCCATGGGGATTGGTGAAGTGGGTATTGGTGCACCCCAACTCCGCCGCTTTCTCATTCATCAGCTGGACAAAATAGCTGCGGCCTGTGTAATCGCTGCCGTCAAACCCCTCTTCCCCATAGGCGGGTGCCAGGTTCTCCGTGGACAGTGTGGTCTGGGACTGGGTGCTGCTGGCCTGGGATACGGCCTCCGGGTCGTCTGTGGTGCTGGACGAGGAGGAGCTATCCCCACTCTCCGTGGCGCTGGACTGGGAAGAGCCGTCCCCGCTCTCCGAGGCGCTGGACTGGGAGGAGCTATCCCCGCTTTCTGAGGCACTGCTGGAGCTGGAATCAGTGGTCTGGCCGCCGATCTTTCCGTCAGCGTAGAGCTGATCCACATATTTGGCCAGAGTCAGGGCTGCGTTGTTGCCCGAGGGAACCATCATCAGGTACAGCAGGTCCAGGCCGGTGTAGGTTTCCCCCACACTGAACTCCGCCACCGAGCTCCCCGTCCCGTGGAGCTCATCCACCACGCTCTGGGGGATGGTGATCAGGGTGTTCTCAATGTCGGGGATATTCTCGTAGGCGATGATATAGCTCATGATCTTGGTGATCGACGCCATGGGCAGCCGCTCGTCAGCGTTCTCCGAGTACACCACAGTGTCTGTGTCCAGGTTCAGCATCAGGTACGCCTTGCAGTGGGGGCCATTGGGGTTCTTGGGATCGGTGTCCCACCCAAACTCAAACCCCTCTGCCGAGGCAGGCATGGCACAGGCTGTAACCAGACAAAGCATGGTAAGAAACACGGAAAACAGCTTTTTCATGAGTCAGATCCTTCCTTTTCAAAACAGCGGCCAAAGCCGCGGGGATTTCCGAAATTTCCACAGGACGCCGCCCCTTTCCTTTTGAGGCGGGTCATGCTATAATGGGGAAAATGGTTTACCATAATGGGTATGTCTCATTTTACCGTATTTCGCGGAAAAAGAAAACCCTCTATTTCCTTAAATTATTTTGAAGCGGGGGCTCCCTATGAAACTTGTGCACACATCCGACTGGCATCTGGGCCGTTCCCTCAACGGGCGCAGTTTGCTGGAGGATCAGCGCTGGCTGCTGACGCAGCAATTTCTCCCCTGGGTAGCACGGGAAAAGCCCGCCTGTGTCCTGGTGGCCGGGGATGTGTATGACCGGCAGATTCCCCCGGCAGAGGCAATCCAGCTCTTTGAGGAGGTGCTTTCCCGGCTGGTGGAGCTTCAGGTGAAGGTCTGCGTCATCAGCGGTAACCACGACGGCCCGGAACGGATGACTCTGCTGCGCAGGATCCTCCGGAAAAGCGGCGTCTACTTTGCCACGGACTTGTCCGACGCGCTGGAGCCCGTGGTGCTGGAGGAGAATGGGCAAAAGCTCCAGATCTTCCTGCTGCCCTACTTCGACGCCCCCCGGGCCCGAGCCTTTCTCCAGGAGGACTCTCTGCGGGGGGAGGGCCCCTGCATGGAAGCCCTGCTGGAGAAACTCCGGCCGCTGTTCCTGCCAGACGCGGGCCATGTGCTGGTGAGCCACTGCTTTGCCGCAGGAAGCCAGCTCTCCCAATCGGAAAACCCTCTGTTTGTGGGGGGCAGCGCCCAGGTACCCACCTCCCTGTTCGATCCCTTTGACTATGTGGCCCTGGGCCACCTTCACGGCCCTCAGCGAGCTGGGGAGAAAGCCTGCTACTCCGGATCCCTGCTGAAGTACTCCGTGGACGAGGAACACCAGAAAAAGGGCTTCTACCAGCTGGAGTGGGACGGCCGGGAGATGACCCGGGAATTTCTCCCACTCCACCCCCTGCGGGATGTGCGCAAACTCTCCGGCTTGCTGGAGGACTTGGTAGCCCAGGGGCGGGAGGAGCCCTGTCAGGACTACGTGATGCTGGAGCTCACCGACCAGCGTCCCCTGCTGATGCCAGCGGAGCAGCTGCGGCCCTACTACCCCAACCTGCTGGCGGTGTCCCAGCCCTGGGTGACCCAATCGGTGATCGGTCACCGGAGCACCCAGCTGAAGGGGCTGGACGATCTGGCGGTGTTCACTGCGTTTCTGCGGGACTGCTACGGCGTGGATGCCACCCAGGAGGATCAGGCGCTGTTCCGGGAGATCTTCCAAGAAGTCCTAACGGAAAACTGAAAGGAGGGCTTCCATGCGCCCCTTGCGATTGACCTTGCAGGCCTTCGGGCCCTACAAAGAGAAGATGGTGGTGGAGTTTGAAAAGCTGGGAGGCTTGTTTTTGATCTCCGGCCCCACAGGCGGAGGCAAGACCTCCCTGCTGGACGGCATCTGCTTTGCCCTGTACGGTGCCTCCACCGGCGGACAGCGGACCTTCTCCCAAATGCGCTGCGACAACGCCCCTCAAGACCTGCCCACGGTGGCGGAGCTGGAATTCGCCCTCCAGGGCAAGACCTACCGCTTCCGCCGGGAACTGGAGCTCACCGTCAACCGGAAGGGGGAACTGCGGGAGGTGCTGAACAACGAGTGCTGGGAGCTCACCTCCGAGGGCCCGCATCTGCTGGCCAGCGGCAGCGCTCTCTCTGTCCGGGAACAGGCGGAGGAGCTGCTTCATCTGAAGCGGGAGCAGTTCGCCCAGGTGATTGTGCTGCCCCAAGGGGAGTTCCAGCGGCTGCTGAAGGCAAACTCCGTGGAAAAGACGGAGATTCTGAAGACACTGTTCCCTGTGGGCCAGTGGGACAGACTCAGCGAGCGGTTTCGTGCCCGGGCCAACCAGTTGGAAGCCCAGGGCAAAGACCATGCCCACCGGCGGGATTCCTTGCTGGAACAGGCAGGCGTCTCGGACACCCAAGGCCTGGAAGAGGCCGTGGAAACGCTGAAGACTGGAAAACAGAACCTCACCCAGCAAGCCAAAACCGCCGAGGGAACCCTGAAACAGCAGCGGGAGCTGTTTCAGGCAGCGCGGAACTACCAGCGTCTGGAGACCGCCAAGAACCAGGCGGAGGCAGCTTTTCAAAAGGCCAAAGCCGCTCAGGAGCAGCAGGAGGCCGCGGCCGGACAGGTGGAGGCCCTGCGCAAAAGACTTCAAGAGCTGCAGAAAACTGGCCAGGATTTGGCGGCCCAAAAAGTCACCCTCAGCCAGCAGAAATCCCTGCTGGCCAACGCCCAAGCCGCCCGGGCTGAGGCAGAACGCCAGAAAAAGACCGCTGACGGCTTGCAGCGGCAGCTAACCCAACTGCGGACCGCCGCCCAAGAGCTGGAACAGCGACTCCAGACCGGAAAAGCTGGAGTGAAGCGGTGCGAGCAGGCTTTGGCGGCGCTGCCCGGCCTGCAGGAGACCCGTAAGCAGTTGGAGGACTTTCAAGGGATCTGGCGGGACTACGCCAACGGAAAAGAGCGTCTGCGCAAAGGCCAGGCTCAACGGCAGGCTGCCCAGAAGGACCTGGAGGAGAAAAACATCCTTTTGGAGAGCCTGGGAAAGTCCCTCCAGGAGCAGGAGCGTCTGCGTCAGCAGCACGCCGCTCTGGATCTGGCGGCCACCCTCCAAGAGGGAGTGCCCTGCCCAGTGTGCGGGTCGGTACACCATCCCAACCCCACTCGGCAGCAGGACGTTTACGACCCCAAAAAGCTGGCCCGTCTCCGAGCGCAACTGGAACAGGCCCAGCAGAACCACACTGGCTCCGCCAGGAACCTGGCGGCCATCCAAGCCACCGTGGAGCAGCTGGAGGAGGAACTCCGGCAAAAGGGGGAACAGGGCAAGGAACTGAACAAACTTCTGGGGGTGGTCAATCGGGAGGATCTGCTGAAGCGGTTGGCAGCAGCCCGTCAGGAAGAGTCTGCTGCGGCTGGGGAAGCCGGAACCTACGATCAAGCCCAGAAAGCACTGGAACGTCTGGAGACGGAAAAGCAGGACAACAACACTCAGCAGAATGCCGTCCAGGTGAAGATCACCCAGCTGGAGACCACCATCCAGCAAAAAGAGTCCCAAGCCCAAGAGGCCCAGCGCAAGTGTGACGGGCTGGATGCAGGAGCGGTGGAGAAGGCTCTGACGGAAAACCAGCGGCTGTCCTTGGAGAACGAGAGGCAATCCAAATCCCTCAGCGGAGAAATCCAGGCAATGGAGGATGCCAGGACCCAGGCTGCCACTGCCCGAAAGCTCACGGAGGAGGCCCTGGAGCAGGCCGAGGAAGCCTGGCGCACCTGCCCCACTCCCTGGGAGGAGCGTCCGGACCTGCCCAGCCTGGAGGAGGCCATCTGTCAGCTGGAGGAAGAGACACCGAAGCTGCGCCAGGAACTGGGCAAGGTGGAGAGCACCTTGGCCGCCCGTCAGGAAGCGCTGAAAACGGTGCAAGCTCTGGACGGAAAGATCGCCTCGGTGGCTGGGGAGTACCAGCGGATCGAAGGGCTGTCCCAATGCCTCAACGGCAGCAAGGAGGCCAAAATCCCCATCACCACCTATGTGCTGGGCGTCATGCTGGAGGAGGTGCTGGTCAGCGCCAACCAGGTGTTCGGCAACCTGAGCCAAGGACGTTACGCCCTCCAGCATCAGAAGGCGGTCCGGGGCGGCAACGCCAAGAAAGGCCTGGAGATCGAGGTGCTGGACAGCTTCTCCAACCAGGCTCGGGCGGTGGAGACACTCTCCGGCGGCGAGTTGTTTTTGGCCTCCCTCTCCCTGGCCATCGGCCTGTCCGACGTGGTGCAGAAAAGCTCCGGCGCCGTGCAGCTGGACTCCCTTTTCATCGACGAGGGGTTCGGCTCCCTGGACAAGGAGACCGTGGACACTGCCATGCAGGCTTTGATCCATCTGCAGACCAGCGGCAGACTCATCGGCATCATCTCCCACGTGGCCGAGCTGAAAGAGCGCATCCCCCAGCAGATTATCATCACCAGGGATTCCAACGGTTTCTCCCACGCAGCGCTGCGGGATTGACCGGTTTTTATCATAAATTTTCCATCAGGAGGTGCTTTTTATGAAAGTCACATTCATCTATCACAGCTCCTTTTTTGTGGAGCTGGACTCCCATTGCTTGCTGTTCGACTACTTCCAAGGGGACATCCCTCAGGTGGACAAGCCCCTTTACGTCTTTGCCAGCCACAGCCACGAGGATCACTTCTCCCCTGAGATCTTCCAACTGGCCCAGCCTGGGAAGGAAGTTCACTTTCTCCTCTCCGACGACATCTCCCCCCGGCAGGTGCCGCCTCAGCTGAGGGATCAAGTCACCTTCGTCAGCCCCCGCTCCTTCTACGAGGTGGGAGAACTGAAGGTGGCCACCCTCCGCTCTACGGACATGGGCGTGGCCTTCCTGATCCAGTGCGAAGGCAAGCGCATCTACCACGCCGGAGACCTGAACTGCTGGGAATGGGACGGCGCTCCCCGGGTGCAGAACGACCAGATGGTCCAAGTCTACACCGCCGAGATGGAGCTGCTCCGGGACAAGGAGATCGACGTGGCCTTTGTCCCCTTGGATCCCCGTCAGGAGCAGTATTACGCCCAGGGCATGACGCTCTTGCTCCAGGTGGTCCAGCCCAAGCACGTATTCCCCATGCACATGTGGGGGGATTACTCCGTGGTGCCCCGGTTTCAAACAAACCCCAACTACGAGGAGTACGCTCCCCTCATCCAGAACGTGACTCGTCCGGGTCAGAGTTTTACCATTTGACCTGTCATCCAACAGCGCTGTCCGAAGTGTCCGACAGCGGACCGACCAAAACTTCAGTCACCGTTTTCGGGGCTGCCTGACGTTTTTCCTTATGGAAAAGGGGCTGTTGCTTCTTGCAACAGCCCCTTTTTTCAGCGCCGCATGTGACGCGGCATGTATTTTCCACCTTTGCGAGGAGGCGCCTCCCGTCTGGCAACGGGTCTCTCCGGCTCTTTCAATGGGGGAAGCTCCTGCTGGGCTTCCCAATCCGCCGAGGGCACGGCCTCTTGAACAGTCTCCCGTTCCGGTTCCGCCGCTCCAGAAAGGGGGTTCTCCCCCTCTTCCAACTTGGGAAGCTCCGCCTGGGCTTCCCACTCTACTGAAGACGCAGCCCCTTGAGCAGCCTCCAGCTCCGCCTGGGTCACAGCGGACAGCCCCTGGCCATCGCTGAGCTCCAGCTGCTCCGGCATCTCCGGCTCCTGGGGGGCGGCTGCCTCTCGGACGGGCCTTCCCTCCGGCCGCATGTGCAGCAACCGTGCCAACGTGGCCCCCTTGGGGAGCATGGCCACATCGTCGTAGCTGACCCCCTTAAACAGCACCACGCAAACTGCGTACACCACAATGGCCACCACAATGGCGGGCAGCACCGCCAGCCGAGGGCTGACCACCTGAGCCAGCAGCCAGTAAAAACCATAGCTGACCCCGCCCATAATGGCGGCGGAGACCACCAGAGGCAATGCCGTCTTGACCACGCTGTCCATCTCCGGCAAGCTGCCCCGAATGGCAAAGACGTTCAGGGTGACCATCACCACGTAGGAAACCACGGTGCTGATGGCAGAACCCATAGCAGCCACCTCCGGGATTCCAATGAGGACATAGGACAGCACAATCTTGATGATGCCGCCCACGGCCATATCCACCACAGGCCGGGTGGCTCTGCCAAAGGACTGCAAAATGGCGTTGGTGGTAAAGAGCAGTCCGCTGAAGACAATCGCCACACTGAGCATGGTCAGCAAGGGAGCGGCCTCCTGGGCCACCTCCGGCTGGTTAAAGAGCAGCAGCTGGCAGATGGGCTGGGAGAAGATCGCCATACCCACAGAGGAGGGCACCCCGATCAGCAGCGTCACCCGCAGGGCGGTGGAGGAGATCCGGTCCACCTGACGCTTGTCCTTGGCGGCAATGGCCCCTGACAGGATGGGCAGCAGGCTGGTGGAGATGGGCACCACAAACGCCCCGGGCAGGTCGAAGAATTTCCGGGCGTGGCCGATGGTGCCGTTCCACCAGTCGGCCATGTCCTGGGTGAATCCGGCACCCTCTTGAAGGCGCTGCATCAGGATGGCGCCGTCCACCGTATCCAGCAGGCTCAAAAAGCAGGAGCCGATGGTGATGGGCACCGCAAACCGCACCAGATTGATGAGCATCTGCTGGTGGGTGGTCAAGGGAGGCTCGTCCCCCCACCGCTGGAGGCGGTCACGGCGGCCCTGGAAGAATTTGAACCCCAGCAGGTACATGGCGCCCAGAGCCGCACTGACAGACACGCCCACGATGGCGCCCACAGCGGCCCACCGGTCGGCATCCTGGGTAAAGTTCTGAATGATATAGAAGGCCAGCCCCACACCGATGATCACCTTGGTCACAGCCTCGATGATCTGAGAGGTGGCGGTGGGCACCATATTGGAACGCCCCTGGAAGTACCCCCTCAGGGAGGACTCAATGGAGATGAAAAACAGGGTGGGGGCCAACGCCATAATGGCAAAGTTGGCCTCGGGGCTTCCATACCACACGGCGATCTGATTGGCGCCGAAGAACATCACCAGGCACCCGGTGAGCCCCAAACAGAAGAACAGCCAAAAGGCCACAGAGAACACCCGATCCGCCTCCCGACGGCGGCCCTGGGACGTGGCAGTGCCCACCATCCGGGACACCGCCACCGGCAGACCCGCAGTGGAGAGCATCAAAAACAGCCCGAAAATATTGTAGGCAATGTAGAAGTGGGACATGCCTTCCGCGGAGATGAAGTTCGCCAGGGGGATGGAGAACAACAGCCCCAGGAGTTTCACGATCAGTGTGGAGGCGGAGAGAATCGCCGCCCCTTTCATAAAGCTTTGTTTCTTGTCTTGCGCCATAAGTTCTCCCTGGAAGCAAGCGGCATCCGCCGCGAAATCACGTGCATGAGTACATAACCTGTTTTATTGTACCCCAAAGATTCCCAAAGGTCAATGCTGGGGGAAAAGACCTGAGTTTTTCCGAGGGTTTTCCCAAAGTCCTTTTTGCCCAAAGTCTCCAAAGGCTCCTATGGCAGGAAGCCTCACAGCTGCCGGTGAGCAGCCAGCATTCGATGGATCTCCGGCAAAAACGCCTTGAACGCCGCGGGCAGCGGATACGCCTCCCGCAAGTCCTCCTCCGAGGCCCAGGCAAATCCGGGCAGCTCCTGGACATTCTTTACCACCCAGGAGGTCATATGCCACTCCACATGGGAGAAGATGTGCTTGGCCTTGGGGCCTGGGACGGGCTTCCCTGCCCCGCCCTGCTCCGCCAGCCAGGCCTGGGCCTCCTCCTGGGAAAGAGTCTCCTCCACTCCCGGCAGCTCCCACAATCCCGCCAGCAGGCCCTTCTCCGGCCTGCGGTGCAGGGCCAATCTGCCCTCTTGGGAAAACAGCAGAAACACGGTGCGGTCCTGGCGCTTCCGGGGCTTGGCTTTGGCCTTCACCGGAAGCTCCTCCGCCACGCCCTGGGCATACGCCCGGCACAGGGGATGCAAAGGGCACACCAGGCACTTGGGCGGTCCATTGGGCTGGCAGACCATGGCCCCCAGCTCCATCAGGGACTGGTTAAAATCCCCCACCCGCCGGGGCAGGATCTGCCGCAACTCCTCCTCCATCCGGCGCTTGACCTTGGGATCCAGGATATTGTCGTAGCGGCACAGCACCCGGGAGATCACCCGGAGCACATTGCCGTCCACGGCAGGCACCGGGATCTGGAAAGCAATGGACGCAATCGCCCCTGCAGTGTAATCTCCGATGCCGGGTAAAGTGCGCAGCTCCTCAAAGGAGGCAGGGATCTGCCCCCCATAGCGCTCCATCACCGCCTGGGCCCCTTTCTGAAGGTTCCGGACCCGGTTGTAATAGCCCAGGCCCTCCCACAGTTTCAGCAACTGCTCCTCCGGCGCCTGAGCCAGGGCCTCCACCGTGGGCAAGGCGGACAAGAACCGCTCGTAATAGGGCTTGACCGCTTCCACCCTGGTCTGCTGCAGCATGATCTCCGACACCCACACCCGGTAAGGGGTGGGATCCTCCCGCCAGGGCAGCACCCGCGCCCCGGCGTCATACCAAGCCAGCAGCCGCTCCGGCAGCTGGGCCAGCACCTCTCGATCCTCCATGACGTCACCTCCAGACAGTATTCTTTGTATTGTAACACATCCCGGATCCCGGGGCAAGCAAAAGGCGCGCCCTGTCCAAAAGACAGCAGCGCGCCAAAACACACCCTCAACAAAGGCTGATCTGCCCCGGGCAGTTGGAGGAAAGCCTCCCAGCCTTTGGGAAAACCACCCCAGGCGGTCCCCCGGGTGGACGACTTCACTCAGCCTGGCAGGAAGTCTTACACCCCCAGCCACGCCTGGAAGAACTGGATCACCAGCTCCAGGACCCGGTCCGTCCACAGGAAGGTGCCATGTCCCGCTCCCAGCACCTTGTAAAACTCCACCAGGTGGCCTGTCTGCTGGAGCTTCTGAGCGGTGAGGTAGCTCTGGTTGAAGGGCACCATGGGATCCTCATCCCCATGGACAATGAGGAAGGGCGGCAGGGGCTTGCCCTCTTCAATATAGTTCAGAGGATTTCCCGGCTGAGCGATCTCCGGATGGTCAATGACGCAGCCGCCAAAGAGAATATCCTCAGGGATCTTGGTCTTGTCCGCAGTGAACTGGGGATCCCGGGGGCCGTCGTTGATGCGAGTCACATCGCTGGGGCCGTAAAAGTCCACCGCCGCCTGAACGCTGTCGGAATACTGGGCATTGTCCTGGGTTTTAAACTGAGGCAGGTCCCCGGTAACTCCCACCATCTGGGCAGCATGGCCACCGGAGGAATCCCCCCACACACCCACCTGCTGGGGATCGATGAAGTACTCCTCCGCGTGAGCCCGCAGAAACCGAATGGCGGACTTCACATCCTGGAGGAAAGCTGGGAACTGAGCCTCAGAGGAGGGCCGGTGCTGTACACTTGCCACCACAAATCCGGCCTTGGCCAAGGGCACCAGCTGGGGCAGGTTGACGTAGATGTTCTGGGCGCCCCAGGCGGACCCCTGCACATACACCACCAGGGGATAGCGCAGGGTGGACTTCACACCCCGGTCCAGCCCTCCGGGAAGCAGCAGCTGCAGATACAGGGGCTTGCCGTCCCGCTGGACATATTCCACATTGGCCAAGTAGGACACCTTGTCCCGCTGGCTCCTGTCCGCCGGAATTGTATGCATCCCCGGCAGCTGGGATCGGTCGCCGGGCACTGCCTTTTTGTATTCCATCATATCCGGATTCCTCCTTGGTAAATTTCATAAGATATGTAGAAGTATATCACACTTTTTTGACGGTTTCAATCCTGCTTCTTTTGGGGGGAAATTTCCGCTGGGAGGGCCTTAGGCGGTTGAAGATCCCCGAAAAATATGGTATGATAACGTTAAACTAATTCTAGTGGGAGGGCTTTCTATGTCTCATAATCCCTTACAAGCAATTTCCGAAGCCATTGCCCAGTGGCAGCCGCCCCAGGACATCCCCCAGGACATCCCTCAGGGCGATATGCCCGGCGACAAGGTGTGGATCGGCCCCATGTCCATTGAAAAAGCCAATGTGACCTTCCGCGCCGTGCTCCCCCTGTTGAAAGAAGCATTGGAAAACAACCCCGCTCACAAAGCGGTGATCACTGTCACCGGCGGCAGCGGCGTCATGAAGACCTGCGTCTCCGCCCTGCTGACCTATTACCTGACCCAGCTGGGTGTGGGTGCTTTCACCATGTCCGGTGACAACTACCCCAAGCGCTACCCCGAACTCAACGACATGGAGCGCATGCGCATCTTCCGCCTGGCCGGCGTGCGGGGCATGCTCAGCGAGGGGGTCTATAACAGCGAAAACGCTGCCATCCTCAAAGATCTGCAGCAAAAGGATCTGGACTCCGACCCGGCTCAGTGCCAGCAGTACCCCTGGCTGGCCGCCTACCTGAAAGCCGGCCGCGAAGAGCTCTCCCAGTACCTGGGCACCGAGCAGGAGCAGGAATACGACCAGATTGAAGAGGTGCTCCGCCAGTTCAAGGAGGGCAAGGAGAAGATCTGGCTCAAGCGCATGGGCCGGGACGACACCGCCCTGTGGTATGAGGAGAAGGATTTCTCCGACATCGACGTGGTGGTGCTGGAGTGGACCCACGGCAACTCCGGAAAGTTCCAGGGAGTGGACGTGCCCGTGCTGTTGGCCAGCACGCCGGCAGAGACCCGGGAGTACCGGCTGTCCCGCGGTCGGGACGCCAACGCCGACACCGCCTTCATCACCATGGTCATCGAGCTGGAGCAGCAGAAGCTGGAAGCTCGGGCCAAGTATGCCAAGGTGATTGTGTCCAAGTCCTGTAAGCTCTTAAACTACGACGAATACGAGCAGCTGATGGCTGCAGGCAGGTGATCGCTATGAAAAAGACTTTTTCCTATGGCCCCATGCTCAACGCCTATCCCGACAGTCTGGGAGGGACTCTCTCTGACGCGGTGGAGTTTCTGAAAGAGGACGACGTCAAAGGCGCCTTCTCCTCCTTCTACATCCTGCCCAGCCTGTTCAACACCGATCTGGACCGGGGCTTCTCCGTGAAGGATTACGGCATCAACGGTGAAATCGCCAAGGAGGAGGATCTGACCGCCCTCCAGGCCATGGATATCGACTTAAAGCTGGACTTCATCCTGAACCATCTGTCCGTCCAGTCCCCCCAGTTCCAGGATCTGCTGGAGAAGGGCGACCAGTCCGCCTACAAGGACTTTTTCATCGACTGGAACAAGTTCTGGGAGGGCTGCGGTGAGCTCAACGAGGAAGGCGTCCTGGTGCCCCGGGACGAGTACCTCAAGGACATGTTCTTCCGCAAGCCCGGCCTGCCGGTGCTGGTGGTGGAGTTCGCCGACGGCACCAAGCGTCCCTACTGGAACACCTTCTACCAGCAGGTGGACGTGGACGAAAACGGCAAAAAGCACTATCTGGGCCAGATGGACCTGAACATCAAGTCCCCCCTGGTGCTGGATTTCTACAAGCAGACTCTGAAGACCCTGGCGGGCTACGGCGCCAAGATCGTCCGTCTGGACGCCTTTGCCTACGCTCCCAAAGAGGTGGGGGCCAAGAACTTCCTCAACGACCCCGGCACTTGGGAGTTTCTCCAGCAGATCACCGATATGGCCCAGCCCTATGGCGTAGCCCTGCTGCCGGAGATCCACGCCAGCTACGAGGAAGGCACCTACCGGATCATTGCCAAGAAGGGCTACATGGTCTACGACTTCTTCCTCCCCGGCCTGGTGCTGGACGCCTTTGAGCAGAAGTCCGGCGCGGACCTGGCCAAGTGGGCCAATGAGATCCTGGATCACAACATGAAGACCGTGAACATGCTGGGCTGCCACGACGGCATCCCGCTGCTGGATCTGAAGGGCCTGCTGCCTGAGGAGCGGATCCAGAGCTTGATCGACACCCTGGTCAAGCGGGGCGGCTTTGTCAAGGACCTCCACGGCGCCAAGAACGTCTACTACCAGGTCAACGCCACCTATTACAGCGCCCTGGGCGAGGACGACCGGCGGATGCTGCTGGCTCGCGCCCTGCAGCTGTTTATGCCAGGCAAGCCCCAGGTGTGGTATCTGGACCTGTTCGCCGGTAAGAACGACTACGAGGCCATGAAGCGGGCAGGAGCCGGCGGTCACAAGGAGATCAACCGCACCAACCTGTCCAAGGAAGCCATGGCAGAAGGCCTGCAGAAGCCTGTGGTCCAGCGCCAGCTGGAACTGCTGAAGGCTCGGGCAGCTTACCCCGTGTTTGGCCAGGAGGCCAAGATCTCCGTCAGCGCGGAGGGCTCCAAGATGACCTTCCGCTGGGAGAACGCCGGTCAGGTTGCCACACTGGATGCGGACCTGGCCACCAGCTCCTTCACCGCTGTGGTGACTGACAACAGCGGCAGCGAGCTCTTCCGCATGGAACAGTAATCCCCCATATGCAAAAGTGCCGGACCCTTTTGGGTTCGGCACTTTTTTTACTCTGCACTTCTTCTCTGCACTTTTCCGGGACCGGCCTCAGGACAGCGCCACACAGGCGCCACCGGGAATGGACACCGTCTTTACGTTGGCCAGCACCCACACCTCCAGAGCGGAGGGGTTGCGGACACGGCTGCCATCGGCGGACCACTCCAGCCGCCGGTACGCAGTGACGTACTCCACAATCTCCCCGTTGGTAGCAAACCACAGATCCTGTCCTTTGGCGGCCATCCGCTGGGCAAAGCGCTCCACAACCTCCCAGTTGCCGTTGCCCGCCAGCTCGAAGGAGTGGCCCCACAAATAGAACAGCCGAGCGCGGTTTCGGTCCCCCGGATGGATGGGAGCCAGGAACTCCTCCACCAACTCCATCAAACGAGGATCGTCGTGGTGGCAGGTAGCAGGCCAGGTGAGAAAGTCCTGAGGAATGTCAAACCGTCCGGTGGACACCACTGTTCGGGCACTGGCGTACCCCGCCGCTCCAAGCAGCTCCACCGCCCGGGCATCGAAGTCCCCATAGGCGTAGGCAAAGCTGCGCACCACCTGCCCAGTGAGCTCCTCCAGCCGCCGCTTATCCTCCACGATCTCCTCCATGGCCACTCCACCTGGCACCGACGTCAGGGAGCAGTGATGCAGCCCATGGCCGGCCACCTCGTGACCCTGGTATAAGGTCGCGGCCTCCTCTCCCGTAATCCGGAGAAACTCCAAAGGCTTCCCCTGGTAGGTTCCCTCCCCACCGGTGCCAAACAGGCCGGAGTTCAAGTTGAAGGTACATTTCAGTCCATACTGATTCAGCAGCTCCACCAGCTTCCGGTCGTGGGTGAAACCGTCGTCATAGCTGAGGGTTACGGCCCTCTCCTTCCCCTGGGGGAACAACATTCCGATCCGAGTCTCCATCCCCTGCGCCTCCTTCAGCGAATTCGATACACCTTGGTCTCATAGCTGCCCAGCTCCACCGGGCCCTGGACCTGGCAGCGAGTGTCCATATCCACCGCTGCTGTCTCCAGGACGATCTCCTGGGGCTCCCGCTCATAGTTGAGGACAATCAGATACTCATGGTCCCCTTTCCGGCGCAGGGCGATCTCGCAGGACTCCGGCGCGGTGATCCGGTCCCGGAAGGGCTCATACACCTGCAGCTCCTGGAGGAACGCTTTCACCGTCTCCCGGGTGAAGCATCCGCCCAGATGGAACACTCTTCCATCCCCTGCAGGAGTACAAGTGAGCGCAGGCTCTCCGGCATACCAGGTATCCCCACCAAAGCGGGCCAGGACCTCTGTCTCCGGAGAGACAGGCTCCAACACCTCATTGAAGATCCCTGTGGGCAGCTCCTTTCCCTGCCAGCTCATGGGTACCGGGTCATCCCCGGGGCCAATGAAGGTGCACTCCACCACCCGGCTTCCTGACGCCCCTGCCAGCAAGCCCGGGACAGGCTCCATGACGCAGTGGCCGTTTACGTCCTTCTGACCGGTACGGGCGCCCAGGATCAGCGTTCCGCCCAGCCGGGCGTACTCCTCCAGCAGCTGGGCTTTCTCCGGAGGAAGGATCTCCTGATGAGGGCAGAACAGCACCGGGTAGGCCTCTCGCAGCTCCTTGGGATCCATCCCCTCCCAGAGGTACACCGCATCTAGGGGCGTATGAGCCAGCTGGCAGGCCACGAAGATCTCCTGCTCGCTCTGCCTGGTCAAGGCTTCATGCCAGGCGTCCGTCTGGGTGTCGAACACATTGTCGTAGTCCTTCACCATGCCCACGGGCGCTATGTAGTCCGCTCCGGCCAACTCCTGGATGGCCTGGAATCTGGCGTTGAGCCGCTGCAGATCCGCCAGCTTCCGATTGGGACGGTTGTCGTAATCCACCAGGCCGTGCCAATACATCTCCGTGCCAAAAGTCGCGGTGCGCCACCGGAAAAAGCTCACATAGTCCGCTCCATGAGCTACGCTCTGCATGGCCCAGAGCATCATCTGCCCGGGCTTGGGTGCCGGCGCTGCGGAGGTGGCACTGCCACCAGTACCCGCCTGCTGCTCCATGATCCCAAAGTGGGGGCAGATGGACCGGACCTCCATCAGGTTGCGGCTCCACTTCCGATCCCGCAGGTTCTTATCGTTGCGGGGATCCGCAAACATGGCGTAAGCAAAGTTGGGATAGCTGTCATAAGTGTAGACGTCCAGGATCTCCCTGGCCATCTTGTGGTTATCCAAGCTCCCAAACATGCCGTTGGTGGTGATGAAATCCCCGGGCTTTTTGTATCTGCGCAGGATCTCCGCCTGCATCTCGCAGAAGCTCAGGGCACTGTGGGACACAAACCGGATATAGTCCAGCTTTTGGTTGGGATTGGTCCCGTCTCCATAAGTGGTTCTGGGCACATGAATCTGCTCCCAATCGGTATAGGTCTGGTTCCAGAACACCGCTCCCCAGGCCTGATTCAACGACTCCAGAGTCCCATACTTCTCCCGCAGAAACTCCCGGAATGCCACGTTATCGCTCTCGGAATAGAACTCCTGGGTCTCGCAGTTGAACTCGTTGTCTATCTGCCAGCCTACAATACAGGGCCGCTGGCCATAGTGCTCCCCCAGCTTCTCCACAATCCGCGCTGAAAGTTCCTGGTACTTAGTGGAATTGTAGTTATAGTGCCGCCGGGTGCCGTGGCGGTACAACACTCCGTCCCGTCGGGCATTGAGCACCTCCGGGTACTTTTCCGTCAGCCACGCGGGGGGCGTCGCTGTGGGAGTGCCGAAGATCACCTTCATCCCCTTCTGCTCCGCCAAGTCCAGGAACCGGTCCCAGAACTTGTAGGTGAACACGCCTTCTTCCGGCTCCGTCAGGCTCCAGGCAAATTCCCCCACCCGAATCGTCTCGATCCCATGGGCCAGCATCCGCTCCAGGTCGCTCTCCCACAGGCTTTCGCTCCAATGCTCCGGGTAATAGCAGGCACCCAGCTCCAGCTTCGGCCACACATAGTTTTGTGTATTTTTCATAGGCTCCTCCTGTTTCGGCTTCCCTTTTTGCCGTTTTTCCCATTATAGCAGAGCCATTTTTTCTTTACAACCCGCTCCCCGCAAATTAGTACGTACCACTTTAGAGAAGTTTTCCCACAAAAAAAGACATCCAGGAAAAACCTGGATGCCTCTTTTTTATTCCTTAGCCCTCAAGGGAAACTCCCTTAAGCAGCCAACGGAAACATATCAGAACTTTTTCGCTTACTGGAGCAGCTGCAGGACGCCCTGGGGCACCTGGTTGGCCTGAGCCAGCATAGCCTGAGCGGACTGCACCAGGATGTTGTTCTTGGTGTAGGCCATCATCTCATCAGCAACGTCGGTGTCGCGGATGGTGGACTCAGCGTCCTGGATGTTCTCGGTCATGACGGACAGGTTGTTGATGGTGTGGTCCAGACGGTTCTGAGTAGCGCCCAGAACACCACGCATGGAGGACACAGTGTTGATGGCATTCTTGATGATGTCAACAGCCTTCTGAGCGCCCTCCTGGGTGCCGATGTTGATATCAGCAATGCCCAGAGCATCAGTGTGCATGTCCTTGATCTCAACAGTCAGCTGGTTAAACTCGTCGGAGGTGTCGCCGATCTGCAGGGTCAGGCCCTGGCCTTTTGTATCAGCAGTGATCTTAACATCATTCGTGTTGTCAACTTCAGCACTCAGGCCCTGGCTCTCCAGTGCCTTATCCAGGTTGGCAACAGATGCATTTTTATCCGCACCAACCAGCACAGCCACAGCACCGTCAGTCTTGGGGGTAGTGCTAGCATCTTTCACAAACTCATACGTGGTGCCGTTGATCGTAATGGAATCACCAGCGGTAATACCAGTAGCGCCACCAGCAATGGTCAGGGACTCATCCGAACCATCCTTGAAAACAGGAGCAGCCGCAAAGTCCTGTGCAGCATCACTGGTGGAAATACCAGTAACCTTGGCACCGTTAGACCCAGCATTTTTAGCAGTAAACACTACCTGGTCACCAGAAGCAGTAATTTCAAAAACAGAAGACAAAGTGCTGTTCTTCTTCAAAGCATCAACCATGTTAGTAGCATTGCCCCCAGCACTACCAGTGTTACCTGCATACTCCACATCCACGGACTGCACCTTGCCATCAGAACCATAGAACTGAACAGTCAGAGTATAATTGCCAGTACTAGTTGCCTGCTTTGCCGTAACAGCATTGGTAGCTGCAGTAGGATTTTTAATTGTGCTAGCAGTAACTGTACTCAAATTAACACTAGCAACGTCAAAATCAGTCTTGCTCAGGCTGCCGTCCAGCAAGTTGATACCGTTGTAGTTGGCGGAATCGGCGATACGGTTGATCTCATCCTTCAGCTGATCCACTTCCTGCTGCAGGTTAGCACGGTCCACTTCGTTGTCGTAGGTGCCGTTAGCGGACTGGTCAGCCAGGGTGACCATACGGTTGAGCATGTCGTGGACTTCCTGCAGGGCGCCCTCAGCGGTCTGCACCAGGTTGATGCCGGACTGAGCGTTGTCCTGAGCCTGATTCAAGCCAGCGATCTGAGCACGCATCTTCTCGGAAATAGCCAGACCAGCAGCGTCATCACCAGCGCGGTTGATCTTGTAGCCAGAGGACAGCTTCTCCAGGTTCTTGGACAGAGCGGAGGTATTGTTGTTGTAGTTGCGGTAGGCATTCATTGCCATAATGTTGTGTTGAATACGCATGATAAAAAGCTTCCTTTCTCAGTAGTTGGGAGATCCTTCTCCACGTTTTGGTTGCACACCAGACTTTCAGGAGCCGGCCGGGACTGCTGTCTGGCGCGCTTTATTTCAATCAGGCATCCACCTGTTTGAAACCCTTTTCATCCCCACTGGGGATTTTTGCTTACACTTAGTATATCGACTGAAAAAGGGAGCAGATAACACCTCCACAAAGAAATTTTTCGGTTTTTCTGCAGCATGTTTTTCCACAGCAGCTCTATTTGAGGTGGAAAATCTGAAGAGGGCACAAAAAAGCCCCGGCGTTCTGCCGGGGCCACAAAGGTTCAAATAAAGAAGAAGAAAATCAACGGGCGGATTTGGCCTTGAGCCGGGCCAGCGCCCTGGAGAGAGCCGCCTGAGTCTGGTAATACTCCCGCTGGCTCTGTTTCTGGCGGAGACGCTCCTCGGCCCGCTGCTTGGCGGCCTCGGCGCGCTTCTGGTCGATGTCCTCGGGCCGCTCGATGGCAGCAGCCAACAGGATGACACGCTCGGGCATGACCTCTACGCAGCCGTCACTGGCCACGCAGATATGCCAGCGGCCTTCCTCATCCTGAAAGCGCACGATTCCCGCCGTGATGGCTGTGACCATGGGCTCATGGCCGGGCAGGACGCCATAGGAACCGTCCAGGCCGGGCAGGATGATCTGCTTGCACATGCCGGAGAAAAAGATGTTTTGGGGCGAGACCATCTCCAGATAAAATGTAGACGTAGACGCCATACAACCGCCTCCTTACGCTTCCTTGCTCTTCTGCCACACCTCGTCGATGGTGCCCATGTTGTTGAAGCACACCTCGGAGACCTTATCCAGCTCGCCGCCCAAGATGGCTTCAAAGCCCTTGACGGTGTCCTCCACCGCCACATAGCGGCCTTCCTTACCAGTAAAGGCCTGGGCCACAAAGAACGGCTGGGAGAAGAACCGCTGGATCTTACGGGCGCGGCCCACCACCAGCTTATCCTCATCACCCAACTCTTCCATGCCCAGAATGGCGATGATGTCCTGGAGTTCCCGGTACCGCTGGAGGATCTCCTGGGTCTTTCGGGCCACGTCATAGTGGCGCTGGCCCACCACGTCGGGCTCCAGCACACGGGAGGTGGACTCCAGAGGATCCACGGCAGGATAGATGCCCTGCTCCACAATCTTACGGGACAGCACGGTGGTGGCGTCCAAGTGAGCGAAGGTGGTGGCAGGAGCGGGGTCGGTCAAGTCGTCGGCGGGCACGTAAACTGCCTGCACCGAGGTGATGGACCCGTTCTTAGTGGAGGTGATACGCTCCTGCAGAGCGCCCATCTCGTTGGCCAGGGTGGGCTGATAGCCCACGGCGGAGGGCAGCCGCCCCATCAGAGCGGAAACCTCGGAACCGGCCTGGACATACCGGAAAATATTGTCGATAAACAACAGCACGTTCTGATGCTCGTGATCCCGGAAATACTCGGCCATGGTCAGGCCGGTAAGGGCCACGCGCATACGGGCCCCGGGGGGCTCGTTCATCTGGCCAAAGACCAAGGCGGTCTTCTCAATAACGCCGGACTCGGTCATCTCCCGCCACAGGTCGTTGCCCTCACGGGTACGCTCACCAACGCCGGTGAAGATGGAGTAGCCGCCGTGCTCGGTGGCAATGTTGCGGATCAGCTCCTGAATCAGCACAGTCTTGCCCACGCCGGCGCCGCCGAACAGGCCGATCTTACCGCCCTTGGCGTAGGGGGCCAGCAGGTCGATAACCTTGATGCCTGTCTCCAGGATCTCCACGCTGCCGCTCTGCTCCGCAAAGCCCGGAGCTTCCCGGTGAATGGGCCAGCGCTCCTTGCACTGGGCAGGTCCTTTATCGTCGATGGTGTTGCCCAGCACGTTGAACATCCGGCCTAGGGTCCCCTCACCCACCGGCACGCTGATGGGCCCGCCGGTTGCCGTGACTTCCATACCGCGTTTGAGGCCCTCACTGGTGGCCAGGGTGATGCAGCGCACCGCCCCGTCGCCCATGTGCTTGAGAACCTCCAACACCTGGGTCTCCCCGCCGTTGTCCACGGTCAGCGCGTCATAGATGTTGGGCAGCTTTCCACTGTCAAACTGAACGTCTACCACAGGTCCCAAAACCTGCAGCACCTTCCCTTTATTTCCTTCCATGAAAGGGACCCCTTTCTCTGTGATGTAAGTTTCTCATCCCGCCGGCGGTCACTGCTGCTCCAGGGCAGTGGCGCCCGCCGCAATCTCGGTGATCTCCTGGGTGATGGCCCCCTGTCTGGCCCGGTTGAACTCCAGGGACAAGCTCTTAAGCATCTCCCTGGCACTGTCCGACGCGGAATCCATGGCGCTCATCCGGGAATTCTGCTCGCTGCAGAAGGATTCCACCAGCGCCGCAAACAGGTATCCCTTCAGCACGCCGGGCACCAACACGTCCAGCACCGCCTCGGGAGAGGGCTCATACCGCACCACATCCCGGTACTGGTCCGCCTGACTCACCCCCCGCCGGGCACTGAGCATCGCCCGGTCCAGAGGCAGCAGCTTGATGATCTCCGGCTCCATACGCATGGCCGAATAGCTGTGGGTGAACACCAGGTACACCTCGTCCAGAGCATCCCGCTCGTACAGGTCCAACAGCGTCTCTGTGATCTCTCGGGCCCGCTCCAAGGTGGGATCCTGAGCGGTATACATGAACTCCCCATCAATGGGGATGTTCTTCTTTTCAAAGTAGTGACGGCCCATCTGGCCGATCAAAAACAGGGTGGGCTCCTTTTTGTGGCCCAGGTATTCCTCGGCCAGCTTCAGCACGTTGTGGTTATACGCGCCTGCCAGGCCCTTATCACCGGTGACCACCACAAACCCTGTGCGCCGCCCTTCCTTGGGCTTGTCATGGCCCTCGATGTAGCGGTGCTTCAAGTCCGGAGAGTGCCGGAAAATATCCAGCACCGTCCTGGCCAGGCGGTCAAAATAGGGCTCCACCTCGGCCAGCTGCTTTCTGGCCTTCTTCACCTTTGCCGAGGAGATCAAGTACATGGCATTGGTGATCTTCAGCGTCTGCTCAATGCTCCGCATCCGGGAGCGGATTTCCGTTATGCCTGCCATGTGGCACTCACCTGCTCTTTATAGGTCTCCCAGCTCTCACGGATTGCCTGCTCGCCCTCCTCGGACAGCTGGCCTGTGGTATCAATGGCCTCCAGGACGTCGGCCTTGTTCTCCTGCATATAGTCCGCCAAGCCCCAGGCCGCCTCTCGGGTGTGCTCCACCGGCACCTCGGCCAGGAGCTTCTGGGTGGCTGCGTACAGGATGACCACCTGACGGGACACGCTCATAGGATGGTACAAGGGCTGCTTCAGGATTTCCATCAGCCGCTTGCCGTGCTCCAGAGCTTCCTTGGTGGCAGGATCCAGGTCGGAGCTGAACTGGGTGAACACTTCCAGCTCGCGGAACTGGGCCAGGTCGATACGCAGAGAACCAGCAATCTTCTTCACAGCCTTGGTCTGGGCAGCGCCGCCCACACGGGACACGGACAGGCCCACGTTAACAGCGGGCCGCACGCCGGAGTGGAACAGGTTGGACTCCAGATACAGCTGGCCATCGGTGATGGAGATCACGTTGGTGGGGATGTAAGCGGACACGTCCCCAGCCTGGGTCTCAATGATGGGCAGGGCGGTGATGGAACCTCCGCCGTACTCCGGAGCCAGGCGGCAGGCCCGCTCCAACAGACGGGAATGGAGGTAGAACACGTCACCGGGGTATGCCTCACGGCCGGGGGAACGCTTCAGCAGCAGGGACAGGGTCCGGTAGGCCACAGCGTGCTTGGACAGATCGTCGTAGACGATGAGCACATCCTTGCCCTTGCTCATAAAGTACTCGCCGATGGCCACCCCAGAGTAAGGGGCAATGTACTGCACAGGAGCGGGCTCACTGGCGGAGGCGCTCAAAATGATGCTGTACTCCATGGCGCCGTTCTTCTCCAGGGTGTTGTAGATCTTTGCCACCGTGGAGTTCTTCTGGCCGATGGCCACATAAATGCAGATCACATCCTGGCCCTTCTGGTTCAGGATGGCATCCACGGCGATGGAGGTCTTACCAGTCTGCCGGTCGCCGATGATCAGCTCACGCTGGCCGCGGCCGATGGGCACCATGGCGTCCACCGCCAGGATGCCGGTCTGCAGAGGCACTGTAACAGGCTCTCTGGTGACCACACCGGAGGCCTCCCGCTCGATGGGGCGGGTCTCCGTGGTGTGGATGGCTCCCTTGCCGTCGATGGGATTGCCCAGGGCGTCAATGACACGGCCCAGCATTTCCTCGCCGGCGGGGACATCGGCCCGGCGCCCGGTACGGCGCACCAGGTTGCCCTCCTCAATGCCCTCCTCGGGTCCCAGCAGGGCACAGCCCACGCTGCCGGTCTCCAGGTTCATGGCCAGAGCCTTGGTGCCGTTTTCAAATTCCAGCAACTCGCCGTACATGACATCGTCCAGGCCATAGACCGTGGCAATGCCGTCTCCCACCTGAACGACGGTGCCGGTCTCGCTCACCTGGATCTTTTCCTCATAGTGGGAGATTTCCTCTTTCAGTATGGATACAATCTCTTCCGGTTTGCCGTTCAAAGCTTATTCCCTCTCTTTCAAAGAGCGGCGCAGCCCGCCAAGCATGCCCCGCACACTCTTGTCATAAGTGATGCCGCCAATCTGGATGGTGAAGCCCCCCAAAAGTTCCGGGTCCAGCTCCACTTGAAATTCCACCTTGGAAAGCCCATGGCGGCGCTTCAGTGCCTCCCCGATACGGGCAAGGTCCTGGGGATCGGGTTCCCTGGCGCAGCGGTACACCGCCGTAGCGCCGCCCTCCCCCTCCAGCTTCAGCTGGTGGAAGCGGGCCAGGATCCCCGGCAGCAGCCCCAGACGCTCCCGCCGGCACAGCAGGCGGAAAAAGTCCAGATCCACCTGGGACATGCGCCCCTGCAGCAGCCGGCACAGCACCCCGTCCTTCTCCCGCACTGGGATGCAGGGGTTCAGCAGCGCCTGCCACAGCTCCGGCTCGCCCATCAATAGGGAGGCCCCGGATCGCAGGCCTTCCTCATCCCCGGTCAGCTCATAGAGCGCCAGGGCGTAGCGTGTCTCCAGGGTCCTCATTGCTTATCACCGCCGGTTTCCGAAAGGAAGGAATCCACCAGCTTCCGGTCGGATTCCTCATCCAGCGTCTTCTGGGAGAGCTTGGACGCGGTCAGCAGCACCAGCTCGGTGACGTTCTCCTGCACCCCGCGCAGCATCTGCTCCCGCTCCAGCTCCAGCTCCGCCCGGGAGCGCTCTTTCTCCTTCTGGGCGTCCTGCTGGGCAGTCTTCAGAATGCTGTTGTATTCCTGCTCACCCCGGGCCTTGGCGTCAGAGACGATCTGGCTGGCCTCGGCATGGGCACCCTGCAGCTTCTCCTCATACTGGGCAGAAAGCTCCTGGGCTTTCTGCTTCTGGTCCTCCGCGTCCTTCAGATTGTTCTGGATCTCCGCGGTGCGGCTGTCCATCATCTCGGTGATGGGCTTGAAAAGGAAATGCTTCAAAAGCAGGAAGAGCACCAGTAGATTGATGATGGTCCAGAGTATATTCCAGTCCAGTTTGATCATTCCGATACGCCTTCCCTTCTCTTAAACTTCACGATATGGCTGGTTTTCCTTCATCAGCCCATGATGATCAGCAGCAAGCCGATGACCAGGCCGTAAATAGCGGTGGCCTCTGCCAGGGCGCAGCCGATGAGCAGGGAGGTCTGAATTTTGCCGGCGGCCTCGGGCTGACGGGCAATGGCATCCACGGCCTTACCAGTGGCCAAGCTGATGCCCAGGCCAGCGCCAACACCGGTGAAAACTGCGATAGCGGCTCCAATAGCAACACTCATGATGATCTTCTCCTTTGTTTCGTCAAAATGATTATATAAGAACAGGCGTTTTCCGCCAGGTTCTTCCCACAGAAGCTTCCCCTTGCTCTATCGGCATGGGGAAACCAAAAAGTAACCTTTTTCCCGTCCGATCTCACTCAATGGTTTCCTTGGTGAACAAAGCCGTCAGGAACACGAACACAACCGCCTGAATCAGTCCGTCAAACACGTCGAAGTACATGCTCAAGGCCATAGGCACAATGGCGGGAATGACGATTTTAATCAGCTCCATGATGATGAACGCGCCCAGCACATTGCCGAACAACCGCATGCACAGGGACAGGGGCCGGATGGCCACTTCCATGATGTTGATGGGCAGCAGCAGCGGAATGGGCTCCACAAACTTGTGGAGGCCGCCACCCAGGCCCTTGATCTTGAAGCTGGAGCCATAGATCAGGCCGCAGCTCATCAGCGCCAGGCCGGCGGTGACGTTCAGGTCCTTGGTGGGAGGGGTGATGCCCAGCAGGCCGATCATGTTGGACACACCCAAGTACAGGCCGATGGTGCCGAAGTAAGGCGCAAAGCCCCGCCAGTGCTCTTCTCCCAGGGTGTCCCGGGTGAACTTGTTGATGAAGCCCACGTACATCTCCGCCACCAACTGAGCCTTGCCGGGGACTTTTTTCAAATGCCGGGTAAACAGGATGGAGAGCAGGACCAGAACGGCCATAATCCCCCAGGTGATCACCACGGACCAACCCACGGGAAGCCCCCCGAAAATGGGGATGGTAAAGGCAGTGGGGTTGTCCAACTCCTCGATCAGTTTCTCTTTGATCCCATCCAAAAAGATCACCCTCCCAAATCGCGCAGAATCCTTTTCCGTTCCTGGAAAAGTGAGAAAATCCGGACCTGCGTCCGAATTTTTCTATGTCCAGAATACGCTTTCCGGGGGCGGCTGTCAAGGGCTTAACGAAAAAATTGTAAATGCAACTAAATTGTTTTCTTTCCCAGAAAAAAACATGGTCAAATCCTGCCAGAGGGGGAGGAAACCCCACGGAACTGTGTATTCCGTATAATAATTCTATATCTTTTTAAAGAGTTCGCACATAGAACTTTCTCACTTGTTCATCACCTTGCCGAAAACATTTCCCCGGACGCAAGAAGGGCGGGGCTCACGCCCCGCCCTCCTTGCTTGAAAAAGGAGATTTATGAAAAAGAAACTTGTACTCGAAAGATTGGAATCAGCTATTGCTGGACTGATTACTCAAACCGGTGTTCTCGGACAGCACCAGGTCGATCTTCAAGCTCTCCCCAGTGGAGTAGCGGTAGACCGTCAGGGTCACCGTGTCGCCGGGCTTCTTGTCGGCGATATAGGTGGCAATGGTGTTGGTGCTGGTCACCTGGGTGTCGTCAATGGCAGTGATGATATCGTTGCGCTGCAGGCCGGACTTGGTGGCCTCTTCGCTGCTGACCTCATTGACCAGGAAACCGGAGGGAACATTGTTCCAAGTGGCCTGGAGAGCGTTCAGGAAGGTGCCGGTGATGCCCAGCATGGGACGGTCCTTCACATAGCCGTAGTCCCGCAGATCGGTGACAATGGGCTGCACTGTGTCGGAGGGGATGGCGAATCCAAGGCCCTCATACTCGGTGGCAGCGATCTTGGAAGAGTTGATGCCCACCACACGGCCATTCATATCCACCAGAGCACCACCGGAGTTGCCGGGGTTGATAGCGGCATCCGTCTGGATGCAGTTGATGGTATAGCCGGTATCGCTGTTGGTGACGGGACGGTTCAGAGCGGACACGTAACCAAAGGTCACGCTGGAGCTCAGCTGCAGACCGCCGGGGTTGCCCACGGCCATCACTTCATCGCCCACCTGCAGGTCGCCGGAATCGGCGAACTCCGCGGCGGTCAAACCGGTGGCGTCAATCTTGATCACAGCCAGGTCGGTCTGGGTGTCCTCGCCCACCAGGGTGGCCTCGTAAGACACGCCGTCGGAGGTGACAACCTCCAGGTTGCTGGCGCCGCTGACCACGTGCTGGTTGGTGACAATATAGCCGTCATCAGAGATGATGATGCCGGAACCTTCCCCTGCCAGGGAGCCGGTGTTATCACCATCGCTGTTGCCGCTGAAGAAGAATCCGTCGGTGCTGATCTGATAGTTCTGGATGCACACCACGGAGGGGATCACTTTCTGGGCAGCTTGCTGGCGGGTCAGATTATCGGTGGTCACCACATTGCTGGTGTCCTCACTGGTCTCCGCCTGCTTATACAGGGTAAAGGCGGCCTTGTCGGCAGAGCCGGTGCTCTGGATGTTGACCACGCCGTTCTGAATCATCGCCGCGAAAACTCCCACCGAACCCAGGGAGACCACTGCGCAGCAGAGCACTGCTGCCACAGCCCGCAAGGCAAATTTCTTGGCCTTTTTGGTGTCCCGAGGCTTCTTGGGCTTGGGGGGCTGATAATAAGGAGTGGAAGGCTGAGTGCCAGGCTGGGCACCGTTCCACGTGTAGGTGTTGGGCGTCTGATTCTGTCCGCCATACTGCCAGGAGGTCTGCGTGGGGTAGGAACTGGGACTGCTCTGCCCGCCCGCGTGATAACTGGGGGCGGTGTAGGAGGAGGTCTCCTGAGTCGTCTTCACTTCCTGCGCTTTATCCTGATCCAGCGGTTCGCTGGTGTTGTTGGTATTGTTCTGGTTGTTGTTCTGATAAGGATCGTTATACATAAACCATGACTCCTTTCCAAGCTTGGGGCTTGCATTCACTCCAAGGGGCCTTCCTATTTGGTATCCCCTTGTTGTGATTGTATTATCCCCCCACAATGTGAAAAGGATGTGAAGGCTTATAGATTCTCCGCTGATTTTTCAAAAAGCTCACAGTTTCTCCAGCAGGCCGCTCTTTTTCAAGGCCGCCTTCACCGCCGCGCACAGAGGCACGGACACCACCACGGCAATCACCGCGTTGACGCTGGAAGTGGCAAGCTTGGTCACCAGGGCCGTCAGCACCGTGCCCATGGCGCTACCAATGAGCAAACCCTCGGCAAAGCTCTTGGCCAGGTAGAGAATGATGTAGGTCACGCTGCCGGAGATTCCCGCCGCAATGTTCAGCTTGTGGTTCTCTCCCCGATTCTTGCCGGCATAGGCCACCAAACCGCAGATCACCGCCATCAGCCCCTTGAACACCAAGGTGAAGGGTGCCGACAGGAAATCCCCGTAGATGACAATATCATACAGGCCGGAACCGATGCCCGCCGCCAGGCCGCCGCCCAGGGGACCCAGGATAAAGCCGGAGAGCAGGCAAAAGATATTTCCAAGATGAATCCGAGTCATACCGAAGGCGGCGGGGATGGGCACCTGAATGACGCTGCCCACAAACACCAAAGCCGCAAACACGGCCACGGACACCACCCGGTAGACGGTCCAACGGGATTTCTCCATAAGAAATGCATCTTCTTTCTCAAAGTTCCCGGACAAATCTGGCTTTTTGGAACTTCCGATTGTATTATAATACAATAACTATCATTTTGCAAAGCATTTTTTGCAGCCGCTTACGCCCTGGCCACACCGGAATCCCGGGCAGCCTGAGCCACGGCTTTGGCGATGGCGGGCACCACACGCTTATCAAAGGCGGAGGGGATAATGTTGGTCTCGCTGAGCTCCTCCTCGGGGATCAGAGCGGCCAGCGCCTTGGCAGCGGCCACCTTCATCTCATCGTTGATCTCCTTGGCCCGCACATCCAGAGCACCACGGAAGATCCCGGGGAAAGCCAGCACGTTGTTGATCTGGTTGGGATAGTCGGACCGGCCGGTGCCCACCACACGAGCTCCGGCTGCCAGGGCCTCGTCCGGGAAGATCTCCGGAGTGGGGTTGGCGCAGGCAAACACCACAGCGTCCTTGGCCATGGTCTTCACCATATCCCCGGTGAGGCAGTGAGGCGCGGAGAAGCCCATAAACACATCCGCTCCCTGGATCACGTCGGCCAAGGTGCCGGACTTGCGCTGGGGGTTGGTCTCCTGGGCCAGCTGGGCCTGGGCGTCGGTCATCCCGGACAGGCCGGGAACCAGGGCGCCGTTTTTATCACAGACCACCACGTTCTTCAGCCCCAAGGCCATAAGCAGCTTGGTGCAAGCGGTGCCGGCGGCGCCGGCGCCGTTGACCACCGCGCTGACCTCCTCGATCTTCTTGCCCACCACCTTCAGGGCGTTGAGCATAGCGGAAACGGTGATCACCGCGGTGCCGTGCTGGTCGTCGTGGAATACGGGAATGTCCAGCCGCTCCTTGAGCTTTTTCTCCACTTCAAAGCAGCGGGGCGCGCCGATATCCTCCAGGTTGATGCCGCCAAAGGAACCGGCAATCAGCTCAATGGTGCGGACGATTTCGTCCACGTCCTTGGACCGCACGCAGATGGGGAAGGCGTCGATGCCCGCAAAGGCGGAAAACAGAGCGCACTTGCCCTCCATGACGGGCATGCCGGCCTCAGGGCCGATATCCCCCAACCCCAGCACGGCAGTGCCGTCGGTGACCACGGCCACCAGATTCCCACGGCGGGTGTACTCGTAGGACTTGTCCACATCCTTCTGGATCTCCAGACAGGGTGCTGCCACACCGGGGGTGTAGGCCACGGACAGGTCTTCCTTATTCTCCAGCACACAGGGGGTGGTGACACGGATCTTGCCCTTCCACTCCCGATGCATCTCCAATGCTTTCTGCGCGTAATCCACTGCGGGTCCCTCCAGTTATAAATTCCAAATTCAACAGGATTATAACACGGCTTGGCTCCCCACGCAAGCGCGGCGCTTGATTTTCCCGCCCGGCCTCTCTATAATAGAGCCATACTTTCCCTAGGAGGGATTTTTATGAATCAGACGCAACGGCGCTTTGACGCCTGTATTTTCGACCTGGACGGCACCCTGGCCAACACTCTGACCTCCATCGCCCACTTCGGCAACGCCACCCTGGAGCATTTCGAGCTGCCCACCATCCCCACCGAGCAGTACAAAACCCTGGTGGGCAACGGAGCGGACAAGCTGATGCGGCGGATGCTCCGGACCGTGGGGGCTCAATTCTCAGAGGAGCAGATCCATGAGTTCCGCGCCTATTACGACAGCCTCTACGAGGGCGATCCCATGGCCCTGGTGGAGCCCTACCCGGGCATTGTGGAGCTGCTGACCCAGCTGAAAGAGGAGGGCTTCCAGCTGGGCGTGCTGTCCAACAAACCGGACAATGTGGCCCGGGATATCGTGGCGCAGATGTTTGGGGATCTGTTCACCCAGGCCCACGGCCAGCGGGAGGGCATCCCCACCAAACCGGATCCCACAGCCGTGTTGAGCATTTCGGCGGATTTTGGCGTGGACCCCAGCCGGGTGCTCTACTGCGGTGACAGCGGCGTGGACATGCAGACCGGGAAAAATGCCGGGATGCACCCCTGCGGCGTGTTATGGGGCTTCCGGGAAGAGGCAGAGCTGCGGGAGAACGGTGCGGAGTTCTTGGCCAAAACCGCCCAGGAGCTGTACCACATCGCAGTCCAAACCTGACCGCCAAAAGCGATCTGGTTCGGCTCTGGCCGGCCTGTTTCTGTGTTGGCACCACTGGGATTTCACCAGAGAGCTGGGACATCCGGTTTCCCATTTGCTCCTTACAATTTATAGACACCAAAAAGGACACCCGAGTTTTCCTCAGGTGTCCTTTTTCTGTTGAAAAACTCCCGGCGTCAAAAAGGGCCGGGTCCCATGGCTTCGCAGCACACGACCCAGCCCTGTTTTACCAGGGAAGTTTCCCTTATTTGTGTTTGCCCAGATGCAAAAGACTGGTATCTCCTGCCCCGGCGCTTTTGAAAGACGGACGCTTTTGGAAAGCCCTGGAGTCAGTCCTCCTTGGGCACGCTCTGGTTGAACTTATCCAGAGCCAGAGCAGCCACCACGCCCACCACCAGGCAGATCACGTTGGCCACTGCCACGCCCACACTGGCAGTAAAGCTCCCAAAGGGGATGATCACCAAAGTGGCGGCCACCACAATTCCCACAATGGCGTGGAAAGCGTAGCTGTAGAAGTGGGTGAACAGGGCGTTGATGGCCTTGGCCAGGCACAGCACCGTCACCACAGCACCGATGCCCGCAGGGATCAGCACCTGCGTGCTCAAGCTGCCGATGCCATCCACCAGGGGTGTGTACAGTCCCAGAGGCATCAGCAGCGTGGAAAAGCTCATGCCGGGAGCGATCACACTGAGGGCCATGCAGAACCCGCAGAAGAGATACCACCCAAAGCTGGGCAGAATGGTCACCGACAGCAGATTCAGAGAGAGCAGCAGGACCATCAGCAGGACAAAGGCCACTCCCATGGAGATCCAACTGCCCCGGGTGCGGCCCTGCTCCCCGGCCTCCCGCAGGAGGGAGGGAAGCATGCCGCCGATGAGACCCACAAACAGGCACACCGACTGATCGGGGTATTTCTCCAGGAAGAAGGCCAAGATCTTGGCCACTCCCAAAAAGCCCAGGATTGCCCCGATGATTACGGGAAACAGCTTGGGCACGTGAGTCTTAAACTTGCGGAACGGGTTGGACAAAAGCTCCATCACCGGCTTATAGATGCCGAACACCACGCACAGCACCCCACCGGAGATTCCCGGCAGCACCGCGCCCACACCGATGAGCATGCCTTGCAGCACCCGCAGCACCAGGCGCAGAATGCCTGTATTCTTCTCTTTCATCAAAAATCCCCTTTCTCGTCTTGGGATATGGGCGGCTCTGGACCGCGTCTGTTTATTATAATCCAGAACCCTGGAGTTTTCAACCGGAAAAAGGGCGGCCGTTGACAGTCCGTCCCCCCGAGCGTATAATCGGTACAGATTTTTTTAAAGGAGGGATCGGTATGGCACAGGTGGTGGGGCGTTTTGCCCCCACACCCAGCGGGTATCTTCACCTGGGGAACCTATTCTGCTCCCTCATCGCCTGGCTAGCTGCCAAAAGTCAAGGCGGGAAGATCCTCCTGCGCAACGAGGATTTGGATATAGATCGCACCCGGCCGGAGTATTTCCTCCAAGCCCAGCGGGATCTAGAGGCGCTGGGCCTGTTCTGGGACGAGGGCGGGGATGCCTCCGGGCCTCATGCTCCCTACGACCAGAGCCACCGTTCCGGCTTTTACACCCAGCAGCTGCATAAGCTGGAAGACCTGGGGCTGGTGTACCCCTGCTTCTGCAGCCGGGCGCAGCTCCACGCCGCCAGCGCTCCCCACGCCTCCGACGGGGAGCCCATCTACGCCGGGACCTGCCGCCATCTGACCCCCGCCCAAGTGGAGGAGCGCTCCAAGACCCGCTCCCCCGCCCTGCGGCTCCAAGTCCCGGAGGAAACCGTGGCCTTTACCGATCTCCACTACGGCCTTCAAGAGCAGGATCTTCCCACTGGGTGCGGGGACTTCATCCTCCGCCGGTCTGACGGGGTCTTTGCCTATCAGTTGGCGGTGGTGGCAGACGACGGGGCCATGAGGGTCACCCAGGTGGTCCGGGGGCGGGATCTGCTCTCCTCCACCCCAAGGCAGATCCTCCTCTACCGGCTTTTGGGATACCCCGTGCCCGAGTTTGGCCACACCCCGCTGGTGCTGGCCTCGGACGGCAGGCGTCTCTCCAAGCGGGATGGGGACCAGAGTCTCTCCGGCCTGAGAAGCCGGGGGTACACTCCGGCAGACGTGGTGGGAATTCTGGCCTATCTGGGAGGGCTGCTGCCGGAACCCATGGCCATCACCCCCCAAGAGCTGCTGCCTTTGTTCTCCTGGGAGAAACTCCCTCGGGAGGACATCTGCGTGCCGGGATGGGTGTTGGGCGAGGAATAGGGGGACACTTTCTTGGAAAAGGGTCCTGGCACTCCCTGTTTTTCCTCCTGTCAATGGGGCCCCCTCTTCCCAAGCCGTGAAGGAATCCTCCCAGCTGGTTTCCGGAACTGCGGGCACTCTCCCGGGCAAGGGAAGCCATTTGGAAGCGCAGTGTGCCAATGAAACCTTGGGAAAACAGGGGGCAAGTCACCGCAGTTTCTCCGGTCCTGAGCACTTTGAGCGGAACAGTCCCACATAGAAACAGAAAAAAGGGGAAACTTGCAAACAAGTTTCTCCTTTTCTTGCAATCGATCTCCTTGGACAGAGAGGCCGCGGCTTTTGAAAAGCCGCGGCCTCCCCTTATGTCATCCCCTGACTTGGGGAACTCAATACTTTGCCTCCACAGGCAGCCCCTCCAGGCAGCGGCGAACCATGTCCAGAGCCTGGCTGGCCGCACAGTGACGGTGCCACTCCCGGCTCTTAGTCCGGCCGATGGGGGAACGCTTGGTCACCCAGGTGTGCTCCCCGTCGCTGAGGGCAATATAGATCAGGCCCACAGGCTTTTCCGCCGTGCCTCCGTCGGGGCCAGCGATGCCGGTGATGCCGATCCCCAGATCGCTTCCCGAACGGCGCACGATCCCTTCCGCCATCTCCCGGGCAGTCTGGGGGCTCACGGCGCCGTACTTCTCCAAGGTCTCATGGGAGACGGACAGCAGATCCTCCTTGGCCTGGTTGGCGTAGGTGACACAGCCCATCTCAAAGACCTCCGAGGAGCCGGGCACATCGGTGATCCGCTTTGACAGCAGCCCACCGGTACAGGACTCTGCCGTGGCCAGCTTCTTGCCCTGGGCCTTCAGCTCGGAAACCACCAGCTCTTCCAGAGTCTCCACATCCACGCTGTACACATAATCCCCCACCCGGCGCTTGATCTCCTCGATCAGGGGCTGGCACATCCGGTCCGCCTCTTCCTCGCTGCGGGCCTTGGCGGTGACGCGCATGTAGCACTCGCCCTCCTTGGCATAGGGAGCCAGGGTGGGATTCTCCCCATCCATCAGGTCATCCAGCATCTGGGCAACCGGGGCCTCCCCTCTGCCGTAGATGTGCACGTTGTGGGACACAATCACGTACTCCTGCTCCTTCTTCAGGAAGGGAACCACGTAATTGTTCAGCATGGGCGTCAGCTCCGAGGGCGGCCCCGGCAGCATGATCACTGTGCAGCCGTTCTCCGCCTGAAACGCGCAGCCGGGTGCGGTGCCGTTGTCGTTCTGGAACACGGTACAGCCCTCCGGCAGCCAGGCCTGCTTCTCCTGGTTCTCGCTGACGTGGCGCTCGTTGAAGTAGTTCTGGATCCGGTCCAGGCTGGGCTGGTGCAGCTTCAGCTTCTTCCCAGCACAGGCCGCGGTGGTCTCCTTGGTCAGGTCATCGGTGGTGGGCCCAAGGCCGCCGGTCATGATCAGCAGATCGCTGCGGGAGATGGCCGTATCCACCGCGTGCTTCAAACGCTCCACATTGTCCCCCACCACCGCGGAGTACAACAGGTTGATCCCCAGAGCCGACAGCTCCTGGGCCACAATGGCAGTATCCAGGTTGACCACCTGCCCCAACAGCAGCTCGGTGCCAACCGATATAATCTCTGCGTTCATCGCAAAGTCCTCCTTTATTCATCATCCCCCCTGCGGCCCCCGCCAGGGAATTCCCCCTGGCCGCCCATGCGGTCCGTCATCTCCTGGAGATACTCCAGCGGGAAGGGCGGCTGGCACAGGGGCTTCATGGCGATACTCATCAGCTTCATGGGGTTGTCATCCGCCGCCACCCGGTTGGAGGAAAACGCTCCGCACCGCCGGCACCGGTGTATGATGGCCCACTCGCCGTTTCTACGCACCCACACCGCCACTGCCTCCATCACCCCGCCGCAGTCCGACGCCCGGTCCCCGGGCTCCACATCCACGTGAAGACTGGACAGACAATTGGGACAGTGGTTGCGGTGATCGCTTCCCGCTCCCTCCGGAGTCACCAACCGGCCGCAAACCTTACAGGTGAAGGCCTCCTTGCAGGGATGGTTTTTGTAATAGCCTTTTTCGTAGGATTTTTTCTTATGCTCTCGATTCACGTTATGGACCTCCTAAAAAGATGAATTCACCTTTTGGGAGGCGTTGGCTGACTGCCGCCGACCTCCCGGTCAGCCCACAGTCGCATTACCCTTCTTCAAACAGCATTCTCCTTTAGTTTGGTTTCTATATGGAATCGGGCAGTGCCCGGTATTCCCTCTGTCTATTTTGCCCCTTTAGGGCATCACCCACTGGGTCTCCAGCTTCTCCAGAGACTCCGTCAACAGAGCCTCCCCATCGATGGCCTGCTCCCCGCTCTCCACAAAGTGGAGAATGGGCTTGGTCCGGGGATGCTTGGGGGTAAAGATGGTGCAGCAATCCTCATAGGGCTCGATGGAGATGTCATAGGTATCGATCATATGGGCCACCTTGACGATCTCCGACTTGTCCGAGCCGATCAGAGGCCGGAACACCGGCATGGTGGCTACGGCGTCGGTGCAGGCAATGGCCTGGATAGTCTGACTGGCCACCTGTCCCAGGCTCTCCCCGGTGATCAGAGCCGAACAGCCCTCTTCCCGGGCCACCTGCTCCGCCGCTCGGAGCATGAACCGCCGCAGGATCACCGTGGACAGCTCCTCCGGACACTTGTCCCGGATCTCCTCCTGAAGGTGGGTGAAGTTCACCGTGACGAACTTGATCCGACCGGCGTACTGGGCCACCTTTTTCAGCAGGCGGGCTACCTTTTCGTGGGCCAGCTCACTGGTGTAGGGGGGGCTGGCAAAGTGGATAGCGGTGAGCTCCACTCCCCGCTTGGCCATCATCCAGGCAGCCACGGGGCTATCCAAGCCGCCGCTGATGAGGATGGCTGCCTTGCCTCCAGTGCCCACCGGGATCCCCCCGGCGCCGGACTTGGTGTCCCCGTGGACAAAGGCGTAGCGCTCCCGCACCTCCACCCGGACGGTCAAGTCCGGATTGTGGACATCCACCTGGAGGTGGGGAAACTTCTCCAGCAGGAAGCCTCCCACCTCCGCGGAGACCTCCGGGGACTTGTAGGGGAACTTCTTGTCGCTGCGCTTGCACTCCACCTTGAAGGTGGAAACCTCTTCCAGCTGGTCGGCCAGGTATTCGGCGGCCCGCTCTTGGATCTTCACCAGGTCTTTTTCCGCCACGCCCGCCCGGGCATAGCCCACCACGCCGAAGACTTTGGACACCCGGTCCTCGGCCAGATCCATATCCGCGTCGGGGCTCTTGGGCTCCACGTAGATGGTGGACTGCACCGAGGACACGGAAAACTCCCCGGCATTCTGCAGCCGGCGGCGGATATTCTTCAGAAGGACATCCTCAAAGGCCCGGCGGTTCAGGCCCTTGAGAGCGATCTCCCCCAATTTCAGCAAAATGACTTCCTGTGGCATAGATACTCCTTACTCACCGCCAAGCGGTACTGTTTTTTTCCCGGCTGCAGCCGAGCTTTTCTGGGGCAGCTCCTGGGAATGGGCCGCTCCCTGGGCTATCGCCTTCGGCGCGTGCGCCCTGTTCGCTGCTTTTTCTTTCCGGCTGCGCCGGATTGATAAGGTCGCAGCTTTTTGAAAAAAGCTGCTGCAAAAACTTTTTTCGTTACTGCACTGGGGCAGCTCCTGGGAATGGGCCGCTCCCTGGGCTATCGCCTTCGGCGCGTGCACCCTGTTCGCTGCTTTTTCTTTCCGGCTGCGCCGGATTGATAAGGTCGCAGCTTTTTGAAAAAAGCTGCTGCAAAAACTTTTTTCGTTACTGCACTGGGACAGCTCCTGGGAAAGGGCCGCTCCCTGGGCTATCGCCTCCGGCGCGTGCGCCCTGTTCGCTGGTTTTTCTTTTCGGCCGCACCGGGTTTATAAGGTCGCAGCTTTTTGAAAAAAGCTGCTGCAAAAACTTTTTCGTTATCGCGCTGCCAGGCTCTCCAGCCCTGCTTTCACACCTTCCACCAAGGCCTCCACGTCCTCCTGGGTGGAAAACCGGGAGAAGCTCACCCGCAAGGCGCTTGCCACCTGCTCTCGAGGCAACTCCATGGCTTCCAGCACATGGCTGGGCTTGGCCTTGCCGCAGGCGGATCCGGAGCTGACATACACACCCCGCTCCGCCAGGAAGTGGAGCATGGTCTCCCCCCGGACCCGTCCGGCGGAGAAGTTCAGCACATAGGGCAGTCCGTCCTCCGGGGAATGGATGATCACCTGGGGCAGCTGTGACAGCTTCTGCCGCAACAGAGCATTGAGGGCTCCCACCTGGTCCAAGGCCTCCTCCGCCGGGGGCAGCAGGCGCACTGCCTCCCCCAAGGCGCAGATCAGCGGCGCGCTCTCCGTGCCGGAGCGCAATCCTCGCTCCTGGCCTCCCCCCAGAGCCTGGGGCAGGATCCGGACGCCCTTTTTCACGTATAGCGTACCGATGCCCTTGGGGGCGTGGATCTTATGACCGCTCAGTGTCAACAGGTCCATCCCCAGTTTCTTCACCGTGAAGGGCAGCTTGCCAAACCCCTGGACGGCGTCCACATGGAGCAGGGCGGGCGCCTTGCTCCGGCGGATCGCCCGGGCCGCGGCTTCCACCGGGAAGATGGCCCCGGTCTCGTTGTTCACCAGCATCACGCTGACCAGAATGGTCTTGGAATCGATGGCGTCCACCAGGGCCTGCTCCGGCAGATGACCAGTGGCATCCGGCTTCAGATAGACCACCTCAAAGCCCTGCTTTTCCAATGCGCGACAGGGTTCCAGCACCGAATCGTGCTCCGCGGCGGTGGTGACGATCTTATTCCCCAAACGCCGCCGGGCCTGAGCCGCCCCGAAAATGGCCAGGTTGTTGCTCTCCGTGCCGCCGCTGGTGAAGGTGACCTCCTCCGGCTGAGCACCCAGCCGCTGAGCCACCTGGGCTCTGGCCTCCTCCACAAGCTTCCTGGCCCGGAACCCCCGGGTGTGCAGGGAGGAGGGATTGCCATACTCCTCCGTCATCAGTTTCACAGCCATCTCCGCCACCTGGGGCAGCACCTGGGTGGTGGCGCTGTTGTCCAAATAGTGTTCTTTCTGTACTTCCATGATGAGCCTTCTCTCAGGAAAGTTTGCGATAGCCGGTGGCAAAGTCCACCTGGTTGCGCAAGGGCTCCCCTTTGCGGAAATGCTCTAGATTCTCCGCAAAGATCCCCACGATGCGCTCATGGGTTTCCCGCAGGTGGTAGAACCCGGACACATGGGGGGTCACCACTGCAGTGGGGATCCGCCACAGAGGATGATCCTTGGGCAGAGGCTCCGGCTCGGTGACATCCACCCCGGCACCGGACAGATGGCCGCTCTCCAGGGCGTCGCACAGGGCTTGGGTATCCACAATGTATCCCCGACCCACGTTGAGCAGCACGGCCCCTTCCTTCATTCGGGCAATGCGCTCCCGGTTGATCAGCCCGCGGGTGGCCTCCGTGCCCGGCAGGGTGACAGCCACCACGTCCGCCTGAGGCAGCAGGTTGTCCAGGTCCTCCAGCAGGTGGACCTCATCGGCATAGTCGGGCTTCTGACGGTTGCTCCGCCGGACACCGATGACCTTGGCCCCCAGGGCCTTGCACCGCTTGCCGAACTCGCCGCCGATATCCCCCATGCCCAGCACCAGCACAGTGGACCCGTACACGGCCTTCACCGCTCCCAAAGACTTCCACTGGCCGTCCTTTTGGGCGTCCCGGTACAGCTCCAGCTTCTTAAACAGCTCCAGCAGTGTCCCCAGCATGTGCTCGGAGATGGCCAGGCCGTATGCACCGGTGGCGTTGGTCAGCAGGGTATTCTCCGCCAGCACCCCGGGCTTGATGTAATCCTCCACCCCGGCGCTGCCGGTCTGCATCCACTCCAGCTGGGGAGAACCCGTCAGGAAGGTATCCGGCACATTGCCCAGAAGCACCTGAGCCCAGGCCACGTCCTCCTTGGTCAGCCCAGGGCAGGCCACTGCCTCCTCCGACTTTGCGTAAATCAGTCGGTTGCCTCCCCGGAACCGGAACTCCCACTGGGGAGCTGCCGCCTGCAGCATCTTCGCTTGATCCTCCCGGACCGGGATGGTCACCAACACTTTTTTCTGATCCATAATGGCACCTCGTTTCTCATTGATGAAAAAGGACCCCAGTGGCCCTTTATATAGATTCCAACTCCCGCTGCCAAGTGCGCCAGCTGGCGTCCGAGGGCATGCGGAAATCCCCTCGGGGCGACAGGGTCACAGAGCCCACCTTGGGCCCGTCCGGCAGACAGGAACGCTTAAACTGCTGGGTGAAGAACCGCCGGTAAAACGCGGTGAGCCAACGCTTCACCGTGTCCTGATCGTACTGACCCTGGAAGGACCGGCAGGCCATCCGGTAGATCTTCCCCGGCGTAAAGCCGAACCGCAGCATATAGTACAGGAAAAAGTCGTGAAGCTCATAGGGCCCCACCAACTCCTCGGTCTTCTGGGCGATCTCCCCATCCTTGGGGGGCAGCAGCTCCGGGCTCACTGGAGTGTCCAGCACATCCAGGAGCGCCTCCCGCAGCTTAGGCTCGCTGTGGTCCGCCGCGTAACGCACCAGGTGACGCACCAGGGTCTTGGGGATGGAGGCGTTGACTCCATACATGGACATGTGGTCCCCGTTGTAGGTGGCCCATCCCAGAGCCAGCTCCGACAGGTCCCCCGTCCCGATGACGATCCCGCCAAACCGGTTGGCGGTGTCCATCAGCACCTGGGTCCGCTCCCGGGCCTGGGAATTCTCATAGGTCACGTCCAAATCCGTCTCCGACTGGCCGATGTCCGCGAAGTGCTGGCGCACCGCCTTCTCGATGGACACCTCTCGAAAGTCCACCCCCAGCTCCTCAGCGATCCGCTGGGCATTGGACTTGGTGCGGCTGGTGGTGCCAAAGCAGGGCATGGACAGCGCATGGATCCCCGTCCTGGGCAGCCCCAGCCGGTCAAAAGCCCGGGCGGTGACCAACAGCGCCAAGGTGGAGTCCAGTCCTCCGGACAGGCCCACCACAGCCACCTTTCCACCGATGTGCTCCAACCGGGTGGCCAGGCCCACACTCTGCATGGTCAGGATCAGCTGGCACCGGTCGGACAGGCCCAGGGCGTCCTGGGGCACAAAGGGATACCGGGCAAACTCCCGCTGGGGCTCAAAAGCCTCCAAAGTGGCTTCGTCATAGCGGAAGGGAATCCGCACATACCCGGCCTCCTGGACGGAGCACCAGGTGTTCATCCGGCGGCGCTCCTGGGCCAGACGCTCCAGGTCCACATCGGCAGTGATCACCCCGGTGGTGAACAGCTGGCTCTCCCCCAGCACTGCGCCGTTTTCCGCAATCAGATCATGGCCGGCAAACACCATATCCGTGGTGGACTCCCCAAGGCCGCTGTCCACATACACATAGGCCGCCAGCAGCCGGCCGGAGTGCTGACGCACCAGCTCCCGGCGATACTCCGCTTTGCCGATGATCTCGTCGGAGCAGGAGGGGTTCAGCAGTACGGTGGCCCCGTTTCTGGCCAGGCCGATGCTGGGGGGCAGAGCGCTCCACAGGTCCTCACAGATCTCCACTCCCACCCGCAGTTCGGGCACGTTCTCACAACAGAACAGCAGCCCCTTGCCCAGCAGCGTCTTCTGCCCGGCATAGGTGACCTCCACCGCCTGGGGACCGGGAGTGAAGTGCCTGGCTTCATAGAACTCTGAGTAATTGGGGATGTACTCCTTGGTGGGCAGCCCCAAAAGCCGCCCCTTGTGAAACACCGCGGCGCAGTTGTACAGAGCGCCCTCCCAGGGGACGGGCACTCCCACCGCGCAGAGGATATCCAGTCCGGCGGTGCGGGCCATCAGGGATTCCAGCGCCCGCTCCGCCCCGGTGAGCAGGGTCCGGTCCTTGAACAGATCCCCGCAGGTGTAGGCGGTGAGGGCCAGCTCCGGAAAACACACGGCTCCGCAGCCCCGGGCCGCCGCCTCCTGGATCTTCTCCCCGATCTCCTCCATGTTCTTTTCCACATCCGCCACGAAAACATTGGGTGTGGCAGCAGCTATCCGAAAAAATCCATCTTTCACAAGCGCTCATCCTTTCTGTGTGAGAACCGTCAGATCCCCAGCGCCGGAAATCTGCGCTGGGGACCATGGAATCCTTGTCAAACACCCTCCGAGGACAGGGGAGCCTCTGTGGACGGAGTGGGTGTGGGGGGCACCGGTGTGGGGGTAGCGGGCTCCGGAGTGGGAGTCGCCGGCACCGGTGTGGGGGTGGCAGGTACCGGCGTGGGAGTTGCCGGGACCGGTGTGGCAGGCGCCGGCGTGGGGGCCGGAGTAGCCGTAGGGCTGGGAGTGGGTGTGGCGTCCCCCTTCACCGTGCCGGAGGACTGGGTGGTGTCCACCTTGTCCGTGTCCGTCCCGGGGCCTACGGCATAGACCTTGCCAGTGGCAGGATAGCTGGAGGAGGGCAATTCCTCACTCTTCACCAGGGTCTCCCCCTTGTAATAGCTCCGGTATGCCCGGGCAGTGTAGCCCGTATTTCCGGAGGAACGGCGCACATACTGGCCGGAAGCCAGGCTGTCGTCGGTGCGGAACGTCACAGAGGACAGGGGCGCTGTGGAACCGGTCTGCTCCGAGGAGACCACCACCTTGTCCCACTCCTTGGGGAACACGCCGTAAAATTCCACATAAAGGGTGGTGCCGTCCATCCAAGCGGCAATGTACACCGGAGTGGACAGAGGATTCCGGAACCGGAAGTCCAGGTTGCCATAGTCCACCGTGGCGTCCAG
Source organism: Acutalibacter sp. (assembly GCA_050946975.1). GTDB lineage: Bacteria > Bacillota > Clostridia > Oscillospirales > Acutalibacteraceae > Acutalibacter. The sequence continues at coordinate 137,877 of JBMNVU010000001.1, forward strand.
TCCGATATCGCAGTAGCTGGAGGGGATGGAGTGGTTATACCGCTCCACAATCTCCATACCGGCATAGAGGGAGGCAATGTACAGGGTGGAAGAACCCTGGCAAATGCCGCCGCCGTACATCTGCACGATGACGCCGCCGGAGATGCCTCCCGCCGGGAGCCAGCCGTTGTTGGGATCGGTGCTGTCTCCCAGGGTATTGTTGTAGGAGAACTCCTCCCCCGGCTCCAGGACCGTGCCGTTAACCTTGGACAGGGCAAGCTTCATGTTGCTGTTGCCGTTGGCCGTATTGGTGGACACGGTGCTGAAGCTGGACAGCTTGACAAAATTCTCCTGAAGGTATTCTTTGGTGACGGTGGGCTGGGTCTCGATAAAGGCCGCCTGAATATCCCCGCCCCGCTTTTCGGAGAGCAGCTGATGGACACTCTCCATGGTCTTGGTCAGATCCACCCGGCTGCCGGGTTCCCCGTCGCTGAAGACAAATCCGTTTTCATCCCGGCCGGTAACCGTGGCATCCTTGGCCTCGGTAAAGCAGTCCTTGGCCGCCGTGGTCAGCTTTTCCTCCCCGGACTCCGACAGGTCTGTCACAAAATTCAAGGGGGTGTCCTCTGCCAAGCGGCTCTCCAACAACTTCGGCAGCGTCAGATCCAGCACGTCCTGGGTTGCAAAGTCCTCCCCGCTGAGCACAATGGTGTCGTCTTTGAACTTCACCGTGATCTCCATGGAGCTCACTTGCTCGGCAATGGCGTCTCTGGCGATGGTCATGGCCTCGTCCACCGTCTTCCCGGCAATGTTCTTCCCTCCAATGGAAGCCCCCTCCGGAAACAGGGACAGATCCTCTGCCTGAGAGACCAGAGAGGACTCCGGCTCATTTTGCTGAGAACAGGCGCAAAGGCCCCCAGCCAACAGCAGCACTGCAGATCCTACGGCAAGTTTGATCATCAACGATTTCCGGCGCATCGCACCCATCCTTTCCCTTCTATACTCAAATCCACAGATCCCGAAGGTCCTCGGGACCCTTCTGAAAACATTCAAAATAATCCGCTTCCCGGCCGCTTGAACAGGCCAGGGTGCTCCTGGTTATTATACCCCATGGCAAGGGAAGTTGTAAAGCTGATTCCGGCGGCATTTTTCATGAAAACCCTGGCTTTTTCCGGGGGGCCGTGATAAAATGGCTATTGTTATCTTGGGGCGGTTCGCCGCCCGGTATCCTGCCAAGGAAAGAGGAGCTTTTATGAAAATTATGCTGCTGACTGCAGCCACAGGCGGAGGCCATCTTCGGGCTGCTGCCGCTGTGGAACAATACATCCGGGACAACACTGGGTACACCGTCATCACCGTGGACGCTCTGAAAGCCGTGGGCCGCTTTTTGGACAAAACCGTCTGCGACAGCTACCGCATGATGGCCAAGCGGATCCCCGCCATGTTCGGCCGGCTCTACAAGCAGACCAACCGGGAGAACTTGTTCTCCGGCCTGGTGCCCAAGCTCAGCGGACTGTTCAGCAACCTGCTGTATCCCACCATTGCCCGGTATGAGCCCGATCTGATCCTCAGCACCCACCCCTTCGCCACGGAGATGGTCTCCGACCTGAAGGAGGATGGCTCCGTCACCGCACCCCTGGTGTGCATGCTCACCGACTACGGCGTGCATCGCGCCTGGATTGCCCCCTATGTGGACGCCTATGTGGTGGCCAGCGAGGACATGGTCCCGGAGCTGCAGAGCTTTGGCATCCAGGAGGAGAAGATCTACCCCTTCGGCATCCCTGTCCACGGGGTATTCTTCCACCAGGAAGACCGCAACATGCTGCTGAGGGACCTGCGTCTGGACCCCCAGCTGCCCACTCTCCTGTTTATGGCCGGCAGCTTCGGCGTGGCCAACATCATCAAGCTTTACCGGGAGCTGGGCTCCACGGATGTGAAAATGCAGATCATCGTCATCACCGGGCGGAACCAAAAACTCTATGAGGCCTTTGAGCGAGAGATCGCCGCCGGAGAAAAGATCCCCACCCGGCTGATCTACTTCACCGACGAGGTGGAAAAGTACATGCACGCCAGCGACCTGCTGGTGACCAAACCCGGCGGCCTCACCGTGTCCGAGGCTCTGGCCTGCAACTTGCCCATGGCGGTCTTCGACGCCATTCCCGGCCAGGAGGAGGACAACGCCAACTTCCTCAAGGTCCACGACATGGGCGTGCGCCTGCAGAAGGACGGGGACTTTGCCGCTCAAATCTCCTCCCTGCTCCAGGAGAAGGAGAAGCTCCAGGAGATGCGGGAGAACTGCCGCCACTTTGACAAGTCCCAGTCCATCCCCAACCTGCTGGCTCTGATCCGCAAGCTGGTGGAGGAAAACCAGTGAACAGCCTGACTCCCGCCAGCCGGGAGGAGCTGGTCCGGGAGCTGGAGAGCCTGGCGGATCCGGCGTACAAGGAGTTTAACGACAAGCTGCTCCCCGGAGTGGATACTGCCTACGGCATCCGTCTGCCCCAACTGCGGCAGCTTTCCAAACGGATCCTGCGAGGTGCCCCCCAGGAATACCTGGACCACCTGCCGCCCCGGACTTTTGAGGAGACCATGCTCCGGGGGATGATCATAGCCGGGCTGAAGGTGCCCTGGGAGGAAAAGCGAGCCTATGTGGAGGAATTCCTTCCCCGGATCGACAACTGGGCTGTCTGCGACACCTTCTGCGGGGGGCTTTCCCCCCGCTCCCAAGAGGACGCTGAAAAGATCTGGCAGTTTCTCCTCCCCTTTTACCCCAGCGATCGGGAGTACTTTGCCCGATTTGCCGCGGTGATGCAGCTGGCCCACTTTGTAGATTCCTCCCACTTGGAGGAAGGGCTTGGCCTGCTGGAACAGACCCGCCACCCAGGGTACTACGCCAAAATGGGTGTGGCCTGGGCACTGTCCGTCTGGTATGTGAAGTTTCCGTCAGAGACCAAGGCGCTGTTGGAGCGCCGGGTGCTGGACCCCTGGGTGCAGAACAAAGCCATCCAGAAGGTGCGGGAGTCCCTGCGAGTCAGCCGGGAGGAAAAGGACGCCCTGACGGACCTCAAGCTGTGATGTCCCTCGCCCCCCTTCCTTTAGACGGGATGGGGCGGCGATTCGTGACATAGATTGCAGATTTTTTGGAGGATTGAGTTGTATGAAATTTGGCTGCTGCACCTCCCTTTGGGAGGACACAATCCTGCAGGTGGCAGGAGTCGGAGCAGACTACGCGGAAGTGGGCTTTTCCGGCTGCCTGCCGGGCAGGACCCTGGAACAGATCCGGGACCGAGGCGCTCAGCTGGAGGAGACCGGCATCCGGGTGGAGGCCATGAATGGCTTCTTTCCCGGGGACCTGCGGCTCACCGGGCCGGAGGCGGATCCTTCCGCCGTAGACCGCTATTTAGAGGAAAACCTGCCCAAGGCTGCCGCTCTGGGAGTAGAGGTGGTGGTCTTCGGCAGCGGAGGCGCTCGACGGGTACCCAACGGCTTCCCCAAGGAGGAGGCCTTTGCCCAGCTGGTGGAGCTGGGGCGGGAGCACATTGGCCCGGCTTTGGGAGCCTATGGCATCACCTGCTGTTTGGAGCCCCTGAACCCCTTGGAGTGCAACATCTTCACCACCACTGAGGAGAGCTTTGAGCTGGTGCGTCAGGTGGATCATCCCAACTTCCAGTTGCTGGTGGATCTGTACCACTTCGACATGTCCCAAGAACAACTGTCCCAGATCCCCGGCTACCGGGGTCACCTCTGCCACACCCACATCGCCAGCGCTAAAAATGCCCGTCAGATCCCCATGCCCGGGGACGGCGAGGACTACGGTTCCTTTTTCCAGGCGCTGAAAGACATTGGCTATCAAGGCAGGATGTCCCTGGAGGGCAACATCTCCCAGGGAGTGCCCCAGATCGGCACCTCACTGGCCTATCTGAAAGACTTGGCCCGGCAAGCTGGGCTGTAAAAAAATCCCTTCCCGCACTGGGAAGGGATTTTTCTTTCGCTCACTGGGGACTCAATGGGACAGCCGTTGGAACAGAATGGTGTTTACCAGGGTGTAAACCCCGTCAAACAGGAAGCCGAAGCCAATGAACATCACCAGGGTTTCCAGAGTGGCAAAGGGGTTAAAGATCATCACCAGGCCGCAGATAGCCAGCAGCACTGCCACCAGGCAAGAAACCCACCACTGCTGGAACCCCAGGGCTTTCATGTCCAAGGAGCGCTTGATGGCGCCGAAGCTGTCCACAAGAATATAGACTCCCAGGAACAAGGGCACCAGGGCCATGAGGAACTGCAGCCAAATCAGCATAAATAGGCCAAGCAGCGCCAACAGCAGCCCCAAAAACAGCTCGAATTTATCTTCCTGGCCGCCGCGGACATAGGAGGCGATGCGCACCGCGCCATAGATCAGCGTCACACCACCGATGAGCAGCCGGGCCAACCCCAAAGACAGCCCGGGCATCACCACCATGAGCAGGCCAACGATAATGTACAGCAGGGACGTGAGGATCAAACTGTTGCGAATACTTTTCAGCATGGGAACCTCTCCTTTTCCAAAGTTTCCTTTGGATGTAGTGTACTCCATCCCCGGGTAAAATACAAGAGTGAACGCAAAAAGAGCGTCCCATTGGGGACGCCCTTCTCTTTGCACTCTATTTTAGAACCGGCCGTTGGTCAGGTCCTCCACAATCAAGGTGCGGGGTGCGTTGCTTGCCGGAGCTGCAGCCTTGGGAGCAGCAGCGGGAGCAGGAGCAGCCTCCTCTTCCTTGTTGGGGTTGTCACGCCACTTCAGGAACTTCTCTGCAACCTGGGGGAACAGCGCATAGGACAGAGTGTCCTCCTCGCAGTGGCCCAGACCCTTCTCCTTGCACTCGGCACGGAGCTTTTCCATCTCGGGCTCCAGCAGGTCCGCAGGACGGCAGGTGATGACCTCGTCGTTGCCGATGGCCTTCTTGCGCACTTCCTCGTTGACCTCGCCGGGCAGCTGGCCGTACTCGCCGCGGAGCAGGCCCTTGGATTCCTTGGTGATCATCTTGTAGCGCTCGCCGGCCAGCACGTTCAGCACTGCCTGAGAGCCCACGATCTGGCTGGTGGGGGTAACCAGGGGCGGATAGCCAAAGTCCTTCCGCACTCTCGGGATCTCCTCCAGCACGTCGTAGTACTTGTCCTCGGCATTGGCCTGTTTCAACTGAGAAATCAGGTTGGACAGCATGCCGCCGGGCACCTGGTACAGCAGGGTGTTCACGTCCACCTTCAGCACCTTGGGGTTGATATCCAACTTCTGGGCAACACCGCGGAAGTGAGCGGCAGCCTCCACCAGCTTGTTCATATCCAGGCCGGTGTCGCGGCTGGTGCCCTGCAGGGTGGCCACCAGAGACTCGGTAGCGGGCTGAGAGGTACCGTTGGCCAGGGGGGACAGCGCGCAGTCCACGATGTCCACGCCGGCCTGAGCAGCCATCAGGTTGGTCATGTCGCCGGTACCGGTGGTGTTGTGAGTGTGCAGGTGAATCGGCACGCCCACATTCTCCTTGAGCTTCTTCACCAGAGAGTATGCGTCATAGGGCAGCAGCAGGTTTGCCATGTCCTTGATGCAGATGGTGTCAGCGCCCATCTTCTCCAGCTTCATAGCCAGCTTCACGAAGTAATCCTCGCTGTGCACAGGGCTCTTGGTGTAGCTGATAGCAGCCTCCACCATGCCGCCGTACTCCTTGACGAACTTCATGGCAGCTTCCATGTTCCGGGGATCGTTCAGTGCGTCGAAAATACGCACCACGTCGATGCCGTTCTCAATGGACTTCTTGCAGAAAGCTTCCACCACGTCGTCGGCATAGTGACGGTAACCCAGAATGTTCTGGCCGCGCAGCAGCATCTGCAGCTTGGTGTTGGGCAGGCCCTTCTTCAGGGTGCGCAGGCGCTCCCAGGGATCTTCGTTCAAAAAGCGCATGCACACGTCAAAGGTGGCGCCGCCCCAGCACTCCAAGGACCAATACCCAATGCTGTCCAACACGGGCAGGATGGGGATCATGTCCTCGATCTTCATACGGGTAGCAGCCTGGGACTGGTGTGCGTCACGCAGGATGGTATCCATTATCTTAAGGGGATTTTTTGCCATATCTTAAGCCATTTCCTTTCCCGATGATAGTTAGACTTTCAAAGGGCCATCAGGCGCCGAACAGGGCCAGCAGCACACCGGCCGCCACAGCGGAACCGATAACGCCGGACACGTTGGGGCCCATGGCGTGCATCAGCAGGAAGTTGGAGGGATCCTCCTTCTGGCCAACCACCTGGGACACGCGGGCAGCCATAGGCACAGCGGAAACGCCTGCGGAACCGATCAGGGGGTTGATCTTCTCCTTGCTGAACAGGTTCATCACCTTGGCCAGCAGCACGCCGCCGGCGGTACCGAAACCAAAAGCGATGATGCCCAGAGCCAGAATCGCCAGGGTCTTCAGATTCAGGAAATTGGCAGCGGTGGCAGTGGCGCCCACAGAGATGCCCAGGAAGATGGTGACGATGTTCATCAGCTCGTTCTGGACAGTCTTGCTCAGGCGATCCACCACGCCGCACTCACGCATCAGGTTGCCCAGCATCAGGCAGCCGATCAGAGAGGCTGCAGAGGGCACCATGAAGGACACAAAGACAGTGACGATGATGGGGAACAGGATCTTCTCCGTCTTGGAGACGGGACGCAGCTGCTTCATCTTGATGCGCCGCTCTGCCTTGGTGGTCAGCGCCCGCATGATGGGAGGCTGAATCACAGGCACCAAGGCCATGTAGGAGTATGCCGCCACGGCGATGGGCCCAAGCAGATGGGGAGCCAGCTGGCTGGTGGTGAAGATGGCCGTGGGGCCGTCAGCGCCGCCGATGATGCCGATGGAAGCGGCCTCCGCGCCGGTGAAGCCCAGCAGGGTAGCGCCCACAAAGGTGATGAAGATGCCCAGCTGAGCAGCAGCGCCCAGCAGCAGGCTCTTGGGGTTGGCGATCAGGGGACCGAAGTCGGTCATGGCGCCCACGCCCACGAAGATCAGGCAGGGATAGATGCCCAGCTTGACGCCCAGGTACAGGTAGTCAATCAGGCCGCCGTGGCCGGTGCCCAGCTCTGTCCAGTTGATGACGCCGTCGGCAAAGTACTCGGCGTGGTACATGCCAGCGCCGGGCAGGTTGGTCAGCAGCATGCCGAATGCAATGGGCAGCAGCAGCAGGGGCTCAAACTTCTTCACGATAGCAAGGTACAGCAGCACGCAGGCCACCAGGATCATCACAAGGCTGAGAGGATTGTCCTGAACCAGATAAAAGCCTGTTTGCTCCAAAAAATTAACAATAGCGTCCATTAGGTTCTTTCACTCCTTTTTTTGCGGTTTTGCGGGGAGGAACACCAGCGCAATTAAGCGATGGTGCAAAGGAGTGCGCCGCTCTCCACAGAGGAGCCCTTAGCGACGGAAACAGCGGTGATGGTGCCGTCATGGGGAGCCATGATCTCGTTCTCCATCTTCATGGCCTCCAGGATCATCAGGACATCGCCGGACTTGACAGCCTGGCCAGCAGCAACCTTCACGTCCAGGATGGTGCCGGGCATGGGAGCAGTGATCTGCTCACCAGCGCCAGCGGGGGCAGCCGCAGGAGCGGGAGCCGGAGCGGGGGCCGGGGCGGGAGCCGGGGCAGCCACGGGAGCGGGGGCAACGCCGCCCTTGACTTCTTCTACGGTGACTTCATATGCAGTGCCGTTGACGTTGACATTATACTTTCTCATAACTTTGCTTCCCTCTCTTTGATAAATAGTGGGTTTTGGAAAAACGGTGCGAACGCATCACACCCGGCGGATGGACAGGATCTTGATGTGGTCCACATCCTCGCCCATGTCCTCAGCAATCGCTGCCGCAATGGCGGCAACCAGCTGCTGGCTGCCAGGCTGAGCTGCCTGCGCGGGCGCAGCCGCCACAGGGGCTGCCGGGGCCGGCGCGGGAGCCGGGGCCGGGGCTGTCTGAGTGTTCTTGCCGGTGACAGCCACCATGATCTTGCCCAGGATCACAATGATAATGATCAGGCAGATCAGCACGAGAAACACCGTGACAAGGCCCATGATGACGACCTGGGCAGGGTTGACTTCTGGCATATTGTTACCTCCCTTCGCCATAACGTTATGATAAAACTGACGTCTAACAAACGGTCGGATTTTGAAAAAACACCATTCTTCCGCATTTTATCAAAATCAAGTTTATAATACCACGAAGCGCTCTTTTTGACAATGCCCTGTTCATGATTTTGTTAAAGTTTTTTCAAACTTTCCACCAAACCCCTTTCTCTCCAGCAAAAAGGACCGGCGGTTTTCACCGCCGGTCCTTCCGCTTCAGATGCCTTCCAGCTGCACCAGGGCGGCTGCCCGCTCTCTGGCGTTTTCATAGTCGTCGTTCTCCACCAAGTAGGGCTTGATCGGTCGGGCTGCCTGGGGATCCGCCGGGCTCAGCTGGTAGACCAGCCACACCTTCTTCGGAGCCTCGTCCGCCCCCTCCAAGGGGACAAACCCCAGCTTCCGGAAGAACTCCAGGGCCCCCTGGTTTTCCCGGGCCACCTGACAGACCACCCGCCGGCGGCTGCCCATCTCCAGCATATCCCGCATCAAGGTCCACAGGGCTGTGCCGATTTTCCTGCCCAGCAGGTCCTGCCGCACATACAGCTGGAACTCCACAGAGAACAGATCCTCCGGGTCCCAGGGATCCTCGCTCAAATGGCAGAAGCCCACCGTCTGATGGTCGATCTCACACAGCAGCCATCCCAGGCCGTAGGTATACCGGTCAATGCGCCGGACATACTCCTGCAGCTCAGGCAGCTCCTTCTCGGGGGCCTTACAGGTTCCCACATACGGGGCGTACACCTTCAGCATGGAGGGGCCGTCCCACTCGTTCACCCGGCGCACCATAGCCCGCTGTGCCGCCGGGGGCTGACGATTCTCCAAATCAGCCACTCCTTCCTCACCTGGAGCCCACCTGCAGGGTGAAGGTCTCCATACACTTGTTATCGCCCCCAAAGGCGTTGTTGTATTCCAATATGTTATATTCGTTGAGCAGGTCGTCATAGGGGGTCTTCTCCCCGCTGCGGTACCAATTGCCCTCGGAATCCATCACTCCCACCGCCGTGATTACCGGCAGGGTCTTCCGCAGGTTCTCCAGGTAGTTGGTGTAACTGGTGCCCTCCAGACCTGCCGCACGCAGCAGCAGTCCGGACAGGTAGTTTAGGCTCACGGCCTCCACCTCTTCCCCCTCCAGGTCATAGTTGGCCCAGATCATAAAGGGAACCTCGTACTCCCGCATGATGTTCTCAAAGGACAAGCTGTCGGAATTCTCCCCCAACAGCTGGGTCAGAAACTCGCTTTCCAGGTTGGGCCAGTGATCCCCAAAGAACAGGATTACCACCGGATCCTCCTGCTGAGAGAAGTAGTCAATCAGGTATTCCAGCGCCTCGTCGGACTTCTTGGTCAGGCTCAGGTACTGCTCTGCCTGGGGATACTCCCCGGGCGCCTCTTCAATCTCCACTGTGGTCTTGTAATCCTCATCCTCATAGCCGCCGTGGTTCTGAATGGTCACGTTAAACAGAAACAGCGGGGTGTCCTCGTCCCGGTGCTCGTACTCGTAGATCACCTGGTCATAGCTGGACCGGTCACTGGTCAGGCCGTGCTCCAGCCGGCGGGTCACATCAAATTCCGAGACATCGATGAACTCGTCAAAGCCCAGGTACTCATAGGCGGTGTCCCGCTGCCAAGCGCTCCGGTTGCCCGGGTGGATGGCCTTGCACTCGTACCCGTAAGTGTCCTTGAGCAGGGACACCAGAGAGGTCTGATCGTGGTCCACATACTGCTGATAGGGCTTGCTGCCCGCCGGCAAAAACGCCGTGGTATTGCCGGTGAGGAACTCATACTCGCTGTTGCAGGTATTGCCGCCGTACACCGAGGAGTACGCCGTGCCCCACACCACTTCCCCGGACTCCTCCAGGGAGTGGAGGAAGGGCAGATTGTCCTGGGACAGGGTGATGCTCCCATCCCCGGTGCGCTCCATATCCGTAAAGGACTCGTTCATAATGGCGATCACTGTGGGCAGCTTCTCCGGCTCTCCCACCGGCTCCGGCTCCTCCAGCTGACTGGCCACTTCCGAGACCTCCTCCGCCTGGGCGGTGGAGTAGCCCTCCGGCTTGTCCACCATCAGGAACTGGACATTGGCAAAAAAGCCCGCCGTGATGCCGGTGATCTCCGAACTGGTCTTCTGATTCCAAGCCCAGACCGAGATTCCCATCCCTGCCAGGATGTTCATGGGGAACAGCAGTACAAACAGCACCACTGCCAGCCCCAGGGACACCCCCCGCTCCGCCATGCGGAAGGACTTGGCGGGTTTTTCCCGAGGGTCGATCTTCACGCACAGGGCCACCGCCAGCAAAAAAGCGATAGCAGCAATGGTCATCATGGGGGTGGGCTCATAGGTGTAGCCGCCGGAGACGGTCAATGCCGTGCCGAACCCCTGGATATCCCAGGGCAGGATGGGCTGCCCCCGGAACTGCACCACAAAGTAGTTGGCAATGCCGAAGATCAAAAAGATCAGCCCCCCTGCCAAAGCCGTCACCCACACCCGGCGGGAGATGGCATAGAGCAGGGCAAACACCATGAGATAACACAGGTAGTTGGCCAGGATCTTCTCCAGGGAGAAGCTGAGGATACGGGTGGAGTTGATCAGATCCACCGCCACAAAAGCTCCCAGGGGCAAAAGCAGCAGCAAAACCCAGCTCATCGCCCTAGCAGGCCACACCGGCAGGCGCACCTGGAGCAGACACACGAAGGCGGTCACCAGGGAGAGGGCCCAATAGCCCACCCCGTACCAGGCAAATTCCCCAGGGGTCAGCTCAGGCTCCTCCGCCCGCTGATAGAGGAACACCTCCCAGCCGAAAAACAGGGACGCCAGCACCAGCACTGCTGCCGCTGCCGCCACACTCCATTTGTCCAGCCGAAGCCGGACCCATAAGTGATCCGCCGGCGCCCCACTGGAGGGCTGCACGGCTTTTTTCCCATCTTTTCCAGTCATTTGGAATTCCGCTTCCTTCCGCGAAGATTTCCCCAAAATATTCCTCACTGTGCAGGATTTCCCTGCTCCTTTTTCCAGCGGAGGATGGCGTCCGCGATTCGGGCGCTGGCCTCCCCGTCCCCGTAGGGATTGCTGGCATGGCTCATGCGGTGATACTCAGCCTCGTCGGTGAGCAGCTCCCGCACCAGACCGTAAATGGTCTCCTCGTCGGTGCCGGCCAGCTTCAGCGTCCCGGCGCCAATGCCCTCGGGCCGCTCGGTATTCTCCCGCAGCACCAGCACCGGCTTGCCCAAAGAGGGCGCCTCCTCCTGAATGCCGCCGCTGTCCGTGAGGATCAGATAGGACCTGGCCAGCAGGTTGTGGAACTCGATGACCTCCAGGGGGGCAATGAGCCGCACCCTGTCGCAGCCGCCCAGCTCCTCTTCCGCGGCCTTTTGGACCAGGGGATTCAAGTGGACCGGATACACCACCTTCACATCCGGGAACTCCTCCACCACCCGGCGGATAGCCCGGAACATCCTATGCATGGGCTCGCCCAGGTTCTCCCGGCGGTGCGCGGTGAGCACAATCAGCCGGGACCCCTTGGCCCACTCCAGGATCTCGTCGGAGTAGTCCTCCCGGACGGTGGTCTTCAAGGCGTCAATGGCTGTGTTGCCGGTGACAATGATGGTTTTGGGGTCCTTGCCCTCCCGCAGCAGGTTCTCCTTGGAACCCTCCGTGGGGGCAAAGTGCAGGTCCGCCACGCACCCCACAAACTGCCGGTTCATCTCCTCCGGGAAGGGGGAGTACTTATCCCAGGTCCGCAGCCCCGCCTCCACGTGGCCCACGGCCACCTGAGCGTAATAGGCCGCCAGGGCTCCGGCAAAGGTGGTGGTGGTGTCCCCGTGGACCAGCACCATGTCCGGCCGCTCCTGCTGGAACACGCTCTCCAGCCCCTTGAGCACCCGGGCGGTGATGTCCGACAGGGTCTGCCCGGGCTTCATGATGTCCAGGTCGTAATCCGGGGTGATGTCAAAGGCCTCCAGCACCTGGTCCAGCATCTGACGATGCTGGGCAGTGACGCACACCAGGCTTTCAAATTCCTCCCGCCGTTCCAGCTCCTTGACCAGGGGGGCCATTTTGATGGTCTCCGGTCTGGTGCCGAACACGGACATGACTTTGATTTTCTCCAAAGGTATCCAGTCCTTCCCTTACACCTTATGCGGTGTTTCTCAAATTCTTGTCTATAAATTTCTTACATTTTCCTGACATTTTCCAGACGCCGCGCCGCTCAGGAGCGATGTGCCTCCTTGCGCACCCGGCCCAGAAACTTGATATTGCTCCGGTAAAACCGCCCCAATCGGGAGGGCTCCCGCACAATGCGGTACAGCCACTCGGTATTGGTCTTGACAAACAGGGCCGGCGCCCGGCGCTTGCTGCCGCTGAGCACGTCAAAGGAGCCGCCCACGCCGATGAACACCCCTTTGGTGAAGTTCTCCAGGTGCCGGGCAATGAGCCGCTCCTGGGCGGGCACTCCCAGCGCCACCAGAGTCAGGTCCGGCTGCAAGGCTTCGATCTCCCGGAAGTCCGCATCCTTGTCCGGGCCGTAGCCGTTTTTATAGTGGACCTCCATCCCCGGGTACTCCCGCTTCAGCTTGGATGCCAGGGCGGAGACCACCTCCTCCTTGGCTCCCAGCAGGTAGACGCTCTTCTTCTGCTCCCCCGCCAGCTTCAGCAGCTTCTCCGCCAGGTCCACCCCGGTGATCCGCTCCTTGGCGGGAAAGCCCATCAGGTGCATGGCCTTGACCACACTGATGCCGTCGGGCACCACGGCGTTCTCTTTGTCCAGCAGCATCTCCCGGATGGAGGGATCCCCCTCCGCACCCATGATGATCTCCGGATTGGCGGTGATGACAAACAGGCGCTTGCCCTTCACCATGGCCTCTCCGGCCTGGCGGTAAAACTCCTCCGCCGTTCCCGGAAACACCCGGCTCAGATATTCCTTGATGGCCATCGGCTCATTCCTTCTTTCCTTTTTCGTTTCCCGTCTTCCCAGAAAGCCCTCTGGCCGCCAGACGCTTCTTCCCACGGTCCTCGTCGAAATCGTAGAGCTCTTCGGTGCCAAAGGCCTCGGTGCTCTCAGAGGCCTTCAGGAACACAGTGATGGTCTGGAAGATCAGCTTGATATCCTGCCAGATGCTGTAATTCTCGATATACATCAGGTCCATAACCAGCTTGTCCTTGGGAGAGGTGTTGTACTTGCCCGAGATCTGCGCCAGGCCCGTCAAGCCCGCCTTCATCCGCAGGCGGTAGGCAAACTCCGGCAGCTCCTCGGTGTACTTCTCCACGTTCTCCAGCATCTCCGGCCGGGGGCCCACTACGGTCATGTCCCCTTTGAGGATGTTCAGCAACTGGGGCAGCTCGTCGATGCGGAACTTCCGCAGGTACTTGCCCACCTTGGTGATGCGGTCATCGTTCTCCGTCACCGACTTGTGGATGGAGTTTTCCTCCTTCATGGTGCGGAACTTGTACACCTCAAACACCCGGCCATACTTGGTCAGCCGCTTCTGCTTGTAGAACACATGGCCTCCGTCCTCGGCCTTGATGGCGATGGCGCATCCCAGCATGATGGGGCTGGTGACCACCAGGCCCACCACGGAGATGAACAGGTCCATCATCCGCTTGGCAATGCGCTGCTCCATAGTCAGATCCTTGGCCGTGTACATCACCAGGGACTTGTCGTCCAGGGTGACGTACTTGGCTCCCTGGCTGACCACGTCGATCATCTCGAAGTTATAATAGATATTCTTCTGCTTTTGGTAGCAGTACTCAATCAGGTGGATGCGCTCCTTGATGGGCACGTCGTAGAGAAACACGGTGTCGTTGCGGGCGATGATGTCCAAGACCTTGGGGTCGTCGTAGCGGATGATCTCGTCGATCTCATACTGCTTGCGGAACCGGTCAATCTTGGGAATGATGTGCCCCAGGCTCTGCCGGGAGGAGGAGATCACACAGCACTTCTCCGGCGGCTCCAGGGAAAAGTAAATATAGTTGCCGAAATAGGCGAAAAACACAATGACAATCAGCTGCAGCACGATGACCAGCAGCAGCCGCTCCGGCGTCTCATAGACAAAGTGGGCGTTGTTTTTCTCGCTGGTGTTCATGATGGACAGCTGCAGGTGAGTGATCAGATCCGTGATGATGGTGGCCAGCGCCATGGAGTGAACAATGGGCCGGCTCTTCTGGGTGCCGATGGCATAGCCGCCGTAAACCTGCATCAGGGCGATGCCCAACACCACAAAGGTCACCATGGTGACACCGGTGGTCCGGGAAAGGTTGAACAGCCAGGGGTTGTTGATTCCAAAGATCCCAAAGAAGATGCCAAACAGCGCGGCGAACAACGCCAATTTCAAAATGAAAACGATGGTCCGCTTCAGCTTTTTTATGGTGTGCATGGTAAAACCGTCCTTCTTCACTGATACCGGGGCAGGCCGCAGCCCCCCGTTGGAAGCTCATAGTTAGGGGTATTATAGCACAGTGGTTTAAAAAAAGCAAAGCAAGGAGAAAAAAACGCAAAAAAACCGCTCCCCTGCCGGGGAAGCGGCTTTTTTCAGCGGACGATTATTGGAATTTTTTTACCCCTCAATCAAAGGTGGCGGAAGCCTTCTTCAGGGTCTCGATGATCTGGATCTTCTGGGGGCAATGGGCCTCGCAGTTGCCGCACTGGATGCAGTCCCCTGCCTTGCCGCCCTCCTTGACCGCGTTCTCATAGGAGCGCTTGGCGCCTTCCTCGTTGTTGTACAGGGTCAGGTCGTTCATGGTCTTGAAGATGGCGGGAATGTTGATCTTCTGAGGACATCCGTCCACGCAGTACTTGCAGGCGGTGCAGGGAATGGTGGGCAGGCTGTTGAGAATGTCCACCACCTTCTGGACGGTGGCTTTCTCGCTGTCGTCCAGGGGCTTGAAGTTCTCCATGTAGGAGGTGTTGTCGTTCATCTGCTGCTCGGTGGACATGCCGGACAGCACGGTGATCAGCCCATCCAGGGACGCGCAGTACCGCACAGCCCAGGAAGCCACGGACATCTCCGGCTCGGCAGCCTTGAAGACCTCCTGCACCTGGGGAGGCATGATGGCCAGAGAACCGCCCCGAACAGGCTCCATGATGATCACGGACTTGCCGTACTTGCGGGCCACCTCATAGCACTTGCGGGACTGAACGCTCTCGCTCTCCCAGTCCACGTAGTTGATCTGCAGCTGGACAAACTCCATCTCCGGATGGTTCTGCAGGATGTGCTCTAGAGCCTCTGCCGTGTCGTGGAAAGAGAAGCCGATATGCTTGGCACGGCCCTCCGCCTTGACCTTCTTCATGAAGTCCCAGGCGCCCATTTCATCGGCCTTCTGCTCCCGCTCGGCGCTCATGGCGTGGAGCAGGTAGAAGTCGTAGTACTCCAGGCCCGCACGGGTCAGGGATTCCTGGAAGATCTTCTCCATCTCCTCAGGCTCCTTCAGATCCCACAGGGGCAGCTTGGTGGCGCACTGGAAGCTGTCTCTGGGATAGCGGTCCACCACGGCCTCCTTCAGAGCCACCTCGGACCGGCCCCCAATGTACACGTAGGCTGTATCAAAATAGGTGAAACCCTTTTTCATGAAGGTGTCCACCATCCGCTTTGTCTGCTCCATATCGATCTCGTCGCCATTCATGGGCAGCCGCATCAAACCGAAGCCCAGCTTCTTGATGCTCTCGCCCAGATACTTATCTGCCATTTTGTTTGCTCCTCCCTCTGCCCAAAGCGGGCATTCTTTTTCTAGTTGTCTGTACCATTATAAAACTTAAAGGGTGGTTTAAGTCAAGGGGGATCTGACAGGTTCCTCCTCCGGAGACTTCTCCGGCTCCGAATCCCCGGGTTCCCGACGGCGGCGCCACAGGTCCCAAAGCACCTGGGCTCCGGCTCCCGCCAGCAGAAACACCGCCGGCATGAGAAAATACCGGTACCGGGACTGAACCTCGATGAGCAGGTGCACCCCGCAGTAGCCGCATACCAAAAAGGAGAGCAGCAGCGGCAGCCGCAAAGGGGAACTCTCCCCCTTAACCAGCCACCTAACCTGGGCAAAGGCCCCCAGTCCAAAGGCCAGGACAAACATTCCCCGGTCAAAATAATTCCAGGCGGTGAGGCACTGGTTCAGGGTCAGTCCACCCAAGACCCGGGCATCTCCGTTGAGGTGGCCAAAACCCCAGTAGAGGTACTCCGGAGCGCCCCACATGGTTTGCAGCTTTTTCCAGAACAGCTCTCCAAACCCCAGCAGCCCCAGGGAAGACAGCCGCTCCCGGACCACCTGCTCCATGGCTCCAGGGGCCTCCCCCCGGGGCAGCAGGTAGTAGGCCTCGTAGTCCGACCGGCTCCAGGCGCCCCCAGTCTCCAGGTTGAACCCCAGGACAAACTTCCACAGGGGCAGGTTGTTCTTTAAACCCTCAGGGTTAAGGCCGGTGGCCCGGATCAGCCAGTCAAACACCTCTCCGGAGATAAAGTACGCCACCGCCGCCGCCAGGAAGGGAGCCCCCAGCCACAGCACTCCATGGCCCCTGCGCAGGAGCATCCGCACCAGGGCACAGCACAGCAGAGCCAGGATCACCACCACGCCCAGGGGGCGCATTACATTGCCCAGGGAGATGCACACCCCGGCCAGGGCTGCCCGGGGCAGGGACTTTCCCTTTCCCCACACCAGCAGCCAGATTCCCAGGTAGTAGAAAAACACGGCAATGTGCTGATTGGTCAGCACCGCGGCCAGAAAGTAGGGCGCCGGGTACAGGGCGTACAGGAGGGAAATGGCCATGGCAGTGGTCTCCGGCAGAAACCTCCGGGCGATGGCCCACACCAGGCAGCCGGTGCCCGCCATCCACAGAGCGTTGAGGATCTGCAGGGGCAGGATCCCCTCTCCAAAAACCTTGATCACCAATGCCTCATAGGCGGAAAAGCCCGTCTGATAGGCCCAGTTATAGAAGTAATCCGTCTGCAGGTACTCCCGGCTGCCCCGGGCAATCTGACAGGCGGCGTCGTACATGGTTTGGAAATCCTGAACGGGCACAGCCCCAAAGATCAGGATCACCCCCAGAGCTATGGCAAACCGCAGGGTGAACAGCGCAATGGGAAAGGCTTTCCAGGGCTTTAGGAAGCGGATCCCCGCCCAGGTCAAGGCCCCCATTCCCAGGAGTCCCAGGGCGAAGAACACCCCATAGCCGCCCCCTCGCAGGCCGTTGTAGGCCCCCAGGACAGCAATCACCAGGGAGAACAGGGCGCCCACGCCAAAGGCCAACCGTTCCCCCAGCCAACCCAATCTCTTCAACAAGGTCCCCACCTCCGTGTTGTGTGATAACATTCCTCACAAGGGTCGCAATCCGGAAAGGCCCGGCAGATTCCGAACCACCGTAAACACCAGACCCGCCGCCAAAACTGCCCCAAAAACCCAGGGCATCCACCGGCGCCGCCACAGGGGCCGGACGCCCCGCACATAGCAGACCGCCTCCCCCAGAAGCCACAGCGCCGCCAAGGGCAGCACCAGGAACATGTACTGGTTCTCCCGGAAGGCACCGGCCAGGTCCCCGGCCAGAAGCCGCTCCACCAGCCGGGTGACGCCGCAGGCCCCGCAGTAAAAGCCCGTGGTTTGGAGAATGGGGCACGGGGGCTTGAGCAGGTACAGAATCGCCCCCAGGGCTCCCAGTCCTGCCAGCCCCAAGGCCGCCCGCAGCAGCCGCTTTCCGGTTTGCGCCTTCATGGGCAGCCTCCTTCCCCAATAAAATTCTCCGCTGTATGCCAAAAAGCGGGCCCGTTCGGCCCGCTCTTGTTCACTTCTTGATGTAGGCCAGCCCCACAGCTCCGGGGCCGGTATGTGTTCCCACAATGCTGCCAATGGAGCAGACGTACACCTCCCGCTTTTTCAGCAGGTCCTCCATGGACTCCAGGAACGCTTTGCAGTTCTCCGGCACATTGGCGTTGCCAATGGTCACGCAGTAGTCTCCGGAGATGGGTTCCTTCTCCACAAACTTCCGGATAGCGGCAAAGGCAGCCTTCTTCCCTCGGGCTTTGCCCACCACTTCCACCAGGCCGTCCTTGAGGGTGATGATGGGGCAGATTCCCAGGATACTGGCCACCAAGGCACTGGTAGCGGACAGCCGGCCGCCCATCTTCAGGTACTTCAGATCCTCAATCATGGCAAACAGCCGGATCCGAGGAATCAGCTCTTCCACCTTGGCCACGATCTCCTGGCCCGTCATCCCCGCGTCCCGCATTTTTGCGGCCTCTTCCACCAGAAGCCCCAGGGCAAAGGTGACATTTAAGGTGTCCGGCAGCAGAATGTTCTCCGCGCCCAGGATGTTCTTGGCCACCCGCGCCGACTGCAGCGTACCGCTCATCTTGGAGGAGATGAACAGGCAGACCACCTCGTCGCCGCTTTCCTTGTAGGGCTTGAAGATCTCCTGGAACTGGGCGGGCGTGATCTGGGCCGTGTGGGGCAGCTCCTGCACCGCGGCCAACTTCTCATAAAATTCCTCGTTGGTGATGTCAATGTTGGCGCGGAAGCTTTCCTCTCCAAAGTTTACGGTGATGGGCAGCATCTCCACGCCCAGCTCCGCGCAGCGCTGGGGGCTTAAATCACAGGAACTGTCGGTCACGATCTTTACCATGTCGTCTTCTCTCTTTCTCCATCGCAAGGACTAAAGCCGCCCGGGAACCCCATGGGCTTCTCGGTTATTGTAGCACATCCCGGGGATTGGGTCAATATTTCCGCCGGACATACAGCCAGCACCCCACCCGCAGCGCCACGCATCCCCACAGGGTGTAATACAGGGCGTTGAACGCATCCATATTATAGAGGCTGCTCACAAACACCGCCACCACCAACCCAACCAGCAGCAGATCCCCGCTGAGTTTGGCCGCTTTCTCCCCCACCAGGATCCGCCGCTCGTCCCCCTGGATCCGGCTCTCCTCCTCCAGCCGGGTGGGATCTTTCAGCTTCCGCCGGTTCTGCACCAAGCGGCCCAGGCAATAGACCATCCCTCCAAACACCAGGATGCTCTGCATGGTTCGGGCCCGGTCACTCATGATCCGGCTGTCCAGGCCCAGTCTGTCCCAGAACACCCCCACGATCACGTCCAGCACCACCAGCAGCCCAATGCCGGCTGCCAGCAGGACGTTCTGCCGTTGGAGTCTCTTTTTATACGCTTCCATGATGCACCTCTCCTTCCAACTCCGAAAAGTCGAAGACCTCCTCGATGGTCTTTCCAAAGTAATGGGCGATCTTGTACGCCAGGGGCAGGGACGCCGTATACCGCCCCACCTCTATGGATGTGATGGTCTGCCGGGTGGTGCCCACCGCCCGGGCCAGCTCCTCCTGGGAGAGCTTCCTCTCCCGGCGCAGCTCTGGAATTTTCGTCTTGATCCGGCCCGCCTCCCCTCTTCTGGTTTTGCAAAGTTTACTTTGCATTTTTAGTATAGTTTACTTTGCAAAAGAAGTCAACCCACGGATCGCGGTTTTCCAAATTGCGGGCTCTGTCTTTTTCGTCACATGCCCTAAAAAGTGCTGAAACCCTCCGGACACGGCGGGCAGTTTTGGCGCCAGAAGGAGGCGGCAGCGCTGCGGCAGGGGAAGCCAAAGGTTTTCGGGACGGTTTCCCCAGCGGGAAAGCCCGGGCCCAGGATTTGCAAAAGCCTGAGGGAGTGTGTATAATACCTGTAAACAGATCGAATCTTGAAAAGGCAGGGGTTTCTATGCCAAAGGCAACGGTGATTGTGCCGGTATACAACGTGGAAAACTATTTGGAAAAGTGCGTGGCGTCCGTCCTGGCCCAGACGCTGCGGGATTTTGAGCTGCTGCTGGTGGACGACGGCTCCACTGACGGCAGTGGGAAGCTGTGTGATACGCTGGCCCAGAGGGACTCCCGGATCCAGGTGATCCACCAGGAGAACCAGGGCCTAGGCGGCGCCCGAAACACAGGCATCGCCGCGGCTACAGGGGAATGGCTGCTGCTGGTGGACAGCGACGACTGGATCGAGCCCCAGACCCTGGAGCGCACGGTGACCGCCGGAGAGGACCTGGGGGCAGAGTTGGTGATGTTTGGCTACCGGTCCGTGGACGAGGAGGGCCATGTGCTGCAGACCTTTCTGGAGGACGTACCCAAGGGAACCGCCCTGACCTTGAAGGAGCACCCCGACCTGCTGCTGACAGCGCCCTCGGCCTGCGTGCGGCTGTACCGCCGGGATCTGCTGGAGCGCACGGGAATCCAGTTCCCGCCCCGGGTGTGGTACGAGGACATGCGCACCACGCCCAAGCTGATGGTCCAGGCGGAAAAGGTGGCCTTTTTGGACTTTGTGGGATACAACTACTTCCAGCGGCGGGGATCCATCACCAAGAACCAGAACGCTGACCGCAACGGCGAAATTCTAGACGCCTTTGACGACCTGCTGGAGTACTTCCGCAGGGAGGGGCTGTTCTCCCCCTATCGGGAGGAGCTGTGCTACCTTGCCTTATTTCACGCCTACCTGACGGCTTCAGTGCGGGTGCTGCTCATTGACAGAAAGCACCCCCTGCTGAACCGGTTCCGGGAATACCTGAAAACCCAGTTCCCGGACTACGCAAACTGCAAATACCTCTGCCGCCTGAGCAAAAGCCACAAGCTGCTGTTCCGCCTGCTGGAGCTGCGCCAATACGGGCTGATCGCCCTGCTGTTCCGGCTCAAGGGCGGCCTGGGCTGAAAGGAGACGCTATGGGATTGAAACAAAAACTGGGGAGCATCCGCCGGGGAGGCCTGCTGGAGAACACCTTGATGCTCTACATTCTCCAGTTCTCCAACATGGCCATGGGCCTGCTGACCCAAGGCTACCAGATGCGGGTGCTGGGGGTGGAGCTTATCGGCGTGCTGGGCGCTGCCCAATACGCCACCAACTTCTTCCAGATCCTCATCGACTTCGGCTTTATCTACTCCGCCACCGCCAAGGTCTCCCGCTTCCGGGAGGACAAGCAGGTGCTGAACAAGGTGCTCACCTGCGTCATCATCTCCAAGGCCCTGTTTATGGCCCTGTCCTTCGGCATCCTGCTGGTGTTCATCGCCCCCTCCCTGCCGGATATGGGCCAGGTGATGGTCTACGTTTTCTACCTGCTCTCCGTGTGCACCTACGCACTGCTCCCCGACTTCATGTACCGGGGGCTGGAGCAGATGACCACCATCACCGTCCGGGCGGTCTCCATCAAATTCTTCGCCACCATGATGATCTTCCTCTTTGTCCATCAGCCCGGCGACTACTACCGGGTGCCCCTGTTTACCGCCATCGGCAACATCGGCGCCATCATCTTCGTTTACTGGCACCTGTTCACCAGGGTGGGAATCCACTTCTGTCCCGTCTCCTGGAGAGAGGTCTGGGTGGAACTGAAGGACTCCAGCCAATTCTTCCTCTCCAAGGTGGCTGCCTCCATCAACTCCAACCTCAACGGCATTCTCCTCAACGCCATGGCGGGCTCTGCTGCCACTGGCCTGTACACCAACGCTGACAAGGTCATCGGCGCCGCCAAAAGCGGCATGTCCCCCATTGCGGACAGCCTCTATCCCCACATGATGAAGCACCGCAACTTCAGCCTGATCAAGAAGGCCATGCTCATCGTCTATCCGGTGATCCTCCTGGGCTGCGCCATTGTATTCATCTTCGCCAAGCCACTGCTGGTGTTCTGGCTGGGCGCCGAGGGCGCTGAAGTGGTGCTCCCCCTGCGGCTGCTGATCCCTGTGGCGGTGTTCTCCTTCCCCAACTACGTGCTGGGCTACCCCACCATGGGCGCCATGGGCTTGGCCAAGTTTGCCAATATCTCTGTGGTCTTCGGCACCTTCGTCTATCTGGTGGGCGTGGCGGTCATCTGGTTTACCTGCGGCGTCAGCCTGGTCAGCCTGTGCCTGCTCACCGGCGTGACCGAGGGCAGCATCCTGGCCTTCCGGCTGGTGGTCATCGTCAAAAACCGCAAGCTGATGGGCACACCAACCCGCACGTCATAACCGTCGTGATGTTTTTTCACATTCCAGCGGTTTTGTTGTTCTTTCCACAGAAACCCACTATAATAAAACCAGTTCTTTGGTGAAGAAAGGACAGTTCTCAATGAAGCAGGACGCTTTTTCCGCCGGGGTGGAGCCCGGCGGGCTTTGGCATAAAAATGACATCCGCATTTTGCTGTGCTACATCCTGGCCAGCGTGGGGGCTCCCCTGTCCCGGCAGGATCTTGTGGGCATCATCCAGCGCAAAGGCCTGGCCAACTATTTTGAGTCCGAGGACGCTTTGGCCTCTCTGGTGGCTCAGGGCAATGTGATTCAGGATGGCTACGGCAATTTCACCGTCACCCCTGCAGGCCGGGAAATCGCCCGCTCTCTGGACGCCACCCTTCCCCTCTCTGTGCGGGACAAGGCGCTGGAGGCCGCTTTTGCCCTGCTGTCCCAGGCCAAGGCTCAGCGGGAAAACCAGGTGGAGGTTCGAAAGACGGATCGGGGATATCAGATCACCTGCCACGTCTCCGGCGGGGATATGGACCTGATGGCCATCTCCCTCTACGCTCCGGACAAGGCCCAGACAAAACTGGTGAAAAAGCGCTTCTACGAAGATCCTGAGGGCATCTACAAGCTAGTGCTGGCCGCCCTTACCGGGGACCAGGACCTGGCCAAAGAGTACTTCCGGGAACGGAACGAATAAGAACAACACCCATTGGAAGGGAGGAGCAAGGTATGGAGAAGATCCGCAGATACCTTCGCCCCTCCCTCTCTTTTTGCGCCCTGTTCCTGCTGCTGTGCATGCTGGCTTTTTTGGGAAGCGGTGGCTCCGTCTCCGTAAAGGTGGCCCAGATTCCCCAAGGGGACGAGCTTCTGCTGTTCACCGATTGGCAGGATTGCTGCCTGCTGGCCTTCACCGGGAAGGAAGTGGGATCCGGCGGGATCCTGGTGCTGGACCGCAGCACTGGCGAAACCAAGTCCCATTGGGCATTCTCTCAGGAAGAGGTCCTGTGGGCAAGCCAGCGGGGAGATTCCCTGTTTTTGGTGGAGGACTCCAAAGAAACTCCCACCCTGGTCCAGCTGTCTCTCCCCGATCTCGCCCAGGTGGCCTCCCTAGCGCTGCCTGAAACTCCCGACGACTTCACCCTGTTCGACTGCGACGGAGAAGGGCGGGTTTTCTACACCTTGGAGGGCGTCCTTTGGACCTGCCCGCCTCACGGCGCTCCCCAGCAGTTGGGACTGTTCCCATCCTTTTTGGAGATCACACCCCAGGGCACCTGCATTGTCTCAGGAAACGGGAATCTCTCCTGGGGCGACGCCAGCCAACCGGAATTCTGGCAGACAGGGTTTGCTCCCTTTACAGGAATTTCCTCCGTGCTGGGGGAGGCTTACCTCCTTGACTACATGGGCACCATCTACCAGCTGGGAGGGGGAGGCATGGTCCAGGTGGGCGCTATGCCCATTCCTGCCAGCCCCCTCCACTGCGCCATGAATCCGGATGGAAACCTTCTCCTTTTGGATGGCAGCCAGGTGACCTGCCGCACTGTGACCGGGGAATCGCTGGGCAGTGTTGCCCTGCCGGGGACGCCTTTGGCCGTCTGCGGCACCGGCGCACTGTCCCAGGACGACGGCGCTTACTGGTTTACATCCCTGCCATTCTCCCAGCAGCCCTCCCCCTCGCCCCTTCCCTCGCTGACTCCGTCTCTCAGCCCGGAGACTTCTCCGACCATCAATCCGTCGGTGTCTCCATCCGTATCTCCATCCGTATCTCCATCCGTATCTCCGTCGGTGTCCCCTTCCGTTTCCCCAGCAGCATCCCCATCGGTGTCCCCCTCCGTATCCCCTTCTGTAGCTCCGTCAACTTCCCCCTTGGAGAACATCATCTTTGAGGGAGACACCATGATTGTGCCCCTGGGGATGACCGCGGACCAGCTGCGCAGCGGTATGATCCCCGACACGGTGGACATACGCCGTCCCGATGGCACCGTCGTTCAGGAGGGCCGGCTCTGCACTGGGATGACGGCCAATCAGTATGACGTGGTGGTGCTGGGAGACTGCGACGGCAGCGGCACCGTGACTTCCTCGGACATGCGCCAAGCCCAAAACCTGCTGCTGGAGGCCGACGAGGTGGACAGCGTCTACCGCCGTGCCGCCGACATCAATGGGGACTGGCAGCTGACTACGGAAGACTTGGTGCTGATGGCGGAGTGGATCTCCCCGTAAAAAACGGTTGTACCGCCCTGACTTCTGTGCTAAGATAGGCTCGATTCCCACAGTTTGCAATTTTACTCTGGAAAGGAGTTTTTCCTATGCCCATCACCTACTACCCGGAACAGCGGCTGTTTAAGCTGGACACCAGCCTCTCCACCTACGCCTTTATGGTCTACCAGGAGGGGTATCTGATTCACCTGTACAGCGGCGCCAAAATTCCGGACACTGACCTGTCCTATCTGATGCACCGGGGGACGTTTGCCTCCTTCAGCCCTGCCAATCCCAAGGTGGAGGATCCCTTCTTCTCCCCGGACATCGCCCCCATGGAGTATCCCACCAACGGCGCCGGCGACTACCGCATCGCGGCCCTCTCCGCCCGAAATAGCAACGGGGACTCCGTCACCGACGTGCGTTATGTCTCCCACCGGATCTATGACGGAAAGCCGGACCTCCCCGGCCTGCCCGCCACCTTTGACCGGGAGGGCAAGGCCCAGACCCTGGAGGTGGAGACGCTGGACGCCGTCACCGGACTGAAAGCCACCCTGCTGTACACCGTATTTGAGGATTACCCGGTGCTGGCCAGAAGCGTCCGCCTGGAGAACACCGGCAGCGCTCCCCTGACTTTGGAGCGGGCCTACAGTCTCTGTTTGGAGCTGCCCACTATGGACCTGGACATGGTCCACGTCTACGGCAAGTGGGCTAAGGAAAACACCACCGTGCGCCATCCCCTGCAGCACGGGCTTCAGGGGCTCCAGTCCCTGCGGGGCATGACGGGCCACGGGGCCAACCCCATGCTGGCGCTGCCCCGTCATACCGCCACGGAAGAGCAGGGGGAAGTCTGGGGCATGAACCTGATCTACAGCGGCAACTTCTCCATTGAGGTGGAGGTGGATCCCCAGGGATGCCCCCGGGTACTCATGGGCATCAACCCCACGGACTTCCGCTGGCGTCTGGAGCCCGGCGAGACCTTCCAGACACCGGAGGCGGTGCTGGTCTACTCCGATACCGGCTTGGGCGGCATGAGCCGTACCTTCCACCACTTCTACCTGGATCACCTGTGCCGCAGCCCTTGGACAAAGAAGGAACGTCCCCTGCTGATCAACAGCTGGGAGGCCGCCTACTTTGACTTTGACGACGACAAGCTGGTGGCCTTTGCCAAGGAGGCCAAGGAGCTGGGCATCGACATGCTGGTGATGGACGACGGCTGGTTCGGCAACCGCTTTGACGATCACCGGGCCCTGGGAGACTGGTGGGTCAACGAGGACAAGCTCAAGGGTGGGCTGTCCAGCTTGATCCAGCGGGTCAATGACCTGGGGGTGCAGTTTGGCATCTGGTACGAGCCGGAGATGATCTCCCCGGACAGTGACCTCTACCGCGCCCACCCGGACTGGGTGATCTGCGCCAAGGGCCGGGACAAGACCATGGCGCGGTGGCAGTGCGTGCTGGACATGACCCGTCAGGATGTGCGGGACAACATCTTCCAGCAGATGTACGACGTGATCTCCCAGAACAACATTGCCTACATCAAGTGGGACTGCAACCGGAACATCACCGAAGCCGCCAGCGTTCAGCTGCCCCCGGAGCGTCAGGGAGAGTTCTTCCACCGGTACGTGCTGGGTGTCTACGACCTGATGGACCGGATCACCACCGCCTTCCCCAACATCCTGCTGGAAAACTGCTCCGGTGGCGGCGGCCGCTTTGACCCCGGCATGCTCTACTACTCCCCCCAGATCTGGGCCAGTGACAACACCGATCCCATTGAGCGGCTGACCATCCAGTTCGGCGCGTCCCTGTGCTACCCCATGTCCACCATGGGAGCCCACGTCTCCGCCAACCCCCGCACCGGCATTGACACCCGGGCGGCCGTGGCTCTCTGCGGCACCTTCGGCTATGAACTGGATCCCCGCAAGCTCACCCAGGAGGAGCGGGAGGCTGTGAAGCGCCAGACCGCGGACTATCACAAATACTACAACCTCACCCACTACGGGGATTTCTACCGGATCACCTCCCCCACGGATGATCCCTATGTCTGCGACTGGGCCTTTGTCAGCCCCGACAAGACCGAGGCTCTCTTCACCCGGGTGGTCATGCGTCAGCCCATCAACCGGTACCAGACCGTGTGTCTGGCCGGCCTGGATCCGGAGAAACTCTACACCGACGAGGATACGGGACGGGTGTACTCCGGCGCCCTGCTGATGCACGGCGGTCTGGACCTGTCCTCCTATGGCTCCGGCCTGCAGGATGGGGACAGCATCGTCAAACACTTTATCGCCCAGTGAGTTCCCCATTTTCCCATTGACAGACTGCATTTTCCTTGCTATAATATATAAGCTGTTTGGACTAACAGTCCCCACAGCTTATAGTTGACTCATTAGCTCAGTTGGCAGAGCACCTGACTTTTAATCAGGGTGTCCGGGGTTCAAATCCCCGATGGGTCACCACGGGTGGTCGCAAAGGTTTCTTTGCGACCACCTTTTTTTATGACTATTTCTCTGGCACACCATCTTCTTCCTCCATGGACCCGCTGATCCGGCAAGAGCAGGAGAAGAGACGGTGTTCCCTGTGACCGATCCAGCAGTCGGGGACGTTTCACCGTCCTCGGCTGCTTTTTTCGCGGGAGTTCCTGCCACGGTCCTGCTGTGCTCCGGCGCCCCCAGACTCCTCCCCGATTTGCGATGCCCTTTCCAGGGCCAACGGGGGCAAAGCAAGAAGCCCCGGCCAGCTGGCCGGGGTTTCTGCATGGATCAGTTCTTACGGTTGCTCATTGCTTGGGAAGCAATCCCAGTTTGTCCAAAATCACCGCGAATTGCTCCCGGGTCAGGGCCTCCTGGGGCATGGTGCCATCCAGAATTCCTGCCTTGGTGACTTTATCAAAGGCGTCTTTGGCCCAACTGGAAGGGGCTTTCCCAATCCCCAGGGCGGTCACCAGGATGGCTGCCGCCTCCTCCCGAGTGACCACGTCCTGAGGACGGAAATTCCCATCCCCGTCGCCGTTCATGATGCCTCGATCCTTCACGGTCTTTACCGCCGCCTGCGCCCAACTGGACACCGGCTTCTTGCCCAGCGCCGTGAAATACTTTGCGATCTCATCCTGGGCAATCTTTCGAGCCTCCGCTTCTGTCAAATCCTTCTCCTCCGTTTCTATCTCCGGTTTGACCTGGGGCGGTTCCGCCGCCGTTGTCATCCCCGGCAAGTCCGACGCCAGATAGGGTGCTGGGTCCACGTGGCTGTCCCCACTGTTGCGCACTTCAAAGTGAAGGTGGCTTCCATAGCTGTTGCCGGTGTTCCCCATATTGCCAATCTGCTGGCCTTTCTTGACGCTCTGCCCCAGCTTTACCGTCACCGCGCTGAGATGGGCGTACAAGGTGCTGTATCCGTTGGGATGCTTCAGCTTGACGCAATTGCCATAGGAGGCGTTGCCCGACGACCCTTGGTTGTTTCCATAGCCCGTCTGGCAGAACGTCACAACCCCATCGCTGTGGGCCAACACGGTGTCTGTCTGAGTGGTCTGCCACCCCAGATCCACACCGCTGTGTCCGTTGCCGAATCCCCGGGTAACCTTGGTCTCCTGGGTCTTCAATACTCTGCTCTTTGCCATAACTCCTCCTTTCCCATGAAATGGGCGGCCGTAAACCGTCCTCTCATGGAGTTGTGGGCATCCGGCTTTGGGGAAATTCCCCCTTTGAGAAAGATCTCCGGCAAACTTGTCCAAAACCAGGCCCCAGGGGGTCCTTCCCGCTGTTCGCCCAAACACCCACGCTCCAGTATACGCCGAAGGCCTTCGTCCTGTGACACCTCCCGTGGGGACCACCCACGTCCTCCCTGTGCTCCAGCACCGACCAACGGGTTGTCCCCGCACAAACGGAGGGCCCGTCCGCCCACCGGCGCAGAAAATAGCCATCTTTCCCTATCGCCTGGGGGAACTGGAATCTCTGGGAAAGAAAACTTACGGGCAGCAGAAAGCCCGGCAGGTACCGCACTGCGGTCTTCCTGCCGGGCTATTTTATTCCATCTCCGTCATCAGAGGCCAGAACCGCTTGGGGCACATACTCTGGCGGAGCTTGGGGTTCTCCCGGCCCTCCACTGCGATGGTCCGGTAAAACACCTTCCACAAACTCTGCCAGCGCAGCTCCTCCTGACTGGGCTCCGGCAGCTGGAGGGCATCCGCTTGGAAGAACTCCCCCGGTGTGTCCTTCCGGTGAAGAAACCCCATGCCGTGGGTTCCGTCGTAGATCACAAAGCTCTCGCTGGGCAGCCGGTCGCAAAAGTGAGGCGCCACCAGGGGCAGCACCCGGTTATTGGGGGCAATCCGCGCCGCCAGGAACTCTCCGCAGTCGGCAAACCGCAGAAACTCCAGCGTATGGTGGGCCTCATTGCGCAGAGTCAGCACCGCCTTCTCCAGGGGATGAACCGCCGGGTGGGTGGAAAGCTTGGTCACTTTGGGCCCCACCCGGTACCCCAAAAGCAGAAACCGCAACAGTGTCATCTCCCGCTGATCCATACAGGTGAGAAACCCCTCCCGCACCAGGCGCAGTGCCTGGGGGGAGATCCGCCTGGGAATGGAACGCTCCACCCGCCGGGCCAAGTCCGGATCCGTGGGAATCTCCCGGAAGCCAAACAGGCTTTGCTGGTCCTCGTCCAGGGGGCGAATATCCAGGGGTACCTCCTTGGAGAAAAAACACTGGGCCACGCTGCAGAGAAACCCAGGATAACTGCCGTCGTAGCGGTAGATCAGATTTGACCGGACAGGCATTTGACTCCATCCTCCTTTGTGGGGGCAAACAGGGACAGCTGCTCCGGCTGGCCCAAGGCCGTCCCCTCCAGCTGGGTGCGGTGGAAGGGACTGCCCTCCCGGATGGCCCCGGCTATGACCCTGGGGTCATCGGTGGTCAGAGGGGACAGGCTCTTGCCCCGGCAGGTCAGGAAAAACCTGGCCCGCTTGAGCACCACCCCCAGCTTTTTCAGGGCGTCCACGTCCAGGGTGGTCTGGCGCCGGGCTGCCCGAATCCGCTTGGCACTCTTCACCCCGATCCCCGGCACCCGCAGCAGCATCTCGTAAGGGGCACGGTTCACCTCCACGGGGAAAAGCTCCATGTGACGCACGGCCCAGCAGCACTTGGGATCTAAAAGCGGGTCAAAGTTGGGGGACTCCTCGTCCAGGATCTCCGAGGCGGCAAAACCGTAAAACCGCAGCAGCCAATCCGCCTGATACAGGCGGTGCTCTCGCAGCAGGGGCGGCGGCGTTCCCAGGGCGGGCAGATTCCGGCTGCTGACCACGGGCATATAGGCGGAGTAGAACACCCGCTTCAACCGGTACTTTTGGTACAGCCCCTCGGTGAGCCGCAGGATCTGCCGGTCACTCTCCGGGGTGGCGCCGATGATCATCTGGGTGGACTGCCCTGCGGGGACAAAGTGTGGGGCGTGACGGTAGGTGGACAGCGCCCTGCCGTTCTCCTGGATCCCATCCCGGATCAGGGCCATGGGGGAAAGGATCTTCTCCTTGCTCTTTTGCGGAGCCAGCAGCTTCAGGCTCTGCTGACTGGGCAGCTCGATGTTGACGCTCATCCTGTCGGCGTACAGCCCCAGCTGCCAGATCAGCTCCTGAGACGCCCCGGGGATGGCCTTCACGTGGACGTACCCTCCAAAACGGCACTGCTCCCGGAGACGTTTGAGCACCGCCAGCATCTGCTCGCAGGTGTTGTCCGGGCTGCCCACCACCGCCGAACTGAGAAACAGCCCCTCTATGTAGTTGCGGCGGTAGAACTCCATAGTCAGGTCGCACATCTCCTGGGGGGTGAAGGTGGCCCGGCGGCACTCCGCTGACCGGCGGTTAACGCAGTAGGCGCAGTCATAGACACAGTCGTTGGACAGGAGCACCTTGAGCAGCGAGATGCACCGTCCGTCGGCGGCAAAGCTGTGGCAGATCCCCGCGGCCACGGCGTTGCCCAGGCCCCCCGGGCTCCCCCGGCGGTCCACTCCGCTGGAGGTGCAGGCCACGTCGTATTTGGCGGCGTCTGTGAGGATTTCCAGTTTTTCCAAAAGTTCCACAGCTGTCACCTCTCTTTTCCTTTACTGTGTCCCGTCAGGACCCCGTGGCCCTCCCCAGGCTGGGTCTGGTCACCGCCTGTTTTGGGGGAAAGCTCCTTTGGTCCCGGTAAAATCGTCCCCCGCTGGACACTGGCCCCACCAAACCGCTCCCGCAGGGCGTCCACGGCGGACTCCAACCGCTCCTCCCGCTCCAGGCCGTTCTCCCCCCTGTCAAACAGGCTGGTTTGGACCTGGTCTGACTCCAACAGTTTCCCCGCCCGCAGCCCAAGCAGGCGCACCGCCCACCGCCGGTTCTCCCGGCGGTACAAGTCCAAGGCGGCCCGGTACAGGGATCTGGCGTCACACACCGGAGGCTCCAGACGGCACTGGCGCTGGTACTCCTGGAAGTCCCCGCTTTTCACCGTCAGCTGCACTTCTCCGGCCTTCATCCCCTGGTGCCGCAGCCGGCTGGCCACCGACTCCGCCAACTCCAGCAGAGTGCGGCGGATCTCCTCCTCGGTGGTCACATCGTGAGGCAGAGTTGTGCTGTTGCCGATGGTCTTGGGCGGCTCCCCCGCCCCCACGGTCACCACCGGGGAATTGTCCAGCCCGTTGGCATAGAGCCACAGCACCTCCCCCACCTTGCCCAGCATCCGCCGCATGGCAGGCAGCTCCATCCGGGCGATATCCCCGATGGTGCGCACCCCAAACTTCTGCAGGGTTTTCTCCGTATGGGGCCCCACAAACAACAGCGCCTGGGCCGGCAGCTTCCAGATCACCGACTCCATCTGCTCCCGGCCAAACACCGTCACGGCATCGGGCTTCTTATAGTCGCTGCCCAGCTTGGCAAACACCTTGTTATAGGACACCCCGATGGACACGGTCAGGCCCAGCTCCTCCTTTACCGTCCGGCGGATCTGCTGGGCAATGGCCTCCCCGTCCCCGAACAGCCGCTCACTTCCGTAGACGTCCAGCCAGCACTCGTCCAGGCTGAAGGGCTCCACCTGGTCCGTGAACCGGCAGTAGATCTCCTGAGCCTTCCGGGAGTACAGGCTGTAACGCTCCCGGTGAGGTTTCACCAGCTGGAGCTCCGGGCACTTGCGCTTGGCCTGCCAGATGGGTTCCGCTGTCTGGACGCCCCGCTGTTTGGCCAGCATATTCTTGGCCAGGATGATCCCGTGGCGGCTCTCCTGGTCCCCTGCCACGGCCATGGGCACGTCCCGGTATTCCGGCGCGAACAGCGTTTCCACCGATGCGTAAAAGTTGTTCATATCCACATGCAAAATGCCGTTTTCCAACCTGCTCCCCCCTTTCCTTGGGCTCTTGAGCTCTCCATATTATAGAACATCCGTTCGCGTTTTGCAAGTTTTTTTCCGCGAAAATCCCCCTGCCGACGGACGGTGGGGCGGGCTGCGCTCTTTCAACGACCAAGAAGAAAACAGGCCACAAACAGAGAAAAGCTCCCCAAATGGGGAGCTTTTCCGATCCGCCTTCCCGCCATCGGGAAGGGAAATTTGATCAATAGTTCTCGGCCTTGATCTGGAAGTAGGCCTGGGGATGGGCACATACGGGGCAGACCTCCGGGGCCTTCTTGCCGATGACGATGTGTCCGCAGTTGGAGCACTGCCAGATCACATCCCCATCCCGGGAGAAGACCAGGCCATTCTCCAGATTCGCCACCAGCTTCCGGTAGCGCTCCTCGTGCTCCTTCTCGATCTTCGCCACGCCCTCAAACTGCCGGGCGATCTCCTCAAAGCCCTCTTCCCGGGCAGTCTTGGCAAAGCCGGCATACATGTCGGTCCACTCGTAATTCTCGCCGGCTGCAGCGTCCTTCAGGTTGTCCACGGTATCTCCAATACCGCCATGGAGCAGCTTGAACCACATCTTGGCATGCTCCTTCTCGTTGTTGGCGGTCTCCTCAAAGATGGCGGCAATCTGCACATAGCCGTCCTTCTTGGCCTTGGAGGCATAATAGGTGTACTTGTTCCGCGCCTGGGATTCCCCGGCAAAGGCGGTCATCAGGTTGGCTTCGGTCTTGGAGCCCTTCAATTCTGGCATGATCCGTTCCTCCTTAGAAAGAATAATTTGGCGTGCATCCGGTCCTTCTGGCATCAGTATACCCCGTATTTTGTTAGAAGTCAAGAGCTTTTTGCGAATTATTCTTAATTTTTTCTAACCCGTTTTCCACCCGTTACTATGCCCCGATTTTTTCCTCTCTATGCGTCAATCCAGCAGCGCCTGGGCCTTCTCCATCCGCTCCACCACCGGCACATCAAAAGGACAGCGGCTCTCACAGCTGCCGCATCCGATACACGCGGCAGCTGTGGTCCCCAGGGCGCTGTAATGAGCTTTCACTGTGGCGGGCACCTGGTCCTGCATCACCGCCAAATCGTAAAGCTTATTGACCATGGCAATATCGATCCCAGCAGGACAGGGGGCACAGTGGCCGCAATAGGTGCACTGGCCGGAATAGGCATGATGAGGCGCCTTGGCCAGCACACTGGCGTAGTCCCGCTCCTCCTCAGTGGCGGTCTCATAGGCCACAGCGGCGTCCACATGCTCCGGGGTGTCGTACCCAGCCAGGACACTGGCCACCGCCGGGCGAGTCAAGGCGTAATGGATGCACTGCACCGGCGTCAGCGCCACCCCAAAGGGAGAGGTGCGGGCATCAAACAGCCGGCCTCCGGCGTATCCCTTCATCACGGTGATGCCCACACCCCACTGCTCGCAGAGCTTGTACAGCTCCGCCCGCTCCGGGTCGATGCCCCCCAGGTTTTCCCCGTATGTCTCATCCGCGAAGTAGACATTCATATCCTCGTTGGCGGGAAGCAGGTCAAAGGCGGGATTGACGCTGAACAGCAGCATCTCCACCTCCCCACTGAGGGCGGCCAGCTTTGCCACCTTGGGGTTGTGGGTGCTCATGCCGATGTGGCGGATGACCCCCTGCTCCTTCTGCTTTTTCACGTAGGCCAGGAATTCCCCTTCCATCACCTGGCGGAAGTCCTCCTCGCTGTCCACAAAGTGGATCATACCCAAGTCGATGTAGTCCGTCCCCAGCCGCTCCAGCAGATCCTGGAACGCCGCCTGCACCTTGTCCAGCTCCCGGGTGCGGACATACTGTCCCTCCTGCCAGGTGGACCCGAAATGCCCCTGGATGATCCACTTCTCCCGGCTGCCCTTCAGCGCTTTGCCAATGTTGGTGCGGACCTCCGGGTTGGACATCCAGCAGTCCAGAATGTTGATCCCCAACTCCTGGCAGTGGTCTATGACAGCTTTCACCTCTTCCTCATTGTGGCGCTCCAGCCACTCGGCTCCCAGGCCAATCTCACTGACCTGCAGCCCGGTGTTTCCCAGCTCGCGATATCGCATACTGCACTCCTCCTTTTCCGTCCGCCCGAGGCTTTACCCGGCGGACGTCTCTACTGGGATTATAGTCCAAATTCCCCTTGGTTTGCAAGGCGCAGGACTCCCAAATTAAGGGGAAGACAAATGTAAATTTATCGTAAAGGCTTGCCCCAGGTCGTTGAAAAATCCCCCCACCCTCTGTATACTTAAGAGGAGGCGCGACCGGGGAACTCCCCCGGCTGCGACAGTGAAAGGAAGTGTAGGGATTGCTGTTTCAAAAATTCCAGCAATTTATGTACGGCCGCTACGGCGGGGATAAATTCAGCTTTGTCCTGCTGATTGTGGCACTGGTGATCGCTTTGTTTGGGCGGTTCTTCTGGCCGCTGGCCCTGGTGGCGGATGTGATTTTTATCTACGTGCTGTTTCGCATGTTCTCCCGCAACCACGCCGCCCGGCAGCGAGAATACCAGGCGTTTCTCAAGGTGTGGGGACCGGTGGAAAACTGGTTCCGGTTCCAGAACACCAAGTTCCGGGAGCGCAAGATCTACAAGTATTTCCGCTGCCCCCAATGCAAGCAGCGGCTGCGGGCGCCCAGGGGCCGGGGAAAGATCCAGGTGACCTGCCAAAAGTGCGGCCGCGTATTTTTCACCAAGACATGAACTTGCCGGCCTCACTCGGGGGCCGGCAAGTCTGTGATTGATTTTTGAGGAGGAGTACCCCATGACCAAAATCTACCAACGTCCCATTCAAGAGCTGGCGGGGCTCACATACCCCTGTTCCTGCGGCAGAACCCACCAGGTGGACATCCAAGCCATCCGAGTGGGCAGCGGCTGCATCCGGGAGCTGCCGGACATACTCCGTCAGCTGGGAGCCAGCCGTATTTTCATGCTGGCAGACAACCACACCTATGAGGCCGCCGGCCGCCAAGTGGAAGAGCTGCTGAAGGAGGCAGGGCTTGCCTATCACACCCGGCTGTTTGAGACAACCACGCCCCTGGTGCCCAACGAGTACGCTTTGGGTTCTGCCCTGGCCAAGATGGAGACCGGGGACGACCTGCTGCTGGCGGTGGGCTCCGGGACGCTCAACGACCTGACCAAGTACATCAGCGCCCGCACCGGCGTTCCTTACGTGATCGCAGCCACGGCGCCCTCCATGGACGGCTACGCCTCCACGGTGGCCCCCATGATTCTGGACGGCTTCAAGACCACCCTGCCCGCCGTGTACCCTGCGGCCATCGTCGCTGACGTGGACATTCTCAAAGACGCCCCCATGCCCATGCTCACCGCGGGATTTGGGGATATCATCGGCAAATATACCGCCCTGCGGGACTGGGCGCTGTCCCGGCAGCTGTTTGGAGAATACTACTGTGAGGAGGCAGCCATCCTCATGGAGCAGGCCCTGGAAAAGTGCGCCAACAACGCCAAAGGTCTCTCCCAGCGGGATCCTGCCGCAGTGGAGGCGGTTACAGAGGCGCTGATCCTCTCCGGTGTGGCCATGGGCTTGGTGGGGAACTCCCGGCCAGCCTCGGGCGCGGAGCACCACATGGCTCATTACTGGGAGATGGACGCCCTGCGCCGTGGGGAGGAACACCCCCTCCACGGCAACGCGGTGGGGGCCGCAGCAGTGATCTCCGCCAGCCTCTACGAGCTGGCTGCCAAAGAGCTGCCCCAGGGCTTCACCCCGCCGGACAAAGAGCGGATCGTCCGCTGCCTCCGGGATGCCGGGGCCGCCGCCAGCCCCAAGGAACTGGGAATCCGCCGGGATCTGTGCCTGGAGGCCCTGCTCCACGCCATGGAACTCCGGGACCGGTTCACCATTCTCCGGTTCCTGGACAGCAAGGGGGAACTTGCTGCCTGCGCCATGGAGCTGACCAACCGTTTTTACGAAACCTGAGACAATAACCGTTTATCCGAGAAGACACCTTAAAAAGGAGATATTATGCGCTTACGGGAATTTGGAATCCGTCTGCGGGATGAGAAACAAGTGCTGCGAAACGGCATGATCCTTCTGGGATTTGCCGCGGTGCTGGTGCTCATCCTGATGAAATTCGATCAGGTGTGGGGAGCGCTCTGCACCGTAGTGGCCACGGTGGCCCCGGTTTTTTACGGCATTGTGGTGGCCTACATTTTAAATGTTTTTGTCCACTTCTTCGAGGACGTGGCCTTTCGGCCCTTCCGCAAGTCCAAATCGAAAGTTTGGCACCGGGTCCGACGGCCTCTGTCCATCGCCCTGGCCTATCTGCTGGTGGCGCTGGTGGTGGTGTTCATCGCTGCCTTCATCATTCCCGGACTCATTCAGTCCATGGGCGTACTGGCCGACACGGTCCAGCAGAACGCGCCGGTCTACTACAACAACGCCATCAGCTGGCTGACCAAATTCGCCAAGGAGTACGATTTGACCTTCATCCAGGAGTTCCTGGGGAAATTTGACTGGGCTGACATGCTGGCAAGTATGGGCGACTTGGCCAAGGATTTCCTCTCCTCCCTGGTGGGGGTGACCATCAACGTGGCTTCCGGCGTGTTTGCTGCGGTGATGGGCTTCATCTTCTCGGTGTATATGCTCATGGGCAAGGAGAAGCTGCTGCGGGGCGTCAAGTCCACCATGCTGGCCTACCTCCCCAAACCCGCCGCTCGGAAGATCACTCAGGTGGCCTCCCTGACCAACCGGGTCTTCTTCAACTTCATCCGGGGCCAGCTCACCGAGTGCGTCATCCTGGGTTCCCTGTGCTATGTGGGGATGAGCATCCTCCGGCTGGACTACGCCCTGCTGATCTCCTCGGTGGTGGCGCTGGCCGCTTTGATCCCCATCCTGGGGGCCTACATCGGCGCCGTTGTGGGTGTCATCATCCTGCTGCTGGTCCATCCCCTGGACGCCTTGATTTTCCTGGTCTTCCTGCTGATCCTCCAGCAGGTGGAGGGCAACCTAATCTACCCCCGGGTGGTGGGTTCCTCCATCGGTCTGCCCCCCCTGTGGACCCTCTTCGCAGTGGTCTTCTGGGGCGGCGTGCTGGGAATCCCTGGGATTCTCTTCGGCACACCTGCCACTGCTGTGATTTACCGCCTGCTGCGCACTTCCGTCCGTTCCCGGCTGCGGTCCAAAGCCATTGACCCCCGGGATCCCACCCTCCCTCCGGAAGAGGACTTGGAGGAGGATCTGGACGATGAAGAGGATGAGAACCCCCACTCCCCCTCCACCGGCAACCGGTCATGAAGCCCTTCCTCTCAAGGCGCGTTTCGGGGCTCTTCCGTCCATTCCAAGGGCCACAAGGGGATTTCCTGAAGCTGAACGAAAAAAGGGACCGCTGCTTTTGGCAGCCGTCCCTTTTTCTTATGCTCTCCTCAGCCCCGCTCCAGCGCAATAACCCCCGTCCGGGCGATCTCCCGGATTCCCAGGGGCCGAAGCAGGTCCAGCAGAGTCTCGCACTTGTCATGCTCCCCGGCATACTGCAGGGTAACGGTGGTCTTGGACACGTCCGCCACCTGCGCCTTCATCAGGGCGGCAATCTCGTTGACCTTCCCCAAGGTCTGGGGATCGCAGGCCACCTTTACCAGCAGCAGCTCTCCGGTGGTGGCGTCCTGTCCCAGGGAACGCACCTTGATCACCGGGATCACTTTGTTCAGCTGCTTCTCCACCTGCTCCAATATGTGGTCGTCCCCCTGACCCACAATGGTCATCCGGGAGATGGTGGTGTCCTCCGTGGTCCCCACCGCCAAGCTGTCAATATTGTACCCCCGCCGGGCAAACAGACTGACCACCTTGCTCAGCACGCCGGGCTGGTTCTCCACTAACACAGATAAGGTGTACTTCATGGCCTGCCTCCTTTTACACCGAGGGTGTCTCCGGATCCACCCGGCACACCAGCACGTAGGGCCGGGGAGAATCCAGCATCTCCCGGGCCAGCTCTTCCGCTTGACGGTTGTTTTCCGCCAGGGCTGCCGGGATCCCATAGGCTTTGCACAGGGCGACAAAATCCGGGTTACCGTCCATGTGAGTGGCAATATGCCGCCGGGAATACCGGGAGTTCTGGTACTCCCGCACCATACCCAGCCGCCGGTTGTCAAAGACCACCACTTTCAGCGGCGCGTGAGAGGCCACCACTGTGGCCAGCTCGCAAAGGCTCATCTGAAAGGCCCCGTCCCCGCACACCGCCAGCACCTGGCGCCGAGGCTTGGCCAGCTTGGCGCCCAAAGCTGCGGGCAAAGCGTAACCCATGGTGCCCAGGCCTCCGCTGGTGAGGAACCGGCCCTCCTTCTGGGTAAAGTTGATGGCCGCCCAGATCTGCCCCTGGCCCGGATCCGCGGTGAGAATGGCGTCCTCCTCCATCATGGCGGAGAGGGCGCGGATAAAGGAGCGGGGCTCCACGTAGTCCTCCCGGTCCTGGCCTCGGGGGAGAAACTCCCGCTTGTAGCGGAGCACCCGCTCCACCCAATCTTTGCAGTCCACAGGCTCCACCTTCTCTGCCAGGGCGGAAAGCACCTGGCGCACATCCCCCACAATGGGGATATCCACCCGCATGTTCTTGCCGATCTCCGCCGGGTCGATATCAATGTGGATGATCTGGGCCTGGTCCGCGATCTGATTGGGCAGGGCAATAGCACGATCCCCCACCCGGGCACCGCAGAGGATGATCAAGTCCGCCTCGCCGATGGCCCGGTTGGCATAGCTGCGGCCAAATTTTCCGATCATGCCCAGATAGACCGGGCTGCCCATGGGCATCACCCCGATGCCCATCATGGTGGAGACAATGGGGATGCCGCTTTTCTCTGCAAAAGCGGTCATCTCCTCCCGGGCGCCTGCCAGCACCACGCCGCCTCCGCAGCAGATCACCGGACGCTTTGCCTGTTGAATGGCCTGGAGCGCCCGCTTGATCTGCATGGGGTGGCCCGACGTCTTGGGCTTATAGCCGGGGATCTCCGCCCGCTCCGGGTAGGAAAAGTGATCCAGCAGAGCCTCCTGCACGTCCTCAGGGACGTCGATGAGCACCGGCCCCGGCCTGCCGGTGGAGGCGATGTGAAAGGCCTCCTTGAACACCCGGGGCAAGTCCTCCACAGACTTCACCAGGTAGCTGTGCTTGGTGAAGGATTCACAGGCGCCGGTGATATCCGCCTCTTGGAACACGTCCCGGCCCAGCTGTTCCAGATTCACCTGGCCCGTGATGGCCACAATGGGGATGGAGTCCATATAGGCGGTGGCGATGCCGGTGATCAAGTTGGTGGCGCCGGGGCCGGAAGTGGCCACGCACACCCCCGGCCTGCCGCTGGCCCGGGCATAACCGCTGGCCATGTGGGCAGCGTTCTGCTCGCTGCGCACCAGCACGTGCCGGATGGGCGAGTCGTACAGCGCGTCATAAAAGGGACAAATAGCAGCGCCCGGATAGCCGAAGAGTATCTCCACTCCTTCTGCCTCCAGGCACTTCACCATGACCTCACCGCCAGTCAACATGCACTCCACTCCCTCACTGCTGGGACGGCTGAAACACCGCCCCGTCATAGGTCACCCCCAGCTGCTCCCCGCCATAGGCGAAGCCGCCGTCCTGGGGGGTCAAGGTAATCTCCCCCACATTGCTGCCCTCCGTCCCCTGGGCCGTGCTCTCCAGGGGGGTGAGCACATAGCTCTCCCCTTGCTGGACATACGTGCCGGTGATGGAGGCAGTTCCATCGTAAAAAAGAGCCGCCAGCGCAAAGGTGCCGTCCGGATACAGGGTGACGGTGGGCTCTGCGCTCGCTTCCGCCCCGGAATCCTCCTGGACCAGCACCAGGGCGCTTTCCTCCGGCTCTTGAGAGGACAAGGACGCTTCCGTCTGGCTCTGGGCAGGTTCCTCCGCCTCCCGAGGCTCCGGCTCCAGCGCCGGCTGGGAGGACTCCTCCTGAGCCGAGCTGACGGAGATGGAACTCTCCTGGGAGACCGGATCCTCCTGCTGGCTGCTGCAGGCTGCCAGGCCCAGGGCCAAGATCAACGCCAGCAGAGTGGATCCCACAGAACGAATTCTCTTTCCCATACCATCCACCTCGCTCACTCAATGGACCGCTGGGCACAGGCGTTGAGATCCATCCCTGCGGTGTTCCCTGCCAAAAATTCGTAGTACCCCTGGGAAGCCACCATGGCGGCGTTATCCCCACACAGAGAGCGGTCCGGCAGGTACAGGGTAAGGCCCCGCTGCTGAGCCTGACGCTCCAGCTCCCGCCGGAGCAGCCGGTTGGCGGAGACGCCTCCTGCTGCGGCCAGAGTCTTTGCACCGGTCATCTGGGCCGCCTTGAAGAAATTCTCTGTCAGGCAGGTGACCACCGCTTTCCGATAGCTGGCGCACAGGTCCGGCACGCTGATCTCCTGGCCCTTCTGACGGGCGTTGTTCAGCAGGTTGAGCACCGCAGTCTTCAGCCCGGAAAAGCTGAAATCCAGGGGTGCGCCCTCCACCCGGGGGTGGGGCAGCTTGTAGGCGTCCGGATTGCCCTCTTCGGCAATGCGGTCCATCTCCACCCCGCCGGGGTAAGGGATGCCCATGGCGCGGGCGGCCTTGTCAAAGGCCTCCCCGGCGGCATCGTCCCGGGTGCGACCCAGAATTTTCAATTTGGTGTAGTCCTCCACCCAGACGATGTGGCTGTGGCCCCCGGAGACCACCAGGCACAAAAAGGGCGGCTTCAGCTGAGGATTGGACAGGTAATTGGAGGCAATATGCCCCCGCAGGTGGTGCACCGGCACCAAAGGCAGCCCAGTGGACAGGGCCAGTCCCTTGGCAAAGTTCACCCCCACCAGCAGGGCTCCGATCAGCCCCGGAGCGTAGGTGACAGCGATGGCATCCAGGTCCGAGAGGGATTTTCCCCCCTGCTCCAGGGCCTCCTTCACCACACCCACAATGGCCTCGCTGTGGCGGCGGGAGGCAATCTCCGGCACCACGCCGCCATAGATCTTGTGCTCCTCCACCTGGGAGGCAATCA
Organism: Acutalibacter sp.; assembly: GCA_050946975.1. Classification (GTDB taxonomy): domain Bacteria; phylum Bacillota; class Clostridia; order Oscillospirales; family Acutalibacteraceae; genus Acutalibacter. Next base: position 178,418 of record JBMNVU010000001.1, read on the forward strand.
CCGAGGAGAGAATGGTCCGGCCATCCTCCACCAAAGCGGCGGCAGTCTCGTCACAGGAGCTCTCTATCCCTAGCAGGAGCAAGGCTCAGTCCCCCTTTCGGAAACGGCGGGTCAGGATCAAGGCGTCCTCGGTGGGGGCGGAATAAAAGTTTCTCCGCCGGCCCTCCTCCAGAAAGCCCAGCTTGGTGTAAAGACCCACCGCCGCACGGTTGGAAGGTCGCACCTCCAGAGAGATAAACTCCGCGTCCCGGCGCAGGGCCTCTGCAATCAGTGCCTTGACAATGGCGGTGCCCACGCCCTTTCTGCGCTGGTGTCCAAACACCGCAATGTTGTCCACATAGCACTCGTGATGGGTACAGTGCATCCCACCATAGCCCAGGATCTTGTCATCGTCCACCGCAGTGACAAAGTAGGCGTTGGGATTGTACGCCTCGTCCTCGATGGCCTTCTGGCTCCAGGGGTGGGAAAAGCAGAGCTTCTCCAGCTCTGCCAGAATCTCGCTGTGCTCCTTCTTCATTCTCACGATTTCCATAGGTATTTTATCGTATCCTTTCCTTGCCGCATGGCTACAAAACAACGAGTCTATTATAAACCGCAAACCCGCAAAACTCAAGTGCGGACGGCAATTTTCTCCCTATAGCACCCATTTCCGCCGTGTTTTCACCCCAAAAGCCATCCCCCATTCCCCACTTTGACCAAAAATGCCGGGACCAACAGGTCCCGGCATTTCAGCGGCCGCTCAGGTGCGGGGGCGATCACTTTCCCGTGAAGGCGGCGGCTGCACCGCGTTGTCAAACACCAGCAGCCTGGTGACAAACTCCTCGTAGAACAGCTGCAGCTGCTCCTGAAGCTTGTCCCGCACCTCTCGATACACAGACAGCTCCTGCCCGTAAGGGTCGGCAATGTATTTGGGTATGTAGATCTTGGTGGTGGGTACCCCCGCCTGGGCCAGAATGTACCCATGAGTCTTGGACATGGGAAAATACAGGTCCCACACCGGCAGCTCCTCCCCGGTGATCCGCCGGGCTGTGTGCTGGGATATGTCCACGCCGATCTCCCGGCAGGCCAGCACAGCATTCTCCGAAACCGGGTCGCCGTCCACAGCGGAAAGACCCGCGCTCTGACAGAGCACCTTGTCCGCCATACCCCGGTCGTGCATCATCTTGCGGAAGATCCCCTCCGCCATGGGGCTGCGGCAGGTGTTCCCTGTGCAGACAAATAATATTTTCATTGCTTTGCATACTCCCCCTTGCAAGCCGGCACCTTCCAACCCAGGAAGTGCCGGCCCATTTTCCCGGACGCGCCTGCCTGGGGCAACTCCCCAAGGCGTCGTCGAGCCTTTTGGCTAACTCCATTATACCACAGCCCGGAAAGCTGTTTATTAAAAAATTGTAAAGGAGCGGTCCCCTAGGCAAAAGGGAACCGCTCCCAAAAAGCCACCGGGGACAGGCTCACTCCCGGCGGTATACCAAAAAGTCAAAGGCAATCTCCGTGGTCAGGCCTTCACAAGCCTCCAACCGCCGGACTCCCTCCACCCCTGTTTTCCAATAATAGGGAGTCATGGAAAACAGGTCCATGGCGGTGCGGCTATCCGGCAAGGTGATCTCCCCCCGGACGCTGGTGCGCTCCACAAACCGGAAGCCCGGGTACTCCGTCTCCCGGTGGGGATTCTCATAGGGCTGGTCGTAGAGCAGCTCCTTCATGCCGTACAGGTGGCGCTCCCCGGGCACGGCATAGAGAAAATAGCCTCCCGGCGCCACCACTCTGGCAAACTCCTCCTCCGCTAAGGGGGAGAACACATCGGTGAGCAGCTGGACTCCTGCGGTGGGCAGGGGGATGGCAAAGGAGCTGGCCACCGCCCACTCCAGGGATTTATACCGCCCTGCCGCGGCCTTCACCGCCAGCTTGGAGATGTCAAAGCCGCAGATCTTCCCCTGGGGCAGCGTCTCCTCCAGGCCCTTGGTGTAGTAGCCCTCCCCGCAGCCGGCATCGCAGAGAGTGAGCCCCTCCCCGCCAGGGGCACCCAATTCCTGGGCGCAGGACTGAGCCAGGCGGCACAGCTCCTCCCGGAAGGGGGCATAATACCCGCCGTCCAGAAAGCGCCGGCGGCCCTCCACCATCTCCCGGCTGTCCCCGGGGACCTTGGCGTGCATCCGGTTGGAGGGCAGCAGGTGGACATACCCCTGCCGGGCAATATCAAAGTTGTGCCCCTTCCCGCACACTGCCCGATGCTCCTCCCGGGAAAGGGGTTCCCCACACAGGGGGCAGCAGAATATCATGTGCTCCATGGCTCAGCCCTTGGCGTCGTACCAGGTGCGGCCGGATGCGGCTTCCGCCACCATGGGCACCGACAGGTTCACCGCGCCCTCCATCTCCTCCTGGAGGATCCGGGCCACCTGATCCCGCTCCTGGGGAGGACACTCCACAATCAGTTCGTCATGGACCTGGAGGATCAGCCTGCCCTGAAGGCCTTCCCGCTCCAGCCGGGTGCTGACCCGGATCATGGCGATCTTGATGATGTCCGCCGCCGTGCCCTGGATGGGCATATTCCGGGCCACCCGCTCTCCAAAGGCCCGCATATTGAAGTTGCCGCTTTTCAGCTCCGGCAGGTACCGCCGGCGGCCAAAGAGGGTCTCCACATAGCCCTTCTCTTTGGCTTCCTCCACCACCCGCTTCATATAGGCGTCCACGCCGGAGTAGTTGCGCAGGTACTCCTTGATATAGTCGTCGGCCTCCTTCCGAGTGACGCCGATATCCTTGGACAGGGAGAAGGCCCCGATGCCGTAGACAATGCCGAAGTTTACTGCTTTGGCCTTGGAACGCATATCCTTGGTGACCATCTCGGCCGGCATGCCGAACACACGGGCTGCCGTGGCAGTGTGGATGTCCCGGCCCTCCAGGAAGTCCTCCTTCATGGCCTCATCGTCCGCCACATGGGCCAGCACCCGCAGCTCAATCTGGGAGTAGTCCGCGTCCACCAGCAGGCTGTCCCCCGCCCCGGCGAAAAACTTCCGCAGCTCCCGGCCAATGGGCGTGCGCACGGGGATGTTCTGCAGGTTGGGCTCGGCGCTGGAGATGCGGCCGGTGCGGGTCTCGGTCTGGTTGAAGGTGGAGTGAACCCGGCCGTCCGGCCCGATAACCTTCAGCAGGCCGTCGCAATAGGTGGACTTCAGCTTGGCCACCGTCCGGTACCGCAGCACCTCATCCACCACCGGGTGGAGATGCCGCAGCTCCTCCAAGACGTCGGCGTTGGTGGACCAGCCGCTCTTGGTCTTTTTGCCGTGGGGCAAGCCCAGCTTTCCAAAGAGCGCCTCCCCCAGCTGCTTGGGAGAATTGATGTTGAACTCGTACCCCACCTCTTCAATAATGGCGTCGTGGAGGGCATTGACCTGTTCCTCCAGCTCTTTGCCGTAGCTGGCGATGCTCTCCTTGTCCACGTAAAAGCCGATGTGCTCCATCTGGGCCAGCACAAAGGCCAGGGGGATCTCTATGGTGGAGAGCAGCTTCTGCTGGCCGTTCTCCTCCACCGCCTTGGCCAGGGCTTTGCACAGCTCCGGCATGGCGGCGGCCAGGTTCAGCTCCGAATCCTCAAAATCCGGCAGGGACACCTGGTACTCGGCACAGAGCCGCTCCACGTCGTACCCCGAGGCAGAAGGGTTGAGCAAGTACCCCGCCAGGGCAGTGTCCATCTGGACATTCTCCATCCGGGTGCCCAGCTCCAGGGCCAGCCGGTGAAGGGGCTTGGTATCGTGGGTGTGCTTTTTCACCAGCTTGTTCAGAAAAAAGGCCTTCAGGAAGGCCTCATCCGGCTGCACCCGATGGAGCTCCCCCTTGTGGGCAAAGATCAGGCTCGCCAGTTTCCCCTCCTGCCACTGGGCATAGAAGTACGCCTCTCCGGCGTCCTCCAGCTGGGGCAGCAGTGCCGCGCCGTCGGTGTACTCCCGGACACCGGGCCGCTCCGCTGCCGGGGCGTCCCCCTGGGCGGACTGATTCCCAGAAAGACTGAACTTCTCCAGCAGGGAGAACAGCTCCAGCTTCACCATCAATGCCGACGCCGCCTGGGGATCCCCCTCCCCACGGACATAGTGAGTCAGATCCGTATCAATGGGGGCGTCCCGGCGGATGGTGCCCAGGTCGTAGCTCAAAAAGGCGTTGTCCTTGGAGCTCTCCAGCTTCTTCTTCATGGCGGGGCGGATATCCAGCTCCTCCAGATGATCGTAGATATACTGCAGGCTGCCGAACTTCTGCACCAGCTCCCCGGCTCCCTTGGGACCGATTCCCGCCACTCCGGGGATGCAGTCTGAGGTGTCCCCCTGGATGGCCTTGATGTCAATCATCTGCCGGGGGCTGACCCCATACTCCTCCTGGATCTTGGCCACGTCGTACAGGGTGACCTGGGGCTGGCCGAACTTGGTGCTGGCCAGGCGCACCGAGGTGGAATCCGACACCAGCTGCAAGCTGTCTCGGTCGCCGGTGGCGATCAGGCACTGGGCGCCCTCTTTCTCGCACTGGGCGGAGAGGGTCCCCAGAATGTCGTCGGCCTCCCATCCCTGGCAGGAGACAATCCGGAATCCCAGATCCTCCAACAGCTCTTGGAGGACGGGCATCTGCTGGGCCAGCTCCTGGGGCATCCCCTTGCGGTTGGATTTGTACCCCTCATAGGCCTGGTGCCGGAAGGTGGGGCCCTTCCGGTCAAAGGCAATGGCCACCCCATCGGGAGTGGTCTCCTCCAGCAGCTTGTTCAGCATGGTGAGAAAGCCGTAAATGCCGTTGGTGAACTCCCCGGTTTTGGTGGTCAGCAGCTTGATGCCGTAAAAAGCGCGGTTCAAGATGCTGTTGCCGTCGAGCACTAATAACTTGTTCATAGCGGACTCCTTTCTCCCTCGTCCCCAGTGTTGGCGGCGTACACGTCCCCCAACAGGCGGTCCAGATCCTCCAGGGTGCACAGCTCCCCGGCACGGCGGCGGAACTCTGCCGCCCCCCGCATGCCGTGAAGGTACCATCCCACATGCTTTCTGGCCTCCCGCATGGCCCGGGGTTCCCCCTTCTCCTGGCACAGGGCTTCGATGTGTTTGCGGATCACCAGGATCCGCTCCGCCACTCCGGGAGGCGGCAGAATGGTGCAGGAATCGGTGAAATAGGCGTTGATCTGCCGGAAGATCCAGGGGTTGCCCAAAGCTCCCCTGCCCACCATGACCATCTCGCAGCCGGTGTGATCCATCAGCTGGCAGGCGGTCTGGGCGTCCACCACATCCCCGTTGCCGATCACCGGGATACTCACCGCCTCCCGGACCCGGGCGATGATGTCCCAATCTGCATGACCCATATACATCTGGTTCCGGGTGCGGCCGTGAACTGTGATAGCAGCGGCTCCGGCCTCCTCACAGTATTTTGCCACCTCCACGGCGTTGACATGCTCCTCGTCCCAGCCGGCCCGGATTTTCACCGTCACCGGCAGGGAGGTGTTCCGCTTCACCGCCGCCACAATGGCCCCGCATTTTGAGGGGTCCTGCATCAGAGCGCTGCCGGCGCCATTACCCGCCACCTTGGGCACGGGGCAGCCCATGTTGATGTCAATGCCATCCGGGGCGAACTCCCCGGCCTTGCGGGCAGCCAGACCGAAGTCAAAAGGGTCGCTGCCGAAGAGCTGCAAAAACACGGGATGCTCGTCCCGGGAGGTGTCCGCCAGCTGGGCGGTCTTTTGATAGTTGTACTGAATGGCCTTGGCGCTGACCATCTCCGTGACGGTGTACGCCGCCCCGAACTGGGCGCAAAGCCTGCGGTAGACGGCATCCGTGACGCCGGCCATGGGAGCCAGCGCCGCTCTGCCGCTGATTTCAATGCTGCCAATTTTCATGGAATCGTTCCTTTTTCTATAATTTTTAAGAGGCTCTGTGATCCGGCGACAATTCCGCCGCCCTTCCCCAGAGTAGGCCAAGCAAGGCCCCTGCACCTTCTCCAGACTCCCGAAGAGAGACCAGGGGACCCAAACGCCGGGCAGCCGCCTTTGCAGCCGCCCGTCATGGGACTTCCGGAGCATAGCCGCTCCCAATTTATTTCAACACCTTGGAAAAGACCATCTGGGAGGACTCGGAAAACTTCAGCCCGGCCTCCCGGGTGTAGTCCTGCTCCTCAATGGTCAGGCCGTAGCTGGGCAGGAACTCCTTGAGAAAGTAGTCCGCCTCAGGCAGGTGCATCTCTTCGATGGTTTTGGTGATGGTTTGCTCTGCCTTGGCAAAGTCCCGATTGCCGCTTTTGCGCTCCTCCACGCACTTGATCACCGCGGAGATCTTATCCGCCGCTTTCACCAGGACCTTGAGCTGCTCATCCTCCGGACCGCTCATGGTCATCAGCTGCCGGTACTCCTCCCGGAGCTCCTCCGGCAGCATGGACACCAGGTGTTCCACCGCCAGGTCCTCCACCTCCGCGTAGGCCTTGCGGATCTCCTCGGAGTGGTACTTCACCGGCGTGGGCATATCCCCGGTGATGATCTCCGGTGCATCGTGAAGCACCGCCAGCACCACCGCCCGGTCCGGGTCGTAGTTCTTGCCGAACTTCTTGTTGCCGATGGTCGCCAAGGCGTGGACCACCAGCGCCACCTCCAGGCTGTGCTCGCAGATGTTCTCGCTGCGGGTATTGCGCATCAGCCCCCAGCGGTTGATGTATTTCATGCGGGATAGCATGGCGAAAAATGGGTACATCCCAACCCCTCCTGTTCCAGTGGGTTTTGCCGCCCCAACAGGCGCTTTTCTATTATACAATATTTTTTCCCGGTTTTGTTGCGCGGACCCCATCTTTTTTTTCCACAAAGGTCCCTTTGCCGGTGCAAAACAGAAAAAGGACTTTATCCAACAGTCCCTTTGTGGTATAATACTGGTAACTATCCATAGGGCAAATCCGGCTTTTTCGCCGTCTGGCCGCCCTTATCCTTTACCAGGAGGTACCCGCTGTTATGGCGTCTTCAAAAGATACAAAAAAACGCTTTTGGAACAACTATTACCTCAAGGCCTTCTTCCTGGGCCTGGGGCTGTCCTTTCTGGTGTTCATCCCCTTCATTGTGGTGGATGGCGGACGCTTCCTCTTCTACGGGGACTTCAATGTCCAGCAGGTCCCCTTCTACCGCCTGGCCCACGACGCCGTCCGCTCCGGCAATCTGGGCTGGAGCCATCTCACCGACCTGGGCGCCAACTTCATCGGCTCCTACAGCTTCTATGTGCTGGGCAGCCCCTTCTTCTGGCTGACCATCCCCTTCCCTTCGGAACGGGTCCAGTACCTCATGGGGCCCCTGCTGATTTTGAAGTTCGCCTGCGCCACCCTCACCGGTTTCATCTATGTCCGCCGCCATGTGAAAAATCCCGACTCCGCCCTGATCGCCGGCGTGCTGTACGCCTTCTCGGGATTCTCTGTGTACAATATCTTCTTCAACCACTTCCACGAGGCCATTGTGTTCTTCCCCTTGCTGCTGGCCGCGCTGGATGAGTACATGGCCACCCGCCGCCGGGGGATCTTCGCCCTGGCAGTGTGCTTCTGCTGTGTGGTCAACTACTACTTCTTTGTGGGACAAGTCACCTTCACCCTGATCTACTTCTTCCTGCGGCTCATCTGCAAAAGCTGGAAGATCAACCTGAAGGATTTCCTCCTGCTGGCTTTGGAAGCCCTGCTGGGCTTGGGGCTCTCCTGCGTACTGCTGGTGCCCTCGGTGATGACCGTGCTGCAGAACTACCGCACCTCGGAGTACATCAACGGCTGGAACGGGGTGCTCTACAACAACGTCCAGCGGTATCTCCACATTTTCAGCTGCTTCTTCTTCCCGCCGGACCTGCCTGCCCGACCCAACATCACCCCGGATTCCGGCTCCAAGTGGGCCTCTCTGGGAGCATGGCTGCCGCTGTTCGGCATGACCGGTGTCATCGGCTGGCTGCAGATGCGCCGGAAGCACTGGCTGAAAAAGTTCCTCTGGATCCTCTTCCTCATGGCTTTGGTGCCCTTCCTCAACGCCTCCTTCCAGATGATGAACTCCGCCTACTACGCCAGGTGGTACTATATGCTCACCCTGATGATGGCCATGGCCACGGTGCTGGCTTTGGAAAACAACCGGATCAATTGGAAACGGTCCATCCTCTGGACCACGGTCATCACCGTGGGCATCGCCGTGGTGGTGGGCTTCATGCCCACCTTCGAGACCGTGGACGGCACGGAAACCGTCTCCTACGGCCTGGAGGCCTATCCCACCCGCTTCTGGAGCTATGTGGCCATCTCCCTGGTGTCCATTGCCGGGGTGATGTATCTGTTCTGCTTCTGCCGGAAGAATAAGAAAGTGTTCTACCGCTCCACCCTGATCGGACTTTCGGTGATCTCGGTGTTCTACTCCATCTTCTTCATCGCCCTGGGCAAGACCCAGTCGGAGTACACCTGGGACCACTTGATCCCCTACTCCCTAAACGGCGGCAAGGACGTGGATCTGCCCGACCTGCAGGAATGCCGCTCCGACTTCTACGAGAGCTTGGACAACGCCGGCATGTTCTGGGAGATCCCCACCATCCAGGCCTTCCACAGCGTGGTGCCCGGCTCCATCATGGAGTTTTACGACTCCATCGGCGTGCCCAGAGACGTGGGCAGCCGCCCCACCGTGGACCACTACGGGATTCGGGGACTTTTGAGCGTCCACTGGCTCTTTGACGACGACCACGATGACACCTACTTTGCCGGGGAGGACATGTCCGATCCCGCCATACCCGGGTTTGCCTATTACGGCAACGCCAACGGCTTTGACATCTGGGAAAACCTGTATTACGTTCCCATGGGGTTCTCCTATGACTACTACATCACCCGCAGTGAGTACAACGCTTTGAGCGAGGGCAGCGAAAACGCCATTGGCGACCGGGAGCTGGCTCTTCTCCGGGCGGTGGTCATTGAGGATGACCGCGCCCAGTACTACGAGGGGATCCTGGAGCACTTGCCCGAGGACATGCGCACCTTCAATGAGGACATGTATCTTCGGGACTGTCAGGACCGGGCGGCCACTGCCTGCAGCTCTTTCACCTACACCAACACGGGCTTCACCGCCCAGGTGGACACTGCCGAGGACCGGCTGATGTTCTTCAGCGTGCCCTATGAGTCCGGCTGGAGCGCCGCCGTCAACGGCCAGCCCGTGCCCATTGAGCGGGTGAATGTGGGCTTTATGGCTGTGACGGTCCCCCAGGGCGAGAACGTCACCATTGAGTTCACTTACCACACCCCCGGCCTGGCCATGGGCTTTATCATCACCCTGTTGTCCCTGGCGCTGCTGGTGGCCTACCTCATGCTGATGAACCGCATCCGCCCCAAGGCGGCCCCCCATCGGAGTCCCAGCCTGCTGCGGGTGGGACGGTTCTCCCACTACAGTAAAACCCGCCACGCCTCCTTCCGCAGGCCGGGCGCCATGACGGTGTACCTTACCAGGGAGGCTGCCATTCCGGAGGAGGAGCCTGACCAGAGTCCTCCTCCCGGCGAGGAAGCCCCCACTGAGAAAACACCCTCGGAGGAGCTTCAGGCAGTACCTGAGGAGGCACCCAACCAGGAGGGGGAGAATCCATCACCTGAAACAAAGGAGACCTAAGCTATGGAACCGATTGTATATTTTGTCATTCCCTGCTATAACGAGGAGGCAGTGCTGCCGGAGACCACCCGCCGGCTGACCGAAAAGCTCAACGCCATGGAGAGCGCGGGGCTCATCAGCAAGGAGAGCCGGGTGCTCTACGTCAACGACGGCAGCAAGGACCGGACCTGGGAGCTGATCTCTCAGTTTAACCGGGAGAACCCCTGGGTGGAGGGGGTCAAGCTGGCCCACAATCGGGGCCATCAAAACGCCCTGCTCTGCGGACTGATGAGCGCCATGCCCCGATGCGACGCCGCTATCAGCATGGACGCCGACCTGCAGGACGACATTGATGCCCTGGACCAGTTTGTCCAGAAGTTCCAGGAGGGCTGCGACGTGGTCTACGGCGTGCGCAACAAGCGGGACACGGACACCTGGTTTAAGCGCACCACTGCCGAGGGCTTCTATAAGGTGATGAAGCTGCTGGGGGTGGATCTGGTGTTCAACCACGCAGACTACCGGCTGATGAGCAAGCGGGCTCTGGAGGCTTTGTCCGAGTACAAGGAGGTCAACCTGTTTCTCCGGGGCATTGTGCCGCTGATCGGCTACCGCAGCGACTACGTGTACTACGATCGCCACGAGCGCTTTGCCGGGGAGAGCAAGTACCCCCTGAAGAAGATGATCTCCTTTGCGCTGGATGGCATCACCAGTTTCAGCGTCAAACCCTTGAAGCTGATCTCCAACCTGGGGATTCTCATCTCCATCCTCAGCATTTTCGGTCTGCTCTACGCCTTGATCTCCTACTTCTTGGGGGTGACGGTGTCCGGTTGGACCGCCATCGTCTGTTCCATCTGGCTGCTGGGCGGCCTGCAGATGCTCTGCCTGGGCGTGGTAGGCGGCTATATCGGCAAGATCTACAGCGAAGTGAAGGCCCGGCCCCGGTTCCGGGTGGAAGAATACTTGGAAAATCCCCGCTCCAAAGAGTGAGCGGCTGATAAAAAAACAGGGCGTCCGTTTGGGCGCCCTGTTTTTTTATGTTGTTAACCTGTCTGTACTCAGTTTTCCAGAACGATTGCTGGACAGTTGACCAAGCTCTGAGGAATACCGCAAACTGTCCGCACTCCAAAGCACAACTTGTGCCTCTGGGAGTCCGTCCCACAGCAGCGGGTTTTGAGCTTCCTCCCGGGACTGACAGCGTGCATCCTTATCCGATGGCGTAAGTATCCCGACCAGTGAGGGTCAGGGGCGTGGTGTAAAAGGCGGTCATGGCCTGCACCATGTACTCCAAGTCCTTGGCGCCTGCCGTCTCCAGAGGGGAGTGCATGGACAGCTGGGGCAGGCCGATATCCACGGTGGGCAGGGACACATGGGACCCGGACAGGTTCCCCAAGGTGCCGCCTCCCGGGATCTTGGAGTTGTTGTAATACACCTGCACCGGCACCCCAGCCTTTTCACAAATCCGCTGGAACACACCGGCGGTCAAAGCGTCGCTGGCGTAGCGGGGGCTGTGCTTGACCACCACGCCGCCGTTCAGATAACAGCGGTTGGTGGGGTCGGATTTCTCCGGGCTGTCGGGATGAACAGCATGGGCGTTGTCCGCAGACAGCATAAAGCCTCCGGCAATGGCCCGCAGCAGCTCCTCACGACCCTTTCCGCAGGAAAGCGCAACCCGCTCCAGCACGTCGGAGAGGAAGGTGGAATCCGCGCCCTGACGGGTCAGGCTGCCGATCTCCTCATTGTCGAACAGGGACAGCACCGTGACATTTTCCCCGCTCTCCCCTGCCAAGAAGGCCTTGGCAGCGGCAAAGACACACTCCAGGTCGTCCAGCCGGGGAGCGGCGATAAACTCGTTCTCCGCCCCGAACACGGTGGCCTGGGCCCGGCTGTAGAGGTACAAATCCCAGGAGAGGATGTCCTCCGGCTCCACCCCGGCGTTCTCCGCCACCAGGTTCTTCAGCTGGACGGCGCCGCTGCCCAGCAGAGGCAGGGTGTCTTTCTGAGTGTCCAGCTTCACCCCGTCGTTGACGGTGCGGTTCATGTGAATGGCCACCCCGGGGATCATCAGCAGATCCCGGCGGATATCGCACAGCACCGCCTGTACGCCGGTCTCTGTGCGCACGGCCAGCCGCCCTGCCACAGACAGAGGACGGTCCGTCCACAGTGCCAGCTGGGTGCCGCCGTAAACCTCGGTGTTCAGCTTGGTGTAATGGCCCTCCACCTGGATCTCCGGGGACTCCTTCACCTTAAAGCAGGGGGAATCCCCATGGGGCGCGATGACGGAAAAGGCCGCAAACTCCCTCTTCGGCACCCGGAAAGCGATGAGAGCGCTGACACCCCGGGTGGTAAAATACTTGCCCCCCGGCTGGAGATCCCAAGCCTGAGTTTCGGAAAGCTCGGTAAAGCCTGCCTGGACCAGCATGGCGCGGACAGTGGATGCCGTGTGGCTGGCAGTGGGCGAACACTGGATAAAATCAAAAAGCTGACGGATCATGGGACACACTCCTTTCATTGGCAAAACAGTGCATGGGCTTGTCCGGCCAGGCTGTTTCACCGCACTTGACGCGGGCAATACAGTCGGAGAGGCCGCTCACTCCCCATTGGAGAGCGGAGCCATATAGCCGGACTTTCTAGGCAAAAGCCTTTACAGGCTCTTTTCGATCAGGCGGTTCAGACTCTCCCGGGCGGCCAGGAGGGTTTTGGCCTCCTGGGGATAGCGGGCAAAGGTCATATCCTGGTAGCCGGGCAGCACCTGAGCACCCGGATCCCTGCCGGTGAGCGTCCGGGCCAGCTCCAGGGCTCGGAGGTCCTGGAGGCCGTGATGAAACACCTTCATCCGCAGGGACTGCACCGGGCCATCCTCTCCGGGGTAGACGCTGAAGGCGTCCCCACCGGGGAAGGCGCCCATGGCGTCGGTGACACGCCAGGGATCCAGCTTCACCCGGGAGTTCTGGCTGTACCAGAAATTGTAGCCCCAGTGCAGGAACCCGGCAATGCCATACTTATACAGCTGCCAGCCCACAATCCGGTTCCGGAGGGAGGGCATGGCCAAAAACCGGTTGCCCACATCCACTCCCTGGCCGCAGCAGTAGTAGGCCCACAGGTCGGGGACCTTCCGGTCCAGGAAGGGGACGATGTGGTTGGTGGCGGCCACGGGATGCTCCACCAGGCCTCCATCGTAGAAGGCCGGCTCGGAGAGGGCGTCGTACAGGGGGAACTCCCCCAAGTAGGGCTTCACCAGCTCCTTGGCCCGGCGGTAGGACTCCAGATGCTCCTGTCCGGGCTCGTCGGAGATGTGGAACACTGCCTTACCGGAAAGCCCCTGCTCCCGGAGGAAGCCGGTCAGAGTCGGCAGCAGCTGACTCAGGAACCCGGTGTACTCCGGAGAATCGGCGGCCACGTCCCACCCGAAGATCCGCCGCCGGACGCCGTTCTCCACGGCGTACACTGCGGGGGTGGCTTTGGCGCCCCACTGAGTAAACAGGTGGGCGATCTCAAAGTGCTCCACCCCGCAGCGCTGTGCCATCTTCACAAAGCGCTCCACCTGGGTGAAGTCAAAGGTGTACTGGTCCCCGTGCTTCTCCACCCCAAGCAGCTGGACACAGGGCCGCTCGGTGCCGATCTCCGTATCCAGGGGCGGGGTGAAGATGGGGGTCAACACCATGTTCATGCCCTCTTGGGCGGCGGCGGTGAGGAACTTCTCCCACAGCGCCCAGTGCTCTTCCGAGTACACCGGCACACCGTAGTAATCCGCCAGGCAATCCCCATGGAACCACTGGGTGTAGCGGAGCTTCTGACTGGGCAGGTCCGCGCCCACCACGTGGAAGGAAGCGGTGGCCTGGACACTGCCCTCCCGGCAGGAGAGTTTCAAGGTGACGGGGTAATCCCCTGCGGGAAAGCCTTGGGGGACCTTCACGTTCACCCACAGCGTGGCGGGATAGAAACTGGTCAGCTGCACAGTCCCCTGGGGAATGGGAAGCAGGGGGTCCGGGAAGATGCCCGGCTGGTGGGACAGGTAGTTGGAATCCTCCAGAGCGTCGGGATAGCAGGCCAGGGCACAGGGCACCTGCCCCACCTGGAACACCTCCACAGGCAGGGGGGACTCCACGGACACCGTCCCCGGCTGGCTCCCCCAGCCCTCCAGATCCACCACCGCCTGAAAGGCGCACTCCTCGCCTCCCAAGCAGCTCATGCCGGACCAGGGTTCAGCGGTCACCTTCCGGTCCAAGAAAATCTTCTCCAGCGCGGAATAGAGTTTGACAGAGAGCATAGGAATACCTCCTTGGAATCTATAAGATAAGCAGCCCCCGCAGGAGCTGCTTCCTTTTCCTAGAACCAATCGGCCTCAATTCAGATCCCACTGGGGGATGTACCCCTCCCCTTTGGCCTTGCGGGATTGGGTAAAGCCCTCCAGCTCCAGAGCGAACAGGGCATCCTCCACCTTCTGCTGCTCCCGGCGGGTGATGGGCCGGTTCAGCTCCGGAAAGGCATCCAGCTCCCCACAGGGGGTGTACTGGGCCATCAGGCTGACGGGAATCCCCGGGAACTCCTCCCGGATCCGCTTTAGGCAGGCGATGGAGTTTTTGGTGTGACCCGGCAGGATCAGATGGCGGATCAACACGCCCCGCTCCATCATCCCGTCCTCCCCATAGACCGGCGCTCCCACTTGACGCACCATCTCGGCGATGGCCGCCCGGGCCCGCTGGGGATAGTCCTCCGCCCGGGAAAGCTGCCGGGCCAGAACCGGGTCGTCGTATTTGTAATCGGGCAGGTAGATATCCACCAGGCCTTCCAGAGTCCGCAGCGTCTCCACCCGCTCATAGCCGGAAGTGTTGTACACCACCGGGACGGGCAGCTTTTTCACCAGCAGCGCTTGGCGGATCTGGGGCACAAAATGGGTGGGGGTCACCAGGTTGATGTTGTGGGCCCCCTGGGCAATCAAGTCAAAGAAGATGCAGGACAGCTCCTCCGGGGTGACGGCTTTCCCCCGCACCGGACCATGGCTGATCTGGCCATTTTGGCAGTAGACACAGCCCAGGGTGCATCCAGTGAAGAACACCGCCCCGCTGCCCCGCTGGCCGCTGATAGGAGGCTCCTCCCAAAAGTGGAGGGCCGCCCGGGCGATATGGGCAATTTCACCGCTGCGGCAGACACCGCCGCCCTCCTCCCCCCGAGGGACGCCGCATTCCCTGGGGCACAGGCGGCAGGCAGAGATCACGGCTTCAGGGCCAGCATGGCGCAGTTGCTGCCCCGCTGGCCGCGGGTCTTGCGGTGGGAGAAGATCAGGTCGCTTTCACACATGGTGCACACCTGGCCCACAGTGATGTGCTCCTCCTTCACCCCGGCGGCCAGCAGGAACTGCCGGTTGCACTCCCACAGGTCCACGTGGTACTTCTCCCGCTGGGGGCCGGTGACAAACTTCTCCGCCTGGGGGAGCTTCAAAAACTCCAGGGCCACAGGCTCATCCACTTCAAAGCACTCCTTGCCGATGGAGGGCCCGATGGCCACCCGCAGGGCCTCCGGCCGGGTGGAGAACTCCAGAGCCATCCGCTCGGTCATGGCTTTGGCCATGCCGGCGGCGGTACCCCGCCATCCGGCGTGGGCCAGGCCAATGGCCCGGTGCTCCGGATCCACAAAGTACAGAGGCACACAGTCGGCGCAGTAGATCACCAGGGTGACGCTGGGGTCATCGGTGCACAAACCGTCAATGGAGTCCATGTCCTTCTCCCGCCAGATGCCGATGCCCCGCTGGTCCTTCCCCACCCGGCGGATGGAGATGTGGTGGTCCTGGGCGCCGCAGACCAGGGATTCCGGGTCGAATCCGGCAGCGGCGCAGAAGCGGCGGTAGTTCTCCGCCACCCGGTCCTCCTCATCCCCCCGGTTGAAGCCCAGGTTCATGGAGGCAAACTGCCCCTCGCTGACCCCGCCGATCCGGGTGGTAAAGGCGTGATTGACAAGGTCCAAATCCTTCCAGCCGGCAAAGCGCAGCACGCCCACGCCTTGGGGCAGGGTCAGCTCCATCTTGCCCACCGGACCGGCAACAGCCTGGCGGGGGGATTCCAAATCCGGCAGGGGGAAGGTTTTCTTATTCACGGCAAGTCCCTCGTATTTCTGTTTAATCGTCAGCCGCCCGGCGAACAGGTGCCCGCAGCAGGTGCAGCGGAAATCCGCCCGGAAGCTCTTGTTTTTCAAACTCCACTTGGTCAGCCTGCGGCTCTCCTCCCCGCACTTGGGACAGGGAAAACGCAGGTGGCTCTTCTCCACCAAGGGGCTGTGGAGATCGCAGATATAGGTGGTCTTAAAGGTGATGCGCCGGTAAAACTCCCGGTCACACTGGTCAATATAGGGGGCAATGGCCTGCCGGTCATAGACCCGTCGCAGAACCTCCAGAGTCACCAGGCTGTCGTCCAGGGCCCGGTGGTGATCCATCCCCGAGACGTCCAGCCCCAGCAGCTCCGCCGCCCGGGAAAGCCCCACCTGCTCTTTGCGTCCCAAACCCATACGATCCTGGGCAAAGACCTGCAGGTCACAGTACCGGGACAAAAAGGGCACATGCTCGTCCCCGCTGAAATAGCGGCAATTCTCAATGAGAGTCAGAATGTCCGAGGTGCCCCAGGTCATGATGACGCAATCCCCGGCCCAGCGCTTAAACCGGCTGACCGCCTGCATAAAGGTGAAGCCTCCCGTCAGGTTCTCGTCGGTGATGCTGGTGAGATTCTGGATGGTGGAGCTGATATGCTTGGCCACCTGGGGCTTTACAAAGCAGGAAAAGGTGGCCTTTTTGGAAAGGTCCGGCCCGCACTTCACCGCGCCGAACTCAATGATCTCGTTGATATAGCCCTGAAGTCGCCGGCTGTAGGTGCCGTTCCACTCCAGGTCCAAAATGACGATATCCAACCGGTTCTCTCCTTTCCTCCGCCCTAAGGGGCATGTGGCGATAAAGCCCACACACAGGTTCCTTGGGTGGACTGAGTAGACAGGAGCTGCCTCAAGGGCACACCCCTGCAAGAGGGCTGCGCTTTGACCCATGGCCCTGGGGCACGTGAGTCAAAGCGCTTCTTGTCTCTTGTTTCTCGGCAACGCTCCGCGTCGCTTTTCTTTACAATAATAAGGTCGGGCTTTTTCAAAAAGGGTCAAAAACTGGTTTGCCCTTTGGAATTACTTCTTCTTGCTGGCCTGCTTCATCCGCAGTTCCTTGGACAGCACTGCCTTGCGCATGCGCACGCTCTTGGGCGTGACCTCCACCAGCTCGTCGTCAGCGATGAACTCCAGGCACTGCTCCAGGCTCAGCACAGAGTGGGGAGTCAGCTTCAGGGCGTCATCAGAGCCAGAAGCTCGGGTGTTGGTGGCGTGCTTCTTCTTGCACACGTTGACGGTGATGTCCTCCATCTTGGGGTTGGCGCCAACGATCATGCCTTCGTACACCTCCACGCCGGGTCCGATGAACAGACGGCCCCGCTCCTGAGCGTAGAACAGGCCGTATGCCGTGGACTCCCCAGTCTCGTGGGCAATGATGGAACCCTGGGTCCGCTGCTGGATATCCCCCTTATAGGGCTCGTAGCTGTCGAACACGTGGTTCATGATGCCGTTGCCGTTGGTGTCGGTCAAAAACTCTGCGCGGTAGCCCATCAGGCCCCGAGCGGGGATCTTGAACTCCATATGGGTGGTGCCGGACTCCCGGGAGCCCATATTCAGCAGTTCTGCCTTCCGGGCGCCAATCTTCTCCATGACAGCGCCCACGTAGTTGTCGGGCACCTCGATCATCAGCAGCTCCATGGGCTCCAGAAGCTTGCCGTCCTTATCGTGCTTGTAGATCACCGTGGGACGGGACACCTGGAACTCGTACCCCTGACGCCGCATCTGCTCGATGAGGATGGACAGGTGCAGCTCGCCCCGGCCGGACACCTTGTAGGTGTCCGTGGACTCGGTCTCCTCCACCCGCATGGCCACATTGGTCTCCACCTCTTTAAACAGCCGGTCCCGCAGGTTCCGGGAGGTGACGAATTTGCCCTCCCGCCCGGCAAAGGGGGAGTTGTTCACCATGAAGTTCATGGACACCGTGGGCTCGTCGATCTTCACAAAGGGCAGGGGCTCCACACAGTCGGTGGCGCAGGCGGTCTGGCCGATGTTCAGATCGCTGATGCCGGACACAGCGATGATATCTCCCAAAGAGGCGGACTCGTGCTCCACGCGCTTGAGGCCCTCAAACTGGTAGAGCTTGGTGATCTTGGCGTTCTGATGGTGGTCCTCGCCGCCGCCGCAGATGGTGACGGTCTGCCCCACCTTGATGGTGCCCCGCTCCACACGGCCGATGCCGATACGGCCCACATAGTCGTCATAGTCGATATTGGAGAACAGCACCTGAGTGGGGCCCTCCAGATCCCCTTCCGGACAGGGGACTTCATTGATAATCATCTCAAACAGGGGAGTCATATCAGTGCCGGGCTTGTCCGGCTCCAGGGTGGCGTAGCCATCCCGGGCGGAGGCGTAGCACACGGGGAACTCCAGCTGGTCGTCGTTGGCGCCCAGCTCGATGAACAGGTCCAGCACCTCGTCCACCACTTCCGCCGGACGGGCGCCGGGACGGTCAATCTTATTGAGCACCACCACAGGCTTCTTGCCCAGGGCCAGCGCCTTCTTCAGCACAAACCGGGTCTGGGGCATGCAGCCCTCAAAGGCGTCCACCAGCAGCAGCACGCCGTCCACCATCTGCAGCACCCGCTCCACCTCGCCGCCAAAGTCGGCGTGTCCGGGAGTGTCCACAATGTTGATCTTGATATCCTTGTACATCACCGCCGTGTTCTTGGACAGGATGGTGATGCCCCGCTCCCGCTCCAAATCGCCGGAGTCCATAACCCGTTCCGCCACAGCCTCATTCTGACGGAACACGCCGCTCTGCCGCAGCAGCTGGTCCACCAGGGTGGTTTTGCCGTGATCTACGTGGGCGATGATGGCCACGTTGCGCAAATTTTCTCTCTTTGCCATTGAATCCCATCGTTCCTTTCCTGAAAATGCCTCCCCGGGGGAGGCCGCCCCCTTGGGGCGTACATCCGACTCTCGCATGAACCGATTTATTATACCACCAAACACGCCCTTTGAAAAGACCGAATTTGGCCAAATACCGGGGTTTTGCCGGGATTGCACCAGCTGACTCCTTGTCACTTTCCACCCCTCATGGTACAATTATATAAAAAGGGAAGAACCCCCAAAAAGTTTTTTAGGAGGCGATCACCATGACGGGAAAACGAGCCTTAGTGATTCTTCTCACAACCCTGTGGACATGCCTGACACTGCTGGGGGGATGCGCGCCTCAGGTGGGGGATACCACCTCCACAGAGGCTCCTTCCAGCCAACCGGTCTCCGGCCAGACAGCTTCCACCCAGGCCACTCCCACCCCCGGTCCCCAGTCAGCGGCGAACCCGGCCTCCCTCCCGCCGGATCAAGACCTGGACGTCCCCTGGGCACAGGAGGGAATTCTGGTAAAGCTTACCGGGTACACTGACGGAGAGAACGAGTGGGCTGTCCTCCACGACCAGGATCAGATCACCCTGCTGACGGTGACCCCGGAAATTGAGGTGGTGGGCGGCCCCCTAAAGGAGGGCCAGCGGGTGGCCGTCACCTGCCAGGAAATTTTGACCATTTACCCCAGCCTATTCTACCAGGTCAGCGCCGTGGAAGTCCTGGGAGAGCTGAGCCCGGAGGAATGGGATCAGGTCTGCTCCACGGTGGAAGAACAGGAAAACTCCCTGCAGAGAACAGCGGAATTTGCCAATGAGCTGGCAGAGGAAACCCCATCCGGGGAGTGAGGGAATGGCGAAGGAGCCGCTTGCAAGTTTTGTGAAATTCCTGTAAAATGGTTGAAGATTCAACCATTTTCACAGAAAGGATCGAAACCTTCCCCATGACCAATACCCAGACAAGCGACTTTTCCAAAGGCAGCGTGGCGGGAAATATTCTCCGCCTGGCGGTGCCCATGACCGTGGCCCAGCTGATCAACGTCCTCTACAGTGTGGTGGACCGGATGTACATCGGCCGCCTGCCCGACGCCGCCGGCAACGCCCTCACCGGACTGGGGCTGACCTTCCCCATCATCTCCATTGTCACGGCCTTTGCAAACCTGTTTGGCATGGGCGGATCCCCGCTGTTCTCCATTGAGCGGGGCAGGAACAACACGGAAAAGGCCAAGGAGATCATGGGCAACACCTTTGCGCTGCTGGTGGGCACCGGCGTGGTGCTCACCGCGGTGATTCTGCTGATCAAGCAGCCCCTGCTCTACGCCTTCGGCGCCAGTGACACCACCTATCCCTACGCCGACGGCTACATCACCATTTACCTGCTGGGCAGCATCTTCGTCATGGTCAGTCTGGGGATGAACAACTTCATCAACGCCCAGGGCTTTGGCCGCAAGGGCATGATGACCGTGCTCATCGGCGCAGTCACCAACATCGCTTTGGACCCGGTCTTTATCTTCGTGCTGCACATGGGTGTGCGGGGCGCCGCTTTGGCCACCATCCTCTCTCAGTTCCTCTCCGCCCTGTGGGCCGTCTCTTTCCTTCGGGGCAGAAAAGCCCTCATCCGGCTGGAGTTGCCCTATCTGCGGCTGAACCTCAAACTGGTGGGTAAAATCATCGGCCTGGGCTTCTCCAGTTTTGTCATGGCTATCACCAACTCCATGGTCCAGGTGGCCTGCAACTCCACCCTTCAGACCTTCGGCGGCGACCTGTACGTGGGCGTGATGACCATCCTCAACTCCGTCCGGGAAGTGGTCACCACCCCCATCAACGGCGTCACCAGCGCCGCCCAGCCTGTCATGGGCTTCAACTACGGCGCCAAACAGTACCACCGGGTGCGCACCGGGATTCTGTTTACCACCATCCTCTGCGTGGTGTACACCACCGCTGTCTGGCTGCTGCTGTTCCTGTTTCCCCGGTTCTTCATCGGCCTGTTCTCCGGGGAGGAGGCCCTCCGGGAGGCCGCGGTGCCCAGCATGCACATCTACTTCTTCGGGTTCTTCATGATGAGCCTTCAGATGGCCGGTCAGAGCGCCGCTGTGGCCCTGGGCCGCTCCAAACAGGCGGTGTTCTTCTCCCTGTTCCGCAAGGTGGTCATTGTGGTTCCCCTGACCCTCTTGCTCCCCCACCTGTACAACCTGGGCGTCAACGGCGTGTTCCTGGCGGAACCCATCTCCAACTTCATCGGCGGAGGCGCCTGCTATATCACCATGCTGCTGACGATCTGGCGGGAAATGCGCCGGAAAGAAAAGTCCGCGCTGGCCTCCCAGGCACCGTGAAAATAACCTTTTCCACTCCATCACAGCAAAAAAACTCCGGCAGAAACCTCTGCCGGAGTTTTTTCTATGATCTTACTCTCTGCCCCAGTGGCCGCCCTGGCCGGAACCCTGGCCTTGACCCGTGCCCTGACCTTGACCGGTACCCTGACCCTGACCAGCACCTTGGCCCTGACCGGCGCTCTGCCCTTGACCAGCACCTTGGCCCTGACCGGCGCTCTGCCCTTGACCAGTACCCTGGCCGTGCTCCTCCCCATGATGGCCTTGGCTGCTGGACGTGGTCTCCGGCTGGGAGGAGGAATTCTGGGAGGAGTCACTCCCCTGGGACAGGTCCTCCAGCCGCTGGCGCAGCTGGCTCATGGAGAGGGAGGCAGCCTCCTCCGGGGTGAAGGTGGGATCCAGCGCCGCGATCTGAGCATAGATCCGGTACTTGCCCAAGGACATCCCCGCCTCCTGGGCCAGCTGGCGCTCCTCCAGTGTGGCCCCATGACAGGTGACGTTCTCCAGGGAGGCGGTGTCCTCCTCCACCTGCTGGAGGATCTGATGGCACTGGGACTGGCTGCTGCCTGTCACCGTGATGGAGGCGTCCCCCTCTTCCTGGGAAAGCAGGTGCTCTACCGCCTCCTCATATCCCACGAAGGGCACGGCAAGCTCCTCTGCCAGGACTTGCCCTTGAGAGTTGTGGGCCTCCACGCCCACCACCTTGCCGAAACAGTTGACCTGCAGCTCACAGGCGGCGTCACTCTCCACGCTGAGATAGGCTGTGGGCGTAAAGTAGGTCCAGCCTCCCGCCGCCATCAGAAACACCAGCACCGCACACAGGGCCAGCGCCATCTTCACCGGTCGCCGCCGGGAGGGCCGCAGGCGCCGGGAGATGCCCTCCATGGCCCGGTCTGCCGAAGCCTGGGGCATGTGCAGACTGCCCAGGGCGTCTCGGATCTTCTCATCCATTGCCATCCCCTCCTTCCAGCTGGGTCTTCAAAAGCTTTCTGGCACGCTCCAACAAGGTGTACACGGTGTTGACCTTCTTTCCCAACAGCTTCCCGATCTCCGCGGCCTTATAGCCTTCATAATAATACAGGTACACCGCGTCCCGGTACTTGACCGGCAGAGAAAGCACCGCCTGCAGCACCTCCCGGTGCTCCTGAGGCACCGGGTCCGCCTGCTCTTCCAGCAGCTGATCCAACGGCACCGTCCGAGAGCGAAACACACTGGACAACAGATCCCGGCACTGATTGATAGCCACTCGCAGCACCCAGGCCTTTTCATGCTCCCGGCTTTCAAAGGGAGTGTCCCGCAGGGCGTACTTCAGAAAGACGTTTTGCAGGATGTCCTCGGCGTCCGTCCTATTTTTCAGGTGTACCATGCACACCCGCCACACCGATGGCCCATACTGCTCCATCGCCTGACGGACTTCCTCCTCATCCCGCATCGCTTCCCCTCTCCCTTCTCGCTGACTTGCTTATCTCCCCTGGCGGTTCCCGCCGCAGTGCCCGGCACCACAGCCCACGCTCATCACGCCAGTGCCGTAGTTGTCGCAGACACCATCGCCGTCTGCGTCCACCCAGTTCCGGCCGCCGCCAGTTCCGTAGTTGTCACAGATGCCGTCCCCGTCTGCATCCACCCAGTTCCGGCCGCCGCCAGTGCCGTGGTTGTCACAGACGCCGTCGCCGTCTTCATCCACCCAGTTCCGGCCGCAGTTGTCACAAACGCCATCGCCGTCTTCGTCCACCCAATTCCGGCCACCGCCAGTACCGCAGTTGTCGCAGATGCCGTCGCCATCTGCGTCCACCCAGTTCCGGCCACCGCCGGTGCCGTAGTTGTCACAGACGCCGTCACCGTCTGCGTCCACCCAAGTGCGGATCGTCTGGCCCCGGCCTTGACCTTGACTCTGCCCTGCACCCTGGCCGTGGCGGCCCGCCGCAGCAGCGCCCATACCGCCCATGGTGAGCACCAACATTCCTGCCATCAACAACGCAAACACTTTTTTCATTTTGAAATCCTCCTTGCAAAATATCCTGAGTAAGTCGGCGTTTTTTTCGCGCCTCTATAGGGAATACGGGCCAGGATGGACTTTTCACTCAAGGAGGAAAAAATTATTTTGATTTTCTGTTTTGATCATTATACCACATCATCTTTGACAAAGTATTATTTATCTTGCAAGATCCCATCTTTTCCGCTACAATGAAACGTGGGATTTTTTCGCTTTCCGGGAAAACCCATCCGAACATACGAAAGGCTGGAATGAAGTTATGGAGTTTCCAAAACACCCCTTCCGCACCCATGGCGGAGCGGCGGTGCCCCATCATAAGAACACCTGGGACATCCCCACTACCACCATGCCGCCTCCGGAACGGGTCATTTTACCCATGCAGCAGCACATTGGCGCTCCCTGCATCCCCACGGTGAAAAAGGGAGATCACGTCTATGTGGGTACTGTGGTAGGCGACAACACCGCCTATGTCTGCGCTCCCGTACACGCCTCGATCTCCGGCACCGTGACGGAGATCACCCAAGTGATGCTCACCGGCGGCCAGATGACTCAAGCTGTGGTCATCGAGTCCGACGGGAAAATGGAGCGGGATCCCGCCATCGCACCGCCGGCACCCATCACCACCAAGGAAGGCCTGGCACAGGCGGCCCGGGACGCCGGTATGGTGGGTTTGGGAGGCGCTGGCTTCCCCACCCACGTCAAGCTCAACGTCCCCGAGGGCAAAACCATCGACACCCTGTTGGTGAACGTGGCCGAATGTGAGCCCTACGTCACCTCTGACCACCGGGAGGCCCTGGAAAACGGCGCCAACGTCCTGGAGGGCATCTACAAGGTCAAGGAGATCCTGGGGGTGCAGCGGGTGATCATCGCTGTGGAGGACAACAAGCCCGACGTCATCCAAAAGCTCACCGAGATCGCCGACGATCCCAAACGTGATCCCCTGGATCAGGTGCGGGTGCTCCCCTTGAAGAGCCGCTATCCCCAGGGCGCCGAGAAGATCCTGGTGCAGGCCTGCACCGGCCGGAAGGTCCCCGAGGGCAAGCTCCCCGCCGATGTGGGCTGCCTGGTGATGAACATCGCCTCGGTGTCCTTCTTTGCCAGCTACATGCGCACCGGCATGCCCTTGACCCTAAAGCGGGTCACCATGGACGGGTCCTGCATTGCCCATCCCCAGAACGTCATCGTGCCGGTGGGCACACCTATCAAAGACGTGGTGGCCTTCTGCGGAGGCTACAAGGCCCAGCCCAAGAAGCTGATCATGGGCGGCCCCATGATGGGTGTGGCCATCACCAGCGACGAACTGCCTATTTTAAAGCAGAACAACGCCATTCTGGCCTTTGACGAAAAAGAGGCCTCCCTGCGGCAGCCCACCGCCTGCATCCGCTGCGGCCGGTGCGTTGCGGCATGTCCCATGAACCTGATGCCCACCAAGCTGGAACACGCGGCCGAGCGGGGCGATGTGGAGACGCTGAAGTCTCTGAACATCATGACCTGCATGGAATGTGGCTGCTGCGCCTTCTCCTGCCCCGCCGGGCGCAGGTTGGTGCAGGCCATCCGCCTGGGCAAAAGCTATGTGAGAAAAGCGGGAGGTAAGAAATAAATGGAAAAACTTATTGTATCTTCCTCCCCCCATTTTAACGGCGGGAGGACCACCCAGAACATCATGCTGGACGTGATCATCGCCCTGACCCCTGCCATGATCGCCTCGGTGATCCTGTTCGGCTTCCGGGCGGCAGTGGTGATCCTCACCTGTGTCGCCGCCTGTGTGGCCAGTGAATACCTGGCCCGCCGGGTCATGAAGCGCCCCCAGACCGTGGGGGATCTCAGCTGCGTGGTCACCGGCATCCTGCTGGCCCTGAACCTGCCCTCCACCATCAATCCCCTCATTGCCGTATTCGGCAGCGTGGCGGCCATTGTGGTGGTCAAGCAGATGTTCGGCGGCATTGGGCAGAACTTCGTCAACCCTGCCCTCACTGCCCGAATCATTTTGCTCAACTCCTTCCCCTCTCGGATGACCCACTGGGTGCAGCCCTTTGACTACGCCGCCGGCGCCGACGCGGTGACCACCGCCACCCCCCTGGGCATCCTCAAGGAAGGCACCGGCGACGCGCTGCCCTCCTACCTGGATCTGTTTTTGGGCAAGACCGGCGGCTGCCTGGGCGAGACCTGCGCCCTGGCCCTGCTCATCGGCGGCGTCTACCTCATCGCCCGCCGGGTGATCTCCCCGGTGATCCCCCTGACTTATCTGGCCACGGTGGCGGTTCTCTCCGCCCTGATGGGCCGGGATCCCCTGTTTGATCTGCTCTCCGGCGGCCTGCTGCTGGGGGCCATCTTCATGGCCACCGACTACACCACCAGCCCCCTGTACTTCTGGGGACGGATTGTGTTTGCCTTTGGCTGCGGACTGATTACCATGCTCATCCGCCAGTACGGCTCCCTGCCCGAGGGCGTGTCCTACTCCATCATCCTGATGAACATCCTCACCCCGCTGATCGAGCGGTACATCAAGCCCCGGCCCTTTGGGACCGTGAAAGCGCACGGAAAGGGGGCCAAAAAGGATGAAGCTTGAGCTGAAAGAGATCCTGCGGCCCACGGCAGTGCTGTTCATCATCTGCGTGGTGGTGGCTGCCGCTCTGGCCGGCACCAATCTGCTCACCGCCGACCGTATTCAGCAGCTGGCTGACGAAACCGCCGAGGCCTCTCGGAAGGTGGTCCTTCCCACGGCGGAGGAGTTCACCTCTCAGGAGGACGGCGCCTACTACACCGGCGAAGCCGGCGGCGAAACCGTGGGCTACGTCTTTGAGACAGGGTCCAGCGGTTACGGCGGCACGGTCAGCGTCATGACCGGTATCGACACCGAGGGCCACATCACCGGCGTGGTGATCCTCTCCCACGACGAAACCCCCGGCCTGGGCGCCAACGCCACCAAGCCCGACTTTTTGAACCAGTACCTGCAGCCCGCCCCGGAAGGCGGTCTTCAGGTCATCAAGTATCAGACTCCCTCCGATGGCCAGATTGAAGCCATGACCGGCGCCACAATCACCTCCACCGCCGTCACCGACGCGGTGAACCAGGCCATCGATCAGTATTACGCAGTGAAAGGAGGCGCCCAGTGATGGAGAAAAAACAACACCCCCTGCTCCATGAGTTCACCAAGGGCATCATCAAAGAAAACCCGGTGCTCCGCCTGGTGCTGGGCTGCTGCGCCACCCTGGCAGTGACCACCGCCGCCTCCAACGCCATCGGCATGGGCGCGGCCACCACCTTTGTGCTGGTGTGCTCCAACGTGGTGATCTCCCTGCTGCGCAAGGTCATCCCTGACAAGGTCCGCATCCCGGCCTTCATCACCATTGTGGCCGGCTTCGTCACCATTGTGCAGCTGTTTATCCAGGCCTTCTCCCCTGCGCTGGACGATGCTCTGGGCGTGTTCCTGCCCTTGATCGTGGTCAACTGCATCATCCTGGGCCGGGCAGAGATGTTCGCCAGCAAGAACAAGGTCCTGCCCTCCCTGCTGGACGGCTTGGGCATGGGCGTGGGCTTCACCGCCACCTTGCTTGCCATGGGCATCATCCGGGAACTGCTGGGCGCCGGCACCGTGTTTGGCCTGCCTGTGCTCTCTGGGTTCATGGAGCCCATCATCATCTTCCTGCTGCCTCCCGGAGGCTTCTTCGTGTTTGGAATGCTCATTGCCTTGGCAGGCAAGCTCTCCAAGGAGGGCAAGGCGCCCGAATCCATGGGCTGCTCCAGCTGCCCCTTGGCAGCCTCCTGCTCCAAGCTGGGGGAATGTGACAACGGAAAGGAGGCCGCGAAGTAATGGACGCCCAAGCAATCAAATCCCTGGTGGCCATCTTCCTGGCTGCTATTTTGACGGAAAACTACGTGCTCAATAAGTTTTTGGGCATCTGCCCCTTCCTGGGGGT
Source organism: Acutalibacter sp. (assembly GCA_050946975.1). Taxonomy (GTDB): domain Bacteria; phylum Bacillota; class Clostridia; order Oscillospirales; family Acutalibacteraceae; genus Acutalibacter. Next base: position 205,192 of record JBMNVU010000001.1, read on the forward strand.
CTCGAAAAAGCTGGACACCGCTGTGGGTATGAGCTGCGCCGTCACCGTGGTGATGGTCATCGCCACTGCCGTGACCTGGCCTCTGTACATGTACCTGCTGGTGCCCAACGGCCTGGCCTACCTCCAGACCATTGTATTCATTCTGGTCATTGCGGCTCTGGTGCAGCTGCTGGAGACCGCCCTGCGCAAGTACATGCCTCCGCTGTACAACGCTCTGGGCATCTACCTGCCCCTGATCACCACCAACTGCGCCGTGCTGGGCGTGACCATGCTGGTGCTGGAAAAGGGCGCTGCAGATCCTTCCTTCGGCTATGTGCAGTCCCTGGTCAACGCCTTCGGTTCCGGTATCGGATTCCTGGTGGCCATGGTGCTGTTTGCCGGTGTCCGGGAGCGTCTGGAGCAGTGCGACATCCCCAAGACGTTCCAGGGCCTGCCCATCACTTTGGTGGCGGCCAGCCTGGTGGCTGTGAGCTTCCTGGGCTTCAACGGCGTTGTGGATAACCTGCTGTAAGGAGGGACTGCTGTGCAAATCATCACACCTATTTTGATTGTAGGCATCATCGGCCTGCTGGCCGGCGTGATCCTGGCAGTGGCCTCCATCGTCATGGCAGTGCCCAAGGACGAAAAGGCCGAGGCTTTGGAAGAGGTCCTTCCCGGTGCCAACTGCGGCGCCTGCGGCTTTTCCGGCTGCCCCGGCTATGCGGCGGCCATGGCTAAGGGCGAGGCGAAGCCCGGACTCTGCTCCCCCGGCGGGGCGGAAGTGGCCCAAAAATGCGCGGAGATTCTGGGCGGCGGCGACGTGGAGATGGAGTACAAAACCGCTCTGATCCACTGCCTGGGCAGCTACGACAACACCACCGACAAAATGCTCTACGACGGCATCCAGAGCTGTTCCGCAGCCTCCTTCCTCATGGGAGGCATCACCTCCTGCCGGTACGGCTGCATGGGTCTGGGCGACTGCCAGAGAGCCTGCGAATACGGCGCCATTGAGATCTGCAACGGTCTGGCCCGGGTAAATCCCCAGAAGTGCAAGGGCTGCTCCAAGTGCGTTGCCGCCTGCCCCAAGGGGATCATCTCCCTGGTGCCTCTGAAGAAGCAGGCCGTGGTACGCTGCTCCAACTGCGACAAGGCCAAGGGCACCATGGCTGTGTGCAACATCGGCTGCATCGGCTGCGGCAAGTGCTCCCGAACCTGTGAGTTTGGCGCGGTCACCGTGGAAAACGGCGTGGCCAAGGTGGACCCCCAAAAGTGCACTGCCTGCGGCAAGTGCGTGGAGGCCTGCCCCCGCCACGTGATCACCATGCTGTAATGTTTTGAAAGGCCCTGGAGGCAACCGCCTCCGGGGCCTTTTTGCATCATTTTTAGGAGGTGCACACAATGAACATCCGACTCTCCACTGTCGTTGTGGACTGCCAAGACGCTCACCGGGCGGCGGCCTTTTATTCCAAACTCCTGGGGTGGCCCATCACCCTCGAGGAGCCCGACTGGGTCCTGCTGCGGGATCCCAAGGGCGGCACCGGGCTGTCCTTTCAAACAGAGGAGGCCTACGTCCGTCCAGTTTGGCCGGAGGAACCTGGACAGCCCACCAAGATGCTCCACCTGGACTTCCGGGTGGACGATCTGCCCGCCGCCGAGGCCCATGCTCTGGCCTGCGGCGCAGTGAAATCCCCCCAGCAGTTCCTGGACCGGGTCACCGTGTTCTTTGACCCGGAAGGTCACCCCTTCTGCCTGTTTCTGGACTGACTCAGGGCAGGAGGGATTCTTGGGCACGGTAAGGAAATGATTCGGCCTGGGCAAAAGGCAGTCCTGGCGGATCTGGACAGCCCACCAAAATTCTCCACCTGGACTTCCGGGTGGACGATCTGCCCGCTGCCGAGGCCCATGCTCTGGCCTGCGGGGCGGTGAAATCCAAAGGAAGACCTGCTGCAGCTGGGAAGGGAAACTCCTCCCCTTTGCCAAGCTTCCGTCTGGGGAAGAAAACAAGAAAAGAGAGAGGGCCTCCCAGTGGGAGGCCCTCTCTCTTTCGGGGAAATATTCCAGAGAAGAACTTATACTCGTCAGTTAGCGGGGAACACCAGACGCACGGTGGTGCCCTGACCCTCGGTGCTCTGGAGAGTCACCTTGGCGTTGTGGAAGGCTGCCCCGTGTTTGACAATGGACAGTCCCAAACCAGTGCCGCCGATCTCCTTGGAGTGGCTCTTATCCACCCGGTAGAATCGCTCGAACACCCGATCCACATCCGCCTGAGGGATGCCGATCCCTGTATCGGTCACAGTCAGGGTGACGCCTTCGGGAAGGTTCTCTACGTTCACCGTCACCCGGCCGTTGTGCTTGTTGTACTTTACTGCATTGTCCACCAGGTTGAAGACCATCTCGTCCACAATGCTCTTGACACCGTTGATCATGGCCTTTTCCCCTATGGTGGTGATGATTACCCCATTGTTCTTGGCGACGGGCTTCAGCCGGGACGCCACATCTCGGCTCAGGGCGGACAGGTCGAACTCCTCCCACTCCAGCTGAACACCATTCTCGTCCAGGCGGGACAGGTTGAGAATGTCATCCACCAGGGAGATCAGCCGCTGGGATTCCATGTAGATGTTCCCGGCAAAGCGGGGAATGTCCTCCGGCTTGACAATGCCGTTTTGGATGATCTCCGCAAAGCCGGAGATGGAGGTCAAGGGCGTCTTCAGCTCATGAGAGACGTTGGCGGTAAACTCCCGCCGCAGGTTCTCCCGCTCCTCCCGCTCGGTGATGTCCAGGATCACCACCACGGCGCCTTCCACCTCCCCATCCCGGAAGACGGGGTTGGCCATCACCTGGCAACACCGCCCGCCCTGACGGATCAGCTGCTCACTGCGGGTGCCGGAGAGAGCTCCGTCCACCGCGGCGCGGAATCCGGCGGCGCGGTTCAGGGTCAGGGCGCTCTCGTGGCTCTCCGCCGGGGTGGCGTCAGAGCCCAACAGCTTCAAAGCACTGGTGTTGTAGGAGAGGATATCCGTGTTTTTGTCCAGCACCAGGAAGCCCTCACTCATGTTCTCGGTGATGGAGGTGAACTCCTCCTGCTTCTCCTTCAAGGAGCGCATCTGCTGGGAGATCACCTCGTTCTGACGGTGGATCTTCCCCAGCAGGGGGGACAGCTCATCGTAGATCACGTTGTCCTCGGGATTGCGGTCCAGATCCAGCTGGTTGATGGGCGCCACAATTTTCTTGGTCAGGAAGTTGGAGAACACCACGGTCACCACTGCCACCAGCACGGCGATCCCGATCACCCAGGGCAGCATGGAGAATACCGCCGCAAACACGCTGTCCGTGGTGGAGGCGATACGCAGCACCTGCCCGTTTTTCAGCTTCACGGAATAGTAAAAGGTCTGCTCCGACAGGGTGGTGGAGACGCGCACTGCTTCCCCGGCGCCGCCGGTGGTGGCCTCCAGAAACTCCTCCCGGTTGGCGTGGTTCTCCATCTCCGAAGGATCGGCCTGGTTGTCAAAGAGCACCGTGCCGTCCTGATCGATGAGGGTGATGCGGTTGGGAGTGTTTTTCACCGTCTCGAGGTACTGCTCCCCGGACAGCTCCACCGCCCCCTGGAGGAACCGGGCCTCTTCCCGAACCTCGGCCCGCATCCGCGTATTGGAGTTGCCGTAGTAGACAATGGTCACCAGCAGGGAAGACAGCAGGATGGTCACCACCGCCAACAGGCACATATTGGTAAAGATCTTTTTTCTCACGGGTGGTCTTTCCTTTCTAAAGTCCGGGGATCATTCCCGCCGGTCGATTTTGTAGCCCACGCCCCGCACGGTCTCGATCAGGGACCCGCACTCCCCCAGCTTCTGCCGCAGGGTGCGCACGTGGACGTCCACTGTGCGGGTCTCGCCGTCAAAGTCATACCCCCAGATCCTGGCCAGGATCTTGTCCCGGGTCAGCACCATGCCGTCGTTTTCCAGCAGAAAGCAGAGCAGCTCAAACTCCTTCAAGGTCAGGGCCACCTCTTTGCCGTCCACCTTCACCTGGTGCCTGGCCGGGGACACGTACAGGCTGCCCACGGAGTAATCCTTCTCCTGGGTCTCTTGGGGGGCCGCCCGCCGCAGCAGCGCCTTGATGCGGGCCATCAGCTCCATCATGCCAAAGGGCTTGGGCACATAGTCGTCCGCGCCGCTGTCCAGCCCCAGCACCTTGTCGTACTCGCTGTCCTTGGCGGTGAGCATCATCACCGGAAGCCGCTTGGTGGCGGGATTGCCCCGAAGCTTCTTCAGGATGCTCAGTCCGTCCTCCTCGGGCAGCATGATATCCAACAGCACCAGGCTGGGCAGCTCCTTCTCCATGGCCTCCCAGAACTGCGCCGGCTTTCCAAAGCCCACGGCCTCAAACCCGGTGGAGTTCATGGTGTAGACCACCAGCTCCCGGATGCTGTTGTCGTCCTCTAAAAAATAAATCATAATCCGTTCCCGGCTCCAACCGGCGCCGGACCGTCCTTTCTCAAAGGGTTGCTTCAGCGCCTGCCTTGGTGCCGGTGAGGGAGTACTGCACCCACTCCGCCACGTTCACCGCATGGTCGCCGATGCGCTCGAAATACTTGGCCACCATCAGCAGGTCAATGCAGAACTCCCCGCTCTCCCCGTGCTCGGAGATCAGCTGGATCAGCTCCGCCTTCACCCGGTTGAACAGCTCGTCCACCACGTTGTCATACTCCATCACCTGGTGGGCCAGGGGCAGGTCCTGCCGCACAAAGGAGTCGATGGAATCGGTCACCATCTTGATGGTGGCCTCGGCCATCTCCTTGATGTGCACCTTGCTGAAGGTGATATCCCCCTTCTGCAGGTAGGGCAGCAGCTCCGCGATGTCCGAGGTCTGGTCGCCGATGCGCTCCAGGTCCGTGATCATCTTCAGCGCAGAGGAGATCTGCCGCAGGTCCCCCGCCACAGGCTGCTGCTGCAGCAGAAGCCGCATGCACAGGGTCTCGATCTCCCGCTCCTTCTGATCAATCTCCAGCTCGATGGGCTTTACCTTCTTGGCCAACTCCATGTCGTTGTCCAGCAGCGCCCGGGCTGCGGTGGAGATGGCGTCCTCGCACAGGGCGCCGGTCTTGATCAGCGCCACATTGAGCCGCTCCAGTTGTTCATCGAATTTGTTCCTCATGGGCTCTTTATTCCTTTCCTCATCAACCGAAGCGGCCGGTGATGTAATCTTCTGTGCGCTTGTCCTTGGGCATGGAGAACACCTCTTCCGTGGGGCCGAACTCCACCAGCTCGCCCAACAGGAAAAACGCCGTCTTATCAGAGATACGCGCTGCCTGCTGCATATTATGCGTCACGATAACGATAGTATAATCGGATTTCAACTCCATTGCAAGGTCCTCGATCTTGGAGGTGGAGATGGGGTCCAGCGCGGAGGTGGGTTCGTCCATCAGCAGCACTTCGGGCTCCACTGCCAGGGCCCGGGCAATGCACAGACGCTGCTGCTGGCCGCCGGACAGCCCCAGGGCGCTCTTCTTCAAGCGGTCCTTCAGCTCATCCCAGATGGCCGCTCCCCGCAGGGACTTCTCCACGATCTCGTCCAGCTTCACCTTGGAGCGGATCCCGTGGGTCCGGGGGCCGTAGGCGATGTTGTCGTAGACGCTCATGGGGAAGGGATTGGGCTTCTGGAACACCATGCCCACCCGCTTTCTCAGCTGGTTGACATCGATGTTGCCGTAGATGTCCTCCCCATCCAGGAGGATCTCGCCGGTGATCTTGCAGCCCTCCACCAGGTCGTTCATGCGGTTGAGGGACTTGAGCAGGGTGGACTTGCCGCAGCCGGAAGGCCCGATGAAGGCGGTGACCTCATTGGGGGCGATGTTCATGTTCACGGTCTTTAAAGCCTTAAAGTCGCCGTAATACAGGTCCAGGTTTTTAACGGTAATTTTATCCATAAGTGAAACCATCCAATCTATATCGTTCCAAGGGGCTGAAATCGCCCGGGGTTTAAGACTTGGTGAACTTTTTCGCCACAAAGGAGGACAGGGCGTTGATGCCCACCACCAGCACCAGCAGCACCACGGCGGTGGCGTAGGCGCCCTCCCGGGCCAGGCCCTCGTTGAGGAGGTTGTACATATGCACGGCCAAGGTCCGGCCGGAGGACATGGGGTTGATCGCCACCTGAGCCACGGTGCCGGAAGTAAACATCAACGCAGCGGTCTCGCCCACAATGCGGCCCACACCCAGGATGATGCCGGAGAGGATGCCGGGCATGGCGGAGGGCAGGATGATCCGGAACACGGTGCGCAGCTTGCCGGCGCCCAGGCCGAAGCTGCCCTCCCGGAAGGAATCCGGCACGCCCATCAGCGCCTCCTCGGTGGTGCGCATAATCAGGGGCAGGATCATGATGGCCATGGTCAGAGCGCCGCCCAGCATGGAGTAGCCCCAGCCGAAGGAGACGCCGAAGAACAGGAAACCGAACAGGCCGTAGACAATGGAGGGAATACCGGAGAGGGTCTCGGCGGTGATCCGCACCACGCCCACCAGCTTGTTGCCCCGGCGGGCGTACTCCACCAAGTAGATGGCGGAGAAGATGCCCACGGGCACGGCCACGATCAGGGACATCAGCGTCATGATGACGGTGTTGATCAGTGCCGGTAGCAGGGAGGCGTTGTCGCTGGTGTACTTCAGTTCAAAGAGGGAGGGCTTCAGGTTGGGCACGCCCATGATAATGATATAGGCCACCAGGAACAGCAGCACTGCCACGGTGATGACGGCCGCCAAGGTGACCACCACCCGCAGGAACAGAGAGAAGGGGGATCTTTTATACTGCTTCAGGGCTTGCTGCAGGGTGGGCTTGTTCACTGCCACAATGGACTCCGCGGAGGGAGATTTTTTCATATTCTCTGCCATATCGCTCACGCTTTGCTCTCCTTTCTTTTAATGATGGAAAACAGCAGGTTGATGATCAGGATGAACACAAACAGCACCACGCCGGTGGCGATGAGGGCCTCCCGATGAAGGCCGGTGGCGTAGCCCATCTCCATGACGATGTTGCCGGTGAGGGTGCGCACGCCCTCCAGGATGCTGCCGGGGATCCGGGGCTGGTTGCCGGCGATCATGATGACGGCCATGGTCTCGCCGATGGCCCGGCCAACGCCCAGGATGATGCCTGCCATGATGCCGCTTTTGGCCGCGGGAACGGTGACAAAGAACACGCTGCGCTCGTGGCTGGCGCCCAGTGCCAGAGCGCCCTCATAGTAGCTGTCTGGGACAGCGCGAATGGCGCTTTCGGAAACGCCGATAATGGTGGGAAGGATCATAATGCCCAAAAGGACGGAGGCGGTGAGGATGCTCTTTCCGCTGGTGTTGGGGAACAGGTCCTGCATCAGGGGGACGATCACCATCAGGCCGAAGAAGCCGTAGACGATGGAGGGAATGCCCGCCAGCAGATCCACTGCAGGCTTCATCACTTTATACAGGGGGGCGGGACAGAACTTGGCCATATAGATGGCGGCAAGCAGGCCCAGGGGCACGCCCACAAGTATGGCCCCGGCGGTGACGTAGATGCTGCCCAGGATCATGGGGAAAATCCCATACTGATCCGCGCTGGGCCGCCAATCGGTGCCCAGGAGAAACTCCAGAGGACCGATCTTTCCGATGGCAGGCAGGCCGTTGGCAAACAGGTAGATACAGATCAGTGCCACAGCCAGGATGGAGATGCACGCGGCGATCAAAAATACCACCTGCATCACTTTTTCACGGATTCGGCCACCGCGATGTTCTTTCATTCTCTCATTCATAAAGTATTCACTGCCCTCCTACAGAAAAAGGGCTGTAAGGTTACAGCCCTTTCACGTGTCTGCGATATGCTGGGAATCAGCCGAGCTCGGACCAGTCGGTGATGTTGCCCAGGTAGATGTCCCGCACCTGCTCGGTGGTGAGGTCGGTGATGGGGGACTCATTGTTGACGATGATGGCGATGCCATCGGTGGCGATGACGGTGTTCACCAGGCCGGCATCCAGCTCTTCCTGCTTCAGCTCACGGGAAGCCATGCCGATGTCGCACATGCCGTTGATGGTGTTGTTCATGCCGGTGGTGGAGTCAGAAGTCTGCAGCTCGATGGTCACATTGGAATTGAGAGCCTCATAGGACTCCTTCAGCTTCTCCATCAAGGGGGACACGGAGGAGGAACCGGACACGGTCACGGAACCGGAGGGGTTTGTGCTGGTGAAGGACTCCACATCGGAGATCGGAATGTAGCCCTCTTCCTCCACAATGGCCTGGCCCTCAGTGCTCATGATGTAGTTCATGAAGTCCTGAGCAGCTTCGTTCGTCAGCTCGCCCTTGGTGGCCACGTTGAAGGGACGGGACACGGTGTAGCTGCCGTTCTCGATGTTCTCAGCGGTGGGCTCCACGCCGTCGATCTTCACACCCTTCACGGTGTCGTCCAAAGAACCCAGGGAGATGTAGCCGATAGCACCGGTGTTGCCGGCCACGGACTGGATCACAACCTCGGTGGAGTTGGAGATCTCAGCGGAAGTGGTGGTCATATCGTTGCCGTCCTCGTCGGTGACTTCCAGCAGCTCCACAAAAGCGCCCCGGGTGCCGGAGCCGTCCTCACGGGAGATGACGGTGATGGGGCCGGAAGCGGAAGTGCCCTCAGCCTCAGCCTCGGAAGAGGACTGGCTCTCAGAAGCGGACTCCTCGGAAGCGCTGCTCTGGGAAGCAGTGGAACTGCTCTGATCGCCGCTCTCGCTGGTGGAGCTGCCGCTGTCGTTGCCGCAGCCGGCCAGCATAGAGGCGCACAGCATCAATGCCAACATGGTGGAAAGAACTTTTTTCATGGTAATGACCTTCCTTTTGGTTAGTTTCGTACTGTCCTTTTTCCTTACCTTTCGGCATACATGATAAACAGCCAATGTAAAGTGCGTCAGAGGGGTTTTGTAAAATCTGTGTAAAGGGGGCAAACCTCTCCTAAATGGGCAGAAACCGGCCATATTATTGACAAGATATTGGGAAAAGAGTATGATAAATCCGTGCTTTGGCCGGGGTAACCGGCAGCATCTTTCTGAGAAAGGAAGGGCATATTTATGAAATTGTCCCGTCTTTTGGCGGCGCTTTCTCTCAATGAGCGCTGCGATGACATGGAAATTACCGACATTGTATACGACTCCCGCAAGGCTTGCCCGGGATGCGCCTTTGTGTGCATGCGGGGCGCTAACTCCGACGGCCACAAGTACGCTGCCGCCGCTGCCGCCGCCGGAGCCGCTGTGATCTTTGCCGAGGAGCCGGTGGACGCTCCCGGCGCTCAGGTCCTCCTGGTGGAGGACACCCGCAAAGCCTTGGCCCTGCTCAGCGCCGCCTTTTTCGGCAACCCCGGGGAAGGGGATATCACCGTCATCGGCGTCACCGGCACCAAGGGCAAAACTACCACGGCCTATATGATCCACTCTATATTGGAAAGCGCCGGCCACAAGTGCGGCGTCATCGGCACCATCGGGGTGCTCATCGGTCAGGAGCTGATCCCCACCGACAACACCACCCCCATGAGCTACGACATTCAGAAGTACCTGCGGCAGATGGCCGACCAGGGCTGCGAGTACTGCGTCATGGAGGCCTCCTCCATCGGCCTGAAGGACCTGCGGGTCTATGGATTCCCCTTTGCGGTGGGTGTGTTCACCAACTTCTCCGAGGACCACATCGGCGGGGTGGAGCACAAGGACATGCAGGAGTACTTGGAAAGCAAGGCAAAGCTGTTCTCCATGTGCCGGGTGGGCGTCCTCAACGCCGACGACCCCAGCCTGGAGGGAATTCTGCAAGGCCACACCTGCCAAGTGAAGACCTACGGCTTTGACAACCCCGCGGACTTGCGGGGGACCAACTGCCGCCACCTGAACCGCCCCGGCTTTTTGGGCATCGCCTTTGAGGTGTCCGGGGAGGAGAACTTCACCGCCGAGGTGGACATTCCCGGCCGGTTCAACGCCTACAACGCCTTGGCGGCCATGGGCGCCTGCCATGAGCTGGGCATCCCCGCCGAAGCCATGAAGCAGGGGCTCTCCACTGTGAAGGTCAAGGGCCGGGTGGAGCCTGTGCCCGTTCCCGGCAATTACACCCTGCTGCTGGACTACGCCCACAACGCGGTGAGCATGGAGAACATCCTGACCACCCTGCGGGAATATGAGCCCAAGCGGCTGATCTGCCTGTTTGGCGCCGGCGGCAACCGGCCCAAGGTGCGCCGGTACGAGATGGGCGAGGTCAGCGGCAACCTGGCGGACCTGTCGGTGATCACCGCGGACAACTCCCGCTTTGAGGATGTCCACGATATCATTGCCGACATCAAGACCGGCATGGCCAAGACCGACGGCAAGTTTATCGAGATCCCTGACCGCCGGGAGGCCATCCGCTGGTGCTTAGAAAACGCCCAGGACGGGGACATCATCGTTCTAGCGGGCAAGGGCCACGAGGACTATCAGGAGATCCAGGGCAAAAAGTACCCCTTCGACGAGCGGGTAGTCATCCAGGAGCTGCTGGATGAGATGGCCCAATCTCCCAACCCGGGGGGTTCCCCTGAGCTTGCAATTCGATAGGAGCCTATTATATAAGAAAGGAATGTGGGAACATGGACAAGAACATTACAATGGAACAGCTGGACGCTTACGAGAATGCCTTTGACGCTGACCGGGCCAATCAGGTGGCCATGCGGGCTGTGACCTCCTGCGGTGTGGTGAAAGCCGCCACCAACAACGAGATTTTCCGTCAGGACCGCCATCAGTTCTCCATCTCCCTGGAGCAGGGGAAGATCACCAACCAGAAGCAGAGCGGCCGGTGCTGGATGTTTGCCGCGCTGAACACCATGCGCTTTGCGGTGATGAAGAAGCTGAACCTGGACACCTTTGAGCTGTCCCAGAACTACACTCTGTTCTACGACAAGCTGGAGAAGGCCAACTACTTCCTGGAGAGCATTCTGGACACTTTGGAGGAGCCCACCAGCGGACGGATCATCGCCCACCTGCTCATGGCGCCTCTGAATGACGGCGGCCAGTGGGATATGTTCTGCAACCTGATTGAGAAGTACGGCGTGGTGCCCAAGGACGCTATGCCCGAAACCGCCTGCTCCTCCGCCACCCGGGAGATTGTGGGTTACATGACCCGCAAGCTGCGGGAGTACGCCTGCACTCTGCGCACCAGCCACCAGAACGGCAAGTCTGCCGAAGAGCTCCGGGCTCAGAAGGACGCCATGATGGCCACCATTTACAACATGCTCTGCGTTTCCCTGGGCAAGCCTCCCAAGACCTTCCCCCTGGAAGTGCGCACCAAGGATAAGAAATTTATCCGGGAGGAGAACCTCACCGGCAAGGAGTTCTTCCAGAAGTACATCGGCTGGGATCTTTCCCAGTATGTCAGCCTGATCAACGCCCCCACCGCCGACAAGCCCTATCACAAGACCTACACCGTCAAGCTGCTGGGCAACGTGGTGGAAGGCCGCCCTGTGAAGTACCTGAACCTGCCGGTGGAGGACCTGAAGAAGGCTGCCATCGCCCAGATGCAGGACGGCCATCCGGTGTGGTTTGGCTGCGATGTGGGCCAGTGTTCTCTGCGGGAGGGCGGCGTCATGGATCTGGAGGCCATTCAGGCCGGGGAGCTCTTCGGCACGGACTTCCCCATGACCAAGGCCCAGCGTCTGGACTATGGCGAGAGCCTGATGACCCACGCCATGGTGTTCCAGGGAGTGGATCTGGACGACAACGGCCAGCCCCTGCGCTGGAGAGTGGAAAACAGCTGGGGCAAGGACGCCGGCGAGGACGGCTACTATGTCATGAGCGATGACTGGTTCTCCGAGTACACCTACCAGGTGGTGGTCAACAAGAAGTACCTGACCCCTGAGCAGGTGAAGGAGTATGACCAGGAACCCACCGCCTTGGAGCCCTGGGATCCCATGGGCTCCCTGGCCTGAGAATGATAACATCACAGCACAGAGCACCGGGGTGACTTATGCGATTGAAACTATCCGACATTGTCAAGGCCACTGGGGGAAAACTCCTCTGGGGAGATGAAAACACGGTGATCACCACCTTCTTCACCGACAGCCGCCAGGCCGAGGCTGGAGCCATGTTTGTCCCCATTCGGGGCGAGCGGACCGACGGCCACACCTACATCCCCGCCGCGTTGGAAGCGGGCGCCTCCGCCTCCTTTACGGATCACGAGATCCCGGAGGAGTCCGCCGGCGGAAAGCCGGTGGTCCTGGTGAAGGACTGCCGTGAGGCGCTGCAGAAATCTGCCGCCTGGTACCGGGAGCAGTTCCAGATCCCCATTGTGGGCATCACCGGCAGCGTGGGCAAGACCACTGCCAAGGAGATGGTGGCCCAGGCCCTTTCGGCCAAGTTCCGGGTGCTGAAAACCGCCGGGAACCAGAACAGCCAAGTGGGAGTTCCCATCACGGTGTGCGGTCTGCGGAAGGATCACACCGCCGCCGTGGTGGAGATGGGCGTCAGCATGCCCGGAGAGATGGGCCGCATCGCCGGGGTGGTAAAGCCCACCTGCGCGGTGATGACCAACATTGGCGTGTCCCACCTGGAGTTTATGAAGACCCGGGAGAACATCCTTAAAGAAAAGTCCCATATCGCGGACTATCTGCCGGAGGGGGGCTTCCTCTTTGTCAACGGCGATGACGATCTGCTGCCCACCCTCAAGGAGCGGCTGGGCGGCAAGGTGGTGACCTTTGGTCTGGGGCCCCACTGCGACTGGCGGGCCTACGACCTGAAGGAGGCCGACAAGGGCACCTTCTTCACCTGCCAATCCCCCACCGGCGAGCGCACGGAGCTCTTCGTTCCCGCCGCTGGGGAGCACAATGTCCGCAACGCCCTGGCGTCCATGGCAGTGGCCAGGAGCCTGGGCGTTCCGGCGGCGGATGCTGCCAGAGCCATCTCCGCTTACAAGGCACCGGCCATGCGCCAGCAAATCCTGGAAGCCAATGGCCTGCTGCTCATTGACGACACCTACAACGCCAGCCCGGATTCGGTGCGCAGCGCTCTGGAGGTGCTTTCCACCCGGAAGATCTCCGGCAAACGGGTGGCGGTATTGGCCGACATGCTGGAGCTGGGAGAGCTCTCTCAGCAGGGCCACTGGGACTGCGGGGAATATGCCCGGCAAAAAGGTGTAGACCTGCTGGTGGCTGTGGGCCCCCTGTCCAAGGCCACGGCGGAGGGCTTTGGCACCGGCGCACAGTGGTTTGCCTCCAACGAAGAGGCCATTGCTTTTCTGAAGAGTCAGCTCCACCCCGGTGACGCCGTTCTGGTCAAGGGTTCCCGAGGGATGCGGGCGGACCGCATCGTTCAGGCTCTGGCCGGGGATTCGGAATAACCTACAAGCCCAACGGGGCAGAAAAAAGCGCCTTCCCACTTGGGAGGGCGCTTTTGCTGCCATATGTATCAACGGTAGTAGGCATGGGGCTGCATGCTCAGGTACTGCCGTAGCATCACGGTGTTGAGCTGGTTATAGTACTGGAGATAGTCCTTCTTTTTCTGGCGCTCCATTCTGTTGCGGGCCTGCAGCAGCCTCCATTTGGCACAGGTTTTGTGGCAGCCTTCGCAATAGCGGTCACAGCTGGACTGGCAAGGAATCATAAGAAATCTCTCCCTTCCTGATAACAAAAAACAGCCGTCTTTCACCGGGGGCTGGCGACAGGGCACGCCGGCTCCTTGGAAAGAGGCTGTTTCAGTTCACTGGCAGATGTGGATGATGCCCCTTGGCGGGGCCGGATTTGTGGCGCTGCCATGGCGCGCACCTCCTTTTCTGTTCTCTGCAAATTCATTATAGCAGGAAACCCCAAGTAAATCTATCAACTTTTTGTTAAGTTTTTCTTAACACTGGCTAAAGCGTGAAAGCGCCGCTTTCCAAAATCACCCTTATGGGATATACTATATGCAAAGCCAACTGAGAGAATGAGGTGTTTTTTATGAAAGTTTTGATGATCAACGGCAGCCCACGCAAAGGCGGCAACGACGCCATCGCTCTGGAGGAGATGGAAAAGATCTTCCAGCAGGAAGGCATCGAGACAGAAACCATCCAGATTGGCGGTCAGGACCTCCGGGGCTGTATCGCCTGCAACGCCTGCGCCAAAAAGGGAAAGTGCACCTTTGACGATCTGGTCAACGAGACTGCTCCCAAGTTTCAGGAAGCCGACGGACTGGTGGTGGCCAGCCCCGTGTACTACGCCTCAGCCAATGGCACGCTGATCTCCTTTTTGGACCGGCTCTTCTACAGCACGCCCTTTGACAAGACCATGAAGGTGGGCGCTGCCGTGGTGGTGGCCCGTCGAGGCGGGCTGTCCGCCACCTTTGACGAGCTGAACAAATACTTTACCATCTCCGGCATGCCCGTGGCCTCCAGCCAGTACTGGAACTCCGTCCACGGCCGAGAAAAGGGCGAGGCCCAGCAGGACGCGGAAGGGCTGCAGACCCTGCGGACGTTGGCCCGGAACATGGCCTTTTTGATGAAATCCATCGCTCTGGGCAAGGAGCAGTTTGGCCTGCCGGAGCGGGAGTCCTTCCAGCGCACCGACTTCATCCGCTGATCCTGCAAAAGACGCACCCTTCTTCAGACTTTGGGCGCTGTTCTCCCAGTTCTTCAGATGAGACCGTTCCTCTTGTCAGAAATCATGTATAGCCCAAGGCGATTTGCGGCACACTATCCCCAAAGGGGGAACGCCTATGAAAGCCATGTCCAAAGAGGAGTACCAGCACCGAGTGGAACAGGCCTCGCCGCCTTCTCCGGTGGGGAAGGACTGCCTGCTGGCCTTTCTCAGCGGGGGAACCATCTGCACTCTGGGCCAATGCCTGTGCAACCTGTACCAATCCCTGGGAGCTGAGCTGACCCAAGCCCGAGCCTGGGTGTCCATCAGCCTGATCTTCCTCTCCGCCCTGCTCACCGCTCTGGGACTGTACGACAACATCGCCAAGTACACCGGAGCCGGCACCCTGGTGCCCATCACGGGATTTGCCAACTCCATGGTCAGCCCGGCTTTGGAGTTCAAATCCGAGGGATTCGTCACCGGTCTGGGAGCCAAGCTGTTCTCCGTGGCGGGTCCGGTGCTGGTGTTCGGCATCACCGCTTCGGTGGCCTATGGGCTGGTGCTGTGGATTCTGGGGGTGGTGCTGTGAAGCGGATCGGGGAAAGCACGTTGGAATTCCAGCTTCCGCCCACCATTCTGAGCCACGGTGCGGTCACCGGGAAAAAGGAGGCTCAAGGCCCCTTGGGCGGAGAATTTGACCAGACCTTTGAGGACACCACTCTGGGGGAAAGCAGCTGGGAAAAGGCCGAGGCCCAGCTCCAACGGGAGGCTGTGACCATCGCTCTGAACAAGGCGAAACTCCCCCCGGACCAGGTGGACTTCATTTTAGCGGGGGATCTGCTGAACCAGTGCATTTCCTCCACCTTTGGGCTGATGAGTTTCGGCATCCCCTTCCTGGGGCAGTACGGGGCCTGTTCCACCATGGCCCAAACACTGCTGATGGCCTCCATCCTGGTGGAGAGCGGCGCTGCCCAGCGAGCCCTGGCGGTGACCAGCTCCCACTTTTGCTCGGCGGAGCGGCAATTCCGTCTGCCCCTGGAGTATGGCGGTCAGCGCTCCCCCACCGCTCAGTGGACTGCCACAGCCTCCGGCTGCACTCTGGTGGGCACGGGGGGCCCGGTGCGGGTTCTCCGGGGCCTGGCAGGAAGGATCCAGGACCTGGGAGTGAAGGACGCCGCCAACATGGGGGCTGCCATGGCCCCGGCCGCTGCGGACAGCATCCATCGATTTCTCACCGACACCCACACCTCCCCTCAGGACTACGACGGCATTTTTACCGGAGACCTGGGATCTGTGGGCTCTCAGCTGCTGCTTGAGTGCCTGGATCGGGAGGGTGTGGATCTGCGCCCTGTCCACCAGGACTGCGGCCTGCTTCTTTACGACCGCGATCGGCAGGACGTCCACGCAGGCGGCTCCGGCTGCGGATGCTCCGCCTCGGTGCTGTGCGGCCATCTCCTCCCCATGCTGGAGCGGGGGCAGCTGCACAATATTCTTTTCTGCGCCACCGGCGCGCTTATGTCCCCCACCTCCTCCCAACAGGGCCAATCCATTCCCGGAGTGTGCCATGTGCTGCAACTGGTGGGGCCGTAAAAAAAGGTGCTGCTGCATCCCGCAGCGGCACCTTTTCTGTTTAAGTTTTTGAAAGTCCTCTGTGTTCCCAGAATCCACCGGGCACACTCCAAAGGAACACGCTCCCACCATCACCCTTGTGGAAGTGGAAAACGCCCGGTCTCTAAAAGTGGAGCTTTTTTTAAAGCGGGGTGTCTCCTCAAAAAGTGGGTTTAGCCCTGAACAAAGGACTCCATGGGGGCGATGTTCACGCCCTCCTGATGGGCCTGGAGGAATCCCAGCAGCTTCCCAGCGATCTGCTGCACTCCTCCGGCGCAGTCGCTCTCCATGTTGATGGGCAGGATGGGATCATGGACGGACAACCGCAGCAGGAACCAGCCTTCTCCCTCCCCCTTGGGGAAGCTTACCCGGATGCCCTCCCGGTTGTCCGGGGCAATGGCCCAGCCCTGCTCCTGGGCGTACTGCTCCAGAGAGGCGATCAGCGCCTGACCCCGGGTGCGGAAATCCTCCTCCGTGATGGGCAGGCGGACCTCCGAAGCCTCCACAGGCTCCCGGAGAGGAGCCAGCAGGTCGTTGAGGTCCTTGCCCTCCTTGCGCAGAGAGGCCATCTTGATGAGGATCTTGGTCACCAGATAGGCGCCGTCGTCCAGGAAGTGGTTCTCCCGCATAGCGGCATGGCCGCTGGTCTCAATGGCCAGGGGGCAGTTGATCCCCTCTTTGTTGAGCCGCAGGGCCTCGTTGATCACATTTTTATACCCCCGCTGGAACCGATGATGCTTGCCCCCCAGGGTCTTTTCAATATACTCCTTCAGGCCGTCAGAGGTGATGGAGTCAGTGACAATGGTGCCGCCGGGCTCTTTCTCCAGGGCAATGGCGGAAGCCAATGCCACCAGCCGGTTGCGGTTGATCTCCTCCCCACGGCTGTCCACCGCGGCGCCACGATCCACGTCGGTGTCGAAGATCACGCCCAAGTCGGCGTGGGCCTTCTTCACCGCCTGGCAGATGGAGGCCATAGCCTCTTCGTTCTCCGGGTTGGGGATGTGGTTGGGGAATCGGCCGTCGGGCTCCAGGAACTGGCTGCCGCTGACGTCCGCGCCCAGGGGAGCCAGCACCTCGCTGGCGTAGAAGCCGCCGGCTCCGTTGCCAGCGTCCACCACAATGTGGAACCCCTGCAGGGGATGGTCATAGTCCGCGGCGCCCACGCCCTCCTGGATGGTGCGGCGCAGCCGGGCGGCGTAGTCCTTCATATAGCCGCAGGGCTCCACAGAGCCGGCGGCCTCCTGGGCGGGATGGGCCCCCTGCTGGGCCAGCTCCAGGATCTCCGTGATGTCCGGGGCATCCAGTCCCCCTGCCGGGGTAAAGAACTTCAGCCCATTGCGGTGATAGGGGTGATGGCTGGCAGTGATCTGCACGGAGCAGTCACAGGGCAGGTCCAGCGTAGCCCAGAACATGGAGGGCGTGGAGGCCAGCCCGCAGTCCAGCACCTGGACCCCGTACTTGGTGAACACCCGCTGCAGCGCGGCGCTGATCCGGTCGGCGCTGATCCGGGAATCGTGGCCAATGGCCACCTTCAATCCGACCGGCTGCTTTTGCAGGTGCCGCTCCACCCACACCAGAAACGCCGCCGCAATGGTCTCGATGACCTCATCGGTGAGGTTGACCGGCTCTCCGGGGACACCGTCCACCGCAACGCCTCGTATATCAGTACCACTTTTTAACTTCTTGTATTCCATGCCGCGCACCCCTTTTTCGAAATTCTGGCTTCATTGTAGCAAAAAAACGGGCGGGATGCAACGGCCTGCCATGACAGCCCGGACTAAAAAACCCCAAGTTGCATATTTTGGGAAATTGTGATATGATGACGATGGAACATAAGCAAAGGAGGAATAACTATGTCACCTAAGATGGTAGAACTGCACGACATTGACGTGCCCGCCTTCTTGAAGGTTCTGGACAGCTGCGAGGGCGAGGTTTATCTGATGACCCGTGACGGCGACCGGCTGAACCTGAAGAGCAAGCTTTGCCAGCTGGTGGGCCTCACCGCGCTGATCGAGGGCGGAAAGATTGCAGAAGCCTTTGTGATGTGCGAGAAGGAATCCGACGAATCCAAGCTGTTCCGGTTCAACCTGTATAAGCACCCGGAGGATGCCGAGGAATAAAAAAAGAGGGATCAGAAAATGCTGACGGAAAAGAAAAAGGAATTTATTGAGTTTATGCTCTCCGCCCAAGTGCTGCGCTTTGGCCACTTTGTCACCAAGAGCGGCCGCAACACCCAGTATTTCGTGAACACCGGCAACTATAAGACCGGCGCGCAGCTGTCCCGTCTGGGCAGTTACTACGCCCAGCTGGTCAAGGACACGGTGGGCGGCGACTTTGAGGCCATGTTCGGCCCGGCCTACAAGGGCATCCCCCTGGCCAGTGCCTGCGCCATGGCGCTCTATCGGGATCACAACATTGACCGGCCCTACTTCTTCAACCGCAAAGAGGTGAAGGATCACGGCGAAGGCGGCGGCACGGTGGGCTATCAGCCCCAGGACGGCGACCGCATCATCATCATCGAGGATGTGATCACCGCAGGCACTGCTGTGCGGGAGACCATGCCCATCCTGAAGGCCTGCGCCGACGTGAAGGTTCCCCACATGTTCATCAGCGTGGATCGCTGCGAGGTGGGCCAGACTCCCGGCAAGACCGCCATCATGGAGGTGGAAGAGGAGTTCGGCGTGAAGGTTCATCCCATTGTCACCGTGGTGGATATCCACCAGTACTTAAAGGACCACGGCACCGACCCGGAACTGCTCAAGGCCATGGAAGG
Organism: Acutalibacter sp.; assembly: GCA_050946975.1. GTDB lineage: Bacteria > Bacillota > Clostridia > Oscillospirales > Acutalibacteraceae > Acutalibacter. Next base: position 224,097 of record JBMNVU010000001.1, read on the forward strand.
CTATATGGAACAGTACTGCGTGCTGTAACCAGTCCTGCAAAAGCATAAAAAGCTCTCGGTTGAACACCGGGAGCTTTTTCTTTACGGATAATAATGGGGCATGGGCCCAGGGGGGATTTCCCCCAACATGTTCAGCACAAAGGGCCATTTGCCTGTGTCTTGAATGAGGAATCCATAAACGATCCCCATGTGACGGTGCCAATGCCGGAACTGGCCCAGGATCAGTTTCAACCGGGAAAGCGAACACTCCTGGGGACAGTCGCCCAGCATATCATCGGAAAGCGTGGCCACGTAGTCCAGCAGTTTCCCGCAAATCCGCTGGAAATACGCCTCCGCATCCTGGCGGGAAAGCGTTTCCCCCTCCGGCGGCACCACGTTTAAATCTGCCAGCCCTTCCCGGTGAATGGGGGGATCCCGATACCCGGGATCCTGGGGGTTGAGAAACCACCGGTCCATGGAGTACAGCGTGTGGTATACGTACTTCCACATGGGCAGGCCGTCATACCGTTTGTCCCAAAGCTCCCCAGGGATGGCCGCCATTAAGTTCTCCATCTCCCACAAAGCCCGGGTGGTCAAGTCTCGAATATCCTCACAAAGCGACATAGCCGTCCTCCTTTCCAAGCTTTACCGTGCCCCATGCCGGGACCGGGCCTGCTGACGCCGGCGCCCCTGGTCCACCTTTCGCCGCAGAGGGCTCTGGGAATTGGCGATGACGTGGTCCACCAAGTGAGTCAGGGTCAGCATCAGCACAATGGCAAACAGCATCATGGGCGCCAGAGCGATGAGCATGGGCATGGTGATAGCAGTCAGGGCAAAGAAGTCCCGCAAGAAGATCAACGCCGCCACAAACCCGGACAACAGCACGCCAAACAGCGCCCCGCGCAGACCGTTGAAGGGGGTGCTGATCTTAAAGAGCATCACAAAGCCGGTCAAGCAGGTGAGCACCACCGCCAAGGTGGACATGTCCTGGTTGGACAGTCCCAGGGGGCCGCTGAGGGCACACAGCAGCACAATGTTGGCGGTCATAGTCAGAGCGGCTGGGATGCTCTGCCGGATAACGTTGAGAATAAACTTTCCCCGCAGCCGGTCCTTGTTGGGCTCCAAAGCCAGAATGAAAGAGGGCGTGCCGATGGTCAGGGTGGCGATCAGCGTCTGCTGCACTGGCTGGAAGGGATAGCTGTAGTTGATGAAGATAAACAGCACGGCGATCAGCGCCGAGAAGATGGTCTTGGATAAAAACAGCGCGCTGGAGCGCTGGAGGTTGTTGATGGACCGCCGGCCCTCCTGGACCACCACGGGCATGGAGGCAAAGTTGGAGTCCAGCAGCACCAAGCTGGAAACCGTCCGGGCGGCGTCGCTGCCGGATGCCATGGCGATGGAGCAGTCCGCCTCCTTCAAGGCCAGCACGTCGTTGACACCGTCGCCAGTCATGGCCACGGTGTGGCCCTGGGCCTTCAGAGCCTTGACAAAGCTCAGCTTCTGCTGGGGGGTCACCCGGCCAAAGACGGCGTACTCCCCCACCGCCCGGCGGATGTCCTCCTCTGTCTCCAAGGTGGTGGCGTCCACGTATTTATCCGCGTTGGGCAGGCCCGCCTTCCGGGCGATGTTGGCCACGGTGACGGCGTTGTCCCCGGAGATCACCTTCAGGTCCACCCCCTGGTCGGCAAAGTACCGCAGGGTCCGGGGAGCCTCCCGGCGGAGCTTGTCGCTGAGCAGCACCAGTCCCAGGATCTGGGGCTCCCCGCCCAGGGACTGCTCCTCAAAGTCCTCCCCACACCGGGCCAGAAGCAGCACCCGCTGCCCCCGCTGGGCGTAGGATTCCACCTGCTCTCGGATGGTCTGGAACTCCTCCCCCAGGATGAACTCCCCTGCGCCCATGACATAGGCGCCTCGGCCCGGGAAGAAAGCGCCGCTCCACTTCCGCGCTGAGGAGAAGGGCACCAGCGTGGTGGCACGCCAGGGGCTGGGCTCCGGGAAGTACTCCTCAATGGCCAGGGAGGTGGGGTTGCCGTCCTGAAGGTTGGTCACCAGGGCGTTTAAGGGGCCCTCCATCTCCTGCTGGGTCACCCCGGGGAAGGGCACCAGCTCGTCCACCTGCATGGTTCCCTCGGTGATGGTACCGGTCTTATCCAGGCACAGGGTGTCCACTCGGGCCAGGGTCTCCACACAATACAGGTCCCGGACCAGGGTCTTCCGGGCGGAGAGCTTCACCACGCTGACGGCAAAGCACACGCTGACCAGCAGTACCAGGCCCTCGGGGATCATGCCCACCATGGCGGCAGTGGTGCTTACCACGGAGTTCTGCAGGGTGTCATTCAGCACCACAAACTGCTTCCAGAACAGCAGAGCGCCGATGGGGATGATCCCAAAGCCCACCACCTTGACGATCCGGTCGATGGAGTCCATGATTTCGGAGTTGCGCTTTTTCATGTACTTGGCGTCTCCGGCGATTTTCTGGGCGTAGTTGTCCGCGCCCACATGCTCCACCTGAGCGTGGGCGTTGCCGCTGACCACAAAGCTGCCGGAGAGCAGGCTGTCTCCCGGCCGCTTGAGAATGGGGTCGGACTCGCCGGTGATCAGCGACTCGTTGACCTCGCACTCCCCGGCCACCACCACGCCGTCGGAGCAGATCTGGTTCCCGGCGGCCAGCACCAGGATGTCATCCAGAACCACCTGCTCCACAGGAATCTCCTTTTTCTGGCCTCCCCGCAGCACCACCGCCTTGGGCGCCGACACAATGGCCAGCTTGTCCAAGGTGCGCTTGGCCCGGATGCTCTGGAAGGAGCCGATGAAGATATTGGCCAGGATCACGCCCATAAACACGGTGCTGCGGAAGGATCCCACCAGGATCACCGCCAGGGCCAGGGCAAAGTTTAAGATGTTGAAGAAGGTGAACACGTTCTCCCGGATGATCTGCCCCTCTGACTTGGACTTGATTCCGGTGACGCCGTTGTGCAGGCCCTCCTTCATCCGCCGCTGGACCTGCTCATGGGAAAGGCCCAGCCTCGGGTCCGGGCGGAACCGCTCCGCCGGACGGCGGGCCGTCTGGCTGGGAGTCCTGTTGGATTGTTGACTGACTCGGGACACGGGAATCCCTCCTAACTGCGTCGAATTTGCTGTACCCTCAGTATACACCATCTGAAGATTGATTCCAAGCAGCGGGGGTGGAAGTTTTCACAAATTTTCCCCTTTTCCACAATTTCCAGAAGAACCCCGCCGAAGGCCGTTCCCAAATATAGCCAAAAACAGAGGGATCCTTCCCCCAAATCCCTGAAAAAACCAGGTTTTTCGCAGATTTGGCTCATTTGACAGGTTTGTTGAAAAAGATTATAATGCATCCATAGAGAATCTTATAAAATCTAGACATTGCATCATTGCAGACCAGAAAGGAAGTTTCACATATGGCTGGCAAAAAAGCAGCGGAATTTATGATCGTCAACCGTAGAAGCGGCAAGGCCCTGCAGGCCACCGGGCTGGACAACGGCCTGGTTGTGGAGCAGGCTGAGCCCGCCGGCACCGAAGCCCAAACCTGGACCTCTGTGGAGACCGAGGGAGGCGTAAAGCTGTTCAACAAGGCGTGCGGCAAAGTGCTGGACGTGATGCAGGGCGGCGCAGCCAACGGCACCTGGGCACAGACCTGGGAGGACGTGGACGGTGAGAGCCAGCTGTGGCAGCTGGTGACTGTGACGGCAACTTACAAGAAGCTGCTCAATGTGGCCTCCGGAAAGGTTCTGGATATTGTGGATATGAGTGATGAGGACGGCGCCCCCGCCCAGATCTGGGAGGATGTGGACGGCATTGGACAGCAGTGGAAGCTGGTTTCCACCGCCCCCAAGACGACCACCAAAACGGTGCGCAAGCCTGCGGCGAAGAAAGCTCCCGCCGCAAAGAAGGCAGCCTCTGCCAAGGCAGCTTCTGCCACCCAGGAGAAGGCCATGAAGGCGGAGCCGGCCAAGACCCTGAAGAAGCAGGAAGAGGCTTCCAAAGCGCTGAAGAAGCAGGAGGAGACCCCCAAAACCCTGAAAAAGCAGGAGGAAACCCCCAAGGCTTTGAAGAAGCAGGAGGACACTCCCAAGACCCTGACCGAGACAAAACCGGCGGGGAAAAAGCCCGGCAAGAAATAAGACAGGAAAACCGAGGGCGGTCCATTCCAGGCCGTCCTTTTCTGTTTTAAAACGTGCGTCCACGGGCATTTGGGAGAAATTATTTCGGCCCCCATTTACAAAAGGGGCAAAAAAAGGTATCATTAAGTGAAAATCATCAAACAGACGGAAAGGCGGTCACGGACATGGCGGACATCGTTTCTATGGGCGAGCTTTTGATTGACTTTACCCCAGTGGGGAACACAGAGGACGGGCGGCTGCTGTTTGCCCGCAACCCCGGCGGCGCGCCGGCAAACGTAGCGGTGCAGGCTCACCGCGCGGGAGTGAGTGCCGGCTTTTTGGGCCGGGTGGGCAAGGATATGTTCGGCGATTTCCTGGTGGACACTCTGCGCCAGTGCCAGGTGGACATTCAGGGGCTGACACAGGATCCGGATTATGCCACCACTTTGGCCTTTGTGCAGCTGAGTCCGGAGGGCGACCGGGATTTCAGCTTTTACCGCAACCCCGGCGCAGATACTCGGCTGACCTTTGAGGACACGGACCTGTCCCTGATCGACCAGTGCAAGCTGTTGTGCTTTGGCTCCCTGCTGATGACGGCGGAGCCTTCCCGCTCTGCGGTGGAGCGCTTGGTGGACTACGCCAAGAGCCACGGGAAGATCACGGCCTACGACCCCAACTGGCGTCCCCCGCTGTGGAAGGGCCGTGAGGAAGAGGGCGTTGCCCGGATGAAGAGCCTGATTCCCAAGGCGGACATTATGAAGGTTTCCGGCGAGGAACTGGAGCTGCTCACCGGCAAGGAGAAGATCGAGGACGGCGCTTGGGCCCTGCTGGAGATGGGAGTCTCCCTGGTGGTGGTCACCCTGGGCGCTCGGGGCTGCAAGGCCTTTGCCCCCGGGATCACCCTGGCCAAGGAGACCTATGACACCCCGGTGAAGGACACCACTGGCTCCGGCGACAGCTTCTTCGGCGCGCTGCTGGCCAAGATCGCCCAGTCCGGCAAGCGTCCCGCTGAACTCTCTCCCGAGGAGCTGGGGGATTTCCTGGACTTTGCCAACGCGGCAGGCTCCACCTGCGCCACCAAGACCGGCGCTATCCCCGCCCTGCCCACCACCGAGGAGATCCAGCACTGCCGGGAGACCGTACCGTTGCTCCACGTGTGATTCTCACATTAGATGAGGACGCGCAAAAGCGTCTCCAAAAAGTCCCGCTGACCTTTCAGGGCTGCCGCGTGATGCGGCAGCCCTTTTTGTTTGCCTCGGCGAGGGAATCCCGCTGGGTCCCGCGCAGCACTGCCAAGAGAGCCACGGGAGCCTTCGGTTTGTGGGGGACCCCACGTATCTCTTCCCACCGCTGGCCCACACCCCAAGAAGAGCCACCGGACCCCTCCGATTTGTGTAAAAAAGCCCAGCGGTTTCCAGTTGGGAAGGACCGTGCTCCCTTGACTTTTCCACGGTTTTTTCCTACAATAGCCACACAACATTCTGTTAAGGAGGGAGCCCCATGCTGTGCAACGAGTTTGACCCCACCCCAAAGGCATTGATCAATCCGGAGGACCACCTTTCCCCCATGGCCGGCTTTCCGGAGATCTGCGTCATGGCCTTCTCCAAGCACATTGTGGAACAGTGCCTGGAACGGTACGGAGGGGAGCCCATTGCCTCGGCGAAATTCTGCACCGGCGAGGTGCCCATTTACCGGGTGGAGGTGGAGGGCACCCCCATTGCCCTGAGCCTGCCCCATGTGGGCGGACCCGCCGCTGCGGGATTTATCGAGGATGTCTGGCCACTGGGCGGGAAGTGCTTTGTATTTTTCGGCGCCGCCGGGGTGTTGGACAGCAGTATCCCCCTCAACAGCTTCATTCTGCCCACCGCCGCCGTCCGGGACGAGGGCCTCTCCTACCACTACCTGGCTCCCTCGGATGAGGTGGTGCTGGATCCGGACTGCGTTTCCGCCTGCCGGGGCGCATTGGAGAGCCTGGGCCTTCCCTACCGGGAGGGCAAAACCTGGACCACCGACGCCTTCTACCGGGAAACCCGGAAGAAACTGAAGCGCCGCAAGGAGCAGGGCTGCATCTCTGTGGAGATGGAGTGCGCCTCTTTGGCGGCAGTGGCCCAGTTTCGCGGGGTGAAGTTTGCCCAATTTTTCTACACCACCGACAATCTGGACGGCCCCGTGTGGGATTCCGGGGTTTTGGGACAGCAGGGGGCTACCATTGCTCAGGAGTCCATCGCCGTCGCCGTGGAAACCGGCCGCCGCCTGGCGGCTCTGTGACAAAAGGGAGGAATCATCATGGCAAAGCTGGCCACATTTTACGATCACATCCGGGACATTGCCCGGCAGGAAAACTGTTTTGTTGTGGACGCCCTGAGCAAAGCTCGGGAGCTGGGCATCCAGGCCGTGGAGGCCTCTGCCAACAACATCTTGGGCAGAGAGGACGAATTCGGCCAGGAGTTGGCCATGACGGACATGGAAATCTCCGCCATCCCCGCCTACTTTGACTTTGGCCGGGATCAGGACGTGAAGCAGCAGGCCACCCCCATTCTGGAGGCGGCCCAATTCCTGGGGGCGTCCAGGCTGCTGGTGATCCCCGGTTTCTGGGATGCGGAGGACACCCCTCAGCAGCGGGAGGACAAAACTGCCCGGATGACCCAGTGCGTGGCTCAGCTAGGGGAATTGGCTCTGGAGTACGGCCTGTCCCTGGTGATGGAGGAATATGACAACAAGCTCTCCCCCATTGCGGACATTGCCGGAGTGCGTCGGTTTCTGGACGACTGCCCCAGCCTGGACTGCGCCTTTGACACGGGAAATTTCCGGTTTGCCGGGGAAGATGTGCTGGAGGCCTATGACCGGCTGCGGGATCGGATCGGCCATGTCCATCTGAAAGACCGATCCTACACCTCCCTGATGGGAGAGGAACCCTACCTGGCGGTGGATCAGGTGGGGCTGTACCCTGCGCCGGTGGGCGCCGGGGATCTGCCGGTGGCGGAGGTGATGAACCGGTTGAAACAGGACGACTATGACGGCATTTACACCATCGAGCACTACGGCGCCAAGGATCAGTGGGACTGCCTGCGCCGGTCCGTGGAGTGGGTCAAGACCCAGCTGGGAATGTAACCTCATACCCAGCGCCAACTGGGTGAGGAAAGGAAGGAAGCAAGAAGGATGGCAGCGGAGAACGATCTGGGAAAAGACAAAGTGAGCAGCTTGGTGTGGCGCATCGCCATACCAAGTATGCTGGGGCAGTTTGTCAGCGTGCTGTACAGCATTGTGGACAGGATCTACATTGGCAACATCCCCCAGGTGGGGGACATCGCCCTGGCCGGTGTGGGCGTCTGCGGGCCGGTGGTGACACTGGTGGGATCCGTGGCGTTTCTGGTGGGCGTGGGAGGCGCCCCGCTGGTGAGCATCCGCATGGGAGAAGGCAATCTCCCCGCGGCCAAAAAAGTGCTGGCCAACTGCTTTTTGATGCTGGTGGTGTTTTCCGTCCTGCTCGTTGGGGGGATTCTCCCCTTCCGGGAACCCATGCTCCGGCTTTTCGGCGCCAGCGACGCCACCTACCCCTATGCGGAAAAGTACTTCACCGCCTACCTCTGCGGCACCTTCTTCGCCCTGGCCGCCAGCGGACTGAATCAGTTTGTCATCTGCCAGGGGTTTGCCAAAATGGGCATGACCTCCGTCATGCTGGGCGCCGCCTTGAACATCGCTCTGGACCCGGTGTTCATCTTTGTGCTGGGCATGGGTGTCCAGGGTGCTGCCATCGCCACGGTGATCTCCCAAGCTGCCAGCGCCGCCTTTGTCATCCTCTTCCTCTGCGGCAAACGTGTGATGGTGCCCATCACCTTCGGCGGCTATGATCTGCGGATCATGGGCCGCATCCTGGTCCTGGGCTTTACCCCCTTCCTGATCATCGCCATCGACAACGTGATGATCATCGCCATGAACGCCATCCTTCAGCGCTCCGGCGGCTCCCAAGGGGACATGCTGGTCACCTGCAACACCATTGTCCAGAGCTTTATGCTGGTGGTCACCATGCCCCTGGGTGGCATCAGTGGCGGAACCCAGGGCATCTTGGGCTATAATTACGGCGCCCGTCAGGTGAACCGGGTCCGCCAAGCCCAAAAGTACATCATCGGGCTGTGCGTGGGCTACACCACCCTCCTCTTTGTCCTGGCCAGGGTGGCTGGGCCCCTCTTTGTGCGGCTCTTCACCCAGGAACCCACTTTAGCTCAGGAGGCCTATGACGCCATCAAGGTCTGCACCCTGGCCATCATCCCCTTGGGCGTTCAGTATGAGTTGGTGGACGGCTTCACCGGAATCGGTCAGGTGCGGCTGTCCCTCCCCCTGTCCTTCTGGCGGAAATTGGTGTACTTTGTGGCCATCTTTGCCCTGCCCGCTGCCTTTGGCGCCCGGGCTGCCTTCTACGCCGAACCTCTCTCGGACATTCTGGGGCCGGCGGTGAGCGTGGTGGTCTACCTGCTGGCCATGGGGAGAATTCTCAGGGACCGAGCCGCCGGCGCCGCTTCTCCGGAGACAACGGTTCCCAAAGAAGCCCTGTAAACGAAGAATGCTGCCCTCTGGGCACAACAGGAAAGGAGGCTGTTGCAAATTGCAACAGCCTCCTTTTGCGCATATCCCAGTAACTCACACCCAGAGTCCCACACTGATGAGATACAGCGCCGCCCAGTACAGGAGCATGATGGGCTTCTGCCATTTGTCGTCCCAGTGGGACAGCTGGTTCTTGGCCACCAGCATGTCGGAGATGTAGAACACCACCGCACCCACCGCCACCGGCGTCCACTTTGCCCCCAGCAGGAAGGGCAGGGGCACCGCCACGGCCACGCTGGCTCCCAGCAGCGCCGGATACAGCAGGAAGGGGATGGTCAGCTTGCCCAGGGTGGGCAGCTCCTTGCGGAACAACAACGCGGTGAGCAGGTACACCCCCACCCACAGTGCCAAGCTCCACCAGGAGGGCTGGGCCAGCCCCCAAAGCCAGAGGACCAAGCACAGATGGGCAGCCCCAAACACCAACATTCCGGGGACAAAGCTGATCTCCAATAGGGCGTCGGCCAAGGTACACAGCACGAAGAACCAGAACACCCAAGGCACCTTCAGGACGCCTCCCTGGGCCATGGAGGCAAAGGCGGCACTGCCCACCGCCAAAAAGCTGCCGGCGCATTTGGCGATGAGGCTCTCTTTCATCATACGTGCCCGGCGGAGGTAGAAATACAGGGCGAACTGAGCCACCCACAGGGGGATGGCAAAGGCGGAATAGGTGAGCAATGTCATGGAAAGCACCTCCCTTTGGCTTGATTATACCAGGGCCCCAGGGAGAAAGCAATGGACGGAAAACGCAAAAAAACAGGGGTCTTTTGTAACGAACGGACACTTGGGGAGTCCTATTGACGGAGAGGGGTGAGAGGATGGATGATTTCGAACGGATCTACGCGGAATATTACGACGCGGTCTACGGCTACTGCCTGCGGCTGACCCACGACCATCACCTGGCGGAGGAGGTCACCCAGGAGTCCTTTTTCAAGGCGCTGAAGGCCATTGACTCCTTTCACGGGGAGTGCCGGCTGCAGGTGTGGCTGTGCCAGATCGCCAAGAACACCTACTTCTCCCTTCTCAAAAAGCGCAAACACGCCGCCCCCATGGAGGGGGACTGGCCCGACCCCGCCGACCTGGAGGAACGTCTGGGGGACCAGGAGGAAGCCCTGCAGATCCACCGGGTGCTCCACACTCTGCCGGAACCCTATCGAGAGGTCTTCTGGCTGCGGACCTTTGGGGAGCTAAGCTTCGCCCAGATCGGCAGGCTGTTTGAGAAAACCGAGAGCTGGGCCAGAGTCACCTACCATCGGGCGAGACTGAAGATTAAGGAGGAATTGGAATGAAAGTCCCCTGTACTGTTGTAAAAGATCTGCTGCCCCTGTACCACGACAACGTGTGCAGCCCGGAGACCGCCGCTCTGGTGGAAGAGCATCTGCAGGAGTGCGAAAGCTGCCAGAAGGAGTTTCACAAGTTGCAGGAAGCTCCGACTACCTCTCTTACTCTTGATACCATCCCCCAAAAACGAGAAACGAAGTTTTTGGAGGGATTAAATCAGATGAAGCGGATGCTTCGGAAAAAATGGGTAAAAATCGCGGCTTTGGCCGTAGTGGCCACGTTGGTGGTCACAATAGGGCTGGCGTTTTTCGCCAACACCTATCGAATTGTCCCACAGGCGGAAGAAATCCTCCAAGGGGTTTCCGTAGAGGATGGTCTGCTCACCGTAGACCTGGAAACTCCCTTCCGTCTATCCTCTATGACCAACTTTGTCCCCTCCACTTCGGAGGTCCAAGGGGAGGGGGAATCCATCCTGCTCATCACCACCTCCTTCACCCCCAGCGACTGGATCAGCGGCTGGTTTCATGGAACGGTCGGCCAATTCACCGGCCCCGAGGGCGGCTATCCCTGGGAACTGATCTATCCCCTTACAGAAGAGGCATGGAACGACAAGTCTGAGGAAAACGCCGCCCAGCTGGAAGCCCAGCTTCGGGCAAACGGCTATCCCGAAGAGGAAATTGAATGGCAGTGTTCCTCGGTACGGGAACTTCCCCACGGAGAGATTGACAAAGTATACTATTTCAATGCCACCCAATACGGCTGGGAATCCAATGAGGAGGCCCAAAAAGCCCTTGAGGAGCACGGCACCCTCCTCTGGACCGCGGAGGACGGAGTAGTCTACCAACCGTAACGCAACGAGAAAAGGGCTCCGGGCCATGCCCGGAGTCTTTTTTTGGCAAAAAAGCCTTTTCATTTCCGGAAAAATCGGGTATACTGTAGGGAGTATTTGTGCATGTACCCTAAAAAAAGGAGGAACGCATATGCTGCATGGCAAGCCGGAAAAGGACTGGGCGCAGAGCGCGGTGTTCTATCAGATCTACCCCATGGGGTTCTGTGGGGCACCGCTGGAAAACGACGGAGTGGAAGCTCACCGCATCCGCAAGGTAAAGGAGTGGATCCCCCACCTGGAGAAACTGGGGATCGGGGCGGTATACTTCTCCCCGGTGTTTGAATCCGACTCTCACGGCTACGATACCCGGGATTACCGGAAACTGGACTGCCGTCTGGGGGACAACCAGGATCTGAAGGACATGGTGGAGGCCCTCCACGACGCGGGGATCCGCGTGGTGCTGGACGGCGTGTTCAACCACGTGGGCCGGGGGTTCTGGGCCTTCCAGGACGTGAAGGAGAAGCGGGAAGGCTCCCCCTACAAGGACTGGTTCCACATCAATTTCGGCGGCAACAGCGGCTACAACGACGGCTTCTGGTACGAGGGCTGGGAAGGCCACTACGAGCTGGTAAAGCTCAACCTGCAGAACCCTGCGGTGGTGGACTACTTGATGGACTGCGTGTGCTTCTGGATGGATGAGTTCGGCATTGACGGTCTGCGGCTGGATGTGGCGTACCTTTTGGACGAGAACTTCATGCGGCGGCTGCACAATACCTGCAAGGCCAAGGACGAGGGCTTCTTCCTGCTGGGAGAGATGATCCACGGGGATTACAAGCGCATCGTCAATCCGGAGATGCTGGACAGCGCCACCAACTACGAGTGCTACAAGGGGCTGTACTCGGCGTTCAACTCCATGAACATGTTTGAGATCGCCCACTCCCTGGCCCGGCAGTTTGGCCCGGAGCAGTGGACTCTTTACAAGGGGATGCACCTGTTCTCCTTTGCGGACAACCATGATGTCACCCGGCTCTACAGCATCCTCCAGGACAAGAAGCAGATCAACGCCCTGTACGCGGTGCTGTTCTGCATGCCGGGCATCCCCTGCATCTACTACGGCAGCGAGTGGGGCGCCGAAGGGGAAAAGCACCAGGGAGATCCCGCCCTGCGTCCCTGCTTTGAGGAGCCCATGGAAAATGAGCTGACCCAGTACCTGGGCAAGCTTTCCCGGATCAAGAGCAGCTGCGTGGCCCTGAAGGATGGGGACTTCCAGAACCTGACCCTGCGAAACAAGCAGTGGATCTTTGTGCGGCAGTGCTCCGCCCAGACGGCGATCGTGGCGGTCAACGCCGAGGAGAATCCCTGTCAGATGGAGTGTTCCTACCACGGCCCGGCCACGGAGATGCTCACCGGGGAAACGGTGGACCTGAACGGCTCGGTGGAGCTGCCGGGCTATGGGGTAAAGATCTACAAAATGGGGGGCTAAGGCAAACTCAAAAGTTTCGCCAGCCTTTTCAAAGGCTGCAGAGTGTGAGGCAGAGCCTCACGACCTTAACCCGGCGCAGCCGATAGAGAAAATGTAGGTGGCTCAGCCCCACGCGGCGCTGCTCCCCAGTGGGGAGCGTTCAGCGCTGACCGAGCCGGCAGGCGAGACCGCAAGGCGATAGCCCTGGGAGCGGCCCATTAAAACACAACAACAAAAGGACATCCGAGTTTTCACGCTCGGGTGTCCTTTTTCGTTGCCATGACCGTATTAGGCATGTTGTTGGAATAGACCATTCGGGGGGCATGCCTGAAGAAGGGCCGGTGTCTCAGCCTATCGCCCTACGGGCGCGTGCGGCTGAGGCACCTGCTTTTTCTCTACCGGCTGCGCCGGTTTTTAAAGGCTGCGCCTTTTTGAAAAAAGGCGGTCTCGCCTGCCGGCTCGGTCGGTGCTGAACGGTCGCCACTGGCGACCAGCACCCCAAAAACTTTTTGGTTTTTACTCCACCATCAGGCTGAAGGAGAAGTCGAAGGTCTCCTCGTTAAACTGATACTGGGGCATCAGCAGCGGGCCGCAGGAGTTGGAGCCCACACCGCTCATCTTGTAGTCCACGCAGAGCACGGTCTCGCCGCACTTCTCCAGCTCATAATTGTGGCGCTTCTTGGCCAGCTCCTCCTGGGTGTAGGGGGAGACGTTGAAGGAGAAGGGCTGCTCCGCCGCTGCAGTGAAGGAGTACGCGCCGTCGCTGACGGTGACATACCGGGTCCCCCAGTGAGAGGAGTTCTCCTGAGGCATGATGTAATCCTCGTGCATGGAATCCACGGTCTGGGCGTACACACCCAGACGGGAGGCGCGATGCTTATCCACATAGCTCTCGTAGGGACCATAGCCGAAGTACTCCACCCCGCCGAATTCCTTGGGCAGGAACATCCGGATGCCGAATCTGGGCAGGAAGGCCATCTCCATATTCCGCTGGCCGTGGAGCTTCACATCCACACGGCCCTGGGCGTCCACAGTCCAAACAGCTTCCACGTCCACGATCTTGGCGATGAGGATGGCTGCAATTCCCAGATGCACCTTCAGGGAAGCGCCCTCCTGCTCCACAGAGTAGACCCGCACGGTGGGACGGTCATACCCGTGATTGCGCCACTTGGTGGAGATGTAGCGGTCATTATCGGTGGGAGCCCGGTAGAGGTTCCACTCCATGGGACGAGTGAGCAGATTGCGGTTCTTGTACACCATCTCGGAAAACAGACCCGTCTCGTTGTCAAAGACATACCGGAAGTCGGGGCTGGAGAAGACCACCTCGTCGGGGCCGGCCTCCACGGAGACAGCGCCCTCGGCGGGAGTATCCAGGAAGAAGGGCTCCTCGGACAGGTAGATCTCGTCAAAGCCCAGAGGATAGCCAGCACTGAAGAAGGGATGATCCTCCTTGGCAGCGTAGGAGATGGTCACCGTGGCAATGCCGCCCTGGGGCAGCTCGCCGGGCAGGGTGATCTCCGCCTCGCCGTGGGGAGCGATGGAGGGCATCTCCAGATTGCCGCCGTATACGGTCTCGCCGTCCTGCATCACCTCAAAGGAGAGGGTCAGGTAATCCGCGGCGTCGGTGAAGTCCAGATAGTTGTGGAGCTTGAAGGTGTTGCCGGAAACCCGCTGTGCCCGCACAGGACGGATGACGTTCTTGAACTCCAGCAGGCCGGTGTGAGGCGTGCGGTCGGGATAGACCAGGCCGTCCATGCAGAAGTTGCCGTCGTGGGGGAACTCGCCGAAATCGCCGCCGTAGCGGTAGATGGGCTTGTTGTCGGGGGTCATGCCGCCAAAGACGGTGTGGTCGCACCACTCCCACACAAAGCCGCCCACAAAGCCAGGCCGGTTGATGATCTCCTGCTGATAGTCCTCAGCATCCCCGGGGCCGTTGCCCATGGCGTGGATGTACTCGCACAGCACATAGGGCATCTTCCGTCCCTTAAAGAGCTCGTCGGTCTGGCCATCGTTGAAGAACTTCTCAATGGAGGTCTTGGAGTGCCAGGCATCGGCGGACTCGTTGATGGGGGGATACATCTTGCTGTACAGGTCGATCATGGACACATCGGGAGTGTAATCCTCGCGATTCTTATGGTAAACATAGCAGTTCTCATAGTGCAGCAGCCGGGAGGGATCGTACTCCTTCACCCAGCGGCCGGCAGCCTCAAAGTTCTCGCCGTAGCCGCTCTCGTTGCCCAGGGACCACACCACCACGGAGGCGTTGTTCTTATCCCGCTCCACGTTCCGCTGAGAACGGTCCACAATGGCGTCCATAAACTGAGGATCGTCGGCAGCATCGGGATAGTGATCCCAGCCAAAGCCGCCGCCCAGCTTGGTGGTCATGCCGTGGCTCTCCATGTCGGCCTCGCCGATGACATAGAAACCGTACTGGCTGCACAGCTGGGTAAACCAGGGGGCGTTGGGGTAGTGGCTGGTGCGGATGGCGTTGACGTTGTGGCGCTTCATCAGGGCCAGGTCCTTCAGGGCCTGCTCCTTGGAGATGGTAAAGCCGGTGACAGGATCGCTGTCATGACGGTTGACGCCCCGGAATTTGATGGCCACGCCGTTGAGGTAGACCACGCCGTCGTCCACCCAGATCTTCCGCAGGCCCACCTTCTGGGGGATCACTTCATCCCCGGTGGACAGGGTCAGGGTATAGAGGTTGGGGCTCTCGGCGTTCCACAGCACAGGGGCGTCCAGCTCGAAGACCAGGTCCTCGCCGGTGGAGGTGGCCTCGCCCACCTTCTCGCCGTTGGGGGCGGTGAGCACAGCGTTGACCGTGCAGGCGCCGTTGAGCTTCAGCTCCACGTTCACTGTGGCATGGGAGAAATCGTCGTTAAAGGACTCCTTGACAAAGTAGTCCCGGATGTGGTTCTGGGGACGGGCCAGGATGTAGGTGTCCCGGAAGATGCCGCTCATGCGCAGCTTGTCCTGGTCCTCCAGGTAGCTGCCGTCGCACCACTGGACCACCAGCACGGAGATCACGTTGTCCCCGGCAGTGAGGGCGGTGGAGATGTCGAACTCGCTGGTGGAATGGGAAACCTGGCTGTAGCCCACAAACTCCCCGTTGATCCACAGATAGAAGCAGGAGTCCACACCCTCAAAATTCAGGTACCAGGAATAGGCAGCAGGATCCTCCACCTGGATGTGCCGCACATACAGTCCGCAGGGGTTCTCCTCAGGGACATAGGGCGGGTCACAGGGGAAGGGATACTGCACATTGGTGTACATGTGGCGGCCATAGCCGTAATTCTGCCAGCAGGAGGGCACCGGAATGGTGTCCATGTCCTCTTCCACAAAGTCCACGGTGCCGTCGGCCTCCACCGCTTCCTTATAGGAGTTAAAATACTGGAAGGCCCACTCGCCGTTGAGAGAAATTACCCGGGAGGAGACGCCGTTTTCGGCCTCTTTCTCATCCGCGTAGGGGATATAATAGCTTCGATTGGGGCATGTCCCCACATGAAGGGTTGAGGGGTCCTCGTGCATATGATGGACTTTTAGGTTCATTACAACTCGCTTCCTTTCTAAGGCTTCCCGGAAAAGTTTGCTTTTTTAGGGAAGAAACGGTATACTCTTATACATGTAGCTTACAATGAAAATAGAGTTCCGTCAATCATTATTTTGCGAAATAGAGGAAAAATTTTGAGTAAATTTCACAGATGAAAGGAGTGGTCCTATGGGCGTTGGAGCCCTGGCGGCCGGTGTTTTCGGCGCGGCGGTGTTCCTGGTGGGCAGCCGCCGGACCTCGGGAAAAACCGGCTCTTGGGAGCGTTTCCCCCTGTGGGCCTGTCTGTTGTTTTTGGGGGCGTTTCTGTTTCGGCTGGTTCTGGGGTACGGCTCCGAAGGGTTTACCACGGACACCGACACCTTCAAATCCTGGGCCAGCATCCTCAACGATGTGGGCTTTCGCCAGATCTACCAACAGGACATCTTCCTGGACTATCCTCCCGGCTACCTCTATGTGCTGCTGTTTTTGGAAAAGCTGCGGCTGCTGCTGGGCCTTCCTTTGGAGAGCCAGGGCTACACCCTGCTGATCAAGCTGCCCTCCATCCTGGCCGACCTGTTCTGCGCCTGGGTGCTGCTGCGCCTGGCCCTGCCTCGCTTGGGGGAGCGTCCGGCGCTGCTGGTCTCTGCCGCCTACCTCTTCTGCCCGGCGGTGTACCTCAACTCCGCCCAGTGGGGCCAGGCGGATTCCTTCTGCACCGCCATCGTCCTGGGCAGCGTGCTGCTGCTGGAGCGGGAGCGGTTTGTGCCCTCCGCCATCCTCTTCGGCGCCGCCATCGCCTGCAAGCCTCAGATGCTGGTCTTCGCACCCCTGTACTTTTTCTTCACAGTCCGTCGGAAAAAATGGGGAAAACTCCTGCTGGGCGTGGTTCTGGCGCTGGCGACAGTGCTGCTCATCGCCCTGCCCTACACCATCAACTTCAACTTCCTCTGGCTGCTGGAGCGCTACCAGGCCACCCTGGCCTACTACAATTACTACTCGGTCAACGCCTACAACTTCTGGAGCCTCATCGGGTGGAACTGGAAGACCTTGCCGGGAGGCCTCTTGGGAAGCCTGCTGAACCTGTTGGGACCGGTGATCGCCACCATCCTCTGCGGGGTGTGGGTGTTCCGTTCCAAGGACCGGAACGTGCTGTTCTTCTGCCCGGCCCTGCTTATGGCGGTGATGTATGCCTTCTCCGTGAAGATGCACGAGCGCTACCTGTTCCCCGCCCTGCTGTTCACCCTGCTCAGCTTTCTCTTCACCCGGGACCGGGGCTTTCTTCGGGCGCTGGCCTGCCTGGCCACTGCCAGCTACGCCAATGTGGCCTACGTGCTGTGGCAGTTTCAGGAGTTCTACGGCAGCTACAACCCCAACACTTGGCTGACCTTCCTCTTCTCCCTGGGGCAGATGGCCTCCATTGGCTATCTGATCTGGGTGGGGATCCGGGTCTTCCTGCTGGGTAAGGTCAAGGAGGGAGAACCCCACTCCACCCGGCCCCTGGCGGATACCTTCTCCGGCGGGGGACGCCTTCCCCGTCAGGGCTGGATTCTGGCGCTGGCGGTGACCGTGCTCTACGCCTGCTTTGCCTTCTACCGCCTGGGGGACACCCAGACCGCCGTCACCCCCTGGACGCCTCAGTCCGGGGACAGCGTGGTGCTCACCGCTGACGGGGATGTGGACACCCTGATCTACCTGCCGGGTATTGCCCCGGACGACGCCCACTACACCTCCCGGGTGGGGGTGAACGTCCTGGTGGAGACCAGCCAGGACGGGGACGTGTGGACGGACTGCGGAACCCTCACCGACGGCAGCGTCTTCTGCTGGAAGGAGTACCGCCTCACCACTCCAGGGCGCTATGTGCGCCTGACTGCCCTGGACGGCAGCGTCACCTTGAACGAGGCGGGCCTGCGGTATACGGGGATCCCGGTGCTGGCCACTGTCACCGGGGACGGCGACTGCGAGGCCCTGCTGGACGAGCAGGACCGGGTCCCTCTGGAGACCACCTATGAAAACTCCACCTATTTTGACGAGATCTACCACGCCCGCACCGCCTACGAGCACATTCTGGGCCTGGAGCCCTACGAGAACACCCATCCCACCCTGGGCAAATTGATCATCTCCCTGGGGATCCGGATCTTTGGCATGAACCCCTTTGGCTGGCGGTTCATGGGGGCACTGTTCGGGGTGCTGATGCTGCCGGTGCTGTACCACCTGCTGTGGCAGCTCTTCGGCAAAACCCGGCTGTGCCTGGCAGGGACGGTGCTCTTCGCCTTTGACTTCATGCACTTCACCCAGACCCGCATCGCCACCATCGACACCTACGCGGTGTTTTTCCTGCTGCTGATGTACGACGCCATGCTGGCCTTCCTAAAGCGAGACCTTCTCCGGGACGGATGGAACAAGCTGCTGCCCCCCCTGCTGCTGTGCGGCGTATTCACCGGACTGGGGATCGCCTCCAAGTGGACGGCGGCCTACGGCGCTCTGGGGCTGGCGGGGCTGTACTTCGGCAAGCTGGTGTTCACCTGGCTGGACGCTCGCCGCTCCCAGAAGGGCGGCAAAGAAACCTGGAAGCCTCTGCTGGTCCGCATGGCTCAGCTGTGCGGCTGGTGCTGTCTGTTCTTCATCGCCCTGCCCCTGGGCATCTACTTCTGCGCCTTCCTGCCGGTGACCACTCTGCCTCACAACGTGGGGAAGCTCCTGTGGGCCTTCTGGAACTACCAGGTCACCATGTTCACCTACCACGCCAACCTGGTGGCCACCCACACCTTCTCCTCCCCCTGGTACGAATGGCCCTTCGACATCCGGCCCATCTGGTACTTCGCCGGGGACACCTCCCAGGGGTACAGCACCATCTCCGCCTTGGGCAACCCCCTGCTGTGGTGGGCCGGTATCCCCGCCCTGGCGGGAACCTTCTGCATCTGGTGGCGGGAACACTCCCGCTGGGCCGGACTGGTACTGGCGGGCTTCGGCTCCGTGTACCTGCCTTGGGTACTGGTGCCGCGGCTGACGTTTATCTACCACTACTTCACCGCGGTGCCTTTCCTGGTCATCGCCCTGTGCGGGGTGTTCTTCCTACTGGACCAGCGTGCCCCCTTCTCCCGGGAGCTGGTGCTCCCCGGCGGGGTGTGCTGCCGGGGTTCCACCCTGCTGCTGGCCGCCTTCACCGTGGGATGTCTGGTGCTCTTTGCCCTGTACTTCCCGGTGATCTCCGGCTCCCCCACCACGCGAACTTACGCCAACGCTTTGGAGCTTTTCGAAACCTGGTACTTTGCCTAAACCGGAAAAGAGGCCGCTGCAACACTGCGCAGCGGCCTCTTTTTTCTTGGATGGTTTCTCGGCGGAACCCGAGCCACCGTCAACCATCCATTTCACTCTTTCACCAGGCGTCCCTCAAGTCCCACTTGCAGGAGCGCTCTCTTTTGACTTTTTCACGAAAGCTCCGGGGCTTCTCCGCCCTCCAAAGCTTTTTCCGGCAGGCCCATGATGTCGTCCACCGGCAGGGAGAACAGCACTCCCTGACAGGCGGTCTTCAGGCCGGCCTCCCGGTTGATGGCCTGCATCACCGGCAGCTTGTACTCCTTCTTCAGCAGGATGGCCACGATCTCCTTCTCCGGCTGCAGGGTAAAGCCCAACACGTTCTGCACGTCCTCATAGCCCACCCGACGGGCATTGATGACGGTGCCTCCCTTGGCCCCAGCGGACCGGGCGGCCTCCATCACCTGCTCGGAGCAGCCTCGATTGACGATGGCCATCACCAGCTGATAGGGCCGGCCGGTGCTCTTAGCTTCTGGCATGGTAGTGTCCTCCTTTGCGTATTCCGGCTTGATCAGGACCGGGGGAATCTGGGCGCTGAGCCCGGAGATGGGGATGGTGAACAGGATCCCCTTGCCCGGGGTGTCCAGGTCCAGCACCCGGCGGGCCTCCGGCAGCAGTGATGGGATCCGGCTCTCCGGGGAGAGGGTCCACACCAGCTCCTTGGCGGTCTCGTCCAGGCCGAAAAAGTTCAGGATCCGGGAGCTGGCGGTGCCAGCCCCCAAACAGGCAAAATCAAAGTGCAGGTGGTGCTTCCGGTACAGATCCACCGCCCGGACGCCTTTGCCCCTGTCCACAATGGTGATAATCAATTTAAAATGTTCCACAGCACGTCCTCCTTACACGTCGTCAAAGTCGATGATGTCCTCAGAGGACATGGAGGAGATCTCCGCCGCGGTGACCTCCACCGTCCGGCGCAGCCGCCTCTGATACACCGCGCCCAGGCACTGAATGGCCACCAAAGGGGTCATGGCCACCATGGCCACAATGCCGAAAGCGTCGGTGAGCACATTGCCTCCCAGGGCGCTGCAGGCGCCCATGGCAAAGGGCAGCAGGAAGGTGGCCGTCATGGGACCGCTGGCCACACCGCCGGAGTCAAAGGCGATGGCTGTGAAGATCTTGGGCACCTTCCGGGAGAGGACCAGCGCCACGGCGTAGCCCGGCAGCAGAAACCACAGGATGGAAATCCCGGTGAGGACCCGAGTCATAGCCAAGCCCACGGACACGGCCACGCCGATGGAGAGGCACAGGTTCATGGCCCGCTGGGGGATAGCGCCGCCGGTGACCTCCTCCACCTGCTTGTTGAGCACGTGGACAGCGGGCTCCGCTGCCACAATGAAGTAGCCCACCACCATGCCGATGGGGATCAGCACCCAGTTATAGGGCAGCTTGGAAATGGCGTCGCCCAGGTAGTAACCGGCGGGCATAAAGCCCACGTTCACCCCGGTGAGGAACAGCACCAGGCCCACATAGGTGTATACAATGCCCACCACCAGACGGATGAGGGCATCCTTCTGCAGATGGAGGGAGAAGATCTGGAAGATGGCGAAGAAGGCCACCACGGGCAGCAGACCCAGGGCCACCTCGCCCATGTACTCCGGGAAACCGCGCAGGAACTGCACTCCCGCCTCCCGGGAGGTGAAGGTGTCGGTCACGGTGAAAGGCGTGTAGCTGATCTCCGTGCCGTTGAGCACCACGCCCATGATCAGCACCGCCAGGACAGGCCCGATGCTGCACAGGGCCACCATGCCGAAGCTGCTGTCCTCGCTCCGGTTTCCGCTGGAATGGCTGGCAGCCACACCGATGCCGAAAGCCATGATAAAGGGCACCGTGATGGGACCGGTGGTGACGCCGCCGGAGTCAAAGGCCACCGCCAAAAACTCCTTGGGAACAAAGAGGACCAGGACAAACACCACCATGTAAAAGAACAGCAGCAAGGTGTTTAAAGAGAAACGCTCCTTCAGGGTGTTGACCACCGAGATCACCAGGAACGCCCCCACCCCCGCTGCCACAGTGAGGATAATGATCATATCCGGCACGGCGGGGACCTGATTTGCCAGCACCTGCAGGTCCGGTTCGGCCATGGTGATAAACGCCCCAATGAGGAACACCAGGGGGATCACCGGCCAGATGGACCGCTTTTTGCTCATCCGGACCACTTCGCCGCCCACGCCGTCGCCCATGGGCATCATGGCCATATCGGCGCCCAGGGAAAACAGGCCCATCCCCAGGATCAGCAGAATTGCCCCCAACAGAAACATCATCAGCGTGCCCACGGGCATCTCAGGCGCCAGGGTAAAGCTGAGCACCAGCACAATGGCTGTGATGGGGATCACCGAGGAAAGGGATTCCAATGTCTTTGCTTTTAAGTTTTTCCGCATCCATACACTTCGCTTTCTCAAGAAAACCTTCTTCCTCCCCCGCTGACCCGGGGTGGTTTGCCGAGGAAGAATTGGAAACTGCTTATGCATTATAGTATACCAGAATTGTAGGCTTTTGGAAAGTAAATTGGCAAAGTTTTTCCCAGCGCCCTCAGTTGACACCCGTCCACCCCCGCTGTATCATAAAGGCAGTAACTGAGAAGGAGGTCCGATTATGGACATCAATAAGATTCCCCAGGAGCTGCGGGATCAGATCCCCCCGGAGTTTCTGGATCAGCTGGCGCAGGAGACCCAAAAGCCCGTCTTCGGCGAGAAGACCTATGAGGAGCACCTGCCCGCTCTGTGCCGCCAGGCGGCGGCAGAGGGCGCTGTCCTGCTGAAAAATGACAACGCTGTTTTGCCCCTGAAATCCGGGGATCCGGTGGCCGTGTTCGGCCGGGTCCAGCAGGATTGGTTCTATGTGGGCTACGGCTCCGGCGGCGATGTGAACCCGCCCTACAAGGTCAACCTGATGGAGGGCCTGGAGAACGCCGGCGTGGCTGTGGATTCGGAGCTTGCCCAAACCTACGCCCAGTGGTGCGCTGAGAACGAGCCCTTCATGGGCTTCTGGGGCCACTGGCCCCGGTACTTCGACGAGATGCCCCTCACCGACGACCAGGTGAAGGCCGCTGCCTCCCGGTGCGGCACCGCCCTGGTGGTGTTGGGCCGTGCAGCCGGTGAGGCCCGGGAAAACGCCCTGGAGCCCGGCAGCTACTACCTGACCGAGGACGAGAAGAAGCTGCTCTCCCAGGTGAGCTCCGCCTTCCAGAAGACTGCTGTGCTCATTGATGCCGGCAGCATCCTGGATCTCAGCTGGCTGGAGGACTACTCCATTGACGGCGCGCTGTTTGTCTGGCAAGGAGGCATGGAGAGCGGCAACGCTGTGGCAGACCTGCTCACCGGCAAGGTCAACCCCTGCGGCAAGCTCAGCGACACCGTGGCCCTCCGCTACGAGGACTACCCCAGCCAGAACTTCCTGGGGGAGGACTTCAACCAGTATACTGAAGATATCTATGTGGGCTACCGCTACTTTGAGACCTTTGCCCCGGAGGCGGTGCAGTTCCCCTTCGGCTTTGGCCTGTCCTACACCACCTTTGCTCTGGAGGACCTCCAGGTGAAGGCTCTGGGGGACACAGTGCGGGTGAAAGTCCAGGTGAAGAACACCGGTTCCCTGGAGGGCAAAGAGGTGGTCCAGGTTTACGCTGCCGCGCCCCAGGGCCAGCTGGGAAAAGCCAGCCGGGTTCTGTGCGCCTTCCAGAAGACAAAGCTCCTGGCCCCCGGCCAGTGCCAGACCTTGACCCTCACCTTCCCCATGGAAACCATGGCCAGCTTTGACGACTCCGGCGCCACCGGCCACAAGAACGCCTGGGTGCTGGAGGCCGGGGATTACGGCATCTTCGTGGGGACCGACGTGCGCTCCGCCCAGCAGGCGGGCACCATCGCGCTGCCCCAGCTGCGGGTGACCTCCCAGCTCCAGGAGGCCTGCGCACCGGTGACCTCCTTTGACCGGCTGGTCAACCGCAGCGGGGAGAAGTCCTGGGAGCCCGTGCCCCAGGCAGAGCGCTCCCTGAAGGAACGGATCCTGGACAGCCTGCCCACAGAGATCCCCTTCACCGGGGACAAGGGCATCAAGCTCAAGGACGTGGAGGCAGGATTGGCCTCACTGGAGGACTTCATCGCCCAGCTGACCCCCGAGGAGCTGGAGGCCCTGACCCACGGGGACTTCATCATGGACAGCCCCCTGGGCGCCAAGGGCAACGCCGCTGTCATGGGCGGCATCATCGAGAGCCTGCGGGAGAAGGGTGTCCCGCCCATCACCACCACTGACGGCCCCTCGGGCATCCGGCTGCAGTACTACTGCTCCCTGCTGCCCTGCGGCACCTGCCTGGCCTGCACCTGGGATCCCGCCCTGGTGGAGAGCCTCTATCAGGCCCATGGCCGTGAGATGGTTCAGAAGGGCAGCGACGTGCTGCTGGGGCCCGGCATGAACATCCACCGCAACCCCCTGTGCGGCCGAAACTTCGAGTACTTCTCCGAGGATCCCCTGGTGGCTGGCAAAACTGCCGGAGCCGTGGTCCGAGGCATCCAGAAGAACGGCGTCTCCGCCTGCCCCAAGCACTTTGCCTGCAACAACCAGGAGACCAACCGGGAGTACAACGACTCCCAGGTGTCCCAGCGGGCGCTGCGGGAGATCTACCTCAAGGGCTTTGAGATCTGCATCCGTGAGGCCGCGCCCCATCACATCATGACCAGCTACAACAAGATCAACGGGGTGTGGAGTCACTACAACTACGACCTGTGCACCACCATTCTCCGGGGCGAGTGGGGCTACGGCGGCTCGGTGATGACCGACTGGTGGGAGCGTCCCAGTGCCGACCCGGACTTTGAAAATGTGTGGGACAGCGCCTACCGTGTCCGGGCCCAGGTGGACGTGCTGATGCCCGGCGCCGTGGATCACGCCGGCACCCCCGACCCTGCGGTGCTGGAGTCCTACCACAAAGGCGGTCTGACTCTGGCGGAGCTCCAGAGAGGGGCCAAAAACGTGCTGGGCGCCATTCTGGGCAGCCCCGCCCTGGCCAAGATGAACTGAGGAGGGATCCCCATGAACACCCTGCTGCTCACCGGGTTTGAGCCTTTTGGGGATCAGTCGGTGAACCCCTCTTGGGAGGCAGTGGCAGCCCTGCCGGAGCAGATCGGCTCCTGGCGGGTGGAGAAGCTCCACCTCCCCGTGACCTACGGCCAGGCGGCTCAGCTGTGCATTGCCCGGGCCGCTGAGCTGCGCCCCCAGGCGGTGATCGCTGTGGGCCAGGCAGGAGGCCGGGACGCTCTGACCCCGGAGGTCATCGCCATCAACCTGCGGGAGGCGGCCATTCCGGATAACGCCGGATTCCATCCCCAGGGAGAACCGGTGATCCCCGGCGGAGAAGACGGCCTGTTCTCCACCCTGCCTGTCCGAGAGATGGTGGCAGCCTCCAACGCCCAGGGCGTTCCAGCCAAGCTGTCCTATTCCGCCGGAGCCTATGTGTGCAACGACCTGTTCTACCACCTGGTCCACCACTTCCGCGGAACGGCCACCCGGGCGGGATTCCTGCACGTGCCCTTCCTGCCGGAACAGGCCAAAGAGGGCCAGCCCAGCTTGACCCTGGAGGACATCTGCAAGGGCATGGCGGCCATGATCGCAGCTCTGGGTTAAGGCAAACACCTTCTCCATCCACAACCCCACTTATGGCTGGAAAGCCGGACATTTGGAAAAGCTGCTCTGGCGACGCTGCACCCAAACAGACAGAAAGGGACTGATGCTGACGCATCAGTCCCTTTTGCATATTCTCAATATCTCAGCCCAGTCTGCCTTTAAAGTCCTCATAGCCAAAGGACTTCACCAGCTCCACGGTGCCGTCCTCATGGCGCAGGGCCAGGTCCGGCAGAGGCATGCCGTTGAAGGTGTTAGTCTTTACCATGGTGTACAGCGCCATGTCCTCCAGGACAATCTGGCTGCCTTCCGTCAGGGGCTGGTCAAAGGAATAGTCCCCGATCACGTCCCCGGCCAGGCAGGTGGGGCCAGCCAGCCGGTAGGTGTGGGCCTTCTCCCCCGCCTTGCCCGAATCCTTCACCGGCGGGCGATAAGGCATCTCCAGCACGTCGGGCATGTGGCAGGCGGCAGAGGTGTCCAGAATGGCGATATCCATGCCGTTGTGGACCACCTCCAGCACGGTGGACACCAGGAAGCCGGCGTTTAGCACCACGGCCTCCCCCGGCTCCAGGTAGACCTCCACGCCGTACTTCTCTCGGAAATGCTTCACCACCCGGACCAGCCGGGGGATGTCGTAGTCCTCCCGGGTGATGTGGTGGCCGCCCCCCAGGTTCAGCCACTTGCGGCCGGGCAGGAACTCCCCGAACTTCTCCTCAAAGGCGATGGCGGTGGTCTCCAGGGCGTCGGAGTTCTGCTCGCACAGGGTGTGAAAGTGCAGCCCATCCAGCAGGGGCAGCAGGCTGGGATCGAAGTTCTCCCGAGTGGTCCCCAGCCGGGAGCCGGGAGCGCAAGGGTCGTAGATGGCGTGGCCCTCCTGGGTGGAACACTCCGGGTTCACCCGCAGACCCACCTGCTTCCCAGCGGCTTTGGCCCGCTCCCCGTACCGCCGCAGCTGGTTGGGGGAGTTGAACACAAAGTGGTCGGCGTAGGTCAAAAGCTCCTCGAATTCCTCCTCCCGGTAAGCGGGGGAGAACACGTGGACCTCCCCGGGGAACTCCTCTCTGCCCAGCCGGGCCTCATACAGGCCACTGGCGGTGGTGCCGGAGAGGTACTGGCTGATCTGGGGGTAACAGGGGAACATGGAAAAAGCCTTCTGGGCCAGGAGGATCCTGCACCCGGCCTCCTCCGAGACCTGCCGCAGCACCTCCAGGTTTTTTCTCAAGAGCCCCTCATCCACCAGAAAATAAGGGGTGCGCAGTGTGTCGCTCATTTAGTCCACCAGGGCGGGAGCGTCGTCGATCTGCCAGGGCAGGCCCCACTTGTTCAGAGCGTCCATGTAGGGATCGGGATCGAACTCCTCCACGGTGTAGACGCCGGGCTTTGTCCACTTGCCGGTGAGCATCATCATGGCGCCCACCATGGCAGGCACGCCGGTGGTGTAGGAGATGGCCTGGGAACCCACCTCTTTGTAGCACTCCTGATGGTCGCAGATGTTGTAGATATAGGCGGTCTTTTCCTTGCCGTCCTTCTTGCCGGTGAAGATGCAGCCAATGTTGGTCTTGCCCACAGTGCGGGGGCCCAGGGTGGCGGGATCGGGCAGCAGAGCCTTCAGGAACTGGATGGGGACGATCTCGTGGCCCTCAAACTCCACAGGCTCCGTGGAGAGCATGCCCACGTTCTCCAAACACTTCATGTGGGTCAGGTAGCTCTGGCCGAAGGTCATGAAGAAGCGAATCCGCTTGACCCCGGGGATGTTCTTTGCCAGGGACTCGATCTCCTCGTGGTGCAGCAGGTACATGTCCTTCTGACCCACCTCTTTGAAGTTGTACTCCCGCTTGATGGACATGGCGGGGATCTCCACCCAATGGCCGTTCTCCCAGTAGGAGCCGGGGGCGGACACCTCTCGCAGGTTGATCTCGGGGTTGAAGTTGGTGGCGAAGGGATAGCCGTGGTCGCCGCCGTTGCAGTCCAGAATGTCAATGGTGTCGATCTCATCGAACAGGTGCTTCTGGGCATAGGCGCAATAGGCCTGGGTGACGCCGGGGTCAAAGCCGGTACCCAGCAGGGCGGTCAGGCCGGCCTTTTCAAACTTGTCCTTGTAGGCCCACTGCCAGGAGTAGTCAAAGTAAGCGGAGAAGCCCTCTTCCTTGCAGCGCTTGTCGTAGACTTCCCGCCAGGCGGGGTCGGTGATGTCCTCGGGCTCGTAGTTGGCGGTATCCAAGTAGTTGACGCCGCACTCCAGACAGGCGTCCATAATGGACAAATCCTGGTAGGGCAGGGCGATGTTCATCACCAGGTCGGGCTTGTACTCCCGGATGAGGGCAGCCACCTGGGAGGCGTCATCGGCGTCCACCTGGGCGGTGGTGATCTTGGTGGCGGTTTTACCCTCCAGATCGGCTTTCAGGGCATCGCACTTGGATTTGGTGCGGGAGGCGATGCAGATTTCGGTAAAGACGTCGCTGCACTGGCAGCACTTGCGGATAGCCACATTGGCCACGCCGCCGCAGCCGATGATTAACACTCTGCTCATGGAAAACAACTCCTTAATAATATGGTGTGAAACACGCGAGGCGTAAAAAGTTTCGCCGGCCTTTTCAAAGGCCGTGGGGGTGCGGGGGCAAAGCCCCTGCGGTCTTGAAGCGCGAAGCACAAAGGAAAATGCAGCGAGGCCGGCGCGCCAGCGCAAAGCGCTGTAGCCGAGCCGAGCGTCCCTTTTTACGGTACTTGGCTGATTCCTAAAGAAACAGCCGCTCATGCAGCTGCAGCCTTGCGGCTGGCGCGCTGCATTCGCTGCAAGTTTTTTCCGGCTGCGCCGGTTTTGAAGGTCGTGGGGACGCTGTCCCCACACCCCAGCAGCCTTTGAAAAGGCTGGCGAAACTTTTTCGCCGCTTCACGGTTTCTTTATTTCAATGCCAACAGCATCTCTCTGACAATCTTACAGGCAACCATCGTACTCACACCGCTCTGGTCGCAGGGGGGGCTCAGCTCGTTGACGTCGCAGGCGATGACATTGGCCTTTCCGCAGACCAGGGTCACCGCTTTTCGCAGCTGATCAAAGGAGATCCCTCCCGGCTCCGGGGTACCTGTGCCGGGGAACACGCTGGGATCCAGCACGTCCAAATCCAGGGTGAAGTACACCGGTGCGTCGCCCAGCTGGTCCAAGGTCTCCTCCAGACCCTCCAGGTCAAACTTGTGGGTGGAGACATGGTCCTTCCCCCAGCGGAACTCCTCCCGATCCCCGGAACGGATGCCGAACTGGAAGATCTTCCCGTCGCCCACCAGCTCCCAGCACCGGCGCAGGACACAGGCGTGGGAGAGCTTCACGCCCAAATAGTCGTCCCGCAGATCAGCGTGGGCGTCAAAGTGGAGGATCTGCACCTGGGGGCAGCGCTGATGCACTGCCCGGAAGGCGCCCAGGGTCACCAGGTGCTCACCGCCCAGCAGGAAGGGCCGCTTTCCTGCGTCCAGAATGGACCCTGCCCGCTCCTCGATCTGCTGGAGGGACAGGGAGGCGTCCCCCAGGGGCAGCTCGATGTCGCCGCTGTCAAAGACAGCAATGTCCTCCAGGTCCTTATCCTGATAGGGGCTGTAGCTCTCAATGCCGTAGGACTCCCGGCGGATGGCGGAGCTCCCGAACCGGGAGCCCGGCCGGTAGGAGGTGGTGGAGTCGAAGGGCGCGCCGAACAGCACGGTGCCAGCCTCTTCAAACTCGTTGTCGCAGCTGAGAAAAGTCTCAATATTTTTATTCCACATGTTTCAAAAGCTCCTCCACATAGGCAGGGATATAGAACGCGCCCTTATGCAGGGTGGTGGTGTAGTACCGGCAGGGGATCCCCCGCATGTTCCACTTGGTCTCGTTGAGATCCTTCAGGGGGTGATACTTCTTGGAGGCAAACCCGAACAGCCAATGGCCCGAGGGGTAGGTGGGGATGTGGGCCTGGTACACCTTGCTGATGGGAAAGCTCTCCACGATGTTCTTGTGGGCCCGCTGGCAGGCAGCGGCGTCCTCCGGGTAGAAGGGGCTCTCGTGCTGGTTGATGAGGATGCCGTCCTCCTTCAGGGCCTTGTAGCAGTTGCCGTAGAACTCCCGGGTAAACAAGCCCTCCCCGGGGCCGAAGGGGTCGGTGGAATCCACAATGATCAGGTCGTACTCGTCCTCCCGGGAGCGGATGTACTTCAGTCCGTCCTCATAGTGGATGGTCAAACGGGGGTCATCCAGGCGGCAGGCGGTCTTGGGCAGGTACTTCTTGCAGACCTCTACCACCAGGGGATCAATCTCCACCATGTCGATGTGCTCCAGGTCCGTGTACTGGGTCAGCTCCCGGATCACCCCGCCGTCCCCGGCGCCGATGACCAGCACCTTTTTCACCTTGGGATGGACCGCCATGGGCACGTGGGTGATCATCTCGTGGTAGATGAACTCATCCTTCTCCGTCAGCATCATGTAGCCGTCCAGAGTGAGAAACCGCCCGAACTCCGGGGAGTCGAACACGTCGATCCGCTGGAACTCGCTTTTCCCGCTGTAAAGCTGCCGGTCCACCCGGATGGAAAACTTCACGTGGGGCGTATGATGTTCCGAAAACCAAAATTCCACTGCTTTAATACACTCCCTTCAACACGTTCAGCCGCCGGATATCCGGATCCTCCGGACCGGTCATGCTGCAGCCCTTCTCCTTGGCGTACTGGATGTACTCCACAATCTTATCCGTGATCCGCTCTCCCGGCGCCAGGATGGGAATCCCGGGCGGGTAGCACATGACAAACTCGCTGCACACGTGACCGGCGGACTCCTCCAGGGGCAGGCTGGTCTTTTCCGCGTAGAAGGCGTCCTGAGGAGAGAGGACCACCTCCGGCTCAATGTACTCCTGGCGCATCAGCCCGGCAGCGTCGGGTTTGCCGAACCGGCGGCGCACCTCGGACAGTGCGCTGACCAGCCGCTCGATCTCCCGGGGCCTGTCCCCGATGGACAGGTAGGCCAGGAAGTTGCCCAAATCGCCGAACTCAATCTGGATGTCGTACTCGTCCCGCAAAAGGTCGTAGACCTCAATGCCGGCCAAGCCCACGTTCAGAGTGTTGACGGAGAGCTTTGTCCGGTCGAAGTCAAAGACGCTGTCCCCGTTGACAATCTCCTTGGAAAAGGCGTAATACCCGCCGATCCGGTTGATCTCCTCCCGGGCGTAGTCGGCCAGCTTCACCACCTGGGCAAAGGCCTCCTGGCCCCGCAGGGCCAGGTTCCGGCGGGAGATGTCCAGGCTGGAGAGCAAAAGATAAGACCCACTGGTAGTCTGGGTCAGGTTGATGATCTGCCGCACATGGCCCTCCTGCATGGCAGGGCCGGTGAGCAGCAGAGAGCTCTGTGTCAGGCTGCCGCCAGACTTGTGCATGGACACCGCGGCCATATCCGCCCCGGCCTCCATGGCCGACATGGGCAGCTGGTCGCTGAAGTAGAAGTGGGTACCGTGGGCCTCATCCGCCAGGCACAGCATCCCGTTGTCGTGGGCCATCTGCGCAATGGCCTTCAGATCCGAGCAAATTCCGTAATAGGTGGGGTTGTTCACCAGCACCGCCTTGGCGTTGGGGTGCTTCTTGATGGCAGCCTCCACGTCCTCCCGGCGCATGCCCAGGGGGATCCCCAGCCGGTCGTCACAGGCGGGGTCCACGTACACGGGCACCGCGCCGCAAAGCACCATGGCCCCCATGACGCTGCGATGGACGTTTCTGGGAAGGATGATCTTCTCTCCCCGCTTTGCCACGGAGAGGATCATGGCCTGCACCGCCGAAGTGGTGCCTCCTACCATCAAAAAGGCGTGGGCAGCGCCAAAAGCCTGAGCCGCCAACTCCTCGGCCTCCCGAATGACGGACACGGGATGGCACAGGTTGTCCAAGGGCTTCATGGAGTTGACGTCCATGCGTACGCACTGCTCCCCCAAAAGGGCAGCCAATTCCGGGTTGCCTCTGCCCCGCTTGTGGCCGGGCACGTCAAAGGGCACCACCCGGCGCCGTTCAAATTCCTGCAGCGCCTCGTAAATTGGGGCGCGCTCCTGTGATAGCATGTCTCTCCCCCTTTTTTCAATAGATGTTCCGCTGGCTGAAAATTTCAATCATTTCCCGGCGCAGGTTCTGCATGATCTCCAGCCGCACCCGGGGAGGCAGCTCATACACGTCGGTGTTGAACAGGTAATTCTGC
Organism: Acutalibacter sp.; assembly: GCA_050946975.1. Lineage (GTDB taxonomy): Bacteria > Bacillota > Clostridia > Oscillospirales > Acutalibacteraceae > Acutalibacter. Next base: position 255,009 of record JBMNVU010000001.1, read on the forward strand.
AAGTCAATGTCCTTGACCATCATCTTGGTGTGGAACAGATTGGCTTCGTACACGTTGATGTCCACCGCGTCGTAGCGGCGGAGGATCTCCGGGTCAATGTAGTGCTGGATGGACACCACCTCGTGGTCCAAAAACAGCTTCTTCCCGTCCAAGTCCCGGGTGAAGCCCCGGACCCGGTAATCCATGGTGATGATGTCCGAGTCAAAGGAGCCAATGAGGTAATCCAGGGTGGACAGGGGCGTGATCTCCCCGCAGGTGGCCACATCGATGTCCACCCGGAAGGTGGCAAGGCAGGTCTCCGGATGGTACTCCGGATAGGTGTGCACCGTGACGTGGCTCTTGTCCAAGTGCCCCAGCACCGTCTCCCCTGCCGGGGTCATGGACCCCTCCGCAATGAGGATGGTCACCGACGCCCCCTGGGGATCGTAATCCTGCCGGGCGATGTTCAGCACCTTGGCCCCGATCTTCTCGGTCAAGGTGGTGAGGATGTTGGTCAGACGCTCAGAATTGTACTGCTCGTCAATGTAGGCGATATAGTCCCGCTGTTCCCTGGGGGTCTTGGCGTAACACACATCGTAGATATTAAAGCTCAAAGCCTTTGTCAAATTGTTGAATCCATAGAGACGCAATTTCTCTGCCATTCCCCGCTACCCCTTCTGCGACAAAATAAAAAACGGTGCGCTTTTGAAAGCGCACCGCCTGTAAAAACAAATCCGTGGGGACACACAACCTCCTCCGCAAACGCTTTCCGCGCCCTGCGGCAGGCTGCCTCCCATAGGGAACTCCGCTGGTCTCCAGTGCAAATACTCACTTTACCCATTGACCTTTTACAAGTTGATGCGCCGGGCCGCTTTTGCGGAACCCACGCTGGTTATAAAGTGACCAACTTATAAAATTGAGCTTTTAACTCAATCAACAACAACAAAGTCCGCAGCACGCCCGGGAAAACGCCCAGGGTAAGCCGCGCCATATTTGCATGGAGGCCCTTCGGCCTCTGTCCCATGACTAGATAGAGTATACCTGGAATCCACCGGCTTGTCAAGACGGGTCAGGAGGTTTTTTGACAAGCTTCCCCCTCACCGGTGGTACAGTTTCTTGGACTGATATTGGGGCTCGCAGGTGAGGTTGACCCCCAGCCGGCGGAAGGTGTCCTCATCCACGTGGGAGAGGATCACCGTGGAGTGAGCCTCACACCCCCGGAGCTTGGGAAGCTGTTTCATGGCCAGCTCCGCAGTGGGGTTGGTGGCCGCACAGATGGACAGGGCAATGAGGATCTCATCGGTGTGCAGCCGGGGATTGAGACTGCCCAGCTGCGTGGTCTTCAGCCTCTGGATGGGCTCGATGACAATGGGGGAGATCAGGTGGATATCCTTGGAGATGCCCCCCAGAGCCTTCAGGGCGTTGAGCAGCGCCGCGGAACTGGCCCCCAGCAGGGTGGAGGTCTTTCCCGTCACCACCTGGCCGTCGGGCAGCTGGATGGCCGCCGCAGGCAGGCCGGTCTCCTCGGCCCGCTGCAGGGCAGGGGCAATCACCGCCCGGTCCGCGGGAGAGATGCCAGCCTTGTTCATCAGCAGCTCCACCTTGTACACCTCGTCCCCGGTGAGGGTGCCCTGACGCTGGTCGCACAAAGCACTGTAGTACCTGCGGATGATCTCCTGACAGGCCGCCTCCCGGCAGGCCTCGTCGTCCACAATGGAGAAGCCCGCCATGTTCACTCCCATGTCCGTGGGGGACTTGTAAGGCGACTGCCCGGCGATCTTCTCCAGCATGGCGTTGAGCACCGGGAACACCTCCACGTCCCGGTTGTAGTTCACCGCCGTCTCGCCATAGGCCTCCAGATGGAAGGGGTCGATCATGTTCACATCGTTGAGGTCCGCGGTGGCCGCCTCATAGGCCAGGTTCACCGGGTGGTTCAGGGGCAGGTTCCAGATGGGGAAGGTCTCAAACTTGGCGTAGCCCGCCTTCACTCCCCGTTTGTTCTCGTGGTACAGCTGAGAGAGGCAGGTGGCCATCTTGCCGCTGCCGGGGCCGGGAGCAGTGACCACCACCAGGGAACGGCTGGTCTCCACATACTCGTTTTTGCCAAACCCCTCGTCGCTGACGATCAGCGGCAGGTTGGAGGGGTACCCCGGAATGGTGTAGTGCCGGAACACCCGCACCCCCAGGGCCTCCAGCCGGTTCTGGAAGGCCTCCGCGGCAGGCTGGGCATTGTACTGGGTCAGCACCACGCTGCCCACGTACAGTCCAATCCCCCGGAAGGCGTCGATCAGCCGCAGCACATCCACGTCGTAGGTGATGCCCAGATCCCCCCGGACCTTATTTTTCTCAATGTCCCCGGCGTTGATGACAATGACGATCTCCGCCTGCTCCTTCATCTGCAGCAGCATCTTCACCTTGCTGTCCGGCAGAAATCCCGGCAGCACCCGGGAGGCGTGATAGTCGTCAAAAAGCTTGCCTCCGAACTCCAGGTACAGCTTGCCCCCAAACAGCGCAATCCGCTCCCGGATCTTCTCCGACTGCAGCCGCAGGTATTTCTCGTTGTCAAATCCCATCTTCCCCATACCATTTCCCCCTGTAAAGCGATGTCCTTGTGTGCTTTGCAGATCATTATACCAGATTCTTTCCCCAAGGACAAGGGAAGCCGGGAAATTCCATCTTCCCCTCCCCGCTGGAAAAGATCCCTGAAAAATGCAAAAAAACAGGTGCAAATTCTCGCAGAGTGTGCTAAAATGTACGTACCAATTTTAGGATACGGGAGGTTTCTTCACAATGAATAGTGCCGAAATCAAAGAGGCCCTGGAGCAGGGGGAAGCGGTTCTGGGGTTGGAGCTGGGCTCCACCCGCATCAAAGCGGTGCTCATTGGGCCGGACTTCACCCCCATTGCCAGCGGCGCCTTTGACTGGGAAAACCAGCGGGTGGACGGGGTGTGGAGCTACCCTCTGGAGCTGGCGTGGCAGGGGATTCAAACCGCCTACGCTGAGATGAAGGCCGAAGTGGCGGAGAAGTACGGCGTGACCCTGCGCAGGCTGGGAGGGTTGGGCTTCTCCGCCATGATGCACGGCTACCTTCCCTTTGACAAGGAGGGCAACCAGCTCTGCGAATTCCGCACCTGGCGCAACACCATCACCGAGGAGGAAGCCGCTCAGCTGACGGAGCTCTTCGGCTTCAACATTCCTCAGCGGTGGAGCATTGCCCACCTGTACCGAGCCATCCGCCGGAAAGAAGCCCATGTGCCCCAGATCGGCATGCTGACCACCCTGGCCGGATATGTCCACTGGAAGCTCACCGGCCGCAGCGTGCTGGGCGTAGGCGAGGCTTCCGGCGTGTTCCCCATTGACAGCAGCGCCACCGGGTACAACACCGCCATGGTGGAACAGTTTGACCAGCTGGTGGAGGGGGAGCACCTGCCCTGGAAACTGCTGGACATTCTGCCCCAGGTGATCCCTGCCGGAGCCGACGCCGGAGACCTCACCCCCGAGGGTGCGCTGCTGCTGGATCCCACCGGCGACCTGGAACCCGGCGCACCCATCTGCGCGCCGGAGGGCGACGCGGGAACCGGCATGGTGGCCACCAACTCGGTGCGGGTCCGCACGGGCAACGTCTCCGCCGGAACTTCCATGTTCGCCATGATCGTGCTGGAAAAGCCCCTTTCCCAGGTTTACCCGGAGATCGATATGGTCACCACCCCTGACGGCAAGCCGGTGGCCATGGTTCACGTGAACACCTGCACCTCCGACCTGGACGCCTGGGTCAAGCTCTTCGGCCAGGTGCTGGAGGCCGCCGGAGTTCAGATCTCCAAGCCCCAGCTCTACGACCTGCTGTACTTCAAGGCCCTGGAAGGGGATCCCGACTGCGGCGGGCTGGTCAGCTACAACTGCTACGCCGGGGAGCCTGTCACCGGCCTGGAGGAGGGCCGTCCCCTGCTGATGCGCCGTCCTGAGGACAAGCTGACTCTGGGCAATTTTGCCCGAGCCCAGCTGTACGCCGCCATGGCCACCCTGCAGATCGGCATGGAGATCCTGTGGAAGGAGAACGTCCAGGTGGAGAAGCTCTACGGTCACGGGGGACTGTTCAAGACCAAGGGTGTGGGCCAGAAGCTGCTGGCCGGAGCCCTGGGCGTGCCGGTAGCTGTGATGGAAACCGCCGGAGAGGGCGGTCCCTGGGGCATGGCCCTGCTGGCGGCCTACCGCAAGAGCCACAGCGACGGAGAGAGCTTGGCGGACTTCCTGGAGAACCGGGTCTTTGCCGGAGCCTCCGGGGACTGCGTGGAACCGGATCCCACGGACCATGAGGGCTTTGCCCAGTACATTCAGCGGTACCGGGCCGGCCTGGCTGCGGAGAAGGCAGCTGTGGAAGCGCTGAGCTGACCTGCGGGTGCTGAACCTGTTGGAGGCTGGGGGCATGAAATCCTTTTTGAAAAGATTTTTACATTCCCTGGCAGCAGGGGTGGTTGTGACCCTGGTGGGAGCTGTCCTGTCCACCCTGTTTGGGGAGTGGATGAATGGTCTCTCACGGGAAAGCGCCACCCTGTTGGGCCTGGGATTATACCTGTGCTTTGTCCTGGTGGTGTGCACTGGAATTATCCTGGCAAAGTTGAAAAAGTAACGAAAGAAGGGAGGGCGCTGGCCCTCCCTTTCTTGCGTTTGAGGTGGGTTTGGGGTATAATGGGAGCCGATTTTCCCAGAAGGAGGTTTTCCCATGAACGAGAAGGAAGTGGCGGAAATCCGCCGGAGGTTCCGGCCGGAAAAGAGCGCTGTCACCCATGTGCGAGGGTGCTATGTCAGCCAGGAGGGGGCGGTGGTGTCCCAGTTTGACCAATCCCTGACGCTGATGCCCCAGGAGGAGGGGGAAAATCTCCTGGCTCTGCTGCGCAAGGCCCTCTCCGGCAGCCTGGGCCGCAACCTGCTGAATCTGAGCTTCTCCACCTCCCAAGTGGTGAACAGCCCGGAACACAAGCTGCTGATGACCCTGCGGGAGTCCAAACTCCAGGATCCGGAGGCATTGGAGAACTTCTTTCAGACCGTGGCCCAGAGCTTCCGCCTGCCGGACATGGGGTATCTGATCCTGCTGGCCCACGACACCTACGACGTGCCCTACCGAGGCAAGGATGGAGGCTCCCTGGAGGACGCCTCGGACACGGTGTACTCCTATATTCTCTGTGCCCTGTGCCCCGTCAAAGAGACCAAGCCCGTGCTCAGCTACCGGGTGCCGGAAAACCTGTTCTGCAACCGGCAGGTGGACTGGACCATTTCCCCGCCGGAAGCCGGGTTCCTGTTTCCGGCCTTTGACGACCGGTGCGCCAACCTGTACGAGACGCTCTTCTACACCAAGAGCACCCAGGACAGCCATCAGGAGCTGGCGGACGCCCTGTTCCGACGGGAACTGCCTCCCCCGGCGGACAGCCAGCGGGAGTCCTTCCAGGCATTGCTGACAGAGACTCTGGGAGAGGATTGCAGCTTGGACGTGGTGCAGGCAGTCCAGGGAAACCTGGTGACCATGATGGCCCAGCACAAGGAGGACAAGGACCCGGAGCCCCTGGTGCTGTCCAAGGGAGGCATGGAGATGGTGCTCTCGGCCTGCGGGGTGGAGGAGGAGCAGCGCGAGGCCTTCTCCCAGCGGTTTGAGGAGGAGTTCGGCCCCAACGCCCGGCTCTCCCCACAAAACCTGGTGGACAAGCGAAAGCTGGAGGTCTGCACCCCGGAGGTGAAGATCCAGCTGCCCCCGGAGCGTGGGGACCTGGTGGAGACCAGGATCATCGACGGGGTGGGGTACATCCTCATCCGGGCCGAGGGCGGCGTGGAGGTCAACGGCGTGCCGGTGCACTTTGCTCAGGAGGAGTGACGCCGGAATTCAGGGCAGCTCCACCGTCACCGGGATACGCACCGTCCAGGTGCGGGGAGACCCGGAGGTGCTCTCCTGGCAGGTGAGCAGCAAGGTCCCCGCCACCGTCCCTTCCAGGCCGTAGGAAGCACGAAATGCCTCCTCCGTGGGGTACTCCTGGTTGGAGAGTGGAAAGTTCAGGGGATCCACAGTGCGGTAGCCATCTCCTTCCGTGTAGAGATAGCTGGTGGCGGATGAGATGGACTCCCACTCCAGAGGCGGATCCCCGGTCTGGGGCAATGTGACGCTCTGACCTCCGCTGCCGGTGAGGGACAGCTCCCCCGTCCACTGGTAGTACCGCTGGGCCAGGGGATTGTCCAGATCCATGTTCGTTTGAACCGCAGCTCTCATGGACAGAACACCTTCCTCATAAGAGGGAGAAATCAGAAAATCGCTGCTCAAATACGTCCCCGCTTCGGGGGCCTGGGCCTGGGACTGATCCGGCAAGGTGACGGAAAAGTCCATCTGCGCCGAGAACACCTGGGGCTCCGCTTCTTCCCCGGCAGAACCATCCCGCACATTCAGGGACAGGGTCCCCGCAAATTCCCCCACCAGGGAGGACTCCTCCTGAACCTCCGGATCCACCGGGTACTCCAAGGTGGTGCGGTACACCGAATCCCCCAGGCTCTCCCAATAGGCCAGAGGCGTGACATTGGAGACCCTACTTTCCTTACTGACCCACTGATCCCCCTCCGGCGTGTGGAGTTTGGGAATCTCCGTCCACTGGTACCGGGTGGAGGTGGTGGCGCTGGGGTCGGAAAGGTCCAGGTCCGTATTGGCCTCCAGGGTCAGGACGATGGCCCACTGCTGGGGATCAAAGGCGGCTTCCGTCACGGAACATTCAAAGTACGTGCCCGCTGCTTCCGTCCCAGAAGAGAGCTGGGTAGTCCTCAAAGGCAGGGTCACGGAAAACGCTATCTGAGCAGGGAAAACGGGCGGATCTTCCTCCTCAGCGGAGTGGTCCGTCACCTGCAGGTAGAGGGTAGCGGCAAAGGTGCCCACCAGACCCTCCTCCATCTGGGTGGTGGGATCCACCGGGATCGTGAGGACCGTCTCATAGTAGTCCCCCGCGGTCTTCCACTGGGACAAGGGCTCCAGGTAGTCATTCTCATCCACCCCCACCTGCTGATCCCCCTCCTGGGTGTGGAGGAACAGGGCGTACTCCCACTGGTAGCGGGAGGCAGCGCTGGGATCGGACAGCTCCAAGTCTGTGCGGGCCTGCAGGTTCAGGACAATGGCCCACTGCTGACTGTCAAAGGAGACCTGCGCCACAGAACATTCCAGGGAGGTGCCCACTTGAGACGAAGTCTCAAAGGAAACCGTGGGGCCGTCCTCAGGCAGGGTGATGGTAAACTGGCTGTGTGCGGTGAAGGTCTTCCCCATGCCGTCGGTGACCTCCAGGGAAAAGGTACCCTCCTGCTCCCCGTACAATCCCTGACGCTGTTGGGTCTCGGACAGCATCTCCAGGGAAAAGCCCTCACACCGGTAGGTGTCCTCCCCCACCTGCTCCCAATGGGTCAGCTGGTTCAAGGTCTTCTGGCCTCCCCGAAAGACGGCGTTTCCCACATCTGTAGAAAAACTTACTCCCATCCACCAAGCGTAAGAGTTCTCCTCTGTCTGGGAACTGAGAGCCAGATCCGTGGTGGCCTCCAGGGTGAACACCATCTTCCAGGACTCCTGGTCAAACTCCGCCTGGGTAACCGAAAGGTCCAAATAGGTGCCCTCCGTCAAAGACACGGCGCCGGGCAGCAACAGAGGCCGTAGGGCCACTCCCACACCGGTCATCACCGCCAGCACCAGGCAGGCAGCCAGCACCGCCCAGGGCCGGCGCTTCCGGAGAACCGGCACGGCCCACTGCTCCTGGGAGGCAGAAGAGTCCCCCTGGGGCAGCTCCAGATTCAGCTTGCGGAGGGTCAAATTCTTTACCGCTCTCTTGTCCACCGGGGCGGGGGGCGTGTCCGTCAGCTCCTGAGAGAGGGCGGACACCAGCAGCTTATCCAAGTTTCTCATGATTCCTCCTCCTTTTCCAAAAAGGCCCGCAGCTTCTGCCGGCCCCGCTTCAGGCGGCTCTTCACTGTGGAGGGATTCTGCTCCAGCTCCCTGGCGATCCGATCCACGGTCTGGCGCCAAAAGTAGTGCCGCAAAAAGATCTCCCGGTCCAAGGGCTCCATACTGAGCACCGCCCGGCGGACCTGCTCCGCCTCCTCCTGACGCTCCCAGAACCGCCCTGCCTCCCCATCGGTTAGAACGGCCTCCTCCAAGGGCAGCTCCAGCCGCAGGGACCGCAGGTGCTTCAGCGCCCGGTTCCTGGCCACCACCCCCAGCCAAAGCTTCAGATTGCTGTCAGGCCGCAGAGTCTCCCCGCTGCGCCACAAGGCAACAAATACGTCGGAGGCCAGTTCCTCCAGGTCCTCCCGGGTGCCCATCTGCCCCAGCACCCGCCGGAGCACTCCCGCCACATAGGGACTGTACCGGTCAATGGCCTCTTCCAGAGCCCGGGGGTCCTGCCGGCGCAGCCCGTCCAGCAGCCGCGACTCCATCTCCTTTTTCAAAACAATCCCCTCCTTTTCCCTCCATCTATATGAATCCCCCCACCGGCGGGAGGGTTGCAGGCTTTGAGAAAAATCACGATTCCCTTCAAGCATGGATCACGTTGCCACGGGGCCCGATTCCGGATACTTGATCCACACCCCGCCGAAAAGCTCTCCCTCAGCCAAAGAGCTTCCCTTCTGCCCCAACCGAAAAGGGCCTGCCGCAAACAGCGGCAGGCCCTTTGTTTCCTTGCAAAACCAGGATTGGGGATCCCATGCAGGTCAGACCGGATCCCGCTCCAGCCGCCCCAGGCGCTTGACCATGGACAACAGGTGGCCCACGGCGGTCTCCAGCTCCTGCCGGGTAACCCGGCCCTCCTCCAGACCCTGGAGGATCTGCTGGATCACCGGCGGACCCCCGGGCATGATCACGTCGTTGCCGGCGGCCACTCCGTCGGCGCCGTCCACCACGATATCCATATCCCCCCAGTCGGTGACCACCGCGCCATCAAAACCCCACTCCTCCCGGAGGATGTGGGTGCACAGATCTTTGCTCCCCCCGGCAAAGGTGCCGTTGATCTTGTTGAAGGAGGTCATCACGCAGTGCAGGTCGCCCTGCTCCACAGCCATCTGGAAGGGCTTTAAGTACAGCTCCCGCAGAGCCCGCTGACTGACGATGGAATCCACCGCGTCAAAGGCGGCCTTGCCCCCGTCGTCCTTGGCGCTGCCCCGGCGGTAGGTCTCCTGCTCGTTGGCCGCAAAGTGCTTGGCGCATCCCAGGACTGGGTGGTTCTCCTGGAGGCCCCGCAGCAAGGCACAGGCGCAGGCCCCCGCCAGAACGGGATCCTCGGAGTAGTATTCAAAATTCCGGCCGCCCAGGGGATGGCGGTGGAGGTTCAGCGCCGGAGCCAGCCACAGGTCCACTTGCCGGTCCTGACACTCCTGGCCGATGCCGTCCCCCATGGCGTAGAACAGATCCTTGTCAAAGGAACAGGCCAGGAGCATCTCCCCGGGCCAGCTGGTCCCGCCCACGCCTGCGGGGCCGTCCTTGTAGAACAGGGAATGGATCCCCTTCTCCGGGATGGCCGGGGACACGTACCCGGCAAAGCCCGCAGGATGATCGTTGACTGTCAGGGGATTTCCCTGCTGGTCGGAGATGGTGTCCGGCAGGACGGTATCCATCAAGGCAGCCCAGGGAATTCCCGGGCCAAAGCCCACGCACAGCGCCGCCAGCTCCTGGTCCGACAGAGAGGAGACATCCACCGCCGGCACCTGGGGCGCCTGGCGGGGCGTCACATCTCCAGGGGTCAGCAGGAAGCTCTGGCAGCCCTGGGGCAGCTCTTCCACAGGGGAAGTCTCCCGGGAGAGCAGGTCCACCGTCTCCCGGACATTGGGAGCCATGGCCAGGCGGCAGCCCGCCTGCTGGATCAAGATCTCCTCCTGAACCTGGATGCTGGATACCACTTGGGTGGAGGCAGAGGAGTTCCCCAGGCGCAGCAGGTAAGTGCCGGCCTCAATGACCCAGGCGGAATCCTCCTCCCGGAAGCAGGCCAGCTCCCGCCAAGGCAGGGTGAGGGTCAAGGTTTCCTCCTGGCCGGGGGCCAGCTCTCCGGTTTTGGCAAAAGCCTTCAGCTCCTGATAGGGTCTCTGGGACCGGGTGCCCTGGGCGGACAGGTAGAGCTGTGCCGTCTCACGGCCGGAGCAGGTGCCGGTATTCTTCACCAGCGCTTTGACCGCCAGCCCCTGAGGGGTTCTCTCCACCCCGGCGGCAGTCAGAGAGAAGGTGGTGTAGGAGAGGCCAAACCCAAAGGGGTACAGGGGCGTTTTGCCGAAAGAGTCAAAGTACCGGTAGCCCAGGTACAGATCCTCCCGGTAGACGGTGACTGGCCGCCGAGCAAACTCCCGGCTGGACTCCGGGACGGGCAGGCCGTAATCCTGGTAGGTGCGGATGGAATCCGGATGATCCTTGTCCCAGGAGAAGTCCTCCCAAGCCGGGTAATCCCGGCAGTCCTTGGCAAGGGTCACCGACAGCTTCCCCGAGGGGGAGACCTTACCGGTGAGCAGATTGGCCAGAGCCTCCGGGCCCTCTTCTCCAGGGATTCCCAGGAAAAGCAGGCTCTTGATCTGGGGGTGTTCCTCCACCCAGGAGAGGTCCATCAAGCCGTTGACGTTGAGCACCACGGCCACCTGGTCAAAGGAACGGCACAGCTGGTCCAGCAGAGCCTTTTCCTGGGCTGATAGGTAGTAGTCGTCCTCCAGATGGCGGTCGCACTCCTCACCGCCGGACTTTCTGCCCAGGATCCACAGAGCCACGGAGGTCTCCCCGGCAGCCTGGCGGATCAGCTCCTCCGGAATGGGGAACTCCGGGGGATTGGGGGAATACTTGCCAAACAGCTCGTACATCAGGCCGCTGTTGACCGCCTCCTTCAGCCAAGCCGGGTCCTCCTGGGCGGGCTGGTCTGCCTGGTACTGGGCAATCTGCAGGCGGTAAAACTCCTCCAGCGGAGCCACGGGCACCAACCCGGCCTCCTTGCAGGACTCCAGGACGCTCACCTTCCGGCCGCTGTGGGCGGCTCCCGAGCCGTTCCCGGACAGGACGGTCTCCAGCTGGGCCCTCCCGAAAAAGGCCACTTTCTGGCCAGGATCCAGGGGCAGAAGGCCCTGGTTTTTCAAAAGCACCGCGGAGCTTTCCACGGCTCTGCGGGCGATTTCTTTGGTGTCCATCTCGCTGACTCCTCTCTTACAACTGACGTTCCATTTCTGGTATTCATCATAGCACAGAGCTTCTCCCATTGGCAAGGTATGTCGTCCTAGAATCTGGATGGCCTCTCTCCCTTTGAAGGGAAACTCAAATTTCCTTTAACGCCGAAAAAACAAAGGGATCCCACCTGCCAGGAACCATCCCGGCTGGTAGGATCACCGCTGTTTTTCGTGGTCTTCTCCCGATTTACAGGGAGAGCTCCCCATTGATCTTTTCAGAAATCTGGTGGAACTCCACCTGGAAGGGGCCGTCGGCCGCAAACCGGATTCCCTCAGCCGTGAGAGGCCCGTATACCAAGGAGGTCATCACCCGCTGGCCGCCGTCCACAAACACTTCCACGCTGTACTTGTCCATCAAGACCCGCAGCTCCACCGGACCCTTGGGAGCCGGCAGCTCCATCGCTCGTACAGAGAGTACGTCCTTGGGATTGCCGGAATAGGTGCGGTCGGTGACAAACAGCCCTTTGGCGCCCTGGTACTGGAGGCTGGTGTAGAACCGGCCCTCCACTCCCAGGCGGATCTCCAGGTTCTGGCAAGTGGCAGGATCCAAGGTGACGGTCATGTCAAACACCCGGCCGGAGACGCCCTCCAGCTCCTGATAATCCTGGGAAGCACTGCCCTGGGCCTTTACGCTGTGGGTGTAATACCCGGCGATCTCCCTCACAGGGGTCTGGCACAGGTGGCCGTCTTTCACCCGCAGTTCCCGGGGGAAGGTCATCATACCGGACCACTTGTACCCGGCGGGGGTCATGTAGTTCTCCCAATTCTGCATCCAGGCAATGAGAATCCGCCGGCCGTCGGGGGACTCCAGGGACTGGGTGGCATAAAAATCCATACCGTAGTCAATGGCTGCGGCGGACTCCCGGGTGAAAGCGTGGGTCTTGGGATCGTAGGAGCCAATGAGGCAGACATTGGCATTTCCATTGTGAAACTCCAGCCCCTGAGCCTGCATCTCCTGAGGGGAGATCAGGGCCACGGTCTTGCCGTCCAACTGGAAGAAATCGGGGCACTCCCACATTTTGCCGTACTCGTTGCGGCAACGATCCAAAATGGTCACAAATTCCCAGCGCTCCATATCCGGGGAGGAAAATAGAGCCAGCTGGCCGCTGGTGTCATCGCTGCGGCTGCCGATAACCGCCCAGAATCGATCCCCTTCCCGCCAGACCTTGGGGTCTCGGAAGTCCTCCAGGGAGCTGCCCTCCGGGAGCATCTCCCCGGTCATCACCGGGTTTTGCGGGAGCTTTTCATAGTTGACTCCGTCACCCACTGCCACGCACTGGGTTTGCCGCACTTGACCGTCCTCTGTTTTGGACACTCCGGTGTACAACAGGTAATGCTTGCCCTGCCACTCCACGGCGCCGCCGGAAAAACAGCCCTCCACGTCGTAGTCCTGGTCCGGAGCGATGGCACAGGGCACCGGCTCCCACTTCACCAGGTCTTTTGACTTGTAATGTCCCCAATGCATGGGGCCCCACTGAACGGAATAAGGGTGGTACTGGTAAAACAGGTGGTACTCCCCCTGGTACAGGGAAAATCCATTGGGGTCGTTGGCCCAGCCCACCAGGGAGGACACGTGGAAGGCCGGTCGCTGCTCACCAGGGATCTGGGACAGCACGTCTTTTTCATAGTCTCTTGCTCGCTGCAATGTCTCACTCATATGCTCTACCTCTCCATTCCAATTGGGTAAATTCTCCACTGCCCAAGGCGACCAGCCCCAGGCTGCGCCCGCCGTAATCGTACATCCGGAAGCTCAGGGCCGCCTGGCCGTTGACGTAGGCCACGCCCACGGTGCCCTCGGTGACCACCTCCAGCCGGTACGTTCCATCCTCCGGACGGCGCAGGGGCGCTTCCAGCTCCACGTCGTAGGGGAAGGTTTTGCCCCCCTCCTCGCTCATCCTCATCCAGGAACGGTACACCAGCCGCTGCCGTTCCGGCTCCACCACCAGGTAGTAGCCCTCCTGCATCTCCTCTTGGACGTGAAGCGCCACTCCCATCTGCTGGGCGTCTTCCGGACGCATCACCACTTGGAAGCGGCAGGTTTCCGGCTGCTCTCCCAAAAGCATCATCTGCTGGACCCCCGGGGTGGTGGAAACCAGCTTTCCCTCCTCCATCTGCCAGCCCTGGGTCACAGGGTGGGGCGTCCAGGGCACCGGCTGGGTGAAGGCCGCCGCTTTCTGGGCGGGCAAGCACACTGCCAAGTCCCCATCGGGAAGCTGCTTCAGCTGATGGATCACCATGGATCCGCCCCAGTCCCAGGTGCGGTAATCCTGGCCGTGGTACCGGGCCGGCCAAAAGCCGTAATCATCCCGCTCTTTGGTGGGGTTCCAGCCAAAGAGGTAGCGCTCCATGCCGTGGCCGGCTGTTTTGGCGGCGTAAAAGGCCCGGCTGTCCAGCCGGTGGTTCTGGGGAATCCGCCATGTGCTCTCCCCCACCCTGCGCTTGACGTAGTAATTGCCGAACAGGGTGGTGTAGGAGGAGAACACCAGGTATTCCCACTCCCCCATGGTGAAGAAATCCGGGCACTCACAGGCGCCGTTAAACCGCTGAGGGAAGTAGGCGGGTTCCCGGTACTCCCAGGTTTTCAGGTCCTTGGACACACACAGACCCACGCACCCGGTCTGGCTGTGGGGCTGGTTTGCCCGGGCCGCCAGATACATCCAGTACTCCCCCAGGTCCTCCCGGTAGACAATCCGGGGATCCCGCCAATCGGAGCAGTGGTAGATCTCCCCATCGGGTCCAAAGGTGTCCTCCTCCTGCAGCTCCCAGTGATCCAGAGAGCCGTCAGGGCTGATGTAGTGGGTGACGAACTGTTTCCCCTCGGGAAAGATGCAGGCAAATAGATGCCACACCCCATCCTTGCAGATCAGGTCGCCGGTGCCCCCCACCACGCCGATGGGCGTCTCGGGACCCATGTGCACCAGGTCGGTGGTCTCCATCCTGTGCCAGCCCGGCACAAAACCAGGTGCGTTCCGGTCCCGCCAATTCTTCAGGTAAAACAGCTGGTATTTGCCGTCGATGTACTTGGGGATCACGTCCCCCACCCGAGCTTCGGGCTGTTGGTAGAACAATTTTGTCTCCATAGGTTGTTTACTCCTTTCCTTCCCCGGACTGGCACCGGTCCCGCTTCAAATGGCCGGTCAGCCAATCCTCCCGGCCCAAGGCCTGGTACTTGTTTGCCCCGTGATCGGTGACATAGAAGAGGTCGTGGCGCAGGATATTCTCCATGCCCGCCAAAAACGCCTCTCTGGCAGCAGCCTCCTCCGGGGTGTCGTTGACCCCCTTCACCAACGGGGTGCGCAGAATCACCGGTTTCTTCATGTCCGCCAAGCGCTTCAAGTTCTCCCGCATCCAGCGGCTGTCCTGCCCGGTGTATTCCCGTGCCAAACCGTCGTCCATCATCTTCACATCCACCAGGAACAAATCCGTCACCGGAAGCACCGCCTCCACCCGCTCCCAGGGCAGGTTCAGGGTGGTGTCCACACAGGTGCCGAATCCCTCCTCCCGGCAGGCCTTCAGCAGCTCTGCCGCAAAGGCCTCTTGCAGCAGAGGCTCCCCGCCAGAACAGGTGATTCCCCCTCGCCGGCTCACCGGTTCCTCCCGGCTGCCGTAAAAAACCCGATCCGCCCGGACTTCCTCCAGCACCTGCTCCACCGTCATCTTTCTCCCGCACAGGCGCATGGCCTCACTGGGACACTGGGCAGCACAGGAAGCTTTCTCCGGACAGGCGGCGCACTTGCTGAAATCCACCTGGTGAGGCTGGATGGACACCGCTCCCCGCTGGCAAAACCGCAGGCAATTTCCACAGCCCACGCATTGGAGCGGGTAAAGCATCATCTCCGGGTCCGGATTTTGCGACTCCGGATTGTGGCACCACAGGCAGTCCATATGGCACCCCTTGAAAAACACCGTGGTGCGGATTCCAGGTCCATCGTGGATGGAATACCGCTGGATGTCCATGATTGTCCCTTGTTCCATACGCCCTCCCGCGCTTTCCGGAGTCAAGTGATCCGGTTGATAATGTGATTTTGAAGCTCCTCGTCCAACTCTACAAAGCGGGCGTTGAATCCCCATACCCGCACAATCAAATCCCGGTACTGCTCGGGATGCTTCTGGGCCTGACGCAGCTGATCCGCATCGTACATGGAGATATTCAGCACCGGCACGCCTGCCTGTTCGCAGGCGTGCATCAGCGTCTCCACAATGGCCTCCCGCTCCGCCCCCATGACAAAATCGCTTTTATTCAGGGTCAAATGCAGGGGCGAGGAGGCGTACCCCTCGCTCATGGGAAGCTTGGATGCCGACTCCACCACAGCGGTGGGACCCTTCTTTGCCGCGCCGGGAGTGGGGCTGCAATGCTCTCCTATGGCATCCCGGAATTTTCTGCCGTCCGGGGTGGCGCCGGTGATGTTAGCAAAGATCTTGAAATCGATGTTGTACAGCCCCGGCCACACCCGTTTGCCGCTTTCCGTACGGTAATCATTCACCTGGTCCAGAAACTCCTGGGAGATCCACGCCGCCAGCTGATCCACCCGCTTTTCCCCATTGCCGTACTTGGGGGCGTGAAGCAGCCGCTGCCGCAAGGGCTCCTGCCCTGCAAAGTCCGCGGCCATGGCGTCCCGCAGCTGCTCCAGGGTGCAATCCTTCTTCTCAAACACGCAGTACTCCACTCCCCGCAGGCAATCCGCGGCAGTGGTCACCGTGCCGGAGAGCAGCTGGTAATCAAACACCGAAAAGCCCCCTCCCCGCAGGGGATCCTTCCCCGTCTCCACGCACTCCTCAAAGGTGCCGGCAATCAGCGGCGAGGTCATGGTGGTGGTCTCATCCTGGCGGATCTTCTCCCCGATCTGCTCCAGCTTTTTCTCCAACTGGAAGTGGAGCTGCCGGGAAAAGGCATCCAAAAAGTCCTGGAAGGTGTGCATCTGCTCCAGCTCGCCGGAGGAATACCCCAGCGTCAGACTGGTCTTCGGCACGATAGTTCGGGCGCCCCGGCGGTTTTTCGTCATCTCCACCGGTGTGATGGAGGGGTTCTCCTGGCCGTTGAACATGGTCAGCTCCACCGTTTTCACCAGCTCCATCTGCCAGAAGGCAATGTGGCTCCTGCCGTCAATGACCGTTTCTGTGCAGCCGTCGTTGGCATAACAGCAGGCATCCTCATGGGCAATGCCCGCTTTCTCCATGGCCGGCAGAATCCACTGGTCAAAATACAGGGTGGGCTGGCCCTTCCCCTGCGCCATCATCTGCACGCAGGCCCGGCGCAGCTCCTGGGGGGAACCCGGGTGCAGCCGCACATTTAAGTGAGGCTCCGCATCCCCGGTTTTTTCGTAGGCCTCCAAAAACAGATAGGTCAAGGGGTTGGTTTCATCGTTCCCCTGGGCATCTTGACCGGACAGCATCAGGTTCCGCAGGGTATCTCCGGTGCTCATGTGGTTCAGGCAGCGGTAGAACTCCATCACCGCCTCAAGGGCAAGGTCCCGATCCCAGGTTCCGGCAGCCGTCTCCTGCTCATAAAAGGGCAGCAGCTTCTGATCCAACCGTCCAATACATCCCCCGCCAAAGGGGGAGCGCACCAAATAGAGAAACCAGAACAGCTGCAGTCCCTGGAGGAATGTCCGGGGCTTTCCACGGGCCAGCTGGCCGCAGTTGTCCGCGATCAACGCCAGGTGCTCCCGGCTCTCCCCGGTGCTGGCGGCCTGCAGCTCCAAAGCCCGGTCCCGATGACGCAGGATGTACTCCAGCAGGCACTGGTACACCTGGTGCACCATCTTCCGATAGGCGGCGGTCTCTTCCGTGTCCTCCGCCCTGGGCTGGGTCTTCTCCAAAATTCCTGGGATCCCCAGCTTCAGGCAGGCATTTCCCATGGGATAATGGCGGTTGTCCTCCCCATAGACCTGAAAATTCCTTCCCGGCTTCCAAGTGCCCGGTTCCAACAGGCCCCTCTCCGGAACATACACCTGGTAGGAGGCAAAGTCCTCCTGATATTGTTTGACGCACGCTCTCATCAGCGTCTCATCCATTACAAACACCTCCCCGTTCTACGGCGCAGCTCTCGCGCCCATTCTCCATGCCGCACCCTCCCACAGTCCACAGGTACATATTACCTGAAAAAGGACCGTAGAACAAGGGCAGGCACGAAAACCTGCCTGCCCTTGCTGTGCGTGTATACGATTAAAAACCTTGCAATCTCAATTAAGGGATACTGCCAAACCAGTTACAATCAGCCGGCGTTTGCCTCCATGTACCGGTCGTAAGCAGCCTGCCAGCAGTCGATCACATCCTGCAGACCCATGCTGTCCAGATCCTTCAGGTACTGATCCCACTCGTCCTCAATGCCGCCGTCCCGGAGCCAGTGAGCGGAACGCTCCTCGGTGAGGGACTTGATGTCGCTGAGCTTGTCGTTGATCACTTCAATCTCTTCCTCAGTGTAAACCACGGAGGGGAAGCTCTCGGTGTCGTCCACATACTGGAACCAGAAATCGTTCAGATCCTGGCAGCGCTCCTGCGCGCGATCTTCCATGTAGTAGTACTTGCCATAGTCCTCGTTGAGCTGACGGGTGGGCCCAAGGAGCTCGTTGGTGGACTTCAGCTCGCCCTCGGTCATGCCCTCGGGAGGAGTGGCGTTTTTGTACACACCGTTCTCATCGGGCTCTTCCTCAAAGAACACGCCGATGGGACCGTAAATGCACTGCATGGAGATGATCGGATCATACATCTGATCCACCCAGTTGAGCAGCACTTCCGGGCTCTCGCAGGCGCTGGTCACGGCAAAGTTCTGACGGCCCACGGTGGAGGTCTCCTGCAGGTTCACCTTGTAGGTGCCATCGGGACCCTCCAGCACAGGCAGGTACTCGTAGTCGGCAGCCCGGTCGGCGCCCACCACTTCGGGAATCTCCCACCAGACAAAGGTGCCCAGACGAGCGTCCTCACCGGAGCCCTTGGCAATGTACTGGCTGGAGTCCTGAGAGAACACCTCGATGTCAATCAGGCCCTCGTTGTACCAGTTGTGGTAGTAGGCCAATGCATCCCGGAAGGCATCGGAAGCGCCCTGGTAATACACTTTGCCGTCTTCCACAGCCCGGTGGTCAGCGTTGAAGTCAGTGCAGCCGAAGGGAGCCATGAAGATGCCCATACCGGCGCACCAGTTGCCGTTGGCCTCGGTGAAAATGAAGGACATGGGGATCTCATCCGCCTGGCCGTTGCCATTGGGATCCTGATCCTTAAAGGCCACCAGAACGTCGTGGAGCTCATCCACAGTGGTGGGCATCTCCATGCCGACCTCTTCCAGCCACTTGGTGTTGATGGCGCTGAACTGAGGAATGGAGCCGATCTGATACTCCTCGCCGTCACCGTCATAGGTGAAGCCCATCTCGGAGAAGTTGGGCAGGGTGTAGATGTGGCCGTCGGGCATGGTGCAGGCAGCCAGAGCATCGGGACGCTCCTGGAGCACTGCCCACAGATTGGGCATGGTCTCCTCGTTGATGTAGTCCTCCAGGGGGATGAAGATGCCGTTGGAGCCGCAGGTGAGGATCTCGTTGTCGGTGAGGGAAGCTGCCATGAAGGCATCCGGCAGATCCTTGGTGCCTGCGTTGAGGATCAAGTTCTTCCGCTCGGTGAGGGTGTCGCCAGAGACGCAGTTCCAGTCAATGGTGACGCCCTTGGCCTCGTTCATCTGCTGAACGATGGGCTTTTCGCTGTTGTCCGGGGACAGAGCGGAGACCCCTGCGAAGATCTCAAAATTGGTCTGCTTTGCCTCGGCTTCAGAGCCGGACGCGGTGCCGCTGGCAGTGGAGCTGCCGCTTTCGCCGCTGCCGCTGCAAGCCGCCAGGCTGGCGGTCATCAGGGCCGCCAACCCCAGGGACACGAGTTTCTTTCCGATCTTTTTCATCTTTGGTTTTACCTCCAAACTTTTTTGGGATGAGAGAAATATTTCCAATCGGCTTAGCCTTTCACAGCGCCGACTGTGAAGCCCTTTTCAAAGTACTTCTGCACAAAGGGATAGGCGATGAGCATGGGGACGGAGCCCACCACAATGGAGGCGAACTTGATCAGCTCGGTGATCTTGTTGGCCTCGGCTGTGAGGAGACAACGTATTTGAGAAAGACGGGATAACCCGGGACGAGACGGGAAACATCGAGAAAACCCAGTGTTTACGCGGGATATGGCAACATTTGAGGCGGGATTGATCCGTTAGTTATCAACAAACTTGAGATGATGGGCTTCGAGACGATCGGCGTCCTATTTTTATGCCCAGAAACGACCAGGAGGCCACAGGAGCCATAGACGCGAGCGGGACGTATAAGCATAAGAAAACCCCGGAAAGCCGCATAATACGGACATTTCTCGGGGTTTCTAAAGCAGAGAGGGCCGTTTGAAACCGTCTCGGAAGTCACAGCAGCAGACAAAGAAGACGGCTCTCGCAGCCCTTGAGGATAGTATAGCAGGGGCGGTCTGTTTTGACAAGATAGCAAAGCGTGATAACGATGCGTTAAAACGTGAGAAATGTAACGGTCATATCGTTAAAAGGGAGGTTTCTGACTACTCGATGGGCACGATCGGCGGAGTGAAGCGTTAAAAGGGGCGTTACTGGCGAATGATGGGCGCACCTAAACAAGGCCGAAAAAGGGGCAAAATCGGCCCGATGCAATTCTTCAAAATCGGAAAAACCCGCAGACTATGAAGAATTGGCGTAATACCAGGGTTTTCCGGCGTGACTCCCATTGTTTTAAGCCTCCGCCCTGCCCTTTTTCAATTCTGCATATTTTAGATTAAGTTTTTAATCATTTAGGCATAAAAAAATCAAGCGGTCTCGTGGTCGGTTTTACAGCCATCTGCGGGGCTGCTTTTTTGCTGCTCGTTCTCTTCTGTATAGGTTGAGTAGACAGAGCCCTTTTTATCCTCGACGATTCGCTTGTATTTGAAATGTACGAGATCAAAAACTTCCTCCTTATGCTCATCCGGGAGGAGTCGATACATCGCGATCAGGTCGGTCTCGATCTCGTCGAGAGGAACTCCGTCGCAAGATAGTTCCTCACTTGTTAAATCCTCATTTGTTGAACTGTTCCCGGTGAGCAACCACTCCATTGACGTTTTGAGGGCGGCGGCCATTTTGTAGAGAGAGGCCGTGTCGGGAATACGCTTCCCGGTACAATATTGGCTGATAGCCGTAGTAGAAAGACCTGTCTTCCTGCAAAGATCGGCTTGTTTTAGGCCCAGCTTTTTAAGCTGAGAGATAATTCTGACCCCGATATAAGCAAACTGTTCTTCCATGATATACCTCCTATTATTTTTAATTAGATAAACGATTGAGGACAAAAAGTTTAACAATCGTGAATAAAGGTCTTGACTTGTCCTCACTTGTTGCATATAATGATAGTAGATTAAAAATTAAATCAAAAATAGCATAGCACAAATGCAAGTAAAAGGAAACACGAAAGGAGGCGAACGTAGAGTAAATTTCTACTCTACTATAACCTCTCAGAAAATTAAAGGAGGAGACATCATGCGCCACGGCAAGAAACCGACACGGAAGCAGAAGATCAGACTCGGACAGGCGGGTCTATCCCCGGAGAACTGGCTCGTCATTCGACAGAAGCCGGACGGTGAGCTCATCATCCTACATAAGCACACAAATCGGGTTCGGGTCGTCCCAGCGTCGATCGCCTAAAGAAAAGAAAGGAAGGAACAGCAGCATGAGAAAAATTAAGAAGATCAACGGCTACCTTGTCGTTAAGTTCAACGATCGAGAACTTCGCGAGTGGGAAGGTACCGCCCTCGGAAACTACGGTGTTATCGACGCCGAACTCTATACGGGACAGCTTGAAAATGACCGCTCTGTTATGGAGTATGACGGCGCGAAGACCCTGGAAGAAGCAATCGAACAGGCTCGCGGCCTTGAGTCCGAACTGGACGCAGAGGAGCCCAGCACCACCTACACCGTCGTCAAGGAAACAGACGAGACCACCGAGGAAGAGGATGTCGACCCGCAGCTCATGATCGCCGGATGGGAGACCACCCTCGAGCAGCACATCGGCAGTCACCGCCACCCGGACGTAACTCCGGCGACTGCAAGGCATCAGCTTTACGGCTTCAAGGTTGCCCTCTATCGGCTCGGACTCATAGACTCCGACGAGTGCTTCGTCACTCTGGACACCTTCGCCGACCTCCCACCTAAAAGGGTCTATTGCGACTCCGGCGCGGTATTCGACGAGTCTGTCAAGGAGCCCTCGACCTTCGCGCACCTACCTCCCGATAAACGGGACAGCGGCACCGCCCGCAGGGCCTACGCCCTGGGCAAGCTCCTCGAGCAGGATTGCCCGCAAAACGATTGTCGCGTCTTTCTGAACATCTTCGGGATGTGCCGGGAACTGGATGAACAGGCCGCACTCCTAACGGGGCGAGCCCGTGAAGTCGTCGAGGCAGCTCTGCGGAAGCAATACTTCGAGCTTGAGACCATGTTCGTTATGAACTACGCCATCAAGCAATACAGGAAGGAGGCGCAGCCGTGAACGACATCAAGCCCCCATTCACCACAAGAAAAGAGGCGGTCGCACACATCCACCGTCTCCGCCGTGAAGCCCTAAACGCAAAGCGGGCCTACGGACAGCCGAGAAACCCTTTCAAGGCCGTCCCCGGCATGGAAGCGGAGTTTCAAGAAGCGGCGAGAGCTGTGCATTACTATGACTTCGTTCTCAACGAAATTGAGAAATCACCCGAGCGCAAGCGTAAGCTCGCAGACTTCGCCGTCTACGTCGCTGACCGATACATCGACTACCTCATCGGTGCGGGACTCATCTCCATCGCTGCCGCAGGAGTCGCCGTTTTAAGTGCCGCTATTGGTACGAAGGTCTCCTTTCTGCTTGCAGGACTGGCGGCGGTTGCGGTAGGTGCGGAGCTCTGGAAACGCAGACGCCCCCGGAAGTAAATCTAAGATCACATCACAGAGAAAGGAGGAGCGCGATGAAAAGCAGCAACGGCAAACTCACCAAGTTCGGGAAGCTCGTCGTCAAGGCTCTAACCGATAAAGACATGACCAAGACGCAGCTTGCCGTCGAGATCGGCACATCGCCCCAATATTTGAGCTACATCCTTTACGGCGTTCGCTCCGGCGAAAAATATCTCCCGCTGATCGTCGCGGCCCTCGAGCTTGACCCTCGCAAGGTCGAAAAGGCGATGGCAGCCTAACAATAACAGCAGAAGGGAGGGACGGCAGTGCCGGAAACCTACATCACGCTCGAGGAGGCAGCGGAGCTTGAGGGCATCACATATAAAGGAATGACCTCTCGCATATCGAGGAACCCCTCGGCGTTTAAGACAAAATCACAGCCCCGCGAAGGCGGAGGTAAAGAGCAAGTTCTGGTCTCTGTCGCCTCTCTTACCACTAAGGCAAGAAAGGCGCACAAGGCCACACAAAAAGTAGATGGGAGGGATGTCATCATAGAGCAGAGGACAGAGACGGTTCCCTGGTACGTTGAGTACGACCTCAACCACTACATAGAGACCCGCAAGAAACAATATTACGAAGCGATCGAGCTCGCGGGCAAGGTTCAGGACTTCGTTGAGTATGAAGGCGAAGACCGCACAGCTTACGCCGAACGCTACGCCCTGAGCCTCGGGGTCAGTACCCCGACGCTCTACCGATACGTCGCGAACGTCCTTGAGGCCAACGCCTGGGCTCTCAAGCTTGAAAAGGAGGACGGGCAGAACCGGGACTACTTCCGGGCCCTGGCATTATGCAGGAAGCCAAGGGAAAAGGCCACGTTCCCGAGCCTCACAGACGAGCAGAAGGCCGTTATTGAAAATATATGGTTTGACAAGCGGTTCGCCGCGAACCTCGGCACGATCGAGATGCTCTTTGAGAAGTTTGAGGAGATCGCCGAGGAAAGAGCCTGGGAGGAATACCCATCCATCAAGACAGTTGCCCGCTATATCAAGCACATCATGGACTCGCCCGGAGCTGAGTCGGCCCGCTATCTCGCCGCTAACGGCTCCCGTGAGTGGAAAAACAAGAAGATGCTCAAGGGCAAGCGCGACGCAACAAGCCTCGAGGTTATGGAGTACGTCATCGGCGACGCGCATACCTTCGACTTCTGGGTACAGTACACAGCACCAAACGGCAAGATCAAAGCAGTCCGCCCGAAGCTGGTCGCCTGGATGGACATGAAGAGCCGCACCATCATCGGAGACGTTGCTTGCGTCGATGCCAACTCCCAGACGCTAAAAGAAAGCCTCGTCAAGATGCTCTACAGCGAGCCGGGCGGCGTTCCGAAAATCCTGCACGTCGACAACGGCAAGGACTACACCTCAAAGACCATGACCGGGCAAAACCGCAGGGAGCGAAACATCGAGTTCCAGTTCGACGCCGAGACGGTGGGCTTCTACCAGAGTATCGGCATCCAGGAAGTCGGACGCTCGCTTCCTTATCAGCCGTGGGACAAGCCAATCGAACGATTTTTCAGAACGGTTTGCGACAAATTCTCCCGCTGGTTCGAGTCCTACACGGGCACACTCACAGGCTCGAAGACCTACGCCAAGCGCAACAAGGATGTCGACAAGATGCTTGAGCGCGGCGAGCTTCTCACGATGGAAGAGTTCTTCGAGGTCTGGACGGACTGGAAGAATGACAAGTACCACACCAGAGAGCACAGAGGGCTCAAGGACGCCGGGGAGAAATGGGTCACACCGATCGAGATGTTCGAGAATGGCCCACACTACGAGAAGGCAGCCCCGCCTCGCGAATACGCTGCGATGCTGCTCATGAAAGCCGACACCGCCCTCGTCAGAAACCAGGGCATCCAGAAGTTCGGCACCCTATACACCGATTACGAGCTTTGCCACTACATCGGCAGGAAGGTTGGCATCAAGTGGGACATCGACGACGTCACGAAGCTCTACGTCTTCGACGAGGAAGGTCGGAAAATCTGCGAAGCAGTTTCCGCCGAGCTCCTTGCCTTCGGGCCGCATTGCTCACAGGCTGCGCTTGAGGCACACCTTCGCAACCAGAAGAGGCAAGAGCGCGAGACGCGCGAGATACTGGACAGCATGATGACACCATACGAGGCAAGGTTCGAGGAGGGCAGACCTTCCGACGCAGTCGGCAAGATCGACCTCACCATCAAGGCTGAGAGAAGTCAAAAGCTTATCTCTCTCCCGGTCGACAAAGAGTTCCGCCAAGAAATGGCGACAGCACCGAGCCGCAAGAAGGCCGGGGCGGGGGATGAATACCTCGCCAAGAAAGCAGAGTCGGCACTCGCTCGCCTAAGAGCGATGAACGAATAAGGAGGTTCAAATTATGGAAAACACAGCAGCAAGCTTAAACGCTATTTACACCGCGCCGAGCAAGAGCCTCGCGGAAAAGATCAACGACCATCTCGCCGCAACGAAGTCGAGCATCGCGTCCCTGGCGAGGGAGGTCAACTATTCGAGGACAGCGGTCTCCCGCTATCTCTCCGGCAAGTATGACAGCGACGCGAACGGCCTCGAGGCCAAGCTCGCCGAATGGTATGCACAGCACACAGGCGAAACCGTGGCTATTCAGGAGCAGACCGAGAAAACACGCACCCGCAACCCGTTCTTTGAGTCAAGAGACGCGACTGCCGTGCTCGGCGTATGTCAGAGCTGTCAAGATTATATCAGCCTGGGCATCGTGGTCGGGCGTTCCGGCTACGGCAAGACCCACACCCTCAAGCAGTACGCCAAGCTCCCACGCGTCGCCTATATCGAGTGCGACGACACCATGAGCAGCCGCGACCTGGTGGAAGCCATCGAGAAGGCCCTCGGCCTTCCCTCCGGTTACGGCACCATCTGGCGCAGGGTCAACGGCATCCGGGAGTTCTTCAACGTGAATAAGGGCTATTTGCTCATAATCGACGAGGCGGACAAGCTCGTCAGCAAGTACACCGCGAAGAAAATGGAGATACTCCGGGCCATCTTCGACCAGAGCGACGTCGGGCTTGTGATTGCCGGAGAGCCGAAGCTCGAAGCGACCATCAAGACATACCTCACCCGTATGGCGAACCGCGTCGACTTCTACGCTTCTCTTCGTGGCCTTACTCCTGCCGAGGTTGAGGCATATCTCAAAGACTTCGACGTGGAGCCCGATGCAATGGCAGAGATTAAGGCCCGCGCTTGCAATATGCAGACTGGATGCTTCCGACTTCTTGACCGCACCCTCTTGAATGTGTTCCGCATCCTTGAGGAGTCCGGCAAGGAGACGATTACCCTCAAGGTCATACAGCAAGCGTCCTCTATGATGATGCTCTAAGGAAGGAGGCGCGGACAATGAAAATGAGAAAACAACGCCTCATGGGGCTCGGCATGGTCATTATATCCGCCGCCATCGTCGCCCTGGCTATGACTGGCGAGACGGTCGAAGACCGGGACGCGACCGCGGTACTCTTTACCCTGCCCCTGGGCATTTACGCAATGGTCACAAAGGAATATATCCTCTATGACGGCGAGGAGGACACCTCCGAACGAGAACATACACCAACCACAACAACCGAAAAGAAAGGAGCCTCAACATGGCAAGAAAACGCATTACCGAAACCCCTGCCCTTAAATCCTGGGCGGACGTCGACGCAGCTCTGCGCGAGATCGCGGAGGCCGAGCTAACCCTCGGAGACATTGAGGCGGAAATGAACCGTCAGATCATCGGTGCGAAGAAGGTCGCCGAACAGCAAAGCAAGCCCCACGCTGACCGCATCTCGAAGCTTGAACGCGACATCAAGGAATTTGTAACCGACCACCGGGATGAGCTGGGCAAGACAAAAACAAAGGCCCTCAACTATGGCGAGGTCGGCTTCCGGCTCTCGACCTCTATCTCCATACCAAAGGCAAAGGAAAAGGTCGCGGAGATCATCCGAAGACTCAAAGCCCGTCAGATGACCGACTGCATCATCGTCGAGGAGAAGATCAGCAAGGACAACCTCCGCAAGTACGGCGAGGACACAGTCAACGCAGTCGGCGCGACCTGGAAACAAAAGGACGAGTTCGGCTATGACGTCTACAAAGACAAGGTCGAACGCATGAGTTCCCCGAGCGTTTAGGAGGGATAACGTGAGGGTCGACATCTTCTCAACGGCGAACAAGTACCGCGTCATCTATGCCGATCCTCCGTGGAAGTTTGGCAGTAAGGAACCGACCGGAAAAACGGGGGGGGGTACAACATATAAGCCCCTCGAAGCCGTTTATCCTACCGTAGCAACCGAAGACATGAGCGCGTGGGACGTGGGCCGCATCGCCTACCGCGACGCCGCGCTCTTCATGTGGGCAACCGATGCCCACCTAAAGGATGCCCTCAAGCTATATGAAGCCTGGGGCTTCCGCTATGTGACGGTCGCCTTCGTCTGGTCTAAGAAGACCATCAAAGGAAAGACAGTCCACAACCTCGCCCCGTGGACGCTCAAGAACTGCGAGCTCTGCCTTTTTGGGACGAGGGGGCACATGACACAGTATAAGCAGAAAAATAACATCCCGCAGCTCGTGGAGGCCGTCAGAGGTCGACACAGTGAGAAGCCGGAGGAGGTTAGGCGGCGCATTGAGGAACTCTTCGGGGACGTCCCCAGGATTGAACTCTTTGCCCGCTGCCACGCTCCCGGCTGGGACTGTTGGGGAAATGAGGTGTAAGGAATGGCAGCAACAAAAAATACAGGAGGCAGAAAACTCCCCTCCATCCGTACACTCTGGGCGATCGCCAAGTCGGAGGAGCTGGCTCTCAGCGAAGAAGACCTCCGGGCGATCATGTACCGGGAGACGGGCAAGGAGTCCATGAGGAAGCTCACCCAAGGCGAGATCAACACCCTCGCCCGCATCCTTCAAAACATGAAGGACGGCGTCAACCGCGACGTTTATGCGAAGCGCATCGACGAGGGCGGCAACGCCCAGACCGAGAAGCAAAGGCGCAAGATATACGCTCTTTGCGATGAGCTGGGATGGAATGACGACCCGCGCAGACTGGAAGGCTTCGTCAAGCGCATCACCCACGTCGACCGCGTGGAGTGGCTGACTATTGAGCAATGCAACAAGGTCATCGAAGGCTTGAAGGGTATGCTCGCCCGACAAAAAAAGAAAGGAGAAAACAGCGAATGAAGATATACGTCGCATCATCATGGCGAAATGATATACAGCCTCATGTCGTGAAGGCATTGAGAGATGCCGGGCATGAGGTCTATGACTTTAAGAACCCAGCACCAGGGAACAACGGTTTCCAGTGGTCGGAGATTGACCCTAAATGGCAGCATTGGACAGCGGGACAGTTCAGGGAGCAGCTCTCCCACCCTATCGCCGAGAATGGTTTCGGCTTCGATATGAAGGCATTGGAAAGCTCTGAGGCTTGCGTCCTTGTGCTTCCGAGCGGACGGTCTGCTCACTTAGAGGCGGGCTATTCGATCGGGGCCGGGAAGCCTACGGTCATCCTTCTTGAAAACGGCGAGCCGGAACTCATGTATAAGATGACCCCTTATATTTGCCTGAGCATCCCCGAGGTTGTTGAGACTCTTGCGGGCATAGCTCAGGGGGAGGCACAGGATGGCAAAGGCTAAACAGAAGAAGATGACCCAGCGCGAGAAGGCCGAACGCGCAGCCTTCAAAAAGCAGATGCAGGAAAAAGGAGTTCTCCCGCCTGACAAGCCGAGGCTTAACCGCAAGAAGTTCGCTCGCGAGGTCTGGATGGAGTTCGAGCAAATGAACGCTATCCGAGCCGACGTTTATCTCCGCAAGGCGATCGGCTGCATGGTCGGCCCGGATATGCGCGAGGTAACACCCGAGGAAGTGGGCGTCCTCAAGCTTATGAAGATCGCCATTGAGACGGATAAGTTCATGCGAGCCCTCGAAGCAGAGGGCCGCACACAGTACACCATCGGGGAATACGCCGAAAAGGTCGTCCTCCCCATTATGAGATTATAGGAGGTATAAACACTATGGCAACAAAGGACACGAACAAGACCCCGGATAAGGAGGTCAAAACAACCCCGGCCCAGCAGCCGGAAATCAACGAAGTTGACGGCGAACCAATCTTTCACGCGCCGGACGAGGAAGGAGACGGAAACCATGAGTAAACCGAAAATTTGCCTTGACGCCGGGCACGTCGGCAGCAAGTACAACCAGAGCCCCGTCGTCAAAACCTATTTTGAGAGTGAAATGAACTGGAAGCTCCATCTATTGCTCAAGTCCGAACTTGAGAAACGAGGCTTCGACGTCATCACCACCAGAGCCAAACAGGACGCCGATCTCGCGGTCTATGACAGAGGCGCAGCGGCTAAGGGCTGCAATATGTTTATCTCGCTGCACTCCAACGCTTGCGGCACTGAGAGCGTCGACTACCCCGTCGTATATCGCGCCTATGACAATCTCAACAATGTCGATACCCTGGCCCTTGCCATCGCGAAGAAGGTCGGCGAACTTATGGGCACCAAACAGGCCGGGCGCACAGCAACCAGAAAGAACGACGCGGGCGGCGAATACTACGGCGTACTCCGTGGAGCTCGCGCCGTGGGAGTTCCCCTCTACATCCTGATCGAGCACAGCTTCCACACCAACACCGCAGCGACAAACTGGCTCTCAAAGGATGCGAACCTTGCAAAGCTTGCAGTCGCCGAGGCTGATCTTCTGGCGGCACACTTTGGCACCGAGGCAAAGCCGGAGGGTAAGACCCAGATCATGGGCACACCCACCGCGACCGCCGTACAGATGGCCCTCTATTGCCGCAGCAAGAACGCATCCCCGCAGCTCACAGGCTGCACCCTTGAGGAGCTGGCCCAGATGTTTATTGAGGAAGGCAAGGTCGAGGGCGTCCGTGGAGACGTAGCCTTCGCCCAGAGCCTCAAGGAGACGGGTTACTTCAAATACGGCGGTATCGTCCTCCCGACGCAAAACAATTACGCGGGCATCGGGGCTCTCAACGGAAACGCCACAGGACAGGCCGCGACCTTCCCCTCTCCCCGCATCGGCGTCCGCGCACAGATACAGCACCTCAAGGCATACGCCTCGAAGGAACCGCTAAAGAATGAATGTGTCGATCCCCGCTTCCATCTTGTGACCAGGGGCTCCGCGCAGTTTGTGGAGTGGCTCGGAGCATCGGACAATCCGCAGGGCAAAGGCTGGGCCGTACCGGGTAAAGGTTACGGAGCAAGTATTGTCACCCTGCTCAATGCTATCATCGCCCAGGAGGTGCCTAAGCCTCTCCAGGAGCCGCCAAAAGAACCAGAGAAGGACAACATCCCAGCGTGGCAAAGAGACGGCTTCAAGGCCCTTGTAGACGCCGGAGTCATCAATTCCCCTGAGTATTGGGAACCAAGGCTCACGCAGTCGGTCACAGTCGGCGAGCTCATGGGCATCCTCGGGAGGACGGTCGGAAAATAATCAAAGGAGGAGGGGACGGGCATGAGCGAGCTGTCAAAAGACCTTACGATCGAAATGCTCCCGGATGGGCTTTATACGCAGATAGCCGAAGCCATCGGGACAGAAAACTTTTACAAACTCGCCGAGGTAGTCGGCGGCGCAACAATCTATATTCCGAAGCCTGAAAGCCTTGTCCGCCCCGTTAGAGACATCCGCATCAAGGAAGAGTTCAACGGCTACAATCACCCGGAGCTTGCCAAAAAATACGGCGTAACCGAGCGATGGGTAAGACAGCTTTGCGGAGACGGGCACCCGGAAGGACAACTCAATATTTTTGATTGTCTGAACGGTGAGGAAGGGTCGGAAAAAGGATGAAAACTATAGGAAAGTCTTAGAAGTGCTTCGTATGTAGTGTTCAGGAAATATATTCTATCATAAGAGTATGAGCTAAAGCTCATACTCTTATTTTTTTATCCGAAGGAGGACAAACAAAATGGAAACTATCCAAACAATGGCAAGCGAAGTCCTGGTCAATGTAACCCTCGGCGTCATCGCCCTGCTCGGAGCCTATGCAATGTACTACATCCGCGTCGGCATCGGCATGGCGAAAGCTAAGACCGCGCAGCTCGAGGATAATGCCTCCCGCAAGCTGCTCGAAAACGCCCTTGACGACGTGGAGAACCTTGCAGAAAAGTCGGTCGGCGCAATGGAGCAGACCACCGCAAAGGCTTTGCGCGATGCGGTTAAGATGGGCAAACAAAACCGCGAGGAGCTGCTCGCCCTGGGCAAGCAAGTCTTTGACGAGGTCAAGGCAGCAATCGCACCCGAAGCCCAGGCAGTCATCACAAAGAACCTCGGAAGCTTCGACGCTTACCTCGTCAAGTGCATTGAGGATGCCGTCCGCCGCGTGAAGCAGGAAGACCCCTACATCACCATCGACGGAGAGCTGATCGCCTCCGACGGTCAGTAAAGGGGGCTGCTCATGGACGTTACACAAATTACGGCAATCATCGGGGCAGCGGCGTCCCTGCTCTGTACGCTTGTTGTCGGAGCCCTGACATTCTTCTTCAAGAAGACGCTCGCAACCCTCGAGGACGCCGACAAAAAGAACGCGGCGGATATTCGGGAGGTCAGCAAGGAACTCAATGATCTAAAGTCTGACCTCCCCCTCATCTATGTTACAAGAGAAGATTACATCCGCATCATGAACCGCGTCGAAGACAAACTCGACAAGCTGCTCTATGGCGCGGGAGTATCAAAGGGAAAGGAGGACTAACACACAATGGCATTTATGGACGAAATGCAGGAACAGGAAGTCGGCAAGAACAAAGCGATAAGGGGCTACATCATCCGGGCCCTGGCGAAAGGCAATCAAAACTCTCTGCTCGTGCGGCAGATTACAAACGCCCTTGTCGGCGATAGTTTAATCCTCTCCCCGGACATTTCAAAACACCTTGAATATCTGGAAGAGGCGGGTTACATCGCTTTCACGAACCGCACAGCAAACGCCTACAACGCCTATCGCCGGGACGCCGTCATCAAGCTAACAAGGAAGGGCGTCGACCTCGTGGAAGGAACGATCGACGACCCGGGCGTCGATGTCTAAGAACGAACGCCGCCGGACACGCGTAAGCTCCACGATCGACAAGCTCCCGGATGATATTAAGGGGCAGCTCGATCTCAAGCTTGCAGATACGGCGAATACTTACGAAGAGCTCTCGCTCTGGCTCAAAGGTCAGGGTCACGAGATCAGCAAGTCGGCGATCGGTCGGTATGCAATCCGATCGAACCAGGCAGCGCAGCGTGTCGCCGAGACATTACAGCGCACCCAGGCGATCGCTCAGGCGGTCGAAGCTCACCCCGATCTTGATTACACAAAGGCGGCGTCAATGGTTCTCATGGATGGCCTCATGCAGCGGGTCAGTACCGCCGAGGAGGACTTCAACGAGATGCCACTCGACAAGGCCGGGAGGCTTATCGCATCTTTATCCCGTAACGCGACCTATGAAAAGCGCGTCCGTCAGGAGATGAAGAAGAAGGCCGAGCTCGCATTTAGTGAGATGGAGGCCGAGCTCATGTCGGCGATCAAACAGCACCCAGAGCTCGCCGGAGAGCTTCGTTCAGTTCTCGCCCGCGCAAGGGAGAAGGTGGTCACGGATGGCGAAGATTAAACTCGACGAATATATCGAAAAGCTCGACGAGCAAGAAGACCGCGAGGCGGTTGCCAACCGCGAGTATCAGATGCAGCTCTTCGAGAGCTATGTTACCAAGGGCGACAACTTCCCCGAGTTCCGGGCGGAGCTCCTCCAAGACTACCGGGGCGGGGCTCCGCTGACCGGGCCGAAGGGTCTGCGCCGGAAACTCGGGGCGATCGACCTCGAATACTTCGGGCGGGCATACCTCCCGCATTACTTCATAAGGGAAAGCCCGGCGTTCCATGGGGAGCTTGACAAACAATGGCGCGAGGGCGTCATGAAGGGGCTCAACCCCATCACCGACGCGAAGGAGATCAGCCGCGCGGACGGATGCCGCAGGGCAACCGAGGCCCCGCGTGGTCATGCCAAGAGTACGACCTTCACCTTCAAGGACTCCATCCATGCGGCGGTTTACGCCTACAAGCATTACGAGATCATCCTCTCGGACAGCTCCGAGCAGGCTGAGGGGTTCTTGACCGACATCAAGACCGAGTTCGAGGAGAACGCCGCAATCCGAGAGGACTTCGGCGACTTGCAGGGCAAAGTCTGGAAGGCTATGGTCATTCTACTCAGCAACGGCACCAAGATCGAAGCCCTGGGCGCAGGAAAGAAAATCCGTGGACGACGTCACAAGCAATGGAGACCCGACCTCATTCTCTGCGACGACCTTGAGAACGACGAGAACGTCAACACGCCGGAGCAGAGAAAGAAGCTCCGCAACTGGTTCTATAAGGCGGTCAGCAAGGCGGGCGACACCTACACCGACATCGTTTATATTGGCACCCTGCTCCACTTCGACGCGCTCCTGGCGAACGTGGCGAAGAACCCGAGCTACAAGACGGTCAAATACCAGGGCGTCATCAGTTTTGCAACTAATACGGAGCTCTGGGACGCGTGGGAACGCATCTACACCGACCTCGGCAATGACGCAAGGCAGGAAGACGCGAAGGAGTTCTTTGAGGCTAACAAGGAGGCAATGCTTGAAGGCACCGCCGTCCTCTGGGAAGCAAAGCTCAGTTACTACGACCTCATGGTCATCCGTATATCTGAGGGCGAGGCTTCGTTCAATAGTGAAATCCAGAACGACCCGATCGACCCAGAGAACGCCACTTTTCAGGAGGAATGGTTTGACTTTTGGGATGACGACGGGAAGACACAGCCGGACTTTTCAGACCCGCGCTTCATCTTCATCGGCGCGAATGACCCCTCGCTCGGCAAGAATAAACGATCGGACACAAGCTCCATCTTTGCACTTGCTAAGGACACTCAAACGGGTTACATCTACGTCCTCATCGCCGACATTGAGAAGCGAAAGCCTGACAAGATCATTGAGGACGCAATCGAGGCGAGCCGTCGCCTAAAGAGGGACTACAAGCGGCCTTACTATCAGTTCGGCGTCGAGGCGGTACAGTTTCAATATTACTTTGCTGAGATTATGAGGCAGAAATCCGCCGAGGTTGGAGAATACCTCCCTATCGTGGAGATCAACTCCGTCCAGAACAAAGACGCCCGCATCCAGAGCTTGCAGCCTTTCGTTAAGAACGGTTACATCAAGTTCAGTAAGAAACACAAAACACTTTATAAGCAAATGACCGAGTACCCGATGGGCAAGAACGACGACGGGCCGGACGGCCTACAAATGGCGGTCAAGCTCGCCCTCGATGTAAAGGTCGGGAGAAAGGTCGACTATCGCTCAGTTATTGCCCGCGCTCTGGACTTTAAGCGCGGGGCCTACTAAGGAGGTGGGGCAACATGGCAAAGAAAAATAGAAGGCAACAGTCGCAGCAGCGCAGCCCCCAGGCTCCGCCTCTGCGCCGCCCTGAGATGAACGAGCTTACCGTCGCTCAGGTAACGGATAAATATAGCGAGTACCCAAGCAACGGCCTCACCCCGGTCAAGCTTGCGGAAATCTTCCGGGAGGCTGACGCTGGCGACGTCATGCGTCAGATGGAACTCTTCGAGGAGCTTGAGGAAAAAGACCCGCATCTCTTCTCACAGCTTCAAACTCGAAAGAACGCAGTCACGGGCCTCGACTTTGAGATCGTGCCCTTTGACTCGGACGACGAGCGAGACAAAGAGATCGCCGACTTCGTGGAAGCACAGCTCGGCAGTATCGAGAGCATGGAGGACGTCATGACCGACCTCCTCGACGCAATCGGCAAGGGCTTCGCGGTCTCTGAAATCATGTGGGGCTACGATGACGGTCATGTAGTTGTGAACGACATCCGCTCCCGACATCAAAAGCGTTTCTTCTGGGACAGTTTCGATGACTCCTTTAAGGTTCGCACCAAAGAGGCCCCGGAGGGCATCACGCTCCCGGATAACAAATTTATTGTCCATCGGTACAAGGCGCGCTCCGGGCACCCGTCAAGGGCTGGCATCCTCCGCGTCGTGAGCTGGATGTATCTCTTCAAGAACTATGACGTTAAGGATTGGGTTTCGTTCGCTGAGGTCTACGGGATGCCGCTCCGCCTGGGCAAGTATCAACCGGGCGCAAGCGAAGAGGACAAAATCGCCCTCATGCAAGCCCTTATCCAGATCGGCGCAGATGCGGCGGGCATTATCCCAGACGGCACGACGATCGACTTTATTACAACCGAGAAAGCAAGCTCAACCGACTTGTTTGAGAAGCTGGCCCGCTACTGCGACGAGCAAATCTCGAAAGCAATCCTCGGACAGACTCTCACATCGGACTCGGGCGGCGGCAGCTACGCACAGAGCAAAACACATAACGAAGTACGGCACGATCTGACGGTTGCCGACTGCAAGGCTCTCGCTGCTACTCTCCGCCGCGACCTCATCCGGCCCCTCTGCATCTTCAATTTTGGAGAGGGCAAGCGCATCCCGTACATACGGTTTGACGCTGAGGAAGCCGGAGACCTCAAGGAGACCGCCGAGATCATCGGCACCTTGATCGAGAAGACCGGGCTTAAAATCCCGACATCGTACCTTTACAAGAAGTTCTCCATCCCGAAACCGGAGGATGGCGACGAAATAGCAAAACCGTCCTATGCGGCAACGCTCCCCTTCAAGCTTGACCCGGCGCAGCTTGCACTCACGCAGCTCGCACTCAAAGCCGAGGAGGAGCCGGAGATCGGAACGCAGCAGCACATCGACAAGCTCGCGGATGCAGCCGTCAGAAAAAGCGCGGGGACATTCAAGAAGGCGTTCGCTCCCGTTCTCAAATTACTTGAGAAAGCCCAGAGTCTCGCGGAGCTCCGCGAGATGATGGAGGACGACAAGGCCGTCGCTGATCTATATGCGGCGATGGATGTCTCCCAGGTGGAGGAGTTGCTTCAAAAGGTCATGCTCTACGCTGACCTCGAAGGGAGGGCTAAAGAGCAATGAAGGAAATCGACGCTATCTTCACCAGAAAAGATATGACCTTTGAGGAGGCCGTCGACTACTTCAAAGAACGCGTTCCGGTCACGGCGAAGGAGTTCTACAGCATAGCCGAGCAGTATCGGAACCTCGCCTTCACCGTCTCGGGTTATACAAAGGCTCAGATACTCAAGAAGTTTTACGACGAAATCCTCGCGGCCCTGGAAGAAGGAAACACCTTTACGGAGTTTATGGCAAACATGAACGAGTTCTTGGAAGCTGAGGGTTATGAGGGGCTCGCTCCCCTACAGGCCGACAACATTTTCAGAACCAACATACAGACGGCCTACAATGTGGGCCACTATGAGCAGATGTCAAACCCCGATGTTGTCGCCCTTCGCCCGTACTGGCAGTATGACGCCGTCAACGACACGCACACGAGACCGAGTCACCTCGCGATGGACGGCAAGGTATTCCCGGCTGACTCGCCCGTCTGGGACACCTGGTACCCGCCTAACGGGTTTAGGTGCCGCTGCACGGTGAGGAGTCTATCAAAGAGACAGGTCGAGCAAAGAGGGCTCACAGTGGAGGAAGAAACGCCCAGGGCGGCGGAGCTCCCGGATGGTCGCTTCGTGAATATCATGCCTGACCCGCAGTTCTCGACCAACCCGGCGAAGGTACGCTTTGAACCAGACCTAAAAGGATACCCCGAACCGCTCGTTAAGGCGTACCAAAAACGGCAAAAAGAGAAAATGCCGCTATAAGCCCATAGAGGCCCCAGGAACGATTTTATTATCTCAATAGGATAATTCCATAGGTAAGCAGATAGATGGGCGTTATAACGCGTGATAACGGCGTTAGCGGACGGTTTGAAATGAAAGCAAAGGAGGACAACCCGAAATGCAGGATTT
Organism: Acutalibacter sp.; assembly: GCA_050946975.1. Taxonomy (GTDB): domain Bacteria; phylum Bacillota; class Clostridia; order Oscillospirales; family Acutalibacteraceae; genus Acutalibacter. Next base: position 290,941 of record JBMNVU010000001.1, read on the forward strand.
TATCATCCTCAAGGGGGCAGAAGTCGAAGGAGTCCCGGAGATCATCTCCATCCTTCCCCTCGGGCACGTCGTCAGCTCGAAAGGCGAGTTTGATGTCGACGAGGAAAGCCTCCAAGAAATGAAAGCGCAGATTGCAAAGCGCGGCGTCGACCTTGTTGTCGATTATGAGCACCAGACGCTCAAGGGCGTCCAAGCTCCCGCTGCCGGATGGGTCAAGGAGCTCAAACTCGAGGATGGGCACATCAAAGCCCTCGTCCAGTGGACGCCACAGGCGGCGGAGTACCTCAAGAACAGAGAATACAGATACCTCTCCCCCGTCGTCAATGTTCGTAAATCGGACGGCAAAGTGACAGGGCTGCACTCTCTGGCTCTTACCAATACACCGGCGATCGAGAATATGACCCCGATCGTCAATTCATCAACATATTTAGAAGGAGGACAATCAAACATGGAGATCATCAAAAAGATCGCACAGCTCCTCGGACTCGGGGAGGACGCAAGCGAAGACCAGGTCATGGAGGCCATCGGTAAAACGCTTGATGAGGTGAAGGGCCTCAAAGAAGCCGCAGCGGGCGGCGGAGCACAGCCCCCGGATGCGGAGAAGGTCGTCGCAAACAAAGCGGTTTGTGAGCTTCTGGGCCTCAAGGCCGGAGCTGCTACCGACGACGTGACCGCTAAGATCATGGAGCTCAAGGGCGGCACTATTGACGGCATCAATGTGGTCGAAGAGCTCAAGACCCTCAAAAGGCAAAACCAGGAGCGCGAAGCCGCTGACGCCGTGACGCTGGCTCTCAAGGCCGGAAAGATTACCCCGGCACAGTCGGAATGGGCCAAGAGTTACGCTCTGAGCGACCCGAAAGGCTTCCAGAGCTTCGTCGAAAAGGCTCCCCAGGTCGTACCTATGAGCGAAATCGTAAAGGGCGACAGCCTGGCCCTAAAGAGCGACGAAGTTGACGAGGCGACAATGCTCGTCTGCAAGCAGCTCGGCATCACAGCCGAAGACGTTAAGAAATACGGAAAGGAGTAATGCACTATGGCAGCTTTAACTAATGCAAGAGATACCTCTGAGATCGCAAACGGCGCGAAGTACCTCGCCCTTCCGGTGAAGGGAAAAACCACCATCTACCAGGGCGCACTTGTGGCGATCGACGCGAACGGTTTCGCAATTCCGGCGAAGAAAGCGGCGGGCATCACCGCAGCGGGACGCGCCGAAGAGACCGTCGATAACCAAGGCGGCGACGGCGAGCTCGTTATCCGCGTAGCTCGCGGCGTGTTCGTGTTCAACAACACCGCAACCACGGCAAACAAAGTCACTCAGGCCCATGTTCTCAAGCCCTGCTATATCGAGGACGACCAGACCGTAACAGCTCTGGCAACAGGCTCTTCCGTCGCTGGCCTCGTTGTCCGCGTGGACAACTCCGGCATCGCAGTCGAGATTAACCCCGCCCTCATTGGCGCAGGGGCCTAATACAAACAAGGAGGATAAACAACTATGATTATTAGTTCTCAAAATTTGAGGGGCATCTTCATCGGCTTTAATACCTTGTTTAACAAGGCGTTTGAAGAAGTGAAACCCCTTTATGACAGGGTCGCAACCGTGACCCCTTCCACAACCGAGTCGGAGACTTACGCATGGCTCGGTGACATTCCCGGTATGCGTGAATGGATTGGCGATCGTGAAATCCAGAACCTCAGCGGCTCCGACTATGTTATCAAGAATAAGGACTTCGAGCTGACCGTAGCAGTACCGCGCAACGCGATCGAGGACGACAAGATCGGACTTTATAACCCGTCCGTCCAGATGCTCGGACAGTCCGCAGCTATGCACCCCGACGAGCTCGTCTTCGCACTCTTGAAGAACGGCTTCACGGTCAAATGCTACGACGGAGAAACTTTCTTCTCCGAAAACCACAAGATCGGCGATAAGGTGATCTCTAACAAGGGCACCGCGAAGCTCTCTCTTGAGGCGTACAGCGCAGCCCGCTCCGCTATTATGTCACTGACAAACAGCAAGGGCCGCCCTCTGAACCTTGTGCCGAACCTGCTCGTCGTTCCACCTGCCCTGGAAGGCATGGCGAGGACGATCACTCAGTCCGAGTTTATTAACGGTTCTACCAACACCATGAAGGGCACCGCCGAGCCCCTGGTTGTTCCGGCTCTTGCGGGCAAGGACAGCGCATGGTATTTGCTTTGCACTTCCCGCCCCATTAAGCCCCTGATCTACCAGGAGCGCAAGAAGGCGAAGTTTGTGAGCATGACCAACGAGACTGATGCGAATGTCTTCTTCCGCAAGGAATACATCTACGGCGCAGACTCTCGCGGGAACGCTGGCTTCGGCTTCTGGCAAATGGCTTACGGTTCGGACGGCAGCGCGAACTAAGCGAGGAGCCAAGTCTTAGAAGGGAGGGGACAACGTGAGTTACTGCACAAGACAGGAAGTTCGAGAAATGCTCAAGGATGACGCGCTCAATATCATCATCGGCGACGCCTACATCGAAGACGCCGAGGAGCGCGAAATCAAAATCGGGCCCATTATCGACGAGGCCATCGAAGACGCTGAGGGCGAGATTGACGGCTACCTTGCTAAAAGGTACGCCGTCCCGATAGCCCCGGCTCCGAAAGCCCTCAACAAGTTCGCTAAAGATATAGCGGTCTACAACCTTTACTCCCGCATCGGCATTGACGAGAGCAGCGCGGAGAAGAACTACCTCAACCGCTATAATGCGGCGGTCAAGTTCCTCACGCTTGTCGCGGAGGGAAAGGTCTCGATAGGGGCCCAGGCCGACGACCCGGCAACCGCAGCGTCGACCGGGTTCTCGGTAAAATCCAGCACTCGGCTATTTAGCCGGGACAGCTTGAGGGGGATGTAGCCTATGTATAGCATCCGGGTCGAAGGAGACACAAGGGAGCTGCTCCAAACCATGCGGAACATCGCAGAGCTTGACCGCAAAAAGCTAAATGCCGCCCTCGGCGAAGGCGTTCGCGACTCAACTCTGGAACGGTTCAAACAAAGCAGAGGGCCGGACGGGAAACGCTGGAAGACATCCGTCAGGGCAGCGTCCGAAGGCGGGACAACACTCGTCAAGACCTCGCAGCTCCGCACCTCAATCCGAACGAAGTCGGATGCTACAGGCTTTGCAGTCGGAACCAACGTAAAACACGCGGCAACGCATCAGTTCGGCGATACCCGCACTATCGTCGCAAAAAAGAAAAAGGTTCTACGGTTCCGCATAGGCGATCAATGGATCAGCAAGAAAAAGGTCGAGGTTACATACCCCGCCCGCCCGTTCCTCGGCCTCAATGACGACGATATGGAAGAGATTAAAGCGACTGTCGAGGACTTTATCTCAAAGGAGGTTTAACCCATGTATGCACAAGCGAAGCAATACCTCGTTGAGAAGCTCAAGGAGGCAGGGCTTAAATCAAAGCCCCATACTACCCAGAAAGCCCTCGAGCGCAGTCAGGAAAGTCACGTCGGCGCGGTTCTGTTCGAGAACGAGAGTTTTGCCCGAAACGGCTCAAAAACACGATACAGTGACCAAACAGGAGCGCAGAAGAAGAGGCGCAAAGTATTCGATCGAACAATCGCGTTTACCGTGATTATCGGGGACTACACCGACGACGCAGTCGAAACGATGCTCGAGAGTTTCCTCTCTGGTCTCGATCGCGGCATCATGGTCGACGGGAACTTCGTATCGCTTGAGGTCGAGGGCGCGGATTGGGTAGACAGCGATGACTCAATTCTAAAAGCTAAGGTCGCCGTACAAGTAAAAATTCGCTTTGACGGCGGCATTTATAAAGACACGGACTTCTCAAAGGTCTCGGAGCTCGAGATCGAGTCCGTCATCAAAAACGGAAAGGAGCCTACAGATGGAGACTAAAAACCAAACCAAAGCCACCGCAAAGGGTACAGCGGATGAGCTTGAAGCAACCAAAAAGGCCCCGGAGCTCCTCGAGATCAGCGAGCTCCGCACGAAACACAAAATCGGGAAAGCAATCTTCGCGGGCGTATGTACCGCGAATGACTGGAGGCCCGGAAAGAAAATAAGCGAGGACGACTTCCTCAAGGCAGTCACCGCCTTCACAGGAGCCCCGGCATACGGAAGCCCTCGCAAAGAAAGCGAGGCGAAAAAATAAATGCTAAGAGATGTTACTCATAAAGTCACAGATGGCTTGCTCGGGTTATCGACTCCCACCGGGGACGGCCTGAGCGTCAAGATCGGCGTCTCCCCGGTTGTGTCAAACACGCCGATCGTCGTGACGGGAGACATGGACGCGGCAAAGATTAAATCCCGCCTCGGCCTCTCTCCTCTTGCCGATGCCGTCATGGACGCCGTGCAGTTTGGCGCGGGGCGCATCTACTGCTTCCCCGTATCTGCTACCACAGCGGGAAACGTCAGCGAAGTCACGAGGAAAGGCGACGGCGGCGGAAATATGACCGTCGACGGAAGTCCGACGAACGCCTTCTCAGTCATTGTCAAAATTACTGCTCAGGGCGGCCTTAATACTGCGGCCTTTATCGTTTCCATAGACGGCGGCAGCAGCTTCACAAGCGAGATGACCGTGCCTGTATCGGGCTTATACGAGCTCGAGGGGACAGGCTTGACGCTCAAGTTCACGGAGGCGGAGCAACCAGACCAGAAGCCGAGCTCGTTCATTGTGAATGACTCCTACAAGTTTACAACCACGGCTCCGGCCATGACAAACGGAGACATCGCGGCGGCTATTGACAGACTAAAGACTTTCAACCAGGAGCATGAGTTCTGTCACATCGTCGGCCCGACATCCGTCGCAACATGGCAGATGGTCAGCTCGGCTCAAACAGAACTCGCAAACGTCTATCACAAGCCGATGTTCTTCATTATGGAGGCACCGCTCCCGGAAGAGGAAGATCTCACTGATTGGGCCTTACAAATGGAGGCAGACCGCAAGAAGGTCAAGAACACCGACATCCAGGTCGTCACAGCCTGGGGACGTCTGGCAAAGCTCGACGGCACGACTCAGATCGTCAACCTGGCGGGCGTGGTCTCTGGCTTATATGCAAGGGCAGCCGTTCAGACATCCATCGGAAAGACCAGGCCGGAAGCTGGCTTCGGCATCCCGAAGACGCAGCTCCTTGAGCTCCTTCCGGCAGAAATGGACAGCTCAATCATTGAGCTGCTTGACGTGGCGGGCTTCCTAACATTCAGGGAATACGACGGCCTTGATGACTACTTTGTTTATCACACGATGATGATGTCGCCGCCTGGCAGCGATTACCGCTATGCCGAGGATGTGCGCGTCAAGAACAAAATCATCCGCGAGACCCGAAAAGAGGGCCTCTTAATTCTCAACGACGACATCGACCTCGAGGACGTTCAAGGCGAGCTCGAGACCCGTGCAAAGTTCATGTTCGCACCTCTGCAAAAGATGATTGACGACAAGGAGATCAGCTCCGCGAAGATCATCGTCCCGGATGGGCAGGAAAAAACCATCGTCGAAGAGGAAAAAATGCGGGTTAAAATCCGCTATCTATCCCGTGGGTATATCCGCGAAGTCGAGGTTGACCTCGGCAGAGCAAAGCCCAGCGGAGACTAAAGGAAGGAGGTAAAACCCTATGAGTTTGAAAGTAAATGGCAAGGCTTACGATTGGGGCGACGTTGACGTCAAGCTCCCCGGCCTGGTGCTCGATGTGCAGGAAATCAGCTACGACGACGAGCTCGAGCAGGAGGAAGTCTACGGCAAGGGAAACAAGCCCAGAGGCTACGGCACAGGCAATTATAAGGCGTCGGGCAAAATGAGCCTCCTCCGCGACGATTACGATACGCTGCTTACATGGTGCAAGTCGAAGGGCATCCCGTTTTATAAAATCGACATTCCTTCGATCGTAGTCAGTTACGCCAACGCCGGAGAGCGCACCATCATCGACGAGCTGAAAAAAGTTAAAATCAGCAAGCGCAGCAATAAGGCGGCGCAGGGCGACAAGAAGCTTACCGTCGACCTTGATCTTATGATCTATGGCGGCATCATTCAGGACGGCCTTGAGCCCGTCTAAACCGTTACCGTTATCTCAAGATAAATGATAGGAGGTTCTTCAAATGGAAGACAACAAGAAAGAAATTGGCATGGAAACAGCGAAGGAGACCGCGCAGAACATCAGCCGCGAGGATGGTCTCAAGGCTAAATATGGCAAAGTCTACAGGGTCGGCATGACCGTCCCGATCGACGACACTGAGGAAAAGGAGTTTACCTACTTCTTCAAACGTCCAAGCGTTCCCAGCTATGACCGTTACATTAAGAGCGCAGCCCAGACGGGCATCACGAAGGCGAGCAAAGTGTTTATGCTGGATGCCGTCGTCGAGGAAGACCGTGAGAAACTGCTCGCCGACATGGAAGAATATCCCGGCGTAGCTATCACCATCGGCAATAAGCTTACTGAACTCCTCGGCCTGACGAACACAGCAAATTTGAAGAAGCTCTAAGGGAGAAGGTCGCGGGGATAAAAGGGAGCGCAATAGAGAGCGGACTTTTGGAAATCTATCGCTTCCTTCCCTCGCCTCTCTTAGAGCAATTCGACCCCGAAGCACTTGACGGCCTGGACGAGTTCCTTGATTATGTGGCAAAGGCCCGATATATCCAAGAGCTTGAACAAGGTATCGTCGCCCGAGCTGTCTCCGAGGTTTTCTCCGAGTAGGCTCGGGCCCTGCTTTGAACATGAGCTCGCCTCCTACTTCATAAAGGAGGTGAAAGAAAAAATATGAGTTTAGAGTCTGTTTTCAAACTATCGCTTGTTATGAATATAATAGACCGCATGACAGGGCCGATGGCTGGCGTAGCCTCAAGCGTGGGCGGCTCAATCTCCAAGATGGATAAGATGAACCAAACGCTCGGAAGCATGGCAAAGACGGGCGCAGTTATGCAGGAAATGGGCAACCAGATCATGGGCGCAGCACTGGCTCCAGTGGAAGCTACGTTTGAAACGCGGCGAGCCCTGGGCGAACTTGCCTCTCTGGGGGTTAAAGACCTCGAGGCGGTAGAAACGGCGGCCCGTAACTTCTCCGACCAATGGGCAGGAACGTCGAAGGCGGACTTCATCTCCGCAGCTTACGACATTAAGAGCGGTATCGCATCCCTGAATGATGAGGGCGTCGCCGGGTTTACAAGCCTTGCAGCCCTTACAGGTAAAGCGACCAAGTCAACGGCGGCGGAAATGACCTCGCTATTTGCGACGGGTTACGGTATCTATAAGGACTACTACGACGACCTCTCGGACATGGAGTTCGGCGCGATGTTCTCGGCAGGAATATCCGAGAGCGTCCGAGCTTTTAAGACTTCCGGCTCCGGCATGGCGCAAAGCATCCAAACCCTCGGCGCATCGGCGACGAACGCCAACGTCCCGCTTGAGGAACAGCTCTCAATCCTGGGTATGCTGCAAGCGACGATGGGCGGCGCGGAGGCTGGCACCAAGTACAAAGCGTTCCTCCGCTCTGCCGTCAAAGGCGGCGAGGAACTGGGGCTCAAATTCACCGACGCAAACAACCAGCTTCTCAGTATGCCGGAAATCCTCAGTCTCCTCCGGGGCAAGTTCGGCGAAACAATGGACGCCGCCGAGAAGATGCAGCTACAAAAGGCGTTCGGAGATACCGAGTCGGTCGCACTCATCGACCTTATGTATAACAAGGTCGGCGACTTACAGACAAACATCCTCGGCATCTATGACGCTCTCGGACAGGGCACGGGCGTCGCCCAGAAAATGGCCTCGGCAATGCAGGAAACAGAGCCGGAACGGTTCGAGAGGCTACAGCAGCGCATCCACAACGTCAAAGAAAGCATCGGAAACTCGCTGCTCCCGACGATCAACGACCTTATGAGCAAAGGCGAAGGCGTTCTCACGAAGATCGGCTCCTGGATAGAAAAGAACCAGGAACTCGTTAGAGTCATTATGATTATAGTCCTTGCGGTCGGAGGCTTCCTTGCGGTAGCCGGGACAGCGATCGCCGTTATATCCGGCGTCGGCCTGGTTATCACGAAAACAATCTCAGGGATTAAACTCTTAAAGGCTGGGTTCATGATAGCCAAGGGCGCACTAACGCCGCTTATAGGCTCCGTGTGGAGCTTCACGGCGGCACTACTGGCAAATCCTATCACATGGATAGTTATAGGCATTGTAGCCCTTATAGCGGGCATTGTGCTCCTATATAACAAATGTGAATGGTTCCGCAATGCAGTCGACGCGATCTTCGCCTGGTTCAAAGAAGGCTTCGGAGCCATCCTCAATGTGGGCAAGGCAGCCTTCGAGGGTATAGGCAATGTCATCGACTCCGTCATGGGCGCAGCAAAGGCCACAGTCTCCGAGAAACTCGGCAACATGAAGGCGGCCTATGAAGAGCACGGCGGAGGCATCAAGGGAACCGCAGCGGCAGCGATGGAGGGAGTCAAGGGTATTTATACAGCGGGTTATACTTTCATCGACAACCTTACAGGCGGAAAGCTTACAGACATCAAGAATAAGTTCTTCGATGGCGTCACAGCAATCCGCGACGGCATCGGCTCAAAAATCTCGGAAGTGGGCGCGAAGTTCTCCCAGGGGATAGAGAATATAAAGACTAACGTCTCAAATTCAATCTCATGGTTCTTTACCTCCGGGCAGCGTATCGTCACCACCTTCGCGGACGGTATCAAAGGAGCCTTCTCTACTGCGGTTGACGCCGTGAAGGGCGGGCTACAGAAGATTAGAAACCTTCTTCCGTTCTCGGACGCCAAGGAGGGCCCGCTCTCCACTCTGACACTCTCCGGGCAGCGTACTATGACCACCTACGCCCACGGCCTAACGCTGGCGCAGGACGCACCCGCCGAGGCAATGCAAAAAGGACTTTCCTCCGCGAAGGTATCGCTTGAGCAGGAACCCGCGAAGAAGGTCAAGATCGGAGGCAGCACAGCCGAAGCCGGGAAGACCGACGAAGGCAGCAGCAGCTCCTCCGGCGAAAAGAAAGTCATCATCGAAAAGCTACTCATGCAGGTCGATCTCAAGAAGATCAAGGACTTGCAGATGCTCCTCAATCTTCTCAAGGAGGTCGAGGACTACACCAACGCAAACGGCGGCAGCGTCGACCCGCAGCCGAACCCGGCATAAGAAAGGAGGACGACCATGATTTACATTGAAGACCAACTCGTCAAGGTGAACGGGGTCGTCCTCCCTGGCCTCGTCAAAAGTATAGAGGTCACGGAGGCGGCAAAGGTTGACGAGCAGGAGGTTGAAGGCAGCGCAGCCAAACCAAAACAGGCCACAGGCTACGAAGACGCCAAGGTCAACATTGAGCTCATTCTTGACGATACGGCGGCGGGCACAAAGCACCAGCGGCTTGAAACACTCCGGGCGATCTTCCGAAAGCCTGGGCAGACCGTCCCGCAGCCTATCCCGATTGTGAGCCAAGACACAGCGGCCCACGGCATCGACAAGGTTATTTTTAAGAGCTTGCGGCACAAAGGGGAAAGCAAAAAAGATCAGCTTGCCGTGACGCTTGAGTTTTGGGAGTACATACCCCAGACCATCAAGGCAAAGAAGGCAGGCTCCAAAGGCTCGAAGGGCTCCGGGGCTTCCGCTCAATCAAACCTCTCGGCAGACTACAAAAGTTATTTATCAAGCGGTCGAGGAAAGTCTCCCGCCATAGACGACGCGGGAACTTCCCAGGCCATGAACACCATCTCAAAGATGCCATATTGAAAGGGGCGAGCCTATGGAAATTACTGAGCTATACCATCCGCAGATCGCGGCGCAGATAGGCCCCTATGCCTTCGACCAGGGCATCGAGATTGAAGTCTACTCCTCGCAGGAGTCATACTTCGATTGGGCTAAAATCCGCTTTACGGAGCAATATCAAGCAAGCATTACCCTCGAGCGCAAGAACGCCGCAGCGATTGAGCTCGGCTATAATGGCAGCTTTGAGGAAGTGTTTGCGGGCTATGTGGCCCAGGGCTACGACGGCGGAAGCTTCGCAAATGAGATCACACTCAAGGACGAAATGCTGCTCCTTGAGGAGACGGATGTCAACAGCACATTCCTCGACACAACACCGCAGGAAATCATCGGGTACTTACTCACACAAGCGGGGATCGAGGAGATGCAGCTCTCCTCTCAGGTTTACCCGGTGAGGAAGCAAGTACCTATACGAAAGATGAATGTCATCCAGGCAATCAACGCCGTTCATGCTACATGGGGAATAAAACACAGGTTCTTTTTCTCTGGCGGCGTCTTCTATTGGGGGATGACCCCAAAGCAAGCGAAGGTCTATACCTTCGAGTACGGCGTCAACATCCTGGCCCTTGAACGGGTCGGGGGAGTCTGGGAGCTTGAAACGGTTGCGGCGCCGTTCGTGAAGCACTCCCATAAAATCGCGGTAGATCATCCGCGAGTTAGCGGCGAGTTTGAAGTCAAAAAGGTCGTAACACTGACTAATGACTCGGGCTTTATTCGCACAAAGATTTATTTTTAACCCAGAAAGGAGGGGACGCCAATGCTTGAGCAAATGGTCAAAAGCATCATAAAAAAGACGCTCGAAACAGAGCTACCGCACTTGACGCTCCCCGCCGTCGTCTGCGCGACTGTAACGTCTGCGAAGAAACTCTCCGAAACCTATGAGGCCGAGGAGCTTGTCATCTACAATGACGACTCCGGGGGCAGCTACAAGGGGCACATCGTCGCCCCGTGGTACGAATATAACCTTACCGTTATTGACCGCTTCGGGAACCCAGACGAGACCTTCCCTCCCCTCCCCGGAATTAAGTCTAAGAAACAGTTCAAGGCGGGGGCCGTGGTTGCTATCGCGCTCGCTTACGGGGACATCTCCCCGGCGATTATCGGGGAGGTGGTGCTATGACCGGGCTTCATGATACAGACATCCGCCTCTCTGACGACTGGCGGCTTACGCGGGCGGCGGACGGAGACGCGCCGATCTGCTCCGACTTTGAGTGCTTATATCAGAACATCGCGCTCGAAGCTGAGACACAAAAGGGCGACTTGTTCTATGACCTTGACTTCGGATGGAGTTTGTACGACTTCATTCAGAGTGAGGACGACGAGCTCGTCCGGCTCGAGCTTGAGCAACGCGCTCGGCTCGGTTTACAAAAAAGGGAGGTCATTCTCCCGGAAAGCATAAAAATAAGCGTCAGCCATGACGGAGACACCTTCCGACTTCGCTGCTCCTTCCAATTCGCAGGAGAAGAGAAGACCCGGCAGCTCACCGTCGTCGTAGACGCGGTAAGTGTGGAGGTGGTAACAAGTGATTGATAAGGAGATACTCGACGCAGTCCTCCCGGTTCCTGATCTTGAGGAACTGAGGGACGAGAAAATCGAGGAATTGAGAGCAGAAGGCTTTGTCGTCACAAACTTTCATTCCGGCGGCGTCTTCTATACCATTCTCATGATCGTCCTCCGCATCAAGATTGAGTTCACTGAGCTCCTCCGCACGGTTCTCAACAATATGTTTGTGACCCATGCGTCGGGCCCGTGGCTTGATATTAAGATGGCGGACTACGGCAAGAAGCGCAAAAGAGCGCAAAAGACGCGGGGGCTTGTAACCCTGTCCCGGATGGGCTCCTGGGACGAAGCAATTAAAATCGCGAAGGGGCACGTTTTCAAAACAGAACGAGACATCAACGGCGAAGAGCTTCGCTTCTTCACACTCGAACCCGCAGTTCTTCAAAAAGGAGCTCGATCGGTGGATGTGCTTGTTGAGGCTGAGGTAGAAGGCTCCCGGTACAATGTACCGCAGGGACAGATCACGCGGAGCCTCACCTACATAAACGGCATCGAGGCGATCACCAACGGGCCGGACTGGATAAAACGCGAAGGCAGCGATACCGAAGACGATGCCGGAGCTAAAGCCCGAACTCTCCGCTCCTGGTCTGAGCTCGCACGGCGGGCAATCGAGGACACCTTCGTAAATACCGCCGAGAGCGTGGCGGGCGTTCTGTTTGCACAAGCAGACTGCAATCACCCGAGGGGACAGGGAACCGTTGACATCATCGTCACAGGTACCGCAGGAGAGGCAACCGAAGGGCTTCTCTCGGCAGTATCGGAAGCAGTCAATAAAGTCTCTGGGCCATACGACAACATCCTTGTAAAAAGCTCTGTCACTGTCACCCAGGACATTGACGTCGTCGTCACCGTGGATGACACAGCAAGCGACACAGACATCGAGAACCGGGTCAAGGCAATTCTCACGGAGCTCCTCGCCGTTCGCAAGAACCGAAAGCTCTACGAGCTCAGGCTATCGGACGTAAACCACGCAATCAGAAACGGCTACACGGGCGCGACGAACGTACAGATTATAACACCCGCCCGGGACGTCAAGCTCGAACGCGACAAGGTTATCACCCTCGGGGCTGTCTCCGTGGCTATCCGAAGGGAGTGAGGCTATGAAACGGTTTAACACCTTCGGCGAGTATATGTTCGACCTACTCTTTGCACCTCTGAAAAAAGGCAAGAGATCGGTCAACCAGTTCTTCATCTTCTTCAAGGTTATCGGGCGCATTTTCGATGGGATGAAGGCGGACGTCTTCCGAGTGAGAGATGAGGCTAATGTCGCAACGGCGAGCCCTATCATGCTCCCGGTACACGGACAAGATCGGGAAATGCCAAAGCTTGAAGGCGAAGACCCGGAGGCATACAGAACACGCCTCTCGATGAAGGGCATCATAGCAGAAGAGGCCGGAACAAAGGAAGGAATACTTCGATCTCTTACGGCTCTCGGCTACAGTCAAAGCTATATCGAACCCTTCTCACAGCAAGACCCGGAAAGGTGGGCGGAGTTCATTGTCTACCTCAAGGGGCCGCAGCAGTCGGGCATCAATAACCTGGCTGTCATCGACGCAGAGGTTCGCAAGGTCAAAGAAGGCAGTAGCAAGCCTAACTATGGCATGGATGCCGGAGGGGTTATTCTTATCGGCTCAAGGCTCAAAAGCGGCTTCTCACGCTATCCTCGTTGCGGGGAGATTGTTTGCGGCGTATTCCCTCACAGGGTCAGCACGGGCCATTTAATCGCGGCGGCGGTTGTAGCAAACGGCGGCGCAGGTTCGGGCATCATCAGGTTCCCGAGAGTCGGCACGGTCGCAGCTTCCGAAGAGTTCTATCAACCGAGCGACTTTGTTGCTTACGAGGGCCTTGCCTCCGGCATTGAGGTCGGCTCTAAGGCAAACGACGGCGGCTTCGATTATCCTCGCAGCTCGCCGAGCACTTACTTGAAAGGAGGTAGCAACTAATGAAGACACTTACAGAAAAAGGGGTCGAGAAGATCGGCAAAAGGTTTGTTGACTCGGTAGACCATGCAGCATATACGCTAAACGGGCAGCCGAAGACGGTCGCTCCATTCCGCAAAATTTCCAACGGTTCGGATGCGAGGGTTTACATCTACTTTGACGACACCATCTCCGGCACCATTGCAGACGTGCAGCTCGTAGACGCGGACGGCGATATTATTGCCCAGGCGCAGGGCCGCAGCTTCTCTAAACCACAGAGCAAGGGGCTATATGTAGCCTTCAAATACAACATCAAAGAAATGGAAACGGAGGTTGATGCAAGCAATGAAAGCTTATAAGAAAGTAGAATGGCTCGACCATGTCGAAGATGTCGAGACGGGCGAAGTCATTCAGGAAGGGACGCCGCTCAGTCAAACGAACCTCAACCACATGGATGACGGCATCCATGCCGTGACAGAAGAGACCATCATCCAGGCCGCACTAATCGCAGACGCCCAGAAGGAAATCAAGGTTCTAAAGGACGCTACTCTGAACAACATGACGAACAACGTCTTTCTCAAGAACTTCGAGACCATCGACAGCGTCGCGATTACCTCGGGGATTTACGACCCCGTGGCGCGAAAAATCTATGTATAGGGTCGCTGTCACAAGGAAGCAAGCGAGCTGCATAGCCGGGAATTTCTTCAAGGAGCTTGCTCCGATGTGCGAGCATTGCAAGAGGCTTGCGGATGACGAGCTGCTCCTCGTGACAGCGGATGGCCTTCTTATTAGGGGCAAGGGAGAACTTGACTTCCAGGGGCACAGCTCGACAACCGGGAGACCCGCAAGGATGAAGCTTACCGACTACGGCTTCGAGTTTTGCGGAGACATTGCCGAAATCGACCACATCCGGGAAACGAGGTGCCTCTATATTGGATAATAAGACCATACTCCAAAAGAAGGCGGAGATATTCCTTGAGAAGATATACCCCTTGCTAAAGAACTTCCCCGCCTCCGAAAAGTTTTGTTTGTGCCAAGAGATAAAGCAAGCCAATTATAGGCTAATTCGGAATACTGTCATGTTCACCAACATCCGAACCGCTAAGAGGATGGAGTATCTCCAAGAAGCAGACACAGAAAAGACCCTGCTCCTCACCCTGTTCGGCGTGGCAAGGAACCAGAAGTATATCACGAAAGGAAAGGCTCTCGAACTACAGACAGACCTCGCGGAGATCGGGCGCATAATAGGCGGGCTACAACAAGCCTATTACAAACAAACCGGGACCCCGAACCATCAGCAAGCCCCGTATAGCAAAAAGTAACACCTATTAGGGTTATCTCTGTTTGGCGTCGAACCGGGCGAACCGTGGGTACAACTCGGCCCGCAACTGGAATTACAACACAGCCTCGAACCAGAACGACAACCTCGGTTTCCGCCCCGCCTTGTAGGTTTTACGATCGCCGTGCTACGGCTCCGGCGACGTGTCCTTGTTATACTTCAAGGGAGAGGTAATCCTTCACCATGTCATGAAGACGGTGTAAAAACAGTAGCGAACCCGCAGCGATATAAAAGGCGGGCGAGCTTGCAAAGTGGGTAGAAACCCGCGTCACTTTTGCCAAGCCGTTTCTAATTGGAAAGGATGCCATAATGACGAAATTCCCCATAAAGCAATTACCGCCGATTATGCCGCCCGCGACCTATGACGAAGCAGTCGGCTATGATCGGATAGAAACCCATTATAAAGAGGCCATACGAGGGCCTCGAAAGTACAAAAGGGAGGCCGTAAACTACGACCTCTACAGAGAACTCAACAACGTCAACCTATGGCGCGATCTCAGGAGTGGACGCTATGCTCCCGGCCCGTACTATCACACAATCATAACGGAGCCGAAGACAAGAGCCCTCTCTATCCCGAAGCTGAGAGATAAGATCGTGCAGCTCGTTATCCACGAGGAGCTACAGAACATATACCGCCCGGTATTTGTTGACCGTTCATTCGCCTGTCAATACGGGAAAGGCCCTATTCGGGCAGCATACAACGTGCAGCGAGACATGAGGGTCGCCCGGATGAAATGGGGCGACGATGCAACGGTTATAAAGCTTGACGTGAAGAAGTTCTTTTATTCCATCGACCGGGACATACTCAAAAAAGTCCTTGCAAAACGGTTCAAGAAGCTAAAGAAGAAACACCCTGAGAAATATCAGGACTTCCTCAAGTTTTACAAGCTTCTTTGCAAAGTAATTGACTCGAGCCCAGAGGGGGAAAAAGGCATACCACTCGGGAACGTCAGCTCCCAGGACTTCGCCAACATCTACCTCAACGAGCTCGATCAGTATTGCATCCGCTACCTGGGCGCAAAGCTCTACACTCGGTACATGGACGACGTCGTTATCATCGCGCCGAACATGGAAACCGCTCGGGAGTGGCTCACAAAGATCAAGGCGTTCCTCAAAGAGAGGCTCCACCTTGAAACAAATTCAAAGACCAAGATTTTTTATGTACGGCAGGGCGTGAACGCTTACGGCTTTAAGATTAAGGCGACGCATCTACTTATCCGCACCGAGTCAAAACGGGCGGAAAAGCGGCGCATCAAGAAGCTGGTCGAGAAAATGGAAGCCGGACTCCTCACAAAGAAGGATGTTATCAACGCAACCGGCTCATGGCTCGGCTTCGCTCGCTGGGCGTCGGCCTACAATCTATGCAAGAAGATATTCGCACCCTACCCGTTCATCAAAGTGGAAGGAGAGATGCAATTTGGCTACCTATCTCGAAACCGTCAAATTGGGCGGTTTTTACAACAATGGGGCGATTATGCCCCGGCCTACTAAGCCGTGGAGAAATAACTCCACGCCGACAGGCGCGCCTTCGGTGGGAGACATCCCTTCGATGGCTGGCTCGATGGCGAACTACACCATCGGGAACACCCCGTCAGCCGATGCAAATAAGCTTCAATGGCACAAAATCAAGGACGGGGACAAAACGCTGCTCATCTGCGACCGTGTTATCCTTGTAAACTGCTCATGGAATGACCTGAACAGTCAAGGGCTTGTCTCTGGTAAGGAAATCACCATTGATGGAGCTCGTTACAAATGCAGACTTTTGACTGGTGGTAGCAACTACAGAAATACCTCTGATGCTTACGCGGGCGGCTCACCTACTAACAATGAGTGGGATAGATTTATCACTCGTGAAGAGGTCATCTCAGGGCTCCCCGCTCCTGTCAGCTCCGACCTTGACTCAACGCTCGACGGCACAGACCTCAACAGCAATCATAACAAGTTTTGGAACTGGTACGGCGTTTATTCCTGGTGTCAAGAGACCTACGCCTCCGACTCGTCGTACCGGGCGGGCCGTGGGTACAACTCGGCCCGCACCTGGAATTACGTCACAGCCTCGAGCCTGAGCGGCAGCCTCGGTTTCCGCCCCGTCCTTGAAGTCCTGAACACTGCCCCTCTGATCTCTGACATAGATAGAAACCTGGGCGACAAGAACAGCGACTTCACGATTAACTACAGCGTAAACGATAATGACGCGAGTGACGTCTTGACGGTTACGGAGTACATTGACAACGTGCTGCAAAAGACTTTCTCGGCAGTACGGAATACACAGTATAGCATCACCGTCCCGGTCTCCACAATGAGCCTCGGAGCCCATAGCGTGAAGGTAATGGTCAATGACGGGCAGGGAGGCAGCGCGACGAGAACCTGGACTTTTACCAGAACCAACTCCGCGCCGACTATCTCGGGTACAGATACGAACCTCGGAGATAAGAACCTGGGCTTCACTTACACCTACACAGTAGACGACGCGGACGGCGACACGCTGACCGTTACGGAGCAGTTAAACAGTGAGACCTTGAGAACCATCAACAACGCGCCGATCGGAACACCGCTCTCGCTCACAATTACGGCAGAGAAGCTCTACGCCCTGGGTCTCAACTCGGTCAATACGCTAACAATTACCGTCACGGACGGCAAGGGAGGCACAGCATACAGGAGGCTTACTTTCAAGCGAACCAATTCCGCGCCGAGTATCTCCGGGCAGGATGCCGATCTCGGCCTACAGACGGGCAGCTTCGCGGAAAATTACACCGTGAACGACGTCGAGGGCGATAACGTAGTAGTAACGGAGTACATCGACGGCAAGCAGATCAGGAGTTACCAGGCGACCCTCGGGAAGCAGGAAACGATCGAGCTCTCTCGCGAGAACTGGCTCGTTTTGACCAATGGAAGCCATCAGCTCAGAGTAGAGGCTGTCGATGGCAACTTCGCGACCTCTGTCCGTGTCTGGGGCTTCCGCAAGATGGAGACAGTCATTGCCTTCCAGCTCCCAGCCCCGGAAGAAACCGACGCAAGGGCGACAAAGGTGCTTGTCACTCCAACATGGAGAATAGAAGGGGCCGTCGCTATCGTTGAGGCTTGCAATAACGCTTTTGACGCCGTGCCGACCTGGGAAGACATTACGGCCCAGGTAGCCATCAATAGGGTCTATAACTTCATGAACGAGACCAAGACGGCGGATAAGTGGGGCGTAAATATTCGCTTCACTATCACCAAGAACGCGGGCTACGAAGGAGAGGTCTCAATATCTGGGTTTGGAGGTGCTTACGAATGATTGAAGGTATGAAATACCTAACCCCGAAGAAGCCACTTTCCGCAATCGCTCGGGAAAGGGCTGAACAGGCTGAAACGCAGAACATCGACGTTTATGAGGCGATCGCCGGGCTTTATGAAGAGATGGCGTCCCTCGTGGAACAGAACGCAGCTCTCGAAGAGCGCGTTAATCAACTCGAAGGGAGGACAAAGTAAATGATAGTTAAGCAGTACATGGTAACGGTTTACGCCGTGCTCGTCAAGAACCAGAAGCGCAACATTGAAGAGCTCCCTGAACCCTACATCATCCCAGTCGCTGAGTACCTGGCAGAGCAGGAAGAGAGCATCACAGAGCCCAACGCGTAACCCAAAACAAAGGGGCGAAAAAGACCCAGGAAAGGGGGCCTCAAAACCCTCTCTCCTGGGCATCAAAAAAGGGCTCGCCCCTTTGCATGACTTACCCCTAAAAAGTGGTGAGCGATGCAAGTGAGCGAGCCTCGGAAATGCTTCTCAGAAAGGCGGCTTTTTTCTCAAATAAGTTGTCCGCGTTTCTCAAAATTTTTGTCGCGCTTCATCGGCGTAACCGCCGTCCATATTTCCCATCATGGACGCGGTGGTTTCGCTCTGGATGAGGATCTGCCGCAGAGCCAGCTGCAGGGGATACCGTGCCTTCTCCTGCATGTAGAGCAGCGCCTGGAACCAGTCGTTCCAATATCCCACCATGGTGAAGATCACCATGACGGCGATGATGGGTTTTGCCAAGGGCAGCGCAATTTTGAAATAAGTGCCCAGGTTCCGGCAGCCGTCAATGGAGGCTGCCTCGTAGATCTCGCCGGGAATACTGGTCTCGAAGAAGGTCCGGGTGACGATCACGTTGTACACGGACACGCCGCCGGGCAGGATCAGCCCCCACACGCTGTTGAGCAGCCCCAGGTTGGACACCACCAAGTAGGTGGGGATCAAGCCGCCGCTGAAGTACATGGTCACCACAAAGAACATCATGATGCCCGTCCGGAACGGCAGCGTCTTTTTGCTCATCACATAGCCGGTGGTGATGACCAGGGCGGTGGTCACCACCGTACCCAGCACCGTGTAATACACGCTGTTCAAGTAGCCTGTGGCAATGGAACTCTCCCGGAACACCCGCTTGTACCCCTCAAAGGTGATCTCCGAAGGGAACAGCAGCGTCCGTCCGGCGTAGACCTCATAGGGGTTGGAGATGGATGCCACCAGCACGTAGTACAGCGGATAGGCCACCAGAATAATAATGATCACCAGCAGCGTGTAATTGAAAATGTCGAACACCCGATCCGAAGAGAGTTTCTTCTTGGGTTTCCGGCTGCCGGCTGTCTCCATTTCGATCTTGGAACTCATGCTGCCACCTCCATTAAATAAAGCTCACATTGGACAGCTTCTTGCAGATGGTGTTCACCACAGTGAGCAGCACGATATTCACTGCGCTGTTGAATAGATCCACAGCTGTGGAGAAACTGTACATTGCTTTCAGCATGCCCTGTTCGTACACATAGGTAGAGATGATCTCCGAAGTCTCCTTGTTCAAGGGAGTTTGCAGCAGCAGCGCCTTTTCAAATCCCACGCTCATCAAGCTGCCGAAGGACATGATCAGCTGGATGACGATGATGGGCACCAGCGCCGGCACATCAATATGTAGGATCCGCTGGAAGGTGTTGGCGCCGTCCACCTTGGCCGCCTCATGCAGGGAGACATCCACACTGGACAGGGTGGCCAGGTAAATGATGGTTCCCCATCCGGCGTCCTGCCAGATACTGGAGGAGATGTAAATGGTTCGGAAGGCGGAGGCTTGGTCGATAAAGTTGACGGGCTCCATTCCCATGGCCCCGGTGATGATGTTCACCAGGCCGCCATAGGGGGAAACGAAGATCCGGATCATGCCGCACAGCACCATCACCGAGATGAAGTGCGGGGCATAGATGATGGTCTGAGTGACTCGCTGGAACTTCTTGCTGCGCACCTGATTGATCAGCAGGGACAAAACAATGGGGATGGGGAAGGTCCAAAGGATGCTGAACAAGCTCAACAGCACCGTGTTGCGGATCATGCGCAGGCTGTTGTAGTTGTTGAAGAACCTTTCAAACCACTCCCAGCCAACCCAGGGGCTTCCAAAGAACCCCTGAACGGCGTTGTAATCCCGAAAGGCAATCTGCACACCGTAAATCGGGATGTACTTGAAGATGATGGTGATGACAATGGCGGGCAGCAACAACAGATAGTATTCCCAGTGGCTTAAAACCCGCTTCCAGAGCTTCCGGCCCGGGGTAGTGGCTACCGCCGCAGTTCTACCTCTACTCACGCTAGCTTCCTCCTTGCTCGTTTTCCGTTTATTCCCGTAACCTCAAAACTTGAAAAGTTTCATGTATATAATCATACACGGTTTTCGCTCGTTGTCAAGAGTGTTTAAAAAATATTCTAAAAAGGTGATTTTCGTGGCATTTTGCTGGCGATTTTCCAGTGAAATCCCGTTTTATAACCAAAAATACATCATTTGTTCACAATATGATCACATAAAATGTTTCATTAAATCTCCTGCGTTCTGTCCTTACACCGGCAGAAAGAACGTTTGCAAATTTGGGAACATCGCCACCTTGCAGGATGACCCCTCTTCCCTTATAATAAAAAGAAAATGAAATACACAATTTCATTTCAAGCAGTGTTTCAAGGGCCCATGTGGCCCTTCCCAAAAAAGGAGCAGCTGGACCTCTATGACACAAAATAAGAACCCCACGATGAAAGACGTGGCAAAAGCCGCCGGCGTTTCCCTGGGCACCGTCTCCAACGTGATCAACGGCATGCCGGTGCGTCAATCCTCCCGGGACAAGGTGGAACGGGCCATCCAGGAACTTCATTACGAGGTAAACGCCTACGCCCAAGGCTTCCGCAAGTCCCAAACCGGGCTGGTGGCTCTGATCATCCCCGAGATTCTAAACCCCTTTTACTCCGCTTTCACGGACTATGTGGCGGAATCCGTGTACGCTCACGGGCTAAAACTTCTTCTGTGCTGTTCCCACGAGCTGGCCTCCAACGAGCTGGCCTACTTGAACCTGGCCAAGAAGAACAAAGTCAACGGCATCATCGCCCTGACCTACTCCGACATCGGCGATTCCATCTCCGATGATATCCCCATGGTGGTGTTTGACCGTTTTTTTGAAAACCACAAAATCCCCCGGGTAGGGTCGGACAACTTCTCCGGAGCCTGTCTGGCCGTGGAAAAACTCCTGGAATTTGGATGCACCCATCCCGTCTACGTCCGATTCCACTCCATCTACCCCGGAGAGTCGGACAAACGCCGGGACGGCTACTTGTACGCCTGCAAAAAGCACGGCTTGGAGCCCGATTATCTGGACGAGGTGGAAACCGGCCGCTCCGAAGAAATCTTGAAACGTTTTTTGGAGGAGCACACGCGACCTGACGGCACCTTGACTTTTGACGGAGTTTTCGCTCACACCGACTACCACGGCTATGCATTTAAAAAGATCCTGCAGCGCGCCGGCTACCGAGTGCCGGAGGACGTACAGATCATCGGCTTTGACGGCATTGGAAAGTTCGGCCACGAGGACGATTTGGCGATCTCCTCCATCTGTCAGCCCATCCGCCAGTTGGCAGAAAAATGCGTGGAGAGCATCTTGGCGGAAGACCGTTCCTCCGTTCCCACCCTGACTTTGCTGCCCGTTACCTACCGTTACGGCGGCACCACCAGGGAGCCTGGAAAGTGGCCTGAAACGTAACAAGTTTTCATCTTCAAATTTTCATCCTGGAAAGGAAAGCTGAAAAGCAATAAAGATCCGCCTCCCACAAAAAGGCGGCTTTTTCCTTTTACACTGCCCTTGACTTTCCGGGACTCCGTTCCTATAATGAAATGCAATCAAATCAAGGGGTTGTCCCGAGAAAAGAGGCGGATTTCACAATGCAGAAACACCCTGTCAGAAAAGTGGTTTTGGCCGCGGTAATGGGAGCGCTGACCTGTGCAGCCACCATGGCCATCCGGATTCCCACCCCAGGCACCGGGGGATACCTCCATCCCGGGGACGCCCTGGTGATCCTCTGCGGGGTGGTGCTGGGACCGGTGGGAGGCGCTTTGGCCGCCGGAATCGGCTCCGCCCTGGCGGATCTGGCGGCAGGCGCCCCCCTGTACATCCCCATCACCCTGGTCCTCAAAGGGATCATCGCCTTTGCCGCTGGGCTGCTCTATCAAAAATTTTCCGGGACCAAGGGCACTCTTGCCGTGGCCCTGGGCGGCGTGGTGGACACCTTGGTGGTGACAGGAGGGTACCTCCTCTGGGACTTGATGCTGTATGGAGTGGGCGCTGTGGCCAGCATCCCATCGAATCTGATTCAGGGAATCAGCGGGCTGGTGCTGTCCGTGGTGCTCTACCGGGCCTTGCTGGCCGTGCCGGACTTCCGCAAGCTCCTCTCCTAACAGCAGGCGGCAACCGCCGCAAGAAGGCTGCCAGCCGCATAGCACCGGAAAAGCACCTGGCACTTCTCCCCAATCCCATGGCATGGGTTCCCTCGCAACAGCTGCAGGGGTTGCAGCACGGGGAAACATCGGCGCTTCACTGCCACATTGCAAAGGCCGTTCTGAAGATTCTTTCAGAAACAAAAAAACCGTGGAAGACAGGGAAACCAATTCCCCGTCCTCCACGGTTTTCTTTTGTCTAATAGGGTCGCTTTCCCCCAGCGTCCTTTCAGCAGTGTGTCAGTGCCTCGTTCTGGAGGCGGCAGCTGTGCTGTTTGGAGCGCAGGAAAGCTCCGCAAAAGAAGCGGATAACAAAAAAATCGCGAACTTCACATGGGTGAAATTCGCGATGTGGTGGGCGCTAACGGACTTGAACCGCTGACCCCCTGCACGTCAAGCAGGTGCTCTAGCCAGCTGAGCTAAGCGCCCATTATTTTTGTCAGCCGTTTTGACTGCTCGATTATTTTACACGATTCCCCAGGAAAATGCAAGCCCTATTTTCTGCTTTTCCAGAATTTTTTTCGTTTTGGACCAATCTTAAGAATTTTGTAAGAATTCCATCGGGCTGGACTTAATTTGTTCACAATATGCTTTGGGTACACTGGATAGGCTCCCCATGGATTGGAAAATTGTGGATCCCTATCCGCTACCATTGTCCTCAGGGGGGATCGCCCCCTGGTCTCTGAAAAAGGGGGTTCTCTCATGGAAACATTGTCCACCATCAACTTCCTCATGGCAGCTCTGTTTGCCGCTTGCTGCTGCTATCAAGCGGTCTTCGCCGTGATCCGGCTTCTGGGGAAACGCCGCCACTTTACCGCCAGCAAGCTGTGCCGCTACGCCGTGCTCATCGCCGCCAGGGATGAAAGCGCCGTCATTGCCCAGCTCATTGAAAGCATCCGGTCCCAGGATTACCCTGCGGATCTGCTGGACATCTATGTGGTGGCGGACAACTGCTCCGACAACACCGCTCAAATCGCCCAGGCCTGCGGCGCCCGGGTCTTCCAGCGGTTCAACAAAACCCAGGTGGGAAAGGGCTATGCCCTGGCTTTCCTGCTGGGTAAGATCCGGGAGGAATACCCTCAGGACCACTACGACGGCTACTTTGTCTTTGACGCGGACAACCTGCTGGATCCCCACTACGTCACCGAGATGAACAAGGTGTTCTCCTCCGGGGAGCAGGTGGTCACCGGCTACCGCAACACCAAAAATTACGGCGACAACTGGATCACCGCCGGATATGGGCTGTAC
Source organism: Acutalibacter sp. (assembly GCA_050946975.1). Taxonomy (GTDB): domain Bacteria; phylum Bacillota; class Clostridia; order Oscillospirales; family Acutalibacteraceae; genus Acutalibacter. The sequence continues at coordinate 314,493 of JBMNVU010000001.1, forward strand.
TTCATCCGGGAATCCGAGTACCTCAACCGGCCTCGGGATTTCCTCCACACCAGCTGTGCGGTTTCCGGCACCGGGTTTCTCTTCTCCCAGGAGATCCTGGACCAGGTGGGCGGCTGGGATTACTTCCTGCTCACCGAGGATCTGGAGTTCACCGCCGACCTGATCACCCGGGGCAAGCGCATCGCCTACTGCCCGGACGCTGTGATCTACGACGAACAGCCCACCAAGTTCATCCCCTCCATCAACCAGCGCTCCCGTTGGGTGAAGGGCTACCTCCAGGTGGTGGCCAAACGGGGCGGGGATCTGGTACATACCATGCTCACCGACGGCAGCTTTGCCGCTTTTGACATGCTCATGTGCACTATTCCCGCTGTGGTCATCACGGTGCTCAGCCTGCTGGTCAACACCGCTATGTTTGTGGTGGGTATGGTCTCCGCGCGGAAACAGATGGATATCTTCTTCACCTCTGTGGCACTGGCTGCCCTCAACTCCTATCTGGTGATGCTCATCATGGGCGTGATGCCCCTGGTCACCGAGTGGAAGCGCATCCGCTGCACCCCTGGGAAAAAGATCGCCTACCTGTTTACCTTCCCCTTCTTCATCTTCAGCTTCGGCATCGCCATGGCGGTGGCTGTCTGCGGAAACATTCAGTGGAAACCCATCAAGCACAGCGTGGCCCTTTCCATCGGCGATATGGGCAGCGTCTCCTCCTCTGAACTGCGCAAGCTGCGCAAAAACAGAAAGCTATAACCCCATCCTCTTTGGGGAACTGTGCAAAACGGGGAATCTTGTAATTTCATCTTTATAATCCCGGCCCCTTGTGTTACAATGGATGTAAGCAAGGGGCTCTTTTTTGTCGCGGCAGTGGGGGCTGCCCTGGCTTCCCTTTTGCAGGGAAGACCTGCGGCTGCCCGCGCTTTCAGTGACACCGGTTTGGGCATCGCTCTCCGCTCCAGATGAGCAGGCGCACTCAACCGAGCTTTGCAAAAGGTCCCCTCATATGAAAACGTCCGGAGGCTGGCTCTCTGGGCGCGATTCTTTTTGTAGATGACAAAATTCTTGGATTCTCTCTTTCAGAAAGCTGCAGAAAGGTGGAAATGAAATGGTCACACGGGTATTTGTCGAGAAAAAACAGGGGTACAACATTGAAGCCCAGCACATGCTGGCGGACCTGCGGGGCAATTTAGGCCTGCAGGGCCTGGAGGAGGTGCGCATCCTCAACCGGTACGACGTTTCCGGCCTGTCAGAGGAACAGTTTGCCGCCGCCGCGCGGACGGTCCTCTCCGAGCCCACAATGGATGCTGTCTACGGCGAGGACTTCCGCCTGCCGGAGGAGTACCAGGTCTTCGCCACGGAGTACCTCCCCGGCCAGTACGATCAGCGGGCCGATTCCGCTGCCCAGTGCGTCCAGCTGCTCACCCAGGGGGAGCGGCCCGCGGTGGCCACTGCCAAGGTCATCGGCCTGAAGGGTGACGTCTCCCCGGAGGATTTTGACAAGGTCAAGCACTACCTGATCAACCCTGTGGAGAGCCGGGAAGCCTCCATGGACAAGCCCGAAACCCTGGAGATGCAGGCAGAGCGTCCCGCCGATGTGGCTCGGGTCACCGGGTTCACCAGCTGGAACGAAGCGGAGATGAAGTCCTACTTTGACTCCATGGGCTTTGCCATGACGCTGTCGGATCTGGAGTTCTGCCGGGACTACTTCCGGGATGAGGAGCATCGGGATCCCACCGTCACCGAGCTGCGAGTGATCGACACCTACTGGAGCGACCACTGCCGCCACACCACCTTCCTGACCCGCCTGAACAAGATTGACGTGGAGCAGGGCGCTCTGAGCGCTGCTGTGGAGAAGGCCCTGAAGGATTACCTCTCTCTGCGGGAAGAGCTGTACGTGGGCAAGAACAAGCCCGTGTCCCTGATGGACATGGCCACCATCGGCGGCAAGTACCTGCGCAAGAAGGGCCTGGTGCCCGACCTGGACGAGAGCGAGGAGATCAACGCCTGCTCCATTGAGGCCCCGGTGACCATTGACGGCAAAACCGAGACCTGGCTGATCCAGTTCAAGAACGAGACCCACAACCATCCCACCGAGATCGAGCCCTTCGGCGGCGCGGCCACCTGCTTGGGCGGCGCCATCCGGGATCCCCTGTCCGGACGGTCCTATGTGTACCAGGCCATGCGGGTCACCGGCAGCGGCGACCCCACTGTGCCCTTTGAAAAGACCCTCCACGGCAAGCTGCCCAGCCGGAAGATCACCACGGGCGCTGCCGCGGGTTACTCCTCCTACGGCAACCAGATCGGTCTGGCCACCGGCCAGGTCACCGAGCTGTACGACCCCGGATACGTGGCCAAGCGCTTGGAGATCGGCGCAGTGATCGGCGCCTCCCCCAAGGCCAATGTCCGCCGGGAAGAGCCTGTCCCCGGAGATGTGATCGTGCTGCTGGGCGGCGCTACCGGCCGTGACGGCATCGGCGGCGCCACCGGCTCCAGCAAGGCCCACACGGAAAAGAGCGTGGAGGTCTGCGGCGCGGAGGTGCAGAAGGGCAATCCCCCCACCGAGCGGAAGCTCCAGCGGCTGTTCCGGGATCCCAGCGTGTCCACCCTGATCAAGCGGTGCAACGACTTCGGCGCCGGCGGCGTGTGCGTGGCCATCGGCGAGCTGGCCCCGGGCCTGGAGATCGACCTGAATCAGGTGCCCAAGAAGTACGAGGGTCTGGACGGCACCGAGCTGGCCATTTCCGAATCCCAGGAGCGCATGGCCGTGGTGCTGGATCCCAAGGACGTGGAGACCTTCCAGAAGAAGGCCCGGGAAGAGAACCTGGACGCCACGGTGGTGGCCGTGGTCACCGAAGAGCCCCGGCTGAAGATGGAGTGGCGGGGCGACCAGGTGGTGAACCTGTCCCGTGCCTTCCTGGACACCAACGGCGTCACCCAGAACGCCGAGGCGGAAATCACCGCACCTCAGGGCACCGACTACCGGAAGTCCGTCCCCGCCTGCCTGGAGAACATGGACGGCGTGGAGGCTTTGAAGGCCAACCTGGCCCGGTTGGAGGTCTGCTGCCAGAAGGGTCTGTCCGAGCGGTTTGACGCCAGCATCGGCGCGGCTACGGTGCTGATGCCCTTTGCCGGCCGGTACCAGCTGACCCCCGAAGAGGCCATGGTGGCCAAGATCCCCCTGCTCCACGGGGAGACCGACGACGCCACTGCCATGAGCTACGGATACATCCCCGGCGTGGCCCGGTACTCCCCCTTTGAGGGCGCTGCCTACGCCGTGGTGGAGAGCCTGTCCAAGCTGGCCGCTGTGGGCGCGGACCCCCTGAAGGCCCGTCTCACCTTCCAGGAGTACTTCGAGCGGCTCCACGACGTGCCCTCCCGTTGGGGCAAGCCCGCTGCTGCGCTGCTGGGCGCTTTGGAGGCTCAGCTGGGCATGGGACTGCCCTCCATCGGCGGCAAGGACAGCATGTCCGGCTCCTTCGAGCATCTGGACGTGCCCCCCACCCTGGTGAGCTTTGCCGTGTCCATGACCAAGGCCAGCCGCACCCTGTCCGCCGGGGTGAAGGAGCCCGGCGCCACCCTGGTGCTGCTGCCCATTCCCGAGGACGCCTCCGGCATGCCTGATTGGGAGGCCCTGAAGGCGTACTATCGCGCTGTGCTGCTGCATATGGAGTGTGGGGACATTGTCTCCGCCGGCGTGGTCCGGGAGGGCGGCGCTGCCGCCACCGTGCTGCGGATGTGCTTTGGTGAGAAGATGGGCTTCCGCTTTGCCGAGGGCCTGTCCAAGGAGACCCTGTACGCTCCCCAGGAGGGCGCTCTGGTGGTGGAGCTGTCCAGCGAGGCAGACCTGTCCACAGATCCCGCCCTGTCCCCCGTTGTGCTGGGCCACACCACCAGCAAGGAGGATGTGAAGCTGAACGGCGAGAAGATCTCTATGGAGGAGCTCACCGCCGCCTGGATGAACACCCTGGAGAAGATCTTCCCCAACAAGGCACAGGAAGTGCCCGTCACCAAGGATGTGCCCCTGTACACCCAGCGGGAGGGCAAAGCTCCCGCCATCAAGGTGGCAAAGCCCCGGGTGTTCATCCCCGCCTTCCCCGGCACCAACTGCGAGATCGACTCCGCCCGCGCCTTTGAGAAGGCCGGTGCCGAGACCGAGATCCTGGTGGTGAAGAACCTGTCCGTCTCCGACATTGAGGAGACCATCGACCGGATGGAGAAGGCCATCCGCCGTGCCCAGATCATCATGATCCCCGGCGGCTTCTCCGGCGGCGACGAGCCCGAGGGCTCCGGCAAGTTCATCGCCACCACCTTCCGCAATCCCAAGATCGCCCAGGCGGTCACCGATCTGCTGGAGACCCGGGACGGCCTGATGCTGGGCATCTGCAACGGCTTCCAGGCGCTGATCAAGCTGGGCCTGGTGCCCTACGGCAAGATCACCGAGCCCAAGGAGGACGACCCCACCCTGACCTTCAACACTCTGGGCCGCCACGTGTCCCGGATGGTTTACACCAGAATCACCAGCGTCAAGTCCCCCTGGATGGCGGGCGTCAGCGCCGGCGACATCCATGCAGTACCTGTGTCCCACGGTGAGGGCCGCTTTGTGGCCGACGATAAGACCCTCCAGACGCTGATGGCCAACGGCCAGATCGCCACCCAGTACGTGGATCCCGAGGGCACCGTCAGCGGTGACATCCTCTGGAACCCCAACGGCTCTGTCTGCGCCATTGAGGGCATCACCAGCCCCGACGGCCGTGTCCTGGGCAAGATGGGCCACTCCGAGCGCAAGGGCCAGAACCTCTACAAGAACGTTCCCGGCCAGAAGGATCAGAAGCTCTTTGAGAGCGGCGTGAAGTACTTTAAGTAAGACTATGGGGATTCACCCCCACACCCCGACAAGCCTTTTGAAAAAGGCTTGATCGAAAACTTTTCAGCTGTGGGCCTTAAGCAAGGGGGCCCGCCCGTCTCAAAAAGCCTTCTCCGCGGACACCGTTGTTACCTTCTCCTGAAAAAGAGAGAGCGTAGCCAACGCCGCCGCGACTTAAAAATTCTTTGCTTCTTTCTTACTTAAGAAAGAAGAGAAAGATACACCTTTCTTTCCAAAGAAAGGTGTATCCTTTGCCGCACCCTATGGAAAGGGAGCGGAAAAGGAGGACACATCACTTTATGAAAGAACTATTGCGTCGGACCTGGGAAGCAGAAGCCGCTGGGGCGGATTCTGCTCCGAGTTTCCCTTCGCGTCCCGCAAGGCCGCGATCCTGCCAAGGCAGGACCGTGAAACATCGCCCAGGAGGTGAGCTTCTATGAAAGAAATATTGCGTCGCACCTGGGCGGAAATTGACTTGGACGCCCTGGCGCAGGACTTTGCCGCGGTGCGCAGCGCCGCCAACGAAAACGCCCTGGTGTGCTGTGTGGTCAAGGCAGACGCCTATGGCCACGGGGCCGTCCGCATGGCCCGGGAATTTGAGGCTCTGGGGGCGGATTGGTTTGCCGTCTCCAATCTGGAGGAGGCACTGCAGCTGCGGCTGGGGCAAATCACCAAGCCCGTGCTGGTGCTGGGCTACACCCCGCCGGAAGAGGCTGCCGCCCTGGCCAAGTATCACATCTCCCAGTGCGTCTACAGCCTGGATTACGCCCGGGAGCTGTCTCATCACGCGGTGGAGGCCGGAGTCACCGTGAAAATCCACGTGAAGATCGACACCGGCATGAGCCGCCTGGGATTCTACTACCAGGACATCAGCCGGGACGAAGCCACGGTCCAGGAGGTCAAGGCCGCCTGCACCCTGCCCGGCCTGTACCCCGAGGGGATCTTCACCCACTTCGCCGTCTCTGACGAGGGCACGGAGGGCGACGCCTTCACCATGCGGCAGTTCGGCTGCTTCAAAGAGATGATCGAGTCCCTGCTGCGGGAGGACATCTCCTTTGAGGTGCGTCACTGCGCCAACTCCGCCGCGGTGTTTGACTACCCCCTCTCCCACCTGGACATGGTGCGGGCGGGCATCGTCATCTATGGGCTGTATCCCTCCGGCGCTCTGCGGAACCGGCCGGACCTGGCCCCCGTCCTCTCCCTGAAATCCGTGGTATCCCACGTGAAAACCGTCAAGCCCGGGGCCACCATCAGCTATGGCCGGAAGTTCACCGCCGACCAGGAGATGAAAGTGGCCACTGTCCCTGTGGGCTACGCCGACGGCTATCCCCGGATCCTCTCCGCCAAGGGTGCCCAGGTGCTCATCAGCGGCAAACGCTGCCCTATCCTGGGCCGGATCTGCATGGACCAGCTAATGGCCGACGTCAGCGCTCTGCCGGAGGTGCAGGTGGGTGATACCGTCACCCTCATCGGCCGGGACGGGGATGAAGAGATCTCCGCCGACGAGCTAGCCGCCCTGGAGGGCAGCATCAACTACGAGGTGGTCTGCGGCCTGTCCAAGCGGGTACCTCGCGTCTACCTGAAGCACGGCAAGGTGGACAGCATCTACAACGCTCTTTTGGGGGAAGAGGACCGGTAACTCCGGCGGCTTCCCCTGGGACCAGGAAATCCCAAGGGCTCTTACAGGATTGTTCAACACACAGGATGTTTCTATATTTTAGAAAGGAAGATGCAACATGAAGAAAATCGGCAGCGGCAAGGTTCGGGAGATCTACGAGGTCTCCGACAAGGAACTGGTCATCTACACCACCGACCGGGTCTCCGCTTTCGACGTGATCCTGCCCACTCCCGTGCCGGATAAGGGCCGGGTGCTCAACCAGCTGTCCCTGATGTGGTTTGACCTGACCAAGGACATTGTGGCCAATCACGTGATCTCCACCGATCCCAAGGACATGCCCGAGGAGTTCTCCAAGGAGGAGTATAAGGACCGGGTCATGCTGGTGAAAAAGCTGAAGATGCTGCCCTATGAGTTCATCATCCGCGGCTATATGTTCGGCTCCATGTGGAAGGCTTACAAGGCCGGGGAGCCCTTCTGCGGCCAGGTGATCACCGGGGATTACCAGCTGGCTCAGAAGCTGGAGAAGCCCATCCTGACCCCCTCCACCAAGGCTACCGAGGGCCACGACGAGTACAGCGTCACCCATGAGGGCATGGCCAAGGACCTGGGCGAAGAGCTGACCCATCAGCTGGAGGAGACCTGCCTGAAGGTGTATGAGACCTGCTTCAACTACGCCGAGAAACGGGGCATCCTCATTGCCGACACCAAGCTGGAGTTCGGCCTGGACGAGGACGGCAAGCTGGTGCTGGCCGATGAGGTCCTCACTCCCGATTCCAGCCGTTTCTGGAACAAGGCCGAATACCAGGTGGGCACCTCTCCCCTGAGCTACGACAAGCAGTACCTCCGTGACTGGCTCACCGAGAACCATCTGGACGGCGTCACTCCGCCTCCCCAGCTACCCCAGGACGTGGTGGACAAAACCCGCCAGAAGTACCTGGAGTGCCTGGATCTGCTGGTGACGAAGTAAATTCAAAAGTTTTTGGGGCTCTCGCCTGCCGGCTCGATCGGTGCTGAACGGTCGCCACCGGCGACCGGCACCTTTTTCAAAAAGGCGCGACCTGAAAAGCCCTTAACCCGGCGCAGCCGGAAAAAGAAAGTAGGAAACCGGGCGGGGCGACACCAAATGTCGTAGCCCGGTTTCCGGTCTCTTCGCAGAATTTCCCCCAGAGCAGCAAGCCCCAAAGGGAAAAAGTTTCGCCAGCCTTTCCAAAGGCTGCGGTTGGTAAGGCAGAGCCTTACGACCGAAACCGTCACTTCCGAAAAAAACAGCAAAAAGCAGCCTCTCCCCAAACCGGGGAAGGGCTGCTTTTTTCGTGCGTTCTTGTTTGGCCGGGAGATTACTCCTCCACCTCGAAGAGAGCTTCAGTCTCCACAGGCATGTTCAGGGGCAGGGCGCTGACACCCACAGCAGAACGGCTGGGAGTGCCAACCTCTTCGCCGAAGAGCTTGATCAGCAGCTCGGTGCCGCCGTTGGCCACCTGGGGCTGAGCGAAAAAGTCCGGAGCGGACGCCACAAAGCAGGTGACCTTCACCACGTTCTTGATCTTGTCCAGGTCGCCCACAGCAGCCTTCATCACAGCCAGCACGTTGAGCATGGAATTCTTGGCGTACTCGTAACCCTGCTCAGCAGTGACATCCTTGCCCAGGGTGCCGGTGACAGGCCCCCCAATGGAAGGGCCGCAGCCGGAGACAAAGTACAGGTTGCCGCCAAACTTCTTGGCCGGAGCGTAAGAACCCGCCTTGGCAGGAGCCGCAGGCAGGGTGAGGCCCAGTTCTTGGAGTTTTTCTTCAATCTTGCTCATGAGGATCTTCCTTTCTAAAGTAAAGAAGTATATGGCTTGTTCCGTATTAAGTATAGCACGTTTGGGCAGATTTGGCAGGACTTTTTTGGAGGAGTGCCCCCACTCTTTTCCAGCTCTTTTCCAAAAAGCCAAAACCCGGCTGCCGCTCTGGGAGCGTACATACCGGGTTTTACTGGCTTTCTGATCTCGGTGCAGGAGGGCCGCTCACGGGGCTATCGCTTTCAGCCCGTGCGCCCCGCTCGCTGGTTCTTTCTTTCCGGCTGCGCCGGTTTTTCGGTCGCGCCTTTTTGAAAAAAGGCGCCCCAAAAACTTTTTCGCCGCTGCGCGGTTTCTTTAACCCTTCAGCTCCACACGGCGGATCTTGCCGGAGATGGTCTTGGGCAGATCGTCCCGGAACTCCACGATACGGGGATATTTATAAGGAGCGGTGTTCTTCTTGACGTAGTTCTGGATTTCCTTCTTCAGGGCCTCGCTCTTCTCCGTGCCCTTGGTCAGGACGATGATGGCTTTGACCACCTGGCCGCGGACCGGGTCGGGTGCGCTGGTGACGGCGCACTCCAGCACGTAGGGCAGCTCCATGATGACGCTCTCGATTTCGAAGGGCCCGATGCGGTAGCCGGAGGACTTGATCACGTCGTCGGTGCGGCCCACATACCAGAAGTAGCCGTCCTCATCCCGCCAGGCGGTGTCGCCGGTGTGGTAGACGCCCTCGTCCCAGGCTTCCTTGGTCTTCTCCTCGTCGCGGTAGTAGCCCATGAACAGGCCGCAGGGAGTGCCCTTATCCGTGCGAATGACAATCTCACCAGTCTCGCCCACCGGTGCGGGAGTGCCGTCCGGCAGCACAATGTCCACGTTGTACAGGGGGCTGGGCACACCCATGGAGCCGGGCTTCGGCACAGTGCCCACAGGATTGTAGATGGTCAGGGTGGTCTCGGTCTGGCCAAAGCCCTCCATCAGGGACATGCCCGTGGCACGCTTCCACTGCTCGTACACCTCGGGGTTCAGGGCCTCGCCGGCAGTGGTGGAGTACTCGATGCTGGACAGGTCATACTTGGAGAGGTCCTCCTTGATGAAGAATCGGTACATGGTGGGCGGTGCGCAGAAGGTGGTGATGTGATACTTGGCGAACATGGGCAGGATGTCGTGGGCGTCAAACTTGTCAAAGTCATAGGTGAAGATGGCCGCCTCGTTCATCCACTGGCCATAGTACTTGCCCCACAGAGCCTTGCCCCAGCCCGTATCGGAGATGGTGAAGTGCAAGCCCTCGGGGTTCACGTTGTGCCAATACTTGGCGGTGATGTAATGGCCCAGGGCGTACTTGTAGTTGTGCTCGGCGATCTTGGGATAGCCGGTGGTGCCGGAGGTGAAGAACATCAGCATGGGATCGCTGCCGCAGGGAGCGTCAGGCTTGCGCTCGTAGGTGTCCGGGAAGGCCTCCACTTCCTTGTCAAAGTCGTGCCAGCCCAAGCGGTTCTCGCCCACCATGACCTTCACTTCCACAGAGGGGCAGTTCTTGGCGGCCTTCTCCGCCTCGTCCGCCACCTGGCCGTCGGCGGTGCACAGGATGGCCTTTACCCCGGCTGCCTTGAAGCGGTAGTCAAAGTCGTGCTCCATCAGCAGGTTGGTGGCGGGGATGATCACCGCGCCCATCTTGTGCAGAGCTGTGATCACAAACCAGAACTGGTAGTGGCGCTTGAGGACCACCATCACCCGATCGCCCCGCTTAATGCCCAGGCTCTCCAGGTAATTGGCGGTTTTGGAGGACCAGCGGCTGATGTCCGAGAAGGTAAACCGCCGCTCCACCTTGTCCCGGGAGACGTGGAGCATAGCCAGCTTATCCGGGGATTTCTCCGCCAGTTTGTCCACAATGTCAAAAGCAAAGTTGAACTTCTCCTCGTTTGTAAACTGGATGCCGTTCAAGATGCCGTTCTCGTCCAGGGTGGTCTTGACAAAGGGTGTGGACACGGTCTCCCGATCCTGCCGGGCCAGCTTGGCGTCGATCAGCTTCTGGAACCGGTCCTGCTCCGGAGCAAACTCCTCTGCGCCCTTGAGCACAATGGCGTAGATCTGGCAGTCAGCGCCCTCGGTGGCGATCATGCCGTGGGGGGTGCTGGAGTTGTAATAGATGGTGTCGCCCTCGTGGAGCACCTCCACATGGTTGCCCACCTGCATCTTCATGGCGCCCTTCACCACAATGTCAAACTCCTGGCCCACATGGGTGGACAGCTTGATGGCCACATTCTGCTCCGCCTCGGAATAAGGCATGGTGACAAAGAAGGGCTCCGCGGTCTTGTTCTTAAACAAGGGGGCCATGTTCAGGTACTTAAAGCCCTGCCGCCGGGTGATGGGCAGGCCGTCGCCCTTGCGGTTGACCGTGTAGGTGGACAGCGTGGGGGATACGCCCTTGATCAGGTCCGTGGGGTCAATGCCGAAACGGATGGCGCACTTGTAAATGAAGGTAAAGCTGAAATCCCGGTCTCCGGCTTCGCACTGCTCGTACTCCTCTTTGGAGACGCCGGTGCACTTGGCCATCTCCTCCTGGGAAAGGCCGGTGATTTCACGCATGGTGCGGATGCGCTCCGCCACCTCGGCAAGTTGTGTTTTCAGATCTGTTTTTTCCATGGGTCTGCTCCTTTCTGGGTAATCCTCCGGCGCTGGCAGGGGGTTCGCCGCAAATCGCGGCAGCCCCCACGAGTTTGGCTCCTGCGGAAAATCCGCCAAACATCGTACCGAAGCAAACAAAAAAGTCCGTCTCAAAGGATTGTTCCTTGAGACGGACTTTACTATCCGCGGTACCACTCAAATTGCGCTTTCGCGCCACCTCGTCGGGCTCCAGCAAGCCCTATGCACTAACGCAGCATACGCGGGAAGCGCCTACTTTCCACCCGAGGCGGATTTGGGGCCTCCGGCTCAGAAGGGATTGGTCCCTGGGCGCCTTCCACCGGCTCGCAGCAACCGCCGGCTCTCTGCAGGAAGGTCAGCCGGACCGTCTTCGTCACAGCCGTTCCTTGGCTCTTCTCCAGAGCCTATTGAATTGTGGTTCCTAAAAAATATACCCCAATTTTGAAGGATTGTCAAGGGCCGCCTGCAAAATTTTTATCCGGCGAAATTCTGGCTGTACTCCTCCAGATCCTGAATCCCCTTGACGATCATATCCACAGTGACCTCATAAGGCCACTTGCGCACGTCGATGCCCTTGAGGGCTTTTTCTGCCACGGCGGGCAGATCCTCGGGCTTGGCGTGGATGTCGGACAGCTTGGTGGGCAGGCCGATGGACCGGTTGAAGCGCATGACCTTCTCCCGCTCCTCGGGCTTGTTGTCCACGGTGAGCATGGCCAGAATGCCATAGGAGACCACCTCGCCGTGGAGGTGATGGTTCTCCTCGGTGCTGGGCAGGATGGTGAAGCCGTTATAGATGGCGTGGGCCAAGCCGGTGGTGTAGTCCACCTGGACGAAGTTGGACACCAGGCCAGTGGAGACGATAATCCCCAGGATCACCTCGGTGAGCTCGTTGGTGACCCGGTGGGCCTTGCAGTCCTCCATAGCCTGATGGCCCCAGCGGAGAATGGGTTCGGCGCACATGGAGCTCAAGGCGATGCCCATGGCGTCGGAGTGGGCGGGCACATCCCCACGAGAGGAGATGGTGCACTCAAAGTGCTTGGCCATGGTGTCCCCCATGCCGGCCCACAGGTACTTGACAGGGGCGTCGGCAATGATCTGGGGATCGATGAAGATGTGGGTGGGGGGCACCTTGGAGAAGGAGTACTCCCGCAGGCTGCCATCGGGATGGTACAGGATCCCCAAGCTGGTGCAGGACGCGCAGGTGGAGGCGATGGTGGGGAAGGTGAAGAAGGGGCGGCCCGTCTGATGAGCCAGCACCTTGCAGGTGTCAATGGCCTTGCCGCCGCCCACGGCGAAGATCATGTCGGCGTCCGCCACCTGGGGCAGCAGCATCTCGATGTTCTCCACCGAGGCCTCGCCGCCGTACCAGAAGGTGCCGGTGATCTCAATATCCGAACCCTCCACAGCCTTGCGGATCTTCTCCTCCGCGGCGGCCAGGGCGTGCTTGCCGCCGATGATGGCAGCTTTCTTTCCAAAGGGAGCGCATACGGCGGGAATGTTGTCATAAGCGTCCTCGCCAATGGTATATCCAGCAAACAATGTCTCTTGCATCTTAATCAAACCTACCTTTCACCAACTTGCACAACTCTGCGATCAAACCTGTTCCGTAGCCCCTGCGGGAATGGAGGGTTCCTCTTCTTCCTCCTGGGTGGCCTGCTGAGCGGCCTTGACGGCCTCCGCATAGGGACGGCCCTCGGCCTCGGGATGCTCCTTCAGGTACTTGCGGTTCTTATACACACCCACGGTGAGGAAGGGCAGGATCACCACGATGATGGCGTAATAGCCGCAGTAGCCATAGCCGTACTTGATGATGTTGGAGAGTCCCGCCAAGGAGATGGTCATGGACAGGATGATGATAAACGCGGCCACCACAGCGCTGCGGGCGGGGGCGGAGGAAATCTTGCGGAACATGGGGAGCTTCTCAAACCGGGCCACAAAACCGAAGGTGGTGGTCACGCCGGTGGAGATCAAGCAGAGGAGCAGGCACACGCCGTACACCACAGTCAGCCAGCCCATGCCCATTTCCTTGCACACGGTCAAGGTGGGGATCACGGTGCCGCCCTCCACAGAGGTGTACATTCCCTGCCAGGAGATCAGCATGAAGATGGACAGCACCAGCGCCACGGAGTTCATCACGAAGGAGATCCACATGGACCGGGTGCAGGCCTTCTTGGTGGACAGAGGCGTGCCGCAGGCGATCATGGTGGGCAGGGTCACGCACTGGAACCCGGCGTAGGTGAAGCAGTTCAGAATGGCCTGGGGAATGTTCCCGAAGCCCTGGGTCTCAAAGTCCTTCCAGAGGGCATTCTGGAGGTTGCCGCTGTAGAACACGCCCACAGCGTAGATGGACACGGCGGTCACCAGAATGGCGATGCCCATGTAAGTGCTGGCGGCCCGGACCAGGTCGGCGCCGAAGATGGTCAAGCTCAAAACCACCAAGCCCACCAAAACGATGCCGATGTAGTAGTTCAAGCCGAAGTAGTTGGTCAAGGCCGAGGCCGCGCCGGAAATGGCCGCCGCCACCGCCATCAAAACCATGATGTAGAAGAAGACCTCAAAGAGGACCCACAGCTTGTCGAAGGGGTGGTACAAGGTCTTGAACAAATCCTTGTAGGAGGAAAGGCCCCGGCTGTTGTACATCATCATGGCCTCGCGCATGGTGATGGTCAGCAGCAGCATGGCGCCCACGGCGCTGATGGGACCCAGCCAGCCCAATCCCACATAGTAGGTGTGGGCCTGGTTGCCGGTGGCGAACCCGCCGCCAGCGTGAGCGGAAAACAACACGGCACCCACGGAGAACAGGGTGAGAAATGGAATTTTTGCGGACACTTTGTTCATAATACGGCCTCCTGAGAGATAGATTGTAAGTTCCCCAGGCAACAAAAAAGCTCTTTCGCTCTTCTGTCCACAGGGACAGAAGAGACGAAAGAGCAAAAGCTTCCGCGGTACCACTCTTCTTCATTTCACACAACGAAATGCACCTTAGCGGGTACGGACCAAGCATGGGCTCGGCTGCATACCCCTGCGCTGATAACGGGCGCAACCCCGTCCGCACCTACTCGCTTCGGCACGGCCGTTCAGCGGTCAGTTCAGCTTTTCGCTTCCCCGATGCCTTGCACCAACCGGCATCTCTCTGACAGGGCTCAAAGCTTACTACTCCGCGTCCTCACGTTTTCCGCAAATAAAAATAGCACAGTCCGCCCTCCTTGTCAAGGGCCCTTTTGAAGTTTTTTTCTCTTCATCCTGCAAAATGCCCCTGACCAAAGGCCTCAAAACCACCCCTCTGTCCCCCTTATTTTGCCAGGGATACCATGGCTTTCGCCCAGGTCTTGGCCCGGTCCAGGTCCTCCCCATCGGGGTGGCTCAGGGCACGGTCAAAATTTTCCAGGCTGGCCTGGAGCTGAGGATCCCCCGGGTGCTCCTGGAGCTGTTTTTCATACCGCTGCCGCACCATTGCCGGCATCTTTCCCTGACAGTAGAAGGACCCCAACAGCTGATTGGAGCCGTCCACCACCTGAGCTACCCGCTGGAACAGCATCTCGTAGTACTCCTGGGAGCCCCCAAACCCTGCCGTCCCAAAATAGGCGATCTTCTTCTCCTTCAGGGATTGGAGGAACTCCCCGATCCCCTGATGGCACATTCCCTTGTCCGTCCAGGACCCCACCAGATACAGGTCCGCCTCCGGAACCTGGTCCGGACCGCCAACATACACCAGATTCTCCCCTTCCAGGGCCTCTTCGATGGCCTGGGCCAGGGCTTTGGTATTCCCGGTCATGCTTTCGTACACGATGGCAATCTTCATACGATTCCCCGCCTTTCTTTTTCACAGGTCCCGCACCTTTTCCAAGCTCCTTCATCATACAGGAGTTCCCACGAAAAAGCAACCTCCCAGGGGCCAAAAAAGCTCCCTCAGCCAAAGCCAAGGGAGCGTTTTTCTTGATGATATTTCCGCTTACTGAGCCTTTTCCGGCAGGCTCTCGATCAGGTCGGCAGCGCTGTCCAGCCAGTCGCCCTCAAACAGCTCAATGGCGCCCTTATCGCAGGCAGCAGCCAGCTTGGGATCCATGGGCAGCTTGCCCAGCACCTTCAGGGCGTACTTGGCGGCCACCTCGTCGATGTGGCTCTCGCCAAAGACATGGATCTCCTTGCCGCAGTCGGGGCAGGTGACATAGCTCATGTTCTCCACAAGGCCCAGCACGGGGACGTTCATCATCTTAGCCATCTCCACAGCCTTGGAGACGATCATGCTCACCAGCTCCTGAGGAGAGGTGACAATCAGGATGCCGTCCAGAGGCAGGGACTGGAACACGGTCAGCGGAGCGTCGCCGGTCCCGGGAGGCATGTCCACAAACATGTAATCCACGTTGCCCCAGATCACGTCGGTCCAGAACTGCTTGATGGCCCCGGCAATGACGGGACCGCGCCACACCACGGGGGAGGTCTCCTCCTCCAGCAGCAGGTTGATGCTCATGACCTTGACGCCGGTCTTGGACTGCACGGGGTAGATGCCGTTCTCATCGGAGAGGGCCCGCTGCTTCATGCCGAAGCACTTGGGAATGGAGGGGCCGGTGATATCGGCGTCCAGCACAGCCACATCGCTGCCCCGGCGCCGCAGGGTGGTGGCAAGCAGGGAGGTGACCAGGGACTTGCCCACGCCGCCCTTGCCGCTGACCACGCCGATAACCTTTTTCACATGGCTCAGATCGTTGGTCTTTTCCAAAAAGCTCTGGGGATCCTGCCGGGAGGGGCAGTCCATCCCGCAGCTGGAGCAATCATGCGTACAATTTTCGCTCATAATACTCGAACTCCTTCTCGCAGTGTCGTATCTTTTATTGTACCCTTTTTTCCAAAAAAGTAAAGTGGTATATGCCAAAAAACTCCCCCCAGGCAGTCTAAAAAGGAGCATTGGCTGGTTCCAGAAAAAAGTCCGGGGGGCGCGCCGACAGCCTGACGGCTGGCGCGGCGCTCCCCCCTTCTCTTTTTGGCAAAGCTTCGCTTTGCTTTAAGGTCGCAGCTTTTTGAAAAAAGCTGCCCAAAAACTTTTTATGTTTCCCCGCCTTCTTCGGACTTGTCCACCGGCAGCTCAAACCAGAAGGTACTTCCCTTTCCCAACTGGCTGGTCACACCATAGGTACCACCGTGGAGGTCCAGAATATTCTTCACAATGGACAGGCCCAGGCCGCTGCCCATCTGGGCCCGCTTATGCTCCTTGTCCACCTTATAGTACCGCTCCCAGATATCCTTGAGCTTCTCCTGGGGGATTCCCTCGCCGGTGTCCGTCACCGACACCCGCACCTTGCCCTCCTGAACCGTCTGCTCCAGGGTGATGGTCTTATCCTCCCCGGAATAGGTGATGGCGTTATTCACCAGGTTGTACACCACCTGGGAGATCTTCAGCTCGTCGGCGTTCACCCAGACTTCCTCCGCCGCCCGGAAGGGGAACCGGTAATCCGCCAGTTTGTCGTAGCGGTGGAGGATCTGCCGGATGCTCTCCGTCAGGTTGAACCGGGTTTTCTCCAGGGGGAGCACTCCTGCTTCCAGCTTGGACAGATCCAACAGGTCGTTGACCAGGTTGGTCAGCCGCTCCGCCTCGTCAATGATGATCTGCACATTTTCCGGGGTATTCTCTCCTGGCAGGTCCCGCATCACCTCGCCGTACCCCTTGATCATGGTCAGGGGCGTGCGCAGGTCGTGGGACACATTGGCCAACAGATCCCGCCGCAGACCCTCCACCTTGGACAGCTCTCCAGCGGCGTAGTTCAAGGTTTGGGCCAGCTCCCGAACCTCCCTGGCCCCGTGCTCCTCAAAGCGAATGGCATAGTCCCCTTTAGCCAGGATCTTGGCCCCTTCATTGATGGCAGTGATGGGCCGGGCGATCCTCCGGGAGATCACCAATGCCAGCACCGCGCTGAGCAGCACCATCACTCCCATCAGGGTGGTCACCTGGACCAGCAGGGTCTCTTTCACCGAATCCACCGGGGTGATGACGCTCTCCAGCATCACCATGCGGTTGAGCCCCGCCGGGGTGCGGGTGATGGTGACGTAGAGGATCACCGCATCCTGGGAACCGTCCTGGTTCACAAAGGGGGAACGGGCCATGGTCATCCGGGATCCCCCCTGGAGGTTCACCTCGTTGAACACGTTGTAGAGGTTGGTGCGGGAGCCGGAGATGTTCTCCAAGTAGCTCTCCTTCTGGCTGGACTTCCACCCGGCCAGGATCTGCCCCATCTCATCGGTGACCACAATGTTGATCCCCGAGTTCAGGCACAGCTGGCGCACCTGCTCCTTCATGTCCTGGTCGTCCAGGCGGTGCTCCACACTTTCCGCAGTGGCCTTCACCCGGCTGACCTGAACCGCCCGGTAGAAGGGATCCAGCAGCACCATCTGGAACAGCCACAGCAGCGCCGCCACCACCACGATCAACACCCCGAACCCCAGCAGGATCTGCCCGCCGATGCCCAGGGCCCGCCTTCTGCGCCCGCCCATTTACGGCGCCTCAAACCGGTAACCCACCCCCCGCAGGGTGACGATATACCGGCTGTAGGGTCCCAAGGACCGGCGCAGCAGCTTGATGTGGGTGTCCAGGGTGCGGTCGTCCCCGTAAAAATCGTAGCCCCACACGTTGGTGATCAGCATCTCCCGGGTCAGGGCGATGTTCTTGTTCCTGGCCATGTACACCAATAGATCGTACTCCTTGGGGGACAGATCCACCCGCTGGCCGTCCACCGTGACAATCCTGCCGTCCAGGTCGATGGCCAGCCCCTCAAAGGCCATCACATTCCGCTTGCGCTCCTGAGTCTGGGGCCGCACCCGGTTCATGATGGCCGTCACCCGCATCATCAGCTCCTTGGGGGAGAAGGGCTTGACCACATAGTCATCCACTCCCAGCTCGAAGCCGTGAATCCGGTCGTACTCCTCCCCCCGGGCGGAGAGCATCAGCACCGGTGTACTGCACACCTTGCGGATCTCCGCCACCGCCGAAAATCCGTCCAGCTCCGGCATCATCACATCCATGATGATGATGTCAAATGCCCCCGGATCCCGCCGGCACAGGTTTACCGCCTCCATGCCGTTTTGGGCCTCGGTCACCTGATTGCCCTCAAACTCGGCGTATTTGCGGATCAATGCCCGAATGTTGTCCTCGTCGTCCACCACCAAAATACGGTACATGCTGCCACCCCGTTTCCATAAAATTTATCCGGTCCCGTTTTCCACAAGAATAGCCCGCCGCTGTGAATTCCCCGTGAACTTCCTGCAAAAAACCGCCTTTGTTATCTTTACAGTATAGCCCAGGGCCCCGCTTTTTTCAAGCCGCTTGGCCCCCCTGAGGATGGGGAAAAATTCTATTGACTTTTCCCCAAAAAAAGGGTATCATAATTCTAGGGAATGTATATAAAATAGGATGTAAGTGTGTTATAAATATTAGCTTTTTTCGATAAGGAGGAATCTGTTATGCTGCCTGTCATCACCATTTCCCGTCAGTACGGAAGCGGAGGCCATGAGGTTGGGGAAAAGGTCGCCCAAAAGCTGAACCTGCCCTTCTATGACAAGGCCCTCATCGCCATGGCCGCCAAAAAAAGCGGTCTGTCCGAGGAGGTGTTCGCCGACGCGGACGAAAAGGCCACCAGCAGCCTTTTGTACTCCATGGTTATGGGCAGCTATGCCTTCGGCGCCAGAGTGCCCGGCATCAACGAGATGCCCATCAACGACAAGCTGTTCATCATCCAGTCGGACATCATCAAAAAGGCCGCTCAGGAGGGGCCCTGTGTGATCATTGGCCGCTGCGCCGACTACATCCTGCGGGAGCATCCCAACTGCCTGAACGTCTTCGTCCACGCCGACAAGGCCGCCCGGATCAAGCGGATTGTGGGCCTGGGCCACTGCGAGGAGAAAAAGGCCCCGGATTTCGTCACCAAAAAGGACAAACAGCGGGCCAACTACTACAATTTCTACTCCAACAACCGTTGGGACGACCTGCAGAATTACGACCTGACCATTGACACCTCCCGGTTCTCCGTGGACAAAGCGGTGGATATGATCATCGACGCCGCCAAGCTGCTGGACGTCTGACCGGTTCCATCCCTGGGGCTCTCCGAGCAAACGACGGGAAATCAGCAAGCCGTCAAAGGGCTGCCGTGATCAACGGCAGCCCTTTTTGGCGCTTCTTTGCAAATGGGACGGGCTGTGCTATAATAGAGAAATCTTCCGGGGCAGCCGCCCCGGCCATTTCAGGAGGCGCTCATGAAGGATCTGCTGCAGAAGAAGAGACGTCTGGTGATCCTCTGCCTGGTGGCGGGGATTCTGGTGCTGGCCCTGGGGGTGGGCCTGGGCATGGCCGCCGTTGGGGAGGGCTACACCCTGACCACCTATGCCATGGGCTCCTTTGTCCAGCAGACGGTCTACGGCGGGAACCGGGAAGAGGCCGCCTCTGCCGCTTCCACTGCTGTGGTGGAGCTGGAGGACCTGATCTCCCGGAACGTGGCCGACAGCGACATCATTCGCCTGAATCAGGCCGCCGGAACGGAGTTTCTGGAGATTGACCAGCGCTCCTGGGACGTGCTGAACACCTCCCTCCAGGTGTGCCAGGCCAGCGACGGAGCCTTTGACGTCACCATCGGGCCCATCAGCGGCCTGTGGGGCTTTGACACAGAGGAGCCCCACAGGCCCCAGGACAGCACCATCCAGTCCCTGCTGCCCATGGTGGACTATAAAAATCTCTCCCTGCTGGAGGACGGCACAGCGGCCCTCCAGATCCACGGAGCTGCCCTGGACCTGGGCGCTGTGGGCAAGGGCGCCGGCTGTGACGCAGCCGTGGCCGCCTACCAGGAGAACGGCGTGGACCGGGCCATCGTCTCCGTGGGGGGCAGCGTGGGAGTCTACGGCAAAAAGCCCTGGGATCAGCCCTGGCGCATCGCGGTCCGGAATCCGGACACTCAGGGCTCCTTGGGGGAGCTGGCCATCTACGAAGGGTTCCTGTCCACCTCCGGCAGCTATGAGAAGTACTTCACCCAGGACGGCGTCACCTACCACCACATTCTGGATCCCCGCACCGGCTACCCGGCGGAAAGCGGCCTGCTGTCCGTGACGGTGTGGAGCTCCGGGGGCGCTCTCAGCGACGCCCTGTCCACCGCCTGCTTCGTCCTGGGCATGGAGGACAGTCTCCCCCTGCTGGAGGAGTTTGACTGCGGCGGGATCTTCATCACCGAGGATCACCAAATCTACGTGACGGAAAACCTCCAAGACGCTTTTACCCTGGAGGCCGAGGGCTACACCCTGGCGGGGGTGGTGTGATGGGAAGCTCCAAGTTCATGACTCCCGGCGCCTGGCTGCTGTGCGGGATCTTGCTGCTGCTGGGCGGGGGGATGTACCTGTTGCTGAGCCTGGCTCCCCAGGGCCGCACCGCCGTGGTGGAGCGGGACGGGGAGGTGGTGCTCCGCCAAGACCTGTCCCAGCTGACCGAGGAGACCACCTACACCATCCAAGGAGCGGACGGGGTGGAGCTGACCATCACCCTCTCCCCCACCGGAGCGGAGGTCAGTTCCTCCACCTGCCCGGACCAGGTGTGCGTCCGCACCGGGCGGCTGACCCGGGCCGGGGAGAGCGCTATCTGCCTGCCGGCGAAAGTCTCCCTGCGGCTGGAGGGCGGCGGGGACTCTGTGGACGCCACTGTCTACTGACCAGGAGGTGCCTATGAAAAAAACATCTGGCCGGGTGGCCTTTACCGGGATGCTGGCGGCCCTGGCCCTGGCCCTGGCTTTTTTGGAGGGACTGCTGCCTCCCCTGCCCATGATGCCCCCAGGGGCCAAGCTGGGGCTGTCCAACATCGCCTCCATGTACGCCGCCGGAACCTTGGGCCTGCCCAGTGCCCTGTTCATCGCGGTGTTCAAGGGGCTGTTCTCCTGGCTGACCCGGGGCCCTGTGGCCGGGATCCTGAGCCTGTCCGGCGGGGTGTGCAGCACCCTGGTGCTGTGGTTCCTGCTGAGGCAGACCAAGGCCTCCCTGGGCGTGGTGGGGATCTGCGGGGCGCTGACCCACAACGCCGCCCAACTGGCCGCGGCTTACGCCCTGACCACCACCAGCGTGCTGTTCTATGTGCCCTTTCTGCTGATCTTCGGGGTGCTCACCGGGCTGCTCACCGGCCTGGTGTTGAAGCTGACCTTACCCCCTCTGGAGCGGCTGAAGCGCTATCTGGAATAAAGAAACACCTCCGTATGAATTCCATCATACGGAGGTGTTTTGCATCAAGGGAGCTCTTTCAGGCCATCACTTCACCTGACAGCCGCCCCATTCCACCACGGTGAAGCCATCCCGCTCCGGGGCGGTCAGCTCTTGTGCAGGGACTTCCACCGGGACTTCCAGGGGCTTCCACGCCATGAACACCCGCAGCAGCGTATCAGGGGCCGGGTCAATGGACAGCTGGGCCCCGTCCGTATAGGCGTCGGACTGGAAGGAAATGAGGTTGTAGGGATTTGCCTCCATCCGGGGCAGCCAATAGACGATAAACTCGTTGGCTTCCTGCCGGGTCAGTCCCAGCTGGCTCAAGGCATCCTCCAAAAATGCCGCCGTGTCCCTTCCGGCCACACAGTAGCCCTGGGAGAAGTCATAGTCGATGCTGTCTTTCCCCTCCCAATAGAGGTAGTTGTAGGTCTGGCCATCTGCGTCCGTCAAGGTGCCATCCGGGCTGGCGGTCACGGACCAGCCGTCGTTGTAGGCAGGGTAAGTGCAGGTCAATTTCCCATCATAGTGGAGCTGCACCGTGACATCGGTCTCCTCCTCCGGGTAGAGGTAAATCACGGGCTTGGCCGCGTACTGCTCCTCTTGGGCTTCCTGTCCCCCTTGGCAGGCGGAAAGACCGCATGCCAAGGCCACCGCCAGCAGGAGCGCAAACCATCGTTTTCCGTTCCGTTTTCCCATGGATGTTTCCTCCTTTTTCACTCCGACTTTTCTTTTCGTCCTTTCCGGAAATCCCTCAACAGAGACGCCATCCAACCAGGGTTCCAGGGCATCCACCCCATCCACTTTACTAAAATAATACCATTTTTAAAGATAAAACTCAACAGAATTTCTCAAGCCTCCAGAGATCTCCCGGCTCTCCTTTGGCCTTTCAGGTATCCAGTTCCCCGCAGTACAGGGTCTTGGTTTCGCTGTCGTACACCGCTGCGGTGAAATTAAAGGAGTGCCGGTCCAGCACCCCCTCGGTGCTGTAGGAGTCGGTCTGGTCATCCCAGAAGAACCAGTACCCCTCCTCCACCTGGGGCAACAGGGCTTCCCCATCCTTACCGGTGAGGTAGGGTCCGGCGCTGTGGGCCTCGGTGCCCTCTATCCACTCCCGGCCGTAGAGCAGCGCCTCCGCGTCCTCCGTCACCGGGAAGGCGTGCCAGCCCTCCTTGGTTTGGGCGGTCTGTTCCAGAGCAGCGGCGTCCTCCTGGGAGAGCTTCACCTGCCAGTACTGGGTGCCGTCGCTCATGCCTCCGTGATCGTCCCAGTGCTCCTCCATGGTGGAATCCGTCAGGGTCACGCCCAGGCTTTCGGGAAGGGTGTTCCGGCTTCCCATACACCCGGCGCAGAGTAATGCCAGCAGCAGAGCCAGCACAGTGACTGCGTATCTTTTCATAAAATCATCTCCTTTGGCCCCAGTATACACCCTCCCGCATGGTGGAACAACGTCCTGATTTTTTACAGTCAGAGAGCCGGATCCCCCAGATAACTCCCCCATTGAGGTCACTCTCCGGCTGCCTGAAAAGGGCGAAAGCCCCGTCCTCTGGGAAAAGCCATGGGCCTCCTGGGAAAATCCCCAGGGCCTTTTCACGGTCCGTATTTTGGGCTGAGGCGCTGGTTTTCCCCCTTGGCTTTTGGAAAACCGATTGACAACCCTTCTCGGATCCCCTATAATAAAAGCTAGAACTACTTTTAAAGAGAGGTATGTACTGACATGGACGACGGCGACAGTCACCCTGCCAGCGCCAATTTATTCCAGGTAAACAGCGATGTGTTAAAGCATAACTTGCTGCCGGTTCCGGCAGCAGGCTATGCTTTTTTGCGCTTTCCCGGAAGATTCCATCCACGGAACTGAGACTGGCTGGCCCGGATTTTTCACTGCGTTTTATTGTATTGAAAAGGAGTGCACTTTTTGTGGAGATCTTACTGCAAATCATCTTGATCCTGGTCAACGCCTTCTTCGCCGGCACGGAGATGGCCGTGGTATCCCTCAACGCCACCAAACTGCGAAAACTTCAGGAGGACGGCGACAAAACCGCCGGGAAACTGCTGAAAATGGTGGAGGATTCCTCCGCCTTCCTGTCCACCATCCAGGTGGCCATCACCCTGGCCGGCTACCTGGGCGCCGCTTTTGCCGGTGAAAACTTTGCTCCTGTGCTGTCCAACTGGCTGTACAACGACCTGGGTTTCCAGGTCCTCCCTCAGCGGGCCCTAAACAACGTGGCCATCATCGTCATCACCATCATTCTGTCCTACTTCACCCTGGTCTTCGGCGAATTGGTGCCCAAGCGCATCGCCCTGCAGAAGTCCTACGAGTTCGCCAAGCTGGCCTGCGGCGTCATCCGGGGTATGGCCTTTGTGCTGCGCCCTGTGATCTGGCTGCTGAGCATCTCCGTGAACGGGGTGCTGCGGTTGCTGCACATGAAGGTGGAGGCCGAAGAGGAGAACGTCACCGAGGACGAGATTCGCATGATGGTGGATCTGGGCGGTGAAAAGGGCGCCATTGACGAGGACGAACAGGAGTGGATCCAAAACGTGTTTGACTTTGGGGACATCTCCGTGCGGGAGTCCATGACTCCCCGCAGCGACATGGACGCTTTGGACATAGAATCCACTGACGAGGAAGTTCTGGAGATGATTCAGGAGAGCGGCCACAGCCGGTTCCCCATCTACCAGGAGAGCGTGGACACGGTGCTGGGCATCCTGAACACCAGGGACTACCTGCTGGACCGGGGCACCGGGAAAAAGACCCCCCTGAAAGACCTGCTGCGCTCAGCGTACTTTGTGCCGGAGACCATCAAAGCTGACAACCTGTTCAAGGAAATGCAGAAGGAGAAGGTCCACATCGCCATTGTGGTGGATGAGTACGGCGGCACCGAAGGCATCATCACCATGGAAGACCTGCTGGAGGAGATCGTGGGCAACATCTATGACGAGTTCGACAAGGCCGAACAGCCGGAGGTGGAACCTCTGGGCGAGAACCAGTGGCGAGTCACCGGGTCGGTGCCCATCAGCACCCTGGTGGATGACCTGGATCTTCCCTTGCCGGAAAGCGACGATTACGACACTTTGGGCGGCCTCATCGTCACCCAGCTCAACGCCATCCCCAAGGACGGGGAGCAGCTGGATATGGAGGTCAACGGCGTGGCCCTCCACGTGGAAAAGATCGAGGACCACCGCATTGAAAGCGTGGTTATCCGCCTGCTCACCCCCAAGAAGAAAGCCCACGAAACGGAATAACCCGCCTGTTTGCGGGATGGACGGAAAAGCGTCTGGGAGTGTTCTCCCAGACGCTTTTCTGCGCCCCGCCTCCGAGCTTCTCTCCGCAGCACCGCTTTCCCACCACGCCAGCTCCCGGCGAATAGCGGACGCACCAGTCCCCAAAGAGGAGGCCCGGCCAACTGCCGCCAGAGGCCGGGAACCTTCAGCGATGCCGCCCGTGGAAAACCAGCCACACCACAGGCTGCTCTTGCACAGGTCCGATCCAGCGGGGGCAGGCCGCCAGAACCCCTTGGCCCGAATTTCCTTCGAAGCACTGCCCGTGGAAAACCAGCCACACCACAGGCTGCTCTTGCACAGGTCCGGTCCAGCGGGGGCAGGCCGCCAGAACCCCTTGGCCCGGATTTCCTTCGAAGCACCGCCCGTGGAAAACCAGCCGCACCACAGTCCGCTCTTGTACAGGGCCGGCCCAGCGGGGGCAGGCCGCCAAACGGAGCTGAGGCAAGTCTATTCCCGAGTGCTGCCAAAATCCCTCCTGTTCCCCCTCAGGCAAAAGACAAAAAAGCGCCGAGGCCTATTGGCCCAAGCGCTTCGCCGTCAGTGGGGGATTTACTTTTTGGCGTCCTCTTCCGGTTCCGGCTGCTCCAGCTGAACCACCCGGACCTTCTGGATCCGGTTGTTGGAGATTTCCTCCACGGTGATGGACAGACCGTCGTACTCAAAGGACTCCCCAGCCGCGGGGACCTTCCCCATGCGCTCCATAATCCAGCCGCCCAGGGACACACTGTCCGCCTCGTCCTCGATGTGGAAGTAGGAACAGAAATCGTCAAAGGTCAAGTCGCCGTCGATCAGGTAGGTGTGGGGATCCAGCTGCTGGAAGGACTCCTCCTGCTGGTCGTGCTCGTCCCAGATTTCGCCCACCAGCTCCTCCAGAATGTCCTCCATGGTGACAATACCCAGGGTCCCGCCGTACTCGTCGATGACCACGGCAATGTGGGACTGATGGGACTGGAGCAGCTTCAGCAGGTCGCTGACCTTCTCCGTGGGATGGATGAAGATGGGCGGGGTGATGATCTCTCGGATGGGCTTTGTGGTCACGCCGTTACCGGTGTAAAAGTCCTTCTGATGGATCACACCCACCACCTTGTCAATGTCGTCGTCATACACCAGCAGGCGGGAGAAATGGGACTCCGTAAAGCTCTTGGCAATCTCTTCCTTGGTGGAATCCGCGCTGACCGCGATCAGGTCCACTCGGGGTGTCAGGATGTCCTGGGCCTCCAAGTCCCGGAACTCCACCGCGTTTTTCAGCAGGGCGCCCTCATCCTTGTCGATGCTGCCGTCCCGCTGAGCCTCCTCCAGCAGAAGCATCAGCTCCTCCTGGGACATCTTGGACTCCTCTTTGGTCTTCAGCAGCTTTGCCACCAGCTTCTTCCACTGGGAAAAGAGAAAGTTCACCGGCGTCAGCACATGGATCAACAGGTTGATCAGGGGCGCGCTGAACATGGCAAATTTCTCCGGGTAATCCTTGGCAATGCTCTTGGGGGTGATCTCGCCGAAGATCAGCACCACTATGGTGACCGCCACGGTGGAGTAGGTGGCGCCAATGTCGCCGCAGTACTTCACAAACAACAGGGTGGCAATGGAGGACACCGCTATGTTCACAATGTTGTTGCCGATCAGAATGGTGGAGATCAACTTATCATAGTTTTCGGCCAGGCGGGCAGTGAGCTTGGCTCGCCGGTTCCCGCTGTCCGCCAGCACCTTGATGCGGATGGCGTTCAGGGAGGAAAAAGCGGTCTCTGTGGCAGAAAAATACGCGGACATCAGGATACAAAACAGCATCACTAGGACGCTGGGCAGTTCATTGGTTAACATCTAAAATTCTCCTCACATTTCATTTTCATCGCAGTTTTTCTCAAAAAAAGCCCAAAGAAACACAAAAAACACACCTATTCCCGCAAAATGGGCGTAGGTATGTCATATGCAATCAAAATCAAATATGGGGTGATGCAATTATGACTGGGTGTACAATCGTCGCCGCTGGGACTACTGGAACTGTCCATGAAAGGGACTCACATCCTTCTTCGTTAAGATATTAGCTTTTATCATACCCGATTCCTCCGGAAAAGTCAAGAGTCCCCCCTGGGAAGACAGCCTCCTTCCCCGCCTCTCCCGGCGGAGTGAGGAACGCAAACCGCCGGGACGCAACCGCCTAGCGACAAACTGCGGGGACAAAGGTCATTGTATTCAGCCCGCCGGAGCGCAGCTCTCCAGGACGCTCACCAGATCCTCATGGATCACCAGGTCCGCGCTGCGGTCATAGGGGGTGGGGTCCCGGTTGAGGATCACCAGCTTGGCCCCGGGGGTCAGGTACTCCACCAGCCCCGCCACCGGGTACACCACCAGGGAGGTCCCCGCCACCACCATCAGATCCGTCTCCTCCGCATACCGAATGGCCCGGCGCAGATCCCGCTCGTTGAGGCTCTCCCCATAGAGCACCACGTCGGGCTTGATGATGCCGCCGCAGTCACAGGTGGGCACCCCCTCAGACGCCAGAATTTTCTCCATGCCGTACTTTCTCCCACAGGACTGGCAGGTGTTGCGCAGCTCGCTGCCGTGAAGCTCCAACACATTCTTACTCCCCGCCAGCTGATGGAGGCCGTCAATGTTCTGGGTGATCACCGCTTTCAGCTTTCCCGCCGCCTCCAGCCGGGCCAGGGCATAGTGGGCGCCGTTGGGCTTGGCGTCGGGATAAAGCATCACCCTGCGGTAAAAGTCATAGAATTCCTCCGTGTGGCTCACAAAGTAGTCGTGGGAGAGCATCTCCTCGTAGGAGAGTCCCGCCTTTTTCTGCTGGTACAATCCGTGGGCACTGCGGAAATCCGGGATCCCGCTGGCAGTGGACACGCCGGCTCCTCCCAGAAAAATCATCTTCTTGCTCTCCCCGATCCAGGTGCGCAGGGTGTCAAGCTCCGTCACAGCAGGTCCTCTCCTTTCAAAATCAACTCCACCGGGCAGTGATCGCTGCCCAGCACCTGGGACAGGATCCGGCTGTCCTCCAGACTGGGCACCAGCCGCTGATCCGCCAGGAAATAATCGATGCGCCATCCGGCGTTGTTCTGCCGGGAATTGAACATGTAGCTCCACCAGGAATAGGCCCCCTCCTGCTCCGGGTAAAAGTGGCGGAAGGTATCCACAAACCCCGAGGCCAGCAGCTCGGCAAACTTGCCCCGCTCCTCATAGGAGAAGCCCGCGCTGCCGATGTTGGACTTGGCGTTTTTCAGGTCAATGGGTCGGTGGGCCACGTTCATGTCCCCGCAGACGATCACCGGTTTTTTCTCCCGGAGCTTCTGAAGGTACTCCCGGAAGGCGTTTTCAAACTCCATGCGGAAGTCGATGCGCACCAGGTCCCGCTGGGCATTGGGAGTGTAGACGGTCACCAGGAAAAAGCCCGGATACTCCGCAGTGATGACCCGGCCCTCGCCGTCGGCCTCCTCCAGGCCGATGCCGCAGCTCACCGACAGGGGCTCTTTTTTGGAGAAGAGTGCCGTGCCGGAATAGCCCTTTTTCACCACGGCGGAGTTCCAGTACTCGTGATAGCCTTCAAAGGCAAAGTCCGCCTGTTCCTTCTGCATCTTGGTCTCCTGCAGACAGATCACGTCCGGGGACTCCGATTCCAGGAACTCTCCAAAGCCCTTGCCCATGCAGGCCCGCAGGCCGTTGACGTTCCAGGAAACCAGCTTGATCTGAGTCGATTCCATTGCTGCCACATCCTTTTCCAGGTATTTTTTTGCCAAAAGGCCCCTTTTGATCGGATCCATGCTATAATTGACGGGAGAGCGGGGCCATCCCGCTGATTCCCGTAAGAAACAGGAGGAATATCCCACGAAGAATCCCATTGTCACAATTGAGACCAACCAGGGCACCATCAAGGCGGAACTCTACCCCGAGATCGCGCCCAACACTGTGAACAACTTTATCTCCCTCATCCGCAAGGGCTTTTACGACGGCACCATCTTCCATCGGGTGATCCCTGGGTTTATGATCCAGGGCGGTGACCCCGAGGGCACCGGCATGGGCGGCCCCGGCTACGGCATCAAGGGCGAGTTCTCCGGCAACGGCTTTGCCAACAACCTGAAGCACACCACCGGTGTCTTGTCCATGGCCCGGTCCCAGCGGCCCAACTCCGCTGGCAGCCAGTTCTTCATCATGGTGGATGACGCTCCCCATCTGGATGGCCAGTACGCCGCGTTCGGCAAGGTCATCGAGGGCATGGAAGTGGCGCAGGCCATTGTCAGCGCTCCCCGGGACTGGTCCGACCGTCCCCACGAGGATCAGGTCATGGAGAAGGTCACCGTGGAGACCTTCGGTGAGGAGTATCCCGACCCCGTCACCGGCCCCGAGCACGGCTGAGCAGCGTGACGCTGCATCCAAGTCGCGGCTGCGTTCGCTGCGCTCTCTCCCCTTTTGGGGAGAGGAACAGGTTGTGTCCGCGGGGGAAGTGATACCGGTAAGGGCGGTTCCCTCCGTTCTTTCGTCGCGATTTCGTTCGCGCTGCTCACTTTCCTTTTTGGGCAGGGGACAGGTTGTGTCCGCGTGGGGTGTGATGCCGGTAAAGGCGGCTCCCTCCGGTCTTTCGCCGCGATTTCGTTCGCGCTGCTCACTCCCCTTTTTGGGAGAGGGACACTCGGTGTCCGCGTGAGGCGTGATGCCGGTAAGGGCGGTTCCCTCTGTTCTTTCGCCGCGATTTCGTTCGCGCTGCTCACTCCCCTTTTTGGGAGAGGGACACTCGGTGTCCGCGTGAGGCGTGATGCCGGAAGGGACACTTCCCGGAGGAAACCGTTCAGCCTCTGCTGAGGGAAAACTAAACATCCCCCAAAAGGTCAAGGAGTTACATCCTTGGCCTTTTTCGTTATGCCCCGCGGCTCCTTATGCCTCCACCCGCTCCACGATCATGGGACCAATCTCCGGAGGCTGGGGCCCCACCTGCAGGGCTTCCAGAAAGCGCTCCTGGCCCCGCTGGCACAGCTCCTCACTTTGGGCGTACAGCCGGGCGATGGGTTCCCCTTTCTTCACAGCATCTCCCTTGTTCTTCAGCAGGACGATACCAGCGCCATAGTCAATGGGGCTCTCCTTGGTCTCCCGGCCGGCTCCCAGCTCCACACCAGCCAGACCGCACTCCTCGGCGTTCATCCTGGTGAGATACCCGGACTCCGGCGCCAAGACCTCCACACAGGCGGGAGACAGGGCAAGCTTCTCCGGATGGGTGATGACACTGCCGTCGCCCCCCTGGGCCTCCACCATCTGCCGAAGCTTCTCCAGGGCCTTGCCGGACCGAACCGCCTCCACGGCCCTGGCCCGGGCCTTGGCCATATCCGGAGCCTTCTCCCCCAGATAGATCATATTGGCGGCCAGCTCCAAGCACAGCGCCCGCAAACGCCGGTCTCCGGTTCCGGAAAGCACCTCCACGGCCTCCCGGACCTCCAGGGCGTTGCCGATATTCCGCCCCAAAGGCATGTCCATATCGGTGATCAACGCCACGGTGCGGCGTCCCACCTGCTCCCCGATGCGGACCATCTCCTGGGCCAGGGCCCGGGAGTCCTCCAGAGTCTTCATAAACGCGCCGGAACCCATCTTCACGTCTAACAGGATGGCATCCGCCCCGGCGGCGATCTTCTTGGACATGATGCTGGAGGCAATCAGCGGCAAACTCTCCACCGTGGCGGTGACATCCCGCAGGGCGTAGAGCTTCTTATCCGCTGGGCACAGGTTCCCCGACTGGCCGATAATGGCAAGTCCAATCCGGTTGACGATATCAAAGAACTCCTGCCGGGGGATGTCCGTGCGCAGACCGGGGATACTCTCCAGCTTGTCCACGGTGCCGCCGGTGTGCCCCAGACCCCGACCGCTCATCTTGGCGATTTTCACCCCACAGGCTGCGGCGATGGGCCCCAGGATCAGGGAAGTCTTATCCCCCACGCCGCCGGTGGAGTGCTTATCCACTTTCACCCCGGGGATAGAATCCAGGTTCACCATATCCCCGGACCGGGCCATCTCCAAAGTCAGGGCGCCGGTTTCACGGCGGGTCATGCCCTGGAAAAAGATGGCCATCAGCAGAGCACTGGCCTGGTAATCCGGGATCTCCCCTCGAGTGTAGCCCTGGACGAAGAAGTGGATCTCATTGGTGGTCAGCTCGCCGCCCTCCCGCTTCTTGTGGATGATATCGTACATGCGCATGGGTATGCCCCCCTAATATAAAGTACTTACTGCAACCTTTTTTCTAAGAATCCCACTGTAAAAGGCAACTGAGGAAAGTGCTTTGTTCCCGTCTCATAGAACCCAAGGCTACAATACCATTCCTTTAAAACTTTGCTTTCCTCAATGATTCCTGCTTTCAACAAGACGCCCCCTTGCTGGACTGCCTGCCGCTCTACCCACCGAACCATCTTCTCTCCATAACCAAGGTGGCGGTACTGGGGCAACACTGCTAGGTGTTTCAACTCAAACGCACCGTCCCCCTCGTACTGCAGAGAAACAAAGCCCACTAGGCACCCTTCCAACTCCAAGCAACCCATGATCTGCTGTTCCACCCATGCCTTACGGAATCGCTCCCAAGGTAAAAAGCTGGTGTGAGTAGAACAGTTTTCCTTTGTCAGCCCAAATTCTCTGGCCACAGTGGCGAAAGACTGATGGATCACCGAAAGACAGTTCTCCAAGTCCCCCTCAGTTACAGGCCGGATAGTCAGAGGAGAATTCAAATAGAGATTCATATACCAGGCGTCGCAGCTCTGGCCGTTCACCTTCATAAAGTTTTTATACAGGCCCATTTTTTCAAAACCCAGATGCTCATAGAGTGCCACGGCCCGCTCGTTGTCCGCCCGGACCTCCAGCTGCAACACCTCCAGACCGACGTCCTTGGCAAAGGCGATGAGAGCCTCCATGGCTTTGCGACCGATGCCCAGGCCCCAGAAATCCTTCCTCACGGTGACAGACAGCCCTGCCCGATGGGCTACCCGGTCCCGGGCGGTGAGGGCGTCACAGGAGGCGATGGATACCAACTCCTCCCCCACAAAACCCGCCACCATGATGGACTTTGTCTCCTGCCGCTGCCGGTCCAGGAAGTCGGTCTCCTTCTCCACGGGCATGGGGAAGCCATTCTCTCCAAAGAGCAGGTTGTCGCTCTCTCCGCCCACACGGTTCAGGTAGGCAAGGACCTGGGCGGCGTCGCTTCCCTGGGCCTCCCGGAGGGTCATGGTCCGGCCGTCCCGGAGGGGGATTTCTTGGGTGGGAAATTTCATGGGGAAGACTCCTTTCCACTGGGGGATGCAAGCACTCTAAGCAATTCTTGGGAAAAGCCTGCGCTGGTTTAAAGGTCGCAGCTTTTTGTAAAAAGCTGCACCAAAAACTTTTTTCGTTCTCTTCGCTCTCTGTTCTTGGCCGGCTTCTGCATATGGTTCGGAAACCGGTCTACGACACGCTGTGTCGTCCCGACCGGTTTCCTGCCTTTCTCTCCGGCTGCGCCGGTTTAAAGGTCGCAGCTTTTTGTAAAAAGCTGCACCAAAAACTTTTTCGTTTCCAACGCTCTCGGTTCTGGGCTGGCTTCTGCATATGGTTCGGATACCGGTCTACGACACGTCGTGTCGCCCCGACCGGTTTCCTGCCTTTCTTTCCGGCTGCGCCGGTTTAAAGGTCGCAGCTTTTTGTAAAAAGCTGCACCAAAAACTTTTTCGTTACTCCTGCAGGTTTCCTGGGCCAAAGGCCATGGGCAGCAGCTCCTCCAAGGTCTTCACCACCAACCGGCCCTCCTGAGAGAGAAGAATCTCAAACTCCGGGCCGCAGAACTCGGCCATCACCTGGCGGCACACGCCACAGGGGGCACACAGTTCCCGTGGCTCCTGGCCCACCTTTCCGCCCACGATAGCGATGGCGGCAAACTGGCGCTTCCCGTCGTTGACCGCTCGGAAAAAGGCGGTGCGCTCGGCGCAGCAGGTGGCGGTGAAGCCGGCGTTCTCGATATTGCACCCGGCATAGACCGAACCGTCCTGGCAGAGCAAGGCGGCCCCCACGGCAAAACCGGAATAGGGACAATAGGAGGCCTTCCGGGCCTCTTTAGCCCGCTCCACCAAAGCCAGGCGCAAAGCGTCCTTTTGGTCCATCACATTCCCGCCTCCTTGGCCAATTTCACCAGGCGGCTGGTGCCCAAGCGGTCCGCGCCCAGGGCCAGAAACTCCTCGGCGTCCGCTTTGGAGGCAATGCCCCCGGCGGCTTTGACCTTCACCTGGGGAGCGGTATACTTGCGCAGGAGGGCCACGTCATGGGCAGTGGCACCTCCGGTGGAGAAGCCTGTGGAGGTCTTGATGTAGTCCGCTCCCGACTCACTGACCACCTGGCACAGCTTGATCTTCTCCTCGTCGGTGAGCAGGCAGGTCTCAATGATCACCTTCAGGATCCGACCCTGGCAGGCGTTCTTCACAGTCTGGATCTCCGCGCCCACCTGGCCGAACAGGCCATCCTTGACCCAGCCCAGATTCACCACCATGTCGATCTCCGCGGCGCCGTTCTGGACGGCGTTGGTGGCCTCCGCTGCTTTGATGGGCGCTGTGTGGTAGCCGTTGGGAAATCCGATCACGGTGCAGATGGGCACCTGCCCCTGGGCATACTGGGCCGCCCGGCTCACGTAGGAGGGCGGAATGCACACGCTGGCAGTGCCGTACTGGATGCCCTCATCCACGATCCGCTGGATCTCCTCCCAGCGGGCGTCGGGGCGCAGCAGGGTGTGGTCCACATGGGTCAGCAGCTCTTTCCACTCCATAGTACCCCTCCTTTAGGCGATGCCCGCCAAGATGATCTGGGACAGCTTCTCCCGGGTGGGCAATCCCTCGTTGTCGCTGCGGTGGGTGATCTGAATGGCTCCAATGACGTTTCCACGGAAAGTGGCCTCCTCCAGGGACTCCCCTTCCGCCAAGGCGCTGATGACACCGGCGGCAAAGCCATCCCCGGCACCCACGGTATCCACCTTCTCCTTGACGGGGAAGGCCGGAGAATAGCCGGACTTTCCGCCCTTCTCCGAGAAGTAGGCGCCCTCTTTGCCGGTTTTGACCACCACATTCTTAACGCCCATATTGTGGTAAAACTCCGCAATGCCCTCCGGCGTATCCCGCCCGGTGAGGAGCTTACCCTCACCGATGCCGGGCAGCACAGTCTCCACCCCCTGGGCCAGGCTATTCAGGGTGGCGATCATCTGCTTCTCGCTGGGCCACAGCTGGGGCCGCAGGTTGGGGTCAAAGGAGATGGGCAGCTCCAGCGCCTCCGCTCGCCGGATCAACCGCTTAGTGGCTGCCAGGGCGCTCTCCGACACCGCCGGGAAGATCCCCGTCACGTGGAGCCGCTGGCACCCGGACAGGTCCAGGCCGTCAATGTCGTGGGTGGTCAGCTGGGACGCCGCCGACCCCTTCCGGTAATAGGCGATATCCGGGTCCCCCTTCTGGGTGAATCCCTTCATCATGAAGCCCGTCTGGGCAGTCTCGGTCTGCATCACCAGATCTGTGGCAATGCCGTTTTTCCGCATCCCGTTGAGGATCCGCTCCCCCATGGGGTCAAATCCCAGCCGGGTGCAATAGGCCGGCGTATGACCCAAGCGGGCCAGGCCCACCGCCACGTTGTATTCCGCTCCGGCAATGGATGCGGTAAAGCTGTTCACCTCGCTGAGAGGTCCTGTCTCGTTGGCCATGAACAAGCCCATGGGCTCGCCCATCAAGATGATTTTCATGGGAATCCCTCCATCCGCTATTGTATCGCTGCACAACCTTCTCCGCCGCCGCGCTTTTGCGCCTTGGGGAGCTACTATTCTCACGCTGTCTCTGTCCCAGGCACCACGGTCTTGATCAGGACCGCCTCACCGGCCACCCGAACTCTGCCGGTCCCTGCGGGCACCAGCACACTGTCCCCGGGGTTCAGAACCAGGCTGTTCTCCGGGCCGCTGACCAGGGCAGTTCCCTCCACGCACAGCAGGGACACAAAGCTGTCCTCCCCCGCCTGGAAGGTCATTGCCTCCTCCACCTGGAGCTTTTCCGTGGAGAAGTACCGGCACTCTCCCAGCCGCTGGACGGTCCCTCCTGCGGGGGCCAGCACCGGTCCGGCATGGCTGCCGGTGTCCGAGGGGGTGAGGCTGCACACATCCAGGGCCTTTTCCAGATGGAGCTCCCTGGGCTTGCCGTCGGCACCCCGGCGGTCGTAGTCGTAAACACGATAGGTGCAGTTGGAATTCTGCTGGATCTCGCAGATCAGGATCCCCGCCCCGATGGCGTGGATAGTCCCCGACTGAATGAAAAACACATCCCCGGGATGGACCTCCACCTTGTTTAAAACCTCCAGGATGGTGTTGTCCTGGATCCGCTGGCGAAACTCCTCCTTGGTCACCGGGCGGTTGACCCCAAAGTACAGGAAAGCGCCCTCCTCGCAGTCCACGATGTACCACATCTCGGTTTTGCCGTACTCCCCCTCCACCTTCAGGGCGTATTCGTCGCTAGGGTGGACTTGAATGGACAGGGGATCTTTGGCGTCGATCAGTTTGATCAGCACGGGGAAATTCTCAAACGCCCCGGCATTGCTGCCCAGGGCCCCCTTCCCCACTTGCTGAAAGTATTGGCTCAGGGTCAGACCGTCATACGCACCCCCCTGGATCCGGCTCTCACCCGCCGGGTGGGTGGACAGCTCCCAGCTCTCCGCCACCTTGTCAAAATCGCAGGGCTTGTGATAGACGTCCCGCAGCTTGGTCCCGCCCCAAAGGTAATCCTTGAAGGCAGGGGTCAGCCTCTCTATGTTCATGGGCACTCCCTCCAAAAGTTTGCATCTTTGTCACCGCGTATTACAACACTGTCACGGGACAAATTCTTCCTTCTATGGTATACTATTTTTAGGAAAAAGGCAAACTTTTTTCTCTCTGGAGAGAGGAGGAGATTCCTCATGAAAAAGAAAGTATTGGTGTTCTTTTTGGTTTTGCTTCTGGGCCTGACCCTGCCCCTGCCCGCCTCCGCCAACGCCGCCGAACCCCCCAGACTTTCGGTGGTTGTTCTCAACCCGCCCAAGGACTTGGAGCTCTCCCTGGTGTTCACCAGAAACGGGGAGGAAGAACCGGTCCAGGCCGAGGCCTCCCGTCTGGCTTGGGAGGGGTACTACCTGTTCCGTCCGGCCTCCTTCCCCAGCTTTTGGGACTGGGACGACTCCCCGGAGGACATGACCATCACTCTGGTGGCCAAAATCGGCGGGGAGAGTGTCTCCATCCCTCTGGACAATGAAACCCTGTCCCAAAATACCGGCTCCTACTACAACAACCTGTGTGTGCTGGACCTGTCCGCCGGGACGCTGACCCCGGGGGCTCCCTGGTGGCGGCAGCCGGTGCTGATTCTTCTCCGGCTGGGGCTGACCCTGGTTTTGGAAGGCCTGGTATTCCTGCTGTTCGGGTACCGGACAAAGCGCAGCTGGGTTGTGTTTCTCGTGGTCAATCTGATCACCCAGGGGGCTGTGAACGCCCTGCTGCTGTGGGGGATCGGCCCCTTTGGCAATCTGTATTCCGTGGGCATCGCCTCTTTGCTGCTGTACGTGCCCATGGAGCTGGTGGTGATCGGGGTGGAAATCGCAGCGTTCCGCAAGCTGCTGCGGGAAAAGAAAAAGCTGGACGCCACCGTGTACGCCATTGTGGCCAACCTGGTGAGCTGGGCCCTGGGCGGGGCCATGCTCACCTATCTGCCTCTGTGAGGAAGGAGGCGCCTTATGAAAAAGAGATGCCTGGTGCTGCTGCTTGCCCTGCTCTTCTGTCTGGGGCTGCCGGTGACAGCCTCGGCCAACGGTCTGGAGTCCCCCTGCCTGACGGTGCTGGTGCCCCATCCCACTTGGAAGCTGTCCCTCACCCTGGAATTTGACGCCGGCACCTCCCTGAAACCCCTGGTGCTGACCCGGGAGGGAAAAGTCTGGGAAGTGTACTACCGGTTCCGTTACTACGATCTCCGCGGCGCTAGGAGCTACGGCTCCGAGAGTTTGGAGGGCGCCCAGCTTTTGGTGGACACGGGATCAGAGACCTATTCCATCCCCGTGGACCCGGAGGGCTTTACCACCTACGACAACCTGGTAACCCTGGACCTGCTGGGCCGCCGCCTGATCTACGGGCAGCCCTGGTGGCGGCAGCCGCTGCTGGTGCTTCTGCGGGTGGGGCTGACACTCCTGCTGGAGGGGGCCGTCTTTTATCTGTGGGGCTACCGGCAGAAACGGAGCTGGGTGGTGTTTCTGGTGGTGAACCTGATCACCCAGGGAGCGGTGAATGTAACTGTCCAAGTGCTGTTCCCAGCGGCGGTGGAAGTCTACCGGGGCATGGTGCTGGGCATCTTCTTCTACACCCCCATCGAGGTGGGCGTGCTGCTTGTGGAGATGATAGCCTTTGGCCTGCTCCTCAAGGAACGGGGCGGGGGCCGGGGCGTGGGGTGCGCTGCCGCCGCCAACCTGGTCAGCTGGGCCCTGGGCGGATGGCTGATTCTCAGCCTGCCCATGTAAAGAACGGCTTATTTCCCTGAATTCAACCTTCTTATCCATACAAAACGTCCCGCCCGGGGAAACCCGGACGGGACGTTTTTTCACAATCTTATTCAGCCGTATACCAAGTTTATGCCAAGGCACTGAGCATGGCGCTGACCACGGAGCCAGCGGTCTCAATGCCGCCGGAGCCGTCCTCTACCACCACCGCAAAGGCGTAAGGGTACACAGTGGAGTCGCAGAAGCCCACCATCCAGCAGTTGGGGCCCTTGTCCTCCCCCACTTCGCCGGTACCCGTCTTGGCGCAGACGTTCATCCCCGTGGGGAACAGCCAATCTCCGTAGTAGTTCTCCACATTGCCGCGGAGCAGAGTCTTCAGGTTCTGGGCCACTGTGGAGCTCACCAGATGACGGCTGCCTCCTCCCAGGGAATCCAACAGGCTGCTGTCCTGGGTCAGCACCGGCTGGGTATAGGTGCCGCCCTCTGCAATGGCCCCCATGAGGAGCATCATGTGGTAGGGATTGGCCAGCACGGTATACTGGCCAACGCCTGCCCAGCCCAGCTGGTTTGCGTTTACGTCAGTGAGGTCGATGGTGCTCTCCGCCGTACTGACGGAGCCCAGATGGAACTGGACGTCAAATCCCATCTCTTTGGCCTTCTTCTCCAGAGCGTCGGCCCCCAGCTCGTTGGCCAGGTGGGCAAAGTACACGTTGCAGGAGTTGCCCAGAGCCGCCGCCATATCCTGCGTGCCGTGAGCGTGGCCGTTAAGGCAGGTGATATCGCTGCCGGCAAACTCCGCCGCTCCCTGGCAGTCGTAGGTGATGGAGCTCCAGCTGTCCGGCCAGCGCTCCATGGCTGCCGCCGCGGTGACAATCTTGAAGATGGACCCGGGCGTGAAGGTGGCAGACAAGGTGTTGTCCAGGTAGGCGCCCTTGTAGGCGTCGTTGGTCTCCAGGTCCTCGGGAATGGAAGCCGGGTCAAAGGTGGGGGCGCTGACCTTCACCAGCACTTCCCCTGTCTCGTAATTGTAGAGAATCGCGGCGCCGTTTCTGCCCCCCAAGGCGTTGTACGCCGCAGTACAAGCGGACTGGTTCACAGTCAGGGTGATGTCACTGCCCATGCGGTTGAAAATGGTGTCGTTGAGGCCCGTGACAATGTTGTATCCGGAAAGCTTGCTGCGCATGGTGTACTGGATGCTGGTGGAGATGTACCCGTAAGGGTCGCCCACTGTGTGGAGCAGCGCCCGGCGGACGGTTTCATCCCCGCTGTAGATCCGCTGGCCCTCCTCTGTGGAGGCCAGCAGATTGCCGTCCCGGTCAGTGATGTCCCCCAGCTTTACCGTGGAGTTCTCTGAGTAGACGTGGCCGTTATAGGGCTGCATGGCCCACTGGCTGCCGTTGGTCACATACTGGAACAAAAAATACCCCAGCCCGCCCAAAAAGGCGGCCAACAGCAGGTACAGCACCATGGATCGGAATCCTGTTGTA
Organism: Acutalibacter sp.; assembly: GCA_050946975.1. Taxonomy (GTDB): domain Bacteria; phylum Bacillota; class Clostridia; order Oscillospirales; family Acutalibacteraceae; genus Acutalibacter. Next base: position 352,845 of record JBMNVU010000001.1, read on the forward strand.
CGCATCGATCAGTCTCCTTTCTCGGCCGCTCAGCCGTGACGGCCCACCCGGTGTTTGGCCGGGGCGGACCTGCTCCCGGTCCGGGGGGCTCCCCCTCTGGGAGCTGCGGGACGGGGCGTCTGACCCGTCCAGGACCCTCCCCCTCTGGGAGCCGCCGGCCGGGACGTCTGGCCTGTCCAGGAGGATCCGCCTCTGGGTGCTGCCGGACGAGGGGTCTGGCCTGTCCGGGAAGAGGGCCCTCTGGGGGCGGGGGTTCTGGGAGGCGGATCGCTCTCCCGCTGGCTTCTGCGGCTGGCCCGGCGGGCGGCGTAGGTCCGCTCGTCCGAAGCCTTCAGGAAGGCCATCATCCCCCACACGGAGATCATGCTGGAGCCGCCGGAACTGATGAAGGGAAGCGTCACGCCGGTCATGGGCAGCACGTCCGTGGCGCCGTAGACGTTCAAAGCCGTTTGGAACAGCAGCATACCCGCCGCGGCGCAGGCCGCGATGGAGAAGAAGGTGGATCGGCTGCGGGTGACGTCGCTTCGGGCGTAGAAGATGAACAGCACAAAGCTGAACAGCACCACCAACCCCAGCAGCAGACCCTGCTCCTCACAGAGCAATCCGAACACCAGGTCGCTGTCGGCGGCGAACACCGGCGCCAGGTAGCTGTTGCCCAAGCCCACGCCGAAGAACCCGCCGCTGGCCAAATAGGTCAGGGCCCGGGTCTGGGAGTAGCCCAGGTTGTCGTTGATGTGCTCCCACACGTGGCCCCAGCCCATGAACCGGTCCAGCACATAGGGCTTCACCGTCAGGACCACAAACACCGCCAGCACCGCACCGGCCAGCACCAGGGCGATGGTGCGCACGCTGCCGGAACGCATGAAAGCGATGATCAGGAAGGTGGCAAACAGGATCACCGCCATGCCGAAGTCGGGCATCAAGGCAAGCAGGCCCACGCAGGCTCCGGTGAAGATCAGAAACTCGCCGATATTCTTCCGGGTTTGCAGTCGGTCCAACGTGGAGGTGCCCACAAAGATGAAGGCGATCTTCACAAACTCCGAAGGCTGCACACTCAGCGGCCCTAGGCGGATCCAGTTTTTGGAACCATAGGCTCCGGTACCAATGACCAGCGTCAACACCAACAGCAGCAGGGCCCCTGCGCCGATCCACAGGCGGCACTTGGCCACCCGGTCCATGTCGCTCATAAACCAGATCAGGAAGGAAAACAGCACCACACCCATCAGCATGGCCACAATCTGAGTGGTGACGCTCTCGATGTCATAGGCTGACTGCAGCTGGATGCCGATGCCTGACAGCAGAAAGGCCACGGTTTCCACCTCGAAGCTGACCCGGTGCAGAATGCCGATGGAGAAAATATACAGCCCCCAGCCTGCCGCCAGCACCACTCCAAAGGGGATCAGCTGTTCCGGGTGGAACTCTCCGTCCAAAAACAGCCCCTGGAGGGCGATGAGCACCAGGGTAAAGGTGGCGGTGAACATCAGCTTCAAGGGGGAGGCTGCCTCCCGGGAGAAGCCGGTGAAGAACCGACGGCGCTCCAAGGGCTTTTCGTCGGTGTTGCGCAGGGTCAGCGTGGTGGAGCCCATGGTCATGGTGTCCCCAATGTTCACCAAGCGCCGGCCGTCAATTTTCCTGCCGTTTACAAACACGCCGGATTTGGACCCGGTATCGCAGATAAACCAGCCCTCGTCCCGGCGCATCAGCACCGCGTGGTCCCGGCTGGCAGAGGGATCCGGCAGGTAGATGTCGCAGCTTTTGCTGCGGCCAATGGAGTTTTCCCAGTAGAGCACCGGAAACCGGGTGCCGGAGACCTGGTCCCACAGCATGATCACCGGATCCCGGCGGCGCTGGCCCTTTTTAAAGGAGGTGTAGCACCGCCACACCACGTACAGCGCCAGCAGGGGCACCAAGGCCCGCAGAATCAGCAGCACCATGGGCAGCAGCCCGGACTGCAGAAATTCCAGTATGATGTCCAAGGATCCATCCCCTTTCCCAAAGGTTGTCCGCAGGGGAACCCATTACCCCCGCTCCTGCAGGGGAACCGTCTCCCCGGTGTTCTTGTGGATCATCCCGCTGGGCAGGAACCCCCGCATCATGGACAGGGGGTACACCCGGGAGCCCTGGCCCACCACGGTGCCGGGATTCAGCACGCTGTTGCAGCCCACCTCCACGTGGTCGCCCAACATGGCGCCGAACTTCTTCAGGCCGGTCTCCACCTTGCGGAAGCCCACATGGACCGCCACGGGGGTCTTGTCCTGCTTCACATTGGAGGTCACCGCGCCGGCGCCCATATGGGATTTATAGCCCAGGATGGAATCCCCCACGTAGTTGTAATGGGGCACCTGGACGTTGTCAAAGAGGATCACGTTCTTCAGCTCCGTGGAGTTTCCCACCACGCAGTTTGCCCCCACCAGGGCGTTCCCCCGAACAAAAGCCCCGGGCCGCACCTCTGTTTCCGGGCCGATGATGCAGGGCCCGGCGATATAGTTGTTGGGGTAGATCTTGGCGCTCTTGTGGATCCACACATCCTCCTGGGGATGGTCGTACTCCTCCGGGGACAGGGTGGCCCCCAGCTCCCGGATAAACGCCCCAATCTTGGGCAGGGCCTCCCAGGGATAGGTGGTCCCCTCCAGCAGCGGCGCCGCCGCGGTGTGGGTCAGGTCATAGAGCTCTTTGGTGGCAAGCCTTGTTTCTTCGGTCATGTGACATTCTCCTTTTCACAACATTGCTCCGGTGTCATTGGTTCCCATTTGGAAAAGAGGGCGGAGTTCCCCCGCCCCCTTGTCTCAGCTTTGAAATTGCAGCACGGTTCTGTCAATGGTGTCCAGCTGGTTGGTGTCCAACTGCAGCTCCCCATCCTCTGTCTGACGGATATCCAGGGAGATGGTGATGGCTTCCCCTTTATAGCGCACCGTAGAGGTCTGCTGCTGGCAGAACTCCACCACTTTGTCCACAAACAGCTCGTTGGCGTCCACATGCTCCCCGGACTCCTGGGTCTGGGAGCTCTCCTGGGACTCCAACTGGGTGTCCCCATCCTGGTCCTCATCCTGGGAGGATTCCTCGTCCTCCTCCCAGCTGCCATATTCTTCCCCGGAGAGGTAACTGTCCTCTTCCTCCTGGGAACTGCTGGACTCGTTGGCCTGGGATGCCTCCTCCTTGGCCTCGTTGCGCAGCTTTTGCAGTTCGTCGCCGATATCGCTGAAATTGACGATGGGGTCGATCTCCACCTCCAGGTAGTATCCCGTCTCCACCTTCTGCTCGTCCTTAACCAGGTAATTGGCCTGGGCCAGCATCTGGCGCATCACGTCCTCCAGCTGAGCCAGCTGCTCGTCACTGGGGCTGATGCCATAGGTGTTGCAGAAATTGATCGCCGCGTTCTGCACCGTGGTCACGTTGTTCTGCTGGGCGTCCTCCTCTGTGGTGGCCGCCACCGTCATATAGTTCTCGTTCTGGTTCTTATAAGAGCTGTCCAGCAGGGCCTGAAAATAGCCCGAGACGTCATAGTCCCCAAAGCTGGTCATGGAACAGCCGGTCAGGGTCAGGGCACACACCACGGCAAACACCGCCAGGGCTGCCCGCTTCCATGGATTTCTCACGCAACGCCCTCCTTGGCTCATTCGTTTTTGCCGCAGCACTTCTTATACTTCAAACCGCTGCCGCAGGGGCAGGGATCGTTCCGGCCGGGCTTCTTCTGCTTTTTCACCGGCTGCTTCTGCACGGTGCCGTCGCCAGCGGAGCTGCCCGCTCCCGCAGTGCCCGTCTCCTCAGCCACCTGCTCCCGTTTGGGCGCCTCTTCCTTCTTGCGCAGGCGCACGGTGAGCATCATCTTGGCGGTGTTCTCCCGGATGGTGGCGATCATGCCGTCAAACATCTCAAAGCCCTCGATCCGGTACTCCACCACAGGGTCCTGCCGGGCATAGGCCCGCAGACGGATGCCGTCCTGCAGCTGCTCCATGGCGTCGATGTGATCCATCCACTCCTGGTCCACGTTGCGCAGCAGCACCACACGCTCCACTTCCCGCATGATGGGAGAGGTGAACTCCTCTTCCTTCTTCTGGTAGATGGCGTCGGCCCGGTTCTTCAGCTCCGTGACCACGTGCTCCGGCTCCAGGTCCTCCAGCTCCGCCTTGGTGAAGTGCAGGTCCTCCGGCCCGATCAGCCAGCCCAGATAGTGCTCCCGCAGGCCCATCAGATCCCAATCGTCATGGGGCACGCTCTCGGGCAGATACTGCTTGACATTGGACTCGATGGCGCTGTGGATCATCTTCATGATGGGTTCCTTCATGTTCTCGCCGTTGAGAACCTGATCCCGCTGGCCGTAGATGATCTGCCGCTGGGCATTGAGCACCTCGTCGTACTGGAGCACGTTCTTACGGATGGCGAAGTTGCGGCTCTCCACCTTGCGCTGGGCGCTCTCAATGGAGTTGGAGACCATCCCCGCCTCGATGGGCATGTCGTCGTCGATCTTCAGCTTATCCATCAGACCCTGGAGCCGCTCGCCGCCGAACAGCCGCATCAGGTCGTCCTCCAGGGAGATGTAGAACCGGCTCTTGCCCGGATCTCCCTGACGGCCGGCACGGCCACGCAGCTGGTTGTCGATCCGGCGGGACTCGTGGCGCTCGGTGCCGATGATGTACAGGCCGCCCAGCCGCCGGACCTCCTCGGCCTCGGGGGCGATCTCGGCCTTGTACTTCTTGTTCAGCTCGGAGAAGGTCTTTCTGGCCTCCAGGATCTGCTCGTCCTCGGTGTGGCTGTAGGCCGAGGCCTCCGCCAGCATCTCCTCGTCATAGCCCATCTTGCGCATCTCCGCTTTGGCCATGAACTCCGCGTTGCCGCCCAGCAGAATATCCGTACCACGGCCTGCCATGTTGGTGGCGATGGTCACGGCGCCCTTCCGGCCGGCCTGGGCCACGATCTGGGCCTCCTGCTCGTGGAACTTGGCGTTCAAGACCTGGTGCTTGACCCCACGGGCCTTCAGCAGCTTGGACAGCAGCTCGCTCTTCTCAATGGTGATGGTGCCCACCAGCACGGGCTGGCCCTTTTCATGGTGCTCCACAATGTCGTCGATGACAGCGTGGAACTTGGCCTGCTCGGTCTTGTAGACCACATCGGGGCAGTCCTCTCGGATCATGGGCCGGTTGGTGGGGATCTCCACCACGTCCAGCTTGTAGATCTCGGAGAACTCCTCCTGCTCGGTCATGGCGGTGCCCGTCATACCGGAGAGCTTGTTGTACAGACGGAAGTAGTTCTGGAAGGTGATGGTGGCCAGAGTCCGGCTCTCCCGGGCGACCTCCACACCCTCCTTGGCCTCGATGGCCTGGTGCAGGCCCTCGTTGTACCGGCGGCCATACATCAGACGGCCGGTGAACTCATCCACGATGATGACCTCTCCGTCCTTGACCACGTAATCCTGATCCCGATGCATGATACCCCACGCCTTGATGGCCTGGTTGACGTGGTGCTGCAGCTTGATGTTGTCCGGGTCGGTGAGATTCTCCACGCCGAAGTACTCCTCGGCCTTCTTCACGCCCCGGCGGGTCAAGGAGCAGGTCTTCAGCTTCTCGTTGACGATGTAGTCGTAATCCTTATAGAGCTCGTCGTTGTCCTCTTTCTCGTCGGTCTCCTTGACGCGGATGGGGGTCAAGCTCTTGGCAAAGGCGTTGGCCCGGCCGTACAGGTCGTCGGCCTTGGCGCCCTTGCCGGAGATGATCAGCGGGGTCCGGGCCTCGTCGATCAAGATGGAGTCCACCTCGTCCACGATGGCGTAGTTGTGGCCCCGCTGGACCTTGTTCTCCTTGTAAATGACCATGTTGTCCCGCAGATAGTCAAATCCCATCTCGTTGTTGGTGCCGTAGGTGATGTCGCAGGCATAGGCGGCCTTCTTTTCCTTGGGGGTCATGCCGGTCATGGCCAGGCCCACAGTCAGCCCCATGAAGTTGAAGACACGGGCCATCATCTCCCCCTGGTACTTGGCCAGGTACTCGTTGACCGTGACAACGTGGACGCCCTTGCCGGTGAGGGCGTTTAAGTAGGCGGGCAGAGCCAGGGTGAAGGTTTTGCCTTCACCGGTCTTCATCTCGCTGATGCGGCCCTGGTGCAGAATGATGCCGCCCTGGATCTGCACCGGGAACAGCCGGATGGACAGCACCCGGGCCATGGCCTCCCGGCAGGCGGCGAAAGCCTCCGGCAGGATATCGTCCAGGGATTCGCCCTTTTCCAGGCGCTCCTTGAACTGAGGGGTGCGGTCTTTCAGCTCCTGATCGGTGAGCTTTTTATAGGTATCCTCCAGGCCCAGGACTTTGTCCACCAGGGGCTGGATGCGCTTGAGTTCTCGTTTGCTGTAATTGCCAAACAGCTTTGTCAAAATGTTATTCGCCATATCTCAGAAAGCCTGCCTTTCTTCCGGGAGGGCGGCACAGCCGCTCCCTACAGGGGTAAGACGCCGCAGGGCGCGGCGCATATTCGGGATTATTATAACACGTCCTCCCATACCAATGCAAGAAACGCCACAGTTTGTTTACAAATTGATCCATTTTCCCGGCTGGTGGTCTTTTCAACGGGGTCGAAATTTGGTATAATAGCAGTCACTATGCACTTTGAAAAAGAGATAGGATGTGTCGTATGCAAACTGAGGAAACCAAACAAAACAAAATGGGCACCGCCCCCATGCTGCCGCTGATCTTCTCCATGGCGCTGCCGGCGATGTTCTCCATGCTGGTCCAGGCGCTGTACAACATCGTGGACAGCTACTTCGTGGCCCAGGTCAGCGAAAAGGCCCTGGCCGCCGTCAGCCTGGCCTTCCCCCTGCAGAACCTGCTGATCGCCTTTGCGGTGGGCACTGCGGTGGGCGTCACCAGCCTGATCTCCCGCCGCCTGGGCGAGGGCCGTCAGGACGAGGCAAACTCCGCCGCCGCCCACGGCATCCTGCTGGCGCTGTGCACCTGGGTGCTCTTTGCGCTGTATGGAGCCTTCTTCTCCACCCCCTTCTTCGAGCTCTTTGAAACCGACCAGGAGATCATCCAGATGGGCAGCTCCTATATCTCCATCTGCTGCGTCTTCTCCTTCGGCGTCTTTGTGGAGGTCACCCTGGAGAAAACCCTCCAGGCCACCGGCAACATGATCTGGCCCATGATCTTCCAGCTCATCGGCGCCATCACCAACATCATTCTGGATCCCATCATGATCTTCGGCTTCTTTGGGCTGCCCGCCATGGGTGTGGCCGGCGCCGCCATCGCCACCGTCACCGGGCAGATCCTCTCCATGGTGGTCTCCTCCCTGGTGATCACCTTCCGGGATCACGACATTCAGATCAGCTTCCGGCACTTCCGCCCGGATCCCAAGATCATCAAGGATATCTACATCGTAGGCGTGCCCTCCATCGTCATGCAGTCCATCGGCACGGTCATGACCATGGCGCTCAACGGTATTCTCTCCTCCTTCTCCACCGCCGCCTACACCGTCTTCGGCCTGTACTTCAAGCTCCAGTCCTTTGTGTTCATGCCCGTGTTCGGCCTGAACCAGGGCCTGCTGCCCATCCTGGGCTACAACTACGGCGCGCGGAACAAGCACCGCATGATGTCCGCCTTCCGCTGCGGCTGCGCCATCGCCTTGACCATTATGGCCATTGGCATGGTGGTCTTCCTGGCGTTCCCCCAGTGGCTGCTGGGCATCTTCAACGCCTCCGACGAGCTGCTGGAACTGGGCGTTCCCGCCCTGCGGATCATCTGCACCTGCTTCCTCTTCGCCGCTCTGGGCATTGTGTGCTCCACCATGTTCCAGGCTGTGGGCCGGGGCGTGTACAGTTTGGTGGTCTCCCTGATGCGCCAGCTGGTGGTTCTGGTGCCGGTGGCCTGGATCCTGGCCCAGGTGACCCATCAGGTGTTCTACGTGTGGTGGTCTTTCCCCATCGCGGAGATCGTCTCCATGGCGGTGAGCTTGATTTTCTTCCTCCGGCTGTACAACCGGGAGATCAAACACCTGGAGACCGTGAAGCAGCGCTGAGATTTTCACCCTCCCGGCGCGCTGATCCTTTTGTCTTCACTGCGGGCCACCCGGTGGGACTTATTCCGGAAAACCGCAAAGGGGCTGTTGCAGTACTGCAACAGCCCCTTTTTCATACCTTTTGGGAGGCACCCTCCGGCCCGGAAATGGGCAGCTCCACAGTAAAGGTGGTTCCCTTGCCCACCGTACTCTCCACCCGGACTTCCCCGCCGTGGGCCTGGGCGATCCACTTCACCATGGACAATCCCAGGCCGCTGCTGTCCCCGCTGCGGGAGGGATCCGCCTGGTAGAACCGGTCCCAGATCCGCTCCAGGTGCTCGGGGGCAATGCCCAGTCCGTTGTCCTCCACGGTGAGCACCGCCCGGTCCCCCTGGGTCTTCAGCCCCATGTGGATGCGCCCTCCGGAGCTGCCGTAGGTCACGGCGTTCTGCAGCAGGTTTCCCCACAGCCGGATCAGCAGCGTCTGGTCCCCGGTGAGAAACACATCCGGCTCAATGTCCGCAGTGAGCTCCGCCCCCTGCTGCTGGGCAATCTCTGCGAAGGTCTCGGCCTCCATCTCACTGAGCTCCGTCAGGTCCAGGCGCTCCAGGGTCAGCCGCTCCCGGCCCTGGTCCGCTCGGGACAGCAGCAGCAGCTGGGACACCATGCTCACCATGGACTTCACCTTCCGGCTGACCACCTCCGCCTCCCGCCGGGCCTCCGGGGACAGGTCCTCCCGGGACAGCAGATCCTCACACTGCATCAGCGCCACGGACAGAGGCGTGCGCAGCTCGTGGGCCACGTCGCTGGTGAACTGCTTCTCCCGCCGGAAGCTGGCCTCCAGCTCGTCCAGCAGGCTGTCAAAGGTCTGGCCCAGGGTGTAGATCTCATCCGAGCCCTTCCCCAGCCGCACCCGCTTGGACAGGTCCCGCTCCCGCTGGATATTTCCCACGGTCCGAGTGATCTGGGCCACCGGACGCAGCGCCCGCCGGGAGATCAAATACCCGCACAGGGCAGTCAGGCCCACCAGCATGGGCAGCAGGATCAGCGCCACTCGCAGGGTGAAGCGGAAATCCCGCTCCGCGTCGGACAGGGACACGATCCCTCGGATCACCAGGTCCCCATAGCCCTCCACGGAGACTCCCATATCCAGCACCCGGTACTCGGTATCCTCCGTGGCCACGGTGCGCAGTTCCCCATGGGAAAAGGGCAGGTCATAGACAAAGCCGTAGGGCAGCCGGCCATAAAGCAAAGAGGAGCTCCCCGGCTGGTAGGCGGAGAGGTACACCCCGTTTTCCAGCTCCAGAAACTCCGAGTCAAACTCCAGCCGCCCCTGGCGGTATTCCACGTCCTCCATCCCCCGGGTGACCTGGGTCTCCAGAGCATTTTCCACATTGGCCAGGATCTCCTGAGAGCTGACGGAGAACAGCACCCCCAGCACCAGGGCCACCACCAAAGTCATCAGCCCCGTGTGCAGCAGCACCAATCGAGTCTTCAGGGAGAGCCGCTTCATGCGCCTCCCTCCTTGAGCACGTACCCGTGGCCCCGGACCGTATGGATATACTTGGTGTCATAGCCCTCGTCCAGCTTTTTCCGCAGGTAGCGGATGTACACGTCAATGACATTGGACCCACCGGAAAAGTCGTAGTCCCACACGTGCTGCTCCAGCTTATCCCGGCTGAGGACGATCCCGGCGTTCTGCATCAGGTACCGCAGCAGGGAGAACTCCTTGGAGGACAAGGTGATCTCCTTTCCCCCCCGGTAGGCCTGACGGGTATCCAGGTGGAGCTCCAGCTCCCCCACCTTCAGCACGCTGGTCTTCTCCCCATGGGGCTTTCGCAGCAGCACCCTCAGCCGGGCCAGCAGCTCCTCAAAGGCAAAGGGTTTGATCAGGTAGTCATCCGCTCCGGCATCCAAGCCTGCCACCCGGTCCTCAATGCTGTCCCGGGCTGTCAGCAGCAGCACCGGCACCTGGTTTCCCTCCCGGCGCAGACGGGTCAGCACCTGGAGGCCGCTGAGCTTGGGCATCATGATGTCCAGCACCAGGGCGTCATACTCCGCCCCCAGAAGGTAGTCGAAGACCTCCTCCCCGTCAAAGCAGCTGTCCACACTGTAGCCGGCCTCCTTCAGCCGCTTCTTCAACAGCTGGTTTAAGTCCCGCTCGTCCTCCGCCACCAGAATCCGCATGGTTTCCTCCCTTTCTCCCCTGTGGGATCAGTCGTCGTAGTCCACACTCCACTCGATAAAGTTCCCGTTGGAGGTGATCTCAAACTCGTACTCCGCCCGGTTGTAATAGACCTCCCCCTCGTACACCTTCCGGCCGTCGTCGTAATCCTCCTCGATCTTCACGTCCGCCGACGTAGCTCCGGGGACCCGCTCCAACACCAGCTGGATGGCCTGCTCCCGGGTGATCTCCCCGGCAGTCTGGCTGGTGGAGCCGTTCTGACCCGTCTCCGGCGTCCAGCCCTCCACGTCTGAGTCGTAGGACAGGATCTCTCCGGTATCCTGAGCGATCTCGTAGTCGTACTCCGTAGTCCCCACGGCAAACTCCACGTCGTAGACCCCCCGGCCATTCTCCTGGTCAGCTTTGACCTTGTAGATCGTGGCCTCCGCTTGGGTAACTCTGGCATGCTCCAGGGCGATGGCCTGGGCCTCCTCCTGGGTGATGGTGCTCTTTGAAGCCTGGGAGGTCTGAGAAGCTTGGGAAGCCTGGGACTCCTCCTGTGTTCCGGCGCTCTGAGGCGCCTCGCTGGAACTCTCCTGGGACGCGCTCTGCTGGACTTGGCCCAAGGGTCCGTAGGAATAGTTGACGATCTCCCCACTGCTGCGGGTGACATCACAGTGGTACTCTCGGCTGTCGGTGGAGAACTGGATGTCGAAGATCTGGCGGCCATCCTCCTGCTCCAGCTTGACAGCCAGGGTTTGCACATCCCCCTTATCCACACCGGCGTGCTCCAGGGCGATTTCCGTGGCCTGGGACTGGGTGACCACCGAGGCCGCGGAGCAGCCCGCCAAAGCCAGCGCCAGACCCAATGCCGCCAATCCCTTTCCCAGCCTGGCTGGGGACTGTTTCCGTTTCATGGTGTACGCCTCCTTTTTATCCGATACTGCAAGTATAGCAAGGGAACATGAGAGGAAGATTAAATCCGCCGGCTTTTACAGCCTCCCTCCACTGGGTTGCCATACGGTGCTCCCACAGGCACTCCAAGCTCCGGCTGTCAAAGGCCGAGGCCTTGATGTTGGTACCTCCCAAATCCACGCCAATGATCAAATTCTTCACCTTGTTTCCTCCTTACGGACACACCTTACCGGCTCCCGCATAAACTGGAGGGAACACTTGTAAGGAGGCGGTCACTTGCCCATTCGTATTTTCATCGATCAGGGGCACAACCCCCAGGGGGTCAACGCCGGGGCCGAAGGTTTCGGCCTGCGGGAACAGGACGTCAATTACGCCGTGGGCATGGAGCTGGCCCGGCTGCTCAACAACGATCCCCGCTTCACCGCCAGAGTCTCCCGAGCCACGCCCACCGAGACCCTGGGCACCAGCAACTCCACCAGCCTGCAGCGGAGAGTCCAGATGGCCAACTCCTGGCCCGCGGACTACTTTATCAGCATCCACTGCAACGCCAACACCAACCCGGCCATCAACGGCACCGAGGTCTACGTCTACCAGCAGAACACCCAGGCTTACTGGCTGGCCCAGCACGTTCTGCGGGGGGTGGTAAACGCCGTGGGCACCCGGGACAACGGCGTCCGGCTCAATCCCAGCCTGTACGTCCTGAGACGCACCACCATGCCCGCCATTTTGGTGGAGCTGGCCTACTTAACCAACGGCATGGACGCTCTCAAGCTCCGGGACGACCAACCCACCTTCGCCCGAGGGATTTACAACGGGCTACTGGGCTACTTTGGTTTTGAAGGGGAGCAATCCTAGGCCCTGCCCAAGACGCTCCCCTCTGGAAAACCGGCGGTTTCCCCCATTCAGGACTGGTAGGTCAACACCGCCACGCTGTGGTGCATATTCTGGTGGATCTCAATGGTGTCCGTGTCGTAACGCATCCAATGGCTGTCCAAATCTAAGTAATCCTCCACCGGGCCCAGCACGTCAAACCCAAAACTGTCCGAGCGGTAGTGCATGGGGATGACCACCTTGGCCTCCAGGGCGTCGGCGATGGCTTTGGCCTCCTTGGGGCCCACGGTGTAAAAGCCGCCCACCGGGAGCATCACGGCGTCCAGGCCTTTGAGCTGGTCCATCACCTCCGGGGCGGGCATCTGCCCCACGTCCCCCATGTGGGCCACCCGCAGCCCATCTGCCTCCAACAGGTGGATGGTATTGGGACCGCGCTTGGCGCCCTGACAGTCGTCGTGGAAGGAGGGCAGCGGGGTGATGGTGAAGGGGTTCTCGGCCCCATCCTGACGCAGGACGGCCCCCGCCCGATAGTTGTGGTCGTGATGTTCATGGCTGCACAGGACCTGATCCACGGTCTCATGGATGTCCCGGAACCCCGGGACGCTGCCCGGCTCAAAGGGATCCAGCAGGATCCGATACCCCTGGCACTCCACCAGGAAACAGGAATGTCCCAACCATTTGATCTCAATCGCCATACGAACAACTCCTTTTTACAGTCGGTTTCTCCAGAAACCACCTCATTGTGACTGCTAGTATACCACAGATTCCCCAGTTTTTCCACTGGCTTTTTCCCCAGCTCCCCTGCCGCCCCTGAAAAAAAGAAAGGCCCCGGCCTTTGGCCAGGGCCTCCCCTCACTGCCGGGGCTCGGGACGCTTGCCGTCCCCAGGGCAGACTTTCGCCTGGGGCGCTGCCCCCGGCTCCTTCCGGGGGATCGCCATGGGCGACAGCTGCTGGTAGGACTCCAGTTCCTGGGAGTTCTCCGGGGGTGTGTACATCAGCCCCGTACATTCGTTGGCGGAGGCCACCGGTGAGGTCTCCGCCGGGTCATCGTGCTCGTGATAGTTGATCGGAGTTTTCATAGGGCACCCATCCTTTCCAAGACTTAGTGTGCCGCCCTTTCTCCGGTCTATGCGCGGGCCCGCACTTTGCCGCCAACTCCTCAAGGCAGGCGCTTTTCCACTGCACCTCGGTCTTGGCTGTGCCTGTTTATCCAGGCCTGTGCCCATGCAAAAAGGGGCTGCTGCGTGTCACAGGAGCCCCTTTGAGGTGTTGTTGTTTTTTGGAGTTGACCTCTTTTCCCCGGTCTATGGGCGAGTCCGCACTTTGCCGCCAACTCCTTAAGGCAGGAATTTTTCCACTGCACCCGGTCTTGGCGGTGCCTGTTTATCCAGGCCTGTGCCCATGCAAAAAGGGGCTGCTGCTCAAAGCAGCGGCCCCTTTTAAAGGTTCTCCATTATTTTGCGTTGTTCAGCTTTTCCCGCTTGCGAATCTGCCACATGGCAAACAGGTTGGGGGCGATGCACTGGCTGGAGAAGCAGCCGGCGGCCACGCCAGCCATCATGGGCAGGGCGAAGGACACCACAGTGTCGATGTTGAAGATCAGCGCCACCACCAGCACAACCAGCAGTGCCAGGAAGGTGGTCACAGAGGTGAGCAGCGTGCGGCCCAGAGTCTGGTTCAGGCTCAGGTTCATCAGCTCGGAATAGCTGGCCTTGGGCCCCAGCACACGGCGGTTCTCACGAACACGGTCATAGATAACGATGGTGCTGTTCAGCGAATAACCCAGGATGGTCAGGATCACAGCAATGAACACGTCGTTGATGGACATGCCGCAGATGACGAACAGGAAGAAAGCGATGAGCACATCGTGGATCAGAGCCACAATGGCGGTGACACCGGCGGAGAAGCCGCCGATCTTCCGGAACCGCAGGGTGATGTACACCAGCAGCAGAATCACGGTGATGGCCATGCACACCAGGCACTTCTGGAAGAACCGGGCGCCCATGGTGGCCTCCACGGAGTTGGACTCCAACAGGTTGAAGGTCAGCTCATCGTAGGCGTTGGTGAGCACGTCAGCCACCTGAGTCTGCTCGTCAGGGGTGATGCTCTGGTTGCCGGAGAAGGAAACCGTCACCTGATTGGCGCCGGTGCTGATGTCCTGGTTGATGGACACGGAGCAATCCTTGCCCAGCTCATCCTGAATGGTCTTCTGGACCTCCTCGGCGGAGATATCGCCGCCCTCCACGGAGTAACGGACCATGGCGCCGCCGGCAAACTGGATATCCAGCTTGGGACCGATCACAATGCTGCAGATGATTCCGATCACGATCAGTGCGATGGAGATGCCAAAGTAAATCTTTTTGTTCTTGTAAAAGTCAAACCGGTACATTTTCTCATTCATCGCCCCGAGCACCTCCAAACAGCCATTTTTTGTGCAGGCACTTGAAGCCAGCCAGAGAAGTGGTCATCAACCGGGTGGCAAACACACCCATGATGAAGTTGGCAAAGATGCCCATCAGCAGGGTGAAGCCAAAAGAGAAGATGGAGCCTGTGGTGGACTCGCCGAAGATGATGGACAGGATGTTGCTGGGCCCGAACACGCCCATCAGCATGATGGCCACAATCGCCGTGGTGATGTTGCCGTCGAAGATGGCCCAGAAGCTGCTCTGGAAGCCTTTCTGCAGAGCGCCGTCCAGGGTTTTGCCGTTTCTCAGCTCCTCGCGGATGCGGCTGGCGGTGATCACGTTGGCGTCCACGCCCATACCGATGGACAGGATAATGCCGGCGATACCGGGCAGGGTCATGGTGAAGGAGTTGAGGAAGGGGAAGTAACCGGAGATGGCTGCAAAGCACAGGCCCATCTGACCAGCCAGGGTGATGGCAGCCACCACGCCGGGCAGCCGGAACACCACGATCATCAGCACCGCGATGATCACAAAGGCGATGAGGCCGGCCATCATCATGGCGTCAAGAGCCTGGCTTCCCAGGGTGGGCGCCATGGAGTTAAAGTCCGAAACCTCCAGGGCAAAGGGCAGTGCGCCCGCCTGGATCTTGGAGGCCAGCTGAGTGGCTTCCTCACTGGTGAAGTCGCCGGAGATGGTGCACTCGCCGTTGGTGATGGCCTCGTTGACCGTGGGGTAGGAGATCATCACGTCATCCATCCAGATGGAGATGGTCTGGCCCACCAGCCGGGAAGTGGCCTCGGCAAACTTCTCCTTGCCCTCGTCGGAGAGCTTCAGGCTGACCACGTACTGGTTCTCACCGGTCTCCTGGTTCTGGGTCATGGCAGGCTCGGCGGATACCACGTCGCTGCCCTCCAGGATGATGGTCTCAGCAGTGGTGCCCGTGGGAGTCTTGTACACCAGGCTGCCGTCGTCGGCATACTCGCTGGTCTCGTACTCCATGCCCTCCCGGAAGGTCAGCTGAGCAGTGGCTGCCAGCTCGTCAATGGCTGCCTCGGGATCAAAGTTCTCCTCGTCGCTCTTCCAGGGGAACCGCACGATGATCCGGTTGTTGGTGGGATCGGTGTACAGCTCGTAGTCGGTGATGTTGTTGGACACCATTCGGGTCTCGATGATCTCCTTGGCGGCGTTCAGCTGGTCCGTAGTGGCCTCCACGCCATCCTCGGGGCTGAAGGTGGCCTCCACGCCGCCCCGGATGTCAATGCCCCAACGGATGTCCCCGGCGCCTTTTATGTAGGTCAGCTTGAAGTCACCGTTCTGCCCGTACACGCCAAACAGGGAGGTGTACACCAGAGCCACGATGAGAAGCGTCACTACAAAAAACACTGGTTTTTTAACTCGCTTCATGGGTTTCTTTCCTCCAGTCGGGAGGGCCGGGCCCGGCCCTCCCCTGATTATTCTGCTCTATGCCTGTGGATGCCCACACGCAAAGCAGGGCAGCACCTGGGCGGTGCTCCCTCGGACACGCCGCCTGGGCGGTCCTTTGGGAGCCCGTCCCCCTTTGCTACCCCGCTTCCTTACCTCAATACGAAATTATTCCTGCTCCTCGGACTGGGCCTCGGTGGAGTACACAACCTCCTCGGCGGGAGACTGCGCAGCAGCCTCATCCTCAGCGGCCTTCTGCTCCTCCAGCAGAGCCCGAATGGACAGGGACACACGATGACGCTCGAAGTCGATGTCGGTGATCTTCACCTTCACCTCGTCGCCGATCTTCAGCACATCCTGGGGCTTCTCGATCCGATGATCCGCAATCTGGGAGATGTGGATCAGACCGTCGATGCCGGGAATCACGCTGGCGAAGGCGCCGAACTGGGTCATGCCCACGATCTTGGCGTCGCACACAGTACCCACGGGATACTCCCGCTCCAGCTTCACCCACGGATTGTCCTCAGGCTTCTTGTAGCCCAGGGAGATCTTGCCGTTCTCGCGATCCAGGCCCTTGACATACACGTCCACAGTGTCGCCAACCTTCAGCACTTCGCTGGGATGCTTGATGCGGTTCCAGCTGAGCTCGGAGATGTGCACCATGCCGTCCACGCCGCCCAGATCCACAAAGGCGCCGAAGTTGGTCAGGGACTTGACCTTGCCGGTGTACTGCTGGCCCTCTTCCACCTGCTCCCAGAACTTCTCCTGGGCAGCCTTGCGCTCCTCGCGCAGGACGCTGCGGATGGAACCCACAGCGCGGCGGCGCTGGCGGTTGACCTCGATGATGCGGAAGCGCACCTCGGTGTTCAGCAGGGCGTTCAGGTCCTCACCCCGGGAAGCGGTGGCCTGGGAGGCGGGCACAAAGATCCGCATGGCCTTGTACAGGACGATAACGCCGCCCTTGACCACTTCGATGACCTTGCCCTCCAGAACCTCGTTGTTCTCCATAGCCTGGGTGATCTCGTCCCAGCCCTTCATGGCGTCCACACGGCGCTTGGAGAGCATGATGGTGCCTTCCTGGTCGTTGGTCTTCATGATGAGCAGATCCATCTCGTCGCCGATCTTCACCAGGTCCTCAGGCTTGGCGTTGGGATCGTTGGAGAGCTCGTTGGCGGGGATGAAACCAGCCTGCTTGCGGCCCACGTCCACATAGACCTCGGTGGGGGAGATTCCCACAACGACGCCGTGAACCTTCTCGTCTGTATTTAAGCTTTTGAGGGATTCCTCAAGCATCTCCTCAAAGTTTTGTTCGTTGTTGCCTACTTCTGCCATGGTAGCAAGTACCTCCTTTATAATGCTTGCGGGCGTGGATGCCCCCGCTGTGATGCCAACGCTCAGCCCGGCCGAAAACACAGGCAGCTCGTCCGCCCTTTCGATGAGGTACGTCTCGCAGTATTCCGCGCAGATGTCGCGCAGCTTTGCCGTGTTCGAACTGTCCCTGCCCCCCACAACGATCATCCTGTCGCAGCGCTGGGCAAGGGTTTTTGCTTCTTTCTGCCGTCTCGCAGTCGCATTACATATTGTAGCAAAAACTGAGGCATTTGTACATAGGTTTTTCAGACTTTCCCCGCATTTTTCCCATTCTCCCGTGTGGAAAGTGGTCTGGGCGGCCATTGTCAGGGGTTTTGTGGTCAATTCCGGATGCTTTTTCAGCAAATCTACCAATTCTTCGTGGTTTTTCACCACATAATTCTCCCCTTTGCAGTGTCCGATGATCCCCTGGACCTCGGGATGGTCCCGGTCCCCAGCCAGTAGGAAAACCTTTCCCTGCTCTCCGGCTTGCGCCGCCAACTGGTGAATTTTTTTCACAAACGGGCAGGTGGCGTCCACACAGGGGATGCCCAGCTCCCGGATCCGGTCCTCCACCGCCTGGGGCACGCCGTGGGAGCGGATCACCAGGGTGCAGCCCTCCGGGGTGTCCGCCGGATCAGAGACGGTGACCACCCCCCGGGCGGCCAGGTCCCCAGTGACCTGGGGATTGTGGATGATGGCCCCCAGGGTGGCGGCACGTTTGCCCTCTTCCAACAGCTGATACACCGCGCTGACAGCCCGATCCACCCCAAAGCAGAATCCAGCGCTCTTCGCCAGCTCAACCTTCATGGGGGACCTCCTGGGCTGCGGGATCGGCTTCCGAGGCACCTGCGGGCGCCTTGGATTCCCCGGCCTCCTTGGACGAGACCGCCTCCGTCACAGCATCTGCGGAGGGGGCCGCAGCAGGGGAGGTCTCCTCCGCTGCCTTTGGGGGAACTGCCGTGGTCTTGGGCTTGGGAGGCTCCAGCTGAGAGGGCAGGCCCAGGGCCTTGCAGGACTCCTCCCGCAGCTCTGCGATCCTGGACATGATCAGCCGGCTGGCCCGGCGCAGCTGCATGCTGGAGTCGTCCTTGATGTCCAATTCCTCGGCGGGGATGGGCTTGCCGAAGCGGATCATGGTGGTCTTAAACATGCCGGGCTGCTTGCCGTCCCCGGCGGTGATGCACACCGGCACCACCGGAGCCTTGGTCTCATAGGCCAGCAGAGCGGCGCCGGTTTTGGGCTTTAAAAGCTTGCCGTCCCTGGAGCGGTGGCCTTCGATGAAGACCCCCACCACGCCGTTCTGCTTCAGCAGAGCGTAGGCGTCCTCCAGGGCGTCGCTGCCGCCGGTGCCCCGCTTCACCGGGAAGGCTCCCAGCTTGCGGAACAGCCCGCCCAGGAACTTGTTCCGGAACAGCTCCTCTTTGGCCATGTAGAACACCTGGCGCTTCTGGGAGAGCCCCAGCAGCACCGGATCCCGCTTGGCCAAATGGTTGCTGCACAGCAGCACAGGGCCATCCTTGGGCATGTTCTCCGCCCCGTAGACCTTCATGCGGAACACCAGGTGGAAATACCCCCAGAGGATGATCTGCCCCAACTGGTAGAGCACCGTTTTTTTCTTGGGTGTCCGATCTCTCTCTTCTGTTGCCTGCACCTGCACCGACCCCTTCCGTCATTCATTTTCCAATACCCATTTTAGTGAAGCGTCACATCCGCTCCCGCACAAGATTCACCAGCCGCTCCACCGACTGTTCAAAAGTCTCCTCGCTGGTGTCCACCAGCACCGAGTCCTCTGCCGGACGCAGGGGCGCGGTCTCCCGGTGGGAGTCCTGGTAGTCCCGCTGCTGGATGTCCTTCAGGATGGCCTGGTACTCCGCCGGCTGTCCAGCCTCCTCCAGCTGAGCCACCCGCCGCCGGGCCCGCTCCTCCGGAGAGGCGGTGAGAAACACCTTCAGCTGGGCGTTGGGCAGCACCACCGTGCCGATGTCCCGGCCATCCATGAGCACGTTGTTCTTCTGGGCCAGATCCCGCTGAAGCTTCAGCAGATACGCCCGCACCGCCGGGATCGCCGCACAGGCCGACGTGGCCATGGACACCTCCGGCGTGCGGATCAGCCCGGTGACGTCCTCCCCGTTGAGGACCATTTTCTGCCCCTGTTCTGTGTACTCCATTTCCACATGGATCTGGGGCAGCAGGGCCTCCACTTTGGCAGCGTCGTGAGGATCCACCCCCTGGCGCAGCACGTACAGGGCAATGGTCCGGTAGATGGCCCCGGTGTCCACGTACACGAATCCCAGGATCTTGGCCGCGGCCTTGGCCACGCTGCTCTTACCCGCTCCGGCAGGCCCGTCGATTGCTACTGCGAACATAGTCTTCTCCCTCATTTCCGTTGACCCATTCCAAGCTCCCTGCCTCAGCCCTTGGGCAGGACTGCCTTGGAAAGGCAACTCACTATAGTTTCCTCGATCTGCATAAAGAACAGATGATATCCAGGTGAAATGTTCCCCCGGAACCTCACACGCCCCCAGCGTGGCTGCCTGCGCACCGGCCTGTGGCAAAGGCGATCTGCAGGTTGTATCCGCCGGTGTAGGCATCGGCGTCCAGAAGCTCCCCGGCGATATACAGGCCCTGCACCACCTTGGACTCCATGGTCCGGGGGTCCACCTCCTTCAGGCTCACCCCGCCGCTGGTGACAATGGCCTCGGCAATGGGCCGGAAGCCCTGGATCTCCACAGTGAAGTCCCGCAGCAGCTCCAGCAGTGCCCGACGCTGCTCCCGGGTCACCGAGTGGCACCGGGTCTCCCCCGGGATGCCGCTGCGCTCCACCACCACGGGGATCAGCTTCTGGGGAAGGAGCTCTTCCAGAGAATTGGCAAAAAATTTGTTTTTATGCGATTCCAGCTCCCGCAAAAGCCGAGCATCCAGCTGGGCATCGGTGAGAGCCGGCTTCAAGTCCACGTGGACCGTGTACTTTCCCGGCTCCATGGGGTGCATATGGGCCGAGGCGCTGAGGATGGTGGGCCCGCTCAGCCCAAAATGGGTGAACAGCAGCTCTCCAAAGTCCTGGTACACCGGCTTTTTCTTGCCCTTGGCCGTCACCTTCACCCCGCAGTTGCGCAGGGACAGGCCCATCAGTCGGGAGTACCAGTCCCCCTGCTCCACCAGGGGCACCAGGGAGGGGGTGGGCGTCACGATGGTGTGGCCCAGCTTCTCCGCCAAACGGTAACCGTCCCCGTTGGACCCGGTGCCGGGGTAGGACGCTCCGCCGCAGCAGAGGATCACACTGCGGCCCTGGATGGTCCCGCTCTGGGTGCGGACTCCCACCACCCGGCCCCCCTGGGTCAGGACCTCCTTCACCGCCTCCCGGATCACCGTGGCCCCCTGGGCCCAGCGCTCCAAAGCGTCGGCGATGTCGTGGGCATTGTCGGACACGGGAAACACCCGGCGGCCCCGCTCCGTCTTCAGGGGAACGCCCAGGCCCTCAAAAAAGGCCATGGTGTCCTGGGGGGAAAAGGATGACAGCGCCCCGTACAGGAACCGCCCACCCCGGGGACAGGAGGCCACCGCCTGTTCCACGGTGCAGTTGTTGGTGACGTTGCACCGGCCCTTGCCGGTGATGCGCACCTTCCTGCCCAGCTGGCGGTTCTTGTCAAACAGGCACACGGAGAGCCCTCTCTCCAGGGCGGCGCCGGCGGCCATCAGACCTGCCGCTCCTCCGCCCACAATCAACACGTCATAAAGTTCCAATGCTCAGCTGCCCTTCTCGTCCACTTTCTCGTAGACGCCGTATTCGTCCCAGATGCCCTCAATCTTCCGCAGGGTGTCCGCCACCTGGTCCTTCTTGCGGATGGCCACGGTGACGATCAGAGCGTTAATCAGGCTCAGGGGGCCCACCAGGGAGTCCACAAAGGACACCATATCGCTGCGGGCCAGCAGTACGTGGGAGGCGTACTGGGCCAGGGGCGACAGGGGGCTGTCGGTGATCGCCACGGTGATGGCCTTCTGGGAGGAGGCGTACTTCATGGTCTTCACCGCCTTCTTGGAGTACCGGGGGAAACTGATGGCGATCACCGCGTCCCCCTCTCCGATGTGCACCATCTGCTGCAGAATGGTGGACTCACTGGTGGCCTCCACCAGGTGCACCGTGTCAAACACCAGGCGCAGATAGTGGGCCAGGAAGGTGGCCAGGGCCAGGGAACTGCCCGCCCCCAGCACGTAGACGGTCTTCACTCCCACCAGAGCGTCCACGGCCCGGTAGAAGGACTCCCGATCCACGTTCTCCTTGGTGCGCTTCAAGATGTCGATGTCCTGGTCCAGCACCTCGTCCAGCAGCTGGTCCGGGGAAAAGTTTTTGGATGTCCGCTCCAGACGCTGAACGCTGGTCATCTTGCTGCGGATCATCTCCTGCATGGCCTGCTGCAGCGCCGGATACCCCGAATAGCCAATCTCGGTGGCAAAGCGCACCACGGTGCTCTCGCTGACCCCGACGGTCTGCCCCAGCCGGGAGGCCGTCATAAAGGCCACCTGATCGGAATGTTCCTCAATGTACCGGGCGATCATCCGCTGGCCCTTGGAAAACCCTGCGCTGTGCTGGCGAATGCGCTCGGAAAGCTGGCTGTTCATGTCCTCTCTTCCTTTCTCTACCCTCTGTCCCGCCCCCCGGCAGGACCGCTTTTCTGTAACCCATTCATTTTAAGGCTTTCTCCTGCAAAAAGCAAGGGAAAAACCCTCACATTAGAGAAATCTCTGCGAAATTTGCAGGATTTTTGATTTTTTCATGCAAAAATCCGGGTACAAAAAAGGGCAGGCCGAAGCCTGCCGGTCACCTGCCCCGCAGCAGCTTCCCCAACCGGGGATGCAGCCGTTGGAGGTACTGGACGATCAATCCCTCCAGGGCCAGGTCATAGACCACAAACACCACATTTGCCAGCACCAGCAGCAGCACCGGGCCTGCTGGGCCGAAGATGCCCAGGCTTTCAAAGGGGATGCCCAGGACATAGATGGAGAGCAGCGTCTCTCCCACGGCGGCGGCGTTGAACAGCGCCAGCTTCACCACATACCGCAGCACCCGGTTCCGGATGCGCCCCAGCACCGCGAACAGCGCCGGGTAATAGCCGAAAAACAGGGCATAGATCAAAAAGGCCTCTCGGTCCGCGGCCAAAAAGAAGGAGAGCACCACCGTCACCCCATAGACTCCAAACCCCCAGGAGAGGCCTATCTCCGCCACCACGGGGATGAGCAGGCATCCGGCCAGGGCCGGCAGGGCCACAGTGGCCATGGGGGCCACTCCGGTGAGGAACAGCACCACGGTGGACAGGGCGGCCATCACCCCGGCCAGGGCCAGCTTCATGGAATTCTTCACGGAAAAACGCTCCTTTCCCGACGCAGAGCAGGTCTCAGCAGCAGGAGATCAGGTCGCCGCCCATGCACTCGCAGCAGCAGTCGGCGCAGATGAGGGTGGAACACATATCGCAGGAGTTGCAGCCCCCCGCGTTCATATTGCTATTCGGCCGGTAGCCTCCATAGACCCCGCTGCCCTGGTTCATGGCCTGATTCAGGGCGGCGCTGTACTCGGGGTTGCCCGGATCCATCTGACATGCCCGGGAGAAGTGGTCCTTGGCCTCCTCCAGCCAGCCCCGGCGGTAGAGCACCGACCCCTTCAAAAAGTACCACTCGGCGTTGCGGCCCTCCGGAGGCACACCGTTGAGGATCTGCTCGGCGTCGGCGATGCGGCCGGACATGATCAGGCTGCGCACGTCGTTAAACCCGGAGCCTCCCCGCTGTCCCACATTGTTGTAGCTGTAGGCCCCCTGGTACCCCCGATTCCCGCCGCCCTTGCGCTGGGCAGTGATGGTGTCGTAGGCCTCGTTGATCTCCTTCATCTTTTCGTCAGCCAGGTCCTTCAAGGGGCTGTCAGCGTACTGGTCGGGATGGTATTTCTTGGCCAGCTTGCGGTAGGCGTCCTTGACTTCCTCATCCGTGGCGGAGGGGGATACTCCCAGGACTTTATACGGGTCTTGCATACTCTGTCTCCTTTTTATGGCCCGCCCCAGGCAGGCCGTATTGCCATCTTTAAAACCAAAGCGCCAAAAGCGCTCTTTCCACACAGTTTTGGAGGTCAGGGCAGATCCTCCGGCTCCGGCCGGCCTTTGCGCTTCTCCCGAATGTGCAAAAACAGGATCTCCCGCTGGATCTCCGGCAGGCCCTTTTCCACCACGTTCTCCAGCACTGGGCCGAAATTCTCCAAATCAATCAGCTGAAAAGCCAACAGCATCTGGGCCGCCGTGGCATTGAGCGCCTGGTTCATGGCCTCATCGGCAGCCTTGCGCTCCTCAGGGGTCAGCTCCGCCTTCCCCGAAAGCCCCAGCCTTTCAATAAACGGATTGAAGCCGCCCTCTTTCAAATCCTTGGGCAGGTCGTCGGCGGCGTCCATCAGGTAGACCCACCGCCCCAGAAAATAGCCGAACCGCTCCAGCGCCACCTTCTGCAGCGTGTCGCAGGACAGCTCCTGAAACAGTGCCGCCAACAGGTTGGCCGTGGGCTCGGCACAGGCGTCCACCCCGCCGCCGGAAGCCTCCGCCTCCCGCTGGGCTGTCATGGCCTTTTCCGCCTCCTGGGCCAAGAAGGGAAACTCCCTGGCCGCCCGCTTGGCCTTCCGGGACACCAGGGGCAGCAGCAGCCGGCTTCCCAAAGATTTGAGAAAGCCATCGTCCGCCAGGTCGTCCCGCAGCTTGTGATAGGTCAGCAGCACCGACAGCGCCGCCGCCCTGTGATAGGCTTCCCCATCGCTCTTCAAAAAATCGCACTTTTTCAAGGGATTCATCACGCACCGGCCATGGTGCAGCGTCAGCTTGGACTCCTGAATGGACAGGCACAGCAGCGCGTAAAAGGTGCAGTCATAGCTCAGGGTGAAGGAGGCCAATCGGCCGTAATGCTCCTGCAAAGCCCGGCACACCTGGCAGTAAACCGCCTTGTACTGGTCGTACTGACTCACCAGCAGCTCTGATTTGAAGGGCCGCACATAGCCGAACATCCGCTCATCCTTTCTCTGGCAAACCACAGGAGAACCGCGTTCCCCATCCTTTTGCGGAATTATTGTATCCCATTCCTGCAAAGAGGTGTTGAACACATTGTAAATAATTATAGTCGAAACTCTTAGGAAACGCAAGAAAAACCGGGGATTGAGGGAGCCGGAAGAAAAGTGCCTGTCAGCTCCCCTCCCCTACTTTTTGGGATATTTCCGCATTTCCTTGCTAATCCCGGTAAGATAATTTAAATCCACATCATAAAACTTCGCCAGCGCGATCACGCTTTCCAGCGGGATCCTGGTCTTGCCCGTTTCATAATCCGAATACGTGCGCTGTCCAATATTCAACAGATTTGCGATCTGCTGCTGGGTAAAGCCTCGGTCCTCTCGGATTTCCCGTATCTTTTCATAGTATTTGTATTTCAAGGTCATCCCCCTTTTCCGCCATTGTAGCGTAAAGAAGGACACAGCCTTCGTTTCAGAGTAATAAACACTAAGAATTTTAGTTTTCCCTTGACATATAGAGTTATAAACTCTAAAATGAAGATGATCTATCAAGCAAACTCAGAAAGAGGGAGAACTTGCCATGAATCCGTATCCGCAGCCACCGAAACGCCGGGGCCATAAAATCCTTTTGTGGGTTTTGGGAATTTGGGCGGGAATTTTACTTTTGAATTTCCTGGTTTTCAATGTGATCCTGGGAGAGAAACCTTCTTCCAAAGCGGAAACCTCCTCCAACGCATCGCAGTCCCATTCTGCAAGCACCCTGGAAGAAACCACAACCCAACCCACTCCTACGCCTTCTCCCACGCCGCTCACTCCTGCGGCCCTGGAGGAAGCTGCTGCCCAGTTCCCCTTGCGGATTACCGACAGCAACTATATCCTAGGGGTGGACACCTATAGTCACGACGCCTTTCAAGTCACTTTGGAAAACACCTCCGACCAGGACATTCTGGACGCCAGCATTATTTTAGAAGCCTGGGACAGCAACGGGCTCCCCATTGACCTCAATTTGGGAACCGACTATGGCGTCATTATCAGCTGTGCTGGGATCAACCTGGTGCCCCAGGGAACTTTCAGCGATACAGGATATCAGATCACCTATTACGGAGCCGCTAACCGGATCTCCTACTACAAAGCGATTGTGTGGGACTATACAACCGCCCAGGGAGAGACTGTCGAAAACAGCTATGCGGAAGACTGGATAGCCATGTTTGAGGGAAAAAAGCTGGACCTTTCCCAAGAAACCTTCTCCTCCCCCCAGGCGATGATGGATGCAGGCGCGCTGAACGGGACCCTGTCCGCCCTGAAAAATATCCCGCCCTCCGTCCTCAACGAGGAAACGTATGATATCGGACCGTCTTACGGCGGAACGGTAACCCCCACGGAAAACGGCTTTCTCTTCACCTACGACGTCAATCTCGGATTTGCGGAGGGTAATGATACGCTGACCCAGGGCTATGGAAATGCCACCCTCCTACCCATGGTCACCTATGGAGCTCCTCTTTTTGAAGAACTGCGCAACACACTTCAAACCAGCTGCGGCATTGAAAACCCTGTGTTCTCCATCAGCCTTGTAGATGGTGAAGGAACCGTTGTGTATTCCGAAGACATAACCAGCGAAATCATCGACACAATGGGAACAATGTTCTAACATGCAAAACGGCCTCCGTCCAGGGAAAGACGGAGACCGTTTTCTTTATTTTTCCAACAGCGGCTTCAAGTACTGACCGGTATAGGACTCCGGCACCTGGGCCACCTCTTCCGGGGTGCCCTGGGCCACAATGGTGCCGCCCCGGTTGCCGCCCTCCGGACCCAGGTCAATGATGTGGTCCGCGGTCTTGATCAAATCCAGGTTGTGCTCGATGACCACCACGGTGTTTCCGGCGTCCACCAGCCGCTGGAGCACGTCGATGAGCTTGTGCACGTCGGCAATGTGCAGGCCCGTGGTGGGCTCGTCCAGGATATAGATGGTCCGCCCGGTGGAGCGCTTGGAGAGCTCCGTGGCCAGCTTCACCCGCTGGGCCTCGCCGCCGGACAGGGTGGTGGCCGGCTGGCCCACCTTCACATAGCCCAGGCCCACGTCG
Organism: Acutalibacter sp.; assembly: GCA_050946975.1. Taxonomy (GTDB): domain Bacteria; phylum Bacillota; class Clostridia; order Oscillospirales; family Acutalibacteraceae; genus Acutalibacter. Next base: position 379,027 of record JBMNVU010000001.1, read on the forward strand.
TACACCGTCTGGAGCTTCCGGGCCAGCTTGGGAATGTCCCGGAAAAAGTCCAGGGCCTCCTCCACCGTCATCTCCAGGACGTCGTAGATGCTCTTGCCCTTGTACTTGACCTCCAGGGTCTCCCGGTTGTACCGGTGGCCCTTGCACACGTCGCAGGGGACGTACACGTCCGGCAGGAAGTGCATCTCAATGCGGATGATGCCATCGCCCTGACAGGCCTCGCACCGGCCGCCCTTGACGTTGAAGGAGAACCGGCTGGCGTTGAAGCCCCGCATCTTGGCGTCCTGGGTGGAGGCGAACAGCTCCCGAATGTCGTTGAACAGGCCGGTGTAGGTGGCCGGGTTGGACCGGGGCGTCCGGCCAATGGGGGACTGGTCGATCTGAATCACCTTGTCCAGGTGCTCCAGGCCCAGGATCTCTCTGTGTTTGCCGGGATGGGCGTGGGCACGGTTCAGCTCGGAGGCCAGCTTCTTGTAGAGGATCTCGTTGATAAGGGAGGACTTTCCCGACCCGGACACACCGGTGACGCAGACAAACTCCCCCAGAGGGATCTTCACATCCACGTTCTGCAGGTTGTTCTGCTGAGCCCCCAGAATCTCCAGGAACTTGCCGTTGCCCGGGCGGCGCTTTTCGGGAACCTCCACCTTCCGGCGGCCACTGAGATACTGGCCGGTGAGGGACTCCTCGCAATTCTCGATCTCCTTGGGCGGCCCGGCGAAGATCACCTTGCCCCCGTGGACTCCGGCTCCCGGGCCGATGTCCACCAGGAAGTCCGACTCCCGCATGGTGTCCTCGTCGTGCTCCACCACGATCACCGTGTTGCCCAAGTCCCGCAGCCGCTTCAGGGTGTTCAGCAGCTTGTGGTTGTCCCGCTGGTGCAGGCCGATGGAAGGCTCGTCCAGAATGTACAGCACCCCCATCAGGGAGGAGCCGATCTGGGTGGCCAGGCGGATCCGCTGGCTCTCGCCGCCGGACAGGGTCCCCGAGGACCGGGACAGGGTCAGGTACTCCAGGCCCACGCTCTGGAGGAATCCCAGCCGGGATTTGATCTCCTTTAAGATGGGCGCGGCGATCATCTTCTCCCGGTCGGTGAGTTCCAGGGAGCCTACAAACTCCAGGGCCTCGGTGACGGACTTGTCACAGAAGGCGCTGATGTTGATCCCTCCCACGGTCACCGCCAAACTCTCCGGGGACAGCCTCTGGCCGTGGCAGGCGTCGCAGGGGACAGCGCTCATATAGCTCTCGATCTCCTCTTTCACCCAGGTGGAAGAGGTCTCGTTGAACCGCCGCTCCAGGTTATTGATAACCCCCTCAAAGGGAGCCATATAGCTGCCGCTGCCGTACTCGCTTTGGCGGCGCAGCTTGATCTTCTCCCCCTTGGTGCCGTAAAGCAGGATATCCACGATCTCCGGGGGCAGGTCGCCGATGGGAGTATCCAGGGAGAAGCCATAGTGCTCCGACAAGCCCTTCATATTCATGGCGGCGATGGTGCTGCCCTCCATGGCCCAGCCGCTGGCCTTCAGGCCGCCTTTCTTGATGGACAGCCGCTTGTCCGGAATGATCAGCTCCGGGTCGATCTTCATGAACACCCCCAGACCGGTGCACTTTTTGCAGGCGCCGAAGGGGTTGTTGAAGGAGAACATCCGAGGAGTCAGCTCCTCCACGGACACGCCGTGCTCCGGGCAGGCGTAGTTCTGGGAGAAGGTGATGTCCTCCCCGTCGATGACGTTGATGACTACGATGCCCCCGGTCAGCCCCGAGGCGGTCTCGATGGAATCCGCCAGACGGGAGCGGATGTCCGCCTTGATCACCAGCCGGTCCACGATGATCTCGATGTTGTGCTTTTTATTTTTCTCCAGCTGGATCTTCTCGTTTAAGTCGTAGACCAGGCCGTCCACCCGGGCCCGGACAAAGCCGGACTTTCGGGCGGCCTCAAACTCCTTTTGATGCTCGCCCTTTCTTCCCCGGACCACGGGAGCCAGCACCTGGATGCGGGTCTTCTCCGGCAGAGCCAGCACCCGGTCCACGATCTGGTCAATGGTCTGCTGCTTGATCTCCCTGCCGCAGATGGGGCAGTGGGGGATGCCGATCCGGGCGTAGAGCAGGCGCAGGTAGTCATAGATCTCGGTGACCGTGCCCACGGTGGACCGAGGGTTCTTGGAGGTGGTCTTCTGATCGATGGAGATGGCCGGGGACAGGCCGTCGATCATGTCCACGTCGGGCTTTTCCATCTGGCCCAGGAACATCCGGGCGTAAGAGGAGAGGCTCTCCACATACCGGCGCTGGCCTTCGGCGTAAATGGTGTCAAAGGCCAGGGAGGACTTTCCCGATCCGGAAAGCCCTGTGAGCACCACCAGCTTGTCCCGGGGGATGGTCACATCGATGTTTTTCAAATTGTGTTCCCGGGCCCCGTGGACCACGATTTTATCTAAACTCATGTAAGGTTCCTTCCCATCTTCCGAATTCGGAGTTATCGTTCACCCTTTTTGATAAAATGGATCAACTCTTCCACCGTATCAAACTCGTCATACTCTCCCCAGATGCCTTCCCGGTGATAGATGACGCCTTTCTTTTCGTTGCATTCCAGGCAGTCCAGCAGCGCTTCCTCCCCGTATTGCTTGGCGAACAGGGTAAACCCATAGGGCTTGCTTTTGGACAGCAGCCCCTTCCGGCAATCCTCCCCGCAGGCAAAGCAGTGGGAAAGCCCCCGCTCCATGGAGCAGGCCCGGTTTTCACAGGTGGCGCTGTCCGGGCACTCCCCGGAATTGCACCCGCCGCAGGTCTCGTTTTCACTGCAAAGGCAGCAGGCCAGCCCGCACCGGCCAATTCCCAGCTCTCGTTTCACAGCATTCTCTCCGTTTCCTATACAGGTTGGGTTCACAGCTTCTTCTCGTAGGCGTACTCATACAGGCGGGTGCCGTCTTGGAGCACTTCTCCAAACTCCCCGGGAACGCGGCGGAACCCCGCCTTCTCATACAAACCGATGGCCGGGGCGTTTTCGTAAGCCACAAACAGCCGCAGATACCCTGCCCCCAAGCTTCGGGAAAGCTCCTGGATTCTCTCCAAGGCCAGCTTGCCCACTCCCCGGCCGCCGTATTCCACCGCCACCCCAAACCGGTACAGGTACTGGGCTGGAGCGTCAGGCTCCTCCCAGGGCGGGTCCCCTTCGCCGCAGCCCGTGGGCAGAAGGGCAAAACCCCCGGCGATGACGCCGCCGGAGGGTCCCGCCGGGGCAGGAGCCAAAGTGCTCTCCCGCTCCCTGGCGGTGTCCCCGGCAGGGAGTGGGGGTTCTTCCATAACGGGGATTCCAGGGATATCTTTCCTGGGGCTTTCTGGGGGAAGATCCAGGTCTGCCAACAGGTAGAACCTCCCCAAGGCGATGTCCTCCCCCACCGCGTCCCGGGGATAGCGGTCGCTCCAGATCTTCCAGCCGTCCCGGTCCATCCGGGCCACGAGAGCCCGGTACATGGCCTGGATCTCCTCCAGGTCCGCCGGTTGGGCTTGGCGCACTGTCAACTCCATGGCGCACTCCTTAAAAGGCGCGGCCATAGCCGTTGCGCCAGGCCCGCTCCTTAAAGGGCCGCTTTCGGGGACCCTTCACCTGTTGGGCAGGTCGTCCCACCGGCAGATAGCAGATCAGCTCACTGCCCTGGGGCACCCCCAGGATCTCCCCCATCTTCCGGCCGATGTGGTCCTCGTCGGTGATGTGGCCCTCCACCCAGCAGCTGGCATACCCCAGAGCCTCCATAGCCAGGAGCATGTTCTCAATGGCCGCGGCGTAGTCCTGCACGTGAAAATACCGGTCGCGATATGCCGCCACTGGCGTGGTCACCACGCAGATCATGGCGGGAGCGGTCTCCCCCACCGGCGGATCGATCACCGCCCGCAGCCGGGCCAAGACCTCTGGATCATCCACGGCAATCAAGCTCACCGTCTGCTTGTTGCAACCGGAGGGCGCTGCCAAACCAGCCTCCAAAATGGCCCGCAGATCTTCCTCCGCCACGGGAGTGTCCAAATAGGCCCCTCGGTAGCTGTGGCGGCTTTCTATGGTGTTGAGTACAGGGTTGTTCTCCATAACGTCCTCCTTACGGCTTGGGCAGGCGGGTCTTCTTCCCAGGCAGAGGGCCGGCACCCTCCAGCTCCTTGATCTTATCCCGCAGGTACGCCGCGTGCTCGAACTCCAGCAGCTTGGCCGCGGCCTTCATCTCCTTGGTGTACTTCTGGATCAGCTCCTGACGCTCAGCGGCGGTGTAGCGCTTCTTCTTTTTCTTGCCGTCCTCCTTGTGGGAGGAAATCTCGATGATGTCCGCCACGTCCTTCTTGATGGTCTGGGGCGTGATGCCGTGGTCCTCGTTGTACTTCTCCTGGATGGCTCGGCGGCGCTCGGTCTCGGTGATGGCCTGCTCCATGGAGGGGGTCACCTCGTCGGCGTACATGATCACCTGGCCCTGGGCGTTTCGGGCCGCACGGCCGATGGTCTGGATCAAGCTGCGGCCGCTGCGGAGAAAGCCCTCCTTATCCGCGTCCAGAATGGCCACCAACGACACCTCGGGAATGTCCAAGCCCTCTCGCAGCAGGTTGATGCCCACCAGCACGTCAAACTCGCCCAGACGCAGGTCCCGGATGATCTCCATGCGCTCCACGGTGTCGATGTCGTGGTGCATATACCGCACCCGGATGCCGTAGCCTTCCAGGTAGCCGGTGAGGTCCTCGGCCATCTTCTTGGTCAGGGTGGTCACCAGCACACGCTCCTGACGCTCCACCCGGACATTGATCTCGGAGATCAAGTCGTCGATCTGGCCGTCGGTGGGCTTGACGGTGATCTTGGGATCCAGCAGTCCCGTGGGACGGATCACCTGCTCCACCACCTGGGCGGACTTCTCCAGCTCCAGGTCCCCGGGAGTGGCGCTGACAAAAATGGCCTGGTTGATGTGGGAATAGAACTCGTCGAAGTTCAAGGGCCGGTTGTCAAAGGCCGAAGGCAGCCGGAATCCGTAATTGACCAGCATCTCCTTGCGGGCTCGGTCCCCGGCGTACATGCCCCGGACCTGGGGCAGGGTCACGTGGGACTCGTCCACAAAGAGCACAAAGTCCTTGGGAAAGTAGTCGATCAAGGTGAAGGGAGCGCTGCCCGGCTCCCGGCCGGAGAGCACCCGGGAGTAGTTCTCGATGCCCTTGCAGAAGCCGATCTCCTGGAGCATCTCCATGTCATACCGGGTGCGCTGTTCGATGCGCTGGGCCTCGATGAGCTTGCCCTCCCCCTTGAAGTAGTCCACCCGCTGCTCCATCTCCCGCTCGATGTCCCGGATGGCCTTGTCCATCTTCTCCTTGGGGACAATGTAGTGGGAGGCGGGATAGATGGCGATGTGCTTGATTTCGGCGATGGTGTCCCCGGTGAGGGGGTTGAACTCGGTGAGCCGGTCGATCTCGTCCCCGAAAAACTCCACCCGCACCGCCCGGTCCGTGGCGTTGGCCGGGAAGATCTCCACCACGTCCCCCCGGACCCGGAACTTGTTGCGGATAAAGTTCACATCATTGCGCTCGTATTGCAGCTCCACCAGCTTTTTCAGCAGCTCGTCCCGGTCCTTCTCCATGCCCGGGCGCAGGGAGATCACCATGGTCCGGTAGTCGATGGGGTCGCCCAAGCTGTAAATGCAGGACACCGACGCCACAATGATCACGTCCCGCCGCTCCGACAGGGCGCTGGTGGCGCTGTGGCGCAGCTTGTCGATCTCGTCGTTGATGGCGGAATCCTTTTCTATATAAGTGTCCGTCTGGGGGATGTAGGCCTCCGGCTGGTAGTAGTCGTAATAGGACACAAAGTACTCCACCGCGTTGTTGGGGAAGAACTCCCGGAACTCGGAGCACAGCTGGGCCGCCAGCGTCTTGTTGTGGGCCAGCACCAGAGTGGGGCGGTTGACTTGGGCGATGACATTGGCCATGGTAAAAGTCTTGCCCGAGCCGGTGACGCCCAACAGCGTCTGCTCCTTCATGCCGGAGTTGAGCCCCTCCACCAGCTGCTGGATGGCCTGGGGCTGATCCCCCGTGGGCTGATAGCTGGACACCAGCTGGAATTTTTCCTCGCTCATCGCCGCTCCCCCTTCCTTTCGGGTTGTTTTTTAGAACATACATTCGGATATTATCATACTACGCCCCACCGGGTTTGTCAACCAAAGGACCCCTCCAGCGCCATTCCCAGGGTAAGCCCGCAGGAGTCCTTTCCCACGTTTCGGAACGGGGCACTTTTGCAGAGGGCCATCCCCATTTTCCCACGGCCAGTCCCAAGACGGTCCGAGAGAAAATGCCAGGGAGAAACCCGGGAACAAAACCAGGAACCCCCATGGGCCATCGGCCTCCTCCGCCGGCAGCCGGGGCAGTTTTCCGCAGAGAGCCTCTTAGGACAGCTTGCCCTTTTCCAGCAGAGCGTATTCGGCGGTGCGGGCAGCGTCCATCACACCCCGGCGAAGCTTGTCCAGATCCCGGCGGTTGGACTCCAGCAGACCGCAGTCAGCAAAGGAGAGGTAGTCCGCTCCGGCGAAAATAATGTGGTCGTGAAGGGTGGCGTCAATGGCCTCCAGGGCCATCTGCACCTGACGGGTGGCCACAATGTCATTCCGGGAGGCGCAGGGATTGCCGCTGGGATGGTTGTGAGCCAGCATCACGTTTTGGGCGTCGTAGCTGATGCACAGCTGCAGCAGCCTGCGGATATAGATGGGCACCGAGCTGACCGAGCCCTCGGTGAGGATGTCGTTGTAGAGAAGCCTGCCCCGGCTGTCCAGAAGCATCAGCCCCACGGCCTCGGTGGAGCGCCCCAGAAACTTGGGGGCAAACAGGTCCACCGCCGAGGGGGTGTCAAAGACCCGGTGAAGGTCCCGGGCGGAGTCCTCCATGTAGACCTTGGCCAGCTCCATGGTCAGCCGCAGGTAGCGGGCGGGCTCCACGCCCACCGCCCGGACCAGCTCCTCCTGGGGCGCTCGGAACAGACCTTCCGGCCCGCCGAAAAGGCCCATCAGCTGCTGGGCCGTCTCCCCGGCTTTGCCCTGGGGCAGCACAAATCCCAGCAGCTCCTCCAACAGCCGGAGCCACTGTTCCTCTTGGGGTGTGTGGGGATGCAGCTCCACAATGGGCGCTCCCTTTTTCTTCCTTCCCCCGGCCATTACAGCGCCAGGCGGTCGTACTCGCCGCCCTCCAGGTCCTTCCACAGAAAGACGCCGTCCTCCAGGGTCATGTAGCTGTGGGCGGTGTTTTCCTTGGGCAGGGACACGCTCCCGGGATTCAAGTACCAGAAACCCAGGGAATCGTCCTTAGCGGGGATGTGGGTGTGGCCGTGAAGCAGCACGTCCCCCGGCTGAAGCAGGGGCGGGGTCTCCAGGTTGTAGTGGTGCCCATGGGTGGCAAAGATCACATGGCCCTTCTGCTCCAGCAAGCAGTACTCCGCCAGCACCGGGAAGGGCAGCACCATCTGATCCACCTCAGCTTCGCAGTTGCCCCGCACGCAGAAAACCTTGTCCTTCACGGCACTGAGCTGGGCGATGACCTCCTTGGGTGCATACCCCTGGGGCAAGTCGTTGCGGGGGCCATGGTAGAGCAGATCCCCCAACAGCAGCAGCCGGTCCGCCTCCTCCCGGGCAAAGGCGGTCAGCATCTTCTCGCAGTAATGGGCCGAACCGTGAATATCTGAAGCAATCATCCACTTCATGGGATGCACATCCTTTCCAATTTTTTCTGGGATCATTGTAGCAGGATTTCCCCGGCCTTGCAATTCCCTTTGACATTTGGGGAAAAATAGAGTAGCCTTACCCTATAAGGATCCCTGGGGCAAGCCCGACAGCGGGACTGCCACCATGGTTTTTCACGAAAGGAGCCGGATAACTATGGAATTCGAAAAAAGTGAGGGCCGCTTTTACGCCCAGGATGCCGACGGAAAACTGCTGGCGGAGATCACTTTCCCCACCGGGGAGGACGGTGTGGCGGACATCAACCACACCTTCGTAGACGACTCCCTCCGGGGACAGGGCGTGGCTGGCAAGCTGGTGAAGGCAGCCGCCGACGAGCTGCGGGCCCAGGGCAAGCAGGCCCGGACCTCCTGCTGGTACGCCGCTCAGTGGTTTGAGCGCCATCCCGAGGAGCAGGATCTTCTCTATCAGGAGTGATTTTCAAAAACTGTTTTCCCCCCGTTCACAGCTTGGACACATCCACCGGATATACTAGGTCCTGTCAGTTGAGAGTACAAGTTCTTCCCGGCGGGTACCGGGAAAGCAGACTTTTGATAAACTTCATTCTTCCTCCCTGAAGAGGCCGCCGGCGGGCGGCCTTTTCTTTTTTTACCCCCGGCCCGGCCTCCACCCCCAGGGGCTGAACCCGCCTCTTCATTCCCAGGGCAGCTCCAAGCTGCCGAACACCCCGTCATACCCGGGGGTCCACCCAAGCTTTCCCTCCCGCAGCAGGGCCACGCCTTGGGCGACACGCTCTCCGGCCAGAGAGGAAATCCGCTCCAGAGCTGAACCCGCCTCTTCACTCCCAGGGCAGCTCCAAGCTGCCGAACACCCCATCATACCCGGGGGTCCACCGGAGCTTTCCCTCCCGCAGCAGGGCCACGCCTTGGGCGACACGCTCCCCGGCCAAGGAAGAAATCCTCTCCAGGGAAGCCTCCCGCAGCAGGGGCAGCTCCGGGCCCAGGGCAGAGAGCAGCCCCTCATAGGCCCCCTGGACGGTCTTGGTCTGCTCTCCCCGGCCCAGACAGGCGGACAGCAGCGTGGGCAGAGGCACCAGGCGCACAAAGGGCTTTTCCACCACCAGAGAGGGCCGGGGACCGGACAGGTCCTCCACCCGGTGGGCCACCCCCACTGTGATTCGCTTTCCGCACACCGGACACCGGCCGTGGAAGCGGTCCGTCTCCTCCGGGGTCAGGCAGACGCCGCAGGCCCGATGGCCGTCCAGGTGATACTTGCCCTCCTCCGGGAAGAACTCCACCGTTCCCCACAGACCCTGTCCCGTCTCCAGGGCGGTCCGCACCGCCGGGTAGGAGAGCTCCGTGTCCAGGATATTGGCCTCCCGACCCAGCTTCTGGGGAGAGTGGGCGTCGGAGTGGGACACCAGCTGCATCCCGTCCAGCTGGGGCACCTGGCGGTTCATAGGTGGGTCCGAGGATAGTCCGGTCTCCACGGCGTGGACATAAGGGGTCAAGTCCCCAAAACACTCCTCCACCGAGTCAAAACCGGAAAAGGCCCCCAACAGGGAAAAGTGGGGCGTCCAGATGTGGGCGGGCACAAACACCGCCTGGGGGCAGGTGTCCAGGGTCAGCTCCAGCAGGTCGCGGGCGGACAGCCCCAGAATGGGACGGCCGTCAGAGTGGAGATTCCCCACCTGCTCCAGCCGCTGGGAGAGGGCCTCTGCCGCCTCCAGGCTGGGCAGCAGGATCACGCTGTGGACCTTCCGGGTCTTGCCCCCCTGCTTATAGATGGAGCTGATCTCCCCGCTGACCAGAAAGCGGGCGGGCTCCCCGGCTCCCTCCAGGCGCAGGTCCGGCCGGAGCCGGTACAGCCCCTCCTCCGCCGGAACCAGCTGCTCCCGCAGTTCCTGCCGCCAGATGGGGTGGGTAAAGTCCCCGGTGCCCACCAGGGCAATTCCTTTACGCCCCGCCCAGAAATCCAGGTGGGGCAGGTCGCAATCCCGGCTGGTGGCTCGGGAAAACCGGGAATGAATGTGCAAATCCGCATAGTACATGGGACGGCCTCCTTTCCCACCCAGTATAGTGCAATCCGCCCAACCGCGCAACCTGGGATTTTACTTGCATTTCCCCCGCTTTTTGCTATACTGGTGCCATAGGGAGGCGCTGCTTTGTGGAACAGTTTTTGTATCTGCCCTCCCCCGTGGGCACGCTGACCCTCACTCAGGAGGGATCTGCTTTGACGGGGCTTCGCTTTGGGCAGCTGTCCTGTCAGGGTGTGGAAGGCCCCACCCCCCTGCTGGAAAAGACCGCCCAGCAGCTGGCGGAATACTTTGCCGGGGAGCGCAGGGAGTTTTCCCTGCCTCTGGCTCCGAAAGGCACGGACTTTCAGCGCCGGGTGTGGCAGGCACTGCTCACCATCCCCTACGGAGAAACTCGCACCTATGGGGAATTGGCGGCTCTGGTGGGCAATCCCAGGGCCTGCCGGGCAGTGGGCGGGGCCAACCACCGCAACCCCATCTCCATCCTGATCCCCTGCCACCGGGTGGTGGGGACAAAAGGAGCCCTCACCGGGTACGCCGGAGGGTTGGCTGTCAAAGAGTTCTTGCTGAAGCTGGAGGCCGGAAGACATCCATAAAAAGTGTTACCCTGCTCCCCCACAACGAAGAAATTTTTCCTTCCAAAAAGGGACACAAACCGCGGACATCGAGCCCACCTTTTCCTGAAGGGGGAGTAAGCGAAGCGCACGAAACCGCGGCGAAAGAACGGAGAAAAAAGGCAAAAAGAAGGAGAGTTTATGGAAGAAAAACGCACCAAGCTGCAGATGGGCTGCCTGGCGGCCATGGGAGGAGTCTTCCTCCTCTTTTTGGTACTTTATATCGTCATGTCCACCCACATCGAATACTCTCTGGACGGGGAAACCTTTCGGGCCAGGAGCCAGGGGGAGCAGACCGTGCTCACTGGCAGACTGCGGGATACCAACGGCACAGTCACCGCCACCCCCACCGGGGAGGGCATGGATTTTGACTTTGACTTCTCCCCCTATTTTTCCCAAACTTATCACCTGACCTTTGGCTCGGAGACCACCCTGATCCAGCGTTACACTGACAGTGAAGGGACACTCCTTTCGGAAGAGCCTGTTGCCGTAAAACCCATCACCGTCACCGACGGGGAAGGCACGGTGCTGCTGGACGCCTTTTATCAGGACGACCCCTTCAATCCCTTTTTGGACCAGGAGGGCAATCCCTTGGAAAGCTTGGATGGATTCCGGATCTATGCCAGCTACTCCGATCCCGCCCTCAACTGGGAGGGGTTTGAGCCGCCCCTCTACAATATGACCCAGCTGGCCGCCGGTGACAACGCTCCCGCTCGCCGGGAGGTGCATTGGGGGCTGTTCCTGCTGTTCACCCTTCTGGGCGGCCTGCTGAGCTTGACCATCGCCTTCCCCATGGCCTGGTTTCGGCTGAACTTCTTCCTCTCTGTGGCCGACCCGGAGCCCACCGACTGGTACCTGTTCACCATGAAAGTGGGCTGGGTGGCTAGCCCACTGCTGTTGGCGGTGCTCTACGCCGTCGCCCTGCTGAACTGACAAGAACCTTTGCCGGGAGTGTCAAAGCTCCCGGCTTTTTTCTATGCATTTTTTCTCTTGTCATGACTTCTTCGCTGTGTTAAAGTGAAACAAGATTTTGCCCCATTGGGCTGCAGAAAGGACGGATCTTATGAAAAGAATCACTGTTTTCCAGACCACCATTATCCCCGGGAGGGAAACCGCCCGTTAAGGGCTCCCTCCCCGCATCACGAGGAGGAACTTACCTTTGCATCACAAACGAAACCTTTGGACCACCTTAAAACAACTGATCTCCTATTACAAACCCTACAAGGGGCTGTTCTTCGCGGATCTGGCCTGCTCCCTGGCCGCGGCAGCCATCGGGCTGATCCTGCCCTTGGGGGCCGGCTACATCACCGACAATGTCCTCACCGCATCCCCCACCCCTTGGCAGATTCTCCGAGTGGGGCTTGCTCTGGTACTGCTGGTGGCGGCCCAGGCGGGCTGCAGCTACTTTATGGACTACCAGGGCCACGCTGTGGGCGCTCGGATGGAGCGGGATCTCCGAAGCCAGCTGTTCCGCCACTGCGAGAAGCTGTCCTTTTCCTTCTATGATCAGCACTCCGTAGGCGACCTCATGAGCCGCATCACCAACGACTCCCTCTCTTTGGCGGAGTTTTTTCACCACGTCCCCGAGGATGTGCTGGTGAACCTGGTCCGCTTTACCGGGGCGGCGGTGATCCTGTGGCAGATCCACTGGCAGCTGACCCTGGCAATCCTGTGTTTTCTGCCCTTGATGGTGGCCTACACCTTGTTTTTCAACGGGAAAATGGCCAAGGCCTTGGAGCAGAGCCGGGAGGATATGGGCAGAATCAACGCCCAGGCAGAGGACTCTCTCTCCGCCATCCGCATGGTGCAGTCCTTCGGCAACGAGGAGACCGAGGCCCGGAAGTTCGATCTGCGCAACCAGCAGTTCCTGAAGAGCCGCTGCGCCAGCTACAAGGGAGAAGCTCTGTGCTATGACGGCATGGACGCTTTCGGCAGCCTGCTGCCCATTGTAGTGGTGGTGCTGGGGGGCCTGGCCATCCTGAAAGGAAGCCTGCAGCTGGGAGATCTGGTGGTATTCCTGCTGTACGTGGGGTACTTCACCCAGCCGCTGCAGATCCTGGTCAACTCCCTGCGGCTGATCCAGGAGGGCCGCACCGGCTTCCGGCGGATCCTGGAGATCCTCACCACCCAGCCGGAGATCGCCGACGCCCCCGACGCCCAAGACCTGCCCCCGGTGAAGGGGGACATCCGGTTCTCCGGAGTCACCTTCCGCTACGGCGGCGGGGAGGAGGTCTTTCGGAACTTGAACCTGTCCATCTCCGCCGGAGAGTACGTGGCTCTGGTGGGGGCTTCCGGGGTGGGAAAGACCACCCTCTGCTCTCTGATCCCCCGGTTCTACGACCCGGAGGCCGGGGAGATCACCATTGACGGCGTGCCCATCCGCCAGGTCACTCTCCAATCCCTGCGGCGCAGTGTGGGAATTGTCCAGCAGGAGGTGGCTCTGTTCACCGGCTCTGTGGCGGAGAACATCGGCTACGGCAAACCCGGCGCCACCTTGGAAGAGATCCGGGATGCCGCCCGCCGGGCCGGGGCGGAGGAGTTCATTTTAAAGCTGCCCCAGGGGTATGACACGGACATCGGGCCTCGAGGGGTGCGGCTGTCCGGAGGCCAACGGCAGCGGCTCTCCATCGCCCGGGCCTTTCTGAAGGACCCGCCCATCCTGATTCTGGACGAGGCCACCAGCGCTTTGGACTCCCAGAGCGAGCGGGTGGTACAGCAGTCTCTGGAGGACCTGGCCCAGCACCGGACCACCCTGGTCATCGCCCACCGACTGTCCACCATCCAGAGGGCGGGGCGCATCCTGGTACTAGACGACCACGGCATCTGCGAGGAGGGCACCCATCAGAGCCTGATGGCTCAGGGTGGGGTGTATGCCCATCTTTACCAGGCCAGCTTTCAGGCGTGAGCCTTGAGGGGATCCTGCCGTCACAACGGAAGAGCACACCGGGAGGGAGCGATGGCTCCCTCCTTTTTTATGGAAACCCCTGGGAAAGAGCGAGAAAAGCGCACAAAAATGTGTAAAAAATCTCTTTATATAGTTGCACCTTCAACTAATAGGTGGTATGATTATAAATCGAGAGAAGAATGAATGCCGCGGCCCAACGGAGGCCGCCAGCGCGAAAGGACGAACGCCCATGAAAGTGATCCTGCACTACATCAAGCCCTTCATCCCACGGATGAGCCTGGGCATCTTCATCAAGTTCCTGGGAGCCGTGATGGAGCTGCTTTTGCCCTGGATCCTCTCCTACATGATTGACGACGTGGTCCCCCAGCGGGACATGGGACTGATCCTCTTCTGGGGCGGCGCCATGATCCTGGCCGCTGTGGCCGCTCTGGTGACCAACATCGTGGCCAACCGCATGGCCGCCTGGGTCGCCCAGCACACCACCCAGGCCCTGCGTCACGACCTCTTCGCCAAGATCTCCTACTTATCCTGCGCCCAGATCGACGACTACTCCATCCCCTCCCTGGAGTCCCGCCTCACCAGCGATACCTACAACGTCCACCAGATGATCGGCATGATGCAGCGCATGGGCGTGCGCGCTCCCATTTTGCTGGTGGGCGGCATCCTCATCACCCTCACCCTGGATCCGGTGCTCACCCTGGTGCTGGTGTGCACCCTGCCCTTCCTGGCGGTGCTGGTGTTCTCCGTGTCCAAGCGGGGCATCCCCCTTTATGTGGATCTCCAGCGAGGTGTGGACTCCATGGTCCGCACCGTCCGGGAGAATATCTCCGGCATCCGAGTCATCAAGGCCCTCTCGAAAACCGACTACGAGCGGGAACGCTTTGCCCATGTCAACGGCGAAGTGGTCCGCCGGGAGAAAAAAGCCGGCATGACCATGGCCCTCACCAACCCCATGATGAACCTCTTCCTCAATGTGGGCCTGACGTTGGTCATTGTGGTGGGCGCCTTCCGGGTCAATGCTGGAGTCAGCTCCGCCGGCAACATCATCGCCTTTTTGAGCTACTTCACCATCATTTTGAACGCAATGATGGCCGTCACCCGTATCTTCGTCATGTGCTCCAAGGGCATTGCCTCCGGCTCCCGTATTCAGGAGGTCCTCAACACCCGGGAGGATCTGGAGGTCATCCCCGAAGCTCCGGTGGAGACTCCCTATCATGTGGTGTTTGACCAAGTGTCCTTCTCCTACCACCACAAGGGCCAGCCCAACGTGGAAAACATTTCCTTCCGCCTGCGCCCCGGAGAGACCCTGGGCATCATCGGCGCCACCGGCTGCGGCAAGTCCACTTTGATGGCCCTGCTCATGCGGCTCTATGACGCCGACTCCGGCTTGATCCAGATCGGCGGCAGGAAGATCACCTCCATCCCCCTGGAGGAACTCCACCAGAAGTTCGGCGTGGTGTTTCAAAACGACGTGATCTTTGCCGACACCATCTATGAGAACATTGACTTCGGCCGGCATCTGCCCCCCGAAGAGATCGAAAAAGCCGCCCGCTGCGCCCAGGCCTGGGAGTTCATCTCCTCCCTACCCGACGGACTGCAGCACCAGCTGACCAGCAAGGGCACCAACCTCAGCGGCGGCCAGAAACAGCGGGTGCTGGTGGCCCGGGCCCTGGCAGGCTCCCCGGAGATCCTGATCCTGGATGACTCCTCCTCCGCCCTGGATTACCGCACCGACGCCGCTTTGCGCAAGGCACTGCGGGAGGAGTATCAGGGCGTGACCACCTTTATCATCGCCCAGCGGGTCAGCTCCATCCTCCACGCCGATCACATCCTGGTGCTGGAGGACGGCAAGGAGCTGGGCTATGGCACCCACCAGGAGCTGCTGAACTCCTGCGAGGTGTACCAGGACATCGCCAAATCGCAGATGGGGTCCGGGTCGCCAGTGGCGACCGTCCCGGACAGACCGAGCCGGCAGGCGAGACCCAGAGCGCCGAAAACCACCGAACCGGCAGGCGAGACCGGGTCGCCAGTGGCGACCGTCCCGGACAGGTCTCCGCTCCGCTCCGGTCCGTCCAGTGCGCATCCCACTGGGACGCTGGACCCGACCCGGCAGGCGAGACCCAGAGCGCCGAAAACCACCAAGCCGGCAGGCGAGACCGGGTCGCCAGTGGCGACCGTCCCGGACCGGTCTCCGCTCCACTCCGGTCCGTCCAGTGCGCGTCCCACTGGGACGCTGGACCTGACCCGGCAGACGAGACCCAGAACGCCCGAAGCGTCCGACTCCACTGACGAGACTGGGTCTCCAGCGGCCAACTCGGAACCCGACTCTGAAAAGGAGGTGGTCTAAATGCCCAGAGGACCTCGAGGCCCCATCGAAAAACCCAAGGACCGCAAAAAGGTGCTGCTGCGGCTGTGGACCTACATCTGGCGGCACAAGTGGATGGCCTTTGCGGCAGTGCTGCTGACCATCACCAGCAACCTGCTGGCGCTGTTGGGGCCCATGCTCTCCGGCGCCGCCATCGACGCCATTGGCATTGAGCCGGGCCACGCCAACTTCCCCCTGGTCTTCTTTTACTGCGGACTGATGGTCATCTTCTACGCTGTCAGCTCCCTGCTCTCCTATGTGCTGTCCATCCTGATGATCCAGCTGAGCCAGAAAATCGTCTTCCGCATGCGGCAGGAGGTCTTCGACCGGCTGACCATGCTGCCTGTGCGCTACTTTGACGGCCATCAGACCGGCGACATCGTCAGTCGCATCTCCTACGACATCGACACGGTGAACGCTTCCCTGTCCAACGACCTGCTGCAGATCGCCGCCAGTGTCATCACGGTGGTGGGCTCCTTCATCATGATGGTGGTCATCTCCCCCTCCCTGGTGCTGGTGTTCGTGATCACCATTCCCATGTCCATCCTCTTCACCCGCTACATGACCAAAAAAGTCCGGCCTCTGTTCCACATGCGCTCCGTGCGCCTGGGTGAGCTCAACGGCTTTGTGGAGGAGGTCATCACCGGCCAAAAGACCACCAAGTCCTACCATCAGGAGGACACCATGGTGGGGCGCTTTGACGAGAAAAACAACGCTGCTGTGGACGCCTACTACAACGCCGACTACTACGGCGGCATGACTGGCCCCTCGGTGAACTTCATCAACAACCTGTCCCTGGCCTTTGTCAGCATCTTCGGAGCCATCCTCTTTCTGTGGGGACACCTGTCCATCGGCAACCTGTCCTCCTTTGTGCTGTACTCTCGGAAGTTCTCTGGCCCCATCAACGAGGTGGCCAACATCATCAGTGAGCTTCAGTCCGCCTGTGCCGCCGCCGAGCGTGTCTTCCGCCTGATCGACGAGGAGCCCGAGCCCGCCGACGCCCCCGACGCCGTCACTGTGGACCAGGTGGAGGGCGAGGTGGCCATGGACCATGTCCACTTCGGCTATGACCCCGGCAAGCCCATCATCCACGACCTGAGCTTTTTGGCTCCCAAGGGCAGCCTGACCGCCATCGTGGGCCCCACCGGCGCTGGCAAGACCACCTTGATCAACCTGCTGATGCGCTTCTATGACCCCCAGTCCGGAGCCATCACCCTGGACGGCCGGAACATCCAGCAGATCACCCGAAAGAGCCTGCGCCTGTCCTACGCCATGGTGCTGCAGGACACCTGGCTGTTCACCGGCACCATTTTCGACAACCTGGCCTACGGCAAAAAGGGCGCCACCCTGGAGGAGGTCCAGAAAGCCGCCAAAGCCGCCAGGATCCACCACTACATCATGACTCTGCCCAAGGGCTACGACACCATCCTGGATGACAACGGCATGAACATCTCCCAGGGCCAGAAGCAGCTGCTGACCATCGCCCGGGCCATGCTGCTGGACGCCAAGATGCTCATTCTGGACGAGGCCACCTCCAACGTGGACACCCGCACCGAGATCCAGATCCAGGCAGCCATGCGGGAGCTGATGAAGGATAAAACCTGCTTTGTCATCGCCCACCGGCTGTCCACCATCCAGAACGCCGACCGGATTCTGGTGGTGCGGGACGGGGACATTGTGGAGCAGGGCACCCATCAAACGCTGATGGCCCAGCAGGGATTTTATGCCTCTCTGTACAATTCCCAGTTCCAATAAAAACACGATTTGACAAATTTCGGCCGCTGTGGGAAAATAACCCCAGCGGTCGGATTGTTTCCGGCGGATCCTCTCATTGAAAGAAGGAATTTTTTCATGCAAACGTTTGATAAGCCGATAAAAGCTGTCTTTTTCGATCTGGGCTGGACCCTGGTCTATCCCCCCAGCGGCGATTGGGAATTCACCCAGTGCGCCAAAAAACTGTTCCACTGGGATGTCTACTCCACCCTGGATCCGGACCGGTGCAAGGCTGCCCGCCGGACTGCCAACGACTACTTCCTGCCCAGGCACAAACTCTCCACCCTGGAGGAGGAGTACGACCAGTTCCTCCACTACTACACCACCTATGCTCGGGAGCTGCCGGAGCTGGGGGTCACCCGGGAGGAGCTGGAGGTCATCACCCTGGAGAAGGTGTACCAGTCCCGCCACACCTACCGCCTGATGGACGACACCAAGCAGACTCTGGAGGCTCTTCAGGGCAAGTACAAGCTGGGGATCATCTCCGACACCTGGCCCTCCATTGTGCCGGTGCTGGAGGACTTCGGCCTGCCGGGGTACTTTGACACCATCACCTACAGCTTCGAGGTGGGCTGCTTCAAGCCCGATCCCCGGATGTTCCAGGACGCCCTGGACAAGATGGGCCTGCCTGCGGATCAGTGCGTGTTTGTGGATGACCTGCCCAAGAACCTGCTGGGCGCTCAGGCTCTGGGGATTCACCCGGTGCAGATCCGGGCAAACCCCAACGCCGAGCCCTGCCCCGAGGGGATTCCCTCCATCGACAAAATTTCCGGCATCCTGGAGCTGCTCAACTAATATTAGGAAAGGGGGCAGCATTCTTGGACGCCGCTGTCTATCGCAATTACGGAAAGATCTTAAAAGAGGAACTGGTGCCCGCCATGGGCTGCACCGAGCCCATCGCCATTGCCTATGCCGCTGCGGTGGCCCACAGGACCCTGGGGGTTCTGGCCCAGCGCATGGAGGTGGAAGCCAGCGGAAATATCATCAAAAACGTGAAGAGCGTCTTCGTGCCCGGCACCGGCGGACTGCGGGGGATCCCCGCTGCCGCTGCCGCAGGCATGGCCGCTGGGAATCCCGACCTGGAGCTGGAAGTCCTGTCCCAGGTGACCCAGCAGGAGCAGGCCGCCATCCAGCAGTATCTGGAGGCCACTCCCATCGCCGTGAAACTGGCGGATTCCCCCTTTATCTTTGACATCACCATCCGGGCATGGGCCGGGGAGGACAGCGTCCTGGTGCGCATCGTCAACTACCACACCAACATCGTCCGGATCGAGAAGAACGGCCAGATCCTCAAGGAGGTGCAGGCCCAAGCCGCCGCGGAGGAGGGCCTCACCGACAAGAGCTGCCTGACGGTGGAGGGCATCCTGGAATACGCCCGGGAGGTGGACCTGAAGGACGTGGCCGAACCTTTGGAGCGGCAGATCCGCTTCAACACAGCCATCGCCCAGGAGGGACTCCGGGGGGACTACGGCGCCAACATCGGCAAGGTGCTGCTGGCCACCTACGGGGACGACGTGAAGATCCGGGCCAAGGCCATGGCCGCCGCGGGCTCCGACGCCCGGATGAACGGCTGCGGCCTGCCGGTGGTGATCGTCTCCGGCAGCGGCAACCAGGGGCTCACCGCCTCCATGCCGGTGATCGAGTACGCCAAGGAGCTGGGGGTGGACCACGACACCCTGCTGAGGGCCCTGGTGGTCAGCGACCTGACCACCATCCACCTGAAGTCCGAGATCGGCCGGCTCTCCGCCTACTGCGGAGCAGTCAGCGCCGGATGCGGCAGCGCCGCCGGGATCGCCTGGCTCTACGGCCGGGAGAAGTCCCCCGACGCCCTGCTGAAGGACGTGTCCCACACCATCGTCAACACCCTGGCAGTGGATTCCGGCATCGTCTGCGACGGCGCCAAGGCCTCCTGCGCGGCCAAGATCGCCTCTGCTGTGGACGCCGGCCTGTTGGGATTCTACATGTACCGCAACGGTCAACAGTTCCGCGGCGGGGATGGCATTGTCTCCAAGGGTGTGGAGGCCACCATCCACAACATCGGCCTGCTGGCCGCTCAGGGAATGCGGGAAACCGACCGGGAAATCTTGGACATTATGACCACCCGATGCTGAGACTTCTGCTCAGTTCGACAAAATTTTTTGACCCCAAAACCAAAGTGCCCGGTCTATGCTCTAATAGACAGCACTAGAGATTTGGAAACTCTGTTTGGCAAACTCTGGCGAATCTTCCCAAAGGAGGCTTTCTCCATGGCACATTCCCACCCATCCACGCCTTCCTCCCGGCGGCGCAATCAACCCCCACCACCGAAACCGCCGTTGAAGCGGATCCCCCTGATGATACTCTGCTGCTGCGTTCTGCTGCTGCTGGCTCTGGCGGTGGGCCTCACCGAGCTGCGGCTGGATCCGGAACAGGAGGGGAACCTGACCTCCAGCGCCGCTCAGGGGGAGACCTCCGATCTCTCCACGGGAACCGCCGCCCTGCGGGAGGCGGAATCCCTGGCCCCCCAGGAGGGGACCTCTTATTTGGAGGACAGCGCCGGGGCCCCCTCCAACGATGACCCGGAGGCAGCGGCAGTACCGGCCGCGGCGGCTCTGACTCAGGAGGAGGAAACGGGCTCCATCACTCCGGAGCAAGCGCTGGAGGCCCTCAACGATTTGCGGGACACCTTCCCCGAGGGCATGTACTGGAACCACGTGGGAGTGGAGGATTGGGACGAATTCACCGTGACCAACTCCCCCTGTGATCACGACATCTACTGGGACACCTACTGCAACGGCTACTCGGGAGGAATCCAGGATCTGTTCCCCCAGTTTGTGCCCATGGAGCAATGCCTGGGGTTTGCGGCACTGCTCAGCGACCTGGTCTTTGGAGAGGATGCTCCGGTGAGCACCTTCACCGATTACACCCAGGTGCGTTCTGGGGACCACATTCGGCTGGAGCTGTCGGAGCACTCCATGACCGTCCTCACCGTGGAAGAGGACGGCATCACCGTGGTGGAGTGCAACAGCGATTACCAGCACTGCCGCATCAGCTGGGACCGATTCCTCAGCTGGGACGACTTATCCGCCTATGCCTACGAGATTGAGTGCATCACTCGCTACGAGGACTGACACGCAAAAAAAGCCCTCTCCGCAATCCCCCATGGGAGCGGAGAGGGCTTTTCTCGTTTGTTCACCGGTTGAGGATCTTCACCTGGCAGGCGGCCATGGCATCCAGAGCCCGCTGGTGGCTCTCCGGGGAGACTCCGGCGCAGCAGCTGGCGTCCACCGAAACGGGGACTTCCGGCAGGAAAGCCTTGAGCAGCAACGCATTGGAGATGACGCAGATATCCGTGCACAAGCCCACCAGCTGAATCTCCTCCAGGGAGCCTTCGTAGGTGTTCCTGGCCTTGAGCACCTCGGCCAAGCCCTTGCTGCCAAAGCCGGGCTTCTCGATGGGGGTGCTGGTGCGCACCGCCTCCACCCGGGGCTCCAGCTCCCAGCCCCAGGTACCTTTGATGCAGTGCTCCACCGGCAGGTTCTTCCCCTCCTGGGTCTCCAGGTAGTCCTGCCCGTGAGTGTCCTGGGTGAAGTACACCTCCCCGGGGAACTGGCGGATCTTGTCCGCCACCCGGTCCACAATGGCCTGGGCCTCCTGGGTCCCCAGGCTGCCGGAGATGAAGTCATTCTGCATGTCCACTACCACCAAAACCCGTGTTCCTTCTTTACTCATACAAACCCTCCTTACTAACAGCGCCGGGAAGGACCTGCCCTCCCGGCGCTTTTTTCACGATTCCAACAGGGACTGGCACAGCCGGTCCAGTTCCCCCACCGTGGGGACGATCCAATCCGCCCCGGCGGATGCCAGCTCTCCCGGCGGGGCAAAGCCGTACTCCACCCCGATACACGCCACCCCAACTGCCTTGGCCCCCAGGATGTCGTGTTTCCGGTCGCCGATCATCACCACCTGCTCCAGGGGCGGATTCCCCAGCTGCTTGAGCACCTCCCGGATCACTTCCGCCTTGTCGGTGCGGGTGCCGTCCAGCTGGGCGCCCACCACCACGTCAAACAGGGGCAGGACATCCTGCATCTCCAGGATCTTCCTGGCAAAAACCTCCGGCTTGGAGGTGGCCAAGCACTGCCTGCCTCTGCCGGCAAGGTGCTCCAGCAGCTCCCGGATGCCCGGGTAGAGCTTGTTCTCGTACACGCCCTTCACGGCGTACCGCTCCCGGTACTTTTCCACCGCCTGCCAGGCCTGCTCCTGGGAAAAGCCATACAGCTCCCGAAAAGACTGGTCCAGGGGAGGCCCCACAAACCGCCGGAGTTTCTCCTCCGCCTCCTGATGGATACCAAAAAAGTCCAGGGCATACTGAGCGGATTTGAGAATTCCTTCCCCGTTGTCGGCCACGGTGCCGTCCAGGTCAAAGAGGAAGCAGCGCTTCATACCGCTCACCTCCTGCCGGCTCCACCGCCGCGGCTGCCGCCGCCACCGTGGAACCCGCCTCCGCCGCCTCGGAAGCCTCCGCCTCCAAAGCCGCCACCGCCGCCTCCGTGGAAGCCGCCGAATCCGCCTCCGCCAAAGCCGCCGCCTCTGGGAGGTCTGGGTCCAAAGCCCCCCGGCGGGGGCGGGGGACGCCAGCCGCCTCTTCTACGGCTGTTTCCCAGCATATTCCCCAAAAACAGGCCGGTCCAGAAGCCACCGCCTCCGCCGCCTCCCCCTCTGGGAGGACGGGGACCGCCCCGGCGGGCCGCCAGAAATCCAATGATCACCGCTACCAGCAGCACCACCACCACCGCGCGGACGATCACCGACACGGCGTTATCCAGGAACCCCAGCACCCGCTTTAGGACAGTGGGGGAGTAATCGTCCTCATAGTAGTCGTAATCCGGAGCCTGTTCGCCCCCCTGATTGGTGTACTCATCCTGGTAGTTGGCGTAATAGCTCTCCATCTCGGACAGGGCCGCCTCAAAGAACTTCTTGGCTCCGGCATCGTAGTCTTTGGCGGCAAAGTCCGGCTCCAGATACTCGTTGAGCATCTCCTGAAGCTTGGCGCCGTCAAAGTAATTCTCAATGCCATAGCCGGCCATGGAGTAGTAGTTGTCCTCGCCAATGGCCATCAGCAAAAGCAGGCCATTGTTGCGCTCCTGGGAGCCGATCCCCCAGGAATTGAACAGCGTATAGGCGTAATCGTCAATGTCATCGCCCCCCAAAAAGTCCACCGCCACCACCACGATCTGGGCGCCGGTCTGCTCAAAGAGCGTCTGGTTTTTCGAGACGATCTCCTGCTCCGTTTCATCGGACAACACCCCCGCGTCGTCCAGCACGTACTGGTTCTCCGGGCGGGAAGGGATCACGGAAGCCAGGGCGGGCATGGCCAGGGTCACCGCCAGCACCAGGGCGATCCACACCGCCGCCACGGACCTTCCAAAGGATTTGCGACAGGTTGCCTTCATGGGGCACGTCCTTTCATTCATAGTCATAGGTGGCCAGGGGCTGGACCCCCGTCAGGGGGAGCAGCAGGTTCACCGGGAAGCTCTTCAGCTTCTGGTTGAACTCCCGGGCGTCCTCGTTGTAGCTGGAGCGGTTGAGCTTATCCTGCTCCGACTCCATCTCGGCGATGAGCTGGTCCGGATACTTTTGATCCTCCTCCGAGAGGTCCGTCTTCTTCAGCTCCTCATACAGCGCCTGGGCCGCCTCCCCCATCATCTGGTTGGCCTGGGCCTCCTGGGCGTCGTCGTCGTAGCTGCCGTTGGTCAGCCGCACCGCGTAGTCCAGGTCGTCGATCAGCCCCGTCAGATTGGAATTGACAGAGGTGTACCGCCTGGCCACTGTGATCAGATTGTTGGCCGTGGCCTGGCGCTGATCCAATCCCTCGTAGATCGCATACCCCGTATTGTCGTAATAATAGGAGCCCTGCGCATCCTCACGCAGCCGCGTCAGGGAGGTGTGGGCCCCCAGGGGCACCGCCGCCAAAATGGCTGCCACCATCACGCAGGCGCCTATGATGTTCCGCTTTTTCACGTTTTGAGTCCTCCCGTCCACTGCATCGCCGGATCCCGGCTATCAGGTGTGAATGTCCAAAAGTTTCTGCTTGAGCTCGCCCTCCAGTCGGCCGATCTCCGCCTCCGCGGCCCGGCGCTTGGCACGGCCCTCGTCCTGGATCTTCACCACTTCGTCCAATGTCTGGATCAGAGACTGGTTGGTCTGGCGCAGAGTCTCCATATCCACCACGCCCCGCTCGCTCTCCTTGGCGGTTTCGATGGTGCTCATCTTCAGCCGCTCCGCGTTCTTTTTGAGCAGCTCGTTGGTCATATTGCTGACCTCCCGCTGCGCCTTCACCGCCTGCTCGGAATGAGCTAGGCCCAGAGCCAGCACCATCTGGCTCTTCCACAGGGGGATGGTGTTCACCAGAGTGGACTGAATCTTGTCCGCCATGAGCTTGTCGTTGTTCTGCACCAGGCGAATCTGGGGGGACATCTGCACGCTGACCATGCGGGTCAGTTCCAGGTCGTGGAGCTTCTTCTCAAAGCTGTCGCACATGGAGGCAAAATCGTTGGCCGCCTGGGCATCCTCCGCCAGGCCGGTCTGTTTTGCCTTGTTCTGCATCTCCACCAGGGTGGTGGCCCGCTCCTCTTTCAGCTTCTTCTTTCCAGCGATGATATACATGGAAAGCTC
Source organism: Acutalibacter sp. (assembly GCA_050946975.1). Taxonomy (GTDB): domain Bacteria; phylum Bacillota; class Clostridia; order Oscillospirales; family Acutalibacteraceae; genus Acutalibacter. The sequence goes on from JBMNVU010000001.1 coordinate 403,049, forward strand.
CTTGTGGTAGGAGAGGTTCATCTCATACAGTTTGTCCAGCATGACGATATCCTTCATCAGCTGCACCTGGTGGGACTCCAGCGCCCCGGCGATCTTATTGACGTTCTGCTCGGCAGTGTCATACCGGGCCTTCATAGCGGTCAGCTTGTTCCCGGCGTTTTTGAAGAAACCGAAAAAGCCCTTCTTCTCCTCTTCCTCAATGTCGAAGCCCTTGAGCTCCACCACCAGGTTGGAGATCTGATCCCCCACCTCGCCCAGATCTTTGGTGCGCACGTTGTTCAGGGTGGTGTCCGAGAAGGAGGCAATCTTCTTCTGGGCAGCCGATCCGTACTGCAGCACCAGGGTAGAATTGGTCAGGTCGATCTTCTGGGCAAAATCGTCCACCACCTGGCGCTCCTCCGGGCTCAGCACGCTCTCGTCCAGGGCGGAGATGTCATCCTCCTCCACCTGCTTGGGGGCGGGCTCCTCCGGAGTCAGGGTTAGAGAAGGCGCCTCCACGCCTTCCAGGGTCAGGGTGGGAGTCTGGGGGACCGGCTGGTCCAGGGTCAATTTGATGTCGTCTGGCATGATGGGTTCCTCCTTTATCGATCATCATCAAGCGTTCTCAAGTGTTCCGCCGTCCGGGAGAGCTCACTTGCCCTCCTCCTTTTCCTCCTCCACGAATCCCTCCTGCTTCAGCAGCGTCTCAAAGACCGTGATGTCCGCGGAGATATCCATGGCCTCCTCAGCGTAAAGGGAGTCCAGCTGCTTTTCGAAAGCGTCCGCCACCGTGTGCATCATCCCCGCAATGTTGAACAGGGTGGAGGAGATGTTCTCCCCCTTGACGTTTTGAGCGGAAAGCCTTTGGTAACTGCCCAGCAGCTTCAGGGTGGTGGGCAGGTAGTAGTTCATGAATTTGCGGATCTGGGGCGCCTTTTCCGGATGATCCCCAATATAGCGGAAAATATCCGCCGACGCCCGCTCCATGCGGGTGATGTCCTCCGAGAGAGCCTCGTCGGGAATGGCGTCGTCCGCTGCCCGGAGCTTTTTCAGGTACTCCCGGCCCTCGTCGATGATCTTGTCCACCTCCGGGTTGCCGGTGTGGGATTTCTCCTCTTTCTCCGGCTCCTTTTTGGGCTCTTCCTTGGGCTTCTCCGGCTCCACCGGCACAAACACCTTCTTGCCCTTGAACAGCGCCCCGGACACCAGGAACACCAACACCAGCACCACCGCAAAGATCAAATAGTGCTGAATCTCATACATGGGGGCATTCAGCGCGTACAGCAGCGCCACCACCGCCGTGATATAATACTTGGCCGGGCTGCCCTGACGGACCATTTTCATGGGTCCAGGAGCCGCTCCCTGGGGTACTCCCTGAGCAGTGCCCTGGGAGTACTTTGCCGCCCGCCGTGCTGCCTCGGCCTGCTGCTGGGCCGCATGCTGAGCCGCGGCAGCACGGTTGGCCGCCGCCTGACGCTGGGCTTTCCCCGCCTGGAAGGGCGGCGCCTGAGTCCGGGAAGCCTGGGACTGTGCCTGGGCCTGGGTTCGGGGAGCCTGGGGCTGTGCCTGGGCCTGGGTTCGGGGAGCCTGGGCCTGGGGAGGCTTGGTCTGCTGCCCCTGGGGATAGCTGTAATGATAGTACCCGTTGCTCCGGGGATCGGAGGTCTGGGGGCCGGAGTTCCGGGACGCCCCAGGCTGGGTCCCTGCAGTCTGCTGGCCCGGCGCTTGGGCGCCGCTTTGGGCGCCATAGACCTGGGGGCCGCCGGTCTGCTGGCCGCCGGTCCTGGCTTGAGGGCCGTTGACCTGGGGCCCGGGAGAGGGCTGGTAGGGCCCGTTGGGCCCAGTGCTCCGGCGGGGAGTATTGACCGCCTGATCCAGCTCCTGGGCGGCCTTGCCCAGGCCGTCGGCCAGCTTGCCTGCCAGGGGGATCCCCACATCCTTCAGGGTTTTATACACCTGGGAGGAACGGAGTTCCTGCCACAGGGGATCGTTTCCTTTTTGATTCATGGACTCTCCTCCAATGCCTTGAGAAAAGGCATGATACTATCTTCCATTTTACTTTGGAACACCTGCCGGTGTCAACCGGATTCTCCGGAAAGCAGGGTGCTTTCCAAGGCCCTACCGGAACTTAGACCACGTGGGGGTTCTCCACCGCAGGGAACAGCGCCTTTACCCGCTCTCCGGAGGCAATGCCCTGCTGGAAAGCGGTGGCGCCCCCGGCAGCGACGCCCCAGCGCAGTCCCCCCTCCAGGGTGCCGTGGAGCTGGAGCCCGTAGAGGAACCCGGCCACCATGGAGTCTCCGGCTCCCACGGTGGACACCACGTCCCCACGGACAGCGTGGCAATACAGCCGCCTGCCCCCTTCCTCCAGGAGCAGGGCGCCCTTTCCGCCCAGGGATACCAGCACATTCCGGGCGCCCATGCGCTGCAGCCGGCCGGCACAGTCCGCTGCCTCCAGCATACCCAGGGGCTCCTGGATACCGAAGATTGCCCCCAGCTCCTCCCCATTGGGCTTGATCAGGAAGGGACGGTAGGGCAGGGCAGCCAGCAGCGGGTCCCCGGACATGTCCACCACCAAGCGGACCCCCGTCCGGCGGGCCGCCTCCAGCAGCTGGGGAAAGGCCTGCTCCGGCAGGCCCTGGGGCAGGCTGCCGGAGAGCACCAGGATGTCCTCCTGGGAAAGGCTGTCCAGTTTAGCCAGCAGCTGAGCCACGGCCTCCGGAGGGATCTGGGGCCCGCCGCCGTTGAGGCCGGTCTCGGTGCCATCGTCTTCGGTGAGCTTGACGTTTAAACGGGACTCCCCCTGCTCCAGCAGGACAAAGTCCGCAGAACAGCCGGAGGTTTCCAGCCGGCGGAGGATCTCCCGTCCGGTAAAGCCTGCAGCGATGCCCACGGCCCGGTTTTCCACCCCCAGGGAGGTGAGCAGCTGGGAGACGTTCACTCCCTTGCCGCCGGGGACAAAGCTCCCCTGGCCAAACCACTGGATCTCCCCGCGGCGGAGCTGGGGCAGGGAGACGGCATAATCCAGCGCCGGATTCAATGTGACTGTGATAATCATGATACGTTCACGCCCTTACGAGTTTCTTAAAGTATTCTATCATTTTGAATAAAGTTTTGCAATCAACTGGGCAAATCCGCAGGAAATGGAATAAAATCCATCGGGATGTGCCAACCTATGGATACAATCCACAGGAAAGGAATCGAGGATTTATGAAGAAAATCATCATTGCGTTGACGCTGGCGGCAATGCTGTCGCTGACTTTTGCAGGCTGCATGGAAGAGGCTGGCAAGGATGCCTCCCAGACGGTCTCCCGTCTGGAGAGCGGTATGGAGGAAGCCGGCAGCCGTCTGGAAAGCGGCATGGATGAGGCTGGCAGCCGGATGGAGAGCGATATGGACGAAACCGACAGCCGTCTGGACTCCGCCGAGGACTCCCGGGAAGAGGACAACTCCTCCCGCAACGAGGCCAGCCCCACTCCCCAGGCCCGGTAAACTCCGGACCTTGGTGCCTGTCAAACCGCCAGCCTCCCAGGGACTGCCGCTTTTGCGGCAGTCCTTTTTTTGTGCCCCTTTTCCCGGCAGCCGGGGCATTGCGCGGAGAGGATGTTTCTGGTATACTAGAAAAAGTATCGCTTTTTTGAGGAGGACGCTATGATCCGCTGCTGCATTTTTGACGCCGATGGCACCCTGCTGGACTCCATGCCCATGTGGAGGGACATCACCTACGCCTATGCTGAGAGCAAGGGCATCACCGCACCGGAGGGCCTGCACAACACCCTGAACCGGCTGAGCCTGGAACAGTGCGCCCAACACTACCAAAAGCTGGGGGTATCCGGCAGCCTGGGGCAGATTGTGGAGGAGCTGGGGCAGTTTGCCCTGGAGGGCTACCGCAGCCAGGTGGAGGAAAAACCGGGAGCCGGGGAATTCCTGCGGCTGCTGTGGGAGAACCGGATCCCCATCGCCGTGGCCACCGCCTCCAATCAGGAAGGGGTCAGCCTGGCGCTGGAGCGTCTGGGGATGCTGCCTCGGGTGAGTTGCTTTGTCACCTGCACCCAGGTAGGCCGGAGCAAGGAGCACCCGGACATCTTCCTGCGCTGCGCCCAGGAGTTTGGGGCAGCGCCCGGAGAGAGCGTGGTCTTTGAGGATTCGGCCTACGCCATCCGCACGGCCCGGGAGGCGGGATTCCCGGTGGTGGCGGTGGAGGACGCCATCTCCATCCAAGGCAAGGGGGAATCCGAGACCCGGGAGGGTCTGGCCCGGCTTGCCAATCTGGTGATCGGGGACTACCACCAGCTGATCCGCCTGCTGACCCCCGCCGAGGACCTGGGTCTGGGGGAACTGCTGGGCTGACCCTTGGCGCACGCGCCCCCATTATATATTAGTATAGCTTTGAGGAAGGGAAACATTCCACGGCGCACTTGGCGCCGGGAGAAATTGAGAGGGGAAGGAATATGAACTTTCGAAAAAAATTTATCGGCTCTCGGGCGTTTTACGCCTCTGTGCTGGCGCTGCTGATCCCCATGATCGTGCAGCAGGGCATCACCCAATTTGTCAATCTGCTGGACAACGTCATGGTGGGACGCTTAGGCACCACCCCCATGTCCGGCGTGGCCATCGTCAACCAGATCGTCTTCATCTTCAACCTGACCATCTTCGGCGGGCTCTCCGGAGCCTCCATTTTCGGCGCCCAGTTCTACGGCAAAAAGGACCAGGACGGCGTTCGCTACACCCTGCGCTTCCGCCTGGTGTTCGTGCTGGTGGTCACAGCTCTGGGAATCCTGGTATTCCTGCTCTTCGGCGAGCAGCTCTTCCGGTTGTACCTCACGGAGGATGCCTCCACCCCCGAGGACATCGCCGCCACCTTGGGCTACGCCAAAGATTACATAAATATCATCCTCTGGGGCTTGCTGCCCTTTGCCCTAGTGCAGTGCTTCTCCAGCACCCTGCGGGACGTGGGCGAGACCTTCTCCCCCATGGTGGCCAGCATCATCGCCATCTGCGTCAACCTGGTGGGCAACTACCTGCTGATCTTCGGCAGCTTCGGCTTCCCCAAAATGGGCGTAGCCGGCGCGGCTTTGGCCACGGTCATTGCCCGGTATGTGGAGATGGCCTATCTGCTGGGCCGCACCTACCGCCACCGGAAACAGTTCCCCTTTGTCCAGGGGCTCTTCCGGGGCTTCCGGGTCCCCCTGTCCCTGGTCCGGCAGATCGCCATCACCGGCACCCCCCTGCTGCTCAACGAGACCCTCTGGTCCATCGGCACGGCTGCTGTGAACATGTGCTACGCCACTCGAGGGTTGGAGGCCGTGGCCGCCACCAACATCAACTCCACGGTGTGGAACCTGTTCGCCATCGTTATGGCTGCTTTGGGCAACGCCATCGGTATTCTCTCCGGCCAGCTGCTGGGGGCCAACGACATCCCCGGCGCCAAGGACACCGTCCGCAAGCTGCTGTTCTTCAGCGTCAGCGTCAATCTGGTGATCGGATTGATGATCGTGGCCTGCTCCCCCTTCATCCCCACCATCTACAACACCGAGCCCACGGTGCGGGCTACCGCCACCCGGCTTTTGATGGTCTCCGGCTGCTTCCTGCCTCTGACCTCCTACGTCCACGGCACCTACTTCACCATCCGCTCGGGAGGCAAGACCTTCATCACCTTCCTATTTGACTGCGTTTTCACCTGGGTGGTCTGTCTGCCCATCGCCTTCTGCCTGTGCCACTTCACCAACCTCTCTGTGGTGTGGGTGTTCTTCTTCGTGTCCAGCGCAGACATCATCAAGGCCATCATCGGCACCATCATGCTGATCTCGGGCATCTGGGCCAAGAATGTGGTGAACACCGTCCGGGAACCGGAGAGCTCCCAAGCGTAACCGCAATCCCGTTTTGACCACGCAAAAAAGGACATCCAGATCACCATCTGGATGTCCTTTTTCTTTTGGACAATGGGCCCCGCCGCTTTCCGGGCTTTCTCTGGGCACTTTTGCTTTGAGGGCCTCTGGGGGCAGCGGCTGAGGAAGGAGGTCCCCACGGGGTGGACCCTCTGTCCCGGCTTTTTCTGGCCCTCCTGTTTTCAGCGACTCTGGGGGCGGCCACTGGGGAAGGCCGTCCGCACGGGGCGAACCCTCTCCCCCGGATTTTCCGCGCCCTTCCGCAATCAGGGCCTCTGGGAACAGCGGCTAGGGCAAACCCTTTTCCGTCAGACCTGAGGCAGCTGGCGGAAGCTGGCCTCCAGCTCCTCGTCGGTGGGGATATAGTCGGTCATGGCGCCGTCGTTGTACTTCTGGTACGCCATCATGTCAAAGTAGCCCGTGCCGGTCAGGCCGAAGATGATGGTCTTCTCCTCGCCGGTCTCCTTACACTTGAGAGCTTCGTCAATGGCCACCCGGATGGCGTGGCTGCTCTCGGGTGCGGGCAGGGTGCCCTCCACCCGGGCGAACAGCTCCGCCGCCTCAAAGACAGAGGTCTGCTCCACCGCCCGAGCCTCCATCAGGCCGTCGGCGTAGAGCTGGCTGAGCACGCTGCTCATGCCGTGATACCGCAGACCGCCGGCGTGGTTGGCGGAGGGGATGAAGTTGGAGCCCAGGGTGTACATCTTCTGCAGGGGACAGACCATGCCGGTGTCGCAGAAGTCATAGGCGTACTTGCCCCTGGTGAAGGAGGGACAGGAGGCAGGCTCCACAGCGATGAACTGGTAATCCGCCTCGCCCCGGAGCTTCTCGCCCATGAAGGGGGAGATCAAGCCGCCCAGGTTGGAGCCGCCGCCGGCGCAGCCGATGATGATGTCCGGCTTGATGCCGTACTTGTCGCAGGCGGCCTTGGTCTCCAGGCCGATGACGGACTGGTGCAGCAGCACCTGGTTCAGCACCGAGCCCAGCACATAGCGGTAACCCGGCAGGCCTGTTGCCACTTCCACGGCCTCACTGATGGCGCAGCCCAAAGAGCCGCTGGTGCCGGGGTGAGCCTCCAGGATCTTCCGGCCGATCTGGGTGGTCTCCGAGGGAGAGGGGGTGACGGAAGCGCCGTACACCCGCATGACCTCCCGGCGGAAGGGCTTCTGCTCGTAGGAGACCTTCACCATGTAGACCTTACAGTCCAGGCCGAAGAAGGAACATGCCATGGACAGGGCGGTGCCCCACTGGCCGGCCCCGGTCTCGGTGGTGACGCCCTTGAGACCCTGCTGCTTGGCGTAGTAGGCCTGGGCGATGGCGGAGTTGAGCTTGTGGGAACCGGAGGTGTTGTTGCCCTCGAACTTGTAGTAGATCTTGGCGGGGGTGCCCAACGCCTTCTCCAGAAACTCCGCATGGATCAGCGGGGAGGGCCGGTACATCTTGTAGAAGTCCAGGATCTCCTTGGGGATCTCAAAGTAGGGGGTGGTGTCGTCCAGCTCCTGGCGGATCAGCTCGTCGCAGAAGACCGGGCGCAGATCGTCAAAGCTCATGGGCTGGTGGGTCGCGGGATTCAGCAGGGGCGCGGGTTTATTCTTCATATCCGCCCGCAGATTGTACCATGCCTTGGGCAGCTCGCTTTCGTCCAGGTAGATTTTGTAGGGAATCTGTGCCATGTGTACCATCCTTTCAAAAAATGAGTTTTCCTCGCCACGCGACCAGCCACACAGGAAACAAAAAACGCACCTGCCCTAGCCATTTACTAGGACAGGTGCGTAAACTCTCGCATCTGCGGTGCCACCTAATTTCGCCCCAAATCGGGACGCCCTCGTCGCGTACAACGTGATACGCCAGCTGCGGTAACGGGCAGCCCCCGTCATTCCTACACGCCCCAGCTTGAAATTCAGCCCGGCGCTCAGTTTGCCCTCACGGGTCCATTCCCGTCTCCCCGCCCCGCCGCGCTTGCACCTTCCGCGGCTCGCTGTGGAAGCAGTTGTGAAACGGTACTTCTCCCGCTCATCGGTTTCCATCATTGAACTGCCCACACTATAGCACCCCCCGCGCCCCCTTGTCAAGAGTTTTTTTCCCAGCAATTTCTTTTGTTTTCGACATTTTTCGAGAAACGAAAATAAAAATTATCCTTTCTTTTCCGGAAAAGTCCACAAATTATCTAGGATGTTAACCGATTTTTATTGCATAGTGCGCCGCTGAGTGTTATACTTTTTTTACTCAATCTGGAGGCTGAGTGACTTTATCCTGGGAGGTGTCCCTCTGCCATGTTCCTCCGTCTGAAATCAGCTTTCGGGAAACTCCATTGGGCTGGCCTTGCCTTTCTCCTGGCCCTGGAGCTCCTGATGTCCTTCTCCTTCCTGGGCTACTTTCATGTGGAGCCCCTGTCCTTCACCATCGCCTACCTTCCCGTGCTCTTGGCAGGCGCTCTGCTGGGCCCGGCAGAGTCCTCCCTGGTGGGGATGGCCTTCGGCCTGGCCAGCATGTGGAAGGCCTCCGCCAACTACGTCATGGATTTTGACAAGCTCTTTTCCCCCTTCTTCAGCGGGTCTCCTTTGGAGAGCTTCCTTCTGTCCGTGGGCACCCGAACTCTCTTCGGCCTGGCGGTGGGACTGCTTTTTCGGCTGGCCAAACGGGCCAAGCACACCTGGCTCTGGATCGCCGTCACCGCTTACTGCGGAATCTTTCTCCACTCCCTGCTGGTCTACACCGCCCTGTGGCTGTTTTTCCCCCACACAGGCTTCCTCCCCTCCTCTGCCTTCCGCATCCTAGTGGGCCTGGAACATGTGGTGGTCAACGGCTTTTCCACCCTGGTTGTGCTGGGCGCTTGGCTGTTGTCCCAGTCCCACCGGTGGCAAAAGCTTCGCCTGGAACTGAAAACCGCCCAAAAACTCCGCCTGGGTGGGAACGTCCGCTCCCTCCCCCTGCTGCTGACCTTGATCACCTTGACCATGGGCTGCTGCGTCACGGTGGCCTTCTACTTTGTCCACCGCATGAACCGGGTTCTGGAGATCAACGGTTTTTCCCTCTCCTCGGAGACCTACTCCGACCTGACTCACCTGCAGATCCAGTTTCTGGTGGGTATCTTTGCCATGATCATGATCATCATCGGCTTTTTGATCCTCAACCGTCTGCACAACGCCTTCAAAACCTATGAAAGCAGCACCGACCCCCTCACCGAAGTCCTGACCCGCCGCGCATTTTTCCAAACCTGCGGCGATTCCCTCCGGGAACTGACCTCCGACAACGCCATGGGGTACTTTCTCATGGTGGATCTGGACAACTTCAAGTCCATCAACGACCGATTCGGCCACCCGGAAGGGGACTGGGCTCTGAAGGAAGCCGCCCGCTGCCTGAAGGACACCTTTGGCCCCGAGGCCATTCTGGGCCGCATGGGCGGGGATGAGTTCGCGGCCCTGCTGTACTATCCTCTGTCCCAGGAGGAGCTGGAGGAGAAGCTGGCCCGGTTTCTGAAGTGCACCGCCACTCAGATCGCCTGGGAGGACGGCTCCCATCTGACCTGCAGCTTGGGAGCCCTGCCCATCACCGGCCCCTGTACAGCGGAGGAGCTTTACCGGGGAGCGGACCGGGTGATGTACGCCGCCAAAAAGGCCGGCAAAAACCGCTGGGTCATCGGAACGGCAGAGGAGTTCCCGCCCATTCCGGCAACTTGAAGCTCTTTTGGACACATTTTTCCAGCCCTTTTTCGCAAAAAATACAATTTTTCAAAAAAATTTTTTTGTTTTAGCAAAGTATCACAAAAAACGGCAGGATCCTTGTGCAGGGTCCCGCCGTTTTCCGCATTTCTATCGGGCCTTTTGTGGGGGATCCCGGGGAAAACGCCCCTGGAATATGTGCATATGGCCGTGCATATTCATCCTGCTCCCCCTTAGGTGGGGCGCAGACCCAAGCATAGCTCCCTGGAAGAAATTGCCATTTATTGTGGTTATCACAAGGTAGTTTTGTAAATCAAACCCAGTTTTTTCCTAGTTGGAGCGGAACAGGTACGCACATTTTTGAAAAATAGGAACCGTCAGAACGACGAATCGCCATTTTTGCGAAACGGTTCGTCTCGTGTCGCATATTTATACGTATTCTGTATGTACCCTCCACGGACAGCTGTCCAAGGGATTTTGACCGTTTTTTGACAACTCTTGTGCAATGGCCGTCACAGAGAAACCAAGAAAGCAAAAAATCACATCTCTTTAGCAATTTAGCGCCAACCGCTAGATTTGGTCTGGAGTTTCACGATTTCTCGGAATGGTTTCACAGTGGACGCTTTTGGGAGCCTGTCCCGCGTGGAGGGAGATTTTCCTCAAAAAAGGGCAGAAAAGCGCAGCCGTCACTGGCAAAAAACGGCGCAATTTCCGCCCTGCCCCTCTTCTGGTCCGCCGGACGCTGTCCTCTCCACAAGGACATTCCCGGCGGAAAACTTGGGAATTATACGGTTCCGTTTTCCGGGGAAACATTCAAGAAAACAGTGAAAAACAGTTTCAATTGTCACTATCTACAAAAATGATCCCCGTTCATTTTATTTTAATTTATATTTGACAAATCTTCCTTGGCGTGTTATCATCAAACCATCACAGATTGTTCACACTTTCTTAACTACCCCGTGAATACTCTATGCAAATTCACCATATGAAAGGAAGAATGAAGCCCCTGGCTGCCGACAGCCCTTGGGATGAGGTTCCAGGATCATGACAATCTGTTGTGCAGTTTTGACACCTGTTGTGCAAAAATCATTTTAACAAGGAGGCATCACCGAATGGCTGCAAATGCTAAGGCCGGCGCGTCAGCAGGCACGCTGACCAACCGCCAGATTAAGCGGAAAGAGAATATCAAGCTGATGAAGCGCAACTATCAGCTGTACCTGTTCCTCATTCCCGCTTGTGTGTTCATCGCGTTGTTCATGTACTTACCGCTCTACGGACTCCAGATTGCTTTCAAAAACTATCGCGGCAGCGATGGTATTTGGGGCAGTGAATGGGTTGGACTTTACTGGTTCCAACAGTTCTTCCGGAGCCCCCGCAGCGGCACCATCATCGCAAACACCTTGATCATCTCCATCTACAGCCTGGTGGTCAGCTTCCCCTTCCCCATCATCCTGGCACTGATCATCAACTATGTGAAAAACCTCCGGTTTAAGAAGTTCGCTCAGACCGTGACCTACATGCCCTACTTCATCTCCACCGTTGTTCTGGTGGCCATGATGGACCTGTTCTTCTCCCCCTCCAGCGGCTTCGTAAACACCATCATCACCTCCTTGGGCGGCGAAGCTCAGTACTTTATGGGTGAGTCCAAATACTTCCGCCATCTATATGTATGGTCGGGCGTATGGCAAAGTATGGGCTACAGTTCCATCATCTACATAGCGGCCCTATCCGGTGTCAGCCCTGAGCTGCATGAGTCCGCCACCATCGACGGCGCCAACATCCTGCAGCGGATCCTGCACATCGACATTCCCACCATCATGCCCACCATGGTCATCCTGCTGATCATGGCCCTGGGCAACATCATGAACGTCGGTTACGAAAAGGTCTACCTGATGCAGAAGGATATGACCCTGGACGTTTCGGAGATCATCTCCACCTATGTGTACAAAATCGGTATCGCAGGCACCCAGCAAAGCTTCGCTTCGGCAATTGGCCTATTTAACAATGTGATTAACTTTATCATATTGGTGATCGCCAACACCACGGCAAATAAGCTGTTCGGCTCCGGCCTGTGGTAAGGAAGGAGGGAGTTACATCATGGCAAAAAACCCGAATAAGATTAAGGAACCGGTATTTGACCGGGTCTTCTATGCAATCTGCTTTGTGATCCTGCTGTTCCTTTTGGTCATTATCATTTACCCGCTGTGGTTCGTAGTGATGGCTTCCTTCTCGGACGCCACTTACGTCAACAACGGCACCATCCTGCTCTATCCCAAGGGCTTCACCCTGCTGGGCTATCAGCGGACCATCGCCAACGCCGACATCTGGGTTGGCTACGGCAACACCCTGCTCTACACTGTAGGCGGCACTGTGATCGGCACCTTCTGTACGGTTGTGGCCGGATATTCCCTCTCCCGTCCCGACCTGCCCGGCCGGTCCATCATCATGAAGCTGTTTGTCTTCACCATGTACTTCCAGGGCGGCATGATCCCCTTCTACATCATCATTCAGAACATGGGACTGCTGGACACCCGCTTCCTGATGATCATCGTCAGCTGCATCACCGTGTACAACATCATTCTGGTCCGTTCCTACTTCGTCAACTCCCTGCCCATGGAGCTCTTTGAGGCCGCCTCCATTGACGGCTGCTCCAACGCCAGGTACATTTTCCAGATCGCCATTCCCCTGTCCAAGGCCATCATCGCGGTTATCGCGCTGTATGTGGCGGTCAGCTACTGGAACTCTTACTTCTACCCCATGATCTTCCTCTCCACCGAGAGCAAGTTCCCGCTGCAGCTGTTCCTGCGTCAGCTGCTGCTCATCGCCAACATGAACACCGCTTCCACCGGCACCGATCCTCAGGCTGCTGCTCAGCTGGCAACCATGGCAAGCGTGCTGAAGTACTCCGTCATCGTGGTCTCCACAGTGCCCATCATCTGTGTGTACCCCTTCATTCAGAAGTACTTCGTGCAGGGCGTTATGATTGGCTCCATTAAGGGATAAGCCCACAGGGCTATCTTATAAACACGCCTCCATACACAAAAGGCGAAAACCCAAATCCATTATTTAAAGGAGGATAACAATGAAAAGATTTTTGGCAATCCTGCTGTGCCTGTCCATGCTGGTAGGCGTTATGGCGGGCTGCAACGGCGGCGGCGAAAGCTCCACCTCTGACTCCGGCAGCACCTCTAGCGCTGCTGACACTGGTGACAGCAGCGCTACGGAAGACACCAGCGGCGCTGGTGACTCCGGGGCTGCTACCAGCGAAGACGGTGTGACCAACACCGGCACCACCCTGCCCATCGTCAACGAGCCTGTCACCATCAGCGTGGTGAAGGAGCGCCACATGCTGGACACCACCGAGAGCTTCAACGAGAAGGCTGCTTGGAAGAACATCACCGATGAGACCGGCATCACCATCGAGTGGATTGAGCTGGCCGCCGGCACTGCCAGCGAGCGTGTGCCCCTGATGCTTTCCAGCGGCGATCTGCCTGACGTGTTCTGGGCAGCTCTGAGCGACGCTCAGGTTCTGCAGAACGAGAGCAACCTCTTCGCTCTGGAAGACTACATGGAAGATTTTGCTCCCAACTCTCTGGCTACTTATGAGCAGCTGGAAACCGATTGGCGGCAGCTGGCCACCACTCCCAGCGGCCATATCTACGGCTTCCTGGGCCGCTATGAGTCCCTGAAAGAGAACTCCGGCGACGGCATCCAGATCATCAACAAGGCATGGCTGGATAAGGTTGGCCTGGATGTTCCCACCACCCTGGACGAGTTCACCGAAGTTCTGCGCGCCTTCAAGGAGCAGGATCCCAACGGCAACGGCCAGGCGGATGAAATCCCCTACTGCTTCTCCGAGGACATGTGGTGCGCTTCCCTGACCAGCAACATGGGCTGGTGGGGCATTGGCGACGGTGCCTCCGTGGGTTCTGACTACCTGTACGACAAGTCCACCCGTGACGGCGTTGTCTCCGGCAGCGTGAACACCGACGAGTACCGCGCTTATCTGGAGTACTTCCACGAGCTGTATGCTGAGGGCCTGATCGACGCCGAGGGCTTCTCTCAGAATACCGAAGTGTTCTCCACCAAGATTAAGAGCAACCAGGTTGGCACTTACTTCTGCTGGACCGCTCTGGAGTACCTGACCAGCGAGCAGGAGAAGGATTGGGTCGTGGTTCCTCCCATCCAGGCTGTTGAGGGTGTTGAGCCCGTTGCCAACGGCATCCAGAACCGTTCCACCATCCAGAAGAACAAGTGGGTCATCACCACCTCTTGCGAGCATCCTGAGGCTGCTATGCGGCTGTGGGACTACCAGGCCCGCGACACCGAGAGCAAGATGACCGTTGCCATGGGCGAGAAGGGCGTTCTGTGGGATGAGTACGAAGATGGCTCCGGCTACTACTTCATCGTTCCCGAGAACACCACCCCCGAGTTCACCTTCGAGCATATGAAGTACACCTACGGCGTTGTGAACGATCCTCCTCTGATGACCATCGCAGAGACCCCTGTCAACGATGGTGAGATCTCTCCCTCCGCCGCTCTGCGCGACACCATGATCGATCAGGTTTCCGAGTACTTCCTGCCCAAGGAAGATGAGATGCCCGCGTCCTACGTCTCCACCGAGGCTATCGACCGCCGCACCTTCATCGAGACCGACCTGTTCGCCTACATCAACCAGTTCCGTGCCCAGGCTGTCATGAACGGCTTCACCGATGACGAGTGGAACACCTACGTCTCCCAGCTGGACGCCTACGGCTATCAGGAATGGCTGCAGTGGTACCAGGATCTGTACGACGGCACTCTGGAGTAATCTCCTAAAATAGTGCTTGAGAACATGATGCGTTTCATGTAAAATAGAGACGCCGCCAGTGCGATAGCCAAGAGGCCGCCTGGCGGCGTCTCTCTCTGCAAAAAACTCTTTCTCATTTCAAGAAAGGAAGCGATCCAACATGAAAATGCCCTTTGGCCGCATGCTGTACGGCGGCGACTACAACCCCAACCAGTGGCCCCGGGAAATCTGGGACGAGGACATGAAGCTCTTCAAAGAGGCTGGCATCAACTCTGCCACCATCAACGTGTTCTCCTGGGCCAAAATTCAGCCCGCCGAGGAGACCTACGACTTCTCCGAGCTGGACGACATCGTGGATATGCTCTCCAAGGAGGGCTATGACATTGTCCTGGCCACTTCCACCGGCGCCATGCCCGCCTGGCTGGTGAAGAAGTATCCCGAGGTTGCCCGGGTGGACTTTGAGGGCCGGCGCCACAAGTTTGGTGGCCGCCACAACCACTGCCCCAACAGCCTGGTCTTCCAGAAGTACGCCACCGCCCTGGTGGAAGAGCTGTCCAAGCGGTACGGCTCCAACCCCCATGTGACCTGCTGGCACATCAGCAACGAGTATGGCGGCGAGTGCTACTGCGAGAACTGCCAGAAGGAGTTCCGTGTTTGGCTGAAGCGGAAGTACGGCACCCTGGAGGCCGTCAACGCCGCCTGGAACACAGAGTTCTGGGGACACACCTTCTATGACTGGGACGAGATCGTGGCCCCCAACGCCCTGGGCGACGCCATTGGCCACGAGAAGACCGCTTTTGCTGGCATCTCCATTGACTACCGCCGGTTCATGTCCGACAGCCTGCTGGAAAACTACAAGATGGAGCGGGACGCCATCCGCAAGTATGACAAGGAAACCGCCATCACCACCAACCTGATGGGCACCTACAAGGGGCTGGACTACTTCAAGTGGGCCAAGGAGATGGACGTGGTGTCCTGGGACAGCTATCCCGCCTACAACACCCCCTGGAGCATGGTGGCCATGCGCAACGACCTGATGCGCGGCCTGAAGGATCAGTCCTTCATGCTCATGGAACAGACCCCCAGCCAGCAGAACTGGCAGCCCTACAACTCCCTGAAGCGGCCTGGCCAGATGCGGGCTCAGAGCTACCAGACCATCGCTCACGGCGGCGACACCATTCAGTTCTTCCAGCTGCGCCGGTCCAAGGGCGCCTGTGAGAAGTTCCATGGCGCGGTGATCGCCCACTCCGGCAGCGGTGAGACCCGTGTGTTCAAGGAGTGCGCTCAGCTGGGCGCCGAGCTGAAGGCATTGGGAGATCAGCTGATCACTGCCGACAACCCCGCCAAGGTGGGCATTATCTTTGACTGGGACAACTACTGGGCTCTGGAGTACACCAGCGGCCCCACAGTGGACTTGAAGTACGTGGACCAGATCCATCAGTACTACCGCTACTTCTACGACAAGAACATCCCCGTGGACATGATCCCCGTGGACGCCGACTTCTCCAAGTACCAGGTGGTGGTGGCCCCTGTGCTGTACATGGTCAAGGAGGGCATGGCTGAGGCCCTGGAGAAATTTGTGGCGGACGGCGGCACTCTGGTCACCGGCTACATGAGCGGCATTGTGGATCAGTCCGACAACGTGCACCTGGGCGGCTATCCCGGACCCCTGCGCAAGATGTGCGGCATCTGGGCTGAGGAGATCGACGCTCTGGCTCCCGAGCAGACCAACCTGCTGAAGTTCACCGACGGCACCGAGGCCAAGTGCAACCTGCTGTGCGACATCATCCACCTGGAGGGCGCCGAGGCTCTGGCCAACTACGGCCAGGACTTCTACGCGGACTCCCCCGCTGTCACCAAGAACTCCTACGGCAAGGGCACAGTCTACTATGTGGGCACCCAGCCGGAAGCCTGCGGTCTGGACAAGATCCTGGACATGGTCACCTCTGGGGCCGGCGTGGAGCGCCTGATCGACGAGGACACTCCCTTGGAGATCACCAAGCGGGTCAAGGACGGCAACGAGTTCTGGTTCATCCTGAACCTCACCGGTAAGCCCCAGCAGGCTCCCAAGGCCTTCGCTGGCGAGACCGACATCCTCACCGGCAGCAAGGTCGGCGAGGCGGACTTGAAGCCCTTTGACACCCTGATCGTCAAGCGGACCAAGTAAGATAAGCTTCCCAAAAGGGGGCTGCTGCAACGCGCAGCAGCCCCCTTTCTGTTTGCCTCCTCATCCAGGGAAACCGTGGTCCCAGGATTTTTGCTTTCCTCAAAAGGACAACTTTACTGCCCCCAGGGAGGCTTTCCGACCAGACAAGGCATCCTTCTAAGGCCCGGAAAGCCGGAAATCCTCCCCCCGGCCCCATGAAAATTTGGGCACCAGAACCCCGTCCTATCAGAACCGCCGGAAACCAGCCGGGCCGCCCGGGAAGGCCTCTCCTGGGTTTGCGTTGAATTCCCCGACGGGGTGTGGTATACTTACTCCAATATTCTCAAAGAAAAGAGGGGATTCCATGCCGCAAAAGGAGCAACCTGCCCGGGACGTGGCAGTGGACCTAGTCAAGACCTTTGCTATTGTGGGGGTGCTGCTGATCCACGCCACCACCGGCGCCACCAGCGCCAATCCGGTGGGCTCGGGGGGCTGGTACATTGCCCTGCTTTGGGGCTCCGTGAGCCGGGCCAGCGTGCCTCTATTCCTGATGTGCACCGGCGCCCTGTTCCTTCGGCCGGAGAAGGTGATCTCGGGCAAAAAGCTGTGGCTTCACTACATCCTGCACATCGCGGTGGCGCTGTTCTTCTGGGCGGCGGTGTACAAGCTCTACCACCTGGCGGCAGGCCACATCCTGTCCCCGGGGACCCTGGTTTCCTCCTGCAAGGAGCTGCTGGCCTTTCAGCACGAGGATCACCTGTACTACCTGCACATGGTGCTGCTGATCTACGCCCTGATGCCCCTGCTGAAGCTGCTGACTCAGTACGGCTCCAAGCGGCTGCTGGAGTACCTGCTGGGGGTGTGGTTCGTGCTGGGGGTGGCCCTGCCCACGGTGAAGGGCTTCTGGCCCTTTACCCTGCTCAGCGGCGTGCCTTATCAATGGATGATGAACCTGGCCTACGGCTCCATCGGGTACGTGGTGCTGGGATATTACCTGCGCAAGTGGCCTCTCCCCCGGTGGGCTGGTTGGCTCCTGGGGATTGTGGGATGCGGGGCGGTCTTTGGCCTGACCGCAGGCTTCTCCCTGAACTCCGGGGCCCTGGACACCCGCTTCTGGGAGGGCATGAGCGTGGACGTCTGCCTGATGGGGGCAGGGATCTTCTCCCTGTTCTCCTCCAAAAAGGCCACAGGCCCCAAGCTGACTGCGGCGGCCGGATTCCTCTCCCGGGCCTCCTTCTGCGTGTACCTGTGCCACATCCTCTTCCTAACCCTGCTGCAAAACCGGGGGCTGACCGGCAACTGGCCCAACTCCCTGGTGGGGGTGCCTCTGTTGGCAGCAGCCACCTTGGGGTGTTCCTTAGTGGTGTACCTGATCCTCTCCCGGATCCCGGTGGTCCGACGCTGGCTGATCTGACCCGCCAAGGTCCTCCCAGCACACCTGGGATCAAACCACCTGGAAAACGGAGTAGAATCCCATACATAGCAAACCCAAAAGGGGTGCTGCAATATGCAGCACCCCTTTTTCTCAGGGTAATTTCCCTCTGTCTGGCAGGACTCACTTCACCGCCACGGTGAGCTGCTGGGTCTCCAAGCCAGGGGCGGAGACGGTCAACTCCAGGACCCCAGGATCGGTGCCCGCCCGGAGGGCAATCATGGCCCGACCTGTCCAGGTGACCCGACGGCCGGTGCCGTAGCTCTCCTCTGTGCAGGGGTTGTTGGAGCCAAACCCGGCCAGAGTGCCAGGCCCCCGGAGGAAGGCGGAAACCTCCCGGTCGTCCCAGTAGACCCGGTTGCCCTGGTCATCCACCAGCGTGACAGAGACATAGCACAGGTCCTGGCCGTCCCCCTGGATGCTCTCCCGGTCAGCCTCCAGGCGGATACCCGCCACGTCTCCCGTGGTGCGCAGGCAGCTCTCTCCCTGGACCTGGCCGTCCCGGTAGGCCACAGCCTTCAATTCCCCGGGCTGGTAGGGCAGGGTCAGGGAGGCGATCATCTCCTGGGGCTTTACCCTCCCCTGAGAGACGCCGTTGAGCAGGAACTCCACCTCATCACAGTTGACGTAGGCCTCCACCTGGATGGGCTTATCTTCGTACCCCGGGTAGGTCCAGGAGGGCTGCACGTCGTGCCAATGCCACCCGGTACCGTAAAGCTTCTCCCCGGTATGGGCTGGATTGGCCGCAAACAGGTAAATCCCGGAATCCATGCCCCAGATCACCTTCCGGTAGTAAGAGCGGGGCATCCGCTCCCCGTCCAGGGCCAGGTCCCCCTGGAAGCAGCTGAGCCAGGGGTATCCCGCCATCAGGCTCAGGCCCATCTCGCTGGGATCGTAGAAGAACCGGCCAGCGCCAGCCTCACCCAGATTGTCGTGAGCGGTCCACATAAAGTCGCCGATCACCCAATCACAATTCATCACGGCCTGGCAGTTTGCCCAAGCATCAATGCCCGTGGTCTCCGTGCCCTGGAGGGGCATATCCGGAAACAGCTTGTGGAACTGCTCGTAGTGCATGTAACTGTAGTTCAACGAGACAATGTCCAGGTGGGAGATCATGGCCCGGAAGCGCTCCTCATGCTGGGCATCGGAGCAATAGGGGCTCTGGGGGAAGGGCTGTCCATTCTTGTCGCCCTTGAGGCACTCGGGCATGAACATGCCCCCGCAGGTGACCAGGCGGGTGGAGTCCAGGCTGCGGATGAAGTCCGCCTGGACCTTGATCCAATACTCGGCGTCGGCAGAGCCGTTGGCCTCCGGGATCTCATTGCCAAAGGACCAGCAGTACACGCTGGGGTGGTTCCGGTCCCGGCGCATGGTGGATTCAATGTCCCGCTGCCACCAATCCTCAAACCACACATGGTAGTCATTGCGGTTTTTGCCAGTGCGCCAGCAGTCAAAGAACTCGTCAATGACGTAAATGCCCAGCTTATCGCAGGCATCCAGCAGCGCCTGGGAGGGGGGATTGTGAGAGGTGCGAATGGCGTTGAATCCCGCAGCCTTCAGATTGGCCATCTTCCGCTCCTCGGCCCGGGGCAGAGCCATGGCGCCCAGCATGCCGTTGTCGTGGTGGACACAGCCGCCAAAGAGCTTCACGGTCCTGCCGTTAACCTTCAGACCCTCTTTGGCGCTGACCTCAATTTTGCGGATACCCAAATTCTGCACGGTGCTGTCAGGCTCCTGACCGGGCACTGTAACCGTGACCTGAGCCTGGTAGAGATTGGGCTCCAAATCGTCCCACAGGGCGGGGGAATCCACCGTCAGGTTCAGGGAGCAAGAGGTCTTGCCCGGCTGCAAGGTCACCGTCTGGGACACCTGGGCTTTTACCTGGCCCTGGAAGGTGAGGGTCACCTCAAAGGCGGCCTGCTGCTCCTGGCCGCTGGTGTTGGTCACCTCTGCCTGAACCAGCACCTCTGCCCGGTCCTTTCCCACCACCGGCGTGGTGAGGAACAGCTCCCGGGGATCCACATAGCAGGGACCTCCCACCAACAGGGAGACTTCCCGATACAGGCCCGCCCCGGAGTACCACCGGCTGGAGGGTTGGTTGCCGTGGGTGGTGATGGTCACCTGGTTGGGAACGTCAAACCGCAGACAGGGGGTCAAATCCACCACAAATGGCGTGTAACCGTAGGGGTGCAGCGCCAGATTCTCCCCGTTGCAATTGACCTGGGCATTCATATAGGCGCCGTCTATGTTCAGCAGAACGGTTTTTCCCTGCCAGTCGGCGGGAGCGTCAAACTCCTTTTGATAGGTGGCAAAGCCGTCCTGAAAGTAACCCACCCGGGCTCCTCCAACGGCGTCCTTGGTCCGGGGCAGGTTCAATACAAAATCATCGGGCAGATCCACTTTTTTCCACTGGACATTCTTCACCCAGTGAATGTGTTCCTCGTTGCATCTGGACCAATCCTTGTAAAAAGATACTTTTTGCATAGCGATCCTTCCTTTCTCAGGTTGTGGATATCAGAATGCGCGCCGGGTATCCAAACCGGGCCTTGACAGATCCCGGCGGGGCCTTTATGCTAGTTAAAAAGAATCCTGCAACCGCAAAAAGGAGGGCGCGCTGTGGAGCCGAAAACAAATCACTTAGAGCCGGGAGAGCAGAATATGACCTCCCCGTTTTCCATGGCGTACATGGACATCCGGGGTGGCCGGGACGTAACCTTCTCCTTTTTGGGCCGCCCCACGGAACGGGAAAAATTCCCCCCGGACGTCAAGGCGGGACTGCATCGCCACAGCCACTACGAGGTGGTGTTCGTCCTGGAAGGGGAGTACATCCAGCGGATGGAAAACGGCAATTTCCGCTACCGGGCCGGGGACGCCATTTTTCTAAACCGCAGCGTCCGCCACGGGGAGGACTATGACAGCGACTGTGTGCTGGTCTTTTTAAACCTGTCCCCCGCCTTCCTGGAGAGCCTGTTCCTGTCCCCGGCAAACCAACTGCTTCCGGACACCCCCCAGTACCAGCAGGGGCCCATCTGGGAGTTCCTGCGGGACAATCGGGAGAACCGGGACGCCCGGTTTTGCCGGGAATACCTGGACTTTTTCTCCCTGGGCGGCCGGGAGCGGGCCGCGGGACTGCTGGACTCCATGGCCCAGGAACTGACCTTGGCGGCCACGGGGTATGGGTTCCGGGTGCAGGCACTGCTGTTGGAGTTTTTCCAGGCGCTGGAGGATCCCAGCCTCTACCTGCTGTCCCACATCCGCATTGACGCCAACTCTCAGGAGTTCCTCTGCGCCAGGATCCTGGGGTATTTGGAGGCCCATCACGGCCGGGCCACCCGTCAGGAGCTGGGCAGGTACTTCCACTACAACGGGGACTACCTGAACCGGCTGGTGAAGAATCTTTCCGGCCGGACCATGACCCAGCTGGGACAGCGCATTGCCCTGGAGGAGGCCCAACGGCTGCTGCGGGAGACGGAGCTGGGGATCACGGAGATCGTCCAGCAGCTGGGGTTTGTGAACCGCACCTACTTCTACCGGATTTTCCGCCGGGAGACAGGCATGACTCCGGGGGAATACCGGGAGAGCCACCGCTCCGGGAGTCCCGCCGGGACCTTGCCGGGCCCGGAGAACCTCCCTTGATTTTATTATAGTGAACCCGCTGGGGGATACAATATCCAAAACCCAGCCACCGGAGAGGGTTTGTATCCAAACCGGAGGTTCTTGCCCTCTGGGCCGCCAGAGTCAGCCAGGGGAGCTGCCCCAAAAAAGAAACACCCGCCCCGGGAAACCACCCGAGGGGAGGGAAAACGACTCCTCAAGCCAGATGGACCAGGAAAGATGGAACAAGGGAGGCTTAGGGCCGGGACAACACATCCCCCGAAAGGGCGAGCGGCAAAGAAAAAAGGGCCGAGCCCCCCAACGCGCCTTGCGTCCAGGCTCAACCCCATGGAAAAAGTAAGGAGCACTACAACGGGGGCAAAAAAAATCGCGAACCTCACAAAAGTGAAGTTCGCGACTTGCCCGGGGTGCAACCCCTGGTCGAGGTGACAGGACTCGAACCTGCGGCCTCGTGGTCCCAAACCACGCGCGCTACCAACTGCGCAACACCTCGATATGCCCCCTCACTACCAGGGGGTATCTTTTATTATATCGAAAAAGCCAGGTTCCGTCAATGCCTTATTCCATGCCTTATTCCGTATAGACCTTGGCCAATCCGCCTTCGCTGGTCTCCCGGTACTTGGAGAACAGGTCCCGGCCAGTCTCATACATGGTTTTGACCACCATGTCAAAGGAGATCTTTCTGGTGTAGGTGAGGAAATTGGCCAGGCTCAAGGCGTTGATGGCCCGCATGGCCGCCACCGCGTTGCGCTCGATGCAGGGGATCTGCACCAGCCCGCCGATGGGGTCGCAGGTCAGGCCCAGGTGATGCTCCATGGCCACCTCAGCAGCGTACTCGATCTGGTCCAGGTCCATGTGGTACAGCTCCGCCAGACCTGCCGCCGCCATGGAACAGGCGCTGCCCACCTCAGCCTGGCAGCCGCACTCCGCCCCGGAGATGGAGGCGTTGGTCTTGATGATGTTGCCCACCACCCCGGCCGCCGCCAGGGCGTGAAGCACATCCGTGTCGGAAAAGCCCTGCTGCTCCTGCTTGAACAGAAGCACTGCCGGCAGCACTCCCGACGCACCGCAGGTGGGGGCCGTCACCACCACGCCGCCTCCGGCGTTCTCCTCGCTGACAGCAAAGGCATAGGCGCACACCTTCCGGTTCTCCCGGGTCTCGGGGCTCTCGTCCATGTGGCGCTGCCGCACCAGGTACTTGGCCTTCCGCTGGACGCCCAGTCCCCCGTGAAGCACCCCTTCGGTGTTGAGCCCCGCGTAGACGGTGGCCTTCATCTGCTTCCACACGTCCCGGAGATAGTCCCAGATCTCCGGGCCTTCGTTTTCCTCCACAAACTGCCACAGGTACTTGTTCTCCCGCTGGCAGTACTCCTTGATCTGCTGGAAGGTGGACAGCGGGTACACGTCCTGAGGCGCCACCGAGGGCTGGCCCTCAATCTGGATCTTTCCGCCCCCCACGCTGAACACCCGCCAGGTGCCCACCATGTCCTCCCCGGCGTAGGCCGTCAGCTCCATGGTGTTGGGATGGGGCAGGCTGTCCTCGTCGGTGACGGTGTCAAACCGGACCTGGGTGGGCAAGGGCGCAAAAGCATCCTGGATGGCCACATCGGTCAAGTGGCCCTTGCCCGTCTTGGCCAGGGATCCGTAGAGCACCGCCTCAAATCGCTCCGCCTGGGGGAACGCCTTTCGGAACAGAGTCGCCGCATGGGACGGCCCCATGGTGTGGGAGCTGGACGGCCCCCTTCCGATTCGATACAGTTCCCGCAGTGATTCCATAAACTGTCCCCTCCAGATCCTGAAAATGCACCTTTATTGTATGCGAAAAATTGACAAAAATCAAGTCCTGTCCCTCATTCCAGGACAGTGTAAACCAGGTTCTCCCAGTGCAGCCGGGTGCCCACATCCACCCCGTCGGGCAGCAGGGCCATGGCGATCATCATGGGTTCGCCGGGCTGGTCCAGATCCGTGCGGCGCAGATAGGCGTATTCCCCTTCGATGCTCTCCACCACATATTCATAGGGTCCCATTGTCTCTCCTCCTCTGTTGTTTTTCTCATCCTACCCCATTTTCCCCAAAAACGCAAGACGCACTCCTTGACATCCCCTTTTTTTCTGAGGATAATGAAAGACAGAAAACTTTGCGGAAAGAAAGGTGTCCTCTTATGGAACTTGTGAAATTTGCCCCCATCCCCGGCTGTGACGGCCAAGTCACCGGGTATCTGCACTCCCCCATCACGGAAATGGAAGTCCACCGCCAGCGCTACCCTGTGGTGGTGCTCTGCCCCGGCGGCGCCTACGCCATGTGTTCCCAGCGGGAGGAGGATCCGGTGGCCCTGCGGTTTTTCGCCCGGGGCTACCAGGTGTTCACCCTGATCTACTCTGTGGGGGAGAAGGCCAAGGGCTTCCAGCCTCTCAAGGAGCTCTCCGAGACCTTCCGGCTGATCCGGGAAAACGCCGACCAGTATCACGCTGATCCGGATAAAATCGCCGTGTGCGGCTTCTCCGCCGGAGGCCATCTGGCCGGTTCCCTGGGCACCATGTGGAATGACCCGGAACTGCTGAAGGTCTATGACAACCACGGCGGCCAGAACAAGCCCAACGCCATGATCCTGGGCTATCCGGTGATCACCGCCGACCAGTTTGCCCATGTGGAATCCATGGAAAACGTCAGCGGCTGCAAGGAGGGCACAGAGGGCTACCGGTATTTCTCCCTGGACAAGCACGTGTCCCAGGACACCTGCCCGGCCTTCCTGTGGCACACCATGGAGGATGACTGCGTCCCGGTGGAAAACAGCCTGCAGATGCTGTCCGCCCTGCACAACGCCGGGGTTCCGGTGGAGGCCCACTTCTTCCCCCACGGGGGCCACGGCATGTCCGTCTGCACCCAGGAGACCGGTTCCCGCCACGACTACAACGCCCGGTGGATGGATCTGGCTCTGGACTGGCTGGACGACACCTTCGGCTATACGCTGTAAGCGGCCGCCATGGAGCACACAGAGAGAACCGCCGCTCTGCTCCGGGGTCTGACGGCGCAGTTCCCCGGGCTGAAGCCTATGGAGGAGGGGGAGCTGCCCGCCTTTGTGGCCCTGTGCCGGAGCAACGATTTTTACAACTCCATCAGCATGGACGAGCCTCCCAGCCTGGAGAGCTGCCGGGAGGACCTGACCGCACTGCCTCCTGGCCGTGGCCGGGAGCACAAGCTGTTTCTGGGCCTGTGGCAGCAGGGGCATCTGCAGGCGGTTCTGGACCTGGTGGAAGGGTACCCGGATGAGGAGACCCTGTACATTGGGCTGCTGGAGCTGGATACCTCCTGCCAGGGGCAGGGGCTGGGCACTGCTCTGGTGAAGGCCCTGGCTCAGGAGAGTTTCCAAGCAGGATTTTCCCTCCTGCGCCTGGCCTGCCTGGAGGCCAACACCCCCGGCCTGGGATTCTGGCAGTCCATGGGCTTCACCCAGGAGGGCACGGCCCTCTGGTCCAGCGGAAATCGGCCGGTGCGAAAACTGGTGCGGAACTTGAATGAAGCTGCTTGACAAAAATCGGCGGATGCATGAGGCATCCGCCGATTTTTTCACACCTGCTCCAAGGAATTACAGGGTTCTGTCCACCGAGTAGATGGCCTCGATGTTCTCAATGGGCACGTCCCCCTCAAATCCCTGGCTGGCCATGAGGATGTAGCCGCCGTTCTGGCCCAGGGTGGTGATGAACCGGCGGGTTTCCTCCCGGACTTGTTCCGGGGTGCCGTGGGGCAGCAGGCCCTGGGTGTCGATCCCTCCGTGGAAGGTTATGTGATCTCCATAGGCTTTGGCCAGGTGCTCGGGCTCCAGACCGGCCACCTTCTGGATGGGTTCCAGAGCGTCCACGCCGCACTGGATCAGCAGGGGGATCACCGGCTCCACAGCACCGCAGCTATGCTGCTGGAAGTAGGCCCCGTACTGATGGGCCAGGTCCGCCAGACGCTTGGTGTTTTCCAGGAAGAAATCCTTCCACATATCCAGGCTGAAGAGCATGGAGATCTGCGTTCCATAGTCGTCGTGGGTGCGCAGAATGTCCACCTTGCCCTTGCCGGCTTCAAAACATCGCTTGTAGTGCTCACACTCAAAGTCCACCATCCGCTGGAACATCTCGTGAGCCAGCTCCTCCTCGTCCACCATCAGCATCATCAGCTCATCCATCTTCATCAGGGAGCACATGTGCTGGAAGGGACCCTCGTGGCCGATGATGATGGCCTTATCCTCATACTTCTCACAGGCCCGGGTGATGGAGGAATAGTCAAAGTCCTCCACCGAGGGGAACTGATACTCGTTGAGCTTCTCCAAGGTGTCCACACCGGTCAGTGGGTAGCCGGTCTGCTCCCAGTAGGTGTCCACCTCGGTGATCACTTCCCGGGATTCCCCTCCCCAATAGCTCTTGCTTCTCTTCTGGCCCTTTTCGTCCACCCAGGTGACTTCCTTGCCGCCGATATACGTGGGGGAAATGGGGATAATATCAATGTCGTACCGCTGATAGAGCTGGTCGATATCGTCGTAACCATAGTGCTTTAAAAGCTTTTCCGTGACACTGGCAACCGCCTCAAAGGCAGCGGGAACTCTATCGGGCTTTTCCCGGCGCATGGCCATACGGACTCTTTCTTTGGAATTCATCTTGCACTCCTCCTAAATTTTGTAATGCGTATGGGACGTTCACCGCCCCTTATCAAAAAAACATGCATTCCATGTAGGCCTGGGTGAAGTGAGGATTTGACATCAGCTCCACAAGCTTCGCCTGACGGGTCCACTCTTCCCAGGGCTTTCTAAGCGTTTGATCCAGCAAAAGCATGGCAGCGCCCCGCAAGGCGGCGTTGCCCAAGACACGCACCCTGGGCACCAGCTCCTGGGGGATCAAACCAATGCGGCCGGCGCTGTGCACATCCAGATAGCTACCGAATCCCCCGGCAATGGCCAGTTCATCCACCTGGTCCAAAGAGAGGCCCCTGGTCTTCACAAGGGTGAGGATGCCGGCGGCAATGGCGCTTTTGGCCAGCTGCACCCCGCGGACATCCTTTTGGGTGAGCACAACGTTGTCCCGGATCACCGCCGGTTGAGGATCCAGCAGGCCGGTTTCGTCCAGTTGCTCCAACTCCAGCAGACCGGCCAAGGCATCCACCACACCGCTTCCGCAAATGCCCACCGCGCTGCCTTCCCCCAGGACATGGGCCTTCAAGGCGCCGTCCTCCACAGCCACGTGATCAATAGCCCCTTCCAGACTGGGCATCCCCATAGAGAGCCCCGCGCCCTCAAAGGCAGGCCCCGCCGCCGTGGAACAGCAGAGCAATTCCCCCCGGTCCCACAGGGCAAGTTCGCCGTTTGTGCCGATGTCGGCCAGCAGACGGGTTCCCGGCTCCTGGGTGATCCCGCTGGCCAACAGCGCTGTGGCAATATCCGCCCCCACAAAAGCCCCAAAGCAGCGGGGCAGATACACCCGGGCTTCCGGGCAGGACAGCTCCAGCTGGGCCCCGGTGAGCTGCTCCCCAAACAGGCGGTCCGCTTGGAATGGCCCATGGGAGAGACAGTCGGGATCCGTCTGGGTGAGCAGGTACAGCATGGCCGTATTGCCGGTGATCACCATGGCGTCCACAGCTTCCACCGGGATCCCAGCCTGGCTGGCCAACTCCTTCAGCAGGCCGTCAATGCCCTGGCGAACTCTTTGGGCAAGGAGCCGGGCGCTGCCCTCCAGCGCGGCCCCGATGCGGGAGATCACGTCGCTGCCCCAAGGGGCCTGGGGGTTTACACAAACCGCCTGGGCCAACAGCCTTCCGTCCGAAGCGTAGAGGTTGGCCGCCAGGGTGGTGGTTCCCACATCCACAGCTGCTCCGTAGGCTTTGCACAGAGGATCCGCCGCGCTCAACGGGGCGCTGTTCCCCAACACATAAGCTTTCCTAGAGGTCGCTGTGGTGATTTGGCAATCCCCTTGAAGGTACGTGCGGCAGGCCAAGCGCACACCGGCTGCCAGCTCTTGAGGGGACAGCAGCTGCCGCTCCTCCTGGGTCACCGGGCTGACCTCCCCTTTCACCACAACACGGCACTTTCCGCAGCGGCCATGGCCTCCGCAGGGAAAACCTGCCTTCCCCCAAAGAGCCGGTACATCGCTCAGCCGGACGCCCGTCTCGCACACATGGGCCGTGCCGTTGATCACTACAGTGGCCATGGGACCTCCTCCCTTTCAATGGTCAAAAAGGACCGCGCCAAAATAGGTGACTGTATTTTGACCGTTGATATACTTCATTCCAGCGGCCTGGGCTAACTTTGACACATGGACCCCGTAGGCTTCCAGAGAGGGAACCGCCTGTTGGGGAAACCGGCAGGGACGCTCCTCTGCCTTGGCGCACACTGGACAGAGACGGCAGCCTCCCGCCCCTAAAAACAGCGTATCCTCAGGAAGCTCCCGGCTCAGCCGGCGCCGCACTCGCTGGGTCAAGTCGTCCATCCGGCGGCCCGCCTCCCTCATTCCATCCACGTCATAGCTGTCCTCCAAGGGCTCTACGATCTGATACACCAGCGCCCAGCGATAGGTTTTCGCCGTTTGAATCAGCTGGTCGATGGGCCCCACGCTGGGGGGACACATCCAATTTTTTCCGTACATTCCACAGGCGTTTGCCTCACACATCTGGCGAAACACCGGGTCAAAGGTGATTGCTTCCACCGGAACAAGTTCCGCCCGAAACGCCCCCAAGTCCAAAAGGGTCTGCACCCATTTTCTTTCGTCACCCATAGTCAACTCCACTCCGCATTTCGCATCATCCGTCGGGCATCCTCCACCGAGAACCCACGGTTTTTTTCAGTCTCCGCCGCCGTATCCCGGGGATTGGCACCGCATTCGGCATACAGCTGGTTGGCCCCTGCCATCAGGCACAGCTCATCCGGCTCATGGACGCACATGGCCCGCTGAGGCCGCATGGCCAGCGTGGCTGCGGCGCAGATCTGCGCCAACCGGGCCGCAGTGATCTCCCCGCTTTTCGCCAACGGGGTGCCCGGGACTGCAGTGCGCTTCATCACCGCCATAACACCCACCGGGTATTCCCGTCCCCGGACCATCTCCTCCACCAGCTCTTGGTTGGTGTGTTCCGGACCGATGGGTTCCACGCAGTAGTACAGCTCCAGCCCCCAGGCTCTCACCGCGTCCATGGTGCGGACACGTGCCTGCTCCGTGGCGCCGGTATCCACGCCTTCCCTCAGCCGCCGCACATGATAGACCCCGGTAAACCCAGCCTCTTTCAGCCTTGCCGCATACCCGGCATCAAAGTCCCCCACATTTGCCACCAGCCGCATTCCCTGAGGCAGCACCTGCCTCACTGCCCGGCCATACTCCAAAAACGCTTCCGGGGAGAACTCCGCCGTGGTCATCAAAAAGAGATCGTCCACACCGGCAGCCGCCAACTGGCAGGCGGTGTCC
The DNA here is from genome assembly GCA_050946975.1 of Acutalibacter sp. Classification (GTDB taxonomy): domain Bacteria; phylum Bacillota; class Clostridia; order Oscillospirales; family Acutalibacteraceae; genus Acutalibacter. Next base: position 431,987 of record JBMNVU010000001.1, read on the forward strand.
ACCACCTCCTCCTTGGTCCGGATCACCACAGGCTTTCCCGCCATGGTGTGGGCGGCAAGGCTGCAAAATCTGCAGTTGACGGAACAGGGCTGTGTATCCAGCCCAATCTGGGCAAAAATCATGGCCTTGCCGCAAAACTGCCTGCGGGAAAAATCATTGGCCGCTCCCAAGAGTTCATAGTACTCCCGGCTGCCAACGGGCACCTCCAGCAGCTCCCGCAGCTCTTCCCTGTTCAGCTGTTGTCCGGCGACAAAGCGCTCCAGTATGTGTTTGATCATAATGAAACCTCTTCCATCAAGTTGGGATACCACTGCAGCGCCCGCTTTACGGTCTTCCGCAGGGACATCCCTTGACCGGCAAGGAGCACCAGTTGATTTTCACAGTCCAAGGCGGCCTCTGTTGGCGCCACGCGCACCAGGGGGCCGACACAGTCCACCAGCATCCGCTGCCCTTCCAGGACTGCCACGCCCTTGATCCGCCAGGTGTCCTCCGCCATCATCCGCAGAGCGCTGGTCAATTGGGCCATGGTCATGGTTGGGTTCAATTTCAGCAGAGTTTTCTGCAGTTGGATATCCGGCGTCTCTGGAAAGGGTTCTCCGGCCATGGGATGGATGTCCCGCAGCCAACTCTCTTCAAAGGCCCCAAACTGCGTTTCTCGGATGACGGCGGTGGGGTTCCTCTGCCGCACGGCTCCCTTGGCTGCCTCGATTTGATCCGGCTCTGCCAGATCCGTCTTGTTCAGCAGCACCAGGCTGCTCACCGCCAGCTGTTTGGGACAGGCTCGCGCCGTGCCGATCACCCGTTCCAGGCGCGGGGTATCCACCAGGCACACGCTGCCCCGGTAATCAATTCCCGACAGCTTCGGCTGTTCCAGAATAGCCGCCACGGATGTGGGATCCGCCAGCCCGGAGGCCTCCACAAACACCACATCCGGCCGGTCCTCCAAAGCCCGCTGGAGCTCCTCTTCAAATTTGTCCACCCGGCAGACACAGAAAATGGATCCATTGGATATCTGGGAGATCGTGCCCCCCAGCTCCTGCAGGAGAGCCCCATCCACACCCACCTTTCCAAACTCGTTGACGATCACCCGAAAGCGCTTTCCCTGAAAACAGCGGACAAACTGCCGCAGGAAGGTGGTCTTGCCCGCTCCCAGAAAACCGGTGATTAAGTACAGTTCCATAGCGCTCCCTCACCCAACCGTTCAAAGCACTTCCCGGATGGCGTGCTCCAGCTCCTCTTTGCTGGGGATGAGGGAGGCAAACGCCAGCTGGCCGTTGATATAAATGCTGGGCAGGCTCTTGACCTTCATCTTTTTAAAACGCCGGATATTTTCTTTCTCCGTGAATTTGTATTCCACCATGTCGATGGCGTCCCCAAAGTGGTCCTTGGCAACCTGTGCAGTGCTCATCATGTAGGTGCATGCGGCACAGGAGGCACTGTCCAACGTACACACCTCCACCAGGGGACGCTGCAGGTGCTGGTAATCCGGAAGCTCCACGTCATCCAGATTTTCCTCTTCATTTACATAATTCTTTACCATTTCTCGAGTTTTCTCGGTCTCCAACACGGCCTGCCCGGCGCCAATGGCATTTTCCACCGGCACCGCATAAGGCATATCGCAGCCGGGGGAGACCAGAAAATTGCGGTACTCCGGCAGCTGGCCGAGAAGGTCCACCACATATTTCATGTTGTCCTGCTGGGTGCCGTGAAGCATGATGGATGTCAGCGGGATGTTTCCGCCAATGGCAATGTTGTACTGGTCGCAGATAACTTTGGCGGCGATGATGTCCACGTTCTCATCCACAGCGATGGAATCCGGACCGGTGCGGCACATGGCCTCAATATTCCGGGTGGCGTCCCCGCAGACAAAAAAGGAGGAAAACGCCCCCTTCTCCCGAATAAAATCAAAGAGCTTCTTACAGGGTGCCTCCAGAAACTCCTCAAAATGGCTGCAGGAAATCTGGGACACCAGGGGATCCACCACAGCGATGACATCCATGCCCGCTTCCATGTAATAGCTCGCCATCCGCTTTCCGCAGTCCACACAGTAGTCCAGCAGCTGCTCCACGTATTCCTCATCGTCATACATGTCCATAAAGAGGTCGTTGCCCCGCAGATGGGACGCCAGTGTGAAGGGGCCGCAAATCAGGCCATACAGGGCGGTGGTCTCCCCCACCGCTTCCTTCATGCGCCTCATGGCGCTGAGGACCAAGGGCAGCCGGCCCTGATCCGGTTTGGGCAAAGTGCACCGGCAGGGGACGGACATGGTCTCTGCCAGGGGGTGGCTGGCCACACTGGGGGGATTGTCCTTGGACCAGATCAACTGACACCCCAGGATCTCAGCCTCCAGCTGCAGGTCAAAAACAACGGGCTGGCCATCGGGCCGATACAGGCGGTTCACTGCTAACAGAGCCTCCACCAGGGCATCCTCGTCGGTGAGCACCTTTGTGGCGTCGCTGCCGGTCAACGCACCGGCGTGAACTCCCGCAAAGGGCACCCAGGGAGCCCGAGGGGTAAGCTCATGGCGAAGCGTGGAAAACAAAAGTTCTTTTGGAGTCATTTCTGGAGTCATTTCGGAACAACCACCTTTCCATACAAAGAGAACCTGCACAGCTTCCGCCTGAGAGCAAAAGCTGGGCAGATTTCAGCGTGTTTCTCCCCTTCAGCCCGCCTTGCGGCAGAAAGCCACCGCGGCGTCCGCCGCAGAAGCCGCGTCGGGGGTGTAGCAGTCCGCGCCGATTTGATCGCAGAACGCCTGGGTGACAGGAGCGCCGCCCACCATGATCTTGACCTTGTCACGGATACCGGCCTCCTCTGCCTTGTGGACCACATCCTCCATCTTGCCCATGGTGGTGGTCAAAAGAGCAGAACAGCAAATCACCTGACAGCCCTGGTCAATGGCGGTCTGGACATAGGTTTCGGGGGCCACGTCGGTGCCCAAGTCCACAACCTCCAGCCCCTTGCCCTCCATCATCATCTTCACAAGATTTTTGCCGATGTCGTGCAAATCCCCCTGGATCGTGCCGATACACACCTTGCCTGCGGCCTGGACCCCTGCCTCGGCCATCAGGGGTTTGAGCAGCTCCGCGCCCATGTTCATGGCCCGGGCCGCCACCAGCACCTCCGGCACAAACACTTCGTTATTTTTGAACTTCTCGCCGATGGCGTTCATGCCGTCCAAAAGGCCTTCGTCCAAAATCTGCTGCACGGAGATGCCGCTGTCAATGGCCTGCTGCACCAGCTGCTTGACCATCTTGGCTTTTCCCTTCTGCAAATTTTCCGAAATTTCAGTCAACACGCTCATATCGTCCTTCTCCTTCTGCATGGTTTCTTCAATGGGCAAGAACCCGCTCATCTCTAGTTCGTAGGATAGCACATTGAAATAAAAATAGCTTGTAATTGCTTGCTTGTTTTGGTATTATTTTGTCCAGGTAATCAGATGTTCCAAAAATGGTGGGATGGAAACATGGGGAAAAAATTCTTTGACGAAACTCTGGCAAAGGAATGTGCATTTGCCTTCGCAGGGGCAACCGGACTGGGATGCATAGTCTCCGACAAAAGCGGAGAGCTGCTTGCAGAATACGGCTATGGCTGTGCCAGCTGCCAGATCTGCGCCCTGACGCAGCAGCCCCAAAGCCAATGCACCCACGTCCAAAGCTACAGCATGACCCAGGCCCAACGCTTCGGCGGGAAGTACATCTACTCCTGCCCCATGGGTCTGACCTGCTTTGTGTCGCCCATTCTGGACGAGGTTGATGTGTGCGCCCACATCACAGCCGGCCCCTTTCTCATGGTGGAACGGGAGGACTACATTGATTACGAGCTCACTGTCCTGAACCCTCAATTCCGGCAGGATGCTATCACGGAGCTGCAGAAGATCCCCGTGGTCCCCACCACCCAGATCAACCCCCTTTCCACCCTGCTCTTTTTGGCGGTGGGCTTTCTCAACAACGTTTCCGCCTCCAACCGGCTGCTGGAAATCCAATCCTCCGACGCCCTTCAGGGCCAAATCTCCAGCTATATTCTGCATCTTAAACAGGAGTCCCTGCCGCCGCCCTATCCCTTTGCCGAGGAAAAAGCCTTTTTAAAGAGCATCCGGCAATCCGACAAGGCGGAAACCCAACGGCTGCTCAATGAGCTTCTGGGACACATTCTGTTTGCTTCGGGCCAAAAGATTCCCCAGGTGAAATCGCGAATTTGCGAGCTGCTGGTGCTGACCGGCCGGGCGGCCATTGACGCCGGCGCCGACGCGGACACCACCTTGCGGCTGTGCCACGAAAGCCGTCAAGCCATTGAGGCATCCAACAACATTGAAAAGATGTGCCTTTCTCTGACGGAAACGGTGCATATCCTCATGGACAATCTCTTTCCGTTTTCGGATATCCGCCACGCCCAGGCCATCCACCTGTGTATGCAGTATATGGAAAACCACTACTACGAAAAGATCACCCTGGAGAAACTGGCGGAGATGGTCTACCTCTCCCCCTCTTACCTGAGCCGCATTTTTAAAAAGGAAACAGACTCCACCATCAATGAATACCTGATTCAAGTGCGCATTGAGAAGGCAAAACGCCTGCTGCACCGCAAGGACCTGCGGGTGACCGATGTGGCAGACGCAGTGGGGTTTGATGACCAAAGCTATTTCACCAAGGTTTTCCGGCGGGTGGTGGGCACCACGCCCCTGAAATACAAAATGAAAATCAACTGAGCTTTTCCAACGCCCTCCCGGCAGGACCCCTGGGAAAAACAACTTGAGAAAGCCGCTCAAATCTGGTATAATTTATTGTATTTAAAAAGGCGGAATCCCTGGAAGCCGGGAGTTCCCCAGAGAAGAGAGAAGAGGGATCTTTACACTATGAAATTAGGTATCGTGGGTCTCCCCAACGTGGGCAAGAGCACCCTGTTCAACGCCATCACCAACGCCGGAGCACAGTCGGCGAACTACCCCTTCTGCACCATTGAGCCCAACGTGGGCATGGTGGCTGTGCCCGACAAGCGTCTGGACAAGCTTGCCGAAATGTACGACCCCGAAAAATACACTCCCGCCACCATTGAGTTTGTGGACATCGCCGGCCTGGTCAAGGGCGCTTCCAAGGGCGAGGGCTTGGGCAATAAGTTCCTCTCCAACATCCGGGAGGTGGACGCCATTGTCCATGTGGTGCGCTGCTTTGAAAACGACGACATCATCCACGTGGAGGGCAGCATCGATCCCAAGCGGGACATCGAGACCATTGACCTGGAGCTGATCCTCTCGGACATTGAGGTGCTGGACCGGCGCATCGACAAGACCAAGAAGATGCTCAAGGCCGACAAGAAGTACCAGTCCGAGCTGGACTTCCTGGAGCGGGTTCACGAGGCCCTGGAGCAGGGCCGTTCCGCCCGCAGCGTGGAGTGCACCGAGGAGGAGGCCGAGATTCTCTCCACCGTGAGCCTTCTGACCAACAAGCCCATTATCTTCGCCGCCAACATGAGTGAGGACGACTTCCGCGCCGGGGTGGAGAACAACAAGTATTACAAGGTGGTGGAGGAGTTCGCCAAGGCGGAACACGCCGCCGTGCTGCCCATCTGCGCCGAAATCGAGGCGGAGATCTCCGGCATGGAGCCCGAGGAAAAAGCCCTGTTCCTCAGCGACATGGGCCTGGAGGAGTCCGGTCTGGACCGGCTGATCAACGCCTGCTACTCCTTGCTGGGGCTCATCTCCTACCTCACCGCCGGCAAGCAGGAGGTCCGGGCCTGGACCATCACCAAGGGAACCAAGGCTCCTCAGGCCGCGGGCAAGATTCACTCCGACTTTGAGCGGGGCTTCATCCGGGCCGAGGTCATCGGCTTTGACGAGCTGATGGAGTGCGGCTCCATGGCCGTGGCCAAGGAAAAGGGCCTGGTCCGCTCTGAGGGCAAGGACTACGTCATGCAGGACGGGGATATCGTTCTGTTCCGGTTCAACGTGTAATCGGCGAGGGACAAAAACGAAAAAGTTTTTGGGGGTCTCGCCTGCCGGCTCGGTCAGTCGCTGGACGCATGCCACTGGCACGCAGCGACCTTTTTTCAAAAAGGCGCGACCTAAAAAACGGCGTAAGCCGTCAAAGAAAACCAGCGAGCCGGGCGCGTCCGCCCCAGGCGGTAGCCCGGCGAGCGCCCCCGCTCCAGGAACCACCCTCACCCTTGCAGCCTGAAAACCCGGCGCAGCCGAAAAAACCAGCGAGCCGGGCGCGTCCGCCCCAGGCGGTAGCCCGGCGAGCGCCCCCGCTCCAGGAACCATCCTCACCCTTGCAGCCTGAAAACCCGGCGCAGCCGAAAAAACAGCGAGCTGGGCGCACCAGCCCATAGGGCTGTAACCCTGGGAGCGGTCCAGACCACACCCAGTCCCGGCCCCAACGAGGCCGCCTTCTGGTCACCACTCTAAACGCCAAACCAATAGGAATCCCGTCCGACGGGGAAAGGAAGGTCGCCATGGAAGATTTTGGATGGAATCTTTTGCTGTGGATCATCATTTTGTGCGTGCTGTACTTTCTCATCAAGGCGGCCGTGCGGGATGGTATGTTGGAATACGACAAGCTTCGCCGCCAACAGGACAATCCCCCGGAACCGCCCGGGGAACTGGCCTCCCCCATGGAGGAGGAAAAAACACAGCAAGCAAAAAAGGAGGACGGCTGAGGCCGTCCTCCTTTTTCGGATATCTGCTGTATGTATTGTTGGCGTTGTGAGAAAAAGATCCGCTTGCCTGACTTCCTTCCCTGTGGAAATCCGGCGGCATTTTGCCCCGCCGCGGCGGTGAATCGGGGCATACCGGCAAGAAAGCCCGCCACTGCCGAGTCCCCCTAAAAAGCCTTTACGTTTCCTGGGCCTTCAAATATGCAATCTTATGCTCAATCTTTGCCAGATGCTTTTGCAGCTCGTCGATCTCCTGGAGCACCCGGGCCCGATGGTCCGTGAAAATGGTCAGCCGCTCTTCCAGAGTGGCGTCCCCCTGGTCCACCAGGTCAAAATACCGGCGGATCTCCTTTAAAGGCATCCCCGTGCTCTTCAGGCACATGGCCATCTCCAGCTGGGCCACGTTCTCCTCGCTGTAAGAGCGCACCCCGCTGGCCGTCCGCTCCGGATGGATGATCCCCTCCTTTTCGTAAAAACGCAGCGTGTGGGGCTCCACCCCAAACCGCGCCGCCACCTGGGAGATGCTGTACCCTGCCATAGACCGTTCCCTCTTTCCGCCGGTTCTTCCGGCTTTAAACTGTACTTTAAGTTTAAACTCCCAGGCGCCGCTTGTCAACCTGTTTTTTCCTCAGGGATCTGCCAGGTTGTATTTTTATACAAATAATATCCCAGAAAATCCCGGATTATTTCACCTTTGCCCCTTGAAAAATGGCGCATATGTTGTATAATGTGTATATTCCCAACAAGGGTCAAGAAAAGGACGAAGGAGAGTAATCTATCATGAAGAAAATCGCAACTTTGATGGCGGCCCTCATGCTGATGACCGCTGTATTCGCCGGCTGCGGCGACACCTCCACCAGCTCCGCTGCTGGGGAGTCCTCCACCGCCAGTGAGTCCTCCACCTCTTCCGAGGTTTCCTCCGAAGCTTCCGAGGTGAGCTCCGAGACTTCCGATGACGCTTCCGCCACCGAGACCGGTGACTACGGCGACTTCACCACCATTGAAGAGGGCAAGCTGATCATGTCCACCAACGCTCAGTTCCCTCCCTATGAGATGGTTGCTGACGGCGAGGGCTTCAACGGCACCGGTTTTGAGGGCATCGACGTGGAGATCGCTTCCGCCATTGCCGACAAGCTGGGCCTGGAGCTCCAGATCGACGACATGGAGTTTGACTCCGCTCTGCTGGCTGTGCAGAACAACACCGCCGACGTGATGCTGGCCGGCCTGTCCTACACTGAGGAGCGCGACGAGGTTGTGGACTTCAGCACCAGCTACGCCACCGGCGTGCAGGTGGTCATCGTGAAGGAAGGCTCCGACGTGACCATGGACAACCTGGGCGAGAAGATGATCGGCACCCAGCGCGGCACCACCGGTTACATCTACGCTTCTGACACTCCCGAGAACGGCGGCTTTGGCGAGGACCATGTGCAGGCTTACGACAACGGCGCCACTGCTGTGCAGGCTCTGGTCAACGGCCAGATCGACGCTGTCATCATCG
>JBMNVU010000002.1:0-247168 GCA_050946975.1 Acutalibacter sp.
AATCCCAGCCCCATGATGAAATGGGGAATTGAACATTCGCCTTAGACGCCGCCAAAGCGCCGCTGCCGGGAGGAGTAGATGCGGATGGCCTCATCCAGATCACTGGTCTTGAAGTCCGGCCAAAGGATGTCGAAGTAGACAAATTCCGCGTAGGCGCTCTGCCACAACAGGAAGTTGGACAGCCGTTCCTCCCCGCTGGGACGGATGATCAAATCCGGATCGGGTTGGCCCCCGGTGTACAGGTAGCTGGCAAAGAGCTCCTGGGTCAAATCCTCCGGGCGCTTTTCCCCGGCTGCCACTTCCCTGGCAAAGGCCTGGGCCGCCCGGGTGATTTCCGCCCGGCCGCCGTAATTCATGGCCAGGTTCAGGACCATGCCGGTCTTGGGTGCGGAGGCTTCCTCCACCTCCCGGATCAGTGTGCGCAGATCCTCCGGGAACGCGGACACGTCCCCGATAAACCGCACCCGGATGTTCTCATCCATGAAGTCCCGGAGAGCCTCCTCCAGGTACTCCTTGAACAAGCCCATCAGGGCACCCACCTCTTCCGCAGGGCGAGTCCAATTCTCTGTGGAAAAAGCGTACATCGTTAGATATTTTACCCCAATCTTGGAGCAATACCGGGTAATGGTGCGAAAATTGGACGCACCTGCCCGATGGCCGGCCGACCGGGGCAGAAACCGTTTCTTCGCCCACCTGCCGTTGCCGTCCATGATGATTCCAATATGCACAGGAAGATGGAGGGGCTCCTGCCCCTCCTCCTGTTTTTTCAAAAATGCCAAAGCCATTGCCCCCTTTCAGGCTCAAATGGCCATGATCTCCTTCTCCTTGCGCTGAGCGCACTCCTCGGCGTTTTTCACGTACTTATCGGTGAGATCCTGGGTCTTCTTCTCAGCCTGCTTCAGATCGTCCTCCGTGATGTCGCCGGCCTTCTTCATCTCCTTGAGCTTCTCAATGGCGTCCCGGCGGATGGAACGAATGGCCACCTTGGCCTCCTCACCCAGCTTGGACACCTCCTTGGACAGCTCCTTGCGGCGCTCCTCGTTGAGGGGCGGGAACACAAGACGGATCACCTTGCCGTCGTTCTGGGGATTGACGCCCAGATCAGAGGTCTGGATGGCCTTCTCAATGCCCCGGAGCACGCTCATATCCCAGGGAGTGATGGTGAGCACCCGAGCTTCGGACACGGCCACAGCCGCCAGCTGATTGATGGGGGTGGGAGTGTCGTAATAGTTGACCATGATGTGGTCCAACACGGCGGGGTTGGCACGGCCCGCACGGATGGTGTCAAACTCTTCCATCAAGTGGTCGATGGTCTTGCCCATTTTGCTTTCGGCTTTTGCGAAAACGTCTTTCATCTCTGCCATGATTGTTACCAGCCTTTCAAGATTTGATTGGTTTGGATAGTCTGTTGATCACTGAACCAGGGTGCCCACTTTCTCGCCCACAACCGCCCGGACAATATTCTCCGGATCCTCAATGCTGAACACCAGGAAGGGGATATTCCGATCCTTGCAGAACGAGGCGGCCGTCATATCCATGACGCCCAGATTCTTGTTGAGCACGTCCATATAGCTCAACGTATCGTACTTTTTGGCGTCCGGATTCTTCTTGGGATCGCTGTCGTAGACACCGTCCACCATGGTGGCCTTGAGGATCACGTCAGCCTCGATCTCCGCAGCGCGAAGAGCTGCACCGGTATCCGTGGAGAAGAAGGGGTTACCCGTACCACAGCCGAACACCACGACCCTCCCCTTTTCCAAATGGCGCACAGCGCGGTTGCGGATATAGGGTTCCGCCACCTCCTGCATGGCAATGGCGGTCTGGACCCGGACGTCCAAACCCAGCTGCTCCAAGCCGTCGGCCACGCCCAGAGCGTTGATCACCGTGGCGAGCATTCCCATGTGATCGGCCCGGGTGCGGTCCATGCTGCCGCTGCTGCGGCCTCTCCAGAAGTTGCCGCCGCCCACAACAATGGCCACTTCCACGCCCATATCCGCAATCTCCTTGATGGGCTTGCAGATGGCGAGGACTGTGTCAAAATCGATGCCGTGGCCGGCTTTGCCTGCCAGAGACTCTCCGCTGAGCTTGAGCAATACGCGCTTATATTTCGGTGCCATATTATCTCTCTCCGTTCTACAGATTATATTCGAACCTATTGTACATGAAAACCCCTCGGTTGTAAAGGTTTCCCGCGTTCTTTTCCCCAGGGGGAACCCCTTTGCGGACGGGAGAATCCGGGAGTGTCACAAAAAATTTACAAGTTTCCCGGGGAAATGTGCCTTCCTTCCAAACCAAAAAGTCCCGTCGTTTTCTCAGGGGCAGCGGCTATGCTACAATAGTGAGCAAAGAGAGGCGATGGAATGAAACAGAAGGTACAAAACGCGATACTTCACCCTGCCAGCATGACAGTGATCGGTCTATTGACCGGATTCCTGGTGAAAATGCTGGACATTCACTGTTATGCCCAGCATTTTGGCGTATCGCTCAGCGATATTTTCTCCCAGGCTGGGGTGTGGATTGTCATCGGCATTGCCATCAGCCTTTACAGCCGAAGCAACAAGCTGGCCATGATCAACATTTTTCTGTTCAGTGCCGGGATGCTGCTGACCTACTACCTCACTGCGGAGGCGACAAACGCTGTCTATGGCTGGACCTTCATCCAGGCCTGGGCGGTCTTTGCCTGCCTCTCCCCACTGATGGCCTACCTGGCGCGGCTGACTCTACGACCAGGAGCCCTGGCCCTGATCCTGAAAGTGGGCGTCTTTGTGGGCTATGCGGCCATGAACTGGGTGCTGGTGGGAAGCTTTCTCCACTACTATGATCTTCCATTTCTCGCGGCGCTGGTTTATCTGCTGTTTCTTAAAAAGTGGGAGGCACCGGGCAACGCTCTGTCTCCGCTGTGACACACTCCTTATTGTAGAAACCACTACTTCCTGATAGAATAGTTGTAAAGGGGTGGTGAAGATGGCAAAGAAACGGTTCTCCAAAGAGACTTTGCTTTCCCTATGGCTTTTCTTGGTAATGGGAATCTACCTTTTCTTTTTGGCGGCCTTTCTGTTTAAGAGCCGCCTAGGAATCCGGGTTTGGAATCTTTTCCCCCTAAGGAGCGTCTTGGAATACCTGATTGGTCTCGATTACGTCACCGGCTTTCGTCAAGAAATGCTGCGAAACTTCGCCTGGAGCAACCTTTTGGGAAATGTGGTCATTTTCATTCCTCTGGGCGTCTATATGGCTCTCTTCCGAAAAAATGGGCCACTTTGGAAAACAGTCCTGATTGTGGCAGCGGTAAGTATGGCGGCGGAGGTTTTGCAAGTGGCCACCAAAACCGGAATCGGTGACATCGACGACCTGCTGCTCAACACCCTGGGCGGGCTGCTGGGCGCTTTGATTTACCGAGGACTTTGCCGGATCTGCGGGGGCCCCACCAAGGCAAAAACATTGGTCACGCTCTGGGCACCTGTGGCGGGGATTGTGTGTTTTGGCTTATTGATCCTCTGGAGTCTTATTTCCTGACAAACTTTCCCCACAAAAAAAGAGCGGGCTCCGGCTTTCGGAACTCGCTCTTTTACTATGCTTTTGGAAACTTACTTCACCATGCCGGCAACTTCGGCAGCGAAGTCGTCCTGACGCTTCTCCAGGCCCTCGCCCTTCTCGAAGCGAGTGTAGCCAGCGATCTTGATATCGCCGCCCAGCTCCTTGGCAACGGACTCGGTGTACTGCTTCACGGTCATGGAGCTATCCTGCACGTAAACCTGATCCACCAGGCAGATCTCCTTGAAGAACTTGTTCAGACGGCCAGCAACAATCTTCTCGGCGATATTGGCAGGCTTGCCCTCGTCCACGATCTGCTGGGTGAGGATCTCCTTCTCCTTCTCCACGCGCTCGGCGGGAACGGAGGCCTCGTCCAGGTACTCAGCGTTCATAGCGGCGATCTGCATGGCCACATTGTGGGCATATGCCTTGAACGCGTCGGTGGAAGCGATCTCGTCGGTGGTATCAAACTTCACGATAACGCCGATACGGCCGCCAGCGTGAACATAAGAGGTGACCACACCCTCATAGCGAGCAAAACGGCGGATCTTGATGTTCTCACCGATGGTCAGGATCTTCTCCTTCAGCAGGGCGTCCACGGTCTCCTCGGAGCCGGCTGCCTTGCAGGCCAGCAGCGTCTCCACGTCAGCGGGATTCTGCTCAATCACGGTGTCGGCGCAGGTCTTGACAAAGTTCTGGAAATCAGCGTTCTTGGCAACGAAGTCGGTCTCGGCATTGACCTCGATGACAACGCCCACCTTGCCGTTCTCGCTGACGGTGGCAAAGGCAACGCCCTCAGCAGCAATACGGCCAGCCTTCTTCACGGAAGCGGCCAGGCCCTTCTCCCGCAGGAAGTCAATAGCTTTCTCCATATCGCCCTCGGAAGCGGTCAGGGCCTTCTTGCAATCCATCATGCCGCAGCCGGTCTTCTCACGAAGGGCGGCGACGTCTTTCGCGGTAAAATTCATCTCTAAACATCCTTTCTCTTCTTGACCTTCAGGGGCTGTTCCCCCAGGGACTGTCTGCCATGAGCAAGCCGATGCTTACTCCTCCACAGTGATCTCGCCAGCCTCTTCTGCGTCAGCCTCAGCCTCGGCAGCCTCCTTGGCGGCGGCGCCCATCTGGCCCTCACGGCCCTCAATGATGGCGTCGGCCATAGCGCCGGCAATCAGCTTCACAGCGCGGATGGCGTCATCGTTGCCGGGAATCACATAGTCAATCTCGTCGGGATCGCAGTTGGTGTCCACAATGGCCACAATCGGGATGCCCAGGTTCCGAGCCTCGGAGACGGCAATGCGCTCCTTGCGGGGATCCACAATAAACAGGGCGCCGGGATAGGTCTTCATATCCTTGATGCCGCCCAGGAACTTCTCCAGTTTCTCAATCTCCAGCTGCAGCTTGCTGACTTCCTTCTTGGGCAGCAGATCAAAGGTGCCGTCCTCTTCCATCTTCCGCAGCTGAGCCAGACGCTGGATCCGGGTGCGGATGGTGGTGAAGTTGGTGAGCATGCCGCCCAGCCAACGTGCGTTTACATAGAAAGCGCCAGCGCGGGTGGCCTCCTCGCGGATGGACTCCTGAGCCTGCTTCTTGGTGCCAACAAACAGCACGTTCTTGCCCTCGGCGGACAGGTCACGCACAAAGTTGTAAGCCTCTTCCAGCTTCTTCACAGTCTTCTGCAGATCAATGATATAGATCCCGTTGCGCTCAGTGAAGATGTAGGGAGCCATCTTGGGGTTCCAACGACGGGTCTGGTGGCCGAAGTGTACGCCGGCCTCCAACAGCTGTTTCATAGATACGACTGCCATTTACAAAATACCTCCTTGGTTTTGAAAAGCCCGTTTTGAATTTTTTGCCGGGCTTTTGCCGCCGCCGCGCCGTCTTATCGGGGCAAACCCGGAGATTTCCGAGCACCAATCCGAGACGCGGCGTGTGTTTTGCTGAAATATTATAGCACAAGGCCCCGGCAGAATCAAGGACTTTTTCCCGGGATTTCCGGTGGATTCCGGAAAACTTTGGCGGCTACAATCCCAGCTTTTCCAACAGACTGCGGAAAATTCCGCTCTTTTGCCCCTGTGCCGGGACCGGCGCGTCCACCAGCACCGTGTCCTCCCCGATCAGGGAGATCTTCTCCCAGGGGATCACCAGGTCCGGCTCCCGTCCCAACAGCCCGAACAGCCGCAGCCGTCCGCAGACCACTACCGCAGTGAGCTTCGCCTCCTGGACATCCACCTCCACGTCGCCCACAAATCCCATGCGGCCTCCGTCCTTGACATTGATGACCTCCTTGTCCCGTAGGGCGTCCATTCTGCATGTCATGGCGCCACCTCCTCGATCCTATTCTATGCCCTTTCCAGCCAAACCATGTCTTTTCTTTTTCCCGTCCCTGTGCTATACTGACCACAGAGCGTTATATTATCATCATTGGAAAGGATGAGGCCCATGAATATCTGGCATGACATTTCTCCCAAGCGGATTAAGGAGGACGACTTCTTCGCCGTCATCGAGATCACCAAGGGCGGCAAGGCCAAGTACGAGATGGACAAGGAGACCGGCCTGCTCCGTCTGGACCGGGTGCTGTACACCTCCACCCATTACCCGGCAAACTACGGCTTTATCCCCCGCACCTTTGCCAACGACGGCGACCCCTTGGATGTTTTGGTGCTCTGCTCCGAAAACATCATCCCCATGTCCCTGGTGCGGTGCTATCCCATCGGGGTCATCATCATGGATGACGGCGGCAGCGAGGACGAAAAGATCATTGCAATCCCCTTTGACGATCCCACCTACAATAACTACACCGACATCACCCAACTGCCAAAGCACATCTTCGATGAGATGCAGCACTTCTTCACCGTCTACAAGCAGCTGGAAGATGCGAACTCCACTCAGATCGGCGAAGTGAAGGATCACGAAGCTGCCAAGGCCATTATTGCCTCCTGCCTGGAGCGGTACTTAAACGATTTCTGCAGATAACGCAGATATCAACTAAACAGAAAAGCTGTGAACCGGCGCGGGGTCTCCTGCGCCGGTTTTTTGCGATTTTCCATCCCCCAGCCCACAGCAAAAATGGCCGCTTTCAGCGGCCATTTGGTTTCCCAGTCATGTCACTCTTGCTTTCTATAATAAATAGGACAACTACGGATCATGCCTGCGGCAGGGGGAACGTGCTGCCACCGTAAGGCATGAGGACGGTTTCCACCCCGTCAAGGCTGCCTCCGCTGCACTGGGCAGCCAAGGCCAACGCCTCATCCAAGTTCTTGGCCACCTGGATCTTTGTGCGGCCGAAACGCTCGCCAGGGATATCCGTCACCAGAATCAAGTGGTAGTTCTCCGAGGCCTCAGCAAAAAGGAAGCCCACAAAGCCCCCAATGGAGAAGTCCGCCCGGAGGGCTTTCTCCCGCTCCTCCATGGTGTCATAGGAACAGATCTGAGCCTCGCAGTCCGGATCGCCGAAGCCCTCCCGGCACTGGGACAGCAGAATCATGGTGCCGCCGGGAGCCACCGCTGCCAGAGCGTTGGAGAGAGTCTTGGAGGTCTGATAGAGGTTGATATCCTTGGGGAACCCTCCCGCACTGGCGATGACCAACGGAGCCCGATGGGGAATGGGCACTCCGTCCATCTGCTCCACCACTTTGGCTGCCGCCTGATGGGCCTTCTGCCAATCCCCAGCAAAGGCGCCCACAATCTGGTAATTGTCGTCAACAAAGACGTTGAGCAGGTAGGCGGGCTTAGCAAAGGCGGCACACTCCACCAGATCGCTGTGGAAGGGGTTGTCCTCCCCCATGTTGCCGTTGCAAACCCGGGGATTGGACCCGCTGCCCAGCCCATGATTCAAGGCATTGTTATGATTGGTATTGATGGTCTCCCGGCCTGCAATACCGGGCACCACGGACTTCCGGCCGCCGCCAAAGCCGGCCAGGAAGTGGTAGACCACACCGCCGGTGAGAATGAGCTTGTCACAGGCCATGGCATAGCTGTTCAGCCAGACCGGGGTTCCCCGGCTGGTAGTTCCCATGTAGGTGAGGTGCTCCTTGTCATCACACTGATGATCCAAAAACCGGATACGGCGATAGAGGTCCTCCCCCACCAGGGAGATGTGTTCCTCCTCCGTCTGCCGCCGGTGGGTGCCGGTGGCGCAGAGGATCAGAATGTTCTCGTCCGGGATGCCGGCCCGGTTGAGCCGCTCCACCAGAATGGGCAGGTAGGTGCTGGGCTGCTGCCAGCGGCGGGTGACGTCGGAGATGATAATGCACACCTTCTCCCCCGGCTGGACCACCTCCTCAATGGGGCCTGCGCCAATGGGGTGATCCAGGGCATATTCGATGTGCTCCCGCACAGTCCGCTGGGGGAGTTCCACTGTGTTAGCGTGGACCTCCGCCACCACCTGCTGGGGATCCAAAGAAACAGTAAATTCTGTATCGCTGTATTTCATAGTTTCTATCATAGTTTCGCCTTCACCTTCTAGTATCTGGGATCCGAGTATCTTGGATCTGAAAATATAGCTGTTATAGTAGCACTTTACATTGAAAAAGTCAAGAATTCCGGCGGTCTGCCAAGCTCACATCCGGCATTTTGGAACATGACACAACACCTGAAACACCCCTGGAAGGCACCCCCACCCCATCGGGGCTGATTTGACAGCAAAAAAGCGCCTCCCCGGACACCGCCGGAGAGGCGCTGGTTCACTGCTGGGAATAGCGAGCCAAAAACTGTTGGGTCCGCTGGTGACGGGGATTTTCAATCACCTGTCGGGCGTCCCCCTGCTCCACGATGACGCCGCTGTCCATAAAGACAACCTGATCCGCCACGTCCCGGGCAAAGGCCATCTCATGGGTGACAATGATCATGGTGGTCTTCTGCTCCGCCAGGGAACGGATCACCTTCAGCACCTCTCCGGTAAGCTCCGGGTCCAGAGCGGAGGTGGGCTCATCGAAGCAGAGAATATCCGGCGCCAGGGCCAACGCTCTGGCGATCGCCACCCGCTGCTGCTGGCCGCCGGAAAGCTGATGGGGATAATGCCCTGCCCGATCCGCCAGGCCCATTTTCTCCAACAGCGCTTTTCCCTCTTCCTCAATTTGGGAGAGGATCTGCTTTTTCCCGGCTTTATAGTCCGGTTTTTCCTTGGCAAGAAGCTTCTTGGCCAAGGTGACGTTTTCCAGCACCGTATACTGGGGGAACAGATTGAAGGACTGGAACACCATTCCAAAGTGGAGGCGCTTTTTCCGAACCTCGCTCTCCTTTTGGGTAGAGGGATCCTCGGCGTCAAACAGCGTCTGTCCGTGAACCAGGATTTTCCCACGGGTGGGCGTTTCCAGAAAATTCAAACACCGCAGAAGGGTGGTCTTGCCGCTGCCCGAGGAGCCGATTATGGCCATGGCTTGCCCCTGCTCCAAGTCAAAGCTGATATCCTTGAGCACCTGGGTTGCGCCAAAATGCTTTTCCAAATTCTGCACCTGCAAAATCGCCATTTTTCATTCCCTCCTTTACCGGAAAAATTCCAATTTCTTTTCCAGCCGGCCCAGCAGAATGGTTGCCACGCCGCTGAACACCAAATAGTACACCGCGGTGAAAAACAGCGGCCACACCAGACCGGAATACCCCTGGTTCCCCTTCATGAAGGACTCGCCCATCCAAATCACTTCCTGCAGGGCGATAACCCGGGCCAAGGAGGTGTCTTTCACCAGAGTGATGATCTCATTGGACATGGGAGGTACAATCCGCTTGATCATCTGCAGCAGGGTCACCTTGAAAAAGATCTGGGACTTGGTCATTCCCAGCACTTGGCCTGCCTCCTGCTGGCCTACCGGAACCCCTTGAATACCGCCCCGATAGATCTCGGAGAAGTAACAGGCGTAGTTCAGCACAAAGGCCACGGACACCGCGGTAAACCGGGCCGTCTCCCCTCCTCCCCAGGTGAACAGTCCCACCATGCCGGGAACGTAGAACAGGATGATAATCTGCAGCACCAGGGGCGTCCCCCGGATCACCCAAACCAGGACACGGCAGACCAGGCGAATGGGCCGGAACCCGCACACCGCTTTGGCCACCTTTCCCTTGGGGGCGATTCCAAACTGGGCAGCCAGCAGCCCAATGGGACGAAAACGGCTCATGGAGCCAAAGGAGATGATCAAGCCCAGGGGAAGGGCGCCGATCAAGGTGATGAAAAACAGCTCCAGGGTAACTAGGAAGCCGCTGTTCAGGGCGGCAAAAACAGTTTGAAATTGGTCGGAGGAAATAAACTCCAGCACAATGGATCGTCCTCTCTAAAATAGGATCATAATAATAGAACGCAGCAAGGCTCAATAAGCCGTCCAAAGGCAGAGGGCAATCTGCCCTCTGCCTTGAAAAGTTCCATGTAATTGCTGAGTGGTTGCTGACAGATGTGATTATTCCAGGATCACGGCATCCTGCAGGCCATAAGTGGCAGCCACCTCTTCCACAGTGCCGTCCGCCGCTTTCTCAGACCAGAACTGATTGAACGCTTCCACCAAGTCGGAACCCTGGCGGAATCCCACGCCGTACTCCTCGGACGCAAGACCCTGAGCCTCGTTCAGGTTCAGGCTGTAAGACAGATTCTCGTAGCTGGTGCCCTCACCGGTCATGGAAGCTGCCATCAGCACATCGATCACTGCTGCGTCGGCGGTGCCTGCAGAAACTTCCATCAGGGTGTTGGCCTGGGACTGGACCGGCACAGTGGAGGCGTTCAGCGCTGTGGCGGCGTCCTCACCGGCGGAACCGGACTCTACCGCGATATTCAGCCCTTCCAATGTGGTCAGGCCCTCAAAATCTGCGGCCTTCTCACTGGGGTAGACCAGCACTTGGTAATTGGTGCAGTAAGGGGTGGAGGTGGCCATGGCGGATTTCACCTCATCGGTGAGGGTCATGCCGTTCCACACAGCGTCAATGGATTTGGAGTTCAGCTCTTCCACCTTGTAATCCCAGGTGATCTCGATGAATTCCACGTCCACGCCCAGGCTCTCCGCAAAGGCCTTCGCCATGTCCGCGTCAAACCCGATCCACTCGTCGCTGCCCGCTTCTTTATAGTCCATGGGATCAAAGTTGGTGATGCCCACCACAAGGGTCCCCTTGTCCTTCACATAGGCCAGATCGCTCTCTTCCGATGTTGCTTCCTCAGCGTCGCTCTCCTGGGACTCAGACTCCACAGTCTGGCTGGACTCCACAGTCTGGCTGCTGCTCTTTTCAGCGTCCTGGTTGTCGCTGGACCCGCTGGAAGCAGTATTGCCGCAAGCCGCCATGCTCAGCGCCAATGCCAGCGCCAGCACCAGTGACAATGCTTTTTTCTTCATGATTCATTCGACCTCCCAATTTTCTGGTTGCTTTCGCATTTTAGCATGTTACCATACTATTGTAAAGAAACATTTTGCTATTTCCCGCTTTTTCCCTTTTTACCCAAAAAGATGGTCACGATCTTGGAGGTTTCGCCAATTGCCTTTTTCTTGCCCACCGGTTCCAACACTGCACCGCAAGGACCTGTGTGGTTTCCAAGAAACCACTTCAAAAGACGGTTGTTTCCTGCGCAGGCCAGTGCTATAATGTTGAAAACCACACCTTGGTGAAGCCTTGGATATGCGCAATGCTATTTACACCCAAAATCCACTTTTCAGGAGGGAACGCTATGATCAATCACTTTTGCAAAGTGCCGCTGTGGGAAGCCAGTTCTACTCTGGCCGCAGTGGCTCAGGGCCGTGTTCCGGCGGACGTCGTCATCCGAAACGGGACTCTGGTCAATGTCTGCACCCATGAATTGCAGGAATCTATGGATGTGGCCATCAGCAAAGGCCGCATCGCACTGGTGGGTGACGCCTCCCACTGTATCGGCGAAGGCACCCAGATCATCGACGCTTCCGGAACTTACATCGCCCCCGGCTTCTTGGATGGGCACATCCATGTGGAGTCCTCCATGGTATCCGTAGGCGAATACGCCCGGGCAGTGATCCCTCACGGCACGGTGGGAATCTTCATGGATCCTCACGAGATCTGCAATGTGCTGGGGCTGAAAGGTGTTTCCTGCATGGCGGAGGACGCCAAACGCACCCCGCTGAAAGCCATGATCACCACGCCCTCCTGCGTGCCCGCAGTGCCCGGGTTTGAGGACACCGGCTCCTTTGTTGGGCCGGAGGACATCCGTGAAACCATGGACTGGGACAGCGTAGTGGGCTTGGGAGAAATGATGAACTTCCCAGGGATTCTCTCCTCGGACAAGCACGCCCACGACATTGTGGGGGAAACCCTGAAGGCTGGGAAAATCGTTACAGGACACTACTCCCTGCAGGAAAACGGCGCCGGGCTCAACGCCTACATTGCCTCCGGCATCCGCTGCTGCCACGAGTCCACCCGGGCGGAGGACGCCCTGCAGAAAATGCGTCTGGGTATGTACGCCATGCTCCGGGAGGGCTCCGGCTGGCGGGACCTTCACGAGGTGGTCAAGAGCATCACCCAGCACCAGGTGGACACCCGGTTCGCCGTAATGATCTCCGACGACAACCACCCCCACACACTGGCTTCCCAGGGCCACATGGACCACATCCTCCGCCGGGCGCTGGAGGAGGGCGTGGATCCCATCACTGCCATTCAGATGGTGACCATCAACTGCGCCCAGTGCTTCCAGCTGGATCACGAGCTGGGTTCGGTCACTCCCGGCAAGTGCGCCGACATTGTGCTCCTGCGGGATCTGTCCTCCATGGAAGTGGTGCAGGTTCTCATTGACGGAGACACAGTTGCCAAGGACGGAAAGCTGACCGTTGAGTTTGAGCCCTATGAATACCCTGTTTGGGCAACGGGCTCTGTGCATATCCGGGACAAGATCACCCCGGAGTCCTTCCGTATTCCTGCAGAGGGTGACTCGGTACAGGTTCGGGTCATGGAGGTGGCGTCCGGCCGGGTGGACAACCGGGAAACCAAGGCTACCCTTCCTGTGACCAATGGAGAGCTGCAGTCCGATCCCTCCCAAGACGTGTTAAAAGCGGTGGTATTTGAACGCCACCACGAGACTGGAAACCGGGGCTTCGGATTTGTGAAAGGGTTCCAAATTGAAAACGGAGCCATGGCATCCACTGTGGCCCACGACGCCCACAATTTGCTGGTCATCGGCACCAACGATCAGGACATGGCTCTGGCTGCCAACACGTTGATCCAGTCCGGCGGCGGGATGGTGGTAGTGCGGGACGGGAAAGTTCTGGGACTGGTTCCTCTGCCCATTGCTGGGCTGATGAACGACAAACCCGTCAGCGAGATGAGCGATCTGGTGGAACAGCTGGAAAGCGCCTGGGACCAGATTGGGTGCAAGATGGTCTCCCCCTTCATGACCATGGCCCTGATCCCCCTGGCCTGCCTGCCGGAGCTTCGGCTGACCGATCGGGGCTTGGTGGACTGCACCAAGTTCTGCTTTGTGCCGCTGGAAATCAAGGAATAAGCGATGCTGCCATCAGCAACTGAACCTGCGAAAAAAAGCCGCCGGAATCTCCGGCGGCTTTTTCGCTTTTCCTTCCATATATTATTGCTTTGAATCCAGTGGGTTCTGCAAGCTCCACTGGAGGAGGTTCCCTTGCCCCGACACAGAAACCGGCAGTGGGGAAATCCAAGCGCGGCATATCCCCATCCAACCCATCTCCAGCTTCTGTTCACATCGCTTCTTCCACAAGTTGGCCGCCCTCCTCAGGCTGCCACTGTTGGAAACAGCACTGGCCCCTTCCCTTCTGTTTTGCCCGGTATAGCATGCGGTCCGTTTCCGCGTAGAGCTGCTGGTAAGAGCACTTTGGATTGGCACACGCACACACTCCTACGCTGCAGCTGATCCCTATGGACTGACTCTGCCACTGGATGCTCCCCAATTGTTCCACCAGCTGCTGGCCCAAGGCGGTCGCTGTGTCCTCATCCATGGGAAAATCATAGAGGACCGCGAATTCATCCCCGCCAATACGGCCCAATCCCACCGCAGCGTCGAAAACATCCCGCATCGCCATGGCTGTTTCAACCAACACATGGTCCCCGCAGGGATGGCCATAGCGGTCATTGATGCCCTTGAAGCCATCCATATCCAGGAGGAACAGGGTCAAACTGCTGGGGGGATCCCTGTGCTCCAGGCCGTAAATCAGCTGTTCCACCCGACATTCCATCGTCGTCTTGTTCAAAAGGCCTGTCAAAGAATCCAACTGTACCAGATCCTGCAATTTGGCATTCATCTGGACAATCTGCTTTTGCTGTTTCAACGCGGTGACCGCGTGGTGGGTCTGCACCAAAGACACTGCCAAAGCCACCAAAAATGAAATGGTCAAGTTTAGGCAGTTTCCCGAATCCAATTTGGGCGCCATGAACACCCAGAACAGCAGATATCCAATGATGTATTGAGGTATGCTGTACATAGGCGGCATCTGAATCAACAATGCCAACGCCAGCAGCGCGGTGGTCAGCACAGTCACACCAGTGCCCACATCCCGATAGAGGTCATAGGTGTTCAAGACCAGGTGCCATAAAAAAATCAGGCAGACGACCGTGTACTGGGCAATCCATCGCCTTTGGGCTCCGGCCTCCCGCAGAAGGCGTCCCAACACCACCCACAGCACCGCGAACAGGATCAAGACACAATACATATAGAAATAGGTGCGGTTGTTCCGGGTTGTCAAACCCGATTGTGACAAGAAAACCACGCGGAAAATGTTATAGAACTCCACCAAAAAGATGATCAGGCACACAATCCGCAGAGAATGATCATTTTTCCGCACCGATTCCATCAGGAATTCCTGCCGATTCTCTGCGGGTACCTGAAGCTTCCCAAGAAATTGCTCCGGAAACCCTTTGATTAGCTGCCTCATAAGTCACCCACTCCCCTACACATAGGAATTGCTTCCTTTGACGGATGGAATTTTCATCATATCGTCATATTATAATACCGAAAAATCCGCGGCACTGGGAAGTACCCATGCAAAATCGGGCAGTTTCCGCACAGAATTTGCACACTGCATGGAAGTGAAACTACACGGATACACCTTCTCGGTACCATCGGGTGGGATGTCTCCTGGGCAGTTGTTCCAGGGAGCCTGTCATGAGCTCCCCTACCCCTAGGGCAGTTTGGGAAGAGGGGGTCATTTTGCGGCCACGGGGCGAGCCCTTTCCCGACGCAGGCTCTCAGAGCCCCACAAAAGCCATGCCGTCATCACCCAATCTCCGAGGCCAAACAGCAACCGAGAGCAAGCGCCCCTCCGCATCTTGCTCTCGGTTTTCATGCGTCCTGTGTTTACTGCGAATCCCCCGTCAAGGCCGATTTCATTTCCTTCACATAGGCCCCAATGTAAGGGGGAGCGTCCTTGCCATACCGCTCCAGTAACTTAACAATGGCAGATCCCACAATGACCCCATCAGAGAGGTCCGCCATTTTCCTTGCCTGTTCCGGCGTGGAAATGCCAAACCCGATGGCACAGGGCACCTTGGTGGTTTGTCTCACCACATTGACAATGGACGCAAGGTCTGTTTTAATCTCACTCCTCACGCCGGTGACGCCCAGGCTGGAAACAATGTAAAGGAAGCCTTCCGCCTCTCTGGCAATCATGGCAATGCGTTGTTCCGAAGTGGGCGCAATCAGCGACACCAGGTCTACACCGTATTCGCGGCAGTATGGCAGGAACTCCTCCTTTTCCTCAAAGGGAACGTCCGGCAGGATAAGCCCGTCCATTCCAATTTCCCGACATGCCGCAAGAAAGCGCTCCGGGCCATAGGAGAACACCACATTGGCGTAGGTCATAAAGGCCATGGGCACAGTGACATCTCTGCGCAGTTCCTTGACAAAGGAGAAGATCCTGTCCGTGGTCACTCCCCCACGCAAAGCCCGCAGATTGGCCCCCTGAATCACCGGCCCCTCCGCTGTAGGGTCGGAGAAGGGGATTCCCAGCTCAATCAGATCCGCGCCGTTTTCTGCGGCCGCGCGAACTGCGGCGGCGGTGGTCTCCAGGTCCGGGTCACCGCAAGTGATGAACGCAACAAACGCCTTTCCGTTTTCAAAGGCCTTTCCAATCTTACTCATAAAGATCCTCCCCTCTGTAGCGGGCAATGGCAGCACAATCCTTATCGCCTCTGCCGGATATGGTGATGACGATGATCCGATCTCTATCCATGGTGGGCGCAAGTTTCCTTGCATAGGCCACCGCATGGGCGGATTCAATGGCCGGAATGATCCCTTCGGTTCTGGCCAGGTATTCAAAGGCATCCACCGCCTCGTCGTCTGTTATGGGAACATACTCCGCCCTGCCGATATCGTACAGGTGAGCGTGCTCCGGGCCGATTCCCGGGTAATCCAATCCCGCTGAGATGGAGTACACCGGGGCGATCTGACCATATTGATCCTGGCAGAAATAGGACTTCATCCCGTGAAAAATCCCCGGCTTTCCAGTGGCGATGGTGGCCGCTGTCTCCGCCGTGTTGATCCCCCGCCCTGCCGCTTCACAGCCGATGAGCCGGACCTCTTCGTCCTCAATAAAATGATAGAAGCTGCCAATGGCATTGGACCCGCCGCCGACACAGGCGATGACCGCATCGGGCAGTCTGCCCTCTTTCGCAAGAATCTGCTCTTTGATCTCCTTGGAAATGACGGCCTGAAAATCCCGGACAATGGTAGGAAAGGGATGAGGTCCCATCACCGAACCCAGGCAGTAGTGGGTGTCGTCAATGCGGGAGGTCCACTCCCGCATGGCTTCGGATACAGCGTCTTTCAGTGTCCCCGTTCCCGTGGTAACAGGAACCACCTGGGCCCCCAGCAGACGCATGCGGTACACATTGAGCGCCTGCCGGATGGTGTCCTCCTTCCCCATGAAGACAACACACTCCATCCCCATCAACGCGGCCGCAGTGGCTGTGGCAACCCCGTGCTGACCGGCGCCCGTTTCAGCGATCAGCCGGGTTTTGCCCATCTTCTTTGCCAGAAGAGCCTGGCCCAGCACATTGTTGATTTTATGGGCGCCGGTGTGGTTCAGGTCCTCCCGCTTGAGGTAGATCTTCGCCCCGCCCAGGTCCTTTGTCATTTTCTCCGCGTAGTAAAGCCGGGAGGGTCTGCCAGCGTAATCGTTGAAAAGCTCTGTGAGCTCCCGATTGAATTCCGGATCCGTTTTATAGTGGTCATAGGCTTCTTCCAACTGGATCACCGCATTCATCAGGGTTTCGGGAATGTACTGCCCGCCATGGATTCCAAAGCGTCCCCTTGGATTTGTCATTGTTCCTCTTCCTTTCTCACAGCGGCCACAAATGCCGCCATTTTTATTTTATCTTTTACTCCATTGGTTTCTATTCCTGAGCTGACATCCACCCCAAAAGGATGCAGCAGCCGCACCGCTTCTGTTACATTTCCGCTGTCAAGGCCTCCGGCAAGAAAAAATGGCCGCTTTACACTGCGTATCAGCTCCCAGTCAAAGGTCCTTCCAGTTCCTGCTCCGGAATCCAGCAGCACATAATCTGCGCTGCTCTGTTCCGCTTTTGCGGCATCCTGGGGAGTTCTTACACGGAAGGCCTGTATAATCGGCTTGGGGGAAAGACTCCGGAGCCGCTTGAGATACACCTCGTCCTCCGCGCCGTGGAGCTGGGCCGCATCAATGACACCGCTGTTTAACAGCTCAGCCACTCGCTCGGGTGCTTCGTTCACAAACACACCCACCGCTTGGATTTCCGGAGCAAGCATCCTCCTCCACTCCTCGGCAAGGTCTGGGGCCACATACCGCCTGCTTTCAGGGGCAAACACAAATCCGATATAGTCCGGTCGAAGCTGGTTTGCCGCCTCAATATCTTCAGGGCGGCAAAGCCCGCACAGTTTGATTCTGGTCATAGGGCACCTCGCAGCTGGCGGAGTTTGGCTGTCTTGTCGGCTGCTCTCATCAGTGTCTCCCCGATCAGCACTGCGTCCGCTCCCACTTCCCGGAGCTTCTCCACATCCTCGCCGCTGGTGACGCCGCTTTCCGAAACAAACAGCACCTCTCGAGGTATGAGTGTCCGAAGCCGGCGGCTGTTGGCCGTATCCACAGAAAAGTCCTTCAGGTTGCGGTTATTGACCCCGATGATGCGAGCCCCTGCCCGAAGAGCGGTGCGCACTTCCTCCTCATCGTGGGCCTCCACCAGAGCGGACAACCCCAGTCCATCGCAAATGCGGAGGTAATCTCGGATCTTTTCCTCCGGGAGGATGGAACAGATCAGCAGCACCGCCGACGCACCCAGCGTTTTCGCCTCATAGATCATGTACTCGTCCACGGTGAAGTCCTTCCGGATACAGGGAATGGAAACGGCAGCGGCGATTTCCTTCAGATACTGGTCACTGCCCTGAAACCACTTTGGTTCCGTCAAAACAGAAATACAGTCCGCCCCTGCGGTTTCGTACTCCTTCGCAATCTCCAGATAGGGGAATTCCGGGGCAATCACCCCTTTGGAGGGAGAGGCTTTCTTGCACTCGCAGATAAAGGAGATGTCCGGATTCCTCAGGGCTTGCTCAAACGCAAACGTGCCTTTCGGCAGAGAGAGTGCCTGTGCTCTGACTTCCTCCGGGGAGATTCTCTCTTTGGCCCGGGCAGTGCGCTCCCTGGCAAACTCCGCAAGTTGTTCCAGTATCGTCATCTCTCTGCCTCCGGACGGTTGCTGACTGCAATCAGTTTTTCAAGGGTCTCCAAAGCCTTGCCGGAATCAATCAGCTCCGCGGCAAGGGCAATGCCTTCCTGCATGGACTCCGCCTTGCCTCCAAGGTAGAGAGAGGCACCGGCATTCATCAAAACCGCGTCCCGCTTATGTCCCCGCTGGCCCCCAAGGATCGCCCGGGTGATCTGGGCATTTTCCTGGGGCGTACCGCCTTTCAGGTCACTTTTCGCACAGCGCTCCAACCCAAAATCCTCGGGAGCAATGACAAAGGTTTTAAACCAGCCATCCCGAATCTCACAGACCGTGGTGGGCGCACTCATGGAAATCTCGTCCAGCTTATCCTGGCCATAGACAACCATGCCTCGCTTGACCCCCAGATTGATCAACACTTGGGCCAGCGGTCCCACAAGGTATTCATCATACACCCCCAGAAGCTGCATGGATGGCGTGCCGGGATTGGTGAGGGGGCCCAGGATATTGAACACGGTGCGGAACCCCAGCTCCTTGCGGATGGCTCCTACATACTTCATGGAGGTGTGGTACTTCTGCGCAAAGAAGAAACACATGCCCACCTCCTGCAGCAGCTCCACACAACGCTGGGGGCTTTGCTGGATGTTGACCCCCAGTGCCTCCAGACAGTCCGCTGTGCCACACTGGGAAGAGGCCGCCCGGTTTCCGTGCTTTGCCACCTTCATGCCGCCGGCCGCGGCAACCAGGGCGGAGGTGGTGGAGATGTTGAAGCTGTGGGCGTTGTCCCCGCCGGTGCCCACAATCTCAAAAAGGTCCATGCCGGTTTCCACCTTGGTGGCATGGGCCCTCATGGCAGCTGCGCAGCCTGCAATCTCATCGGTGGTCTCCGCTCTGGCGCTTTTGGTGGACAGAGCCGCCAGAAATGCCGCATTCTGTGTGGCCGACGTCTCACCGCTCATGATCTCGTTCATCACGGTGTATGCCTCGTCATAGGTGAGGTCCCCCTTATTGACAATCTTTACAATGGCTTCCTTGATCATGGCTCACATCTCCTTGATAAAATTTCTAAGCATTTGCTTGCCATCCGGCGTCATGATGGACTCCGGGTGAAACTGCACCCCATAAACAGGGTACTCTTTATGCTGCACTGCCATCACCTCGCCGTCCTCGGTGAGAGCGGTGACTTTCAGGCAATCCGGAAGGGTACCTTCCTCAGCCGCCAGGGAGTGATATCGGGCCACCGGCACCAGCTCCGGACACCCTTGGAACAGCGGGCACTGTGAATCCAACCGGACCTTGGACTGTTTCCCGTGCATCAGCTCTTTCGCGTAGGTAATTGTCCCGCCGAATGCCTCACAGATAGCTTGATGGCCCAGGCAAACGCCAAGGATCGGAATGGATGAGCCCAGCGTTTTTACCACGTCCACAATGATTCCAGCGTTTTCCGGCCTGCCGGGACCGGGAGAAAGAATGATGCGGGCGGGATTCTGCTCCTGGATTTCCGCCACGGTCATTTCATCGTTGCGAATCACCTTGATGTCCGGGTCGATCTCTCCAATGAGCTGATAGAGGTTGTAGGAAAAGCTGTCGTAGTTATCGATCAAAAGAATCATATCTCATCCTCCTGTGCAAGCTCCAGTGCCTTCAACGAGGACTTGGCTTTGTTCAGACATTCCTCGAATTCCTTCTCCGGGACGGAGTCCGCCACAATACCCGCTCCGCTTCTCACAAACACTTTGCCGTTTTTCTTATAGGCAATGCGGATGGCGATGCAGGTGTCCATATTGCCGGTAAAGTCAATGTATCCAATGGCGCCCCCATAGATGCCCCGTTTGTTTTGTTCCAGCTGGCCAATCAACTGGCAAGCCCGGATCTTCGGCGCGCCGGAAAGTGTCCCCGCAGGAAGCACCGCCTCAATGGCATCCAGAGCGTCTTTGTCCTCACGGATCTCACCCCGCACCGTGGAGCCGATGTGCATAACGTGGGAAAACCGTTGGATGGTGTGCAGGGACTCCACCTGAACCGTGCCGAACTTGCTGATTTTACCAAGGTCATTTCGTCCCAGATCCACCAGCATATTGTGTTCGGCCAGCTCCTTCTCGTCTGCCAGCAGCTCCGCCTCCAGCAGTTGATCCTCTTCCTCGGTACTCCCCCTTGGCCTGGTTCCCGCCAGCGGGAAAGTGTGCAGCACGTTATTTTCCAGCTTGACCAATGTCTCCGGAGATGCCCCTGCAACCTCCACATCCGTGCCGGAAAAGTAAAACATATAGGGCGATGGATTGATGGTGCGCAGCACACGGTATGTGTTGAACAGGCTTCCCTCAAAGGGGGCGCTCAGACGGTTGGACAGCACAATCTGGAAGATCTCCCCTTCCCGTATGGAGCGCTTTGCCTGCTCCACCATGGCGCAAAACTGAGCCTTCTCAAACAGCGGAGTCACTTTTCCCTGAAGCTTCCCTCCGGGCTCCTGCTTCTTCTCTCCGTGGCGGAGAAGTTCCACCAGGTGATGAAGCTCCATCACCGCTTTGTTATATCCCACCTCCACGTCGTCCAGGGCCATATTGACCATGAGGATCATCTTTTGCCTGAGATGGTCAAAGGCAATCACTTTGTCAAACAACATCAAGTCTACATCTTGAAAAGCCTCGGTGTCCTCCGTGTCACAGCGCACCGAAGGCTCGCTGTATCCCAGATAGTCAAAGGAGAAGTACCCCACCAGCCCCCCGGTAAAGGAGGGGAGATACGCAAAACGAGGGCTTTTGTATTCGGCAAGAATCTGGCGAAGCTGCTCCGACGGCCGATTGGTCTCGATTTTAAGCGTTCCAATTTTCATCCTGCCGTCCCTGCAGGTGATCTCCAATTTGGGATCAAACCCCAAAAAGGTGTACCGTCCCCAAGTTTCGTTTGCCTGTGCAGATTCCAGCAGGTAGCAGTGAGTGGATACGTTTTTCAGCACTTTCATGGTCTCTATGGGCGTGGTGAAATCAGAAAGGATTTCCAGGCTCACCGGCAGTACCTTGTAGTTTCCGGTGGCCGCGATCCTTTTGACATCGCTGAGACTGGGTAGAATCTTCATAAGCGGTACCTCCTAAATAAAAAAACTCCTTTGGCTCTCTGCCAAAGGAGTAGAAAAAACGCCCTTGACAGAAAGATACTCTCTGTCAAGGACGAATAAATACACTTATCCGCGGTGCCACCTTGATTCACAGTATGACCCGTGCGCTTAGCAGGATACCAACATATCCCCGGCAAATGACGTCTGCCTCCAACGTCGCAGAATACTTTGTGAAACCACAGTTCACTGCGCCCTCAGCGGTCCATTTGGCAACTTGTTTCTCACCTGACTCTCAGCACCACAGGCTCTCTGTAGAGGCATCATTGCCGTTATCTCCGCTTCAACGGTTTGGTTTATGAAATTATGGTGGATTATATCATACGCATTTCAGATTGTCAACACCTTTTTCCTCGCCCGCAATCCATCCTGACATGTTTTGGATTGTTTTTTCAAAGCTGCCTCTCAGGGACATCCCGTGTAATTATCACCTCTGGCTTTTCTGCCAGCTCAAACGGGTTTGCCGATGACCCTGCAACGAGCTCCCCTGCACACTTTCCTTGTCCAGGCGCCCCCCGCCTGTAAAGAAGAAAGTTGGAAAGCACCTTGCCGGCACCCCCTTGATCTCCTAGGCATGGGACCTCCGGAAGAAAATGGGACCAGAAAAAGTATTTTTCTGAAGAAGATTCCACATTGCCCCAAATTCCCAATTGGATGTATAATACACCTATCACTTTACGGAGGGAACCACCATGGACTACCGGATCGCAGTATGTGATGACCAACAGGAAGACCGGCAACTTGTACAGGAACTGGCTCTGGAGTGGGCAAAGAGCCGGGGATTCGATGTGGAAGTGCGGCAGTTTTCCTCAGGAGACGCCTTTCTCTTCCAGTACACAGAGGACAAGGCATGGGACATTCTCCTGCTGGACGTGGAGATGCCCGGCTGCAGCGGTGTGGAACTGGCCAAGCAGGTTCGCCGGAAGAACAAGCTGACCCAAATCGTCTTTGTCACCGGCTACTCCGACTACATTGCCGAAGGGTACGACGTATCCGCGCTCCATTACCTGCTTAAGCCGGTCAACCGGGAAAAGCTCTTCTCTGTGCTGAACCGGGCAGTGGAACGGCTCAAGCGGGACGGGCGGTCCCTGCTGCTGGAACTGCCCGAGGAGCTGGTCCGAGTGCCGCTGTACCAGGTGGAGTACCTGGAGGTCCGCCAGAACTATGTGACGGTTCACACAGCGGAAACCGCCTACACCGTAAAGAAGACACTCACCGCCATGGAGCGGGAACTGGATGACCGTTTTTTCCGGGTGGGCCGGTCTTTTATTCTCAACTTGAGCAAGGTGCAAAAGGTGACCAAGCGGGAGGCCGTGTTGCTCAGCGGAGAAACCGTCCCGCTGCCCCGGGGCGGGTACGACGCCCTGAACCGCGCGATCATTCAAAAGCTGTAAGGAGGAGCCTATGGGATTCTTTTCCAGAATACTGGACCGGCACATCGCCGCCATTCAAGAACAGCTGATGGAGACCCACTACCGGGAAGTGGAGAACATGTACCGGGAGATGCGGGGCTGGCGGCACGACTTCCGCAACCACATCCAGCTGCTGAAAACCTACGCGCAAAAGGGAGATCTGAAGGCAGTTGGATCCTACCTGTCCCAATTGGAGGACGATTTGAAGCGGGTGGATCCGGCGGTCAAAACAGGCAATCTCATGGCCGACGCCATTCTGAACAGCAAAATCTCCCTGGCCAGGGCACAGGGAATCCCTGTGCGGGCGGACGCTCACATCCCGGTGAAGCTGGCCATCTCCGACGTGGATCTGTGCGTCCTCTTGGGAAACCTCTTCGACAACGCCATTGAGGCAAACCTCCAGCTCCCCGAAGGACAGCGGATGATCCGTGTCTACATGGACATGAAAGGAAATCAATTGTACATCTCCTTCACCAATCTGGCCCCGGGCGCCAAACAGCAAAAAGTCAACGGCCGTTTTTCCACCACCAAGGGAAAAGGTCACGGTTATGGACTCACCCGTATGGATGCGGTGGTGAAACGTCTTGGTGGGTACCTACGCCGGGCCAGCGAGGAGGGCGCTTTCACCACAGAGATCCTCCTGCCCCAGGCGGGGCTGCAATTCGTCCCCTGAAAGAAGCGATTCGTCCCCGGAATCCCCCGGGGAGCTTTTTTTGCGGTATACTCTCCTCAGACACGGGAAAGGAGATGGTCCCATGACAGAAAAGTCATCCGCCAAACCGACCTACAACATGGTCCAAAACACGGGATACATGATCCAGTTGGCGTGGCGCAATCAAAAAAGCGTGCTGGGGATCTGTTTGATCCTGGCGCTGCTCCACGTGGCGGTCAGCCTCACAGAGCTGTATCTGGCCCCTTTGGTACTGGGCAAGGTAGAATCCGCTGCGCCCCTGGGAGAGCTGTTTTGCACCATTGGGGTGATGGCTGGCACGCTGGCGCTGCTCCGGGGTGTGCAGGCCTATGTGGGTGAAAATACGATGTACGGTCGAGTCAAAGTGCGTATGAACCTGATACTGCAGGTCACCATGAAGTCGGTGACCACCTCCTATCCCAACGTGGGAAAGCCAGACCTGGAAAAAGAAAAAGAGCGCTGCGCAATGGCATTAAACACAAACAACTCCGCCGGGGAAGCCATTTGGCGGGTGCTGACAGCGATTCTCCAAAACCTGCTGGGGTTTGTCATCTACCTAGTCCTGTTTCTCAGCTTGGATCCAGTACTGTTGCTCATCGCCACCGCTACGGCAGTACTGAGCTACCTCTGCTCCCGCCCAGGCCCAAAATGGTCCTTTGCCCACCGGAAAGAGGAGGGTGCTTTGGGCCAGCGGATGAGCTACATTCGGCAAAAAGCCGCCGACCGTGGAGCGCTGAAGGATATTCTCATCTTCGGCATGGGGGAATGGCTGGAGGACGTCTACACCTCGGTGCTAACTCTGTACCGGGATTTTCTCTCCCGGGAACAGCGGGTATACCTGTGGGGCGATCTGGCGGAAGTAGCCTTCACCCTGCTGCGAAATGGGGCGGCCTACGGCTACCTGCTGATGCTGACCTTGCGGCAAGGGCTGCCTGCTGCGGAGTTTCTGCTATACTTTACAGCCATGGGGAACTTCACCACCTGGGTGACAGGGATTCTCAAAGGCTTTGGGGAACTGCATCAGTTCAGCTTGGACCTGTGCAATGTGCGGAATTACCTGGAGATCCCGGAACCCTTCCTCTTTGAGGAAGGAAAGCCTCTGGCGCCGGAGGCAGGCAAAGCGTATCAAATCACTTTGCGGGATGTGTCCTTCCGGTACCCTGGGGCAGAAAAGAACACCCTTTCCCACATCAACCTCACCGTTGCCCCTGGGGAAAAACTGGCCATTGTGGGCCTTAACGGCGCCGGCAAGACCACCTTGATGAAGTTGGTCTGCGGGTTGCTGGACCCCACTGAGGGAAAAGTGCTCCTAAATGGAGAGGACATCCGGCAGTTCAACCGGCGGGACTACTATACCCTGTTCTCCACTGTGTTTCAGGATTTCTCCGTATTTGATACCACCTTTGCCGATAACATCACCCAGCAGCCTGAAAGCACCGACACTGCCGGTATTGAGGATGCGATCAAACGGGCCGGGATGTGGGAAAGGTATCACTCCCTGCCCCAAGGCGAAAACACTCACATTGGAAAGGGTATCTACGAGGACGGGATCCAGCTTTCCGGGGGTGAGCTCCAGCGGCTGATGCTGGCCAGGGCCCTCTACAAAGACGGCCCTATCATCATCTTGGA
This sequence comes from Acutalibacter sp., assembly GCA_050946975.1. Lineage (GTDB taxonomy): Bacteria > Bacillota > Clostridia > Oscillospirales > Acutalibacteraceae > Acutalibacter. The sequence goes on from JBMNVU010000002.1 coordinate 24,968, forward strand.
TGAGCCCACCGCGGCGCTAGACCCCATTGCCGAGCACCAGCTCTATCTCCGGTACAGCGAACTGACTCAGGGACGAACCTCCTTTTTCATCTCCCACCGGCTGGCTTCCACCCGGTTCTGCGACAGAATCCTCCTACTGGGGGACGGGAGAATTTTGGAGGAAGGCACTCACCAATCCCTGCTGAATCTTGGCGGGAGCTACGCGAGGCTCTTTGAAATTCAGAGTCAGTATTATAAGGAGGGAACCGCACATGAGTAAGAAGGAATCCCTGGCCGGATTTGGGGAAACATTGCATGCCACCTTGCGGTCCTATAAAATGTGGCATAAATACGCCCCTAAGATGCTGCCCTCTCTAGTCGCCTACTGCGCTGTTTCCGGAATCTCCCCCTATGTAACCATCTACTTCTCTTCCCAGATTCTAAATGAACTATCGGGGGCACGGGACCCGAAACGGCTGCTGTTTCTGGCGGCGCTGACAGTTCTGCTGACGGCAGTGCTGGGGTTTGTCACCGCCCTGCTCTACCGCTGGCAGTTGGCCTGCGCGAAGGAGATGTACTACACCCAGCAAAAGATGGAGACAGATAAACTGCTCTCCATGGACTTCTCTGCCGCAGATGACTCCCACACCCATAAACTGCTGACCCATATGTATGAGTTCTACAACTGGCAAGGACGTGGGATTTCCTTTCCCCTCAACTACGGAGAAAACTTGATCAAGCCCTTGTTTGGCATTTTGAGCGCCATCGCCCTAACGGTGACCCTGTTCACCCAGAGGGTGCCGGAAAGTGCTGGGAGCTGGACCGTGTTAAACAACCCCCTCGTTCTCTTCTTGAGCCTTGCGGCATTGATTGGCTTCACCCTTCTATCCCCATTGTGCCAAAATAAATGTAACGAACTTTTTTCTCGTGCATCAAAAGAAGCAATAAACGGAAACCGTATTTTTATGTTTTGTTTCTGGGAAATGCCCCAGCCAGAACGAAGCGTGGACGCGCGGATGTACCGCCAGGATAAGCTTATTGATCACTATTCACAGCAGGATAAATCATTTCTCCCTGGCGGTGCCTTTGCCCGCAATTCCAAGGGGGCAGGTGGTTTCTGGACCGGTGCCGCTTCGGCGATCTCCGGGGTGTTTACGGGGCTGGCCTATGGGTTTGTCTGCTTAAAAGCCTGGGCGGGGGCCTTTGCCGTGGGCAGCGTGGCTCAATATGTGGCGGCCATTACCGCTCTCTCCGGGAACATCAATCAGCTGGCCACCACCTGGGGCGAGTTCCGCGCCAACGCTGTGTTTCTTCGGGAAACCTTTGAGTTTCTGGACACCCCCAATAAAATGTACCAGGGCAGTTTGACCACGGAAAAACGCTCGGACCGGGAATATGACATTGAATTCCGGGACGTATCCTTCCGCTATCCCGGTACGGAGACCTGGGCTCTGCGCCACGTGAACATGAAGTTCCGCGTGGGCAGCCGCCTTGCTGTGGTGGGGGAAAACGGCTCGGGAAAGACCACCTTTATCAAGCTGCTGTGCCGGCTGTACGACCCCACTGAGGGAGAGATTCTCTTAAACGGCATCGACATTAAAAAGTACGACTACAGGGACTACATTGCCCTGTTTTCCGTGGTATTTCAGGATTTTCAGCTGCTTTCCTTCCCTCTGGGGCAAAATGTGGCTGCCGCAGTGAAGTTTGATGCTTCTCACGCGGAGTCCTGTCTGGAAATGGCCGGATTTGGCCACCGGCTGAACGAACTTCCTCTCGGTCTGGAAACCCCTCTTTACAAGGAGTTTGACGAGAGCGGCATCCAGGTATCCGGCGGTGAGACCCAAAAGATCGCTCTGGCCCGGGCCCTGTACAAAGACGCTCCCTTTGTGGTGCTGGACGAACCCACCGCAGCGCTAGACCCTGTAGCAGAGATGGAGGTCTACCAAAACTTTGACAGGATCGTTGGGGACAAAACAGCAGTGTACATCAGCCACCGGCTTTCCTCCTGCAAGTTCTGCGATGAGATTGTTGTATTCGATCACGGCCAAATCCTTCAGCAGGGCAGTCACAACAACTTGGTGGAAAGTCCGGGTAAATATCGGGAACTGTGGGAGGCTCAAGCACAGTACTACACGAAGCCAGCCCAATAGGCCACTCTCCAGGGGGCTCCGCTGTCCCACCAGAAAAAATGTGCTGTTCGACTTACTATTTTGGAACAGATCGATCCGCATCAAAAAGAGAAGACAGGAGCCCCCTGGCTTCTCAGAAAGCATCATGGAATCTCTTTTCCTGTTCGCCTTTTGAGGGATCGGTGGAAACCGTCCCGGTCTGCTCTCCTACGCCCCTTGGATTTTCTGGAAAACTCAGGGGATACGCTTCAATTTTTGACGCTCTTCTGCTATAATCTAAATCAAATTGGCAGGTGTGATCCTTTGTGGTTGGGCTGGGGCGCTGCAGCCCCATTGCCAATGAAAAGATTTTGTGTGAACAGGAAGGGATTTCTTATGACCAAGGCATGGTGGAAAGAAAGCGTTATTTATCAGATCTATCCCCGCAGTTTCTGCGACTCCAACGGTGACGGCATTGGGGATTTGCCCGGCATCACCAGCAAGCTGGAGTACGTCAAGGAGTTGGGCGTCAACGTGATTTGGCTGTCGCCGGTCTACCGCTCCCCCAACGATGACAACGGCTACGATATCAGCGACTACCAGGCCATCATGGAGGATTTCGGCACCATGGAGGACTTTGACCGGATGCTGGCCAAGGCCCACAGCCTGGGGCTGAAGATCGTCATGGACCTGGTGGTAAACCACACCTCCGACGAGCACGCCTGGTTCGTGGAAAGCCGCAGCTCCAAGGACAACCCTAAGCGGGATTTCTACATCTGGCGGGAGGGCAAAAACGGCAAGGAGCCCAACAACTGGGGCTCCAGCTTTTCCGGTTCGGCCTGGCAGTATGATGACACCACCGATATGTACTACCTCCACTGCTTTTCCAAGAAGCAGCCCGACCTCAACTGGGACAATCCCCAGGTGCGTCAGGCCATCTACGATATGATGACCTGGTGGTGTGACAAGGGCATCGACGGCTTCCGCATGGATGTGATCTCCATGATCTCCAAAAAAGAGGGCCTGCCCGATGTGCCCACCGACGGCGGCCCCTACGGCCCCTGCGGTCTTGGCTGCTGCAACGGCCCCCACGTTCATGAATACCTCCAGGAGATGCGCCAAAAGGTGCTGTCCAAGTATGATCTGCTCACTGTGGGCGAGTGTGCCGGTGTGACCATCGATCAAGCCAAGCAGTATGCCAATGCCCAGGGCACGGAGCTAAACATGGTGTTCCAGTTCGAGCATGTGGATCTGGACGGCGGCCAAGGCGAAATGGGCAAGTGGAGCACCCGCAAAATGGACATCGTGGAGCTGAAAGCGCTGCTGAGCCGCTGGCAGGATCAGCTGGCCGATGTCGCCTGGAACAGTTTGTTCTTCTGCAACCACGATCAACCCCGGATCGTCTCCCGGCTGGGGGATGATTCTCCCCAGTGGCGGGAGCGGTCTGCCAAGTGCATTGCCACCTTCCTCCACTTGATGCAGGGAACCCCCTATGTGTACCAGGGGGAGGAACTGGGCATGACCAATGTGGCTTTCAGCTCGGTGGACGACTTCCAGGATCTGGAGGCCATCAACGCCTATCACGACTTGCTGGACCGAGGTGTCTGCGGAGAGAAGGAGCTTTTTGAGGCCATCTGCTACAAGTGCCGCGACAACGCCCGCACGCCCTTCCAATGGGATGACACCGCCAATGCTGGATTTACCACCGGCAAACCTTGGCTCATGGTGAACCCCAACTACACCACCATCAACGCCAAGGAACAGCTGGCTCGTCCGGACTCGGTGTTCCACTACTACCAGAAGCTCATCCAGCTGCGCCGGCACTCAGAGGATTCCGAGCTCATTGTTTACGGCCGGTACCACCTGGAGCTGCCGGACGATCCCCAGCTGTTTGTCTACACCCGGACTCTGGGGGACAAGACACTGCTGGTGGCCTGCAATCTGTCCGGCCAGGAGGCAGCCTTTACCTGCCCGATCTCCACCAACGGCCGCACAGCCCGTCTGCTGATCGCCAACTGTGACACCCCTGCTGCTCCTGCCGACGGGACCTTCGCCCCCTGGCAGGCCGCTGCCTGGGTGCTGGAGTAACCTCCTTCGAGGACCGTGACCCTGCTGTATTGTGGGGGTTTCGATCAGCCCTTGGCCACGCCGCGGCTCTGGGGACATTCATGAACCGCCATGGAACCACAGCGACAGCAGGTACGCGGATTTTCCTGTCCAATCGCCACATTGCAAAAAGGAGGGACAAGCTGGATGCTTGCCCCTCCTTTTTTTGTGCCGGACAAAGAAACAGTTGCCTCCGCCACGCTCGCTCTCTGGGAAAGCACCTGTTTCTCTGCCGCTGAGTGTTTTGGAAAAGCTGTCCTGGCTGATATGTCGGTACCCTCTGGAAACTCCCTGCTTCTGGGCACCCTCTAAACTCCTTTTTCAAATGGCCCGCTGTCAGCACTCCGCTCCCCTGTGCCTCAGCGGACATTTCAGCTGTCCAGGTAGGCGTTGAGGAAAAAGGAGGCAAAACTGTTCTGCAGGATCTTCTCCCGCGCCTCCTGACTGGTAAACCACTGGTAGGAATCCACTTCCTCATTGACACACAGATCCCCGTCATCCTCCACAAAGGCGGTAAAGTTGCACATCAGCGTGTTGGACGGCTGGAAAAACCGGGTCCGGTTGAACTGGATCCGGGACACGGTCATGCCCGTCTCCTCCTTCACTTCCCGAGCCACCGCATGCTCCAACCCCTCCGTACGATTGACATACCCGGCAACCAGAATGTAAAACGGCTTTCCGTATTGCTTGATCAACAGGATCTTTTGGGTTCGCTGATTGACCACAATCATGCTCACCGCCACGTTATACATGGGAAACCGGTACTGGCCGCACTTGGGACAAAAGGGGATGCGCCCCTCGTTTTCCAGATCCCGTTCCTCCAGTTCTGTTCCACATTCTTGACAGTACTTGGCACTCACAATCCATTCCTCCTGCACTTTGTTATCTTTCCCCGCCTTTTTCGCCAAGGACATCCGGGCGCTGGGAGTCCCGCTTTACGCCAAGATTCAGCCTCCCCCTGCAGAAGTGAGGAAATCCCTGACGCTCTTTTCTCTATGTCGGCAAGTTTTCACCGTCTCCTACTATGACGGGGAAAAAACTGGGGCGCATTGGCGCTTCCCGGATTTTGTCGTATAATGAAGACAGCACCCCGCCCCGATGGTCCCCTCTGCCTGCAGGTTATTTTCCCTTGGCAAAGTGGTAGAGCATCTTCTCTTTCAGCGGCTCCACGTCCGCTCCCAAGAGCTCCGCAATTTTGTACGCAAAGGGATAGGGTGTGGCTGGTCCCTGGCTGGTAATGATATTTTGATCCGCCACCACCACCTCTGGAACAAAGATCCCTCCAGTCAATCTGGTCTCATATCCTGTGTAGCCAGTCACCCGCTTCCCCTCGATCACCCCTGCCTCTTCCAAAACCAGCGTTCCAGAGCACATGGCGGCCACATACTTCCCTTCCCCATTGAAAAAACGCACCATTTCCAACACGTCCGGGTTACTCAAAAGATTCGCCCCACCCGGCCGGCCCCCTGGGAGAATCACCACGTCAAACTCCTGGACTTCCGGCCCAAAAGGCTGGTCCGCCTTCACTCTCATGCCGTGCATCCCGGTGACAAATTCCTCGTCGAAATAAAAGGTGACACAGCGGATCCCCGCCCTGCGCAGGATATCCACAATGGTCACAGTCTCCCCTTCCTCAAATCCTCGAGCCATCAGGACTGCCGCTTGCTTCATCATGCTTCCTCCTCAAATGCGTTGGAATAGACCATACGGGCTTTTACCGGGGCGCTGTCTCCCCCCAGGGCATCCACCAGCGCATACCCAAAAGCGTAGGCTGTGGCTGGGCCTCTGCTGGTAATCACGTTGCCGTCCCGCACCACCATGGCACTTTGATAGTTGCCGTCGTGGATCTTTGCATCGTATCCCACATACGCGGTATAGTCCCTATTTTTCAGCAACCCTGCCCGCTCCAAGGCGATGGGGGCGGCACAGATGGCAGCCACAAACCTGCCCTTTTCCGCCATGGTGCGCAGCAGAGTCATCACCTCGCCGCTGTCCCGCAAATTGGTGGCTCCCGGCAACCCTCCCGGCAGGATGACCATGTCGTACTCCGGCTCCTCCACATTCAGTTCCCGCAGCTCCCGGTCACATTCCACCTGGATCTGATGGGAACCCTCCACAACTTTCGAAAATCCAGCCAGATCACACACAAATCCGGCCCGGCGGAGGATGTCCGCCACGGTCAAGGTCTCACCTTCCTCAAACCCTGGCGCCAACAGAATCACCGCCCGTTTTGTCGCACCCATTGCACTGCCTCCTTCTGCTGTTGGTCCCTTGGCGCTGCTCCCTACGGCCCATCGCCAACTGCATCACTGCACACTTTCTAAAACACCTGGAGGAACCCCAGCCGGGTTCCCCTGACACTTTCATTATAAAGGACATTTTTACAAATGCCAGCGATTTTCAAATCCTGAAAAAACAGCGCTCTCCCCGCGCGTAAGAAAGGAAAGCAGCTTTATGATCTACGGAAAAATGCCGGTTCTATTTCTCAGCGCTGTTTTCAGCGAGAAAAACGGCTCCATCAACAACACAGTTGCTCAATACATTCTGGAACACCAGGAGCTGGTCAGGGACATGGGCATCACCGAACTGGCAGATGCCTGTCACGTTTCCCCCAGCTCCATTTCCCGGTTCTGCAAAGAGATCGGACTGGACAATTTTGCCGAGCTTCGGGAACTGATGCAGACCAATCAGATGGTTTTTGATCACAGCCCCTCCCCCTCCGGCACCCGGCAGGGAATCCGCGCCACGGTGCAGAAAATCACGGACAGCATCCACATGGCGGGCAAGACTGTCAACCCCCAAAAGCTCCGCCAGCTGTGCCAGGAGATCGATCGTTTTCCGAAAGTGGCCGCCTTCGGGCTGCTCAAGGCCGAAACCGCTGCCATCAGTCTCCAATGCGATCTGCTCATGCAGGGAAAGCAGCTGTTCACCCAGGTCTCCTATCCCCAACAGCTGGAGTACATCCAATCGGCCACCCAGGAGGATCTGATTCTGATCTTTTCCTGCACCGGTTCGTATTTCGAGTACCAGGACTTCCGCTCCAAACAGGAAGCTCTGCAGCGGCCCCGCATCTGGATGATCACCGGTGTGGACAAGAAGTATCCCCCCTTCATCGACGAAACCCTCTCCTACGCCGCCGGCCACGGGCAAGCTGGACACCCCTATCAATTGCTGACCATCGCCAGCCTGATCGCTCAGGAATTCGCGGAATACACCGAGAGCAAGAAAAAATCCCTCCTGTAACCGTGATGTCCCGTGAGGGTGGCCACCCCGCCCCACCTCTGTCGCTGGCTCTGGGAAAGCAGTGCGTCAGTGGGCAAAGGAACCCTCCAAATATTCCAGGAATTTTTGAGTAGCGGCGAACAGCTTCTGAGGACGGTACATGGCCAGACGGTAAGTCTCCAGGGGAAAGTCCCGGATGGGAACGAGGGTGATCCTCTTCTCGTACCCCGCAGCCGCGGCTGGGTTTACAAGAGCCACTCCCTGATGACTTCCCACCCGCATCAGCTGGGTGGACCGATTCTCCACCGGGATCATCTGAGGCGCGGCCTCCAGGTTCTCAAAAGCCCGGGAGGTGTAATTCATCGCCACCGGTGAAGTTCTGGACGAGAAGATCAGAAGCTTTTCCCCGACAATCTCCTCCATGGTGACGCTCTCCTTCGTGGCCAACGGGTGCTCTTTGGCCACCGCCAAGCACATCTCCATCCCATCCAGCTTCACACAGGCATGGTCCTGTTCCGCTTCCGCCTCCAGGCTGTTGGAGAGGATCACATCCAGGTTTTCAATCTGCTCCCGCAATTCGTGGAGGGGGTAAAGGGCAAAGTCGATGTGGACTTTCGGGTGGAGCTCCTCAAAAGGCTGGATGTACTGGGTTAACAATTCCTCAAATCCGCACCCCTCCAAGGCGCCGATCCGAATGAGGGAAAGTCCCGACACCGACAGCTCCTGGGCGTCGTGGACAGAGGCCTCTATCTCAGCCAAGAGGGATTTCCAGCGCTTGGTGAGAAAGTCCCCGGCACAGGTCAGCTCCACCGATCTGTGGGTGCGTTCAAACAGCTGGATCCCCAATTCCGCCTCCAGGTGCTTGACACACTTGGTGACCATGGGCTGGGAGATATACAGCACCTCCGCTGCCTTGGAAAAGTTTTTATATTTTGCTGCCAACAACAGGATTTGCATCTCTGTCAAACTGATTTTAAACATGATTCTTCGATCCTTTATGGAGTTTTTGACGGGATGGAGCGGGGCGGTTCCCCACTGCCTGTGCCGCCTTGGGCAAGGGCTTATTATCTTGGAATCCATAACCATTTGGAATGGAAACCCCTGAAAAATGCTATTGGACGTACCCCCCAGCAATCGTGTATGATTTTTAGGAACAAACTATCGATACCACGGGGTATTAGGAGGCTTTTGCTTGAAACACCGATTAAATGCAGATGTATGGACTTTGGCATTCTTGATTGCCCTCTTCCCGCCTCTGTGGGCTGTCTTGGCCCCCTATGTGGGAGTCACCACCGGCGCGGTGGCTTTGATCTGTGCCGGCCTCTACGTTGCCAACGGAAACAAGCGGGCTGACGCTGTGCGCATCTCTGCCGGGTTCCTTTTGGGAGATCTGTGGGCTGTTCTGGCGCTGAAGATCATGGAGCTGCTTCCATTCTCCGCAAGTCTGGAGCTGTTTATCACGCTCTTCCTGCTGGGAGGCCTGGCCGTCCTGATCTCCGGACTGGTGCCCAAGTTCATCTTCTGTCCCGCCTGGCTCTGCGGTTGGGCCATCGGTCTGACCGTGCTGTCCCCGGTGGGGCTGCAGGACATGGGAACCCTGCCCATTGAAATCGGCGCCGCCATGCTTGTGGGCGTCTGGTATGTGGGCGCATTCGTGGATCTGGTCCAGAAAAAATGGCTTCGCTTTTTGTCCCAAAAATCCAAACGAGGTGAATGATTGTGAAAAAAGTCAGCGTATGCAACGAGGAAAAACAACTGTCTTACTACCGCTTCTTTGAACAGCCTCTGGCTGAAATCCCGGCGGAAAAACTGAACGTCCTGGCCCAGGGGCCTTCCCAGTGTCCGGCAATCCCCTTTGCCCAGAAGGATCTCTTCCTGGCTGGAAAGGATACGGAGTACTGCCAGACCGGCTTCGGCGTGATGGAAGACGGCACTGGTTTTGTCTGCAACACCACCTACATGCCCGGCGTCACCTCTGAGATGCTGGACTGGTGGTTCCCCTGGCACAGCGTGGGCTCCGATCTGCGGTATAAAATCTGGGACCCGGAAGACCACTACTTTGCCAGAGCTGACAAAGCGGGTTACGTCTGCGATCCCAACGTGCCCATGAACCAGAAAACCTGGGGTGTCAGCCACTACATCATGGAGGATGTGGGCCCCGGTCCGGATTTTGTCAAACTGAACTTCCTGCGCCCGGCTGATTTCGGCTACGACGAGAGCCTTATTGGAACGGAAGCCTGCAGCTCTCTTGTCTGCGCCGTGGGCGAGGGCAGCTGTGCCGCGGCCATGACTCACAAGTGGTACCCCTACCAGGACGGCGTACTGTTCTGCTCCCGATTCTGGATCGGCATGGCCCGGAAGGACGGCGTCATTTCCAGCATTCTTCCCCAGGGCGTCAGCGTCCCGGCGGTGATCCCCCAGGGGCTGTTCGCACACAATATCAAGGAATTCACCAACCTGGCTGCCATCCTCCCCGGAGTGTACGCGGAGAACAAGGACAATCTTTAAGAAAACAAACCTGTTTCCTGCGGGAAATCGGTTGACGAAAAGGGCTGTTGCAAACTGCAACAGCCCTTTCGTGTTTTGCTGAGAGACGGAAAAACCATCCCCGGTTCCCCGCCAAATTCTGCGGTCACCTCTGCAAAACCGCGGCTAAAAAATCCCGCGAGAATGGGCCGCTTTCTTGGGTATAGCGGCCCACTCTTTGACAAACTTATGCGGTTATTCCTGGATGTACTTGATGGACTCCTCGCTGGCGCCAACCTTCAGAGCAGCGATGTAGCCGGTTCTGGTGCACTGGTCCACCTTACCGGGATGAATAGCGTCACCGATCACATACACCTGAGCGTCCCCGGCAGCCTCTTTCAGAGCGCTGTAATCTACGGACTTCATACCCAGGGCATAGAGCACGGTATCAGCTTCCAGCTCCTGCACGCCGTCAGCGTTCTCGATCTTCACGCTGTTGGGGGTGATCTCCAGGCACTTGGTCTTGGGCAGCATGGTCATGTGGTTCTTCTCCATCTCCCAAACCAGAGCCTCACGGTACATGCCGAAGGACTCATTGGCCACACGATCCAGCATCTCCACAACCGTCACCTCGTGGCCGGTCTTCTGCAGGAACAGGCCGGTCTCGCAGCCCACCAGGCCGCCGCCGATCATGACGATCTTCTTGCCGGGAGTGCAGGTACCATCGTACACGGCCATGGCCTGCTTGGCGTTCTCGATCCCCTTGATGGGAGGACAGGCGGGCTTGGAACCTGTGGCGATCAGCACAGCGTCAGCGCCAAACTCCTTGACAAACTCGGGGGTAGCCTCGGTGTTCATGTGGATCTCCACGTTGTGGCGCTTCACTTCCCGAATCATCATGTCCTTGAAGTTGCGCAGGTCGGGCTTATCAATGTCCACGTCGGTGAAGTAGAGCAGGCCGCCCAGCTTGTCGGACTTCTCCACCAGGGTCACCTTGTGGCCGCGGTCCGCTGCGGTGATCGCCGCCTGCAGGCCGGCGATGCCGCCGCCGATCACCAGGACCTTTTGGGACCCCTTCTCAGGCGCGGGCAGCTGATCGACGTCAAAGGGAAGATGAGCCAAGGGGTTGATGGTGCAGTGACCCACGTACACAGCCAGCTCCTCGCTGGTGAAGGGCAGATCGTCGTAGCCCTCCTCGGGAGAACCGGGGAAGCACTTGTAGCACCGCAGGCAGCGGCGGATCTGAGCAGCGTCACCGTTCATGCACTTCTGAGCGAAGTTGGGATCGGCCAGCATCTGACGGCCAAAGACAGCGAAGTCGATCTTGCCGTCGGCAATGGCCTGCTCCACCTGCTCGGGGGAGTTGATGCCGCCCACAGCGCCCACAGGCAGGGAGGTGTACTTCTTCACAATAGCGGCCTGCTCGATGTTCAGTCCATGCTCGTGGAACATGCTGGACTCGGTGCCGGACTTGACGGACTCCTCGTAGATGCCGCAAGTGATGTGCACGGAGGTCAGGTACTGTTCCACCATCTGGATGAACCGGCCGGTCTCCTCGGGGGTGATACCGCCGGGCTGATGGTCGGTGCCGTCAATGCGCAGCTCGAACAGGAAGTCGGGGCCCACCGCCTCCCGGATGGCCTTGCAGATCTGGATGGGGAACTTGGCACGGTTCTCCAAAGACCCGCCATACTCGTCAGTACGGGTATTGATCAAGGGAGAGAGGAACTGGGTGAAGATGAAGCCGTGGCCGCCATGGACCAGGATTCCATCAAAGCCAGCCTTCTGCATGTAGGTGGCTGCCACCGCGAAATCGTTGGCAATGCGGTCCATGTCCTCCTTGGTCATGGCGCGCACGGGAACACCGGCAGAGTTGACACAGGCAACCGGGCCAATGGCCTCCTGCTGATCGTTGAAGGGCACCTTCTCCTTGCCAGGGTGCACCAGCTCTGCCAGAGCGATGCAGTCGTGCTTCTTGATGCGGTCCGCGTAGGTTTTCACCGCGTTGAAGGTCTCCATGTCCTCCTCGGGCTTGGCAAAGTCGAAGGGCCGGAAACCGGGGATCCGGACGGCGTCACGGAAGTTGATGTCCGTCTCGCCCAAGATCACACAGGCATTGCCGCCCTTTGCGGGGCCTTCCAGCTTCCGGTAGGACACCTCTGCCGCAATGGGGTTCTGCGCGATCAGGCTGAACGCCATGGGAGCGCTGACAATACGGTTTTTGTAAACCCGGTTGCCAACCTTCATCGGGCTCAGCAAATGTTTGAATTCCATTCTGTTTTCCCTCTTTCTTTGATATTTTGAATTTTTGGTTTCGTATTGAATCAATCCAGCTCCGGGAACTTCAGATCCTTGTATTTGGGCAGCTTGGCCGCCACTTCTTCCCGCTTCTTGGGATCCATGAAGAATCCTCCCTGGGTCTCGGCAATCTCGTCACAGTGGACGCCGCGGCCTTCCTCAGTGGTGCGGTCACGCTCCAGACCGTTCTCGGCAATGACAAACTTCCAACGGCCATCCTCGGTGCGCTCCAGGTCGCCGCCGGCGCCGCACACCACGCACTCCACCGGATACTGCAAACCCTTCCACTGGGGCTGGCCCAGGCACAGAGAGTTGCTGTGGCAGTTGGGGCACCAGCCGTAATCCGGATCGCCCAGCCACTTTCTGTCCTCAGGCTTGGTCTGCAGAGCTTTCATCACATTGACGCCCATCTCATGAGCCCGGGCGATTTTCTCATCATACAGCAGGACCTGAGCAGGTGCAGGCACCTGAGTGGCCATGTACATATCCACCACCTTGAAGCTGTTGGTGAAGGTGGTAGCCTGCATGCACTCCAGGGCCATGGACTGCCAGGAACGGGTGGAGCCGCCCACCGCGATCAGGGCGCCTACACGGTCCCGGGGCTCAATGGCGCCGATCTTCGTCAAAAACGCGGATTCGTAGGCCAGGTTCCGGTGCATAAACTTCAGGAACAGGGAAGAGGGCATCAGATCGTAGGTGGGTGCGGAAAAGATCACCGCGTCCTGATTGAGCATCACGTCCATGATCTTTTTCTTGTCATCCACCTTGTCCAGAGAGCACCCGGTATGCTTGCCCATGGACATGCCAATGGTGCAGGATGTGCATCCGTTGCAGTCAACAATGTTGTAATCCTTCAGGTTGATCATGCGGACTTCGGCGCCCATTTCCTGGCACGCCAGAAGTGCTTCCTTCAGCAGAATCTCGGAATTGCTGTTTTTTCTTCCGGCAGTTACGCCCATTACTTTAAATGCCATGTTTACCTCCTGGTTTTGCTGTGGGTCTCAGCGTTTCATTGCTGTTATTTACATGCGCCCGGCTTCATGTTATAATTTTAACATAGTGCAGTATTTTTTTGAAATACAAGTATTTTAGCGTTATTGATAAAAAGCATTTATAGGTGGAAAGAACGGGAGGAATGTCATGGACACGAAACAACTGGCCTATTTTGTCGCGGCCGCCAAATACCGTAATTTTTCCCGGGCTGCCGAGGAATTCTACCTCTCCCAGCCTGCAATCAGCCACCAGATCAAAATGCTGGAGCGAGAACTGGACACGGAACTCTTCGTACGCAACACCAAAAAAGTCACCCTCACTGAGAGCGGCGCTCTGTTTCTGGAGGACGCCAAGGCAATTTTGGATTCCATCGAACAGGCCAAACAGAAACTGGCCGCTGCCCGGCATCAGCCTGCCATGCTGCGGATCTGCCATCTGCCCGCGGCCACCCATGATTTCCTGTCGGACATCGTCAACCAATTCCACCTCCAACACCCCTATGTAAAAATCCGCCTGATCCGTCAGGACGCCTATGGAATCTCGGAAAGCGTGGCCCGTCGGGACGCGGACATCTATTTTTCCATCATGTCCGATCTGATGAAATATCCCTCTTTGGAGATCCAAAAAATCCAGACGGATTCCCTGTGCCTGGTCACCCGGAAAGACCACCCTGCTCTGCAGCAGCCGGCTCTGGATTTTCAGCAGCTTGCCAAGGAACCCTTCCTGGTTTTCCACCCCAATCACGCCCGCTACATGAACAAGCGGATTGCCGAACTGTGCGCCAAACTGGGATTTCATCCCCAGGTCACCGAGCAGTACGATCTCTACGAAGACCTCCTGCAGGCGGTGGAGTCCGGGACCGGCATCTCCATTCTGCCCTACCGCAGCCACAACTACATGCAGACAAACCACCTGGCCTTTACCCTGTTGGACGACAGCAGCAAGGATCTGAATGTGGCGGTTGCCTGGGAACACCAGATCACCAACCCCGCTGTGCCAGGATTTCTGGATGTGGTCCAGAATTATGTGCGGGATCATCCAGAGATGATTTAAGAAAATGTGGAAGGCCCCCATGGGCTTTGACGGGATCCCTTACAGGAAGAAGCTTTGAAAGGAGTTCCTGGATGCAACCTCTATGGCGGTCAGGGGAAAACCGGCAGCCCACCCACACAGATTTCCGCGGTCTGGGGACTCATGATATGCACCCTGGGCTCAAGCCCCCCTGGAACTGCAGCCGGGACAGGCCTTCCTGTCCACTGGATATCCCCACCCCAGCTGACCGGGAGGAGGAGTCAAAGCCCCACCAACACTTGGAACAAAATCAGCTGCCCACCAAGAGCGTCCGGCGGAGTCCCGGGCGCTCTCTCTTTTTCCGAACAAGTTTCCCCTGTCACCACTCCCCTTCCCGGGGACTCTAACAGGCAAAGGTGCGAAACACATACGCCTCTCATCTTTCTAAAGCAGCCTGGGGAGACCTTGGGCCCTTGTTGCAATTCACCAGGCTTTCCCCGCCTAGATCTTGGAGCCCGGCTCTTTTCCAGACAAGGAAAACGAGATATGGAAAAAATTGGATTTTGTTTTTTGGAAAAGGCCCGTCACCTTTTCCCCAGAAAGATTCCCTAATGTGTGGACCCATCAAAAACGAGAAAGGAGGTCGTGGTATGGAGCTGGAAACTCTGCGCCTGGTCAAACAGGCGCGCAAAGGAGATTCTGACGCCTTCACTCGGCTGATGCTTGCCAATGAACAGACCCTCTCCAGAGTGGCGATGTCCCTGTTAAAAAACACCGAGGATGCCGCCGACGCTGTACAGGATACCATATTGGCCGCCTGGCAAAGTCTGGACCAGCTGCGGCAGGCCCGTTACTTCAACACCTGGCTGGTGCGGATCCTCATCAACAAGTGCTACCGCATCAGCAGCCTGCGGAACAAACACAGTCACAGCCAACTGGAAGACGCTCTGGAACATTCCCCTCAGCCGGACTGGGATGAGGCGCTGGACATCCGCGCCACGCTGGGGAATCTGAAGGAGGAGGACCGTCTCATCTTGGGACTGTTTTACTATGACGGTCTCTCCGTGCGGGACATCTCTAAAGCTTTGGAGGTCAGCGAGGAGTGTGTGAAGCAGCGGCTGCATCGAGGCCGAAAGCGTTTTCGCACCGCGTATTTGAAGAAGGAGGAACTTTGCCATGACAAATGACCGTCAACTGCGGGAATCGATCCGCTCCTACTTCGCGGAGGAACCAGTTCCCCAGGAAATTCACCACAGACTCCTGTCCACCTGCCGCAATTTGGAGCCCCGCCCCTCTTGCCAAAGGATCCGCCGTCCGGTGTGGAGAAAGCTGGCCGTCTCCTGCTCCACGCTGGCTGCCGCCTTTGTGCTGCTCTGCGGCATGAACGCCGCCAACCCTGCCTTTGCGGAGAGCCTGCCCCTGATCGGAAAGGCGTTCCGCCTCTACAACGAGGGAAAGAACACCGTAGGCACCTATATGGGAACCTATGAGGAGGTTGCTCAAGTAAACACTCCGGCAAAAAGCCAGGGCACCCAGGGGCTTTCCCTGACGCTGGAGGAAGCCTACAGCGATGGGAAATACGCCCATCTGACCTTCACCATGGAAGGGGCATCCTCCCAGATTTTGGATGACCTCTACTACCTGGGCGGCAATGTCACCGCCACTGCCAACGGCCAACCTTTGGAGGAAGCTTATGTCACCCTGTATCCCGAAGGGAACACCCTGCTGGGTGCGGTGTCCCTTCCGCTGAAAGAGGAGATGGACGATGGCGATTCCATCCAGCTCAGCTATCAAGTGACCGATTTGGTCCGCACTCTTGCCAACGGCGGGGACTGGGAGGACCTGCCCGGCTCTTTTGAAGGCCAGCTCTCTCTGACCGTGGACGCCAGCCACAACCGGACCCTGGATCAGCTGGAGAACAATGGAACCGTCCAGATCCACCAGGTGGAGAGCACCCCCTCCTACACCAAGATCAGCTACACCATTCCCTTCTGGGGCATCAGTTCTTACACCATGGACTTCCCCCGGCTCTATTTGGAGGATGGCACCAACATTCAGTACAATGTAAATTTGAGCCAAGTACCCGATCCGGATGAGATCCCTCGAGACGCAGAGACCATCACTGGCACCGCCTGTTTTGACGGTCTCCCCAACGGCACACAGAAAGTCATTCTCCGCTTTTTGGAAGAGGATTTGAATGGCAATTCCATAGAGAACATGGCGAAAGCCGGCACCCCTGCAGGAGTGCTGGCAGAGGTCACCATCGATTTGACCACGGGAAAAGCCACTCCCAGCGACACCTATCTGGAGCATGGGATGGTGTATGCCGGGGATTACCGGGAGCATTTTGATTCCATCCATTGGACAATGCCCTTTGATGATCCGGAGATGATCGCTTTGGACCAGAGCTCCTGGCAAAATGTCACCGCCATCCCGGGACTGTTCCAAAACGGGCAGAGCCTGTGGAGAGTGGAATACGGGGACAAGGTGACTGTGGAATTTGTCACCGACGGCTCGGCACCGGAAAAAGATCTGTCTCTGGTTGTGACCAACGCTCAGGGTGACACCATCGCCCGGGGCACCCTCTCCAAGGAAACAGCGGAAAAGTCCACAGCTGGAGGCGATCCCTACTACAGCTGGCAGACCACCCTGGACCCTGTCTCTGGGACAGAGCCTCAGCTGATGGACACTGTGACGGTCACCCTCACAGACCCGGATTCCGGGGAGACGGTGTACCAGCGCACGGTTCGGCTGGCTTGGAAGGACTGACCGATTCCGAAACACCCCAGGAATATCCCTGATCAGCGAGTCATCCGCCTTGGGCTTTGCCTGAAGGCAGCCAGAAATTTGATTTCACAAACTGCACTTGTCACAGGCAGTGCAGCATCCAGTCATCCTACGTGAGAAAAAGTGAGAGGTCGGGAGTTATCCCGGCCTCTTACTTTTCTTTTTGGAAGCTTCCCCCTGGCTAACCGTGATACCCAGTTTCCAGCTCTGTTGGAGAAACACCCCCACGTTCCGGCAGGAGGAGCGCTGGTCCCATGTATTTCTCCCCCACACTACGGGGGAACCTCCTTGATACGGCCCCTATTTTAGTCACTCCCCGGCCCTTCTTTCACATGCCCCCCGGTGAGGCTTTTCCGTTTGGTTGGACTGCCTTGGAGTCCGGCCGCTGGAGGGGAGGTCCCTTGCGAAAGAGGAACTTCCACCGCATCCCACTTTCCTGACTCCTGGTACAGGGATTCTGCTGTTGAAACAATTGACAGTTCTGTCGAAAATTTAGTATACTTATCACAAACAGAATGTCGCTTTGGAGGAAGAAGGGGAGTTTGAAACGATGTCCAAGTCAAGCAGTCAAGAATACCGCAAGACAAAAATGCTCACAGAACCCATCCCTAAAATTATCACCAGCATGGCGGTGCCCTCCATCATCGCCTTTCTCATCAACTCCGTCTACAGCATGGCGGACACCTATTTCGTCAGCGGTCTGGGCATTAACGCCACAGCTGCGGTCAGCGTGAACACCTCCCTGGATCAGATCATCATGATGGCGGGTTCCCTGCTGGCGGTGGGCGCCAACAGCTACATCGCACGTCTACTGGGGGCCAAGGATGAGAAAAAAGCAAGCCAGGTGCTTTCCACCGCTTTCACCCTAGCTGCGGTGTTCGGCGTGGCGGTGATGATCCTGGGCACCATCTTTATGGTCCCTATGGTCCAGCTTCTGGGCGCTACCCCCACCTGCCAGCAGTACTCCATCGACTACGCCACCTACATTCTCCTGGCCGCTCCCTTTATGGCCACCAGTTTTGTGATGAATCAATGCCTCCGGGCTGAGGGCAGTGCCATGCTCTCCATGATCGGCATGGGCTTTGGCGGCATCTTAAACTGCATCTTGGACCCCATCTTCATCATGGGCCTGAATCTTGGAGTGGCCGGTGCCTCCATTGCCACCGCCATCTCCAAACTGGTCAGCTTCTCCATCCTCATCTTCCCCTACCTCACCCATCGCAGCATTCTCCGGATCTCCCTCAAGTTCTTCCACCCCACCAGGGACATCCTCTCTCAGATCGTCAAGGTGGGATCTTCCTCCATGTTCCGCTCCGGTCTGGCTGTGGTAGCTGCTATCATGCTCAACAACATCGCCGGACAGATTTCCGACGCGGTTCTGGCCGGCATCGGCGTCTCCACCAAGGTCATGATGTTCCCCTTCGGCATCATCCTGGGATTTGGCACCGGCTTTCAGCCAGTGGTGGGCTTTTGCTGGGGCGCCAAACGGTATGACCGGGTCCGGGCTGCCTTCCGGTTCTCCGCTTGGACGGCTGCCATCGGTGGAGCTATCATGGGGGTGACGGCTGCTATTTTTGCAGGTCCCATCATCGGCCTCTTTGGCAAAAGCTCCCAGGAAATGCTGGAGATCGGTGAACTGTGCATCCGGCTGCAGTGCCTTGTGCTGCCAATCCACGGATGGGTGGCTGTGGTCAACATGATGTGTGCCGGTCTGGGAGACGCCAAGGGCGCACTGCTTCTCTCCACCGCCCGGCAAGGCACCTGCTTTATCCCCTTTGTCCACCTGATCACCTATCTCTTCAAAGCCGTTGGAGCAGCCTCTATCCAGGCTTTGGCAGATGTGCTCAGCCTGGCTCTGGCCATCCCTGTTCTGCGCCGCACCATGAAACGATTGGCTGCCGCGGAAAAACAACAGGAGCTGGAGGCACCTGCTGCCGCTGTTCCAGTTTTGGCCACAGAATAAACACCGAAGCGATAAGGCAACCGAATTCTTTGCACGAGAAAAGGGCTCCGCTGAGCACTCAGCGAAGCCCCTTTTGCTGGAACCACAAAGCTCTTGAACACCTGGGAAGGCTTTTCCAGGTGTTTCCTATTCTTCTCACTCCCAGGCTGCTCTGCGGGCAGGGAGCCTGTCACCCAAACCGGCTCCAGGTATCCCTCCTCTCCGACGCGACCGGCTTCCCGTCAAAGGCCCGCATCCCGCCCCTGCAAGGAAATTGCCTCTCCATGACTGGGTCAAGCTTTACCTTTGGAGCACTGTGGGGCAAGGGAAACTTACCCGCCGCTTCCCGGCGCCCCGACTTCTCCCAAGTCCGGGGGCATCTGGCTGGAAGCCCGCCATCGGCCAGGGGACATCTGATACACCCGCTTAAACGCCTTGTAGAAGGTGTTTACCGAGGTGTACCCGATTTGCAAGGGAATATCATTGATATCCACATTCTGGGCCAAAAGTTCCTCTGCCATTTTCAGCCGCTGCTCCTCAATATAGCACCCCAGGGTCTTCCCGGTCAGAGATTTCACCACCTGAAACACATACTTTTCCGACACGTGAAACACCTCGGCAATGGCCGCCGCGCACAGGGAACTGTCCGCATAATGCTGCTGGATATACTCTAAAATCTGAAGCTGCTTCTTGGAATGAGCCGCCTGCTGGCGGGATTGGAGGATTTCAAAAAATGCGGAACACGACGGCCAAAAAGACAACACTATTTTTTCCAGAGAGCTGTCAGGTTGATATTCAGGCAAGGAGACTTCCTTGCCTGAATGCAGCAGGGCCCCTGCTGCGCTTTCGATGGCCATCCTCATGGCAAAATAAACTTGGGCGACCTCCTCCTCGGAAGGGCAGCCACGCCCCACCGCCCGTTTGGCAATGGACTCAATAAAGCTTTTTGTATACTCCTTTTCACCGCTGGCAAGCAGCTCGGAAAGCTTTTGCGCATCCTGCAGTGAGAACACAGGGGCATGCCGGTCCCCGCTCTCTTGAAAAACGCGCACAGAGAGCGCTTCCTCCCGGCCGTGAAGGGCCCGGTGGGCGCACTTGGCACTCCAGCCCAATTTCTCCAGGGTGGTAACGGTGGGGCCAAGTCCCACGGAGAGCTCCAGTCCCGTCTCCTCCCAGACCGTTTGAACTGCCCCTTCCAAATCCACTTGCAGAGTCTCCGGTGTAAAGGAGTCCCCCTCGCCGGAAATCAGCAGCTCCGGCGCCAAAGGCTCTCCTATGTACAGCTGGCATCGATAGCCGTCCTTCTGAGCAAACAGATTCCGCAGGCAGGCGCTGGCTCGAGAGGAGATTTCCAGCTTTTCCGAAAGAGTGGCAGTTTCCGGCACCTGAAGAATATGCACGCAGGCACAGCAATACGAGCCTCCCTCCGAAAGCTCCAGCACGCTGCGGCATCGCTCCAACTCCCGAGGCGTGTAAATCTTTCCGTCAAGCAGCCGGCCCAGCAGCACATCTCGGAGTGTCCGATTCATCATGCGGACCTCTTCCCCATATTGCCGCCGCTGGGTATCCAGCTCCTCCAACACATCCACTATATATTGGAAAGGGTTTTGGGTGCGGCTCTGAGAGATGGTCTCCTCCGCTGTCTCCACCATATTGGTCACGGACTTACTTTGACGATACGCCAGCATTGCCGCTATGACCACCACCACAACAAACAGCCAGACAACTACCGACCACATGATCACCTTCACCGGAAAGAGCAGCTGGCCAAAATACTGTTCAGAAATTCCCAGCGTGATTGTGCAGCCAGTCCGATCAGATTCAAAGCTGATCTTCGTGCCTTCAAAAGCCTCCAGAGTCCTCTCAATGGAGGTCAGGCCGCCCCCTTCCAGCTGCTCTGCTCCCAGCATTTCACCACTGGGATCCACAACCGCTACCCAGCTCCCCTCTCCATACCGATCCAAACGAAACTCGGAACACACTTGCTCGGCATCCAACATGAACACAAACACTTTATCCGCCGTCCCAGAGGACACCGAAAGGGGCACTACCAGGTGAATCACCTGGTCCGTAAACTTCAGCTGTGAGGAGTCAAACACCATGTTTGCCTCCCTCGCCGGCAGCA
Organism: Acutalibacter sp.; assembly: GCA_050946975.1. Lineage (GTDB taxonomy): Bacteria > Bacillota > Clostridia > Oscillospirales > Acutalibacteraceae > Acutalibacter. Next base: position 46,005 of record JBMNVU010000002.1, read on the forward strand.
GCCGGTACTGTCCTCCTCCCTGGAAAAGCTCTTCCCGCCATTCCTCGTAGGTATATCCCTCCACTTGAAACAGATTCCCATACAATTTGGAGGCGTCCTTGCTGACAATCCCCTGCGACAGCAGCAGATCGTTGCGCTGGGAAAGGATGTAGTAATTCTGTGCAATCCTGGATGAGATGGAGTTTTCCGAAAAGTATTTCTGGGACTGATAGAGCTTATAGCAATTGAGCAGATTCTGCGCTTCAAATTCCTCGTTGGACAGTCTGGTGAGGGCCGAAACATTGACGTTCTTCCCGATGGTTTGGGCCTGCTGCACCAACCGCAACAGATCTGCTTCTATGTTCTGAGAACTAACTTCCAGATCTTTTTCGGCGGTATTCACCAGAGAGTCATAGATCAAGTTCTCTGCCCCAATGGTGACGGGCACTATGACCAAAAATAAAACCGCTGGAATCACCATGAACCGCACTAAGATTCTCCAGAAATATTCGTTGAAGTACCGTTTCCGGTTGACCATCGCTCTCTCCCCCTCGCAGTCCACTTCTATCAATGACTGGCTTTTGTTTATCAAAAAGCAATATTACCAGCTTTCTCCCTAAATTTTAGATACGATTCTATCACCATTTATGCAAAAATGCAACTCCAGTCAAAGAAATCCCAAAATTTCCACTATGAAATCTTACTTCATTCCAAAGATTTCCAGATTTTAAAATTTACAGACAAGCCCAGATTATGCTAAAAATGGAAGTGTTCCAAGCACATTTTTGTGCACATGCCACACCGGTCTTTCATGACGCACTTGACGCACTGAAATCCGGCGCGGCACATCCGAAGGAAAATATGAAGTAAAGGAGCGTGTACATCTATGAAAAAGCATCCAAAGTTGAAGAGCGCCATGGCAACTCTGTTGGCGGTCTGCATGCTGGCTACTTTCCCCGCCTGCAGCGGGGGAGGTGACGGTGAGAACTCGTCCACCGCCCAGGGAGGATCCAGCACCACTGCGGAAACCAGCGGCACCACGGAAGAGAGCTCGGAAGGCGGCGGCACCTATGACCTGAGCAACCTCAACGAGCCCGGCACCGTTCCCGTATTAAAGGAAAAGGTTCCGCTCTCTGTGCTTTTCGTACAGGACACCAACATTGAGGACATGGAAACCAACGACTATACTAAGAAGTTGGAAGAGGAAGTCAATTTGGACCTGTCCTTTGAGTACCTCCCCGCCGGCACCGACGCCAAGCAGAAACTGGCCCTGATGATTTCCGGCGGCGACACCCTTCCCGATGTGATCTGCATGAACCTGACTCCCATCGAAACTTACTCCTACGGCTCCCAGGGCTACTTCCAGCCGCTGAACGATCTGTGGGACGAGGTGGGCTACTACAGCAAGGACTACTGGGACAATGACGGCGCAGAAAACATGGTTTACGTCACCTCTCCCGACGGCAACATCTACGGCATGCCCCGTGTGGTGGAGGAAATCGGCAACGACTATGACCACCGTATGTGGATCAACCAGACCTGGCTGGACGCCTTGAATCTGGAGATGCCCACCACCACTGACGAGTACTACGAAGTGCTCAAGGCCTTCAAGGAGCAGGACCCCAACGGAAATGGCATTGCCGATGAGATCCCCCTGATGGGCAACACCGACGGTTGGGAACATCAGCCTTGGAAGACCCTGGCCTACTCCTTCATCTACCTCAATGACTACTTTGACTATCTGATTCCCGGCGAGGACGGCAATCTGACCGTGTCCTTCATCCAGCCCGAGTTCAAGGACGCTTTGGCGTATTTGAACAAGCTGTGCTCCGAAGGCCTGTTGGATCCCCTGAGCTTCACCCAGAAGCAGACCGAGTTCAAGCAGGTGATTGAGAACGAGGAAATCCAGATTCTGGGCTCCATGTGCGCCGGCTCCATGAGCGTTTACCAGGTGGAAAGCGTCCGGAAGCAGGACATGACCCACATGGCTCCCCTGACCGGCCCCGATGGCGTGTGCTGGACCTCCTATCGGAACACCTCCATCCCCGATCACTTCGGCTACATCACCAAGGACTGCTCTGACCCTGTGGCTGCTTTCGCCATGTTCGATTACATGTACACTGAGGACATGACCATGCAGGGCCGTTACGGCACCAAAGACGTGGACTGGAAAGAAGCCGCTGAAGGCACCACCGGCATGTACGCCGACATGGGCTGGGACGCTCGCTTTGAGTACATCAACTCCATCTGGGGCACCCTGCAGAACCATGAATGGGGCGAGAACCATCCCACCCTGCGGACCTACGAGATGAGCGGCGGCCAGGTGTGGAACGGCGACGAGTACGATTCTCAGTACATGACTGCCAAGGCAGTGCCTGACTATGTGGATAAGATCCCCGATGAGATCATCTTCCGCTTGAATTACACCCAGGAAGAGGCCGATTCCATCGCCGAGTTCCAGGCCAACCGGGACACCTTGCTCAACGAGGCTGTGGCTGCCTTTGTCACCGGCACCCGTCCCATCGACGACTTTGACAATTTCGTCGCCGAGATGCAGAGCATTGGCTTGGACAACTTCCTGCAGGTTGCTCAGACCGCTTATGACCGGATGCAGTCTTCGGAAGGCTAACAGTTTGCACCAGTGAATTAACAGCCGCAGGAACCGGGAAACCGCCTCCCTGCGGCTGTTCCTTGATAAACTACTCTGAAAGGAAGGGGGTCCCCCCATGAAAGCCGCAAAATCGGTGTCCGCCGTAAAAGTCAACAAGCGGCCTCTTGGCATGCGGATTCGGTCCAACTGGCAGCTCTACCTGTTCTTGATCCTTCCGCTTGCCTATCTGCTCATCTTCTGCTATTACCCTATGACCGGCCTCCAGCTGGCATTTAAAAAATTCCAGGCCAACCTGGGCATCTGGGGCAGCCCTTGGATTGGTGTGGACAACTTTGAAAAGTTCTTCACCTCCTACATGTTTGGCCGCGTGCTGAAAAACACCCTGGTCATCTCCATCTACAGCTTGATCGCCGGCTTCCCGCTGCCCATCATCTTGGCTTTGATCCTCAATTCCCTGCGCAGCGACCGGTACAAGAAGTTCGCCCAGACGGTCACCTATCTGCCCTACTTTATCTCCGTTGTGGTGCTGGTGGGCATCCTGAACCAGGTGCTCAACCCCCGCATCGGCCTGGTGGCCAACCTGCTGAGCCTGGTGGGCTTCCACGACATGCCAAACTTGATCGGCAGTCCAGGGGCTTTTCCACACCTGTATGTGTGGTCCGGCGTCTGGCAATCTATGGGGTATAATTCCATCATATACATCGCGGCTCTGGCCAGCACGGATCCCGAGCTCCACGAGGCCGCCCAAATCGACGGCGCCAGCCGCTTCCAGCGAGTCCTGCACATCGACCTGCCCACCATTCTTCCCACTGCGTCCATCCTCTTGATTATGAACGCCGGACGCATCATGACCGTGGGCTTCGAAAAGGTCTATCTGATGCAGAACACCATGAACACCACCGTCAGTGAAGTGATTTCCACCTATGTTTACAAAGTGAGCTTGGCCTCCACCATCCCGGACTTCTCCTACGGCACAACCATTGATCTGTTCAACTCGGTGATCAACCTGATCTTGATCGTGTCGGTGAACTTCCTGAGCAAGCGCGTGGGCGGCAGCTCCCTATTCTGAGGAAAGGAGGATCCTTCGATGGAAAATGTGAAAACTGCCAAGACGAAAATTCAGCTCAGCCGCGATGACAAAATCTACTACCTTGTGATTCACATCATTCTGGCCATTCTGCTCATCGCCATTATCTACCCGCTGATTTACATCGTGTCCTCCTCCTTCTCCTCCGCCTCCGCGGTGGCCGCCGGTAAGGTCATCCTCTGGCCCGTGGATTTCAGTTTGGAAGGCTATGCCGCTGTGTTTGAACGCAACGATGTGCTCATCGGTTACCGCAACACCATCTTCTACACCTTTGCGGGCACCTTTATCAACATCGCCATGACCATGATCGCCGCATACCCCCTGTCCCGCAAGGGGATTCCCGGACAGGCGCTGTTTATGTTCCTGTTCACCTTTACCATGATCTTCAACGGCGGCATGGTTCCCAACTACATGCTGATCAAGGATCTCCGCATGCTGGACACGGTGTGGGCCATGCTCATGCCCGGCGCCATCTCCGCATACAACCTGATGATCACCCGCACGTTCCTGCAGACCAGCATCCCCAACGAACTGCTGGAGGCAGCCCAAATCGATGGATGCAGTGACACGCGATTCTTCTTCTCCATTGTCCTGCCCCTGTCCAAGGCCATCATCGCTGTGCTGGTGCTGTTTTACGCCATTGGCCACTGGAACTCCTACTTCAACGGCTTCTTGTATTTGACCAACCGGGATCTGTTCCCCCTGCAGCTGTTCCTCCGGGAGATTCTCATTGCCAACACCATTGACACCAGCCAAATCGCCGATCCCGAACTGGCCGCTGCCAAACAGGGCCTGGCTGATTTGCTGAAGTATTCCCTGATCATCGTTTCCACTGTACCGGTTATGTGTCTGTATCCCTTTGTTCAGAAGTACTTTGTCAAAGGCGTCATGATCGGCTCCATCAAGGGGTAAGCACTGGCCTTTCCCCTGAATCTCACAATAAAAACACCCTGCATCCAGCTGTGACACACGGCAGGACGCGGGGTGTTTTTTGTTTTAGACATTCATGCCGAACCGTCTTCTCCTCGTCTTCTGGCGTTAAAAAAGTGGTGCTGCAGGATCCTGCGGCACCACTTTTTGGCTTTGGGGAACCCACAGCACATTCAGCGGCAAAACTCTTTAGCCCTTCATATCCTCCGAAGGAGAAACGCCAAAATTCTTTTTATAGACCCTTCGGAATACCTGGGGAGAATTGTAGCCCACCTGCTGGGCCACCTCTGACAGCTTGATCCCGCCGGTGGAGATTAGCTCCTTGGCTTTCTCCATGCGCAGCCGCTCCACATATTTGGAGAAGTTCTCCCCTGTGCCCTGCTTGAAGATCCTGGAGAGGTAGGGCTCGGTGATGTGGAACTCCTCCGCGGCAGAGGTCAGGGAAAGCTGCTGGTCTGTAAAGTGGTCCTGGAGGTACCTCTGGATCTTCTCCACCAGGTTGTCCGTATGGTGATCCTGTTTGACAGAATCATAGCTGGCGGCGGTGGCCAAGAAACATTCCTTGGTGTGCCAAAAACGTTCCTGCACCGGGCAATCCGCACCTAACTCCCCCACCTGTTGGCATTGGGCCAACAGGGCCTCGCTATTGGAACGACATTCATTCACCAGGCGCAGCAGTGTGCCGTACAAAGCCTGCAGCAGCAACAGGGCACCGTTTCCGCCCAGAGCCAGGCAGCCGCGATTCTGCTGCTCGATCAGCTGGAAGATATCCTCCACCATGGCGGACCGGCCGTCCTGCACCGCTGCAATCAGCCGCAGCTCCAACGACAGAGGATAGAAAAAGGCTTGGGTCTCCGTTCCCATCTCCTGGGAAACCCAGGTGATGGGCTGCCCCTCCTCCCAGAGGCTGTCAAAGTTCTGGAGCCTGGAGAAGGATGCGGGAATCTGGACAAGTCCCTCGGCAAAACAGGCAGAGAAGGCCAGTCCTCCTTCCACCGCTGGGGAGAGCTGCTCCAATACCTCTTTGGCCTGGAGCTCCAGTTTGGGACACATCCCCTGGGGCTCACCCTCTCCGGGAAGCAGCAGCAGGCAGCGATGCAGATCCACATCGCAGATCCCCACGGCCTTTTCAAACTTCTGGGTCAGCACCTCCTTGACCAGCTGCTTATAGGCAAAAGCGCCCTCCAGCTTCGATCCAGAATGGGTCAGGCCAGGCATGGCCACCAGCAACAGGCAGAAATACGGTGCCTCCAGATGTAACCCCACCTGCAGAAACTCTGACTTGATCTCCTCCTCATCGTGGAAGGAGCCGGACAGCAGCCGGTAGAGCAGCACCACCCGTTGACTGTCCATATGCAAGTGAACTGTCTCCCGCAACGACTGATTGGTCTCCAACAGGCGGGCAATCCGTGTGGGAAGTTCTCCCGGAGAGGGAAATTGGTTGTTCCGGCTCAGCAGACCCGTGATGGTGGCCACCGGCCGGGAGGTTTTTCCCGCAAAGTACAGGGCCAGCATCCCGCTCACCACCAGGGAAACCAGGATCATGGCCATCAGGAACCGCTGGATTTCCTGGCTGGGCGCCAACACAGCCTGCTGGGGCAAGGCGGCAAAATACGTCCAATCCCCCAGACTGCTGGTGTAATAGAACACCAAAAAGGTCTGTCCATCCACTCTCTGCACAAAGGAACCCTCTGAGTTCTTCGTATGGTTCAAATTCAGCTGGACAAAGTCCAACTCCCCTGGATTGTCCAACAGCAGCGGCAACCCCTGGCTGTCCAGAATGCCAACCATGCCTCCCTCGCCATACTGAATGGACTGAAACTGGGAGAGCAGCTTCTCCTTCTCCAGGTATACCATCACATTGCCGCTGTATAGCCCCGCCGGAATGGTCTGCATATATAATAGGTACTCCCCTTCCGTATTGGCAAACGAGGCCTTCGCGGAAACGTATGAGGCAGTGTGCTCCCGGCGGAGCACACTATCCGTCCACTGGGAATAGGCCATATTTCCCATGGAAAAGTTCACCCCGTAATATTTGGAGGGCTCCAGCGCACTGGTGGTGGTGTCCACCAGGATGCCGCTTTGAAAAGCGTAAAGCTGGATCTCCCCAATATTGCTGTTGGTGATCTTATAGGTACTCAGCTGACGCTGAGCTTTCAACACATCGCTGACAATGGTCTTGTCCATATCCAGCGGCCTCAGCTGCAGAAACCGGGCGATCTCTGAGTTATTCTCCATATTGTACAGCATATTGTCCACGTCCTGCCGGACTCGATCCACGCCGGAAGCCGCCGCACCCAGGGATGCCAAGGTCTGCTCCCGGGCGTTTTGCCGCAACACATCCTCCACCTGGATATTGCTGACCGATTGGCTGAACACCGGAATGGCCATCACCAATAAAAAGAAAAGCAAATATTGAAAAAAGAACCTGCGGGTGCTGTCTTTTCGAAAAACGTTTTTCATGGACTTTTCCCTCTCTACCCAATTCTTTTATCAGTATTATACACGATTTTACCTTTTTTGCGGAGGATTTTGACCATATATTCTGTGCTAATATTTAAGATTTGTCGTTAAAAATGGTTCCCCAGAACCGTTTTTGCATATTTTTTTAAAAATCACCGCTTGTTGATGGAGTTTTTTCGTGCAACAATACGGGCACAGCCACTTCCGTCAGTGGGGTATCAAAGAATAAACGTTTCAGCGAAAGGAAGGGACCCATCTTGGCAAAGAGAACCTTGGCGGCCCAGCCAAAAGGCAGCCTCTTCAACCGGTGGTTCGGCCGGTCTATGTGGCAGCTTTACCTGTTCGCCGCCATCCCCTTGGCATTTGTCATCGTCTTCTGTTACCTGCCCATGGGGGGAATTGTCGTCGCCTTTAAAGACTACAGCGTGCGAAAAGGAATCTTCGGTAGCGACTGGGCTGGTCTTGAATATTTCGACCAGCTGTTTAAAACCCCCATCTTTCCCACCATCTTAAAAAACACCATCATCCTCAGCCTCTACTCCTTGGTGGTCGGGTTCCCCTTCCCCATTATTCTGGCCCTGGCTTTTAACGAGCTGAAAAACGGGAAGGTCAAAAAGGTGGCACAAACCATCACCTTTGCCCCCTATTTCGTCTCCACCGTGGTGGTGGTCAGTATCCTCTCCCAGATTTTCTCCTACCGGTACGGCGTCATCAACGCCATCATAAAGCTCTTGGGCGGGGAACCGGTGGACTTCCTGGGCGCCACCGGCTATTTCCGGCCTGCTTACGTCTGGTCGGGTGTGTGGCAAGGTGCTGGGTTTAACTCCGTTCTGTACATCGCCGCTTTGGCCGGCATCGATGTCTCCCTCTATGAGGCAGCCTCCATCGACGGCGCCAGCAAACTCCAAAAGCTCTGGCACATCGATCTGCCCGGCATCCGGCCCACCATCATCATCACCCTGATTATGAACACCGGCAGCATCCTCAGCGTGGGCTTTGAAAAAGTCTACTTGATGCAGAACTCCGTCAACTACGGCATCTCCGAAATCATCGCCACCTATGTGTACAAGGTGGGCGTGGAACAGGCACAATTCAGCTTCTCCACTGCAGTGGGACTCTTTAACTCCGTGGTCAACTGTGCCATCCTTTTGCTAGTCAACTGGATCGCCCGCCGCTGCAGCGAAACTTCTCTCTTCTGAAAGGAGGCGGTATTCATGGCAACTATGGCAAAACGACAGGGCAAAACCTCCACCCGCATCCGCCTCTCCCGAGGAGACCGGGTCTTCCAGGGTGTGGTCTACGCCTTTCTCATCATCTTTGTGGCCTTCGTGATCTACCCTCTGCTCTACGTGATCAGCTGCTCCTTCTCCTCCCCCGAAGCGCTTGTCTCCGGCCGGGTGTTCTTCTTCCCCGTGGAGCCGGGCCTTCAGGGCTACAAGGCAGTCTTTGAGAACGACCAGGTGTGGACAGGCTACCGCAACTCCATCCTCTATGCCGTCACCGGCACCCTGCTCTCCACCGTGGTCACTTTCCTGGGCGGGTATGTGCTCTCCCGCCGGGAGTTTAAGCTGCGGGGCTTCCTCACACTGGTCTTCACCATCACCATGTTCTTCAACGGCGGCACCATGCCCACCTACCTGCTCATCCGCAACCTGGGTATGATGGACACCATCTGGGCCATCATCCTCCCCGACGCCTTCAGCGTCTGGCTTGGCATTGTCTCCCGGACTTACATCCAGTCCACCGTCCCCGAAGAGCTCTATGAGGCCACCTGTCTGGACGGCGGCGACTACATCCAGCACTTCTTCCGAGTGGTGCTTCCCCTCTCCAAGCCGGTTCTGGCCGTACTGGCCCTGAACTTCGCCACCGGCCACTGGAACTCCTACTTCAGCGCCATGCTCTACCTGGGGGATCCCGATCTCTTCCCCTTGCAGATCATCCTGCGCAACATCCTCATCCAGAATACGGTGGATTACACCTCCCTCAGCGCAGTGGATGTGAGCAGCTTGGCAGAAAAACAGTATTTGTCCGAACTGCTCAAGTACTCCTTGATCATCGTCTCCAGCATCCCGCTGCTGATCGTCTACCCCTTTATCCAAAAATATTTCATCAAAGGAATCATGGTCGGTTCCATCAAGGGCTGACCTGTGATAGAATTTCATTCTAAGGAGGCAAAATCATGAAAGCAAAACGGATCCTCAGTTCCCTGCTGGCAGCCTTGCTGCTGGTCTCCAGTCTGGGCGCCTGCTCCGGTGGAAAAGATGAAAGTTCCACCGTCCAGGAAGAGGGAAGCTCTTCTTCCACTGTCCAGAGCGAAGAGACCGGGTATACCTCTTCCACCGGTATTCCCATCTCCGCACCGGGAGAATACCCCATTGTGGAGGACACTTACAACCTGGATGTATTCATCAGGCAATCCTCCGACGTGGCGGACATTGAAACCAACGATGTGACCAAGGCCATGGAAGAGCTGACCAACGTCCATTTGGACATGACCATCGCCACGGACGAGGCCTACACCGAGCGGCTGAACCTGCTGCTGAACACCGGCGATTACCCCAGCGTCATCATGTCCGCCGGCTTCTCCAACGCTGACTTGGTCAAGTACGGCTCGGAAGAGAAGATCTTCATCCCCCTCAACGACCTGATTGACACCCATTGCACCACCATTCCCCAGCGCTGGGAAGAGCATCCCACCTGGAAAGATGACATGACCACTCCCGACGGCAATATCTACGGTATTCCCGCTGCCGACAGCGCTTCCGTGGGACACAGCGCCGCCAGCTACAAGCTGTGGCTGAACACCGCTTGGGTGGAGGAACTGGGCATGGAGCTGCCCGAGACCACCGAGGAGTTCAAGGACCTGCTGATCGCCTTCAAGAATGACGACCCCAACGGCAACGGCATTGCCGACGAGATTCCTCTCACCGGCGCCAACGGCACCTGGGCTGCCGATCCCTGGCTGTTCCTGCTCAACAGCTTCGGCTATTACAACGAAAACCTGCTGATGCTCAAGGACGGCACCTTCACCGGTGTGGCCAACCAGGATTACATCAAGGAAGGCCTGCAGTACATCAACGACCTGTACAACGAAGGACTTCTGGATCCTGCTGCCTTCACTCAGAACGAACAGCAGCTGTCTGCTGTGGGCAACAACGCTGATGTGGCCATCATGGGCGCTGCCACCTGCGGCCACCTGGGCATGGCTGTTTCCATCAACGATCAGGAGCGGGTCTCCATGTATGAGGCGCTGCTGCCTCTGGAAGGCCCCAACGGCTACCGCGGCATCCCGTTCACGCAGGAGCTGCAGCTGTCCGGCGCTGCCTGGGTTATCACCGACGTCTGTGAGGATCCTGAAATCGCCATCAAGTGGGCCGATGCTCTGTGCACCGACGAAATGGTAGTTCAGTCCCAGGTGGGCAACAAGGGCGAGCAGTGGGATTATGCCGATCCCGACACCTACGGCATGGACGGCACCACTCCCGCCACCTACAAGTACCTGGAGTACTCCACCAGCGGCGAGGGCGCTGTGAACTTTAAGTGGGGCTGGGCCCAGCGCCTGCTGGAGTTCGACTGGAAAAACGCCTTCCAGGTCACCGGCGACATCCGCGATCCTGCCAACTACGAGGCATTCCTGATTCAGGAAACCGAGAAGCTGCGGCCTTACGCCGCCGACGTGGATCAGATTCCCGCCTTCTACATGGATGAGGAAACTTCCTCCCGTCTGAGCCAGCTCTCCACTCCTTTGACCGACTACGTGAAGTCCTCCTTTGTGGAGTTCATCACCGGCAAGAAAAATCTGGAGAGCGATTGGGACGCTTATGTGTCCGGTCTGGAGAACCTCAACTACAGCGAGTACATCCAGATTTACTAGGACGCTTACGACGACCTGAACAAAGAATAAAAAACAAGTAAAGTGGGGATAGGGACGGGGGCCCGGCCGGCATCATCGCAGGCGAGCCCCCGTCCAATTTCTCCGGAAGGGAGCTAACTATGAGAACCACGACACAACTGGACCGCGGCTGGAAATTCCACCTGGGTGAAATTCAGCCGGAGGAGCCGGTTTGGGGATTCCTGAAGTCAGGCACTCACAATCAATCCGGAGCAGCTAGGGCACTGGAGGATTCCCAATGGGAGACTGTCTGTCTCCCCCACGACTTTGTCATAGAGGGTCCGGCGACACCGCCCACTCCTCGGACCAAACCCCGCACCCAAGCCACGGTGGATTACCTGGGAGACCTCCACGTGCTCCACGGAAGCCGTGCTGGAAACGTGGCATGGTACCGAAAGTGGATCGGAAGTCAGCCCGACGGCCAACGGGTCTATTTGAAGTTTGACGGTGTATACCGGGACAGCACCCTCTATGTCAACGAATTTCGGGTGGGACACCATCTCAGCGGATACACCGAGGCCATCTACGACATCACCGATTTTCTCCGGGAGGACGGGGACAACTTGATCGCCATGCGGGTGGATGCCCGGACAGCAGAGGGCTGGTACTATGAAGGCGGCGGCATCTACCGCCATGTGTGGCTCATCACCACCCCGGAGATTGCCGTCGACGTTCACGGCGTTTTCGTCAAATCCCAGGTGGACTTGGCAACAGGCCAGGCAGAACTGACAGTGGAGACCCGGGTGGTGAACCGCTCCGGAAATCCCGCCGACACGGCCGTCAGCCACTGCATCACTGGTCCGGACGGCCGGGAGTTTCCCATTCCCTCCTGTTCTCTGCATCTCCCAGGGTGGGGTGAGAATACGGTGGAACAACGGATCACCATCCCCGCGGCCCAGCTGTGGGATGTGGATTCCCCCCAACTGTACACCATCCGCAGCTTCCTGGACGACCAGGAGGACAGCGCGGAACAGTTCGGCATCCGGGAGATCCGGTTTGACCCGGATCAGGGCTTCTTCCTCAACGGCAGGCATTTAAAACTCAAGGGTGTTTGCTGCCATCAGGATCATGGAGGATTGGGCGTCGCCATCCCCGACGGCATCTGGCAGTACCGGATCCGCAAGCTCAAGGAGATGGGCTGCAACGCCTACCGCTGCGCCCACCACCCCGCCTCTCCGGAGCTGCTGCAGGCATGTGACTCCCTGGGCATGCTGGTGATGGAGGAAAACCGGCTGCTCTCCAGCTCCCAGGAGGACCTCTCCCAGCTGCGCCAGATGGTGCTGGCTGGGCGGAATCACCCCAGCATTTTCCTGTGGTCCCTGGGGAACGAGGAAGTCCACGTACAATTCACCCCCCAGGGAAGGAAAATCGCCGCCACCATGGCAAAAGTAGTCCGTCAGCTGGACGACACCCGACCTGTCACTGCAGCGGTTTGCATGTGGGAAGCCGGGAAATGCGGCCAAACCGTCACTGATTTGGAAAAGCAATCCATGCTTGCACCTTCGGTGGATGTCTTTGGGTTCAACTATTTCCCCAACATCTGGGATAAATTCCACCAGGCTCACCCCCAACTGCCTCTGATAGTCACAGAGGACAGCTCCTTCTGCGAGACCCGAGGCTGCCGCAAAACCCAGCAGGACCTCTGTCATCTGTGCGCCATGGACCCGGGGCAGGGCAACTACCGGGCAGGAGAAACCGCCTGGAAAAACACCGCCCAACGGGACTACCTGGCCGGGACCTTTGTCTGGACCGGGTTCGACTACTACGGGGAAACCGCTCCCTATGGATGGCCGGCAGTCTCCTCTCAGTTCGGCATCATGGATCTGTGCGGCTTCCCCAAGGACACCTACTATTACTACAAGTCCTGCTGGAGCGGGGAAAATGTGCTCCACCTCTGTCCCGGAGAAGGTGGCCTCTGGTGTTTCACCAACTGTGACACAGTGGAGCTGTGGAGCGGAGAAACCTCTCTAGGCACCCAATCTCCGGAAAAGGACAGCCTCCTGGTGTGGGAGGGGATCTCTCCCACCCAGCCCCTGACTGCCATTGGATACCGGGATGGAAAAGAAATCCTCCGCGTTCAGCGCACCCCCTGGGGTCCTGCCGCCCAGATTCAAGGGGCAGTGGACGGCTCCTATTTGGAGCAGGATGGCACCAAAACCGTGGTGGTCAACCTCCAGCTGGTGGATGGAGGGGGAAATTTCGTGGAAGACGGCTGCCTGCCAGTCTCCCTCACGGTTTCCCCCGAAGTGGAGCTTCTGGGCTGGGCCAACGGCGATCCCTCCTGCCATGCCAACACCAAAGGTCCGGGCTTCTCCACATTCAACGGCCGGATGCAGGTCATCCTTCGGGTCATCGGAAGCGGGACCCTTCATGCGGACGTCTCCGGACTGTCGGGAACAGCGATCTCCGTATAAGTATCCTGCAAAGCCCAACCTTGGGGGACACGGTTTCCCCGGTGTTCTCCTTCCCCACAGGCTGATGTTTGGCTGATCTGCCCGCTTTGGATATATCGATCCACATAAAAATCCCCCGGATACAGGCATACCGCTCCTGCATCCAGGGGATTTTTCTATAGGTCCGTCACGGGAACCACATGCGATTTAATACATAACTGGCATCTCTGTGTCCAGACCTTTATGGAAGTTCATGAGGATACTGGCTGCCTGGGCTCGAATAGCAGTGCCCCGAGGATCCACCCGCTTGGAGTCCTCGTGACCGTTGATCAGCCCGCTGCCGTTGGCCCAGCTGAGAGCGGTCTCCGCCCAATCGCTGATATCTCCGGCATCGGGGAACTGGGTCAGATCCCCGGTTTTGGTCACGTCCTGATTCTGATACACTGCGTAATTGTACATCATCTGGGCAAACTCTTCCCGAGTTACGTCTCGGTCCGGGGCAAATCGTCCATCCCCCATACCAGCCACCACTCCTTGGGAGGCTGCCCATGTCACTGCCTGCACGTAATAGCCGTCCTCCTCCAAGTCGGTGAACTCCGCTGTGCCATCCACCTCCGGCTGGTCCTCCAAGTTGTAGAGAATCTGCACCGCCATGGCTCGGGTCAGCTTGAGATGGGGGTCAAAGGTGGTCTCCCCTGTTCCCGCCATGATGGCGTTGGCGTACACATACTCCACTGCGCTATAATACCAGCTTTCCTCCGCCACATCCGCAAAGGGTATGGGCACAACCGGATCCTCCTCCGGCTCCGGAGAGGGTGTGGGACTGGGTGAAGCGGATGGAGCAGGCGTGGGAGTGGGGGTAGCTGTTGGGGAGGGCATGGGGGTCGGTTTCGTTTCCACACTACCCTCCGGCGTCAGCTCCACCTCGGCATCCTCCGGGATCAACTCCTCAATGGGAACATAGATTCCTTGGTCACCGGTATCGCTTCCGCCAACAGTCTCCTGGAACGTTCCCCCTGTGACAGACACCGTTTTACTGGGCTCCACATTGGCGGCCCCATCCCCTTTGACGGTGATGCCGTCGAAACTGCCGCCCTTTACCTGAACCGTGCCTCCCACGGTATCCTCCGCCTTCTGAGCCTGGAGAATCACTTTTTCATAGGTGCCCCCCAGAATCGTAAGGGAACCCTGAGTGGTTTCCTCTTCGGTTTGAGGATTCTCATACACCACGGAGGCATCTTCTTTCAGCTGGGCTGTGTGAAGGGTTGCGTCCCCTCCTTGATCCACATTCAGACCACCCCAGCCGTTTTCCTCCGTAACCAGTCCTTTTGCCTGAAACACGGAATTGTTCACCACCACTCCGTATCCCTTGCCGTTTTTCACCGTCACATTTTCCACGGTGACAGAGGTTCTTCCCCTCCGAGTCACAGACGGTGGGCTGAAAATGTTTACGCCATGCTTGGCGCCGTTGCTGTCAATGGTCAAGTTCTCCAGAGAGACCTGGGCGCCCTCTTCCACATTGATCATACTGGCCACCCGGTCAGACCCCTCTGGGTCACTTTGAAAGTGTTCCCCCTTCAGGGTGTATCCGTTTCCTGAGATGGTTACATCCTTGGTGATGGTCAGGGCTCCTTGATTATTGACCTTTCCTGTGCCGTCGATGGGAAAATCCTGCATCAAATGGAGGGTATCCCCATCCTGAGCACTGGCCAGGGCTGCCGCCAAGGTGGGCTCTGTTTTGACCACCGCACCCTCCCGGGAAATGGTCACCCATGGGAAAGTCTCTCGTGGAGTCACCTCTCCGTTCTCCTCAAAGGTCACCTGGACACACCCGGGGACGCTGCCCAGTGTGACCTCGTCCACAGAGTACCCGTAATTGGTATTGGAAAAAGTGTTGTTTACAAGGGTGATTTCAGGGCCGCTCTCCCATTCCCCAGGCTGCCGGGTTACAGGGTTGACATAGACGCCGCAATACAGGTTCTCAAAGACACATCCTTCGAAGGTCACCTGGGTGTGGAAGGAGTTGAAACCCACCACGGCGGCATATCCCGCAGAATCCCCTGCTCCTCGGAAGGTGGTATTCCGCACGGTCAGGGTCACCTGGGAAGGGAAGCCCTCCGTTCCCTGGTCATCCCGGCCATTGAAGGCGGAATTGGGACTGCTGCCGTGAAAATTGATGGCATACCTCCCACCATCCACCGTCAAGTCATCGCCGGTTTCCAGCAACAAGGGCGCGGTCAGCTCCACGTCGGACTGAAGCTGGATGGTGCCTCGGATGACACCATCCGGCCCTTCCAGAGCCTGGGCCGCTGCGGCAAGGGTTTGGTAGACGCCGTCTTCCGGAGCCTCGTCGCTGCCGGTATCGGCATCTACGTACACCTTGGGCGCTTCTTCGGTTCCCGTCTTCTCCGCGCTGCCAGTCACAGGTACCAGGACCGTCACAAGGCACAGCGCCAGGATCAGGGACAATATTTTTTTCACAGATCTTTGCTCCTTTCGCTTGATGTCTTTCGACTTGCTTTCTGTAACTGGTGGGGTATATTACCCCTTTCATCCATGGAATCCGTCGAATACCATACCATACTCCGTGACTTTTGTCAGTATGGTGTCAAAAACTGTCAAGAGAAAGTATTGGAAAAATTGTAAAATTTTTCTATTTTATCAGCAGAAACAGGCTTTTCTCCTGCTCTCCTGCAGCAAAAAAGCACCGGGTCCCGCCTTTTGGCTGGGAACTCGGTGCTTTTTCCGGTGTGCCGGTAATCGAGGCGCAATCCGCGCCGTGTATCAGAGCATCTCTGGAAGCAAACTGCCAAACGCTCCACACCCGCCCCTTGCTTTGCCGGGGGACTAGGGGTACAATAGCGGAGGACTGAGGCGCAGCTGCCTCATGAATTCTGGAACATGAAGGAGGATGAGATATGCGCTATCAACTCAAACCCGCTTGGCAGGTTTTGGAGGGACCGCCGTCTCCCGACAAGCCTTGGGTAGAACTGCTCTCCCACAAAGAATTGATGGAGCAGATGTCCGCTTTAAACGCGCCGTTTCTGGAGCGGAGCCTGCGCCACAGCCACAACTGCAAGGCCGAACTTTTGGAACACTGCGCAGCGGGAACCCTCTTGATCCCTCATAAAGAACGTCTTCTGAACCCAGGCACCTCCTTTGCCTTCTGTCTGACAGAGGACTGCCTCTATTTTGGGGATGACACCGGTGAGGTGGAAAAACTCCTCCAGCGCCTCTCCCAGCAGCCCGGGCTGGAGTCCCAGCCCAGCGGGTTGCTTTTGGAGTTTCTGGAACTGCTGATCCAGGAGGACGCCACCTTTCTCCAGCGTTTGGAATCCCACCTGGACGAGCTGGAAGAACAGCTGCTGGCGCAAAAGGAATCTCCCCACTTTGAGAATCAGCTGCACCGCTACCGCCGGGGCCTTCTGAAGCTCTCCGCCTACTACTCCCAACTGGAGGAACTGGGGGACACCTTGGCCTCCAATCGCAACAACCTGTTCCCCAAAAAGATCTGCCGGGGATTTGAACTCTTCTCCCGCCGGGCCAGCCGGCTCCACAGCCAGACTGCCTCCCTTCGGGAATACTCCCTGCAGCTTCATCAGATCTACCAATCCAAGATCGACCTCAAGCAGAACCGGGTGATGCAGTTTCTCACAGTGGTAACCACCATCTTTCTCCCCTTGACGCTGATCACCGGCTGGTACGGCATGAACTTTACCCACATGCCAGAACTGAGTCTCCCCTTCGCTTATCCCGCCATCATTCTCCTCAGCGCCGGGATCCTCCTGGCAGAGATTCTCTTTTTCCGGCGGAAACACTGGTAAGACTCCCTTCAAGCCATGGCGCTGATTCCGTGATCCACTCAACGCCGCTCTGGAGCAGTGGATCAACCGGTCTTTGGTCAGAAGCTCCTAAACGATCTGGATTCTGCTTTCCTCTTCTCACCTTGCGGCGTCTGAGAGAATGCTATGACTTGTCCGTTTCAGCTCCCTTGGAGGCACTGAGGGAAGAGAGGGTGGCCACAGCCAGAATGATGGCTCCACCAATCAACTCCCGAGGGCTGGGGTACTCCTGCAAAAGGAGCATGGCATAGACAATGCCATACACAGTTTCCATCCCGGAAATGATCCCGGCGGTCTGGGCACGCACCTTCCGCTGAGCGGCCACATAGAGGGAATGGGCCACCGCCGTGCAAAGGACGCCAATCGCCCCAATGGCCAGAACGGTAGGCGCTGTCCACTGGATCCGCACCAGGAAAAAGGCGGGGAACAGAAGGATTGCGGCAGTTCCCTGCTCATAGAGGCAAATGGTCCTGGCAGGGTATTTTTGGGAGAGGTACCGATTGGCCAAGGACAGCACCCCATAGGCCAGGCTGGACACCATCCCCCAGAGGACTCCCACCGTGGTTTGATTGGCCAAGGAAAACTCTGGAATGGTGATGGCCACCCCGATAAGCAGCACCACCGCACTGAGGATGGACCGAGGCCGGATAGGTTCCCGGAAAACCAAGGGCTCCAACCAAGTGAGAAACAGCGGAAACGTGGAAAAGGTGATGGTGCCTATGGCCACAGAGGAGCTTTGGATGGACTGAAAAAACGTTGTCCAGTGGACTGCCAGCACTGCCCCCGCGAACAGGGCCACAGCGTAATCCCGCGAGGCTGAAAGCCGGCGGGGCGTCTTTGTCACCACCGACAGAAACAGCAGAGCCACCGCGGAACAGATCACCCGTCCACCAGCCACCAGAACCGCGGGAGCATCTGCAAACTGGCCCAGGACGGAGGACAGCCCAAAGAGCATCACTGCCAGGTGCAGGGAAGCCAAGCTTTTCCGGTACTCCGTTTGGTCCGTCCCGGGACGGCGAGAACTTGGAAGCAAGAGAAATCCCCCCTTCTTAGGATTGTGGTTCGGATTTCGGGTTGGAGGAAGCGCCATTCTTTTTTGCCTGCTCCACCACCTTTTGATAGGGCCCCACCATGGCCTGGGTCATCTTGCCTTTGGCCTGTTTTTGCACCGAGGGCACCGCCATCAAGGCACCCACCAGACGCATCTGCCAGATGCGCTTTTTTTGTTTTTGGGGGAAGTCGTAGATTCCATGGGCTTTGTAAAACTTGTGGTCAGCCTTCATCAGACCCTGCATCAAATAGATCAAGTCCCGGAAGATCTTCATGCCCCCCACACCGTAAAAATTAGCCGGCCGGGTCAGTCCCTGCTCCATAGCCAAATCCAGGTTCTCCGCCACACTCTCGATGTTCCCTGCGGTATCCCCCTCGTCTGTGGCCACGCCTGCCAGATAGTTGCCTCCCACCTCGCTGCGGCCTTCCACAATCATCTGCAGGTTGGGCTCATAGCTGTAGTCCCCACTGATCAAATAGGCGATGGGAGTGCCATGGGTCACGGTGCGATGGCCGTTGCAGAACTGCCGGTCATCAAAGCATTTGAAACTGGAATGGGTATAGTGATCCGAAATGGTGAAGGCGTACACAAAACCGTCGGCGGTTTGAATGGTATTCCGAAGAAAGTCGTCAAACCCGTCGCGATAGACGCACTTCCCTGTGATAGCGCACCCAAAGCACCCCAGGCATCCCCCCGCAAAGGGGAACTCCCGCAGATTGACCACCCGACTCTCACAGGGAAGAACCGCGCGGAAATCGGCGATCATGTTTTTCAAATTCTCATCCTCAGGGCCGCAATTGGTGACGATCACCACGTCCTTCTTCAGCGTTTTGGGACGCTCTTTGCAGGAGGGCTGGTAACCGGCCCGGGAACGAACCGGCTTTTGAGGAAGGGGTGGAAGGTATGGGCCGCGTCCGCAGGAGTGGATCAGCTGCTGGAAGAAATCCCGTGCCTCCTTTTGCCCCTGGGGGGAGAGCAGGTCCTCCATGTCTGCCGAAAGACCACGGATCACTTTCATCCCCAGATCCAGGCAGTTTTCCTCCACATACCGGTGGGCAGTCACGTCATAGAAGTGCTTGGAGGTGGTAATCTGACTGGCATATTTGCCAGTCAGGTCCACCCCATCCTCTTTGATCAGCTCAATCAAGCGGTGCAGCTGATAGGGGGCGATAAACGTGTAGACCGGATAACAAAAAAGAACGCACTCCGCCTGGAGCAGCGCGTCCCGGACAGGGCTGAAATCCTTTTCGTAACTCTTGATCCGCTGTCCCACCGGCAGAAATGTGAACGCATGCTCCGGATGGAGGGCCTGCAGGTACAACGCTGTGTGAACGGTTGTGGAATTCTGTCCCTTGGGACTGGCATTTAACACAAGTATCTTCATAATGGTTCCTCCAAATTCCAGGGCCGCCCCGACAGCCCGGCCCGGCCTGTCCCACCCCACATGCCGTGCTCGAGGCCCGCGTCCCCTCCTGCGCCCCCCGGCTTTCATGGCGCTTTCATCTGATGGTGCTTGGGCAAACTCCGGTGAGATCTATACATTCCTTGATACATCGAACAGAGCTATTATACGGCAGACATTCCCCTCCCGTCAACGGTCCTGAAAGAACGCCTGCGGTTGTCATTGGTGGTCAGCACCACCTTCCTGTTCACTCCTGGCCCCAAGCGGACTGCCAATCTAGCGGCGTCCAAATTTTACAGGCAGGAAAGTTTTTCTATTCTTAACAAGAAAATTTCTCTCTGTTCTTTCCAGGAAAACTGCGCTATACTGGTAACGCACTGGAAAGGAGAGGCGTATTACATGACGGTTGCTTTATCGGAAAACCTTCGGAAACTGCGCAAGGCCCAAAAGCTCACCCAGGAACAGCTGGCAGAAGCTATGGGGGTCACTGTGGGAGCGGTGTCAAAATGGGAATCGGGAGCGTCGACGCCGGACATCGCTCTGATTATGGATTTGGCGGAGTTTTTCGAGACCAGCGTAGATGTGCTCCTGGGCTTTTCCCATCAGAGCGCCACCTTGGACACCACCATCTGCCAGCTCCGTCTGCTTCGGGGAAAACGGGAATACGACGGCGCTTTCCAGCTGGCGGAAAAGGCGCTGCTGAAGTACCCCAACAGCTTTTCCGTGGTGTATGAGTGCGCCATCACCTACCAGCTGGCTGGGCTGGGAAGTCCGAACAGGGCTGTCCTCCAACGGAGTCGGGAATTGCTGACCCGTTCCCTGGAATTGATCGATCAGAACCAGGATCCGGAGATCAGCCCCATATCCATCCGCAACGCCATTGCTCAAAGCTATTTGAGCCAGGGGGATCGGGCAAAAGCTTTGGAGCTTTTTAAGGAAAACAATATCATGGGCATCAACAACGGAATCATCGGCACCCAGTTGGCCAAGGATCGGCAAACCTGCCAGGAGGCCATGTTTTACCTGTCCAAATCCATGGTGAACGCCGACAGCCTTCTGATTGAGTTCAGCAGCGGTTTTGTCCATGTCTGCCTGCATGAGGGACGCTCTCAGGAGGCGCTGGACTTTCTCCGGCTGCTGATACCCTTTGAAGCAGGCCTGCGCAAACCGGGCAAAGTGTCCTATCTGGACAAGATCCAGGTGCTGCTTCTGGGGCTGTGTGCCCTGGTTCATCTGGATTTGGGAGACCGGGCAGAAGCAGCCTCCTGCCTGCGTTCTGCCCGGAAAATTGCCCTGACTTTTGACGCAGACCCCGATTATTCCGCAGGACAGATTCGCTTCACCTCCTTTGACAATTTCGCCGCAGCCTATGACAGCTTTGGCACCACCGCCCTTCAGGGGTTGGAACAGCTCTTGGAGGAGACCCGGGAACTTTGCCCATCTATTTGGGACCTTTGGAAGGAGATCCGCCATGAAGAAACGTGACCTGCGCCGGCCCTATGTCCGTCAATTCTACAGAAACAACATGGGCAATTTTCTCCTGGTCCTGTTCGCCACGGTGATCATGGCCCTGATCAACTTGGTGATCTCCTGGATGCTGCAGCAGATCATGGACCTGCTGGCAGGCAGCGGCAACACCTTATCCTTCATCCAGCTGATTTGGGTGTCCCTGGGGATCCTGGCAGCCATCCTCCTGGTGGGGGGAATCCGGGCTTATGCCACGCCCCGCTTCTTCGCCCGAGCCATGGAGCAGTACAAGGATTTTGCCTTCAGCCAGCTGCTGAAGAAGAACATCTCCACCTTTTCCGGAGAAAACACCTCCACCTACCTCTCTGCATTTTCCAACGACACTGCCAGCATCGAGACCAACTACTTGGAAAAACTCTTCACCATGGTCATGGACGGGCTCATGTGCTTGGGCGGATTCGCCATGATGTTCTGGTACAGTCCCCTGCTGACCGTAGTGGCCCTGGGTCTCTCCATTCTCCCCTTGGCAGCCTCCCTGCTGGCAGGCAAACACCTGGTGACCGCTGAAAAAGAGGTCTCTCGGAAAAACGACAAGTTTCTCTCCATGCTCAAAGATGGGCTTGGGGGCTTTTCCGTGATCAAAAGCTTCAAGGCAGAACGGGACATTCTGCGGCTCTTCTCCCAGAGCAACCGCCAAGCTCAACAGGCCAAGGCCACTCGGATCGGTCTTGCACAGATCCTGCGAACCCTTGGGAGTGTGGCCGGAGTTGTGGCACAGTTCGGAGTCTTTTTGACCGCCGTTGGACTCAGCGTTGCTGGGTGGGGAATCTCTCCCGGTGTGGCTGCCGTCTTTCTGCAGCTGGGCGAGTTGGTGATTTCCTTCCTCCAAGAGGCGCCGGATCTGTTCTCCAACCGGGCAGCCGCTTTGGGACTGGTGGACAAATTGGCCCAATCCCTGGCCCAAAATGTCCGGGAGGAGGGCACCCCCATTCCCAAGGAACTGCGGGATTCCATTGAGGTTCGGGATCTCTCCTTCGCCTATGAGGGCGGCGAAGAGGTACTCCACCATGTGAACGCCCACTTCCTTGCCGGCAAAAGCTACGCCCTGGTTGGGGCATCCGGATCGGGAAAATCCACCCTGCTCAACCTGCTCATGGCGGGAAGGGCAAACTACTCCGGCGAGATTCTCTACGACGGCCGGGAGCTGCGCACTATCCAAACCGACTCTCTCTACGAGCTGGTGTCCATGGTGGAACAGAATGTCTTCCTGTTCAACAGCACCATCCGGGACAATGTCACCATGTTCCGAGATTTCCCCCAGGAGCAAGTCACCCGGGCTGAGGTGCTCTCCGGGCTGTCCCAGCTGGTGGAGGAAAAGGGCGAGGATTACCTGTGCGGAGAGAATGGCTCCGGATTGTCCGGCGGTCAGCGGCAACGGGTGTCCATTGCCCGATGCCTGCTCAGACAGACCCCGGTTCTCCTGGTGGACGAGGCCACTGCCGCTTTGGACAAGGAGACCGCCTACCGGGTATCCAGCTCCATTCTTGACTTGCAGGATCTGACCAGAATTGTGGTGACCCACTCCCTGGAGGAATCCCTGCTCCGCCGCTACGACGGAATCCTGGTGCTCAGTCACGGCAGGATTGTGGAATCCGGCCAATTTGACCAGCTCATGGCACAAAAGGGACTGTTCTTCTCCCTGTTCACGGTGGCTCAGTAAGGCAAGCCACTTCAGCAAAAAGCCGCGGTCCCCTGCGTGGGAAGCCGCGGCTTTTGTGTATCAGGAGGATCCGTCCGGGGCGTTGAGCCCTGTCTTTTCCAGCAGAGTTTGGTAAATCTCTTGGGTACTGGCCTCGTCCGGACCATTCAGGACCACGGTACGGCCATCCGCCTTCAACACCACACAGGCGTCACAAGCCCCGTATGTATACCGGGTATAGTCACCGTACAGCTCGTTTTGGAAAGAGCCCAGGGACATCTTCAGGTTGCCCATCCCGTTGGTGCGGATCCCTGCCACATCCTTGGAGGGATCCCGGGAGTAATACTGGATGGAGGTGATCTCCTCATAGGGGATGGTCAAGTCCCCCCATCCGGAGGCATCCGCTGTAAAGGAGGTGTCCCCATAGACCATGGTCACTCCTCCGCTAAGCAGGGTCCAGCCTAGAAATCCCCCAAAAGCCAAAACCATCACCAGGATCACGGCTATGGCCCAAGGGCGGATGGGCTTGAGCTTTTCCACACGGCCTTCTCTCAACTGGCGGCGATAGTAGAGATAGGAATACAGACAGGGGATCACGGCAGCCACGAGCACCACCAAGCAGACCACCAACACAGACCACATCGACTCCCCCAAAAGGGATGCCGCCATGCAGAGCAACCCACAAGCCACCCACACTTTCCCGCCAAACCGGTGGCTGGCGTTCCAATTCTCCTCATCTTGCAGAGTCCACCGCACCCGGATTCCCAAGGTGCTGTTCTGGCGTATTTTGGGCAGGTAGTTGCCCAACAGGAAAAACAGCAGCCCCATGGGGAAATCCAGCAAGAACATCACCAGACCAGCACCCGCTCCCTGCTTCACCGCCAGCACCACCGCTCCGAAAAACAGGGAGAGTATGGGCAACAGCCACACCACCATCCCCAGAGCTTTCTTGCTCTGCTCCCGGTTCTTCTTGTCCCGGTAAACACACACAAGACACAGCCAATGCCCCGCCAGCATCAGCAGCGGGTAAAACAGCATTTCCCTGGCCTGGAACCAGAACACGGCCATGGGCAGCAGGATCACCAGGGAGGACAGAATCAGCTTCCCCTTGTTTTGCGCCATCCTCTTCTTCACAAATCACCCCTCCTTCAGCTGTGTAAGCCAGAGCATCACTTCCTCCAGCACGGAGGTGTTCAGCTCATAATAAATATACTTTCCCTTGCGGGTATCCCGGATCAAGTCCGCCTCTTTCAGCACGGACAGGTGCCGGGATATAGACGCTCCGGTCACCGGAAAATGCTCTCCAATCTCCCCTGCGGACATCCCACCGCTTTTGAGCAGGTTCAATATCTCCCGCCGTGTGGGATCCGCTAGGGCTTTCATCGTGTTTTGCAGTCCCAATAGCGCTCACTATCCATATCATTTAACATTTAGTCTAATTGTTAATTGAAGTATACACCCTCTCCTCCTCCGCTGTCAAGCAGTGGTTTTCTCCCCGGTTGTTTTCCCCTGTGTACCCCGGGCCTGGGGGACAAGCACGTTCGGAGCTCGTTTTCTCCAAGTAGGGTGCCTCTGCCGATCTTTTCCCCAAAAACAAAACCGGCCCTATAAAAAGGCCGGTTTTGGATCTTTTTCTTGCCAGGGGCTGTCCCAGAGAGTGGAACCTCTCCCTGGCCGTTCTCTACACTCTGGAAAATCTTCTTAGTTTTGCGGCTCCTGAGCCTTTTGGATTCCCTGAAGCACGCGGTTTAGCTGCTGCACCTGTTCCTGGGAGACGCCCGACTGCTTGAGAACACTCAGCAAGGTCATGCGGGCAAGGATCTTTTGGAAGGTGGGATTCTTCCGGATGGCATCCGCCATGTCTCCGCCTTGGACCTTGGTCCCCTGGGACATCGCCTGCTGAAACGCTGCGGCCGCTTCCGGATTCTTCTCCACCTCCTCCACGGTATCACTGACAGAGTAACAGGTGGGATCCAGCTCCCCCTGATCAAACCAATTGGTGATCCCACTCCGGCCAGGCATCGTATAGGCCGGGTTGGGCTGTTCCACCTTGCGCACCAGAATCGTGCTAGAACACTCACCCGCTTTGGCCTCCAAGGTGTGCTCCCCGGAAATGGGCACCTGGAAGGTGAAGACCGTTTTGCCCTGCTGGGCCGCAAACAGCTTTCCATCTACATAGAGCTCAACCTCATTCTGGTTGGAGTAGACTTTCACCTCTGTGATTTCCTCGGTCCGGTCCACATACCTGCTGCCGCACAGGTGAACAAAGGGATCCTTGTGGTTCCAAGCGGCTTTGTACAGATAGAACGGATCCTTCTTCAAACCCCGGTCAAAAGTGACCAGACCCTTTTGGTTCCTCCCATGCTTGCCCCCTTCATCCCGGCCATCCGCCGCAAAGTCAAACAGGTTCCACACATGGGTCGCCCACAGCCAAGGTCTGGCTTCAATCATCTTCAGCATGTGCTCGTGGTAGACACACTGGTAGCTCTCCGTATAGTCCCCTCTCTCCGGATGGGGGCTCTGATAGGATGGGTTGGCATCGGCTCCGTACTCCGACAGTCCAACACACCGGTTGGGATACTTCTCATGATACTCGTCGAAGAACTCGTCGTTTTGGTCCAGCTCTCCCAAGTACCACCCAAAATAGAGATTGTAGCTGCTCACATCGGGAATCTCCAGAAGGGGGCTGTCCGTCTCCAACATGAACACATTGGCTATGGTGGTCAAGCGAGTGGGGTCCAGCTGGTGGCACAGCTGGTTGAGAACGCGGTGGTTTTCCAGCAAGTCCTCGCTGACCGGGCTGGCAGCGGAAATCTCATTGGAGAGGCCCCACACCGCTATGGAAGCATGGTTGTAATTCTGCACCACCAGTTCCGTCATCTGGGAGAGAGTGTTCTCTCGGCCGTTTTTCATGTGCATGGTGATATAGGGAATCTCCGCCCAAACCACCAGGCCGTTCTCATCACACAGGTCGTAGAACTCCTGGGCATGCTGGTAATGGGCCAGGCGCAGTGTATTGGCCCCCAGCTCCCGAATAATCGCCATATCCTCCTGAAGCATCTCCGGGGTGACAGCGTTTCCCACCGTCTTCCGGTCCTGATGCTTGGCCACCCCGCGGAGAGGATAGCTCCTGCCATTTAACAAAAAGCCCTTTTGGGGGTCCACTTCAAACTTCCGGCAGCCAAAGCGTGCGGAGATTTCATCCCCGCTGTCCAAGCTGGCTGTGACCGTATAGAGGTAAGGATCCTCCAAGCCATCCCACAGGTGGACCTCCTCCAAGGTAAACGCCGCCTCAGCCTTGCCCTCCTTTACAGGAACAGCCTTCTCCTGGCCTGCCAGGTGGAATTGGACTTCTCTTCCCGGGCCTTCCACCCAAGCCTCCACGGTAACTTGAGCACGGTGGTGCTCCAAATCCACCATGGGAGTGACCTTAATGCCCGGCCCTCCGTGATACCCCAGAGCGAAATGCGCCCCAGGCACCAGGAGCAGCTTCACTGGACGGTACAACCCACCATAAAAGGTGAAGTCCGCCTTTTGGGGGTAGACGGTGTCGTTCTCCGAATTGTCCACCTTCACCGCCAACTGATTGCTGGGTTGGAGCCGGTCGGTCACCTCCACCCGGAACGTGGAAAATCCTCCGGCATGACTGGCCACCTGCTCCCCGTTCAGGTACACCTGAGCAGACATAGCGGCACCCTCAAACTCCAGCCAAACCTGGTACCCCTGGGGAATCTCCGGCTTCTCCAGCTGCCGGAAATACCAGCAGCTTCCCCGGTAGTAGTCATTGCCGCCGTCCTGGCCGTCCTCCCCATTCCAGGTGTGCGGCAAGGTCACCGACTCCCCTTTCTCCAGGGTGAGAGTCTCCCCTTTGACGAAAGTCCAATCTTCCTTGAGGCTGCAAATTGTCCGCATAGAATCCCTTCCTTTCTGCTATTGATGATGGCCCGGAAGTCCTCCGGGCTGCTCCCGACTGGCCGTCGGCCCTCCTCAAACGCCGTGTAGATTTCCTTCCCCTCTCTCCTGGGCAAGTGACTTTTCCCCAGTATGAAACTCAGTATAACACCGCCCGAGGCAAATGGGAACCACCTTCTTTGTCTGGGATATCCTCATTATTTGCTGGATTTCCCGCTGGGAAAGAAATACATCCCTGGTCCAAAAGATGCAACCCCCGCCAGTCTGCACCCCCGCCACCCTTCTGCCCTCAAAAGCCTCTCTCTGCGGCAAAGGCTACCAGCCGAGGCTGGATCTGGGGGTAGGTCCAATTGGAAGGAAGTTCCCTGAGCAGGAAGATCTTCTCAATTTCACTGTGGAGCTCCTGGGAAAGTTTCTCTACCCGGGCAAAATAGAGCATGCCAAAGGTTTCCTCGCCGTCAAATTGATCCGGTGAAGTCACCGAGTACACACAAACTTGGTCCAGGGAAAACGCAAGGGCTCCGGTCTCCTCCATCAGCTCCCGCCGGGCTGCTTCCAGGATCGTTTCCCCGGGCTCCCGATGTCCCCCTGGAAGCTCCAGCGTATTCCGCTCCCTATGCTTGCAAAACACATATCGGTCTTTGTACTTTGCAAGGATCACAGCAAATTTCAGCCGGTCATCCGCCACCCAGTCGTAAGACTTTACCACCGTCATATTTATTCTTCCCCTTTTTTGGTATACTCTCTTTTTCCCAGCGCAGGCCTTCTGGAAACACCCGCTTCTGCCTTTTGAGCTCTTGACCAGCAAAGAAAGAGCGCACTCCCTTTTCTCCGCCGGGTTTCCGGGAACATACAAATGCCCTCTGGCCTTACAGGGACTGCTCCTTTCGGAAAATGTCCAGGGTGTGATGGGAATATCCCACCATATCCGGACGCTCACAGGTCGCCAGGTGATACTTCACATACAGGTCGTACATGGCATCCTCCATCTGCTCCAGGCGCTCCCTCATATGGTTGGCGTACCCGTCCGTCGCCACAAAGTGGAGCTGTGTCACCGGGAACCCCTCCCGGAGCCGGTCAATGTCCTCTTTGCGGTATAGCTCGAAAATATCCCACGGATTGGAAAAGGTGTCAAAAGTCTCCGGGTCCACCATGCATTTTTCCAAGATATCATAGATGGCTCCCCGAAGAAACCCGTAGGTCAAAACGCTGGCATCCCCCATGCAGTAAGCCGCATACAGGACACCTCTCACCTTTGTCACCCGGATGGCCTCCGACAACGCCTGGCGCTGGTCCTCCTTGGTGAACAAATGGTACATTGGTCCCAGCAGCAGGGTGATATCATAGGTATCGCTGGCAAAAGACGACAGGTCCAGAGCATTCCCCTGAGTGATGGTCACTGGCTCCCCGGGCTGAGTCTTTTGCCGAAACACCTGAATGTTGTGCTGGATCAGCTCCACCGCGTCCACTGAATACCCCTTCTGCGCCAGAGCATGACTATAGCGGCCTGTGCCCGCCCCGATCTCCAACACTTTCATACCGGGGCGCAGGTACTTCTGGATGTACTTCATGGTGGTCAGGTACTCCACCCGGCCATGCCGGGTCAGAAGCCTTCCGTCCTCGTCGTAATCTTGGTAGTATTCCTCCAGATACCCTTTGACCTCCTTGTTCGCTTCCATGTTTTGTCCTTCCTTTCTTCAGTGTAATAAAAAAAGTGCGGGCACTTGGATTGCTCCTTGCCCGCACTGTGCACTGCTCTTCCCGAGAATATCCTACTTTCCCGGATTTGGGTACAACCATGCAGGGCCTGTTCCAAACCAAACCATGGGAACGGCCTGAGGGAATGCATAAAACTTTCCGTTGAAAACACGATCCTGCATTGTCACTCCTCCAATTTGGAATATCATAGCACAAGTTTTTACGACTGACAACCGTTTTTTCAGGGTGCATTGGGCATGACAGTCCTTTAATGCCCCACCTCTGTCAAGGCCACCCTCCTTGGCGGCTTCCCGGCCGAAGGTCCTCTGGGTTTGCCCTTTGCAGGATCCACATTTGTCCCGAAATTCGGAATCTTTTTCCAGTCTGCCCATAGAATATTCTGTGGGGTGCCCATGTTTTCACGCCCTTTTCCCGGCACTGGGAGGGCAGATTATCCCTTTTGGCAGAATATGATGCATAAAATCTACGATTCTTTTCCCCGTACTTTTCCAGTAATTATGCAGTTCTCCTTATTTGCGGATTTGCCCCATTTTTGCCCTCTATTTGCCTTGACAGCCACCTTGTGCCGGTGTATAATCCTACCATACCAAGCGAGGACGTAAGCTGTGAGCTTTCACTCCTCTTTCTCTTCTTTTGTAAAGCAATGGCGCTTTGAAATGGGGATCTCCCCCTCTCAAAGCGCTTTTTCTTTTTTATCAGGATCAGGCAATGGCGCCTGGATTGGGATCTCTCCCTCTCCAGGCGCCTTCTCCTTTTTTCAGCACCCTGCGCCGGTGTTTCGCGGCTGAGCCGCTTCACATAGATAAACTTGAAGAAAAGAGTTGGTAGTTATGGAATTTAGTGCGGTCAACACCATTTGGGTACTGCTAGGCGCAGCCTTGGTGTTCTTCATGCAGGCTGGTTTCTCCATGTGCGAGGCTGGCTTCACCCGAGCGAAAAACACCGGCAACATCCTGATGAAAAACCTGATGGACTTCTGCATCGGCACCCCTTGCTTCTGGTTGGTGGGCTTCGGTCTGATGTTCGGCAGCGGTACGGCTCTGTTCGGCACCCTTGATCCCCTGATTATGGGCGACTACAGCCACATCCTCCCTGCCGGCGTCCCCCTGTGGGCTTACGCCATCTTCCAGACGGTGTTCTGTGCCACCTCCGCCACCATCGTCTCCGGCGCTATGGCGGAACGCACCAAGTTCTCCGCCTATTGCATTTACTCCGCTTGCATCTCCTTGATCATCTATCCCGTCTCCGGTCACTGGATCTGGGGCGGCGGCTGGCTGGCTCAGTTGGGCTTCCACGATTTCGCCGGTTCCACCGCGGTCCACATGGTGGGCGGTGTCTGCGCTTTGATCGGCGCTAAGATCCTTGGGCCCCGTATCGGCAAGTATGACAAAGATGGCAAGCCTCGGGCAATCCTGGGTCACAACCTCACCGCCGCCGCTTTGGGCGTGTTTATCCTGTGGTTCTGCTGGTTCGGCTTCAACGGTGCTTCCACCGTGGGCATGGACACTGATGAGCTCATGGTCCGCGCCGGCCTGGTGTTCTTCAACACCAACCTGGCTGCCGCTGTGGCTTGCTGCGCTACGCTGATCCTCACCTGGATCCGCTACAAGAAGCCCGACGTCTCCATGACCTACAACGCTGCCCTGGCTGGTCTGGTGGGCATCACCGCCGGCTGTGACGCTGTCAGCCCTGTGGGCGCCTGCTTCATCGGTCTGATCTGCGGCGTGATCATGGTCTTCTCCATTGAGTTCTTCGACAAGGTCGCAAAGATCGACGATCCCGTGGGTGCTATCTCCGTCCACTGCGTCTGCGGCGCTCTGGGCACCATCCTCACCGGTGTCTTTGCCACCGGTTCCTCCACCGCTCCTGGCCTGCTCTACGGCGGCGGCTTCGGCCTGCTGGGCGTCCAGGTGCTGGGCGTGGTCTCTGTGGCTGCTTATGTGGCTGTGGTTATCACCATTGTGTTCCAGATCATCAAGCACACCATCGGCCTGCGCGCTCCTGCTGAGGATGAGGTGGCCGGTCTGGATGTGGCCGAGCACGGCCTGCTCACTGCTTACGCCGGTTACGCCATGCTCCCCGACACCGCCACTCTGGACGACGCTGTTTCCGCTCCCGTTCAGGTCACCGGAACAGTGCCCGCTGCTGAGGCTGTGCCTGTGAAGAAAATGCCCACCTTCTCCGACGAGACTCCCAAGTTCACCAAGGTGGAGATCATCTGCAAAGAGTCCCGCTTTGAGTCCTTGAAGAAGGCCATGATGGACATCGGCATCACCGGCATGACCATGTCCCACGTGCTGGGCTGCGGCCTCCAGAAGGGCAAGCCCGAGTATTACCGCGGCGTCCAGGTGGAAGCCACCCTGCTGCCCAAGGTCCAGGTGGACATGGTGGTCAGCCAGGTTCCGGTGCGCACGGTGATCGAAACCGCCAAGAAGGTCCTTTACACCGGCCATATCGGCGACGGCAAGATCTTTGTCTACGATGTGGAGAACGTGGTCAAGGTCCGTACCGGCGAAGAGGGCTACGACGCCCTGCAGGACGTGGAATAATCCCTGCTTACATCAGGTCTGCCTGCGATGAGCTCCCCAGAATCCGTTTTCCCATCTACTGCAAATCACAAGCTCACAGCCCATTTCCTTCTTACCCCCTAAGGGTTATGGCAGACTTTTGACTATACCAAAGGCTCAGGACGAAAGTCCTGAGCCTTTTTCTTTGTCCGGGGAAAGCGCTGGGCTTTCCTTGGACAAAACCAGGTATTCACCCCACGGTGGAGACGGTTTCGCTGCCAGTGCTGTCTAACTCCCCAGAGGAGGATTCGGCCACATCCGCCGCTGTGGAATCGGATTCCGCATCCTCCTCTGGGGAGGAAGTGAGCTCTGAAGTTTCCTCCGCTGCAGAGGAAGTCTCTGTGCTATCCGTCACCGCGGAGGAGTCCTCGGTTTGGCTGGTGGTCACAGCGGCGTCCTCCTGGCCGCTGCCAGAGACCGCAGAGCTCACCGCCCAGGCCCCCAGGCAAAGAACTAGAACCATTGCCGCGCCCACTGCCGCCATGCGCCGGAGCTTTCTTGCCCTCTTCTGCTGGATGGGTCGGCACAACGCCTCCATGGAGTTGGAGATGCTGGATTCCACCGTCTGGGGCACCTCTGCCCGAACCTGACAACGCTCCCAAGCCTTGTGAAGGTCCTCCACAGTGAGGGAAGTTTCTTCTCCTTCTCCCCAAAGGGTGGCTAATATGCGCTTGAGCAGGATGGGTTCCGCCTGCAAGGCAAGCCGGACAGTCTCCTCATTGGTGCGAAACATCCTGGCCAGCTGACCGCTGGAAAAGCCGCCCAAGCTGGACAGCACAAACAAAAACCGCTGCAGCGGCGGCAAACTGGCTGTCACCTGCTCCCACAGTTCACCCCGGCGAGGAACCTTACTCTCCCCCACCCCTTGGACAAAGTTTCGGTTGGTGGGGATTCGAAACGCTTTGGTGCTCTTTCGCGCCGCCAAAGTCTGGCAGAGCGCAGCCGCTTTGCGCAGAGCGGCCTCCTCAAAGGCCTCCTCCGTGGTGAGTTTTCCATCCAGGACTTGGTCCCACAACGCTCGGTACACCCGGGGCACCGCCTGCTGGCAAAGCGGTTCTTCCTGAAGCAGCAAGCTGCACAACGCCATCACCTTTTGCTTCGTCATGTCATACAACGTCTCCATCGCCTGGGGATTGCCCTGGCGGACGCGATCCGTCAAGTTCATCATTTCGGGATTCCTGCCTTTCTCTGTTTGAAACATGGAGCAAAACAGGCTCTCTTGGGCCGCTTGGAAGAAGCGCTCACAGAGCGCTTCTCCTCGGATCTGCCTGGGCCAGCTGCAAGGAAACCTTCCTTTCACTCCTAAAACCACTATAGGCGCTTCTCCTTAAGGTGCCCTTAATTTGGCAGTGAACGGCCGGTGAAGCTTTCCTGATGATTCTCCCCGGAAGAACCAGGTCCACCCAGGGGACAGCGGAAAGTGAGTCTTCCCAAAAAAGGAAAATCCCGCGCACCCTTTTTTTAGGTGCGCGGGATTTCTGGGACCCGCACCGCTCAGATTCCCCACTGCGGAGCGAGTCTATTCAAATTTTTTTGGAGGGATATGCTTTGTTGACTGTTTCTGCGGGATCAGGCACGGGCATCATAGGCGGCCTGATAGATCTCCAGCAGAGTGTCCACGCCCTTAACGCTCAGCTCATTGAGGTAGGCGTCCCACTCGGTCTCGGGATCGGAGGTGCCGGTGATGAAGGCTGCGGTCATCTCTTGCACGTAGCTGATTACCACGGTCTCAGTATTGGCCAGAGTTGCGGACTGCTCCTCGCTGTACACCAGCGGAGGTACACAGGTGTCCATGTCGGGATAGTAGGGCTCCATCTGCTCCTGGGTATCCACAGAGAGGCGGTGCTCCATGTTGGTGTTGTAATCACCGGACTGAACCTGAGCGTAACGAAGGTCCTTATAGTCGCCAGTATCGCAGCGCAGACCCAGACCACGCCAGCAGTAATCCTGCTCATCGCCCCAAGAAACACCATCGATGAACGGGGCAATTTCAGAGGGATCGCCAGTATTGAAGTCAATCGCGTCAGCAGGGATATCGTCTTCGCCGGGAGTGACAAACTTCCAGTTCTCGCCTTCCACGCCAAAGGTCTTGCGGTAGTTGATGTCCTTGTTGTACTGCTCCACGCCCCAGCGGAACGCAACGGCAGGATTCTCACAAGCGGAAGTGATTACAAAAGCAGTGGGTGTGACCTGGCTGTAGGGCATCCAAGTGGCTACACGGCCATTGGGGCCTTCTACGGGTGCCAGGGCAACATAGGGACCCCACTGAGAGACATCTGTGCCGGGAAGGTCCGGAGTGCCTCCCACAAAGCAGCCCACATCCTCGGTGGTTCCATCGGCTGCGCACAGCTGACGAGCCTGGTCAGAGTTGATCACCAAACTCTGGTCATAGTACAGGCCCTCTTCATAGAGCTTGTTTAACCAGGTCATGGCTTCCTTCCAACCGTCCTGCATATAGGAAAGCTTGATTTCTCCGTTATCCAAATAGACATAGTTGTTGTCAGGAGAGGTGTAAACAAAGGGGTTGGTCAGCCAGCCGCTCATGGCGTTGGAATGCCAGCCGCCTTCAAAGGTGAGCATGGGGATCTCATCCGCTTCGCCATTGCCGTTGGGATCCTCTTCCTTAAACCGGCGGAGCATCTCCTCAAACTCGTCCACAGTAGTGGGAGCTTCCATATCCAGAGCATCCAGCCACTTCTGGTTGACCCACATCTTGCTGGAACCCTCGCAGTGGACACACTTCTCAATGTAGGGCAGCGCGTAGATATTGCCGTCGCTCATGGTCATCAGGTCCGTCACACCGGGAACGTTGGCCTCGATGTCCTGGAACACTTTGCCATACTTCTCAATGTAGTCGTTCAGGGCCACAAAGGCGCCCTGGGTGCCGTACACCTGCTGCTGGGTCTGGGTGACTCCGCAGGTCATGTACACATCCGGCATGTCGCCGCTGGACAGAGAAATGTTCACGCGGTCCGTCAAGCTGTCTGCGGGCACTTCCTCCCACTCAATGTGGACGTTGGTCATTTCCTCATATTCCTGGGTGAAGGTGTTGGTGGTGATATCGGGAATGGCGGTCTGGGAGGGGAACATCACATTCAAGGTGACCGTCTCCTCCACGATGGGGAAGGTACCTTCGGGAGAAACGCCGTTCTCGTCGTAAGCCGCTTCGCCTTCCGCCGCCTCGGAAACCTGAGAGGTTCCCTCGGTCTGGGAGGCTGTGCTACTGCCGCCTGCAGAGGAGCTGGAACTCCCGCCAGTCTGGGTGCAGCCCGCCAACAGCAGGGCAGCCAGGGCGCCGCACAGGATGGTTTTCAGTGCCTTTTTCATGTCTTTACTTCCTTTCATACTGTATTTTTTCAGAAGACAGCTGCCGGTTTCCGGCCCACGAC
This sequence comes from Acutalibacter sp., assembly GCA_050946975.1. Taxonomy (GTDB): domain Bacteria; phylum Bacillota; class Clostridia; order Oscillospirales; family Acutalibacteraceae; genus Acutalibacter. Next base: position 80,408 of record JBMNVU010000002.1, read on the forward strand.
TTCTGAATAAACCGATTTTGAGATAAGATCAGCCCTTGACGGAACCGATCATCACGCCTTTGACCAGGTGCTTCTGCACAAAGGGGTAAACCACCAGCACCGGCACGGAAGCCACCACGATCAGGGCGTACTTGAGCAGTGTCTGCATCTCCTGGCGGCGGAGCATCTCCTGGACGGTGGAACCTGTCATGGAACTCATATCCACCTCATTGGCAATGAGGATCTGCCGCAGGAAGATCTGCAGGGGCCATTTCTGCTTATCGCTGATATAGAGCATGGCGCTGAAGTAGCTGTTCCAGTGGCCGATGGCATACAGCAGGATCATCACCGCCAGGATGGTTTTGGAGACCGGCAGCACAACACTCCACAGGAACCGCCGGTTGGTGCAGCCGTCAATCTGTGCCGCCTCCAACAGGTCACGGGGAATGGTGCTCTGGAAGAAGGTGCGCATCACAATGACGTTGTACACGCTGATCAACCCAGGAAGCCACAGGGCCCAGCCGGTATTCAACAGGTGCAGGTCTTTCACCAACAGATAGTTGGGAATCAGACCTCCGGAGAACATCATGGTGAACACCAGAATCTTCATGATAATCCCCCGACCCTTCAAGTCCACACGGGAAAGGGGATAGGCCATGAGGATGGTGAAGATGATGTTCAGAGTGGTGCCCACCACCGTGTAATAGATGGTGTTGCGGTAACCGATCCACACATCCCCGTATTGGAACACCTCGATATAGGCGTCCAAGGTGGGTTCCACCGGGAAAATGCTCACCTTGCCGGCCTGCACCGCGGCACCGGAACTGAAGGAGGATGCCACCACATTCAGCAGAGGTACCAGGACTATGAGCAATGCCAGCAGCGCGATGATAAAATTCACCACATCAAAGATCCTGTCCGAGGTGGTGCCGCGGATCTTATTGCCCCTCTTTTTCACAGTCTTTCCATTTGCGTTTACCACAGCGACTCCTCCCCTACCTTCTTTGCCAGGACATTGGTGCCGATGATCAGGACCATGCCGATCAGGGACTGGAACAACCCAATTGCGGTGGGATAGGAATAGTTGGCAATGGGAGAAGCCAGACCAATCTTGTACACGTAGGTGTCAATCACCTCGGAGGCGCTCATGTTCAGGCTGTTCTGCATCAGATAAATCTTTTCAAATCCAGTGGTCAGCACGCTGCCCATATTCATGATCATCAGGATGATGATGGTGGACTTGATGCTGGGCAAGTCTATGCTCCACACCCGACGGATCTTGGAGGCGCCGTCGATGATGGCGGCCTCATGCAGGGTGGGGTCCACGCTGGACAGGGTGGCAATATAGATGATCGCATTGTACCCCGTGAACTGCCACACACCTGACCAGACATACACGTGCTTGAACAATCCCGGGTCCGACATAAACTGGATCTGCTCCAGCCCCATGGACTTGAGCGTCATATTCACCGGCCCAAAATCCACTGCCAGCAAGTTCATCAGGATGCTCACCATCACAGTGGTGGAGATGAAGTAGGGCGCATAGGTGATGGTCTGCACAATCTTTTTAAACCGCAGGTTCTGCAGATAGTTGAGCACCAACGCCAGAATGATGGGGAAAATCAGCCCTGCCACCAATCCGTAAATACTCAGGGTCAAGGTGTTGGAGATCAACCGCCCAAACTCGCTGGAACTGAAAAATGTCTGGAAGTGCTTGAGCCCTACCCACGGGCTGGCCCACATGCCTTGAAACACGTTGTAATCCCGAAAGGCCATCTGCACCCCCACCATGGGCACATATTTAAAGATCACTATGTACACCATGGGAAACAGCAGCATTAAATAGAGATCCCAGTTGTTCAGAAAGTACCGCAGCGTCTTGCGGATGTCCTTCTTCTCTCCCCGGGAGCCCGGCTTTGCCTTCGCTCCTGCCTTCTTTGCGGAAACCATAGGCTTCCCTCCTCCTCGAAAGTGAATTCATTCCGGAAACCCCTCCCATGAACACCCTTCGCTTCACTGGGACCAAGTTGGACCTGTTTGGGCGTTTCCCTTCGTCACTTTCATCATAGCCAAGGTTCACTCAAAAATAAACAGACAATATCATTTTTGATCAAACTTTTTGGGCATTTTGTTCCTCCTTGCGGCGTACAATTTTTCGTTTGCCCATACGATTTCGAAACGGCACCATACTTTTTTCTCCAAACGGTGTTGTTTTTTCGAGGCAAAACTGATATGATTACTAACGATACGTTCTATCTTTTGTCCGTTTTCCACAATCGCATTACTGCTGCATCCAGGGGTGTCCGCGGACTGTTTGCTCTGCAGGAGACCCTGCAGACGATGGTTTCTGTATGGGAAAGCACTGTTCTACCGAGGGGGATTGGTCAGTTTGAAACAACTTGTCACACGGATTAAGACCATCAAGGGAAGTTTCTTTCTCAAGTACTTTCTATCCTATTTTTGCGTCTTTACCGTGCCGTTTCTTTTGGTGATCTTCGTCTACGTCTCCTCGGCAGGAGTCATCTCCCACCAGCTGAGCAGCCAGGTCACCAACATGCTGGAGCAAACCCGCAGCATGACTGACGCCAGTCTCCAGGAGATGCGTTCCATCTCCCTGTCGCTGCAGTCCAACGAGACCCTTCAGGAGTTTGAGGAGGTTTGGGAGCTGGATTCCAGCACCGGCGAGGAGATCTTTCAAGCGTACAAAGCCATAAAGTCCCTGCCGGTCTACCAGCTGGTAAACCGCGCTGTGGATGATTTGCTGATATATTTCCCAGGAAGTACTGGGGAAGAATGCTTTCTCATTTCCCCCCAAAGCGCCATGCGCTACACCCAGGATATGGAGGCCGTCCATCTGGGGGACCGAAAGGTGGAATTTGTCAGCCTCCAGAATTACCTCACCCAAAACACCTTTTACGACACCTTTGCCCTGTTCGATTCCCCGGAGGACGGCATCACCTTTGTGGAGGAGGAAGATACCCCTGTCTCCTCCCCCATGGTGCTGTACATCTCCGGACTGAACTCCTACACCGGCTCCCACGTAACCCCCACAATCCTGGTGCAGATCTCCCAAAACTATTTGAAAGAGATGCTCTCCAGCGTGACGTTGGAAGAGAGCGGCTCCGCTTTCATTGTCAATCACACCGGAGATCTGGTGGCCAGTTTTGAGGGAAAAGGCTCTCCGCCTGCAGACAGCGCCACCTTGGACCGGCTCTTGGCCGCCAGTGAGAACCAGAAGGAGGACACCTTCCTCTTTGAAGGAAACCAGGTCACCCGAGTCAGCTCCCGCTATGTGGACTGGACCTATTACTCGGTGATCCCGGAGAAAACCATTTACCGTCAGCTGAACCACGTGCGCAACATCATCGCTCTGGCCGCCGGAGGCCTGATCCTGCTGGGGCTGCTTCTCTGCTATCTGCTGACCAAGCGGAACTCCGGCCCCATGAAAATGATTATCCGCTCCCTGACTTCGGTCTACGACCACGGCCGATTTGATCCGGAGGATGACTTCAAGTTCATCGAGAACGCCGTCAGCGCTCTGGTGGCCTCCAACATAGCCTTCCACGAAAAGGAAAAGGGCCGCTGGGGAATGGTGGAGCGGGACATCCTTTGGCGGCTCTTCCTGGGGGATGGGATCGACTCCCCGGACTTTCAGGAGAATCTGCGGGCCAGCCCCCTGCACCTGGAGGAGGCACTGCTGATCACCGGATACCTCCACGTCCACGGTTTGGACAAAAGCCGTCAGAGCGCCTTCTTCACCCAGGGCTCCCTGACCTCCATGCTCAGCGGGCTGTTCCCCGAACCCGGAAAAAGCCTTCACCCCCTGGTCATCGACAAGAGCAATCTGGTATTCCTGGCAGTGCTGGAGTCAGGGGAAGAGGGGGATTTCAGCCGGGAACTGGCGGAACGCTTGGCTGCCCTAGGAGCCGGAGTGGAGAGGCAGATGGCCTACCATCTGGACTTCTTCCTCAGCGACCCCTTCCATCTGCCGGAAAATGTACAGGTGGGATACCAACAGTGCAAGGATCTGGCTCTGCGAGTGGTCAAGGATCGGGATCAATATGTGTACACTTCCGCGGATCTGCCTGCGGTGCAGAAGATCTATCACTACACCATCGACCAGGAACTGCGGCTGGTAAAACTGCTCAAATGCGGCACCCGGGAAGGGCTGCTGGCATTTCTCCAGGATCTGTATGAGCAGAATTTCCGACAGCTCCAGCTGTCCGAGGGCATGCGGACCAACTTCTTCACCGCCGTACAGAGCAGCGTCATCCGCAGCCTCTCCTCCGTCCAGCTGGAAAAGGAGGACGCCGCTCTGCTCTATGCCCACGGGACTCCCGCCTCTGAAGAGGAACTGTCCCAATACCTGCTGGCCCTCCAAGAGGCTGTCCAGCAAAGCCTCCGGCTGAGCGCCGGCCAGGAGACCGTGGAAAAAAAGCAGGCCATTCTGGATTTTATCCAGCATCACTACAGTGATCCCGGTTTGGTCGTTCTTCCCCTGTGCGAACAGCTTGGCTGCAGCGAATCCTCCTTAAACAAGTTTATCCACGACAATCTGGGGCTCTCCTTCTCCGACCTGCTGGAGTGCACCCGGCTGGAAGCCGCCTGCTCCCTGCTCAGGCAGGGGGGCTTGACCGTAAAAACCATTGCGGAACAAACGGGCTATGCCAGCGATGCCTCTTTCCGCAGGGCTTTTAAACGCGTGCTGGGTGTCTCCCCCAGCGAGTATGTCAATTCTTGGGGAAATCAGGATAACAATCGCGGGACAGATGGCAAATCTGCGGAAGCATAAAAAAGGGGCCTCCCTAGGGAGTGCCTCTTTTTTATGCTTTCCAGGCAGAGGTGCTACTTGCCACGGACAGGTCCATTTACAGGTTGAAAATCCCCCTCACAACAAGAGTTTCTATTTTTTTCATTTCAGCTCTCCTCGTCCTATTTGTACTGTAGGCAATCAAACTCTTCCCTCTAGAAAGCGGGCTGAGATATGGAACTCCTTGTGTATACCGTGAGCAACACCAGTGCCATCAACATCTTGATTCTCTTTACATTTTGGTACTTTCCCAAGCACTGGTGGTCCGCTTTCTGGCCTTGATCAGTTCCCTAATACTCTTCTTCCTGCTGCTGCGATCACTGAAAAACTGGATTCGGCAAACCACCCTGGAAGAGCAAGTCCAGCACGGGGAACAAATTCTGGCCCTTCAACGGGAACAGTACACCCGTCTGCAGGAACACATTCAGGAAACCGCCGGGCCCTCCACGACCTGCGCCAGTATCTGCGGGTGATCCAAGGGTATCTGGCCACCGGAGATCGGGAGGCTCTGGGGAAGTACCTTCAAGAATACGGCATGTCTTCGCCGGCGGATCCCGGCAAGCCCTACTGCCAGAATTTCGCTTTGGACACCATCTTCCGCTATTACGGCAAAAAAGCTGGAAAAACTAGCATCCGCTTTGACACCCATCTGGACCTGCCTCAAACCCTGCCCATTCCGGAACCGGATTTGTGCGTGGTTTGCGGGAATCTGTTGGAAAACGCACTGGAGGCCTGCGAAGGGCTTCCGGACGCGTTCATCCGGGCAGCGGCCAATCTCTCCAACGGATGGCTCTCCCTGATGGTGGACAACAGCGCCGCCCAGGGCCTCTGGAGAAAAACGGAGTCTTCCTCTCCTCCAAACATTCGAGGCCTGGCGTGGGGACCCAATCCGTCTAAAACATTGCCGCTCAATACGGCCGGTTCCGCGGACTTCCGCTGGGAGGATGGCACCTTCTGCGCCTCTGTGGCACTGAACACCGCCCTCTCATCGGATCAAAAAAGCGTCGGCGGGGACAATTCCCCAACCGGTGCTCTCTGAGCACACTCTTTAGGTTGGTTTGTTCCACACCCGGTCCAGATAGGCCGCGCACTTGTGGTAGCTCTCCAGAGAGTTGACCTCCAGCAGCAGCGTGGCATCCTCTTTCACCTTGGACAGAATCTCCCCCCAAGGCGCGCTGCCCTCCCCCAGGGGCAGGTGCTCATCCACCTTCCCGCGGTTGTCGTTGATGTGATAGTGAGCTACAAAAGGTTCGCAGGTCCTCTGCCACTGGACCACCGGGGTCTTGGACAGGTGGGCATGGGCCAGATCCAGGCAAATGGCAAACCGCTGGCCTGGAATAAGCTTCACTCTGCCATTCGCTGGAGGTAGTCACTGTGCTCTCGTATTGGCTGCTCTCATACTGGCTGCTGTTGCTGCTAACCGGAGGCACATAGGTGAGCTGCGGCGTTGGACGCGGCGTAGGAGTTGGGGGCGGAGTTGGCGTTGGAGTTGGAGTCGGGGTCGGCGAAGGTGAGGGCGAAGGGCTCTCTTCCACCTCTTCCTCTGCCAAGACTTCCTCCACCTGCTGTTTCAGGTAATTTGGCACAGCATCCAGGTCAATGGTCTCTTCCTCCACCCGGAAATAGGCCCCGGTCTCCTGATTCAGGTCCTGCTCAATCACGGCTTCTTGGCCGGCGGTCAAGGGGATCTCCTCTTGAGAGTCGTTATTCAGCTGCACATAAACGGTGCCATCCAGCACCGAAACTCGGTTCTCCCGCAGTGTGCCGCCTTCCGCATCCCCCACGGCCACGCGAAACTGGGTGCCTCGCACCGCCATCACGCCGTCGGGCGTTACGATCTCATAGGAGTCCTCCGATGCCAAGGGGTTTCAATGGAGTTGAACACGGCACCTTGGTCCAAATGAATCCGGGCAGATCCTGGACCTGCTCTTTCACGCCGGTCACATCTCCATTGAGCAGGAACACGGAGAAGTTATCCGCCTCTCCCATAACCGACTCCCAATAGGAGCGGGTGGTGACAACCAGGTGATAGGGCAGGTAGTGCTCGATCACTCCCACGATCTCGCACTCCACACCGTTGCCCGCGTCGTCCATGATCTCCACTTTGCTGCCGGCCTTGAGCCCCAGAGTCTCCGTTGCCTTGCGGGAGACCAGCAGGCCGTCCTCCGGCACAGATGCCGTTTTCCCGTTGGAGAGATCCTTCAGGTTGATGAAATCCTTCATCTACTAAAAGTTATCCGCCACCATCACGTGGGAGGTGTCCCAATCCCCTCCGTCCACACGGAAATTCTCCAATTGGTTCTGGATCAGCATATACTCCACGCCGTTGTCGTCCAGAATCTGAGCATACTCTTCCACAGAACCCTGGGAACTGTCCACCACCAACCGGTTGTCGTAGAGGAAGTACTTGTTAAACTGCACCACCGAGGAATCCTCGTTTCCGAACTTCATGGAAAAGCTAATGATCAGCAGGGCAACACAGCCCATCAATCCGGAGATGGTGGTGAGCATAGCCAAATTCTCGCACAGGCTGACATCTTCGTCATTGTACAGGCTGCCGTCCCGCTTGTTGATGATCTGGATGCAGCCGATCACCTCATACTTGTTCACCAGGGGCACACAGATCATGCTTCTGGTCACAAAACCCGTGGCCTCGTCAAACCGCCCCGCCCACCGGGGATCGCTCTGGCAGTCCTTGACCACCGTGGTTTTGCCCTCCTGGACCACCGTGCCCGCAATGCCCTCTCCAGAGGCCAGGCTCATACCCGTCAAGTCCGCTCCTCCAATCCAGAAGGAGGGGTAAATCCGCCGGTCCCCGTGGATGTTATAGGACTACACAGTGCCGGCCTCGGCCCCCATCGCCTTGACCACTTCGTTCAGGCTGGCACGCAGGGCGTCCTCCAGGGACTCCGCCTCCTGGAGCAATCTGGTGATTTCCCAAACAACTTGGGTGTAGCCGATTCTTGTCTCTTCCATACCTTGGTTCCCCCTTGTTTGCCCATGTCTCATCCAAAGAACTGGCTGCGCCCCCAGAAAAACCAGGACGCCGCCAGAATAGTGGTGTGATACAATATTGGTAAAGAGTCCGGTCTTCCACCGCTTTGCGGGCCCTCTTCCCAACAGCGGAACCCTCCCAGGTTCTCATTCGATTCATTGTATAAAACCAGATTGGCCCGATGCAAGATGTTTTCCGCAAGCGGTTGGATTCCGACGCAAACGGACCGGCTGATTCCCAAGCTGGATCAAATGCTTCTGCTGGATCTGTCCGACACGGAACTCCGTCTGCGCATACCAGTGGCCTCTCTGCGGTACATCGATGTGAGCGACCATCAGGTGGCCATTCACACTGCGGGGGAAACTTACGCCTCCGCTTTCCCTTGGAAAAGCTCAAAGAGCTGCTCCCCCAGGACGGCCGTTTTTCCCAATGCCATCGAGGGATTGTGGTCAACTTGAACTGGGTGGCCTCTTTGGAAAAGGAGGTTGCAGTTATGAAAAATGGCGACGTTCTCCCCGTAAGCCGCCGCAATTACCATGCCTTCGTTGCCGCCCAGAATGACTGGAACTTCCGCAAGCTTCGGGAGAAGTTTTGCGTTCTCGCCCATTGCCCGGAGCCTTTGTGGAGCTGGTTTTTCCACACGGTCTGGAAGGCCTGTGGATTTCCGGACATTCCTCTTCTCTTTGATAAAGCAAAAAGGAAAACCGGCCGCTAAGTCGGTTTTCCTTTTTTATACGAAACTCCCCAAGAGAGGGCGGAGACCTTGGATCTTTCCGAGAAATGTGGTACACTGTGAGAAACGGAAGGCCGCCAATTTGGGCTTTTATCAAATGCTGTGACAGTTGGAGGGAACATGTATGAACCGGTTTAACCGCATTTTCACCATTGTCATTGACTCCCTGGGCATCGGAGCCATGCCCGACGCCTCCGCCTTTGGGGACGGGGATGTGGACACCTTGGGCCACCTGTCCCAAGCGGTGGACAGACTCACCATCCCCAACCTGCAGCACCTGGGGCTGGCAAACCTCCATTCCATTGCCCATGTGCCCCCGGTGGAGCATCCTGCTGGGTACTTTGCCAGGCTTCTGGAAAAGAGCAACGGCAAGGACACCATGACCGGGCATTGGGAGATGATGGGCCTGGAGGTACGGACACCCTTTCAGACCTTCACCGACACAGGATTTCCTCCAGAGCTGATCCGGGAGCTGGAAGAGCGCACCGGGCACAAAGTGGTGGGGAACAAATCCGCCAGCGGCACGGAAATTCTCCGGGAACTAGGAGAACACCAGATGAAGACCGGCGACCTGATTGTGTACACCTCTGCGGACTCTGTACTGCAAATCTGCGGCCACGAAGAGACCTTCGGGCTGGAGGAGCTGTACCGCTGCTGTAAGATTGCCCGAGAACTGACCATGCAGGATGCCTACAAGGTGGGGCGGGTCATTGCCCGGCCCTATGTGGGTACCTGCAAAGAGAATTTTGTCCGCACCAGCAACCGCCACGACTATGCTCTCAAACCCTTTGGGCCCACGGTTCTCAACCATCTGAAGGACCACGGTCTGGATGTGATCAGCGTGGGAAAGATCAACGACATCTTCGACGGAGAAGGCATCACCCAGGCTCACAAGTCCACCAGCTCGGTTCATGGCATGGAACAGACCATTGCTCTAGCTGGGGAGGAGTTCCACGGCCTATGCTTTGTAAACCTGGTGGATTTTGACGCTCTGTGGGGCCACCGCCGCAATCCCCAGGGCTATGCCCAGGAACTGGAGCGCTTTGACGAGAAGCTGGGCTTGCTCCTGGAAAAACTGGGCCCTCAGGATCTGCTTCTCATCACCGCCGACCACGGCAACGACCCCACCGCCCCCGGCACGGATCACACTCGGGAGATGGTGCCCCTGCTGGCCTGGTCCCCCGCTTTCACCGGATCGGGTCCACTGCCCCAGGGGGACAGCTTCGGGGCAGTGGGGGCCACCATTGCAGAAAACTTTCAGGTGGAGCTTCCGCCCATTGGCACTTCCTATGGGCCAGCTCTGGTGTGATTTTCAATAAGTTTGGTAGGTGCATTTCCGAAAAGAGATGGGGGATCTCGGTTTTCCCCATCTCTTTCTCATTTCTCACCTTTCGGAGCCTGGGATTTTCTATTTTTTCAAGTAAACTTCAGGTTCTCCCTGTATACTGTTTTATATGTTCATGCCAATAATCTGTAACGCTCCCCATTCGGGAAGGAGGAACCCCCATGAGATTGCTGCTGGCGGAAGATGAAAAAGCCCTATCTAAAGCCCTCACCGCCATTTTGGTGCGGAATCATTACGCTGTGGATCAAGTCTACGACGGTCAGGCCGCCCTGGACTACCTCCAGGCGGACAACTATGACGGCGTCATCCTGGACATCATGATGCCAAAGCTGGACGGCATCTCCGTACTTCAGGAACTGCGCCGCAGAGGCAACCGAATCCCCGTGCTGCTGCTCACTGCCAAGTCCGAGGTGGACGACAAGGTGGCTGGTCTGGACGCCGGCGCCAACGACTATCTCACCAAACCTTTTCACTCCCAGGAACTGCTGGCCAGGATCCGCGCCATGACCAGGGTCCAGGCAGCTCAATCCACTTCCAAGCTCCAATTCGGCAACGTCACCTTGGATCGGGCCACCTTTGAGCTCTCCTCCCCCTCCGGCAGCTTCCGACTGGCCAACAAGGAGTTTCAGCTGCTGGAGATCCTCATGACCAACCCCCGCTGTCTGATCTCCACCCAGCGGCTGATGGAAAAAGTCTGGGGCTATGACAGCGACGCCGAAATCAACGTGGTCTGGGTGTACATCTCCTACCTGCGGAAAAAACTGGCGGCTCTTGACGCCAACATCCAGATCAAGGCCACCCGCAACGCCGGCTATTCCCTGGAGGAACTCCCATGCTGAAAAAACTGCGCATCAAGCTGATCTGCGCCTCCATGTTCTCATTGTTTACTGTGCTCACCATCATTCTGGGGATCGCCGGGGCGCTCAACTACCAGAACCTGGTGACCAACGCGGACAACATCCTTCAGATTCTGGCTGAAAACGACGGCCGCTTCCCCGAACCGGACAAGACCGCCCAGGACCGCACGCCTCCCCAAACTCCTCAAGATGGGATGCACCGCCTCTCCCCGGAGCTGCCCTATGAGTCACGATACTTCTCCGTCTTTTTGGACAAGGACGGCAACGTGACCGCTGTGAACACCGGCAAGATCGCCGCGGTGGACACCTCCGCTGCCATGCAGTATGGGGAAGACATTTGGAAAAGCGGCAGCTCCTCCGGCTTTGTGGACAGCTATCGCTACACCGTTTCTGCCAGCGGCGATGAAACCCATGTGATCTTTTTGGACTGCGGAAGGAATCTCACCACCTTTTACACCTTTATGATCACCTGTACCGTGGTCTCCCTGGTGGGATTGTTGGCGGTGTTTCTTCTGCTGCTGGTGCTGTCGGAGCACATCGTCAAGCCCTTTTCAGAGACCTACGAAAAGCAGAAGCAGTTCATCACCGACGCGGGCCACGAGCTGAAGACCCCCTTGACCATCATCGACGCTGACGCGGAGGTGCTTTCCATGGACCTGGGGGACAACGAATGGCTCAGTGATATTCAGAACCAGACCAAGCGTCTGGCAGACCTGACCAACAACCTGATCCTGCTGGCCAGGATGGAGGAGGAACAGCCCCAGATCCAAGCCATCGAGTTTCCCCTCTCCGATGTGGCAGAGGAAACCGCGGCGGCCTTTCAAACACTGGCCAGGACCCAGCACAAGTCCCTTTCCTGCCGGATCCAGCCCATGCTCTCCCTGGTGGGGGACGAGAAAACCCTGCGTCAACTGTTCTCCATCCTCCTGGACAACGCCGTGAAGTACTCCAATCCCGGCGGGGCCATCTCCTTTACCCTGGAGCGTCAAAAGGGTATGGTGCGCCTGACGGTGACCAACACCGCGGATTTCGTTCCCAGGGACAGCCTTCCCCACTTCTTCGACCGGTTCTACCGAGGGGATCCCTCTCGGAACTCCCGAACCGGCGGCTATGGGTTGGGACTGTCTATCGCAGCTGCCATTGTGACAGCCCACAAAGGAAAAATCTGGGCCTCTACCGACGATGAAGCTTCCCTGACCATCACAGTCACCCTCCCCGCTTAAGCTGGCAGCACGGCGGTGAACCTCCCTTTCCCCCACAACCATCGCTGCATTTTGTCAAAAAAGAGGCAGTTTCTCCTGTCCCAGAAGATACAGCCGGCACCCTTTGAGAAACGCCAGAACTTACCGCTGCTCTGCGATTGCTCCCACGCTGGAAAGGCAACACCCATTGGAAAACTTTTTGAAAACCCAGAGGCCCCGGGCGCAGCTCCGAAAAAGGAACTTGCGCAGGTTATCCTCCCGTGCTATGATGGAAAAAGCAAAAAGGAGGGACATTGCTGTGAAGATCCTACAGTATTCCACACCCGGGGACTATCTGGAGGAAAACCGGGACTATCTCCGCTTTCACGAGGCGGAAGCCCAGTTGAATCTGACCAACGCCCTCGCCCATCGGGAGGAACCCTGCGGTCCGGGACTCCGTTTTGGGAAGGTGGTGGACCAGGGGACCACTCTGCTGCTCTTCGGCCACATGAATTCTTGGAACCTCTGTCTGGATGATGTGATCCACAGTCCGCTGGCACCTCAAGCTGCCGAAGAGCTGGCCCGGCTTCTGAAACAAGAGGCCTGGCCGGTGCTGGGAGTAAACGGTCGGGAACATCTGTGCCGGGCTTTCCTCAACGCTTGGGGTGGGCCATACCACCTGCGCATTGCCATGGACACCATGGTGCTCCGGAGTCTGCGGATGCCGGCTTCCAAAGCGGGGCAGCTGCGGCTGGCCTCCTCCGGGGACCAAGAGCTGCTGACTCAGTGGATCGCGGCCTTCAACCTGGAGGCAGCTGGCCGGGAAATGCCCCTGAGCATCGCCAGGGAGAAGTTCCAGCAGCGCCTGGAAAAGGGCACCCTCTACGTCTGGGAAACACCGGAGGGCAGCGTGGTCTTTATGGCCACAGTGGCCCGCTCGCTGCTCCACGGAAAGTGCATCTCCAGCGTGTACACCGCCCCGAACTTTCGGGGACAAGGTTACTGCTAATGGGCTATGGCTCAGCTGTGTCAGCTGCTGATGGATCGGGGGGATGACTATGTGGCCCTGTTTGTGGACAAGGCGAACCCCATCTCCAACCGAGCTTATCAGAACATCGGCTTTGAAATTGTGGAAGACCACTGCGACTTTCAATTTGGAAAGGAGGAATCCCTTTGATTCTGTCTGGAAAAGAGATCCAGCGGCATATGGGCAAGGAGATCGTCATTGAGCCCTTTGACGAAAAGCGACTCAATCCCAACAGCTACAACCTCTCCCTCCACGATGAGCTGCTGGTTTACGAGAACAAGCTGCTGGACATGAAGACGCCCAACCCGGTGAAAAGGCTGAAAATTCCCAAGGAGGGCCTGGTGCTGGAGCCCCAAACCCTCTACCTGGGCAGGACCAGGGAATTCACCAAAACCGACTGTTTCGTCCCCATGTTGGAGGGAAGATCCTCCGTGGGCAGGCTGGGACTGTTCATCCACGTCACCGCCGGATTTGGCGACGTGGGCTTTGCCGGGTACTGGACGCTGGAGATTTTCTGCGTTCAGCCCATCCGCATTTACGCCGGTGTGGAGATCTGCCAGATCTACTACCATGACATCAAAGGGGAGTACGATCGGTACCAGAGCGGCAAATACCAGAACAACACCGGCATCCAGCCCAGCCTGCTGTACCGGGATTTCCAGGAGTGAGACCATGCTGTTTTCAGAAACTGTGAGAAACTGGCAGGACTGGGGCCGCGTCTTCCAATCCATTTCCGCTTTCACCCCACTGGCTCAGGAGATCTGCCGCCGGGAAGGACTGCCCTGGCAGGACCTCTCCCCGCTGACCCCGGGCACCAACGGGGTCTTTCGGTGCGGGGAGTTGGTGCTGAAAATCTTCTTTCCCAGGGAATCCGGTCTGGACCCTCAGGTGGATTTCGCCACGGAACTGGCTGCTTCCCGCCAGGCGCTGGAGTGGGGGATTCCCACCCCCCGGGTGGCCGCCCAGGGAATGTTCTCCGACCGGTACGATTTTTACTACATCGTCACCCAGTATTCCCCGGGAAATGAGGCCGGTCCCTGGCTGCGTCAGGCGAGCACCTCCCAACGGGAAGCTTTTGTAGAAAACCTGCGGGAGCTTCTGACACGACTGAACCGGCCCACCTCCGCCCTGCCCCAGCAGGATCTGAAGGCCATGGCCCGTCACAATGAACGGTTGGAAAAGCTTGCTCCCTTCCTGCGGGAGGAAGTACTGGCCCGGCTGGAGTCCCTGGACTTGGGAGAGCCGGTCTTCACCCATGGGGACCTCACCGGGGAAAACCTGCTGGTGAAAGAGGATGGCAGCTTTGTGGTCATCGACTGGGCAGACGCTCATCTGGCGCCAGCCTGGTATGAGCTGGGTCCCATTGCCTTTGAACTGTTTCTGGGAGACGGTGAGCTGTGGAAGCTCTTTGCCGGGGCGGCACAGGAGGACTTTCTCCGGCAGCTGCTGGACTGCTGCTGTCTCCACGACTTTGGCGGGGATTTCCTCTGCCAGCTGGCCCAGCGGGAGGGTCTGAAGCCCTTCCGCTCCCTAAGCCAAGTGGAACAAATTTTGAGAGAGAAGATGGGTTAAAATGTGGATTCTCTTTGCCTTTGGCTCGGCGGCCTTTGCAGGCCTCACAGCCATTCTGGCAAAAATGGGCCTGAAAGAAGTGGATTCCGATCTGGCCACTGCCCTGCGGACGGTGGTGGTGCTGGTCTTCGCCTGGCTGATGGCTTTTCTCACTGCCGGTGTGCCGAACCTGACCGCCATCGGCTGGAATACCTACTTATTCCTGGTCCTGTCGGGCCTAGCCACCGGCGCCTCCTGGATTTGCTACTTCAAGGCGCTGCAGCTGGGCGATGTGAACAAGGTTGCCCCCATCGACAAAAGCTCCCTGCTGCTGACCATGATCCTGGGGGTTCTCCTGCTGGGCGAGCGCCTGTCTTGGGGGAAGGTGGGCTGCATGGCGCTCATCGCCGCAGGCACCTATCTGATGATTGAGAAAAAGAGGAACGTCCCCACTCCCCGGACCACCGGAAAAGGCTGGCTCTTTTATGCCATCCTCTCCGCAGTGTTCGCCGCTTTGACCACCATTCTGGGCAAGCTGGGCGTGGAGGGCATTGACTCCAACCTGGGCACCGCCCTGCGGACTGTGGTGGTGCTCATCATGGCCTGGGCCATTGTACTGGCTGAAGGAAAGCAAAAGGACATCTCCCGCATCGACGGCCGCAGCTGGGTCTTCCTGGTGTTCTCCGGCGTGGCCACAGGGCTCTCCTGGCTGTGCTACTACCGGGCCCTGCAAACCGGAGACGCCTCCCTAGTGGCCCCCATCGACAAGCTGAGCCTGTTGTTTACCGTGGCCTTTTCCGGGATCTTCCTCAAGGAGCGGCTCTCCGCCAAGTCCGGAGTGGGGCTGGTGCTGCTGACGGCAGGCACCCTTCTGCTCCTGGTGGTATAAAGATAAGCATAGCAAAAAAACCGCTGGTCTCCTTCCGGGACCAACGGTCTTTTGTTTATGCAATGATTGGGTTAGGAGAGGAAGCCTTCCACGATCTTCTCCTCGGCCTCCTCTTCAGTGAGACCCAGGGTGCGCAGCTTCATGATCTGCTCCCCGGCGATTTTTCCGATGGCTGCCTCGTGGATCAGGGCAGCGTCTCCGTCGTTGGCGGAAAGCTCCGGAGAGGCATCCACCCGGCCCTTATCCGCGATGATGGCGTCGCACTCGGAATGGCCGGCACAGGGAGCATTGCCCGTGATCTTGGAACGGTACGCCTGGTAGGAATTCCCTCGGGCCACAGAACGGGACACGATATCCGTGGATCCGCCTTCGCCGTTCATGGTCACGTCAAAGTCAGTGTAGGCCTCCTGGTTCAGCTCCGTCAGCAGCCGCTCCCGGACCAACAGCTTGGCCTTGGGCCCCAGCACTGCCGAAGTCTTTCGGGTGGTGTGATCCACCCCGCCGATTTGGGAGGTGTCCATCTCCAGCACGGCTCCCTCTTTCAGCTCGCAATGGGTCACCGGGTCGATGGAACGGATTCCCGTACCGTGGCCAGTACCCACATGCTTTTCAATGTACTTGACCCGGGCACCCTTCTCCAGGAAAAACCGGTGAATCCCGTTGTGCCGGGCAGGCTCCCCGTTTTCCGTATGGACACCGCAGCCAGCCACAATGGTCACGTCTGCGTTCTCCCCCACATAGAAGTCGTTGTACACCAGGTCGTCCACGTCACCGTGGGTGACACAGGCCGGAATGGAAACCGTCTCCCCCTTGGTACCGGGAAGAATGTGAATGTCCAGACCGGGCAGATCCTTTTTGGACTCAATCTTGATATGCTCGGTGGACTGCCGGCCTGCACAGCCTCCATCCTCCCGAATATTGAAGGCGCCCTTGAAGTCACCCTTCCAGTCGGACACCAATTTCAACAATTCTTCTGTTACGCTTTTCATGAGAACACCGCCTCCCTTTTCACACATGCCTCGCAATGGCCGCTGTCTGCGATCAACTGGGGCAGGACCTCCGCCCCGGGACCCATCTCCTTCAACGTGCCGCCGGAAATCACCACGATCTCGTCAGCAATCTCCAAAATCCGCTCCTGGTGGGAGATGATGATGAGGGTCCCATGAAGCTTGCCCCGCAGGCTTTGGAACACGTCGATCAAATTGGTGAAGCTCCACAGGTCGATGCCCGCTTCCGGCTCATCAAACAGAGAGAGCTTGGTGTGGCGGGCCAGCACTGTGGCAATCTCAATGCGCTTGATCTCGCCGCCGGACAAAGTGGCGTCCACCTCTCGGTCTATATACTCCCGGCCGCAGAGCCCCACCCGGCTGAGCATCCCACAGAGCTTCTCCGTGGGGAGCTTCTCCCCGGCGGACAGCTCCAACAGCCGCCGCACCGTGAAGCCCTTAAACCGCACCGGCTGCTGGAAGGCAAAACTGACGCCCTCCTTCGCCCGCTGGGTCACGTCCAGGTCCGTGATGTCCTTTCCATCCAAGAGGATCCTGCCGCTGTCCGGGGTCTCCAACCCGGCGATGATCTTGGCCAGGGTGGTCTTGCCGCCTCCGTTGGGACCCGTGATCACGGTCAGCTTCCCCTCGGGAATCTTGACGCTCACGTCCCGCAGAACTTGGCTCCCTCCGGGAGCCGTCCAAGAGATATGTTGCAATTCCAGCATAGTGCCGTCTCCTTTCTAATTCACAACTGACGGGAACCGGTCATTCTCCCACTAGGGTTCCCGAAATATTCCAAATGATTCCTTCCCTTTATTCCATAATGTGCTCCACGCCTTGACCCAGGATTGCCCGGACGTGGCTGTCCGCCAGAGCATAGAACACGGTCTTTCCCTCCCGGCGGTAGGTGACCAGCTTGCTCTTTTTGAGCACCTGCAGCTGGTGGGAAATGGCTGACTGCGTCATGCCCAACAGCTGGGCTATATCGCACACGCACATCTCCGACTCAAACAGCACATACAGGATGCGGATGCGGGTGGCGTCCCCAAAGATCTTGAACAGGTCCGCCAGCTCGGACAGCGTCTCCTGGCTGGGCATGGCTTGAAGCACCTTATCCACCGTTTCCCGGTGGGCGAACAAGTAGCCGCATTCCGGCACGGTCCGGTCCATATCACAACATCCTTTCATATGAGCTATCGTTCAAACATATGATACACAAAGCCTGGCAGGTTGTCAAGTACCTGCCAGGCAAAATTTGAGAATTATTTTTATTTTTCTGCAAACAGTGGCAGGAGCCCCTCTTCCCGGGTGAACACCGGGATCTCTGCCAAGGGTGCCTCCACCGTAACCGTCTGGCCACCTTCGTAGGTCTCACCGCTCCACACATGGGTCCACTTTGTCCCCGCAGGCAGGTACACCTGCCGCTGCCGCTGGCCAGCCTCCATCACCGGGGCCACCAGCAAGCTGGGCCCAAACATGTAGGCGTCCTCACAGGACCAGGCTGCCCCATCCTGGGGGAAGTCGTAGAACAGGGGGCGCATCACCGGAGTGCCCTTCTCGTGGGCCGCGGCCATCTGCTCCTTGACGTAGGGACGCATCCGCTCCCGAAGGAAGAGGTACTTCTTGCAGATCTCATAGTCCTCCTCCCCAAAGCACCAGACCTCATTGGGAGCGCCGGACAGGCAGGTGGCTCCGCCGGTGGTGCCCTGCTGGGGCTGCTGGGGGAACCGGTCCCCGTGGAGGCGCATCACAGGACAGAAGGCCCCGTACTGGAACCACCGGGCCAACAGCTCCTGGAAGGCCGGATCCGTGGGGTCGCCCCCGTGGAAGCCGCCGATATCCGTGGTCCACCAGGGAATTCCCGCGATGCCCATATTGAGCCCTGCGGCAAACTGATTGCGGAAGCTCTGGAAGCTGGAGTGAATATCCCCGGACCAGACCAGGGCGCCATACTTCTGGGAACCGGCCCAAGCGCACCGCAGCAGGTTGATGATGTTCTCCTGACCCTGCGCCTTCATGCCGTCAAAGAAGGTCTTGGCGTAGAACACGGGATAGCTGTTGCCCACCTTCACGTTGGGCCCCAGATAATAGCGGTAGTTGTCAAAATCGTAGACGCTGTACTCCGGCTCGGCCTCGTCCAGCCAGAAAATCCGCACTCCTTTGTCGTAGTAGTTCTCCTTGGCGGTGTTCCACACAAACTCCCGGGCTCCGGGATTGGTGGCGTCATAGTGGATGGTGTTCCCCTGGAACTCCATGGCCACCCGCACGCCGCGATCCGTCCGGATCAGGTAGCCCTTCTCCAGCATCTCCGAATAGTGCTCCGACCGGCGATCCACCGTGGGCCAGATGGACACCATCAGCTCAATTCCCATGTCCTTCAGCTCCTGGATCATGGCGTCCGGGTCCGGCCAATAGGCGGGGTCAAACTTCCAGTCCCCCTGGAGAGGCCAATGGAAAAAGTCCACCACAATCACCGAAATGGGCAATCCCCGACGCTTATACTCCCGAGCAATGGACAGCAGCTCTTCCTGGGTCTGATAACGCAGCTTGCACTGCCAGAAACCCATGGCAAAGTCCGGCATCATGGGCACAGTGCCTGCCACGGCAGCGTACTGCTCCTCGATCTGGGCGGGTGTCTCCCCGGCGGTGACCCAATAGTCCAACACATCCGTGGAAGCCGCCTGGAAAGACATGATGTTCTTGCCAAACACCGCCCGGCCCACCGCAGGGTTATTCCACAGGAACCCATACCCCCGGGAGGACAGGAAAAACGGCACGCTGGCCTGAGAGTTCCGCTGGGCCAGCTCCAGATCGGTGCCCTTGAGGTCCAGGTATGGCTGCTGGTACTGGCCCATGCCATAGATCCGCTCTGCCGGGTCCAGGGACTCAAACCGGGCGGTCAGCTCATAGTCGCCCCCAAGCAGTGGACGAAACTCCCGGGCCTCCACCTCCAAGGCGCTACAATTCTCCGCAAACACGTCCCGACGGTTGCGGCTGTACTCCCGAAGCAGCTCTTTGCCCTGGGCGTTGTAGAACTTCACCCAGCCGTGCTTGCTGACCTCTGCCCGCAGCTGGCCATTGACGATCTCACCGCGGTCCTTCTCCACGGTGACCTGGGCGTTGTGGGACACCGGCTGGGTCAGTGCCCACTCCCGCTGGGGCATGGGCTGGGTCTTGGTTGCCCGCACCCGCAGACTGTTCTCCCCCCAGGGTTCGATCCGCAGTTCCTCCGCGTCAAAACGGTAGACAAGGGCATTGCCCTCTTGACAGATTGCCATGTGATTACCTCCCCGATTGCAAAATGGTTCTGGCATCATTCTAACACCTTGCCCTTGGGGAAACAATCCAGAAACATGACCAATCGTAGGACTATTTTGACATTTTACTTTTCTCCCTCTGCGCTTTTATGCTATGCTATTCTTGAAAGGAGGCGTGTGCCTTGATCAACTGTGAATTGGTTCTGCTGCGAGAACATCCAGAGCTGCGGGAACCTGCCGCGGAATGGTTCCACGAAAAGTGGGGAATTCCCCTGGAGGAGTACCAGAAGAGCATAGACGCTTGTGGAAACTCCAACCAGATCCCCCAATGGTACCTAGCATTGGACGGAGATATCATTCTGGGCGGGTTAGGCGTCATTGAAAACGACTTTCACCCTCGCCGGGACCTCTCCCCTAATGTGTGCGCCGTCTATGTCGAACCGTTTGCTCGGAACCAAGGACTGGCTCGCTCCCTGCTAAAATTGGCCTGCGAAGATATGAAGTTTCTGGGTGTTGACACCCTGTACCTACTGACGGATCACACCGACTTTTATGAGCGCTGCGGCTGGGAATACCTCTGTCCTGTTCGTGGAGATGGCGAGGACCGGGACAGCCGAATGTACATTCATCACACAGTGAAAGCAGAATAACATCCCTGCCACGACCTGCGAAATCTGCCCCAAAGCAGCTGTGAGGTCTCAGACTGGGTGTTTCAGAATGGAAAAGAGGCTACTGCAAATTGCAATAGCCTCTTTTTCTCCATAAAGGATAAGATCACTTAACAGCCAGTTCCTCTCGAGCGTCATCCAAGGCGGCTCGGATCACCTGATCCATGTTGTAGTAGCGGTAGCTCCCCAACCGGCCGCCGAAACGCACATCTGGTCGGGTTTTTGCCAGCTCCTGGTACCGCCGGAGAAGGTCCTGGTTTTTCTCATCGTTGACCGGGTAGTAAGGCTCCATACCCGGCTTCCACTGAACGGGATACTCCCGGGTGACCACCGTCTTTTCCTGGGTGCCGAAGTTAAAGTGCTTGTGCTCGATCATCCTGGTATAGGGCACCTCCGCGGCGGTGTAATTCACCACGGCGCAGCCCTGGTAATTTTCGCAGTCCAACACCTGGTCCTCAAAGCGGAGGGACCGGTATTCCAGAGGCCCGAACCGGTAGTCAAAAAAGCCGTCGATGGTGCCGGTATACACGGTCTTTTCGGCAACGTCAGGATGCTCCTTCACAAAGGACGCATACTCTGTGGAAAGCAGCACCTGGCTTCCCTGGAGCATCCGCTCCGCCAGGGCGTCATAGCCCTCCTCCGGAATGCCCTGATACCGATCCGTAAAGTAGTTGTTGTCGTAAGTAAACCGCAGCGGCACCCGTTTGAGGATAAACGCCGGCAGCTCTCGACAGGGACGTCCCCACTGCTTTTCCGTATAGCCCTTGATCAGCGTCTCGTAGATGTCGTCCCCTGCCAGTTTCAGCGCCTGCTCCTCCAGGTTTTGGGGGTCCCCGATGGCATGCCGGGCCGCCTGACGTGCAATCTCCTGACGGGCCTCCTCCGGAGTGATCACTCCCCACAGCCGGGAGAAGGTGTTCATATTGAAGGGCAGGTTGTAGACTTTGCCGCGAAACACCGCCACTGGAGAATTGATAAAGTTGTTGAACCGGGCAAACCCGGTGACATATTCCCACACCTCTTCGTCCGAGGTGTGGAAAATATGGGCGCCGTACTTGTGAACCAGGATGCCCTCCACCTCTTGGCAATGGGCATTCCCGGCAATGTGGGGCCGTCGGTCAATGACCAGGCACCGCTTTCCCGCCTGGGTCATCTGCTGGGCAAAAGCTGCTCCATACAGGCCTGCCCCCACAATCAGATAGTCATATTCCAAAAAACACACATCCCATCTCAGTTAAAGCCAAAGATCTTTTGGCTCAGGCGATAGACCAGCAAGGTGAACCTTCTGGCCAAGGGCAGCCTGCACTTGAGCACTCTGCCGAAAAACCGCCTGCTCAATATCCGGTAATGGCCCGGATACTCCCGCTCCATATCCTGCCAGAAGCGGCGTTCCATGTCCAGGTGCTCCGGCGTCCCCGAACGGAACAGCAGCACGCAGGACACGGTGGTGACAATCTCCAGGTAGTTGATCAAATACCGGCGCAGGCGCTTGTGCTCCACCCGGTCCAGATCCAACTGCTGCAGCATCAGCCAATTGACCTTCAGCTGCTGGTTGATCCGGCGAATCATCACCGCTTCCTGCACCGACTGGTCCTCCCGCCCGATAAAATAGTGGTAGAACACCCGGTCCAAATAGTACAGCGTCTTCACCTTGGCCATGGGCACATAGACAAACAGGTTGTCCACATAGAAGGTGTGATGAGGCAGGTCTATCCCCGACTCCCGGAGCATCTGGGTGCGGTAAATCACCGAATGCATCAGCAGGTAATGACCTTTGGGGAAATTCCCCACGTCCTCCCAATGGAGCACTTTGTTTTTAGGCAGGGCAAAGGGATAGCGCATCACCTTTTTGTGGCGGGCTCCCACTTTGTCATACACAAAATCACTGACCACCATATCCACCGGCTCCGGACTTTCACGAAACTTCCGCAAAAGCTCCAGCAGGTCCTTCAAAACCTGGGGATCCACCCAGTCGTCACTGTCCACCACCTTGAAGTACAGGCCCGTGGCCAGGGACAGGCCTTTCATCACCGCACCGCCATGACCGGCGTTTTCTTGGTGAATCGCCCGGACGATCCCGGGATAGCGGGCTTGAAACTCGTCCGCGATGGTTGCGGTACCGTCCTTGGATCCGTCATCCACAATGAGGATTTCCACCTCTTCCCCGCCCGGAAGCAGCGTCTCAATGCAGTGACGCATATAGTCCTGAGAATTGTAACAGGGGACTGTCACAGAAAGCAGTTTCCTGCTCTCTAGTTCAGATTCTGCGGCAGCCATACCTTATTCCTCCTCGTCCAGGAACCAGAAACCATTGAAATCGTCCTTCATCACCCGGTAACCATTGGCGGTGCACTGGTACTTGTACTGCCGGATCAGGACGCCATCCTGGTCATACTCCTCGAAGCACTGGTGCACTCCGTTATTCACCACATAGGTGCCGTTCCTCCACTGGACGTTGGACACCAGACTGGAATAGGGAAGGTCAAAGGAATCCACCAGGGTGAAGGTCCCGGCGTTTTCATCCACCAGGTAGTAGTAGACGTGGGAGTACACACCGTCCTCCAGGGTGGAAGAGGTGCTCACTTCCTGTGGGACCTCCACCTCAAAGTCATCCCGGCTGGACATGGCATAATAATTGTTGTCGTAAATCCGCAGGTAGAGTTGGCCCTCTTGAGCGGCGTCAAAGCCAAGGGCCGCCACCTCCTCCGCGGACATCTGCTCCACGTCGTGCTGGCCGTACTGGAACTGGAAGTCCCCTTCCGGCGTCAAGCTGTACTGGGAAAAGTCCGTACCCTCCCAAAACTCCGGATTGCCCACCATCCACAGGATCTGGGGCTCCTCCCCCAGGGCACACTTGATGATGGTGGAGGTCTCACGGGAACTGACAATGATGGAGTTGTCCTCCTCGTCATACTGGAGGGAGTTCAGATGCAGCCAATCCCACTCGCCCTCGCTCCACAGGCCAAAGGGATCCGTGGCCTGGACAGGACGGGTATTGTCAAAATAGCTCTGGAACACTTGGGTGAAGTCCACCACATGGGAAACTTCGCCGCTTTCCAAATTGACCTGGAGCACCTGGTCCTCCACAGTCTCCCCCTCGGTATCGGTGGCCAGGACCAAAATCGTGCCCTCCGGCCCCCAGTTGATGTCGTGATGCAGTTCGTACTGGCCCAGGTCAAACACCTGAGTCACCTGGCCGAACCGGTTCAGCCGGGCAATCTTCTGGCTGCCCACACAGGTGATCAGGCTGCCGTCCTCATCCCACAGGAACCGGTCAGAGTGGTAGCCCTCCAGCACCATCTCGTACCGGAGAACGCCGTCATTGTCAAAGAAGAAAGTGTAGCCGTAATAGTCACCCAGGCCCATGGCGTAGTACAGGCCGTCGGACAACTGCTGGGCACTGTCGCCGTCCACGGTCTCCAGGGTGACATCATAACCGGATGTGGCTTCGGGCATCTCAATGGTGAAGGAAACCTGCTGATCCTTGCCCTGGCGGTTAAAAGCCTCCAGGGTGACCGTGTTGGTCTCCCCAGGCACCAGGCCTACCAGCAGAAACTCCTGCAAGCGGCTGTATCCATCCACGCTTTGGTTGTTGGCAGTAGCCGTATAATCAGGATACCCCTCTGCCTCCACCGTGTAAGTCACTTTGGTGGGGTTGTTTGTGCGGAAGTACAGGTACAGCCCATTGGAACCAGTGCCAAAGGGATTGAGCACCGCCAGGGGCTTCTCTATGGTGTAGTTCTCATCCTGGGTCAGGCTCATCAGCGTATTGCCCAGCCGGGCCTGGACGTCCTCATCGTAATAGGTGAAGCCCTCTTCCTCGTATTCATCGGGGACAATCTGGGTGATCTCAATGCTGGCCTCCACCGGATCGCTGTACACGGTCACCTGCTGGGCAGATTCCCGCTCCTCCAGATCGCCGGTGTCGATCTCCCAATCGGACCGGGTTTTGATCTCCGACTGAATCAGGGACTGGGCCACCCCCTTGGCAATTACATAGGCCGCCACGGCCAAAATCACCAGAGCCACCACGACCACCAGAATTATCACGCGCTTCTTGATGGGCTTTTTCGGCTGTTTAGGTTTCTCAGTATTGGTATTCACTGCTGGTTCCATCCTTTCGGAATAGTCTCGGCTGAGAAGCCGACCTGCTTTCATTAACTTCATTGTATATTATAGACTTTTTCCACACCTTGTCCAGAAGGAAATCGCGGAAATGGGACCTTTCTTCATGGAAAACAGCAAAAAGAGCGCCGACCATTCCGCCGGCGCCTTTTCAGCCTTAAATAAACCTAAAATTGATCCCGGCACAGCCCAGCTCACAGTGGTACTCCAGGTGGATGGGCTCCTGCTTCCAATGGACCTCCCCAGAGAGCAACCCATCACACAGGGCAATCATATCCTGGAGGACATGCTCCCGCAGAGGATTGAACACCTGGGACTTCCCTTGGAGGTAATGCTGCTGACATCTGGGGTCACAGCCGTTCTCCTGAATGTAATGTCCGCCCAGCCAGGCATACTCCCGAACTCGGGGCAACTGACCGGCAAAGCTCTGCAGAGCCTCCCGGTAGCGAGTCACCAGGTTCATGGCCTCCTTCTCCGGACAGATGAGCAGCACAATGTCTCCGGACCCCAGGGCGTCCCCAGTGAACAGGCAGCGGTGATAGTCATCCACAAACACCACGGAATGAGCCGTATGTCCGGGCAGCTCTAGGGCCTCGATGACCACCCCGCCTCCCAAGTCGATCTGGGACCCCTCTTCCAGGGGGATCAGATGGGGCAGAGGAGCATCCGCGCCCCGCAGCACCATGGGGTACTTGGAGGGATTCTCCTTCAGAGGAGCAATGTCGTCTTTGTGGAGGTAGACCTTGGAAAAACGGTCAATCCAGTGCATATGATCCAGGTGGGGATGGGTCACCGCCACCTCAATGGGCAATGTGGTCAACGTGGAGGCCAGCCCCAACAGGTCTCCGTCCCCCATACCGGTGTCGATGAGCAGTGCTTTCTCCGTGCCCTCCACCAGATAGCAGGAGGCGGAGAAGTAGTCGTCCATTCTCCACAGGCCGGGCTTTACCCACTCCACGGAAAACTGGGTTCGCCGGTCCTGGGCCAGCAGGAACCGCATGGCACCTCCCTGAAGGGAGAAGGCCTGCTCCCAAGCTGCCTGGGGTGCCAAGGCCTCCCCACCCTGAGGAGTCTCCAAGCAGCGGGCTCCGGCAATACGCAGTCCCGCCACAAGGCGCTCCGCTCCGGCCAGGACCTTGCCCTCCTGGATCCGGACAGCCTCCTCCTGGGGCACATACACCCGCAGGGGCACATCCTTCAGCACCCGGGCCTCATAGGGATCCCCATAGCCGCCCACCAGGCAGGCCCCCGCAAACCACTGAGGGTAATGGGACAGCAGCTTCCAAGCCAATCCCGTAGCGCCGATTCCAGCGGCCAGGGTGAAGCGGTTCTTGTCCAGCTCCTGGTTCAGCTGCCACTGGTACACCAGGTCCGCCACGGCCTCCTCCAAAGCGCTGTCCTCTCCAGGGGTGACCACCACCGCCAGAGACGCCCCTTCCAACTGGGGCTCCAATGCCTCACCGCAGGCGTGAGCCTCTTCCTCCGTCCCGGCAAGGACCACCACCAACGGGCTGGGTGTTCCCTCCCCCTGTTTCCAATAACAGCGGAGCTCCCCGCTGTTTTCCAGTCTTTCCATGACAAAACCCCCTTGTAATCCTTATGCAAACGTTTGCACAACATGCTTACTATTAAATTAATTATACCACGGCTCTACGGATGGGACAAGGTGTCTGCCAAAAAAGGGAGAGCCAAAGCTCTCCCTTTTTTCTTCCGATTTTCTTGGGTTATTTCTGGACTGCTGCACTGGCCGAGACAGCCCGCGGGACCATATATTTTTCCTCAAACTCCTCTACGGAGATGGGCTTGTCATAAAAATATCCCTGTCCGCAATAACATCCCACATCCAGCAAGGTGTCCACCTGGTCCTTGGTCTCCACGCCTTCCGCCACACAGTTCATGCCGTAGGTCCGGCAGATCCCCGCAATGTCCCCCACCAGTGTGCGGTTAATGGGGTTGCCCGCCAGCTTTGAGATGAGACTCCGATCCAACTTCACTGTGTCAAATCGAACATTGGTGAACAGGGACAAGTTGGCATACTGGGAGCCAAAATCGTCCAGAGCAAAGGTCACTCCCAACTCCCGGAACTGGTCCATCACCTCCTGCAGACTGCTGGGCTCCACACTGCCGGCACTTTCGGTGATCTCCAGCTCCAACGCTTGGCACGGCAGATGGGAATAGCGCTTTCTCAGTGCTGTCATGGACTCCAAGACACTGGGATCAAACAGCGTCACCCGGGAAAAATTCACCGCCAGAGGCACCACGTCCCAGCCCTTTTTCCACCAGCGCTCCATGACAGAAAGGGTTTTGCCCAGCATAAACAGGTCCAGGTCCCGGACGGATCCCTTCCGTTCCATCTCCCGGATGAAGGTCTCCGGACTGACCAGGTTTCCGGACTCATCCACCCCACGCACCAGGGCCTCCGCCCGAACCAGTCTGCCGGTGGCCATGTCAATCTGGGGCTGCAGGAACATGGTGAACTTGCCATACCGGCTCAGGTCCACGCCCTCTTCCTTGGTGGGAAATACCGGCTTCACCGGTTCCACAGAGACATTCCCCATGGAATTCTGCGCCCGTTCCGTCAGCTCCCTGCCGGAAAAGGCTCCGTCGCTCCAGGCCCAGCCGGTGCGCACCTCTTTGGGGCAGTGCTGCTGAAACTCCTCCATCAGATGGCTGCAGCGGTTGGTAAAATCATCCTCGTCAATGTTGGCACAAAAGGCCACAAACTCCCCGTCCCAAGTGCGGAACAACAGCGAATCCCCAAACTCCTCCGTCAATGTCTTGGCCACATACCACAACAACTTGCTGCCATAGGCAAACCCCTTGCTGCTGTTGAGCGCCGACAAGTTGGGGATGTCCACGCTCACTGCCCCCAAGGAATGATACTGCTCAGAAGTGAGGGAGTACACCACCTCCGTGTAGGAGAGCAAGTTCTTCATATTGTCCAGCATCCCTGTGGCACAATCCCCGGAAAGGCGCACCCGTTCCCGAAGCAAGTAGGGCATCAACAGGGACAGCAGGGCCATTTCATTCACATGTTCCCTGGGATTCTCCAGGCAAAAGAGCCCAACCGGCTGGTTCTCCCGCACCAGCGGATATGCCGTGAAATGCCAAGAGTCTTGGTTGCCGCCTTCCTGTTGATCCGCGATGGACCGCTTTCCGGTGAAGCACACCGGCTCTTGGTCCTTCCAGCACTGCTGGAGCACTGGAATGTGGTCCAGCCGCTCTCCCAAGAGCCTTGCGTCGCTGCCGGTTCCCTGGGGATTCGTCCACCCATAGGACATCTCCAGCGTTTCTCCATCCCTCCCCAGGGTGAGAAGATACGCCCGATCCGCCTGGTAGTAGGCACCCACCTGGCTCAGAACATGGCTCACGGAATCCCCCAGAGAAACCGCCTCCAACATGGCGGACACACACCGGAAAGCCACATCCTTTTCCCCTTCGGTAAGGGGGCGATTCTTTTCCGCTTGGCAGACCTTCTGACCTTCCCCAGAGCACAGCCGCCGCAGCGCCAGAGTGTTCTCCTGTTCTGTCACACTGCTGCCCCGTTTGACGCAGAAACGATGTTTTCCGCTTTTCTTTGCCTTATAGAGGGCCAGATCCGCCAACTGATACATGCCCTCAAAATGCTCCCCTTTCCCCGCTGCCAGGTAGATGCCTGCACTGGCACTGAGCAGAAGTGGGGAATCCTCCGGGCCTATGGCAAACTGCAGGGCCTGACAGATCTCACGGCCCTTCCTGCGCACCAGCCTCTCGGTGACGTTTCCTGACAGGAACACTATGAACTGGTCCCCGCCCAGACGTCCCACAATATCGCTGGCCCGAAACAGCTGGGACAGATACCTGCCCGACTGGCGGAGAATCTGGTCCCCCGCCCGGAGGCCCAGAGTATCGTTGACCTGCTTGAAGTCGTCCAGATCCACGAGAAACAGGGCACAGCTGTCATGAGGGCCCATTTCCGTCAATCTGCGTTTGATGCTCCGCTCCACCGTGTCACGGTTCCACAAGCCGGATAGTTCATCCTTTGCGGCCCGTCTGCGCGGTCTCTTTTCCTCGTGCCGGAAATTCTTCTTCACTTGGGAAGCCGCTTGTTTGAGTTGTCCAATCCACATAAAATTCCCTCTGTCCCACAGGGCTTCTTGCGAGCCCAATTCTTTCGTTCAAAGAGACAATCCACACCTTATCTTTTCTATCGACTATAATTGAGCAAAAAATAAGAAGCCTGGAGAAAAATATAGTAATTTTCCCTCCGCTTTTCCCAACCCATATCAATGCATATCAACGCACAGATTGATTGTAGCACAAGCATCGGCAAGGCAAAAGCCGTTTTGTGATTTTTATGGGAAAAATTGCAGATTGTATGATTTTTACCCAGAAAAATACAGGAGGGTTTTTACACCCTCCTGTAGCCTATTCCGCAATCCTCTTAAATATTCTGATAGTCCTGCAGCAGCTTTCGGGCCAGCCGGGAATCCACCCGCGTGAATCCCGCCGGGTCCACATAGTCCAGAGAGCGCAGCACCTCTTGGGACTGGCTGTACACTTCCAGCTTGGTGGAATGGTACACCGGCTCCGCCTGGCGGGGCAGAAATACCGCAAACTCCATCTCGCCCTCGTTGATCCGGCTGAAATACGCATGCACCCGGTTGACCTGGTACGTCCGCGCTATAATGGTGCACAGCGCGTTCTTCACCAGCTCCACCGCCACATCGTCAAAGCCTGCATCAAAAATCAGGATCTTTTCCTTCAGCTCGGCCAAGTTCTTCACCGTGCGCTTGGTATAGGATTGGATCTCCGGCGTGGGCTCCGTGGACCGGCTCTCTCCAGCCGGCGTGACACACACAATATACCCAGCTTCCGGGTCCGTATACAAAAACGGATACGCCATAGCCGCAAAATAGTTGCACCGCTTGCACCGCCAGTCAAACAGCGTCTCGCTGAGTACCCGCCGCTTTAGCTCCGGGTTCTCCCTGGCATTGATGCCGGCAAACATCCTGTACTTTTGAGACTCCCCGCACTGTGGGCAGATGATGTCCTTTTCGATCTCTGTTGACATTCCCTACGCTCCCTCCAAGGCTCAGCCCTCAAAGGGCAGGCTGTCGTTATCCTCCGCCAGGGCCGCCTCCCCGGGGGTCGTCTCCTGGGCTGCAGGAGCACTCTTGGGCGCCGCTTCCACAGGAGCGGTCTCCTGGGGAACAGCTTCCTGGGGAGCTTCCTCCGCCAGATCCTCCGGCGCATTCTCCAAAGGCTCCACACCCTCTAAAGTGACCACTTCCACCGAACCGGTATCCCCGTAGATGCTGTTGAGCTGATCCAGGGCGTTGTCCAGCTCCGCCTCAATCCGGTCCAGGGAGGCACAGTGAGGCTCTGTCACGGGGTTCTCTTTGTCCCGCAGGGCGTGATAGTAGTACCGGCCCAGGGCCAGGTACTCCGTTTGGGCTGCCTTCTCCTGAGCCCGAATGACGGAACGAATCCGGCTGAGCTTGGCTGCCCGCCGGTTCTTCTCTCCCAGATAACTGGCGGCTTCTCCCACTGCCTTCCCGATATTTTTGAAGAATTCCATCTTGCATACCTTCCTTTCCCGATCTGTAGTGGAGGGGATCCTCTCAAAGAGGGGCAGAAAGGCCCCTGTTTTTAGCCTATTATACCGCAATTCCCGGAAAAATAATACCCCTTTTTTCCAGAAAATCACAAGGCCGCAAAATATGGCGCGCTGGGGAAAAAAGCTCTTGCATTTTTCCACTGGGTCTGATACAGTAAGGGCCGCGATAGAACGTATGTTCTATTTTTCTCTGGAAAGGGGTGTCAAAATTGAATCTTACCGCATGGAGTATGGAATATTGGAGGGAGGCGGACCGGGTACGGCAGCGGCTGGAGCTGCTCCGTCAGACCGTCCCTCCCGTGGATCAGGAGGAAACCCTGCTGCTGCAGCGTCGGATGCGGATCCTCTATGACATGTATTTGGACTGTGTTCACACCGCCAAGTATCTGGAACGGCGTGCCCGACAGAGAGGAGAATGCTGACATGCCCCGAACGGATTTGACCTGGGAAACCATGGACCGCTTAAAGTCCCCCCTGCCCCAGGAGACCGCCAACCGTGGCCGCCGTCAGGCGGCGCTGCGGCTGCTGCAGTCGGCTATGGAAGGGGAACTGACCTCCCGCCAGCGCCAGTGTGTGGAGCTGTGCGTCCTGCGGGGGCTGAGCCAAGTGGAAGTGGGAAAGATGCTGGGGCTGAACAAGTCCACTGTTTGCAGGCACCTGCAAAAGGCCAAACGGATCCTCCGCCGGGCGGCGTCCTACGCCGAGACGTTCAAAGGCCTGTGATCCGCCTCTTGCGGCACCTACCAAAAGCTGGTATACTGGGGAAAGATCGGAAGGAAGTGGTCAACAATGCAGGGCAACGGAGATAAACTAAAGCAGGTGCGCATGTTCGTGCTGGACATGGACGGCACCATCTATTTGGGGGACAGTCTCTTCCCCTTCACCAAAAATTTCTTGGAGCAGGTGCGCCGGACCGGCCGGGACTTCTGCTTTTTCACCAACAACAGCTCCAAAAACCGGGAAGCCTATTTGGACAAGCTTTCCCGCATGGGCATCCACATCCCGCCGGAAAAGATGCTCATCTCCAACGGAGTGATCCTCCAATGGCTCAAGGAGCACCACCCTGGAGCCTCTTACTACGTGGTGGGCACGCCTCCCCTGCTGGAAGACTTCCGCAAGGAGGGACTGGTGCCCGACGACACCAACGCCGACATGGTAATCCTTGGCTTTGACACCACCCTCACCTACGAAAAGCTCCGAGTGGCCTGTGATTTGATCCGGGCTGGGCGGCCGGTCTATGGCGTCAACCCCGACTGGAACTGCCCGGTAGAAGGGGGCTTCATCCCCGACTGTGGCTCCATCGCCGCCCTGGTGAAGGCCTCCACCGGCGTTCAATGCGAATTCTTCGGGAAACCCTCCCCCCACACCCTGGATTACATGCTCCGGCAGACCGGCTGCCGGCCGGAAGAGCTGGCCGTGGTAGGGGACCGGCTCTACACGGACATCGCCGTTGCCGCCGGGACCCCGGTCACCTCCATCCTGGTGATGAGCGGCGAGACCACTCCGGAGCTGCTGGCCGCCAGCGACACAAAACCGGACCTGGTGGTCCGAGATCTGGAGGAGCTGGGATCGCTGCTTTAATAGGCGAAGAACCAGGAATACGGCAGCAGACAAGGCGGCATTTTTTGCCGCCTTTTTGCATAGTTTCCCCTCTTTTGGGCACGCTAACCGCCAGAAAGGGGGATTTCTATGGAGTACGTGAACGCCTTTTGGGTGGGCGGCTTGATCTGCGTGGTGGGACAGCTGCTCATCGACCTGACAAAGCTCACCCCGGCTCGGATCATGGTGGTTTTTGTCACCGGCGGGGTGGTGCTGGGTGCTCTGGGGCTTTACGGTCCTCTGGTGGAATTCGCCGGCTGCGGAGCCACTGTCCCTTTGGTGGGCTTTGGCTGGGCACTCTCGGAAGGGGTGCGCAAAGCAGTCCAGGAGGACGGCGTGCTGGGAGCGTTCACCGGGGGCTTTACCGCCGGCGCTGCCGGCACCGCCGCTGCCGTGTTCTTCGGCTATCTGGCCGCACTGCTGGCTAAGCCTCGGGACAAGGCGTAACCAGGATATGACCCTCACAAAACAGGAAAAGGACTTCCCCAGGGGGAAGTCCTTTTTGTTTGCAGTTGGGTCAGCTTATCGATCAGGGCAGACGGTTTCCCGCTGCCAGGTAAATCCGGTACCAATCCTCCCGGGAAAGGTTGATGTCCGCTCCAGCGGCGATCTCCCGGACCCTCTCCGCCTTGGTGGTACCCAGGACCACCTGGATCTTCGCCGGATGCCGCAGAATCCACGCCGCCGCCATTGCCGATTTGCTCACACCGTACTTTTCGCCCAGCTCATCCAGGGTGGCGTTGAGCTCCGGAAATTGCTCGTTATCCAGGAAGCTCCCCTGGAAGAATCCGTACTGGAAGGGAGACCACGCCTGGAGGGTAACCCCACGGAGCCGGCAATAATCCAGAACCTCACCATCCCGATCCGCGGCATGGGGCATCTCCGTATTGGCCTCGATACCGTGGGCCACCATCCCAGGACACATGATCCCAAACTGCATCTGGTTGATCAGGAGCTTCTGCTGCAATCCGCTTTGGAGCAGCTCCATCTGCCGGGATGTGAAATTGCTCACCCCAAAGTGCAGCACCTTGCCGCTGGCCTCCAACTGGGAAAAAGCCTCTGCCACTTCTTCCGGCTCCATCAGGGCGTCCGGACGGTGCAGCAGCAGGACGTCCAGCCGGTCCGTGCCCAGCCGCTGGAGGATGCCATCCACGCTCTCCAGAATGTGCTCCTTGGACAGGTCCAGCATCCCGCTGCGGATGCCGCACTTGCTCTGAAGCACCAGCTTGTCCCGCAGGCCGGGCTCCCCTGCCAGGACCTCTCCGAAACGCCGCTCGCTCTCCCCGCCGCCGTAGATGTCCGCGTGATCAAAATAGTTGATCCCGCACTCCAGCGCCGTGTGGATGTGATGGGACAGTTCCTCCCTCTCCATGGAGCTGGTGCGCATACACCCCACTGCAATGGCGGAACCCAGCAATCCGCTGCCGCCAATGTCAATCCTTTTCATGGTCAACGCCTCCCTATGCGAAACGATTTGTTTCTACCAGTATAGCGCAGATCACACTCCGGCGCAAGGGGTTCAATGCCCCATGGGCTTTCGGAACAGGAGCTCTTTTTCGTCTGTGAGGTCCGCATGGACCAACCGCGTCAGAACAATCCCCAGGGGGATCAGGTTCAGCCAGATGGCCTTGGCAGAGATCAACCGGCAAAACACCGTGGACAAAACTCCGCCGGAAAAGAAGCATCCCAGCATCCCCAAAAAGAACAGAGCTCTGGCCAAGCCGTCCCGATCACCTTTGCGCACCGCCTTGGCAAAGCCTATACCCACCTGCCGCAGCTGGTTGGTACAGAAGGTGGTGGCCATGGGGATCCCCTCCGCCTGCCGGAAAGTGTTGTACTGCATGGAGGCGATAAAGTTCACCAACACCTGCACCAGGTGGTGGGGCCAGGACAGGGGGATGAACCCAATCAGAAACAAGGTGATCACCTCAAAGGCCACCAGATACGTATCCCACCGCAGAAATCCAAACCTGCGCAATGGAGAGGGAAGAATCTCCGACAAAAAGGCACCCGCCAGGTAGGCGGTGATGGGGATCAGGTAGTAGGCGCCGCCGGACCAATTGCCCTGACCAAAGGAAAGCGCCATCAGCACCACATTGGCAGTCTGAGCGTTGCAGAACACCCCGCCCCGCAGATTGAAGGTGTAGGCGCCCATCATTCCTGCACTGAGCGTCAGCAGGGCAAACACACTGCGGCGCTCACACACCAGGTATTTTTTCTCGTTCTTCTCGCTTTTCTCGTTCATCAGGTCCCCCTCTTCTTCCGTAAAATACCCCGGGGATTTTCGCGCCTCCGGGGCCATGCTTGAGGTATATCGGGATTATACCACCCCGTCTTCCGGAGTGCAAGGCTGTAGATTTTTCGCGGGTTTTTTTCGCGAAAACTGTTGCATTTCCCCATGACTTGGAATACAATCGGGTACGGAGGACCACACCACATGCTTTTTCTAGGTGGTTGCCGATATTTTTTACACATGCATGCTGCCCAGGCGCGGCGGAATAGGAGGAACTATGACAAAGGATTATTTTAAAGGAAATCGCGACAGGCTCTACGCCAAAATGAAGGACAATTCCCTTCTGGTGCTGTTCTCGGGCATGGAGGTGCGCAAAACTAACGATGAGTTCTACCCCTTCTACACCAACCGGAACTTCCTCTACCTCACCGGACTTGATCAGAAAGAGCTGGCCTTCATCGCCCAGAAGGGCGCTGACGGCACAGTCACCGAAAAGGTCTACATCCTGCCCGCCGATATGATGATCGAGCGCTGGAACGGCGAACGCATCAAACCCCAGCAGGCCGCCGACATCTCCGGCATTGAGGACGTGGCCTTTGTGGCCAGCTTCGAGGGGGATCTCCACAAACTGGCCACCAGCGGCAACTTCCAGCACCTGTACCTGGACCTGTTCCGGGTCTCTCCCACCGACCGGGATGAACCCGCCCATCTGCTGCTCAAGCGGGCTGCCAGCGATTACCCCTTCCTGCAGATTGAAAACGCCAATGTTTTGATCCGCTCCCTGCGCCTGATCAAGCAGCCCTGCGAGCTGGAAGCCATGCGCAAAGCCGAAGAGATCACCTGCGCAGGCATCACCTCCATGATGAAGGCCTCCAAGCCCGGCATGTACGAATATCAGTACAAGGCTG
Organism: Acutalibacter sp.; assembly: GCA_050946975.1. Taxonomy (GTDB): domain Bacteria; phylum Bacillota; class Clostridia; order Oscillospirales; family Acutalibacteraceae; genus Acutalibacter. Next base: position 115,153 of record JBMNVU010000002.1, read on the forward strand.
TGTTCGATTATGCTCTGGGGCAGTACGGACCTCAGGGCCCCGGCTTCCCCTCCATCATTTCCGCCGGCAAGAACAACTTCTGCATCCACTACTACTCCTACAAAGGCCAGGCCCACGACGGCGACATGGTCTTAAACGACGTGGGTGCATGGCACGACTACATCATGACCGACGTCTCCCGGGGCTGGCCCTGCAACGGCAAGTTCAATGAGCGCCAGACCCTGCTGTACAACATCGCATTGGAGACCTCCAACCACATGTTCAGCATCATCAAGCCCGGCATGGCCATGAAGGACGTGGACGGGGAATCCCACCGCTACTGCGCCCAGCTGCTCAAGGACGCCGGTGTTCTGGATGATGTGAACAACATCGGCAAGTACATGTGGCACGGCGGCGCCCATCACGTGGGCTTTGACGTTCACGACGCAGTGCTGGCCCCCGAGACCATTGCTCCCAACATGGTGTTCTGCGTGGATATCGGCATCTATCACGAGGAGTGGGGCATCGGCTTCCGGGTGGAGGACAACTGCCTGGTCACCGAGGACGGCTGTGAGAACCTCTCCGCCATGACCCCCCGGACCATCCCCGACATTGAGGCTATGATGCGCCAGAATTTCGTGGCCTTCTAACAGAAGGAGAGAGACCCCCGTGAACCAAATATTGATGATCGTCATGGCAGTGGGCGCCGTCTTGGGCGGTGTGGACCGCCTGCGGGGCAACAAGTGGGGCTTTGGCGACAAGTTTGAAACCGGCTTTATGCTCATGGGCTCCATGGCACTGTCTATGGCGGGTATGATCTGCCTGACTCCGGTGCTGGCTCAATGGCTGGAGATGATCATTGTCCCCTTCTACCAGCTCATCGGCGTGGATCCCGCCATGTTCGGCAGTCTGCTGGCCATCGACATGGGCGGCTATCAGCTCTCCAAGGAGCTGGCCCACGATGGGGTTCTGGGCAGCTACGCTGGCCTGGTGGTGGCCGCCATCTTCGGCTGCACCATTGTCTTCACCATCCCGGTGGGGATGGGTATGATCTCCCAGGATGACCGGCCTTTCTTCGCCAGGGGAATCATGCTGGGTCTGGTGGCCATGCCTGTGGGCTTGGTGGCCGGCGGCCTGCTGTGCGGACTCTCCGTACTGGATTGCCTCCACCAAAATCTGCCCATCTTTGTGCTGTCCCTGCTGCTCTTGGTGGGACTGTGGAAGGCCCCAGCGAAGATGGTAAAAGGCTTCTGCGTTCTGGCTGAGGGTATTCGCTGGCTGGTGACCATTGGTCTGGTACTGGCCGCTGTGGAGTACATGACCGGCTGGAATCCCCTCCCTGGGATGGCTCCTCTGGAGGACGCCATGGCTACGGTTTCCTCCATCGCCGTGGTGCTGCTGGGAAGCCTGCCCATCGCTGAGCTGCTCCGCCGGATCCTGGTGCGGCCCTTCGCCTGGCTGGGAGAGCGCCTGGGGCTGAAGCCTCAGAGCTTGACCGGCATGCTGGTGGGGTTGGTCAGCCCCCTGCCCACCCTGTCCATGTACGAGACCATGGACACCCGGGGCAAAGTGGCTGCCGGTGCCTTCCTGGTCAGTGGAACCAGCGTGTTGGCTGCTCACATGGCCTTTGTGGTCAGCACGGAACCGGAGATGCTTCCTGCGGTGGTGGCTGCCAAGCTCTGCGGCGCTGTGGCCGCAGTCGTGCTGGCGCTGTGTCTGGGCGGCTCCCGGAAAAATGCCCCCGCCCCAGAACAACCTGAAACCACGTAAAAGCGCGCCGCAGACTGGGATCATTTGGGGCTCATCCAAACCAGAGACCAAATGGACACAACGGTTGGCAATTCCCATGGCACTTCCGCCGTCCGGACAGAGAGCGTCCCACAACTTTATACCTGAAACTCCAAGGGGGCTGATGCACACTGCATCAGCCCCCTTTTTGTGTCACTCCCCCTGGTCAAACTCCCGGCGGAGTTTTTCCAGGGCCTTCTTCTCAATACGGGAAATATAGCTGCGGGAGATCCCCAGACGTTTGGCCACCTCCCGCTGGGGCTGGGGTAGGCACCCCAACAGGCCATACCGCCGGCAGACCACCTCCCGCTCCCGGGGAGTGAGGGCGGACTGGAGATACCGGTACAGCTTTTCGCTCTTCATCTTTACATCAATGCTCTCCAGGATGGTGTCATCCACTGCCATGGTGTCCAGAATGGTCAATGCGTTGCCGTCCTTATCCGTGTCGATGGGCTCATTAAGGGAGACATCCTGGGCGGATTTCTTTCCGCTGCGAAAGTACATCAGGATTTCGTTTTCAATGCAGCGGGATGCGTAGCTGGACAGCCGGATCCCCTTCCCCGGATCAAAGGTGTCAATGGCCTTGATCAGCCCAATGGTGCCGATGGAGATCAAGTCCTCCTGGTCGTTTTGGCCGGCATAGTACTTCTTTACAATGTGGGCCACCAGCCGCAGATTGTGCTCGATCAGCTTCTGCCGGGCTGCCCTGTCCCCTGCTGCCATGCGCTCCAAAGCTTCCCGCTCTTGGGAGGCAGACAGTGCCCGGGGAAAGGTTCCCCCACCAGTGACATGGAGAAACAGGAAAATCACATGGGATAAAAGGTCCAAAAGCTGCGCAAACATGAACGCCACTTCCCTTCTTCAAGCTGCCTATATCTATGCGGCGCGGCCTCGGAACGTGCCAGGCAGGGGCAAAGTGGAAAATTTCTTTTCTTCTTTTTGAAAATGCAATTGACGTAAGTTATATTTTATTCTATGATTATGCTACTATAGGAAAGATTTCTTAGAATCCGGAATACGATGGGAGGAGGAGTATTTGATGGTTTCACCCAGAGAACTGGAGGAAAAACTGCGGTTGTTTTTCTCCACAGAAGAACAAAATATCCGGGAAGTACTGCAATGCATGGACCCAAACGTGGTGATCATCGGCACCGGCGCCCATGAATTTTATCAAAGCCTGCGGGATTTCTCCACCGCCCTGGAAGAGGAAATGCAGGAGCGTCAGCGCAGCGCCTTTCACTGCAAAGACTTTTGCTGCCAGTTTCAGGAGTTGGGGCCCAACACCTGTCTCGTCTATGGACAGGCTCTTCTCCAGCTGACCAACCCTGAGAATCAAGTTCCGGTGGACATGGACACCCGCTTCACTGTGCTGTTCCAGCAAAAGGATGAGGAGTGGAAAATCGTCCACCTGCATCATTCCACCCCCAACCGGGAACAGCTCCCCGGGGAGTACTACCCCAAGACCCTCAGCGAGCAGATGGTTCGAGTCCAGGCCAGGGCCGACCAAATGACCCAGCTGGCCCAGTTGGACAGCATGACTGGACTGATCAACTTCCACACCTTGGGAGAGTTGTGGAAACAGATCGACCTTTCCAGCAGCTGGCTGTTCATCGGGGATTTGGACGACTTTAAGTCCATCAATGACACCTATGGCCACGTAGAGGGCAATCGTCTGCTGCAGCGCGTAGCTTCTCTGCTCAGCGCGGCGGTGCGGGGCAAGGATCTGGTGTGCCGCATGGGCGGGGATGAGTTCATCCTGGTCTGCAACGGCCTGACAACTCAGGAGGCTGCCGAAAAAGTCATCCGCCGTGTGATGAATCGCCTGGCGGAGGAGCAGGAGGATCTCCCTTACTGGCCTGGAATGTCCTTTGGAGCCACAGCGATCCGTCCGGGTGATTCCCTGGAGGATGCCATTGTCCGGGCAGATCAGGCGCTGTATCAGGTAAAGCGCTCTACCAAAAATGGATTCCGTTTTCTGTAAAAAAGTCTGCTGCACACCTGCAGCAGACTTTTTTTACCGTCTTATTTCTGGGTCTTTGGCCGGTCACTCCTGCTCCACTTCCACCCGGAACACATTGGCTACGTCCGCGTCCGGACAGCAGAACCGCACATCCCCCGCCTGGGACAGGGGCAGCTCCCCGCCATACCGTAAGATATCGATATAGGGGAACCCTGCGTGGAGGGCCATGGGACAGAGCACGCCCCGGTCCTTGTCAAAGTCAAACTGGTCTCCCACCTGATGCCCATGGTGGCATCCGCATTGCCCCAGTTTTTCCACCACTGTCAGCTTGATCTTCGGTCTTGCCACTGCTTTCACTCCCCTTTCTCCTCCCCATTGCGATGGGGTGTCTTTTCGTGTACAATGTATTATAGTATATCACAGCGGCCTATCCGCAGACAAGGAGGACTCTTCCATGATTCAGACAAGCGAGTACGCCCAAGGGCTGTTCCTCTTGGACGATGGCAGAGTGCGGCAGTTTCTCTTTCTGGGAGAGGACAACGCACTGCTGATCGACACCGGCTTTCCCGACAGCCACATTCAAGATACTGTCCGCCAGCTGACGGACAACCCCCTCCAGGTACTGATGACCCATGGCGATATGGATCACACCGGAGGCCTGGAGGACTTTGGCCAATGCTGGCTCCATCCGGGGGACTGGGATCTGGTCCACAGTTCAGTGACTCTTCACCCTCTGGAGGAAGGAAACCGCTTCTCTTGCGGCAGCTACCAGCTGGAGGTGGTTGAGATCCCCGGTCACACCCACGGCAGTGTGGCCTTCTTCGATGCAGAGCACCGGCTGCTGCTCCCCGGGGATTCCGTGCAGAAAGACGGTCCTATTTTCCTCTTCGGCGGCCATCGTGACCTGGGGCAGTATCTTGCAAGCCTGGAAAAGCTGTTGGGCTGGGCGGACCGTGTGGACGCCATTCTCCCCTGCCACCACGACTGTCCCATCGGACCGGAGTGGATCCAGCGAAACTTGGAGGACGCCCAATCCCTTCAGGCCGGGAAACTCACTGGGGAGAAGCATCCCCAGATGCCCTGCTACGTCTACCAGGGTAAGTGGACTGCGTTTCTAGGAGAAGCTCCGGAAATCTACGGGAACTAACATCGTTTCCCGGGAAGCGGTTTGCTCACAACAGGAGCCTGAACTAGAACAGGGGACCCTGTTCTGGTTCAGGCTCTGGGCAGGCTGGAATTCGGGAACCAAACCATGGAAAACGGGACTGTCACCGGCTGGGACAGCCCCGTTTTTTTTACATGATTTTTCGCAGGCAAATCTGGAAATCCGGAACCCGGGGGCCTTGGAATACAGGAAGCCAGGTGACCTCCTCCACAGGCTGAAAATGGAGGGAGGAACAGGCCACATGGGTCTGGGAGCCGCTCTTCTTGGACACAAAAACAGCGGTAGGTCCATCCGCTCCGCCAATGATGCCAATGGTGGCGGCCCCTACTCCCCGGGGTGCGTTCTTTCCCGGCAAAGGTTCGCCTACACGAGGACGATCCCCTTCCCCATAGTCCCGCAAAGTGAGAACCCCCTTGGGAGGGTCCGGCTCCAGGGTGTAGGAAAGTTCCCGGTAGCAGGTGGGAAATTCCCAGTTTTCCGGCAGCGCCCCCTGGGGGATTCCCTGATTCAGCGTGGTGGCTTCATTCCCCACCACGGTAAGGGTATAGTGCTCCCCAGTGGTGGGATCCACCAGCTGCGCCGTGTCCCCCGGGCCTCCCACCTGGAACGGTTTGCCAGGCAGTCTGGCCGGTTCCCCCTGCAGCCGCAAGGACAGGGTGAACAGCTTCCGAATACCCAGCTGGAGCAGCAGTCCCTTCCAACCTACTTCCGACTTTTCCCAGGGGAAGCACCACCGCCACAAGAACCAAGCTTTTGTCTTGTCCAGCTGGTAATGCTCCACCACCCACTGGGCTTCCATGTCCGTGCCCACGGCCCCTTCAAAGGGAGCGTAGCAGACGCCGCATCCTTTGCTGCGCTGTAAGGTCCTTCCGTTGACCACCAACTGTGGGGAATAGGAAAAACAGAAAGGATTCTCCGCTTGGATTGCCATCTGTGTTTCCAGGCTGAACCGGCTTTCATCGTCATTTCCCCGGGTCAGGTTCCACTTGTCCTGAAACGCCCGCAGCTGATCCGGATCCACTTCCATGCAGAGATCTACCACCAGCCCTTCCCTGCAGGAATACACCCCCGGAACCTTCCAGTGATAACCCGCCCAATCAAATTCTCCGGTAAAGGGCAGGGTCTTTCCGCTGCGTTTTCCCGGCTTATGACCCAAGAAAAACTGCCCATCAAAGGTCACCTTCCACTGGGGGAGCTGGAAGGGGATTTCCTGGTCTCTTCCGATATACTCCATAAACACACATCTCCTTTTCCCCATCATACTCTCCCCTGTCCCCAAAAGCAAGAAAAACCCCGGGATTTCCGGGGTTTTTCTTATTGTAGCTATTTTACTGCTCCTCACCCAGCTGGATGGCCTTGCGGTTAAAGTCCAGCATCTGGGCCTTCCGAGCGGGGATGCACTTCTGCACAGCCTGGTCCAAAACGTCCGCGTCACAGAAGGAATAGTCACCGCCGGACATGCAGACTTCCTTGAACAGCTTGCCCACCAGGATCATGTTGGACAGGCCGGACAGGCCGTTCTCCTCTGCCAGAGAGGAGGAGGGCACATAGTACACGGTCACGTCGTCCCGCTCCACCTTCTCATCGATGAGGCTGGAATCCACAATCACAACGCCGCCGGGCTCCACCGCGTCAATGAACTTGTCAAAAGAGGGACGGTTCATAGCAATGAGCACGGTGGGATTGGTCACCAAGGGAGACCCGATGGCCTCGTCGGACACACACACACTGCAGTTTGCCGTGCCGCCGCGCATCTCAGGGCCGTAAGAGGGCAGCCAGGAGAGCTGCTTATTGGCGATCAGCGCCGCATAGGCCACTACTTTTCCGGCAAACAGCACGCCCTGGCCGCCAAAGCCGGCGAAGAGGATGTTCAAATTTTTCATTTCTTAACGCCCTCCTCCACATCTTTATAGACCCCCAAGGGGTAGTAGGGGATCATGTTGTCCTGCATCCACTTCAGGGCTTCCACAGGAGACATGCCCCAGTTGGTGGGACAGGTGGACAGGACTTCCACAATGGAGTAGCCCTTGCCGTCAATCTGGTTCTGGAAGGCCTTCTTGATGGCCTTCCGGGCGATATTCACATTCTTCACGCTGTCCACGGTGACCCGCTGAGCAAAGGCCACGCCGTCCAGGGTGGAGAGCATCTCGCAGACCCGCACCGGGTAACCGGCAGTGTTGGTGTCACGGCCGTAGGGAGTGGTCTGGGTGATCTGTCCCGGCAGAGACGTGGGGGCCATCTGGCCGCCGGTCATGCCGTAAATGGCGTTGTTGATGAAGATGACGGTGATGTTCTCGCCCCGGGTGGCAGCGTGGACCGTCTCGGCGGTGCCGATGGCGGCCAGGTCGCCGTCACCCTGATAGGTGAAAATCACATTTTCGGGGCGGGCACGCTTGAGGCCGGTGGCCACAGCCTGGGCACGGCCGTGAGGAGCCTGCACCATATCGCAGGAGAAATAATCATAACACATAACCGAGCAGCCCACGGAGGCGACACCTACGGTCTTGCCCTCCACACCCAGCTCCTCAATGGCCTGGGCCACCAGACGGTGGACAATGCCATGGGTACAGCCGGGGCAGTAGTGCATGGGCGCGTCAGTCAGAGTAGACGGTTTTTGAAATACAATAGCCATAATTGGTTCCCTTTCCGGAATTTAGCAAGGCCAAATTCCTATATTATCTCGCGGATCACAGCAGCGCTTCAATCTGTTCCAGCACCTGGGCGGGGGTGGGGATCATGCCGCCGGTGCGCCCGTAAAAGTGGACCGGCACCTTGCAGTCAATGGCCAAGCGCACATCGTCCACCATCTGGCCCATGCTCATCTCCACCACCAGGAAGTTCTTGGCGTGGGATGCCGCACGGTTCAAAGCGTCTGTGGGGAAGGGCCACAGGGTGATAGGCCGCACCAGGCCGGCCTTGATGCCCTTCTCCCGGGCCTTATTCACGGCGCTGCGGGCCACACGAGAGGAGGCGCCGTAGGCCACCAGCACAATGTCCGCGTCCTCAGTGAGGTACTCTTCGGCCATCTGCTCGTTCTTCTTCACGGTCTCGTAGCGCTCAAAGCGCTCCTTCACCAGCTGCTCCAGCTTCTCAGGAGTCAGATACAGGGAGTTGATGATGTTGTGGGCACGCTTGCCGCCGTGGCCCTTGGCCGCCCACTCCTTCTCAGGCAGCTTGGCAGAGCCCTCTTCCGGCAGCTCCACAGGCTCCATCATCTGGCCCAGCATGCCGTCCGCCAGGATCATGGCGGGCATGCGGTACTTGTCGGCAGTGTCAAAGGCGTGGGAGATCAGGTCCACCATCTCCTGCACCGTGGAGGGGGCAAACACCAGAATCTGGAAGTCGCCGTGACCGGTGGCCTTGGTGGCCTGCCAATAGTCCGCCTGGCTGGGCTGAATGCCGCCCAGGCCGGGGCCGCCGCGCTGGACGTTGATGATCACCGCGGGCAGGTCGGAACCAGCCATGTAGGAGATGCCCTCGCCCTTCAGGCTGATGCCGGGAGAAGAGGAGGACGTCATGGCACGCACACCGGCGGAAGAGGCGCCCAGCACCATGTTGATGGCGGCAATTTCAGACTCCGCCTGGAGGTAGGTACCGTTTACCTGGGGCATGCGCTTGGACATGTACGCCGCCAGCTCGGTCTGGGGCGTGATGGGATAGCCGAAGAAGTGATGGCAGCCGGCGCGGATGGCGGCTTCTGCCAGGGCCTCATTGCCCTTCATCAAAACCTTCATAAGTAAATCCATTCCTTTCTCAGGGACAACAGCGGTCCCCGGACAATTTTGTTACTTTTCAACCGTAATCGCTGTGTCAGGGCACATGGTGGCGCAGGATGCGCAGCCCACGCACTTTTCAGGCTCCATCAGCTTGGCCGGGTGGTAGCCTTTGACGTTGAGTCGGCTCTTGTCCAGGGCAATGATCTTCAACGGACATGCGTGCACGCACATCCCGCAGCCCTTGCAGACCTTCTCATCCACAATGATTCTTGCCATATCCGTTTTCCCTCCTTTTAGGATTTTTCTCTATGATTCAAACTCAATGGGTAAACTGTATTTGCTTGCGATTTGCCTTCCCTCTGAATTCCACTACCGTCCGGGTTCCGGCTCCTCACTCCCACATAAATTTCACGTGGCGCTGGATGGTCTTGAACCCTTGGGGCAGCTCCTCCCCCGGCTTCAGGGCAAAGTCCGGAGCGGTGGAGTACAGCAGCGGCAATCCCGTGAGCTCCGCTGTTTTCTGGGCAAAGTCCAGCCCGCCCAACAGCGTCTCCAGGGTGGTCTCCACCCCCAGGTGGGAATTGTTCACCAGGGCGGTGGCCTTCAAACGGCTGGCGGCTTCGATTTCTCCCAGAAGCGCCGCAGCCTCCTCCGGTGTCTGGGACAACACCCGGTACCGGTTGATGACGTAGAGCATCTCATATCCCGACTCCTCCAGCAGACTGTGCAGCCCGCCCAGAGCAGTGACGCCGGCGTCGTCTCCACCTGCATCAATAAACACCCTTCCTGCCTCAGGCTCAAATATGGAATAGAGCTCCGGGGGCAGTGTGGGAGTGTCCAGCGTGGTGCCCGCGAACACCGGGGCAATGAGCCGGATCCCGTGGTCCTCCAGCAGCCCTCCATACTCCGACGAGCGGAAATAGGGGTTTACAATGTCCAAATCCGCCACGGTAACCCGCTCCCCTTCTGCAGCCGCTTCCAGGGCAAGGTTCAAGGCCAGGTTGGTCTTTCCGCAGCCATAATGGCCACAGATCACCGTGATACGGGGGTGCTTGCTCATAGTCTCCCTCCTTGGTGAGCTCCATCCTGTTTTGCAGGAATGGGAAAGATTTCCTGCATTTCATTTCTGTAGATGGAGTTGATAATAATAGTAACACAAAGAGATTGGCTTTTCAACCAAAAATATCGCTTTAAATCGCTAAATTCGGAGATTTCTTTGCCCTTTCGTCAGATAATACAATTTCTTCGCGGATGCTATTCAAACTGTGTTCATAAATTCCTTACGGTTTCTTCAAAAACTGCTGACACCTCCTTCATAATTATGGCGTAGACTTAGAACTGTCGAAAGGGAAAGGAGGTGACGCCCCACAGAGAAACCGAAATTCCCAATTTTGTGAAAACACACCCTCTCTTTCATATTACTTTCCTTATTTACTGTCCCTCGATGGGGCGCGGACCGGCAGCCGCCGTTCCAAGGCCAATCCCCCATCGTCGCGGCAGACCAAAAATTCTCGCCCCTGCATCTTATTTGCAGGGGCGTTTTTAATTGTCAAAATATTTTTCATCCCCGGTGGCAGAGTAATTTTCGGGCGCAGATTTTTTTCGCGCCCAGGAAAGGGATGATCGATATCAAAGCTTTTTGGAAACAGTGGAACAAACGCACCGTCTCCAAGGCTGTGCGCATCTTCGCCCTCAGTGTGGGAGCCACGGCTCTGTGCATGCTGGGCTGTTTGGCCTTTCTCTCCGGCAGCCGGCATCCCAAAGCGCTGGAGGCCTCTGTCTTCAACGGCGGCAGGGATTACTCCTCCGTTTCCGCCTCCGTCCAGACAGCCGCTCCCGCCGCCAGCCAAGGCTCCCCAGGCAAGGTGATCCCTCTAGGCACTGCCTTTGGCATCAAGCTGTTCACCGATGGTGTCATTGTGGCCTCTCTCTCGGACATCTACACCGACAATGGCGTCTGCTGTCCCGCCGCAGACGCCGGCATCCAGCCAGGGGACTACCTGCTCACCGCCAATGGACGTGATATCCCAGACAACGCTGCTCTGGCTCAATATATCAGCAGCAGCCTGGGGGAACCCATCACCTTCCAGGTGCGCCGGGGTGACCAAGTGCTGGAAGTGGAGGTGGATCCGGTCTTCGGAGGAGGCTCCTTTAAAACCGGCATGTGGGTTCGGGACAGCGCTGCTGGCATTGGCACACTGACCTTCTACGACCCGGACAGCGGCCTGTTCGCCGGACTGGGGCACGGCATCTGTGACATGGATACCAGCGGTGTCATGGCTCTGAAATCCGGAGAACCGGCACCCATCACCCTCAGCGGCATCATCAAAGGGGAGAAAAACGCCCCAGGTCAGCTGCGCGGGTACTTCTCCTCAGACGAGAGCTTGGGCACTCTGCTGGCAAACAAGGAAACCGGCGTCTTCGGAACCCTGAACAACCCGCCCAGCGGGGAGGCCGTGGAGATTCTCTCTCGGGAGGAAGTCCACACCGGACCGGTTCAGCTGATGGTCTGTTTGGATGAGACCGGCCCTCAGCTCTATGATGGGGAGATCCGGGAAATTGTAAATCGGGACGCACAAACGAAAAACCTGGTGGTCCAAGTGACGGACCCCAGGCTTTTGGAGAAGACAGGTGGCATTGTACAAGGTATGAGCGGCTGCCCCATTTTACAGGACGGAAAACTAGCCGGCGCGATTACGCATGTGTTTACAGAAGATCCCACATCAGGATATGGTATCTTCGCGCAAGTTCTGTGGGAAGAATGTCAAACATGTAGTGACGCGAACTAGCTCGAACCGTGAAGAATCCCGGTGGAAAGCCAAATTTCACCTTTTTTCGGCACAATAATTTTCCAGTTTTTTCAGGCAAACCTCTTGCCATGGACGGAATCTTATGGTAAAATTTTTTCACAATAAATCAATGCCAGGAGGTTCGTCATGGAAAAGGAAACCAAGATAATTATTTGTTCGGATGACGGCGAATGGGGCCGGGAACCGATCCAGAAATTATCCCAGCACGGGGTGCGCCCACTCTTCCTCAAACGGGACAGCACCCTGCTTCTGGGCAAAATCCGGGAAGAACGGCCCCAGCTTGTGCTGATGGAGCTGCTCATGCCCGGTTTGGACGCCATTGGGGTCATCCACGCCGTGGCTCAAGACACCGGCGTGGAGCGCCCCCTTTACATAGTGACCTCCTCTTATACCAACCCTGTCATCGAACGGGAAATCGCCTCCGCAGGTGTGGCCTACTTTGCCATCTCTCCCTTCGACAAGGACGAAATGGCCAGCCGCATCCTCTCGCTGCTCTCCATGAAGGGCCGCCATTTTGACTCGGAGCCCGCCAGCTCCAGTCTGCGGATGCAAGTGACGGAAATCCTCCACCAGATCGGTGTACCCGCCCATATCAAGGGGTACCACTATCTGCGGGACTCCATCCTCATGGCTGTGGAGGACCCTGAGATCATCAACGCTGTCACCAAACAGCTCTATCCCAGTGTGGCAAAACGCTACAATACCACCAGCTCCCGGGTGGAACGGGCTATCCGCCATGCCATTGAAGTGGCTTGGGACCGGGGCGATGTGGATGTGCTCAACTCCTATTTTGGCTATACCATCCACAACACCCGGGGCAAGCCCACCAACTCTGAGTTCATCGCCATGATCGCCGACAAACTCTGCCTGCAGATCGCCAGTGCCTCCTGACGAGATAAGCATACTATAAAACCACCGCCCTTTTTGTCGAATTGTGGGGGAGCATCTCATTTTCTTGTAAAAAAACTGTGAACGGGCGCAATATCTAGTAGAAATCCGGCGGATACCATTATCCGCCGGATTTTTTAATGATGATTTGTATAACCGCTGCTGAGAAATGCCCTCTGGATTCCCCAGGGTTCAGCTCTCCAGCTGAGCCGTGTACAGGTGATAGTAGTACCCGTGCTTATCCAGAAGCTGCTGATGATTGCCCATCTCCGCAATCCCCTTATTGGAGATGTACAGGATGCGGTCGCAGTTCTTGATGGTGGACAGCCGGTGAGCAATGATAAAGCTGGTGCGGCCCTTCAAAAGCGCTTGCAGGCCCTGCTGCAGCAGCCGCTCGGTTTTGGCATCAATGGAAGAGGTGGCCTCGTCCAGCACCAGGATCTTGGGATCGGAGAGCAGCGTTCTGGCAAAGGCCACCAGCTGCCGCTGGCCTTGGGACAAGCGGGAACCCCGCTCGTTGACCTGGGTGTAGTAGCCATCCTCCATCTCCCGGATGAACTCGTCGGCGCAGACCGTCTTGGCCGCGGCGATGACCTCCTCATCCGTGGCGTCTAGGCGGCCATACCGGATGTTGTCCATAATGGTTCCAGAGAAGATGAAGCTGTCCTGAAGCATGATGCCCATCTGGGACCGCAGGGAGTGCAGAGTCACCTGGGAGATGTCATGGCCGTCCAACAGCAGCCGCCCCTCGTTGATGTTGTAGAAGCGGGAGATCAGGTTGACCACTGTGGTCTTACCCGCACCGGTGGGACCCACCAGGGCGATGGACTCGCCGGGCTTCACGTCCAGGTTGAAGTGCTCCAGCACGTTGACGGTGCCGTCATAGGAGAAAGTCACATCGTCAAAGGTGACACGTCCGGTGATGGGAGGCAGCTCCGTGGCACCGGGGGCGTCATCCACTGTGACAGGCTCGTCGATCATCTCAAAGATGCGCTCCAGATAGGCCACGGCGTTGATAAAGGTGTTGTACAGGTTGGACAGGTTTAGAATAGGCTGCCAGAACCGCCAGGCGTAGGAGCTGATGGCGATCAGGGTACCGATCTGCAAGGCCGGTCCCAGCATCCACAGGCCAATGAGGTACATGGCCCCCACCACCCAGGTGGAGATGTTGTCCACAGAGTACCACACCAGGTTGGAGGTGTACTGGGCTTTCATCCAGGTTTTGTAGCACTTGGTATTCAGCTTCGCATAGATCTCTCGGTTCTCCTCCTCGCGGGTGAAGGCCTGGGTGATCTTCATGCCGTCCAAGCTCTCGTGGAGGTAAGCGTTGATGTTGGAGCTCTTGTTGGACACGTCCTGCCATGCCCGGCGCTGCGCCGGCTTGATCAGCAGCACGATCACCAGGAACAGGGGAATGCCCGCCATAACGATCAAGGTCAGCCGCACGTCGCAGAGGAACATGAACACGGCAATGAGGATCAGGTTGAAGATCTCCAACACAAAGTTGATGATGCCGTTGGACAGAGCGTCCGAAACGGAGTTGACGTAGTTGATCACACGGGTCAAAATCTTGCCGTGAGGTCTGTCGTCATAGAACTGGAAAGGCAGCTTTTGCAGGTGCTCAAACAGGTCCTTGCGGATGTCGTAAATGATCTCCTGGCCCACCACAATCATGTAGCGGGACCGGGCACGGGCAAACAGCACCGACGCCACGATAGCCGCCAGCATGACCACCGCCAAAAGGATCAGCTCGGTGTAATCCTTGTTGGGCACGGACACGTCAATGGCCCGCTGAATCAGCATGGGCCCCACCAGGGAACATGCCGCCGATATTGCGGAGAACAGCAGGGACAGGATCATCTTTTTCTTATGCCGGCCAATGTAGACCCCGGCTCGAAGCAGGTGTTTTATGTTAAATGGGGTCTCTAGGGTCTCGTCAACGTCAAACTTGTTGCGCGCCATTTAAACCACCTCTCTTTCCTCTTCCATGCCATTCTGCAGCAGGAAGACCTCCCGGTAATAGCCGGGCCGTCGGGACAGCTCTTCATGAGTGCCCACGTCCACAACCTGGCCCTTATCCAGGATGACAATCTTATCCGCCCGCTTGGTGGTGGAAATCCGCTGAGCCACAATGATCTTGGTGCAGGGGAAATCCAAGTTCGCCAGCTGCTCCTGAATGTATTTCTCCGTTTCCAGGTCCACGGCGGAGGTGGTGTCGTCCAGAATCAGGATGGAAGGCCGCACCGCCAGGGCACGGGCCAGGGCAATTCGCTGCTTCTGGCCGCCGGAAAGTCCTGTGCCTCGCTCGCCAATCAGAGTGTCAAAGCCGTCGGGGAGCTTTTCCACAAAGTCCACGTCGGCCATCTTGGCATAGCGCTTCACTTCATCCTCAGAGAGCTCCGTGTCACCGTAAGCGATATTTCCATCCACCGTATCGGAGAACAGGAACACGTCTTGAGTGGCGATGCCAATGGAATGGCGCAGATCGTGAAGGTCATACCGTCCCACAGGGGTGCCGTCAATCAGCAGCACGCCGCCGCTGACGTCGGTAAACCGGGGGATCAGATTCACCAGAGAGGTCTTGCCGGAACCGGTGGGGCCCATAATGGCCACTGTCTCCCCGGGTTGGATGTGCAGGTCAATGTGCTGCAGCACGGGCATGCCATGCAGCTGCAGGTCCACCTCCTGGAATTCGATCTCTCCACGGATCCGGCCGGACACCTTCTTAGCGTCGGGCCGGGAGGTGATGGTGGACTTGGCATAGTACAGCTCAATGATCTTATTGGCGCTGGCAAAAAAGCGCTGCAAGTCGTTTAAGTGCATCCCCAGCATGCGCATGGGGTTGGTCAATGTCCAGGTCAGGCCGTTGAACAGGGTGAAGGTGCCGATGCTGATCCTCCCGGAGATGAGGAACGCGCCGCCTACCAACAGCACCGCAATGGAGAGGGACTGGGAAAGTCCTTCAATATAGGGGCTGTACTGCAGCCAAAGCAGGGACGCCTTGGTGTTGGCCTTTTTGTAGTCGGTGTTTTTCTCGTCAAAGCGGTCGATCTCGTAGTCCTCCCTGGCAAAGGCCTTCACCACCCGGTTGCCGGCAATGTTCTCCTGAGCACGGGTATTCAGCAGGGAGAGCCGCTCACGCAGGTCCACGTACAGCGGATGCACCCGCTTGGAAAAGGCAAAGGTCAGGGCGAAAATGATGGGCGTCACTGCCAGCATGGACAGGGCGAAGATCCAGTCCGTCACCAGGAAGGTGATGGACGCCGACAGGAACAGCACGGTGCAGTCGATCAGCTGCCGCACCACCCAAGCCACCGCAAACCGCACCATGTCCAGGTCGCCGGTGAGACGGGTCATCAGGTCACCGGTGCGGGTCTTGGCGTAGAAGTCCTGGTCCTGCTCCTGCATGTTCTTGTACAGGTCCCGCCGCAACTTGAACAGCAGCTTCTGAGAACAGGTCTCATAGGTCATGATGGACAGGTATTGAAAGCTGGTCCGGAACAGGGTGAAGCCCACCAGCAGCGCCACCAGACTGATCAGCAGCTGGAACACCTCTGGAGTGACCTGCCCGGTTTCCACCAACGGGTCAAACACCGTGTCCATGATAATGGACGTGATGATGGAGTTTCCCAGGGCCATCACGGACAGCAGCCCTGTAGAACACAGGGCAAAGATGTACCGCTTGCGGAAACCCTCCATCTGTTTCCACACCCATTTCAATTGAAACATACACAATCCTCCCTCTTGCGCCGGATCCTGCCGGCTAAGGTCTCTCCCTCAAATGGACGGCCGCCGTCCCCGAAGGAGGCGCCCGGCGCCCGCTCCCTCCCCGGTGGAAACGGGCTTTTTTCCAAGCTTCAATCATTATAAACCTCACTCGAAAAAAGGGAAGGGCTTTTCCCAAATTTCTGTTCCGGCGTTTCGCTGAAATACCAGGAGTAATATTCGGCCTTTTGCATAGGTGAACGTTTGCTCTTTTTCCCCACTTATCATTTGATTTGACGGCCAACAGAAAAAGGACGGCGCCCGCAGACGCCGTCCCCTTTTTCTTTCTTCTTTTTACTCTGCAGTCGGATCCGGCTCCTGAGTCCCAGAAGGACAGTCGCCCTCCTCCAGGCGGCGGAACACACCGTCCACCACCCCGTAGCGCCGGCGGCGGTTGATCTCCATCTTCCGCTCCACCTCCGCGCCCAGGTCCACCTGAAGGATCTCCGCCAAGCCCAGCAGATAGATGGCCACGTCCGCCAGCTCCTCGCCCAAATCCGGTTTCCGGCAGGACCAGGCCTGATACGCCTCGGACACCTCCCCCTGGAGCAGACAAAACTCCACAGGGACATCCGTCACGTTGAACCCGTGATCCACCTTGTTTTGGTAGACCTGCCGCTGCAGTTCCTTCCAATCTGCCATGGCTTACAGGAACTTCACCGTGAAGGCGTACTCCTTCTTCTCCCCGCCAGGCAGCTGCTGCATGCCCTTCTTCTGCTCAAAAATATCGCTCTCTGTGGCCAGAGTGCTGCAGCCGGTCCAGGGCTCCAGGCAGACAAACGGCGCATCCTTGGTGGACCAGATTCCCAGCATGGGGAACTGAGAGATATCCATCTCCACACCCTTGCCGGTCTTGGGGTTCACCACGGACACCTTCTGGGAATTCAAGTTGTCAAAGACCAACGCATCATGGTCAAACAGCTCATGGGTCAGAGGGATCTCCTGATCCTCCGTCAGCTCCAGGACAATCTGGGAGTAGTCCAGCAGCTTGTCCCCCACCATGCCCGGGCACCGCTGGGTCTCGGGCTTTTCAAAGCGGATCACGTAATCCTCATAGGAGGCCTGCTCTTCCACGGGCACGTTGAAGCCGGGATGCCCGCCAATGACAAAGGGCATGGGCTTGGTCCCAGTGTTCTCCACCGTGTACTTGGTCTGGAAGCCGTCCTCACCCAGGGTGTGGGTGATGGTCAGGGCAAAGTCAAAGGGGTACTGCTCCCGGATGGTGTCGTTGGGGGTGAGCTGCAGCGTGATGGAGCCCTCCTCCTGAGCCACCAGAGCAAACTCCGCATGACGGGCAAACCCGTGACGTCCCATTTTGATCCACTTGTCATCCAGCTTCGCCTTGCCCCACCGCAGTCCGCCTGCAATGGGGAACAGCACCGGCGCGTGACCCGTCCAGTAGGCGGGATCCCCGGTCCAGATGTACTCAAAGCCCTCCGGCCCCTTCAGAGAGACCAACTGTGCCCCGATGGAGTCCACCTGGGCGGTATAGGTTCCGTTTGTGATTGTGTAAAGCATGGGATAACTCCTCCTTTTTCCCACAAAATCTATCCTCATTATAGCAGGGTAGTTCCCTGAACGCAAGAAACCTCTTTCTAGTTTTTGGATTCCGCTTTACCTTGTTCCCAATTTATGCTAGGATAAAGTGATCGAACTGAAATAGGAGGGATCGCTTTTGCGTGCTGTGATCCAACGGGTCAGCCGGGCGGAGATCACCATCGACCACCAGGAGGTCCGCACCATCGGCCAGGGCCTGGTGGTCTTTTTGGGGGTTCTCAAGGGTGACACGGTAAAACAGGCGGAATTCCTGGCGGAAAAAGTCCAGGGACTGCGGATATTCACCGATGAGAATGACAAGATGAACCTGTCCTTGGAGGACATTCACGGGGAGCTGCTGGTGGTTTCCAACTTCACCCTGGGAACCGACTGCAAAAAGGGACGCCGGCCTTCCTTTGACCTGGCCGCACCTCCGGAGGAAGCCCAACAGCTCTACCTCCACTTTGTGGAGCATGCCAAAGGATTGGGCATTGCCAAGGTGGAGACCGGGGAGTTCGGGGCTCACATGGATGTGCTCTGTGCCAATGACGGGCCCATCACCATCATCATCGACACAGAACGAATCGGGAAATAAGTTGATTGGGAGGAACTGACATGGATCTGCAATTTCACAAGCTCTTGATGGACAAGACCGGCTTTCCCCAGGAGGCCGAGGACTGCTTTCTCCAGGCAGGGGAACAGTTGCGGCAGCTGGGCCAGGAGGACGCTCTGGATGGAGCGGTTGCCTTCTTCTATGAAAACGACTTTAATGTAAAGCTGACCCAGCCCCTGCTGGATGACATCTCCCAGCAGACCGGCATCCCCGCCTACACCCTGTGGGAGCTGCTGCTGATGGAGGCTTCCAAACCCGCCCGGGAGGCCTACCTGGCAAAGGGCGTCTCCGAGGAGATCGTTTGGGACACCTTCGCCGACCTGAAGTACAAGGCCGTGGAGTGCAAAAATGTTCAAGGGGTGTGGGGCAACTTTGTGGCCCACTGGTATCACATCTTCTTCACCACGGACATCGTCAAGCTGGGACGGTTGGAGTTTGAGAGCAAGACCTACGAGGGGGACAAGCCCTACGAGAAAAACGGCTATGTGGTCAACCCCGGGGACCCGGTAAAGAGCGTTCACATCCCCTCCAGCGGGGAACCCTTTACCTGGGAGGCTCGGCTGGATTCCTATAAGAAGGCCTATGCCTTCTTCCAGGATGAGCTTCAGGGAAAGCCCTTGGTGTGCGTCTGCGGATCCTGGCTGCTGTATCCCCCCTATAAGGAGATCCTCTCCCCCACCTCCAACGTGGTGGACTTCATCGGGGACTGGGATGTAATCTCCTGGAAGGAGAGCGCCTCCTTCAACGATGCCTGGCGGGTATTCAACGCGGACAGCAAAAAGCCTCCGGAGCAGTGGCCTGAGGACACTTCCATGCGTCGGGCCTTTAAGAAATGGGTGCTGGAGGGCGGCACTGCCGGCGGCGGCGACGGCATTTTGATCTTTGACGGTGAACACATTGTCAACCGCTAAGGAACTCACCCAGCAGGAACTGGAGAGCCTCCGGGTATTTGAGAAGATCCCTGGGGCTTGGGAGTTGTACCGGGTTCTGGTAGACAAGCTCCGGGAGACGATCCCGGGGCTTTCCCTTAAAGTGGGCAAAACCGAGGTGGCCTTTTACCTGCGCCACCGGTTCGGCAGTGCCTCTCTGCTGGCGGTGCGGCGAAAAGCCCAGCGTCCCCTCCCCTACCTGACCGTGAGCTTTGGACTGGCAGCCCCCCTGGAAAGTCCCAGGATCGACGCCAAAACAGAACCCTACCCCAACCGGTGGACCCATCACGTGATGATCGGCACCCCGGAGGAGATTGATCCGGAGCTCCTGGGGTGGCTGCGGGAGGCGGCGGAGTTTGCCGCCTCCAAACCCAGAAAAGGAGTGGAAGAATGAGCGGAATTTTGCTCTGCGGCCTCAACGGCAGCGGAAAGAGCACGGTGGGAAAGGCCTTGGCCCAGCGTCTGGGCTGGGAGTTCTTGGATATTGAGGATTGCTTCTTTCCCAAGGACGATTCGGACTATCTGTACCGTCATCCCCGTTCCCGGGAGGAGGCTGGGGCGATGCTCCTTCAGCGGGTCCAACAGACAGAACACTTTGTCCTGGCTGCGGTCAAGGCCGATTATGGCCAGGAAGTGACGGACCTGCTCACTCTGGCGGTATGGCTTCAGGCAGACCCCCACACCCGGGCCAAACGGGTGCGACGGCGTTCCTATGAGAAGTTTGGGTTTCGGATGCTTCCCGGAGGGGACCTTCACCAGGTGGAGGAATCCTTCTTTACATTCTGCGATGGCCGGGATGACCGAGAGGTGGAAACCTGGTTGTCCAGCCTGACCTGTCCGGTGATTCAGCTGGATGGAACAGGGCCCGTTCAGGATACCGTGGATCGGGTGATTCAGGAAATCAATGGCTGAAAAAAGGTGCTGCGTTTTGCAGCACCTTTTTTCATTCCTGGATTTGAACAAAAACAGGGCCGGCATGCTCTGCCGGCCCTGTTCCGAGGTAAAATATGAAAGGACGAAAACCCTTATACTCTGCTTCTTCCCCGAAAGGCCATATCGGCCTTGGGAATGTACCTGCGTTTGCCCTGGGAAGTCTCTCTCCCATGGCACTTCTCCCTGCGATAAATCGCCAGCCCAACTGCTACAATCGCCAGCATCGCCAGGAACCCTCCCACACAGACCAGGGGGGACGCCACCATTTGTGACGGAACGGAAGCGGTGATCTGCGCCGCCTGGACACTCTCCTCCACTTCCGGAATGGTGGCTGCCGTCTGCGCCCTAGTGACAATGCTCAACGCCGTCACCGTGCACACCGTCAACACCAACACCAACAGGAAGGACAGCAGATTCCGAAGCGTTCTTTTCCGCATCCTGTACACTCCTTTCCAAAGGGACCGCTCTTTTTCTGAGCGGTTACACTTCGATGACAAGTGTTACAATTTGGTTACATTCTAACACGCATTTTCTGAGATTGCAACACTATTTTGAAATGTTCATAAACAATTCACAGTTGCCATCCAAATGCTGGGGAAAAGCAGAGTTTCTGTCGATAAAACCACTAAATTTTGTGGTTTTATCGAAAAAGCGTGCACTCTCCGCTCTCTCGGTACCACCGGATGCGCTTTTCAATCTCCTCCCGGGCGCATTGAAAATACGCCGCCAGGCAGTCGATACACAGGAATTCCTCTGCGTTCCGGTTCACCAGCTTGCGGAATATGGCGATGTCATCCCCTCCCAAGGGGGCACCGCACTGCTTACACGTCTTGTAGTTTGCCATCACTTGCGGACCAGCTTCGCACGGAGCATCCGGCAGCCATGGGGCTCCAGGATGTCCACATACCGCTCGAAGAACTTGCCCTCCTCCTGATGAGTCCAGCAATCATAGATCTCCAGACCCACACCGGCAGAAGCAGGAAGACCCAGATCCCAGAACTGCAGGGACATCTCGCTCTTCACATCGCTGAAATTGAACATGCCAATGGCCAGGGAGCCGTCGGCCATGGGCTTGACCAGAGCCAGGACGTTCTCCGGGTTGTTCCACTGGGGGATGCAATAGGGCCCGCGGCACTCGATATCCTGGTTGATGGCAATGATGTCGGGGTTGGTCAAGGTCTCCTTGGTGTAGTCGCTCATGGAGCGGATATCGCAGCCAATCATCAAGGGGGAGTTCATGATGGCCCACAGGGAGAAATGGGTGCGGTACTCCTCATCGGTGCAGCCGCCAATCTGGCCAATGTACTCATTGTTGCTGCCGCCGTGCATGCCCACCACCAGCATGTCGATATCGTTGTGGCAGAAAGGACCGGAGAAAGGAGTCTTCTCGATCTGGGACATGGCCAGCCGCTTGATGGACTCCCAGTTGTCCTGGATATCCTCGGTGGAGCGGAACAGCTGAGCGCCGGAACCCTGGATCCACTGGTGCACATTCTCACGGCCCCAGTTGCAGGCGGAGAACAGAATGTCCCGGCCGCAGTTGCGCAGGGCCAGATTCATCCGCTTATAGAGAATCTCCCCCTCCACATGGACGGGCTTATAGCAGTTGTCGTACTTCAGATAGTCCACACCCCAGGAGGCAAAGGTCTCCGCATCCTGGAACTCGTGCTCAAAGCTGCCAGGATACCCAGCGCAGGTGTGGGTGCCACAGCAGGAGTACATGCCGAATTTCAAGCCTTTGCTGTGGATGTAATCCGCCACGTCCTTCATCCCGTGGGGGAATTTCTCCGGGTCCGGAACCAAGCAACCCTTCTCGTCCCGCTGCTTCAAGCTCCAGCAGTCGTCAATGACCACGTATTCATAGCCGGCATCCTTCAGCCCGCTGTTTACCATCACATCGGCGGTCTCCCGGATCAGCTGGTCATTGATGTTCCATGTAAAGGTGTTCCAAGAGTTCCACCCCATGGGAGGGGTCAGTCCTAAAAACTTTTCCTGCATTGCGATTCCTCCTGTCAGTTGGTTTGTCTTCATTCTATCCCAGACTCTGTGGGAAAGTCAATCTGTTTGCACAATTCTGTTGGGACATTTTCCCCGGGTGAGGAAATAAAAAACCCTCCCCTTTTGAGGGAGGGTTTTTTGATCCGGTGGGAAAAGCTTACTTCAGCTCAACCTCAGCGCCAGCCTCGGTCAGCTTAGCCTTGATGGACTCAGCGTCGTCCTTGGAAGCGCCTTCCTTAACGGTCTTGGGAGCCTCGTCAACCAGAGCCTTGGCTTCCTTCAGGCCCAGGCCGGTGATCTCCTTGACAACCTTGATGACGTTGATCTTGTTGGCGCCAGCGGACTTCAGCACCACGTCAAACTCGGTCTTCTCCTCAGCAGCGGGAGCAGCAGCAGCGGGAGCAGCAGCAACAGCAACAGCGGGAGCAGCAGCGGAAACGCCGAACTCCTCCTCCAGAGCCTTAACCAGCTCGGAGAGCTCCAGGACGGTGAGGGACTTGACTTCTTCAATCAGGTTAGTGACTTTCTCAGACATGATGAAATACCTCCATGTTAAAGTTAAAATGCAAAAGAAATTGTATCAGCGTCAGGCTGCCGCCTGACAACCGTTCACCCTTACGCGCTCTGCTTCTCCGCAATAGCGTTGAGGGCGATAACCAGGCCGCGCAGTGTGCCGGTGAGCACATTGGCGAAGCCCTGGATGGGGCCGTTCAAGCCGCCGAGCACCTGGGCCACCAAAACCTCCTTGGGAGGCAGCTTGGCCAGTTCGTCGATGCTCTTGGCATCCACGGAGCCGCCGTCAATAAAGCCGGCCTTCACCGTGAAGCTCTCGTTATCCTTGGCATAGTCGGACAGGATCTTGGGAGCGTCGGTGTAGCTGCTGTCGCTGTAAGCGATGGCAGTGGCGCCGTGGAGATGCTCCTCCAGGCCCTCGATGCCAGCCTCCTTGAAAGCCAGGGACAGCAGGGTGTTCTTGACCACCTTGTACTCGCAGCCAGCCTCACGCAGCTGCTTACGGAGCTTGGTGTCCTTTTCCACCGTGATGCCTTCATAGTTCACCAGCACGCCCACGTTGGCCTTCTTAAAGTCCTCGGCCAGCTGTGCAACCTGCTGCTTTTTCTGTTCCAGAATCTTCTCGCTGGGCAATTCGTTTCACCTCCGGATCGTGAAAGTAAAATCAAAAACGCCTTTCCGGGTTCCCTCGGAAAGGCGTTGCAAGCAAATCAACAGGACTTTCATGCGCAGTGCGCACGGACACAATCAACCGACTGTGCTCCCTTTTTTGCTCGTCTTTCCTCGGCAGGCCGGACAAAACCGTTTATAAACCTGCTGTCTTTGGTTGGACAGCTTATATATTATAACAAAGACCGTGGGGCTTTGTCAAGCCTCAAATCCCGCTTTTTAGATAAACTTTGCAGGGTTGATCTTCACGCCGGGGCCCATGGTGGCGCTGACCACGCAGGAGCGCACATACTGACCCTTGGCAGCGGAGGGCTTCGCCTTCACAATGGCGTCCATCAGGGTGTCAAAGTTCTCCTGGAGCTTCTCCACGCCAAAGGAAACCTTACCGATGGGGCAGTGGATGATGTTGGTCTTATCCAGGCGGTACTCGATCTTACCGGCCTTGGCGTCGGTGACAGCCTTGCCAACGTCGGGGGTCACCGTGCCAGCCTTGGGGTTGGGCATCAAGCCACGGGGACCAAGCAGACGGCCCAGACGGCCAACCTGACCCATCATATCGGGAGTGGTAATCAGCACGTCGAAGTCCATCCAGTTCTCGGACTGAATCTTCTGGACCATCTCCTCGCCGCCGACAAAATCGGCGCCGGCAGCCTTGGCGTCCTCTTCCTTCTCGGGCTTGCAGATGACCAGAACACGCACGCTCTTGCCAGTGCCGTTGGGCAGCACGATGGCGCCGCGGACCTGCTGGTCGGCATGACGGCCGTCAACGCCCAGCTTCACATGAAGCTCGACGGTCTCGTCGAATTTGGCAGTGCCGGTCTTTACGCAGATGTCAAGGGCCTCAGCAGTGTCGTAAAGCTTGCTGCGGTCGATGAGCTTTGCGCCTTCCACATATTTCTTACCGTGTTTCATTGTATCTTTCCTCCAGTGGTAAATATCGGATCTAAAGATTTCCTCCCACTCGGGAATCAATCGACTACTTCGATACCCATGCTGCGGGCGGTGCCGGCGATCATGCTCATGGCACTCTCGACGGAAGAAGCGTTCAGGTCGGGCATCTTCTGCTCGGCAATCTTCTGCACCTGCTCGCGGGTGATCTTGGCGACTTTCTTCTTGTTGGGCTCACCGGAAGCCGTCTCAATCCCGCAGGCTTTCTTGATCAGCACGGCGGCCGGAGGGGTCTTGGTGATAAAGGTGAAAGAACGGTCCGCATAGACCGTGATCACGACGGGGATGATGAGACCCACGTCGTTCTTGGTACGCTCGTTGAATTCCTTGGTAAACGCCATGATGTTCACACCATGCTGGCCAAGCGCGGGGCCGACAGGCGGCGCCGGGGTTGCTTTGCCGGCAGGGATCTGGAGCTTGATAAAGCCCGTAACCTTTTGAGCCATTTGTTTGCACCTCCAAAATTCGTGGTGGATGACGGCGCAGCCGTGATTGGATTTCAGCTGTGCCTCCCACAGGGGCAATGCCCCTCACATACAAAGCGGGAATTCCCGCTCTATGCCTCACTAAAAACTTGCCGCCGCTCTTGTGGGGTGCGGCCCCCCGCCTGTTCAGTCCACAGGCTCGGCCTGAGCCAGTTCCAGTTCCACGGGAGTCTCCCGTCCGAACATGGATACGGTGACGCGCACGCGGTTTTTCTCCACGTCCATCTCCTCCACCGTGCCCACGAACCCTTCCAAGGGCCCGTCCACGATGTTGACGGAGTCGCCCACCTTGTAGCTGACTTCCACCGCTTTTTTCTCGATTCCCAGCCGGGCCACCTCATCCTCCGTGAGCGGTATGGGCTTGGAGGACGGACCCACAAAGCCCGTGCAGCCGCGGATGTTGCGCACCGCGTACCAGGACTCGTCGGTCATCACCATCTTCACGATGACGTAGCCGGGGAAGATCTTCCTCTCCACTTCCTTGCGTTTGCCGGAATCGGTGATCTCGGTCACCGTCTCCGTGGGCACGCAAATCTCTTGGATCAGATCCTGCAGCTTGTGGTTTTCCACGGTCTTCTCCAGGTTTGAGGCCACTTTGTTCTCATACCCGGAATAGGTGTGCACCACATACCATTTCGCTTCTTCAGCCATCTGCTACCTCCGCTTTCCCGATAATCCCCAGGGGATGTTAACCGGCAACGTCCATCACAAGACCCAGAAGGTTCATGAACACGGTGTCCAGCAGGAAAACGAACAGAGCCACCACAATAATGGTCACCAACACCACGCCGGTGTTCTTGAACGTGGCCTTGGGCGTGGGCCAAACAATCTTTTTGACCTCGCCCTTGCAGTCGCGGAAGAATTTCGTCACGCGCTTGGCAAAACGGACTACGCCGTTTTCGCTCTTCTTGACGTTCTCAGCCATGTCTTCCGCTCCTTACTTGGTTTCCCTGTGCAGGGTGTGCTTCCGGCAGAACCTGCAATACTTGTTCATTTCCAGCCTGTCGGGATCGTTCTTCTTGTTCTTCTTGGTGTTGTAGTTCCTCTGCTTGCACTCGGTGCAAGCCAGCACGACCTTCACTCTCATCTTTGTCGGCACCTCCCGTTTTACGGAAATATTTTTGGGGCGTCTTCGCCCCGGCCTCCCTCGGAAAAACAGGCACAAAAAAAGAACCTCTTTTTCGAGGTGCTACCAGTATAGCACAAGAGGTCCTTCCTTGTCAAGAGATTTTCCAGTCCCGCCGGGCCATTTCCGGGCTTAGTGCTTGTTGTCCAGGGGCTTGGCCACAACCTTTTTCTTTTTCTTCTTCTTTTCGGGCTTGATCTTCTTGCCCTTGAGCTTGCGGGTGTACTTCAGGTCCTTCTTCAGCTCTTCTCCCACATGCTCCACATACACCTGGAAAGCGTCGTCCGGCAGCTCATTCAACAGGCTGATGGTCACCATGGAACGGGTGTCCAGGTCGCCGTTCTTATACATATCGTCGAACAGGACACAGAGTTTCTTCATGGGGTCGCTGTTGGGGTACTTCAGCGCCAAGTCCTTGCACAGGGCCACCACATGGCTCTTGATAAAGGTCACATAGCGAACCTGGCCATAGGTGACCTTTTCCTGGTTCAGGGGCTCCCGCAACTCCGGGAAAAGGTTTACCAGCCGGTTGACGAAAAACAGCGGGTCCACGGACCGGTCGCCGTCCTTGGTGCGGCGCTTCTGCTGCACCACTGCCACACGCTTGGGGCCCCGGACCACTTCCAGGAAGTCGTTGAGGATGCTCTCAGCGTCGGCCTTGGTGCCCTCCTTCTCGTCAAAGAGCCACAGGGACAGGCTGCGCCAAGTGCCCGGCTTGCCCTCGTCAGTCAGGGTGGTGGAGCGCAGCTCAAACCGCTGCTGCTTCACGTCGTACATCAGGCCATAGGCCACGTCCGCCGCAACAAACATCACCAGCTTGCCGTTGGGGTCCTCCAGGGGCTGTGCCTCACCAAACCCCTGCTTGGCAAGCTCCTCCTGCAGGCCGTTCTCTATCAGTTCAAAGGCTTTCAAATCCAAAATGATCCACTCCAAAACAGCGTTGCGCTAATTTCATTTGGATACCAGTATAGCATGGGCCGCCGGAAAAGTCTATCTTTTTTTCCCGCCCCCGGAGTTGCGAAATCCTGACGGGCATAGTATAATATGGAATCGAATATGCCCTTGCCCGGGAGACGCACTCCCACGGTTAAGGGCTGCCTGCTGCCGGGAACGGTTTCGCCGCTCCTGGGAATACAACTTTTATTAGGGTGTGATGGCAATGAACAATAGCGGAAAGTTGAGCCTGGCAGTGATCTTTGGCGGCGTCTCCTCCGAGCATGAGGTCTCCCGCATGTCGGTCACTTCCATTTTGGAGAACCTGGACAGGGATAAGTACGACGTCCACATGGTGGGCATCACCAAGGAGGGCAAGTGGTTCCTCTACACCGGCGATGTGGAAAACATCGTCTCCGGCGCCTGGGAAAAGGGTCCTGTGACCCCCACCTTCCTCTCCCCCGATCCCTCCGTCCACGGGCTGGTGTCCCTTCAGGACGGCAAGGCTCAGATCATCCCGGTGGACGTGATCTTCCCCGCCCTCCACGGCAAAAACGGCGAGGACGGCACCATCCAGGGACTGTTCCAGCTTTCGGGCATCCCCTTTGTGGGCTGCGACGCGGAATCCTCCGCCATCTGCATGGACAAGGCCGTGACCCACTCCCTGCTGTCTGCAGCGGATATTGAGCAAGCCCACTATCTGTGGTTCTACTCCGATCGGTTTGACGCCGCTCCGGATACCATTAAAAATAAAATTCGCGCCCGGTTTGACTTTCCCGTCTTCGTCAAGCCCGCCAACGCCGGCTCCTCTGTAGGTGTCAGCAAGGTGGAACGGGCTGAGGATCTGGACGAGGCCATCCGCAAAGCCGCCAAAGAGGACAAAAAAGTGGTGGTGGAAGAGGGCATCGTTGGCCAGGAGGTGGAATGTGCCGTACTGGGCAACCGGGACTGCAAAGCCTCCATGGTGGGCGAGATCGGCGCCTCCGCTCAGTTCTATGATTACGACGACAAGTACGTCAACGGCACCAGCCAGCTGTACATCCCCGCCCGAATCCCCGAGGAGGTCTCCGAAAAGATCCGTCAGGTGGCGGTGCGGGCCTTCCGGCTGCTGGGCTGCTCCGGTCTGGCCCGGGTGGACTTCTTTGTCACCAAGGGCGACAACCGAGTGATCCTCAACGAGATCAACACCCTGCCCGGGTTTACCTCCATCAGCATGTATCCCAAGCTGTGGATAGCCATGGGACTGACCTACGGCCAGCTGCTGGACCAGCTTATTGACCTGGCCCTGGCCCGGGCCGCACTGTAAGGGAGGATTGACCCTGTATGGATAACCGACCCATCGGCGTATTTGACTCCGGGCTGGGGGGACTCACCGCCGTCAAGCAGCTGGAAAAGGTCCTTCCCGGGGAGAGCGTGGTCTACTTTGGGGACACCGGCCGAGTGCCCTACGGCTCCCGGGGGAAGGACACCATCCTGCGCTACGCAAAGCAGGACATGGAGTTCCTCCTCTCCCAGGATGTAAAGGCTGTGCTGGCCGCCTGCGGCACCGTCAGCTCTGTGGCACGCAGCGTGGGAGAAGCGCTGAGCGTGCCCTACATTGACGTCATTGAGCCCAGCGCCAAGGCCGCCGCTGCCGCCACCAAAAACGGGAAAATCGGCGTCATCGGCACTGCGGCCACTATTGCCAGTGACTCCTATCGCAGCGCCCTGCTGCGAATCAATCACAAATTTCAGGTGTGCCCCCAGGCCTGTCCCCTGTTCGTTCCTCTGGTGGAAAGCGGCTTCATCTCTCCCCAGGACGAGGTGACCCGTTTGGTAGCGGAGCGCTATTTGGCCCCTGTGCGGGCCGCTGGGGTGGACACGGTGATTCTGGGCTGCACCCACTATCCCATTATCGCCCCCACCATCGCCGGGGTGATGGGCCGTGGGGTCACCCTCATAGACAGCGGTCGGGAAGCGGCTTTGGCCATGGCGCTGAAGCTGGCTGAGAACGACTTGCTCTGCCAGGAGGGCGTTCAGCGTCAGGCCAGCTACTTTGTCACGGACACACCACAGAACTTTCTCAACGTGGCAGAGCTGTTCCTGGGCCACAGCGTGGAAGGCCGCACCCAGCGCATTGACATTGAAAATTATCCCGCCTGACCGAAAAGAGGGAAATGGGAATGTTAAAAGAAGATTACGACATCAATATTATTGGACGCCAGGACTACACGGGCTTTGACGAGGTGGGGGAAATCTCCCTGAACACCACCGGCTCCTACACCAGCAAGGGCGGAACGCGGTTTATCGCCTACAAGGAGTACGACGCCGAAAACCCCAAAGTCAGCTGCACCTCGGTGTTGAAGGTGGAGCCCGACAAGGTCACCATGATGCGCTCCGGCACCGCCACCCGGCTGATTCTGGAAAAGGGTCGCCGCCACCTGTGCCTATACGACACAGGCTACGGCATGTTGACCGTAGGGGTTTTTACCAGCCAGCTGGACTCCTCCCTGGGGGAAAAAGGCGGGCGGGTGGACATCAAGTACACCTTGGACATCGACTCCAACCTGTCCAGCAGCAACGAGATCACTGTGGAAGTGAAACCACGCCCCGCCGCGGGGATTCAGATATGACCAAAAGGAAAGGATGAACACTATGTCTCAGTTAGTCGCCACCGCTACCGCCCAGCTGCGCCAGGCGCTGCGGGCCGCCATGGAGCAGGCCGTGGAAAAGGGCCAGCTTCCCCAGGCTCCTCTGCCGGAGATCGCTCTGGAGGTGCCCGCCGACCGCTCCCACGGGGACTGGTCCTGCAACGCCGCCATGGCCGGAGCCCGCACCTTCCGCATGGCGCCCCAAAAGATCGCTGCGGCCATCCAGGAAAATTTGAATCTGGAGGGCACCTACTTTGAAAAGTGCGAAATCGCCGGACCCGGCTTTTTGAACTTCACCTATGACCACCGGTTTTACGGGGAGGTACTGCAGGACGTTCACAAACTGGGCAGCGATTACGGCCGCTCGGATTACGGCCAGGGCAAGCGGGTGCTGGTGGAATTTGTCTCCGCCAACCCCACAGGTCCCATGCACATTGGCAACGCCCGGGGCGGCGTGCTTGGCGACGCTCTGGCCTCCGTGCTGGACGCGGCAGGTTATCAAGTGGAGCGGGAGTTCTACATCAACGACGCAGGCAACCAGGTGAACAAATTCGGCGCCTCCCTGGAGGCCCGGTACCTGCAGATCTACCAGGGTGAAGAGAATGTGCCCTTCCCCGAGGATGGCTACAAGGGTGCGGACATCATCGCGCACGCCCAAAACTTCGCCAAAGAGTACGGCGACAAGTACGTGAATGCCACCCAGGAGGAGCGCCGGGCAGCCCTGGTGGGGTACGCTCTGCCCAAGAACATCCAGGGCCTCCACGACGACCTGCTCCGCTACCGGGTGGAATACGACAACTGGTTCAAGGAATCCACCCTCCACGAAAGCGGCGCAGTGGGCCGTGTTGTGGAGCTGCTCAAGGAAAAGGGCGCCACCTATGAAAAGGACGGCGCTGTGTGGTTCCATGGCGAGGAGTACGGCAGCGAGGACTTCGTTCTGGTGCGCTCCAACGGTGTACCCACCTACGTGGTGCCGGACATCGCCTATCACTACGGCAAGTTGGTCACTCGGAACTTTGACCTGGCCATTGACGTGCTGGGCGCTGACCACCACGGCTACGTGCCCCGTCTGAAGGCTGCCCTCACCGCGCTTGGTGTGGACGCATCCCGGCTTCAGGTGGTGCTGATGCAGATGGTGCGCCTGGTTCGGGACGGGGAGATCGTCAAGGCCTCCAAGCGCAGCGGCAAGGCCATCACCCTGGTGACGCTGCTGGACGAGGTGCCTGTGGACGCCGCCCGGTTCCTGTTCAACTCCTATGAGGCCAACACCCGCATTGACTTTGACCTGGATCTGGCTGTGCAGCAGGATTCCCAGAACCCGGTGTACTACGTTCAGTACGCTCACGCCCGGATCTGCAGCATCCTGAAGAACCTGGCCGCTGACGGCATCTCCCCCCGGGAGTGCACCCAGGAGGACCTGGCCCTGCTCACTGCTCCCGAGGAGCTGGAGCTGATCCGCCACCTGTCCTCCTACACCGGCGAGGTACAGAGCGCTGCCAAGGCACTGGATCCCGCCAAGATCACCAAGTACGTGATGAACCTGAGCACCCTGTTCCACAAGTTCTACAACGCCTGCCGGGTCAAGGGCAGCGATGAAGCACTGCAGGCCGCCCGCCTGTACCTGTGCACCGCCACCCGCACTGTGCTGGAAAACGGTCTGGAGCTGTTCAAGGTCAACGCTCCGGAGAGCATGTAAGACGGCTTTTCCGTGGAAGCCTCTTGTTCCAGGGGCGCGGGACACACTGTTCAAGACAACGAGAGAGATATGTTCAAAAGGGGGGAGCCTAACGGCCCCTCCCTTTTTTGATTTCTCCTGGAGCTTCTTGGGGCTGGGATTTGATTTTCCCAAAAAAGCCAGCCAGCCCGGCCCCTGAATCAACAGGAACCGGGCTGGCCAGCAGGAAAAAGTATGTTATTAAACGTTGTACTCGTTATCAAAATGGGCCGACGGAACCTCTTCCTCACGGAATGTGAAGCGAGCGGTCAGGTCCTTCAGCAGCTGCGCCTGGCTGGAAAGCTGTTCGCTGGCAGCTGCGCTCTCCTCTGCAGTGGCGGAGTTGGTCTGCACCACGCTGGAGATCTGCTCAATCCCCTCGGTCACCTGGGCAATGGTATCCGCCTCGGAAATCATGCTGTCTGCCACCTGTTTGATGAAGTCCACAGTCTCACCGGTAAAGTCAGAGGCGCTCAGCAGCATGGAGCCCACATCTTTACTGAGATCACTGCCTCGCTGAATATCCTGGGTGGACCGCTCAATGATCTCCTTAGTCTGCTTGGCCGCCTGATCCGACTTGGAGGCCAAGCTCCGAACCTCGTCAGCCACCACTGCAAACCCCTTGCCGCTGGATCCGGCACGGGCAGCCTCCACCGCAGCGTTGAGAGCCAGAATGTTGGTCTGGAACGCAATATCCTCGATGGTGCCGATGATCTGCGCAATCTCCTTATGGCCCTTCAGAATGGCGTCCATGGCCCCCTGAAGATCCTCCATCTTCTCATAGCTCATGCGCACCTGCTCGCCGGTCTGATCGGAACGATCCTTGGCATGGCGGGCTGCGTCGGCGTTGTTTTTGGCGCCAGTGTCAATCTCAGAAACCGTAGCAGACAGCTCCTGGACAGAACTGGCCTGTTCTGTGGCGCCCTGAGCCAAGGCCTGGGCCCCAGAGGACACCTGATCCGCACCCAGGGAGACCTGGTCCGCGGAAAGGTTGATCTGCTGCAGCGTCCTGCTGAGAGTGCGGTTGATATTCCGCAGCGCCACCAGAATGCTCTGGAAATCCCCGCAATAGATTCCCTCGTCCGCAGTCTTTACGTTAAAATTGCCATTGGCCATCTCCCCCAGCAGATGCTCTTCGTCACCGATCAGGCTCCGCAAGGTGCCCACGATGGAGTTCATTGCCTTGGACAGGGTCCCAATCTCATCACGGCTCTGATGGAAGACAGGCACCTCGGTGGTCAAGTCGCCCTCCTGCAGCTGCAGCAGCCGGGTAGCATAGGCGTTGATGGGCTTGCCAATGCCGTTGGCAATGCGGATGGCGATCAGCACGGAGATCACCAAAACCACCACCATGCACACGGCAATGGCAAAGGTGCTCTGATAGGTGGCGCTCAGGAAGTCTGAGGGCGGCGCGGTAATGGCGATGCTCCAGCCATCTGTATTGTCCACAGGGGCATAAGCGGAATACTTGGTAACACCGTTGATGGTATACACCTGATACCCGGTATTTCCCGCACGCATATCTTCGTGGATGGCCGCCAGAGCCTTCAGAGACGGATCGTTCTCCGCCTCCTGCTCAATATTCTGCACGGATACCGTATCCAGGGTGGTATCCGCAATGGTCACACCCGTGGAATCAATCATATATGCACCGCTGTTTTTGCTGACATGAATGGAGGTCATGATGTCGTTGAGGAAGGTCTCTTTGGGCACAAAGTAAACCACTCCGGCGATCTTGCCGCCTTCATTGCCGTCCTGCCACACGGGGGCTGCCACCATGATGCTCAGCTGGCCGGTAATCTTGCTGATGGTGGGCACGGATACCGAAACTTCCCCCTGAATGGCACTCTGGAAATAAGCCCGGTCCGCATAGTTGTTGCCATCCATCAAGCTGTCGCCATTGGTGTCCAGCAGGTTGCCCCGCTCCATGCCGTAATAGTCCGCCCAGGCGGAGACAATCTCCCCCTTCTGGCTGTCCGTCACCTCTTCATCCGTGAGGGCAGGGTTCATACCCAGTGCCGCAATGGCGTCGCGGTAAGCCTCCAGTTCAAAGGAAACTCGCTGGGCTGCTACAGATGCTGTGACTGTCAAGTTGTCCCGCAGCATCGACCTGGCGCTGGTGTAGTTGAAGGCAATGCCCACGCCCCCACAGATCAGGGCTGCAGCGCCTACCAACGCCAAAAAGCTGACCAGCAATTTTTGCTTTATGGTCTTCATGTTCCTTCCTCCTTCGAAACGTCATGCCCGTCTTATATTTTTTTATTCGACATATTTCGGGAGGTTGATAAGGGGAAAAAGAAGAAATATTTAATTCACATTCCTTTGACCATATATATATTGCCACGTATGGTATCGACAAAAAACAAGGGACAAATTCAGTAAATTTTCCTGAATATGTCCCATTTTTCAGCATAGAAACCGTCCCTGTACCAACATTGTCTGCCCTTTTTGCCGATGTCCGCGGACTTTCAGTCGGCGCAGTGGAAAATCTGTAATTTCTTTGAACTTTTGTATGGTCAATTACCCTAAAAAGAATCTTATTTTTTCTACACTCAACGTCCTCGGCGGCGCCACTTTAACAGGAGCGCGGAATTTACAATCACCAGCACAGAACCCGCATTGTGGACCAGTGCTCCCACAATGGGGTTGAGAATTCCAAGGATCGCCAGAACAATGGCCAGGAAGTTCAACCCCATGGAAAAGCTCATATTGCACTTGATGGTGGTCATCATCCTGCGGGACAGAGCGATCAAATGGGGCAGCTCCTTCACCTCGTCATCCACCAGGGCAATGTCCGCTGCGTCCACCGCAATGTCACTGCCCACGCCCCCCATGGCAATGCCCACCTCCGCCTTCTTCAAAGCCGGAGCGTCGTTGATTCCGTCACCCATCATACACACAGGCAATCCCTGTGTCTGATATTGATCCAGAGCGGCAAGTTTGTCCTCGGGGAGACATCCGGCCCGCACCTGCTCAATTCCCAACTGCCTGGCGATGGCATTGGCCGCATTGACATGGTCCCCTGTGAGCAGCACAGGCTGAACTCCCAGCTCCTGAAGAGCGCGGATCATCGCCGCACTCTCCTCCCGCACAGTGTCTGAGAGGGCAAGGTACCCGGCAAAAGCCCCGTCAACCCCCAGATAGGTCACTGTGCAGCCCTTGTCCAAGCAGCCTTGGACCTCCGCCGAAGGGACAACATGGATACCGTGGTCTTTCAGAAGCTCCACACTGCCTGCCAAGACCTGGCGCCCTTCCACCTGGGCCTGGATGCCTCTTCCGGGAATCATCTGGAATCCGGACACCTCTCCCAGGCTGGAACCTTTCTCCTGCTGGTAGCAGTGTGCAATGGCCTTTCCCAAGGGATGCTCGGACAGGTGCTCTGCGGAAGCCGCCAGCCAATAGATCTCCTCCCTGGTGTAGGAAGGATTCTCGCTGGCAGCGGCTACCACCACCGGCGTGCCGTAGGTCAGAGTGCCGGTTTTGTCAAACGCAGCCACCTTCACCTTGGAGAGCCTCTCCAAGGCGTCCCCCTCCCGGACCAGGAATCCGTGGTGGGTGGCGTTGCCGATGGCGGCCATAATCGCCGTGGGTGTGGCCAGGACCAAGGCACAGGGACAGAACACCACCAGAATGGTGACCGCCCGGATGATCTGAGCGGTAAAGAGCCAGGTCAAGGCCGCAGCACTCAGGGCGATGACCACAATCCAGGTGGCCCACCGGTCGGCGATG
Organism: Acutalibacter sp.; assembly: GCA_050946975.1. GTDB lineage: Bacteria > Bacillota > Clostridia > Oscillospirales > Acutalibacteraceae > Acutalibacter. Next base: position 149,980 of record JBMNVU010000002.1, read on the forward strand.
CCCACGATCTTTGCCTTGCCGGCGTCGGCGGACTGGACCAGGCGAATCATCCGCTGGATGGAACTGTCCTCCCCCACCTTGGCCGCCTGCATCTGAAAGGCCCCGAACTGGTTCACGGTGCCGGAGGACACCGGATCCCCCACAGTTTTGTCCACGGGCAGGGATTCACCGGTCATCACGGCCTGGTTGATGGAAGTCTGCCCCTGGGTGATCACCCCGTCCACCGGGACTGTCTCCCCGGGCAGCACCCGCAGCAGATCCCCCACCTGAACCTCTGAGGCAGGAATCAGGGTCTCCTGGCCGTCTCGGAGCACATGGGCTGTCTGAGGCGTCAAGCGCACCAGCTTCTCGATACCGGCCCGGGCTTTAGCTACGGTTAGCTCCTCTAACAGGCCGCCCAACTGCATGATAAATGCCACCTCGCCGGCAGCAAAATCCTGGCCAATGGACACAGAGGCAATCAGCGCCAGAGACACCAACACGTCCGCCTTAATGTCAAAAGAGGTCACCAATCCGATGATGGCCTCCAGAATAATGGGCACACCGCAGAGCACAATGGCCACCCATGCCAAGTCAAAGGGCAGGGGCTTCACGCCGCACAGGCTGAGCACCACTGCCACTCCCGAGATCACCAGCAGGGTGATGTCCTTCTTGATCCCGCCCAGTCCCAGCAGATGTTCCAGCTTTTCCATCAGGGATTTCATGGTCAACCGCTCCTTCAGATACAGTATGGGGTATGGGTATAATATACCCATACGGGTATACTTTGTCAAGAAAAAAGCGGCCTCCCTGGCCGCCTTTTCCACTTCTTATCCCATATTGGAGAATCGCTCCACCGCCTTGGTGAAACTCTCTATGGTCTTGTCCGCATCCCCGTGCTCGATGCCATCCCGCACGCAGTGCTTGATGTGCCCCTCCAGCACCACCTTGCCGCAGCCGTGAAGGGCGGACTTGGCCGCATTGATCTGGGCGAGGACATCTTCACAGGGGATGTCCTCATCGATCATCCGGTCAATGGCCTGCACCTGGCCGATGATCTTCTTCAGCCTGCGATGCAGGTTCTCTGCGTCCATGCACTGCCTCAAAACCATCGCCTCCCCATTGCTTTCCTAATCTAAATTACATCTATTGTATCCAGGTCCAGTCGGTTTGTCAACCAAGCTCCCAGTACCTTTCACCGGGAAGGATAGTACCACTCCTTGGTCCTCTCCACCGCCCGGCGGAACACCTGGTTATGCTGGGAATCCGTCTGAGGACTACACCGTTCCTGCTCCTCCTGAAGCATCTGGAACAACACCCGGTTGTGATCCCTAGCAGTTTGCAGCTGCCAGATCAACATCTGACACCAGCCAGGCGCCGCCTGGTAATAGGGGGAATTCCGATATTCCTCCACGGTGCGCTCCAGGTCATAGGCCACTCGCCGCTCCTCCACGGAAAACACCCCGTCCTCATACCGCAACAGGGTGTAGGGTGCGCCGGGCCGGTGATCCAAGGGCATCCCACAGGATCCGGGATTCACATAAAGCACCCCATCCAGCTCCAGGGAGTATTGCAGGTGGTTGTGGCCGTGGAGAAACACCCTGGCCCCCGCGGACCGGGCCGTCTCCGTCCAGGCGGGGTCTCTTTGGATGCAGTCCCGAAGCATAGCCCGGACCTCCTCTTTCTTGGCAGGACGGTTGGGGTATCGCTCATCCAGAGTATGAGAGGCCAACCCCACACTCCGCTGGACGTGGTGGCGCCCGGGCAGACAGTGTTCCAGATAGAGACGCTGGTTTCCATCGGGGGTGGACAACGTCAGGCTGTGGGGAAGTGCCAGTGCCCAAGCGCAGCCATCTTTCCCCAACTGCTCCCAAGTGAGGATCACCGAGGCCACTTGCTCCCGGCCCCGCTGGGAAAGATCCACCTGGCGCATGTAGCCCTCCCGGTTGCCGGCCACCAGGTGTGCGTTATCCAGATCCCGCAAAACCTCATACACCTGGCGAGACCAGCACAGATCTGTGATATAATCCCCCACCAGAAGAAACTGCCCCGCGCCCATCCGGCGGGCATCTGCCAGCACAGCCTCCAAGGCGGGCAGGTTGCCGTGGACGTCGGAGATGACAGCATACACCATGAAACCTCACTCCTTTTGACCAGTATACCACTTTTGCGGCCACCTCTCAACCATGGAAAGGGCGTGCCGCACCCAAAAAGGTACCGCACGCCCAAAGACACACTTTTTTATTTCCGCGAGGCCCCATCAAGGGAGCAAAGAAGAAACCTCTCTTGTTGAAATCAGAGACGCAGAACCTATTACGGCGCCAGCGCGGCAAAGAAGTCCTCTTCCAGCTCCTGCTCCGGTGCAAAGCGGTCAGAACTCATATAGCTATAGATAGAGTGCAACAGCGCCCGGGCCTCCGGGTACTGCTGGAGGTCCTGCAGCCCCAGGGAGGAGGCAAGAATCGTCCCGCCGCCGCAGCGGGCCTCCAACAGCTGGGCCATGGGCCGCAGGAAGGCATAGCTGTCCATCTCTGTGATGATGGACTGAGCCTCTTCCGGCAGCACAAACGCCCGCTGGGACGCCATGGGCCACCACTGCCAGTTGGTGTAATACTCCGTGGGGAAGTCCTCAAACAGGGGATGCTCTGTGTCGATCAGCTGACCCATGCTGCCCTCCTGCGCCGGGAAGGTACCCACGGACCAAAAATCCGTGGTGAACTGGGTGCCGATGGAACTGGGCATGTGCTCTTTGTCCGCCTTGGGAGACAGGTACACCCGCCCTCCCTGGGCCAGTACCTGCCGGGCCTTTTCGTCAAAGCGGCTGGTCTCGTAGACCTGGGACGGGCAGACGGGCTGCACCTTGGGGTACACCCACAGGGGATAGGTGTTGGTCACCCCGGCAAAGTCCAGCGTCAGATCCAGGCGGAGAGCTTTTCCCTCCTGGGGCAGCTGGATTTCCAGATTTCCCAAGGAGGTGCGCTGTCCTGCAGGACAGACTCCGGGAGTCAAACTCCCCTCCTGGACAAACTCAGCGCCCGCCAGCCGATAGGTGAGCTGCCCCCGCAGCTCCCGTCTCCCATAGTTTGCCACAGAGACGGATGCGGTTAGGGTCTCCCCCTGCTCATAGGTGTAGCGGGGCATGGACAACAACACCAGCTGATCCCGGAAAAAGGCGGCGAAGCGCTGGGGCTGGGCAAAGGCAAAGGGCTTGGGCTTCAGGTGGGAGTTGAGCATTCCCACCAGGGCGGTGCCCTGGCCGGGGAAGTCCTGAAGCCCCAGCAGAGAGATGCCTGACAGCTGATCCGTATTCATGGCCGCCTCCACCTCGGCACGATAGCCCAAAAGGGACATCTCGCCGGTGGCTTCCACATACCGCTTCCACTGAGGAAGCAGCCCTCGGCGCTCCACTCGCTGCTGGATCAGCCGGTAGTTAGCCGGGTCACTGACCCCTTGGAAATCGTCCAGCTCATCAAAATCAGGAAGGATCTCAAACTGGCCCACCTCAAAGCTGTACACCGGCTTGGAGTACTCCTTCCGCAGAGAATCCATAGAGCTGTCGTAGTTTTCCCCGGCACCGGGGTACTTGTTGTTGATGAAGCCGGGCAGCCTGCCGGGCATATCCTTCCCCAGAGCAGAGGTGCCGCGAATCATCTCCCGATAGAATTGGGTGCTGGTGTAGAAGTCGCTCTCCTGATCGCACCCCTTGACTCCATAAAACGCATTGGACCCCCAGGCGTACAAGCGGGTGGGATCCTGGGACCGGGCCATCTCCAACAGCCCATGCATGCGGCGGACTCCCTCTTCCTCCGTCCACAGCTCGTTGCCCAGGGTGAGCATCACAAAGGAGGGGTGATTGGCCAAATGCCGCAGGATCTGCCGCAGCTCAGCGGTGTAATAGTCCAGGCTCTCCTGGGCAAGGAAAGCATGCTCGGGGTCCCAATGGGACAGCTCCGGCTGCATCATCATGCCCAGCTCATCGGCGGCGGCAAACGCAGCCTCCGGCGGGCAATGGGAGTGAAACCGCATGACATTGACTCCATAGGCCCGGTAGGTGGACAGCACCTGATGCCATTCCTCCACCGTCATAGGGGGATGGCCCTCCTCTGGAAACTCGGCGCAGTTGGCCTCTCCCCGCAGGAAGAACACCCGGCCGTTGATCGCCAGACGCCCTTCTTGCTCCCCAAAGGTGCGCAGGCCAAAGCGGACAGTCTTTTCCTCTTCCCCGGAAAGGGACGCGGTAAGCAAATGAAGATTCCCCTCCCCCTCGTCCCAGAGGGCAGCTCCAGGAGCCACGGGGAGCTTCGCAAACTCCACCTGGTGCTCGCCAGCCTCCAAGGCAAGCTCCTGATCCGCCGGAGACGCCAGCGCAGGGGACCGAAGGCTCAACCGCCCCTGATAGGGCTCCGCTGCGGAGATCTCCACCTGAACAGTCAGCTCCCCTTTCCCAGGGTAGACCCGGACACTCCGCAGAAACACGGGAGCTTCGTCCCGAAGGCGCAGGTATCCCAGAACGCCGTTCCAGTTGGTCTGGGTCTCGTCGGTGGCGGCAGAGGAGTAGACAATACCATCGTGGGGCCAGCCCGGATAGCTGTTGTCGGAGATCAGCTCCAAAGTGCTGCCGTGCTGGAGCAATCCGGTCACCTCAAACACATAGGGGGTGCTGATGGTGGGCTCCTCAAAGGGGGGCACCTCCCCGCCGTCCACCTGGAGCCGCAGATGCCGGGCGCGTCCCGCCTCGAAAAAGACACGTCTGCCCTGGGGCGGCGCCCAATCCACTTGGCGCCGGAAGGTCACCGGTCCCTCATAGGTGTGCTTTCTGGTAAAACGGCCGGCGATGGGTCCGTCCGGCCCTCCCTGCTCTCCGGGAGGAAGCCGCTGATCCTCCCCCCGATCCCGGCCGCCGATTCCGTTCTCATCCAGCGTCCCGGGCAGCTTCACCGGCAGGACCTCCCCTTGGAAAAGGGCTTCCCACTTCCCATCCAACGAATACAGCATAGGATCATTCCTCCCCAGGCGGCTGGGCCGCCCTGTTTTTCCTCCAGTATACCCGCAGGGCCGGCCGGTGGAAATGCGGAATCTTCCATTTTGCTGGACTATGTTCCATCAATCCTGAAAGTGAAAGTATTCACTCTGCTGGTACTCCCGGGGCGAGATCCCCACCACTTTATGGAAGAGCCGGGAGAAGTAGTACGGGTCCTGATACCCTACCTGCCTGGCCACCTCATTCACCCGCAATCCACTGGACCGAAGCATCTTGCAGGCCTCCTTCATCTTCAGCCGGATGAAAAAGTCCATGGGGGACCGGCCCGTCTGCCGCTGAAACAGGGCGTTCAGGCTGCTTTTGGACATGTCAAACTCCTGGGAGAGCTCCTCCAGGGTGAGGCTCTCCCCCAGGTGACGGACCATGTACCGGATGATCCCCGTCACCTGGCCGCCGCCCACTCCGGCGCCCCGGTCCCGATGGTACAGCTCCCCCAGCACCAGAGACAACACCTGGGACATATAGATGAAATTTCCCAGGACATAGTCCCCTTCCAAAGCGTGGAACAACAGGTCAAAAAGAAACATCATCTGGTTTTCCTCGTGAAGCCCCTGCAAGGACACCAGCCGCTCCTCCTCCAGGGGGTAATAGGCGGTGTCCTCCCCTTTAAAGTGCACCCAGAGGATGCTCCAGGGCGCGTCCCCGCAGGCCCAGTACCGATGCCCCCGCCAACGGGGAATGCAGAAGGCCTGGTTCTCCCCCAAATCGTACTCCCGGCCCTCCACCTGGATGACGCCTCTGCCCTCCGTGCAGTAAATGAGGATGTACTCCTCGATACCGTCCTTTCGCTCCCGGTAATGATCCTGGGCACGGGGATAGAAGCCCACGTCCGTCAAATACAGCCGGCGGACCAGGGGATGCTGGGTAAAGTCCTTGAACGCCTCTGTGGGGAGGATGATCACCCGCTCCCCTTTGAAGCCGTCCCGCTTTGCAGTTTTTTCCAGTTTTTCCAGTTGCTCACTCATGGACTCAGTATAGCACAACACTGGAAGATCGTCCATCATTCTTTTGGATCTCCCATTTTCACCTCACCACCCCCGGTGCTACAATAGGACCAGACTCAGACAAGGAGGGATCGTCATGGAGTGTGTGAAGATCTGGGAGGAGGAGATTCTGCTCCCCACCTATCCCGCCGGGCAGCCGGAGGCCGCTCCCCTGTTCCTGGAGAATCGTGCCTATCAGGGCAGCAGCGGGAAAGTCTATCCCCTGCCGGTGACGGAAAGCGTTTCGGACACCAAGGTGGACCTGCCCTACCGGGCTGTTTATTTGGAGAATGAATACCTGAAAGTGATGGTGCTCCCCCAGTTGGGCGGGCGCATCCAGCGGGCCACGGACAAGACCAACGGCTACGACTTTGTCTACTACAACCACGTGATCAAACCCGCCCTGGTGGGGCTCTGCGGCCCCTGGATCTCCGGCGGGATCGAGTTCAACTGGCCCCAGCACCACCGGCCCTCCACCTTTTCCCCGGTGGACTGCACGTTGACTCAAAACTCCGATGGCTCTGCCACGGTCTATGTGGGGGAGACTGACAAAATGTACGGCACCAAGGGCACCGCGGCCATCACCCTGTACCCGGGAAAGGCGTACATTGAGATCAAAGGGCGGCTCTACAACCCCACCAGCCTGCCCCAGACCTTCCTGTGGTGGGCCAACCCCGCCGTGCCGGTGAACGACCACACCTATTCGGTGTTCCCGCCGGATGTCAATGCAGTGATGGACCACGGCAAGCGGGCTGTATCCACCTTCCCCATCGCCACCGGGGAGTACTACAAGGCCGACTATTCCGCTGGGGTGGACATCTCCCGGTACAAGAACATCCCGGTGCCCACCTCCTATATGGCAGCCCACTCGGACTACGACTTCATCGGCAACTACGACGAGGAAAAACAGGCCGGTCTGCTCCATGTGGCGGACCACCACGTCTCCCCCGGCAAAAAGCAGTGGACCTGGGGCAACGGGGATTTCGGAAGAAGCTGGGACCGAAACCTCACCGATGAGGACGGCCCCTACATTGAACTGATGACCGGAGTCTTTACGGACAATCAGCCGGACTTCACCTGGCTGAAACCCCAAGAGGAGAAGACCTTCACCCAGTACTTCATGCCCTACAAGGGTGTGGGCCGAGTGGGCAACGCCACCAAGGACGCCGCCCTCTCCCTGGAGGAGCAAGAGGGCATGGGCTGCTGCAAGGTCTATGTCACCGGAGACTGGGAGGAAGGCGAGCTCACCGTGGAGCGGGAGGGCACCTTGCTGTTCCAGGAGAAGGCCGCTCTCTCCCCCAAAGCCTGCTGGGAAAAGAAATTCCCCCTCCAAGGACCGTTGGAGGGATGCAGGGCCACTCTGCGGGCCGGCGGAAGGGAGCTGGTCTCTCTGACCGTCCAAACTCCGGAGCTGCGGCCCATTCCGGAACCGGCGGATCCCCTGCCCCATCCGGAAAAGCTTAGCACTACAGAGGAGCTGTACTTGGCTGCCACCCACCTGGAGCAATACCGCCACGCCACCCGGGATCCGGAGCCCTACTACTTGGAGGGTCTCAAGCGGGATCCCACGGACATTCGGCTGAACAACGGGTACGGGCTGCTGCTGTACCGCCGGGGCCGGGCAGCGGAGAGCCTGCCCTACTTTGAGGCGGCCATCCAAAAGCAGACCTGGAAGAACCCCAATCCCTACTCTGGGGAATGCTGGTACAATTACGGCTTAGCGCTGCGGGCGGTGGGCCGCGATGCGGAGGCCTTCGACGCCTTCTACAAGGCCACCTGGAGCGCCGAGACCCAGAGCCCCGGATTCTACTGGCTGGCCTGTCTGGCTGCCAAAAAGGGCGCTTTGGAGGAGGCACTGGGCTTTGTGGACCAATCCCTGGTGCGCAACTGGCACAACCAGAAAGGCCGGGCACTCAAAGCAGCACTGCTGCGCCATCTGGGACGGGACAGCTCCGCCCTGGTGGAGGAGAGCCTGGCCATCGACCCCCTGGACCTGGGCTCCCAGTACGAACAGGGACTGCTGCGGGGAGATCTGACCCAGTGGAAAGCACTATTGGGACAGGATGCCCACAACGCTCTGACTCTCTCCTACACCTATCGGGAGGCCGGACTCTGGAAGGACGCCTTGGATATTCTGGCAGCCTGCCCGGCAGAGAGTCCCCTGCTTCACTACGTGCGGGGCAGTCTGCTGGGACAGCTGGGGCGCAGCCAAGAGGCGCTGGAAGCCTATCAAGCTGGGGAGGACGCCTGCTCCCAGGGCTGTTTCCCCAACCGTCTGGAGGAACTGGCCATTCTGGAGGAGGCCATCGCCGCGCTCAATCAGGCTCCTATGGCCCATTATTACTTGGGCTGTCTGCTCTACGATAAGAAGCAGTACAAAGCTGCCGTCTCCCACTGGGAGCTGGCGGTGGGCCAAAAGCCCCAGCTGGCTATGGCTTGGCGAAACCTGGCCATTGCCTACTACAACAAGAGCGGAGACGGCGACCGGGCTGCCGACGCTATGGAGCGCGCCTTTGCCCTGGAGCCGGAGATGCCCCGATTCCTGCTGGAGTTGGACCAGCTTTCCGCCCGGCGGAACGTCCCCGCTCAAAAACGGCTGGAACTGCTGGAGGCCCATGGAGATCTGGTGGCCCACCGGGATGACCTGACTCTGCGGCTGATCACCCTGCTCAACCGGACAGGACAGTACGCCAAGGCCTTGGAACTGCTGATGGGCAGGCGGTTCCACCCCTGGGAGGGGGGCGAAGGCAAGGTCAGCGCCCAGTATCGCCGGGCACTGTGTCACCTGGGCCAGAAAGCTCTGGAGGAGGGACAGCCGGAACAGGCCATTTCCCTGGTGGAGCGGGCCCTCACCTACCCGGAAAACCTGGGTGAAGGAAAGCTGCCCAACGTCCCGGATAACCAGGAGCGCTACCTGCTGGGCCAGGCGTACCGCCGTCTGGGACGGGAGGATTTGGCCCAGGAGCAGTTCCGCCTGGGGACTGCCGGACCCAAGGAACCAGAGATCGTCCGCTATTACAACGATCAGCCTTCGGACTACATCTACTACCAGGGGTTGTGTCACAGAGCCCTGGGGCAGGAGAAGGAGGCTCTGGGATGCTTCCACCGGCTGCAGGCCTTTGGAGAACGCCATCTGTTTGACCAGGTGGAGGTGGACTTCTTCGCCGTGAGCCTGCCGGAGATCGAGATGTTCCAGGAGGACTTGGGCCTTCGGAACACCCGGTACTGCACCTACCTGCGGGCTTTGGGCGCTCTGGGCCTGGGTCATGGGGACGCCGCTTCCCTGCTGGAACAGGCGGCCGCCATCCCTGCCGAGCAGCCCGACTTGGATTTTTCTCCCGTCGAGTGCTGAGCAACTCACCAAAAATCACAGACAAAAAGCTCCCTGCCGATGGACAGGGAGCTTTTTTCACATACTGTGTGGATTCTATTTAAAATGTGACCGTGACAGCCTGGCCGTTTTCCACGGTGACCGTCTTCTCCTGGCCTTCCAGGACCACGGTGTAGGTTTGGCTCTCCGGCATCCCCGGATAACTGCCCTGACGAGGCCCAATGGTCAGAGTCCGGGCACTGTCGTCCCAGGTCAGGGTGGTTTCCGTATAGGCACCGCGCTCATAGCGGTAGGAGTCGCCCTCGTCATCGTAGAGGGTGAAGCTGCCGTCGGCGCCGGGATAGACCCGCACCGTCAAAGCGGGATGGGGATCCTGGGCGGGATACTCCGTCTCCGGGCCCAAGGGCAGTACGGCGCCCTCCTTCACAAACAGGGGCATCCGGTCCAGGGGAGCATCCACCGTCACGGTGCGGCCGCCCTGATACCGCTTGCCGGTCCAGAAGTCGTACCAGCCGCTGCCTGCGGGCAGATAGGCATCCCAAGTCTTGGCCACACCCTCCAGCTCTTTGGAATCCGCCTGGTAATACATAGGCTCTGTCACAGGGCAGACCAGCAGGGAATCCCCAAAGAGGAACTGGTGGTCCACCTTCAGGCAGGCCGGATCCTCTGGGAACGCCAACCCCATGGGCGTCAGGAAGGTGCCGTCGTGGAGAGTCACCGCTCCGGCCAGAGAGTAAATCATGGGCACCAGAGCGCTGCGCAGACGGATAAACTTGGCAATGGCATCGTAGAAGGGGGTGCCCTCTTCGCCAAAACGCCAGATCTCTCGAGGAGTATCCGTGCCGTGAGAGCGCATCATGGGCAGGAAGGTCCCCAGCTGCAGCCAGCGGGTGTACAGCTCCCGATAGCCCAAGTCCTCGCAGCCCTGGGGATAGTCGCCGCAGCGGAACCACTCCTTGCCGGGGGCGGTGAAGAACGCGCCGATATCAAAGCTCCAATAGGGCTCGCCGGAAGCTACAAAGTTCAGCCCTTCGGGGATCTGACGCTTCAGGGTCTCCCAATTGGCACCGATATCCCCCGACCAGGTCACGGTGGCGTAACGGTGCTGCCCTGCGAAGGAGGAACGGGTCAGGTTGACCACCCGCTTCTCACTGCCGCTGGCCCGCTGGCCCTCGTAGATGCCCCGGGAGTGGTTCAGGGAGTATTCCTGCCACAGACCCTCGTCCAGGTACTTCTTGGCGGCGGCCACGTTGACGGTCTGACGCTGACTGGGTTCCGGCTTCATGGAGCCGTGCCAGTCCGCCTCAAAAGGCTCGGTGCAGTCACACCACCAGGCATCCGTCCCGTGGGAGAAGTACCCCTCCTCCGCCTGCTTCCAGTACAGGTCCCGAGCCCCCTTGCGGAAGGCATCATAGGTGGAACGGTTGCCCAGCATGTAGCCCTTCTCCAGCATCTCCTGCTGGTTCTCTCCCATGCCGTTCATGTTGGGCCAGATGGAGACCATCAGAGCGGCGCCCATCTCATGAAGCTGACGGGTCAGGCCGTCCGGATCGGGATAGCGGGAGGGGTCAAAGGACTTCTGCCCCCACTTGCCCCACTCCCAGGACTGCCAGTCCTGGACAATAAAGCTCAAGGGGATCTTCCGCTTGCGGTACTCCTCCACAATGGACAGCAGCTCCTGGGAGGATTTGTAGAACTCCTTGGACTGGCCATAGCCAAAGGCCCACTTGGGCATCATGGGCGCTTTGCCGGTGAGCCTGCGGTAGGCCCCCAACACCGCCGGGTACCCGGAGCCCGCCATGAAGTAGTAATCCAACTCGTCCACCACGTCCATCCAAACGTAGGAGCCGTAGGCGTTATCCTCAAAAGTCATCAGGGAACCGCAGTTGAACAGGAACCCGTACCCCTTGGTGGAGACAAAGCTGGGCACGCAGGCTTTCATATTCTGCTGGTACAGCTGCCGGGACTTCCCCCGCAAATTGCCATAACCCTCCTCATGGGAGCCAAAGCCGTAGATGCCCTCGTCCCCAAAGACAAACTCCACCTTGGCGTGGTAGGCCTTCCGGTCCTCCACGGTGCGGAAGTCTCCGCCTGTGACCTTCACGCCGTCCACAGAGTGGGTCTCCTGAAGGGTCCCCTCCCCGGAAAACTCGTTGCGGTACACGGTGACCTCCTCCATGCTGCGGCCTCCCTTGGCAGGCTCGCTCACCAGAGTGCCGCCGCTGCGGTCCAGGTAAGTGATGGCCCCGCTGGTCAAGTCCACCTTGACGGAAAAGCTTCGCAGCTTCATGGTCACACTGTCCGGGGTCTCCGCCAGCTCAAAGGGCAGGCGGGGTGTGGGATCCAGCACCACTGGAGTCCTATCCCCAGTGTCCGCCTCCTCCAAAAAATGGTCCCGGCAAGTGGCGGTAATCCGCACGGCGTTTTGATCCACGGCATAGACCCGCAGCAGCCCCTTGGGCCCCTGGAACACCAGCTCCGAGTCTCTCTTTATCAACTGATACACAAGGCATCTCTCCTCTCTGTTGACAGGGCTCTCCCCGTCCTCTATAATAAATACTATAACGCTTTGTTTTATAAAAATCTTCACTTTTATGCGCGTTTTTTCGCACGATATGCGCGAATGGAGGTGTCGCCTTGCTGCGGGATCAATATGAGGAACATTCGGAACGGGATCTGCTCTGGGCCCCTCTGGCCACCTATCACTTCCAGCGGACCATCATCCCCCTCCACTGGCACCGAGAAGTGGAACTGATCCTCCCCCAATGCGCCAGCAGTCTGGAGCTGGAGGGCAAGCTCTGGCCCTTCCAACCTGGAGAGCTTCTCTGCATCAACAAGGGGGTGCTCCACCGCACCCGGGAACCCATCCGAGCGGACCTGCTGGTGCTGGACTTGCGGATCCTGCTCTCCCCCTTGCTTCGTCAGGAGGAGGGACTTTTTCTCAACCGGTTGGAAGAGGGCACCCTGACCTTTCCCTTCCGAGTGGAGCAAAGCTGTCCGGGCTATGGAGAAATGGTTCAGGCCTTCCGGCGGTGTGTGACACTGCTGGACGACAAATCCCCGGGCTGGGAACTGCCCATGCAGCGGGAGCTGATGACTCTCCTGGGCGGCTATCAGGAAAACGGGCTGCTGGTGGAGGCCGGACTCCAGACCCGGAACCCCCAGGCCGAAGCGGTCAAGGGCAGCATCGCCTACATGCGGGCTCACTTCAGCCGGGAATTGACCCTCCAGCAACTGGCCGAGCAGGCAGCTTTGTCCCCCTCCCACTACATCCGGGTATTTCGCCGGTGCACCGGACAGACGCCCTTTGCCTTTCTCAACGACCTGCGCATGGAAGAGGCTGCCCGATGCCTGGAACAGGCCATGACCGTCAGTGAGACCGCCCAGCGAGTGGGTGTGCCAAATTTGAGTTATTTTATCCGGCTATTCCGCAAGCGCTTTGGGCGCACTCCCAAACAATACCAGCTGGAACAGGCTGGTCGATAACCACCCATACAGCAAAGCGCCTGAGGGCTTCTCCAGCCTCAGGCGCTTTTGTTAGTTTATCTTGGATTCATGGGAGCCAGAGCAGAGCTTTCGCAGCAGCTGCTCCAGCTGGCCATAGTCAATAGGCTTGGTGACATGAGCGTTCATCCCCGCAGTGGCAGTGGCTGCCACGTCCTCGCTGAAAGCGTTGGCGGTGACGGCCACAATGGGCACCGTCTTGGCGTCGGCCCGGTCCAAGGCTCGGATGGCTCGGGCCGCCCCGCAGCCGTCCAGATTGGGCATCTGCATATCCATCAGAATGGCGTCAAAGCTTCCCTCCGAGCTCTCCTGAAACCGCTCCACGGCCTCCTGACCGTCCACCGCCTGGGTGACTGTCACGCCCAGGCTATCCAGCATCTCCGCGGCAATCTCTCGGTTGAGCTCGTTGTCCTCCGCCAGCAGGATCCGCAATCCCTGCAGGGTAAAGGGGACCTGGGAGGAAGAGGCGGGCTTTTCCGGCTCCCCCAGCACCGCAAAAGGCAGCATCACAGTGAACTTGCTCCCCTTGCCCGGGGTGCTCTCCACCTGGATCTCCCCCTCCATCTGGGAGACCAGGCTCTTGGTGATGGCCATGCCCAGCCCAGTGCCCGCCGCCTCCTGGGCGGAAAACCGCATCTCCCGGGCATAGGGCTCAAACAGGCGCTTTTGGAACTCCGGCGACATGCCGATCCCCGTGTCCTCCACCACAAACCGGTACTGGGACCGTTCCCCGTCCTGGATCTGCTCCACCGTCAGCTGGATCCTCCCGCCTTTTGGGGTGAACTTCACGGCGTTGGAGAGCAGGTTGTTGAGGATCTGCCGCACACGGAAGTCATCCCCCATCAACAGCGTATCCCCGGCCTGGAAAGAGCACTCCAAAGTCTTTCCCTCCTGCTGGGCTTGAAGCCGGAAGTTTCCAAGACACTCTTCCACACAATCCCGCAGGTTGAACTGCCGGTTGTCCAGGGTCAGCTTGCCCTGCTCCATTCGGGACATGTCCAGAATGTCGTTGATCAGCTCCAACAAATATTTCCCCGACGATTGGATCTTCTCCAGGCAGCTGCTCAGAGCCGGAGGATCCTCCAGGTATCGCTTTGAAAGCTCCGTCATCCCCAGGATGGCGTTGAGAGGTGTGCGCATATCGTGGGACATGGCGCTGAAGAACGCCTGCTTGGACTGCTCGTTGCGGCGCGCCAGCTTCAGGGAATCCTCCAGAAGCTTGCGCTCCTGCAGCTGTCTCCGCTTTTCCCGGTCCACCTCCCGGAAGGACAACACTGCCTCCTCCGGCGGAAGGGACTCATCAAAAAGCACCCGCACATTGACCCAGCGGTATTCCTCCCCAAAGCGCCGGAGAAAATCCCCGCCAAAGTCCCGCACTCTCCGCCGCACCAGCTCCCGAATGTTGGCACAGGAAAAGTTCTCCGTAAAGTCCGCCACCACCTCCGGCTGCATGACTCCGCCAATGACCGTGAGCAGCTCCTCATAGGGACCGGACTGGGGCAGCTGCTGGGCATACTCCGGCCTCTTGATGGTCTCGTAGGTCTCCCGGCGCACATTCACCCGGTACAGCGCATAGTAAGTATTCCCCAAAGCGCGCACGGTCTCCCCTGCCCGTTCCACCCGGCTGCTCAACACCAGGTCCCGCCAGGTCATCCACACCAGAGTCCCCAAGCACATCAGAATCGCCAGGGCAAACAGCGTCAAAAACCACCACAGGTTCCCCAGGATATTCCTGTAGGGAATGGTGACAATGGCATACCAGCCATTGTCCATTTTGGTGTAATACACTGCCCGCCGGCGGCCATCCTGATCGCTGACATAGGAGTTGTACTCCCCCAGTTTTCCGGTCCGGATCCCCTCAATCAGCCGTGAGAGATAGTCATTCACCTGGTCCGTGGTCAGGTTCAGTGCGCTCTGTTTGAAGATCAGAGCCCCAGACCCGTCGCACAGATAGAGGGAATCCCCCTCTTCCAACCCGTTGGTGTCAAAGGTGATCCGCCGGGGCAGAATGTCAAAGGCAAACACCGCTCCACAGCCGGTACAATACTGGGCTAGGGTGATCACCGGCCGATTGCTGATGGCATCCACATACACATCGGTAAACACCGCCTGCCCGGGGTTGGCCACCGCCAACAGGTACCAGGACGCCCCCTCCACATCGTAGGAGGCATCCCCCTCCCACGGATTGGCCGCTATGATTCGGCCATCCAACACCACGTAGGGATCCACTACCCCGGTGCCCAACACAGTCTCCACCCTCCGGAAATAGAGCTGCAGCCACTGCTCCAGAGTATCCTCGTCCGCCCCTTGCTCCACCTGCCAATCCAAAGAAGATGCCCCAAAGGTGAGCAGCGTCTCATAAACTGTCAGGTTGTCCCAGGCTTCGGCAGCGTAACTGCGGGACATGGCAGTGCCCGTATTAAAGGCGTTTTTCAGCAGGGTAAACCGCACCATCACCGCACCACATATGGCGATCCCCGTCACCGCCGCAAAGGCCAGCAGCGTCAGCCGCATGCTCCGCAGCGCCCGCCGCCACAGGGAGCGGCGGCCCTCAGCCATGATCTTCCAGGCTCGCAATGGCCCGGACCGCCCGTTCATAGGCTTGGGTGATCTCCTCCATCATGCCGGAGGCCTCCTGGGGCCGTCCCCCTCGAAAAGCGTCCACCTGCCGGGTAAACAGCCGGTACAGGGGCGTAATGGACAAATTTCCACACATTCCCTTTAAGGAGTGGGCGGCATTCACTGCGCTTTCCCAATCCTCAACCGCCACGGCCTGGCAAAGCTTCCCGTAGTTTTCGTCCAGGGGAAACTTCCCTAAAAACTTCAGAAACAGAGCCTCATTGCCCAGGAACCGGCCCATGGCCTCCTCTGCGTCAATTCCACCAGCCAACAGTTCTGCCTTTTGCACTGCATCCATGGTTATCCCTCTTTTCCCTCATAAAGATGGGAGAGCTGGTCTTCCACTGAGAAAAAGCTCTCCAGCAGCTTGGGACTGAAGGCACCGCAGTCCCCTTGCCGAATCATGGCCAACACCTGCTCCCGGGGCAGGGCGTCCTTGTATACCCGCTTGCACCGCAGGGCATCGTACACATCCGCCAGGCTCACCGCTTGGGCCCAAGGGCTGATCTCATCCCCCCGCAGCCCGTCAGGATAACCCCGGCCGTCCCAACGCTCATGATGATGACGGGCAATGTCCCGGGCATACTGGAAAAAGGAACCCAGCTCCCGCAGCTGAGGAATGCTGTCCAACAACTGCGCCCCTCGGACGGTGTGGGTTTTCATCACCTCAAACTCCTCCTGAGTCAGGCGGCCGGGCTTATTGAGAATGTTATCCGGCACAGCGATCTTCCCCACGTCGTGGGTGATGGAGGCCTGGGCCATCTGCCGCACCTGTTCCTCAGAATACCCCTCTCCCAGGGCTGTCTGGGACAACAGCGTCCAGGTGATATCGTGAATTCGCCGGACGTGATCCCCCGACTCCTCACTGCGAAATTCTATGGCAGTGGCCAGGGCCTCGATCATCCCTTGGTTCAGGCGGATGATCTTCTCCGCCTGGGACTCCACCTGGCCGCTGAGCCGCTTTCTAGCCTCAAACAGTTCGATCACGGACTGGACCCGTCTGCGCACCACAAACAGATCCAAGGGTTTTTGGATCACATCCATGACCCCCAGCCGGTAGGCCGCTCCCACCGTCTCCCCGGTGGCTTCCGCAGTGATGAGAAACACCGGCGTCCGCTGGGGAAAGCCCTCTGACGCCAGCTCTTCCAGCACCTGAAGACCACTGCGCTTGGGCATCACCACATCCAGAAGCACTGCGCACAAACGCTCCGGATTCCGCTGGATGGACAACAACCCCTCCTCCCCGTCTGCTGCCTCTTCAATCTCGTATTGGCTCTCAAATATATTCCGCAACAGGGCACGGTTGAGCGCGTCATCATCCACAATCAACAGGGTGGAACGTTCCTTATCCATGAGGGCCTCCCTTGAGTTCTGCAATCTTTTTCCGCTTCTTGACCTTAGTATAACACAAATGGCATCGGAATGCCACTTCCGGCGCCTTAAAATACTCTGCGTCTCTCCCTTGCAGCTTTCAACCCTGCGCTCATCCCAAGTGTGCTCATTCCAAGAAGTATTGGTTCTTTCCGCTGGTCTTCACCAGGCCGCCCCGCTGGCCCGCCTCCCGCACCGAGGTAGCGTAAATCCCTGTCATCCTGGGTCAACCGCGCGCTCCCCACACTGCAGCTGATGGAGACGGATCCGTTTCTGGCAGAGCCAACCTGGAAGTTTTCTCACAGCTGCGCTGGGTATCGTCCGATACCGAAGCCTTGACAGGGGAACTCCCGGAGCCCCCCAAAACTCGTCGCCCCAGGTCCTTTTCTGTGGTTTGAGCCTCCAGCACCCCTGCCACCCGCCGCACCAACCTGTCCCCCTCCTGATGGCCAAAGGTGTCGTTGACCGGCTGGAAATCCTTCAGATCAATCACAGGAGCCCCCTATTCTCTGCCGGCGACAACGCCTCCGTGACCTGCGCCCCCATTCCCCTGGGGTTGAGCACCTCCACAAGGGGATCCGCCATAGATGCCAGGCGCGCTTTTGTCAGCTCCTGCTGCTGGCCTTGTTTTCCAGAGAGACACCGGATTCTTTCACAAATTTCTTAGGGGGGAATCACACCACTTTTTTGACAGGATTCCCCACGCCATTGCGCAAAAATAAAAAAAGAACCGGTGCCATCCGGTTCCACAGAAGTTCTCACAGATTCAATAGTACCAAAGCCCCTAAAATCATTCCCACAGCGCAGAGCTGCCGCCGATTCAGCCGCTCCCGGAATAGGAAGAAGCTCACGCAGGAAATCACCAGGATTGCCCCTACGCTGTAACAGGGATACACCAAAAACGCGGGCAGTTCCGTCAATGCAGCCAAAAGCAGCCTGGAGGAAAAGAAGTTGGGCACTCCCACCAACACCCCAAACAGCAGGTCCCGCCGGGTGAGCTTCTGCTTCTCCCGGAGGAGCAGCACCAAGGTGAACACCCCGGCAAAGAGGAAGATGTAGAACATAAACAACCCGTCGTCCCGACGGCTGCCCAGCTGGGTAAAGATCTTCGACATGCTGTCCGCACTGCCGTTGAGCAGCAGGGCCAGCAGCAGCGCTCCCAGAGACATGGCTCCAGCCACGCCCTCCCGTTTGCCCCGTTGAGGCAGGCCGTTCATCACCACCGCCGCGGCCACGGCCACCGCAATGCCTGCGCACTGGAGCAGAGTGGGGCGCTCTCCAAACAGAGCCACGGACACCAGCACCGGCACCAGGACTCCCAGCCGTGTAAACACCGAGGACAGCACCGCACCATTTTTCCGGATGCTGTAGGCGTAAACCACCAAGGCCACCAAATAGAGAAATCCGGATACCACGCCCAGCCACAGAGGCAAGGGATCACCGTTCCACAGGGAGCGGGGATTCATGGTCAAAAACGCCAATAGCGCGCAGGTGACATAATTGATCAGGTACACCCCATAGGTATAGCCGGAACTCAGATATTTCAGCACCACCGCCAGCACTGAACTGGCCAGCACCGCCAAAATCAAAAACAGCATGCACTTCATCCTTTCACCACAAATGACAATATTATACATGATCTCATGAAAAAAATCAAAACTGACTTCTTTCCCTTGCACTGTGTGAAAAAGCAGGCTATAATAGTTTCCATAATTTTCTTTCCCAGGTCCTTTTGGACCCTCATGTCAACATCTGCCTATCAAAGGAGGGACTCAATGAGCACCTATGAAAAGATCTTAGCATGGTGGCAATCCCATCGGATTCGCTGCCCCGGTGACCTGGACCGGCTGCTCCAGGATTTTAACCCAACCTTTGCTTACCATTCCAGTCTTTTGGAGGACAGACAGCTGCCCATCTCCATCGTCACGGAATTCTTCCGCACCGGAACGGTCTCCCAATTCTCCGGCGATCCCATGGAACTGGTCCAGCTCTACAGCCAGAAGCGCTGTTATGAATATCTCCGGGAACGGGTCTTGGCTAGGGACGACCTGGACACTCCCTTGGTCCTGGAAATCCACCGGGTGCTCAACAGCGGCACCTACACCGAACCCTATTACATCTTCCAGGGGGAGCGCCCCGGCGAACTGAAAAAACAAGACTTCGTCACCGCTGTCAACGCAGTGGGCGCCTCTGCCAGGGATGTGGGCATGGAATTGGACCAGCTCATGGAAGAGGTCTGCGGCTACTGCGGATCGGATCTCCTGCAGGAGGCTGCCTACTTTCACTGCCGGTTTGAGAATATCCACCCCTTCGCTGCCGGCAACGGAGCCACCGGCCGTGTGCTGGTGAACTACTTCCTGCTGACCCGGGATCACCCGCCTCTGGTGGTCTTTGACGACGACCGTGAGGAGTACCTCCAATGCCTGACCGTCTACGACCGGGAGAAGGATTGCCGGCTGCTGACGTCCTTCTTTGAAAAAGAACTGATCAAAACCTGGCCCCTGTAAACAACAAGAGGCCCAAGTTTCCTTGGAAAGGAGCACCCCCATGCTATTTGTCTGCTATCCCAAATGCTCTACCTGCAAAAAAGCCCAGAACTGGCTGGATGCTCACGGCATCGCCTACACTGTCCGGGACATCAAAACGGAAAACCCCACTCTGGAGGAACTGCGCCAGTGGCATGCTAAAAGCGGTCTGCCCTTAAAGCGTTTTTTCAACACCAGCGGCCAGCAGTACCGCGCCCTGGCCCTGAAGGACAAGCTCCCCACCATGTCGGAGGAAGAACAGCTCTCCCTGCTGTCCACCGACGGCATGCTGGTGAAGCGTCCCATCCTCCTGGCCAAGGACAAGGTACTGGTAGGCTTCCGGGAGGCGGAGTGGGCCGCAGCCCTGCTGTAAACCACGACCCATCCTCCCCTGCAGCCAGCGAGATCGCCCAGGGATTGACCCCCTTCTTCTCCCCATTGCTTGGGGACAGGTTCCCCCCTTGAGATGGTGAAACCATTGTGAAAAAAGCAATCGCTCTTCCAGGAATTTTAGATATACTACCTAAAGTTCATATTTTGTTCACAATTTCACCATATTTCCTTAAAACCACAGCGCTATATTAATTGTTAGTAAACTAACAAGAGCAAGGTTCCGCTCTTGTTTGTTCCCATACTATAGGAGGTCTTACATACAATGAGCAAGCTGGATAAGGTTGAAAAGGCAATTGCAAAGGGAAAAGAGGGCGCCCTGATTAAACTGGCCCAGGACAAGGACGAAGAAACTCGGCTGGCAGCTATTGCCGGCATGGGTAAGATCGGCAAGGATGACTGCTTCAATTTCATCGTTCCCGATATGCTCACCAATGACGATCCCAAGGTTCGCGCTACTGCTGCCACCGCTCTGGGCGAGATGGACAACGAGCACGCCAGCGCACATCTGCGCTACTATCTGGAGCGGGAGAAGGATCCCACCGTCATCACCGCTATGAGAAACGCCATCGCCGCGCTGAACAAGGGCGAGTAAAGTTTTTCTAGTACTTTCCATCACTTAGAAACCAAACACCCGGTATCCTCTTGGGATACCGGGTGTTTTTGCGCTGCCGCCCTTTACGGCTTTTCGGACAGGTTCTCCCGAATCTTCTCGCAAAGGCGGATAAATTCCTGCCGTTCTTCCGGGGTGAGGCTTTGATCAATGCGGTCCTCCACCTGGCGGACACTGCGGCCGATGCGCTCATGAAACTCTATGGCCCGGGGAGTCAGCTCCAGCCGCTTCAGCCGGGCGTCACGATCCACTGAGCTGCGGATGATCAGGCCGTTTTTCTCCATCAGCTGCAGAATCCCCGTCACAGTGGACCGCCGGATGGAAAATTGCTCCTGAATGTCCCGCTGGAACACCTCTTTGTCCTGGTTCTCATAGAGATAGCCGATGATCCATCCCTGCACTCCCGTAGGATGGCTCACCTCTCCAGGAAAGGCATTTTGATCCACCACCCGCTTGACCAGATGGGACAGGGTGCGGATTTGAAAGCCAATGTCATCTCGATACTCCACGATATTCTCACTTCCGAACTGTTAGGTTACTAACATTATACACATTTCCCTCCCGCTTGTCAACGGAAAAAGGAAAGGGCCCCCGCCCACTGGCGGGAGCCCTCCCCAAAAACGGCTCCTTACTTGCAGCCGCCGCCCACATCCGTGGCTTTGGGCGGGAAAAATTCACTGGTGGGGAAGTCAATGCGCCGGAACAGCTCACAGGGATTGTCGCTGGAAGCCACGCACTCCTTCTCCGGGACACAGAAGTCATAGGCCGGAATGAGCATCTGCACATTCCGCACGATCTGCACGATGATGAACAGCCCAATGGTGACATACACCGCGTTCTTCTGGGGACAGCCGTCGAACTCGCCGCCGTACCGCTGGCAGATGCTCTCGGGGATGCGGCAGTACGGCTCGCAGCCGCAGCCATTCTGCTCGCACAGCCTGGCGGAAAGGGCCACCGGCTGGGCCACTTGAACCGTGGCCTTGGGCAGCACTCGGGCATCCTCCGCCTGAAGTTCCTCCATGGAGCAGCCAGAGGTGAACAGCTTCACATTGCCCTCGCTGCCGTAAAGCACCACCTTCTTATTAAAGATGGCCACTCCATCCACCGGCACCGGGCAGGACGCCGTCCCGCCAAAAAGATCCAGACAGACATTGAAGAAAAAGGTCATGTCCACCGAGTAGAAGCCCTTGTTAAATGGGATGGGCTGCAGATCAATGTACACGGTGATGACGCTCACGTCCCGGACACGCACATTGGTTGCGCTGTCCACCAAGGGCTGCCGTGCCGCGGGGAACAGCACCCTTATGTCCTCGATGCAGTCTTTGTCCGAGCAGCTGTCGTACACACGCTGCGCGTCAATGCAGACCGCCTCTTTGAAGTATTCCCGGCAGTCATAGTCGGGAGCACAATCGTTTTCGGCCATGTGATCTCCTCCTTTTGGGTTTCTCCTTCTCATTGTATGAGCCCAAAAGGATTTGGTGCCAGGCTCCCCGGCTTTCCCAGGAAAATCACCACACGCCGCTGGTGAACCACCTGGGCAGGAAATCCGCCTGCTGCAGCACGGTCATCAGCTTCAGCAGCAATCCCAGAGTGGCAATCACAATTCCGGCCACGGCCAGCCCTCTGGCCCGGTTCCCCTTAAACCCCAGCACCGAGGCGATGATGCCCAAAGGAAAGAACAACAGGCTGGCTCCAAAGTACCCCACGATGGAGGCGCAAAACCCCAAAAAGGTGGCCACATCTGCCCAGGTGAAGACCCGAGGTCTGGGAACTGGGGGCCGCGGGGTGAAAGTGGGAGCCTGGGGCGGCGCCAAGGGAACCGAAGCTTGAGGAGGCACCGGAGGCACATTGGTCAGGTCCGCCGAGCAGCGGGGACAGAATGCTGTGTAGTCCTCGGCATACATGCCGCAGATGGGACATTGCTTCATAGACAGCGCTCCTTTCGTTTCAGGATCTGTTACAGCTTCTCCAAACGCCCGTAATTGGCAAAGAGCTTCTTGGTGCCCACCTTGTCAAAGGCGATCTCCAGCAAGGTGTCGTTGGCCATCTTGGTGGCGGAAAGGATCAGCCCTTGGCCAAAGGTCTTGTGGCGCACCGTATCCCCCACTTGGTAGGTCCCCGCGGGGACGGGCTTCACCGGCTGGGGCGTGAACACCGGTTTCACCGCAGCAGTTTTCCCAGGCTGTGGCATCTGAGGCATCCGGGAGGGCTGAGCAAGCTGGGCAGTCCCCCGAGGAGCGCTCCCCAGGGCCGCCCCTCCTGGGACACTGGTGCGCATCCAGCCCCCGGAACGGGTCTGTTGGATCAGCTCCTGGGGAATCTCCCCCGCAAAACGGGAAAGCCGGTTGTGGGTGGTAGTGCCGAAGAGCATCCGGCTCTCTGCGTGGCAGATGTACAGCTGCTCTCTGGCTCGGGTGATGGCCACATATGCCAGACGCCGCTCCTCTTCCACTTCCTCGGGATTGTAGATCACCGACATGCCGGGGAAGACCCCCTCCTCCCAGCCGGGCAGGAACACCACCGGGAACTCCAGGCCCTTGGCGGAGTGGATCGTCATCATCACTGTGCTGTCCGCGGACTGGTCATAGTTGTCGATATCCGTATACAGGGCAACTTCCTCCAGGAAGCTGGACAGACTGGCCCCATCCCCGGCCTCCTCTTCGTACCGCTGAAGCATGGTGGAAAGTTCCGCCACGTTCTCCAGACGCTCCTCCGCCTTGTCGGGATCGTCCTCCTCCAGATAGGCTTTATACCGCAGCCGCTCCACCAGCTCACTGTACAGCTGGCTGGGAAGCATGCCCTCCCGATTCTTTTCAATAAACTCATCCATCACCTGGGTGAAGGCTGCCACCTTCTTGGCCGCCCTGGCAATGGCCGGGAAGTCACCGGGATGGGTAAACACTGAATAGAGGCTCTCCCCCACCTGGCGCCCGATCTGGGAGGCCAGCTCCACGGTGCGATCCCCGATCCCCCGTTTGGGCACGTTGACAATCCGCCGCAGACGCACCTCGTCGGAAGGGTTGTTGATCACGTTCAAATAGGCGATCATATCCCGGACTTCCTTCCGGTCGAAGAACCGGGTGCCCCCGATGATCCTGTGGGGGATCCCCTGCCGGGCAAACATCCGCTCCAATGCCTGGGACTGGGAATTCATCCGGTACAGCACCGCGTAGTCGGAAAACTTCCGGCCCTGCTCCACCCCGTCCAGAATGGTCCGGGCAATGTAGTCCGCCTCATCCCTCTCGTCAGAGGCCAGGTGCAGGGTGATCTTTTCCCCAGGGCCCGCTGCCGTCCACAAAGTCTTTCCCTTGCGCTCCCGGTTGTTTTTGATCACCGCGTTGGCTGCGTCCAGGATATTCTGGGTGGAACGGTAATTCTCCTCCAGGCGAATCACCTTCGCCCCGGGGAAATCCTCCTCAAAATTCAGGATATTCTCGATGGTCGCCCCTCGGAACTTGTAAATGCTCTGATCGTCGTCACCCACCACACACAGGTTCCCGCTGCGCTGGGCCAACAGGCTGACAAACCGGTACTGGGCATGGTTGGTGTCCTGGTACTCGTCCACCATCAGGTACCGGAACCGGTTCTGATAGTACTCCAACACGTCAGGGCACTTCTCAAACATCCGCACCGTGTTTACAATCAGATCGTCAAAGTCCATGGCGTCGGCATCCGCCAACCGTGCCTGGTACAGCCGGTAGGCTCTGGCCACCTGCTTGAGACGGTAGTCGTCTCCGGCACACTCCTCAAACTCCTGGGGCAGGGTCAGCTCGTCCTTGGCCCGGGAGATCTCCGCCAGCGCCCCCTTGGGAGACAGCAGCTTCTCCGAGATCTCCAGATCCCGGAGGACCTCCTTCATCAGCCGGCGGCTGTCATCGGTATCGTAAATGGTAAAATGGGAAGTGAACCCCAGCCGGTCCCCGTCCCGCCGAAGCATTCTGGCACAGCTGGCGTGAAATGTGGAGGCCCACACCTCCCCGCCGCTGTCCCCCAGCATCTGAACTAGACGGTCCTTCAGCTCCCCTGCAGCTTTATTTGTAAAGGTGATTGCCATTACACGCCAAGCGGGGCACGGAGACACCGCAAGGCGCTCCCGTACTGCATTCTCCAACTCTACGTCAAGCATGTAAGCTTTACACGCTTCCACGTCCTCTTGGGATATGGTATCGCTGACAAGGGAACTGCTGTACGCCTGTCCATACCGAACAATATTGGCAATCCGGTTGACCAGCACCGTGGTCTTGCCGCTGCCGGCACCAGCCAGCACCAGCAAGGGGCCTTCTGTAGAAAACACCGCCTCTTTTTGGCGGTCGTTCATGCGGGAAAAGTCCTTTTCCATCACCCGCATTCTCAGCTTTTGGATCTCCTGTTTCGTTGCGCTCATAGTATATAGTACCTTTCTCTCGCCGGCCAATCCGGGCACGATCTTTCTGTGTTCCCTGCTATTGTACCGTATCTTTCCCCGGAAAGCAACTCGGGGATTTGACAACCGCCCATTTTCCCTGTAAACTGAGAACAAATCCTCGGAAAGGAGCATGTCCCATGGAACCGCTTACCGCCGCCCAAGCCGTATCTGACTGGGCAAACGAGGGAGAACACTCCGCCCCTCCCACCTGGGAAGAATTGCCCACCATCCCCCTGTACATGGATCAGGTGATCCTCTACCTGGGGGAAAGTCTACGGCTCTTTCAGCCAGAGGAAGGGGGCAGTCTTTTGACCAGCTCCATGATCAACAATTACGTCAAAAGCGGGCTGATCCCCCATCCGGAGAAAAAGAAATACACCAAGGAGCACCTGGCCGGACTGATGGCCGTGTCCATGCTCAAACAGGTGCTGTCCATTCAAGATATCCAGACGCTGTTTGCAGGCAAAGAGATGACCGGTGACACCTACCAGCTGTTCCGAGAGGCTCACTGCAGAGCCATCCAGGAGACCTGCCGCTCCCTCCAAGCCACCTGTGACAACGGGGAGGACTTAAAGAAAGCAGCGCTGCTGCTGGCAGCCGAGGCCAATGCCAAGCGGGCCGCAGCCCAGCGGATCCTTTGGGAGCTGGCCAAAGATACCGCAGACGGGGATGGCCGGTCCAAAGACGGCGCCTCCTCCAAGGGAAAGGAGTGACGCCCTTGAAAACCGGGGTCAGTACAGCCTGCCTGTATCCCATGGAAACCGAGCGCTCCCTTCAGACGCTGCTGGATCTGGGCTATCGCCGGTTTGAGGTATTTCTCAACTGCATGGAGGAGCTGGAGATGCCCTTCCTTCGAGAACTGAAGCGCCGGGCGGACGCTGTGGGCGGGGAATTTGTGTCCATTCATCCCTTTACCTCCGCGGTGGAGTCCTCTATGCTCTTTGGGGACTACCCTCGCCGCACCAAGGAGGCCTTTGACTTCTACCGCCGCTACATGGCCGCAGCAGCTTTTCTAGGCGGCAAATGGGTGGTGATCCACGGCCAGCCTCAGGGCCACGGGAAACTCACGGACGAGGGCTATTGGCAGCGCTTTGGGGAACTCTACCGCCTGGGGGACCAGGAAGGCGCCTACCCTGCCCAGGAGTGTGTGCGCCAGTTTCGGGCGTCCAAGACACCCTTTGTGGCGGGGATGCGGGACTATCTGGGGGAGCAATGCGCTTTTGTGCTGGATGTGAAGCAGTGCCGCATCGTGGGCACGCCCTGGCAGGAGATGCTCCAGGCCATGGGCCAAAGATTGGTTCACGTCCACCTGAGCGACTGGGACGATGGCAAGACCTGTCTGCTGCCCGGCGCCGGAAAAGGGGACTTTCTCCCCCTGCGCCACGCCCTGGAGGAGATGGGCTATAACGGCGCGGTGATCACCGAGGTGTACCGGGAGAACTTCCGGGAGATTTGTGAGCTGGAAAATTCTCTGTACTTCACAAAAAACGTCCTAGAAGGCCCCGTTTCCTGACAAATTTCTTGCTTTTTCACCTTCTTTTGAGGTATAATAACTACAATAGGTTTTGCCTGTGCTTGGGCGACCGCCAACCACATCAGGAGGTGCTTTTGCTTTGAAATGCCCTTACTGCGGCTTCAGTGAGAGCCGCGTCATCGATTCCCGCCCCACCGACGAGGGCGAACGCATCCGCCGCCGCCGGGAGTGCATGAAGTGCGGCAAGCGCTTCACCACTTATGAGGTCATTGAGAATGTGCCCATCGTGGTCATCAAAAAGGATAAATCCCGGGAAACCTTTGACCGGAACAAGCTGTTGAATGGCCTGTTGCGGGCCTGTGAAAAACGGCCCGTCTCCATGGACACCCTGGAACACATTGTGGACGAGATTGAAAATCTCCTGCAGAACTCCCTGGATCGGGAAGTCTCCTCCCAGCGCATCGGCACCTACGCCATGGAGAAGCTGAAGAATGTGGACGAGGTGGCCTATGTGCGCTTTGCCTCGGTTTACCGCCAGTTTAAGGATATCAACAGCTTTATGGACGAGCTCTCCAAAATCATCAACAGCAAAAAGGACAGCTGATCCACCCATCACACGCAAAAAACACGGCCCCTTTTGGAGCCGTGTTTTTTCTTGCCGGTCAAGGGTTTATTGCTGGTTTTTGGAGCCAAAGAGTGTTTTCCGCCCTCCCAGGAGGATCCCCTCGCCGATAAGGAACAGAATTGCCAAACTGATGACGCCGATGGAATCCCGTCCAGTGAACTGGGTAAACATGCCCACCAGCAAAGGACCGATCACAGCGGCGAACTTGCCGAAGATGTCAAAGAAGCCAAAATACTCATTGGAGCGGTCCGCAGGGATCAGCTTGCCGAAGTGAGAGCGGGACAGCGCCTGGATACCTCCCTGGACAGTCCCCACCAGGAACGCCATGCACCAGAACAACACCTGGGACAGGGCCAAAGCGCTGGGATCGTTGGGGTTCTGCTCGATGATGAAGCCCATGAAAAAGCCCACCACGGTGATAAAAAAGTAGACCCCCACCGCTCCGCACAGAAGGTTGATGGCGCTGATCTTTCCGGCCAGTTTGCCAAAGAGGATGGAAAAAGGCATGGCCACAATCTGAGTCACCAGCAGAGCCAAAATCATGCTGACGGTGTCCAAACCCAGCTTAGTGCCGTAAGAGGTGGACACGGAGATGATGGTGTTGACGCCGTCGATGTAGAAGAAGTAGGCAATGAGGAAGAAGAACACCCGCTTGTGGGTGAAGATATCCTTGGCGGTGGCCCACAGGTTGCGGAAAGTGGAACGAAGCAGGCCTCGTTTAGCCTCCACATAGTGGATCTGGTGGACGTTCTTCAGGAAGGGGATGCTAAACGCCAGCCACCACAGGCTGGTCAGCAGGATGACCAATTTAAAGGCCACCGGATTCTCCATGCCCATGACAAAAAGGATCACTATGGACAGGACAAAGGGGATGGTGCTGCCGCCGATGTACCCCATGGCATACCCCCAGGCGGATACCCGATCCATGCGCTCCCGGGTGGTCACGTCGGTGAGGAAGGCGTCATAGAACAGGCAGGAACCGGAGAACCCGATATGGGACACCACATAACCCACCAGCAGCCCCCGATAGTCGTCGGTTAACGCGCTGAACAGGGTAAACGCCACGCCCAGGACGAGGCAGGCCACAAACAGGCGCTTTTTATGGCCCTTGTGATCCGCCAGGGACCCCAGGATGGGGGCCAGCACCGCGGTCAGAAAGGTGGCCACCGAGGTTCCGTAGGACCAGAGCACCAGGTTATCCGCTCCCGCGGCTTCGCAGACGCTGCCAAAATAGATGGGAAACAGCACTGCCATGATGTTGGTGGCGTATACCGAGTTGGCCCAATCGTAGAGGATCCAGCTCTTCTCTGTTTTCGTAAATTTTTTCTCACTGCTTGGCATGAAAAGGACCGCCCTTTCCAAAAAGTATGGTTTCTTTAATCATGCCATATTACCGTAAAAATTACAAGAAGTTCCTGTAAAATATGTGCGCCGTGCTTTGATTCCGCCAGCTATTTGCCCCTCATCCCGTCCCGGCAGCCGCTGCTTGCCCTTCCGGTTGGGCCGCTCTGCCTCACTCCAGCCCCTATTCAGGCTGAAGCCTTTAGAGGGACGCCGCCTTGCCGACGCAACTCTCCCCCTGGACTTCCGTTAAGACAGTCTTCACCAGCTGGCCGGAGAGATCCCGACCACTGGGGATCAGAACGTGGGTGTAATTTCTGGTGTAGCCTTCCCAGACGCCTCGCTCCTTCTGCTGCTCAAAGAGGACCTCCTCCGTCCGGCCCACCTGGGCCTGGAGAAATGCCTGCTGGGTCTGACGGGTCACCTGGATCATGCGGTGGCTGCGCTCCTCCTTCACCCGATTGCTCACCTGGTCCGGCATATCATAGGCCTGGGTACCCGGCCGCCGGGAATAGGCAAACACGTGGACCTTAGCAAAGGCGATCTCCCTGGCAAACTCCAGGGACGCCTGGAACTCCTCCTCCGTCTCCCCGGCAAAGCCCACCATGATATCCGTGGTAATGGCACAGTTGGGAAAGGCTGCCCGGAGATTCCCCACAATCTCCCGGTACTCGGCAGTGGTGTAGTGGCGGTTCATCCGCCGCAGTGTCTCGTCACATCCGCTCTGCAGGGACAGATGAAACTGGGGACAGAGTTTTTCCTCCTTGGCCATCCGCTGGATCACCGAAGGCGTCAGCTGCTCTGGCTCCAGAGAGCCCAAGCGCACCCGGCGGATTCCGGAAGCTTCACAGGCCGCCTCCACCGCGTCGCACAGATGCAGGCCCAGCTCCTTGCCGTAGGCGGGCAGGTTGATCCCCGTGAGCACCACCTCCTGGTACCCAGCCTCCCCCAGCTGCCGGACCTCTTCCCGGAGGTCCTCCAGCGGCTTGGAACGCACCCGTCCTCTGGCGTAGGGGATGATGCAATAGGAACAGAACCGGTCACAGCCGTCCTGAATCTTCAGAAAAGCCCTGGTCCTGCCGTGGAAGGTGGAGACGGACATCTTCTCGAAACTCTCCCCCTTCTCGTGAGGGGCGATGTCCACAATCCGCTGCTTGGAGGACAGGTACTCCAGCACTCTGGGCAGCAGGTCCCTCCGCCGGGCATTTCCCAGCACCACGTCTGCCTCCAACAGGTTGGCTGCCTCCTCCGGAAAGGCCTGAGGCATGCACCCGGTGAGCACCGTCACCGCCCCCGGATTCTCCCGCTTGGCCCGCCGCAGGGTTTGGCGGACTTTTTGGTCGCTGGTGGCAGTCACCGTACAGGAGTTGATGACTACCACATCGGCCTCCTCCCCAGGCCCTGCCTCCTGGAACCCGCCGGACAGCAGCGCTTCCAGCATGGCTTCGGACTCATATTGGTTCACCTTGCAGCCAAGGGTGATGATTTTTGCTTTCATGTGGGTATCTCTCCTCTCTTCGCCAGCTCCTGAGCTCGCTCCACTGTGGAGGCTGAAAAGCCCAACACCTGCAGCAGGCGGATGGCGTTTTGGGTATTGGCTGGGCCAGGCCGCAGCAGGTAGTCGAACTCCACGCCCTCCCCGGTGAGCCGCTCTTGAAAGTGAAAGCTGTGATAGCTCTCTGCCAGACGGCTGGTCAGCTCCAGATCGTGGGTGGCGGCCACACACAGGCAATCCCTGCGGTGCAGCTCTTCCAGCACCGCTTGAGACGCGGCCAGGCGCTCCACCGTATTGGTGCCCTTGAGAATTTCGTCGATAAACAGCAGACAGCCCCCTGTGCGGGCAGCATCAGTCAAGCGCTTCAGGGAGCGGACCTCCGCCATGAAGTAGCTCTCCCCCGCTGTGATGTCATCCCGCACCGCCATGGAGCTGAGCACCCTCCCAGGGCGAAACACATAGCGCTCTCCGGCGCAGGTATCGATGCTCTGACCCAGGATGGCGTTCACCGCCAGCGCCTTGAGAAAGGTGGACTTTCCCGAGGCATTGGATCCGGTGAGGAGCACATCCTTCTCCAAGCGGCCGGAGTTTTCCACAGGATCTTGAAGCAATGGGTGAAAAAGTCCGGCAAACTCCAGGACATTCTCCTGGTGGTAGGTGGGGCGGCACCACTGAGGCAGCGTCCTCCGGAAGGACAGCACGGCGATAGCGGCGTCCACCATCCCCGCCGCCTGATAGAGGCTTTTGGCCTGGTTGGGATATTCCTTCACCAGTTTGACCGCCCGGCGATAGAGCCGCAGATCCCGCAGGGTGAAGATGTGGTAGTACTCCTGCAGCAGTTCCCAATCTGCGGAACCCCGGGGAGTCAACCCAGTCATCCTGCCCTCCAAAGGCCGGAACTTGACCAGTGCCTCCTCCAGATCCTCTCGGAGAGGGGCAAAGGACAGGACCTTTGTCAGCCTACGACAGGCCCAAAGCAGGGAGGACAGTGCCTGCAGCCGTTCCAAGTCTCCTTGGACGCGGCGCTTGCCCAGATAGTACAGAACCACATTCCAACACAGGGAACCGATCAGCACACAGCCTCCCACCCAATAATTCCAGAGCATCCCCACCAGCCCCGCCAAAGGCAGAAGGGCAAACAGAGGGTACAGCGGTCCCAGCAGTAGGGAGACCTCCTCCGGAGCAAAGAGAAACTCCGCCAGGCTGTAGCAGGACCGGCGCTTTCCCACTCGGGCCAATGTCAGCCAAGCGTGCTCCCGCTGGTCCGGGCAGTTCTCCAGGTGGGCCAATAGTTCCTCCCAATGGGGCAGCTGCTCCAGCCGGTGAAGCTGGGCATACAGCACCTGCTCCCCCACGGCGCTTTGGCAAGAGTTCACTCGGCGGAACACCCGGTCCATATCCAGATCCTCCCACGTGGCGCCGTCCACGGGAAGATCCCCCAAAAGGGAGGCGTACTTCGGGATTCCCTCCAGGGAGGAGTCCTCCGGGGGGAGCTTTCCGAACTGCCCCAGCACACGCTGGCGCAGCCGCTTTTGCCCCGACACCCAGCTGGCCACCAGCCCCGCCAGGGCGGCCACCGCCAACAGAATCAGGAATATCCACAGCACCTCCACGGGACTCCCTCCTTTTTAGGCGTCCGTCTCTCCGCTCTCCAGCTGCTCCAGCTCCTCGCTGAGCTGGGTCCACTCCATCAGCAGCTCCTCCGACTCCTGGTGCAGCCGGCCAATCTCCTGGGAGGCCTTGGTCACGGCCTCGTAATCCGCCGCAAATTCCGGATCCGCCAACTGCTCCTCCAGAGCTTTCACCTGGCGATCATTCTCCTCGATCTGGCCCTCCAGCCGGTTCAGAGCCGTCCGGCGCTTGCGCAGGTTGGACTCCCGCTCCTTGCGCAGCTTATACAGGTTCACCTTGGGCTCGGGACGGGCCTCTTCCTGGGTCTGCTGCTCCTTCTCCCGCTGCTCCAAGTAGCTGTCATAGTTGCCCAGGTACAGCTTAGCGCCCTCTTTGCCCAGGACGTACACTTTGTCCGCCAGCTTATTGATCAAGTACCGGTCGTGGGACACCACAAACAGGGTGCCGTCATACCCCGACAGGGCATTCTCCAACGCCTCGCAGGAGCCGATGTCCAAGTGGTTGGTGGGCTCGTCCAACAGGAGAAAGTTGGCCTTGCTGAGCATCAGCTTCAACAGCAGCACCCGGGCCCGCTCGCCGCCGGACAAAGCTCCCACCGGTTTGAACACGTCCTCCCCTTTGAACAGGAACACCGCCAGAGCGGAACGGACCTCGGTCTGGGTCATCTGGGGATGGAGGTCCCAGATCTCGTCAATGACGGTCTTTTCGTCGTGGAGGCTCAACTGGGACTGCTCGTAATAGCCCACGTCAATGGCGGAACCCAGTCGCACCAATCCAGTGTCCGGGGTATACTGCCCCAGCAGGATCTTGAACAGGCTGGTCTTGCCGCAGCCGTTGGGGCCGATCAAAAACACCTTTTCCCCGTGCTTGATCTCCAGATTCACGTGCTCAAACAGCGCCGGCCCTCCAAAGGACAGGGACAAGTCCTCGGCAGTGAGCACGTCGTTGCCCCCCCGCCGACTGGCCTTGAACTGGAACCGGATGGACTCCGGCTCTGCCTCGGGCTTCTCCAGGGTGGCCTCCAGCCGGTCAATCTGCTTCTGCTTGCTGGCAATGGTCACGTAGTTGCGCTCCTGGTTCCAGCGGCGCTGCTGCTCAATGATCCCCTCAATGCGGGAGATCTCCTTCTGGGTGCTCTCATACACACGCTGCATGGCCAGACGGTGCTCTGCACGCAGCTCTAAGTACCGGCTGTAATTGCCCTTATAAGAGGTGACGGTCTTCCCCTCCATCTCCAAGGTGCGCTCGGTGACCTTATCCAGAAAATACCGGTCGTGGGAAATGACGATATACGCGCCGTTATAGCTCTTCAGAAAGTCCTCCAGCCACTCCACTGCCTGAATGTCCAAGTGGTTGGTGGGCTCGTCCAACAGCAGCAGATTGGCCCCGCCCAGCAGCATCTTCGCCAGCTGCAGCTTGGCCTTCTGCCCGCCGGACAGCACTCCCACCCGGCTCTCCTGCTGCTCCGGGGTGAACCCCAAGCCCATCAGGGCACTCCGGGCCCGGGAACGGCAGGTGAGGCCTCCAGCATCCACAAAGCGGTCGTTTAACTCCGTCTGCCGCAGAATCAGCCGCTCCAGGTCCTCCCCATCGGGATGGGCCGACAGCAGGGTATTTAAGTCCTCCAGCTCCCGCTCCATGCGCAGCAGCGGCGCAAAGACCGTCATAACCTCCTCAAAAGCGGTCTTGTGGAAGTCCCGGCAAACGTGCTGCTCCATATATCCCAGCACCGTGTCCTTGCCGAAGACCACCGATCCGGTATCCGGGGTGTACTCCCCGGTGAGGACCTTGAACAGCGTGGTTTTGCCGCTGCCGTTGACACCAACTAGGCCCACACGTTCCCCCTTCTGCATCTCAAAGGTGATGTTCTGGAGGATCACTTCCTCGCCAAAGCTCTGCTGGATATTGTTCACTGTCAAGATCGCCATGATGGTACTCCTGCATCTCCAAATCGTTTTTTGCTCACAATCCTTTTTATTATACAGGAAAGGGAAAAAAAGAGCAACGCGAAGCGGGAAAAAGTTTTAAAGCACCTTGACAGCGGACGACGCAGAGAGTGCAATCCCACTGCCCCCACAGCGCAAAGCTCATGGGGCAAAGGCGCTGTCTTTGAAGAGGCCGAAGAAACTTTTTCTTTTCTTGACTTTCCCCACTTTTCTGCTATACTAGAAAAAATTTACTTTTTTCAGAAAGAAGGGTTTTCCATGCGCTTACTTCCCCTATGGGACGCGGACCTGCAAAAGGCTTACGAGTTACAGATGAGTTTTCTTCCCGATGAAAACGGATTCACCAACCCCGTGCACGGCAAGACTCTGGAGGAATTCTCCCAGTACGTTCAGGAGAAAAAGCGTCACAACCGCGGTCAGGATCTGCCCGAGGGCTTTGTTCCCGACACGGTGTTTGTACTGGTAGACGACCAGGGGGAGTACGTGGGCATCTTCAATCTGCGGCACTGCCTCAACGACGCTCTGCGCAACGGGGCCGGACACATTGGCTACGGCATCCGCAAAGAATTCCGGGGCCGGGGTTACGCCTCCGCCGGCCTGGCCCTTGCTTTGGAGGAAGCTCGGAAAATTGTTCCCGAGGACGAGATCTATTTCTCTGTCCACCTGGACAACCCCGCCTCTCTGAAGGTTCAGCTGAAAAACGGCGCTCGGATCGATCATCAGGACGACAAAGAATACTACACCCGGATCCCCAAATAAAAGAGGGTCCCAGCACCTGCCCCTTGCATATACTGGAACAACTGTACTTATGGAAGGGGTTTTGGACAACATGTGTGGTTTCGCCGGATTTTGTGAGTATCGGGAAGCGTTCCCGGGACAGGAGCAGCACTGGCTGGACCTGGCCCGGCGGATGGCAAGGCGCATCTCTCATCGGGGGCCGGACAGCCAGGGAGCTCACTACTCCCCCCACTGTGTACTGGCCCACGCCCGCCTGGCGGTCATGGACCCGGAGCGGGGAACCCAGCCCATGTGCCGGTCCGTGGCTGGGCAGGAGGTGACCATCGCCTACAATGGGGAGGTTTACAACGCTCCGGAGCTGCGTCAGGAGCTTCAAAGCCTGGGAGATTCCTTTGAGACCTCCTGCGATACGGAGGTGGTTCTGGCCTCCTACCTGCAGTGGGGTCCGGACTGCGCCCAGCGCTTAAACGGCATCTTCGCATTCGCCGTGGACGACCCGGTAAACCAGCGGGTCTTTCTCTGCCGGGACCGCTTTGGGGTGAAACCCCTGTTCTACACCCTCCGGGATGGGAAGCTGATTTTCGCCTCGGAGATCAAGGCACTCTTTGAGTTCCCCGGTGTGCGGCCCGTGGTGGGCAAAGAGGGGCTGTGCGAGGTCTTTGGACTGGGGCCCGCCCGGACTCCCGGCTGCGGCGTCTTTGAGGGAATCCGAGAGCTCAAGCCCGGCCACGTGGCCATTTTCGACCGGCTGGGCTTCCGGGAACTGCCCTACTTCCAGCTGGA
Organism: Acutalibacter sp.; assembly: GCA_050946975.1. Taxonomy (GTDB): domain Bacteria; phylum Bacillota; class Clostridia; order Oscillospirales; family Acutalibacteraceae; genus Acutalibacter. The sequence goes on from JBMNVU010000002.1 coordinate 184,775, forward strand.
GGCCCTCCCCCACGAGGAGAGCTATGAGCAGACGGTTTCCCATCTGCGGGAACTGCTGCTGGACACGGTGGAGAGACAGCTGTCCGCTGACGTGCCCCTGTGCACCTTCCTGTCCGGAGGGCTGGACTCCAGCGTGGTGACGGCCATTGCCGCCCAGCGGCTGAAGGAGCAGGGAAAGACGCTGTCCACCTACTCCTTTGAGTTTGAGGGCAACGAGGAGTTCTTTACCCCCTCTCTCTTTCAGCCGGACCGGGATCAGGACTGGGCGCTGAAAGTCAGCGGCGTGCTGGGAACGGACCATCGCACGCTGCTCTGCGACAATCGTCAGCTGGCGGATTCCCTGGACGAGGCGGTGCTGGCCAAGGACCTGCCCGGCATGGCGGACGTGGATGGCTCCCTGCTCCACTTCTGCAGGCTGGTGAAGCAGCGCCACACGGTGGCTCTCTGTGGGGAGTGTGCCGATGAGATCTTCGGCGGGTACCCCTGGTTCCACCGTCGGGAAATGTACGACGGAACTCACTTCCCCTGGTCCAACAACCTGGACCAGCGGGGCAGGCTGTTAAAGCCGGAACTGCGCCAAGCTCTGGGGCTGGAGGAATATGTCTCCGCCCGGCTGGAAGAGAGCCTTTCCGCCATGCCCACCCTTCCCGGAGAAACCGCGGAACAGGTGCGCATGCGGCAGCTGAGCTGGCTGAACATCCACTGGTTTATGGCCACCCTTTTGGACCGGAAGGACCGGTGCAGCATGTGGAGCGGTTTGGAAGTCCGAGTGCCTTACGCCGATCACCGGATCGCCCAATATGTGTTCAACACGCCTTGGGAGTACAAGTGCCACCTGGGAGAATCCAAATCCCTACTGCGAGATGCGGCGGAAGGGCTGCTGCCCGCCCAGGTGCTCCACCGCAAAAAGAGCCCCTACCCCAAGACTCACAATCCCGGCTATGAGGCTCTGCTGAAGCAGCGGCTGAGCTACGTACTCCGAGACAGCGCCCAGCCCCTCCACAAGCTGCTGTCCGAGGAGACGGTCAGCGGCCTGCTGAACCAGACCTTTGACTACGGTAAGCCCTGGTTCGGCCAGCTGATGGCTGGACCCCAGCTGCTGGCCTATCTGCTCCAGGTGAACACTTGGCTGCTGCGGTATCAGATCTACCTGGATATTTAAACTGGATATCAAAGCTGAAAAGGGCGCGGAAAAGCTGCTGCTTCTCCGCGCCCTATATTATTTTCCGCAATTTGTGATGTGGCCCCTTGGGACTGTAAGCCCGGGAACACAGCCGGCGGCCTCCATCCCATCCCGCCGCCAGAAGCGCCGGCCAAGAAGGCTGCCATCACAGGGCGTCTCGTTACGTCCCTCCGGCGGACAAGCTGCCCTGTTCCATGCGCAGAACCGTGACCTCCACTTGAATCTCGTAGTCACAGCGGGACATGGCAGCGTCCCAATCCAAGGATGCCCAGCGTTTGGGGTACTGCTGAGAGATGCGATTGCCAAAGCCGAAGATGTCACAGCCATTCTTCAGCAGGGCTTTTGTCAAGGCGGATGCCATCTCCCCCTGAAGCTGAGCTGCCGCTGCCTCCTCCACTGACTGGTAAAACTCCTCATCTGGCTCCACGCCCCCGGACAGCGTGCTGATATCTGCGGTAATCTTGCACTGGGTCTGGAATGCCGGACTTCCGTTGGACGCAAAGGACAGCCGGTTTGTGGTCTTTCCTCGGGCGATACTCAATGTCACCGTCCCGAAGTTCCGGTCCTCCACCACAACCTCCCCCCTGTGAAGGTCTCCCTTCAGCGCCAAAAAACCCCTGGTCTCCTCCAGACTCAACGTACCGGCCCAGCGGTAATCCTGAAAATAGGCGGTACCCAACACCTCCACCCGGTCCCCTCGGACTCCAAGCACCGGCAGCACCGGGGAGGATCCAGGCCGCTCCCCGCTGTTGACCAACTCCAGAAAGTCCACGGAAACCGCTTTGCCATTGTACTCCCCGGAGGAAGCCAAGGTCTGCAGCTCACCGGTGGGAAGATAGGCCCCGTCCTGTTTTGCGGACAGCACTTCCGAGGCATCCCCTTCCGCCAGATAGACCTGCACCCCCGGCCTGGTATCGTGGTAGCGGATAAACAGATCCATCACGTCATCAATGCCGGTCTCCCCACAGGTGCGTCCAAAGACCACCAGGGCATTGTGGGCATAAAAGGGTTCCCGGCCGGTGGAGAGAGACAGGCTGGACAATGCTTCCAACACCGAGTCCCCTTGGCAAGTGTACAGCTGATCCCCGGAATCCTCCAGGGAGCTGGCTGCCCGCACCGTCACCGTGTACCCCTGGGAGGAGCGGTCCACCCCCACCGCTTGGATCAACACCCGTTGATGCAGCTCTCGATAACCGCATCCGGAGAGCTCCAGGCACAGCAGCGCCGCCAGGGCGCACAGAGTGATTTTTCTCACAGTCCGGCGCCTCCTTTCCCTTTGAGCTTTCCCACCACCAGCAGCATCAGCGGAATCCCGGCTCCCGCTACAGCCGTCAACACCAGCCAAAGATCAGTGTCCATAAAAACGGTCTGCATTTGATAGGAGGAGGCGATCCCCCAACCCAAAAGCACCATCAGCACTCCAGCGGGGATGACCACCCAACGGCGGCGGTGCTTTCCCAAGGACGCAGCGCACACCCGGATGGCATACAGCCCCGTGGCCGCCTGAACGATCAATCCCATCATCCACATGCCGGTGAATACGGCATCCAACCGCTGCATGGAACTGCTCCCCGTGATGGAGGCCAGGGCGTACACCGGGAAGTTTTGCGTGTAGGCGTAGGGCCCCAAGCAGCCTGCAATCAACAGCACTAGGACTCCCACAAAGGCGCTGGTGCTACCTGCCCAGGCGGTAAAGCCCAACACAGTCCGCCCCTTCACAAAGGGCAGGAGCACGGCCATCTCCGCAAACAAGGAGGTGCGGGAGAGAAACAGCGCTGCCCCTTGCAGCAGCTGACGGGTCCCCCCAGCGAAAAGAGGCTCCAGATTCTCTGTGTCAAAGCGGGGAACCACCAGGGAAAAGACCAGGGTTGTCCCCAAGAGCAGCAGCACCAGGATGCACGCCGCTGTTCTGGCAATGGACTCCAGCCCCTGCCATGCTCCGAAAACAGCCACGCCCACCAGCGCTGCCAGAATGAACACTGCCGGGAAATCCGGATTCACGTTGTCCAGCAGAAACAATTGAAACAGCGCCAAGGACACCCCGTTCATCACAAGAAAGTACAGGGTGTACAGCAGAGGAACCACCTTGCCCGTCTGCCCCAAAAGCCGGACAGCAATCTCCCCGGCGGGCAGGTGGGGCTGCTGCCGCTGCAGCAGCCAGACCGGGACCGCCAATAGGAATCCTGCTGCCATGGCCAAAAGATAGGCCGGGATGGCGTCCAGCAGACTGTCTCCTGCGGCGTACTGGGCGTTTAGAGCAATGGTGATGGTCACCCGGGAGACAAACATCATGCCAAAGAACTGAGCGCCGCTGATGGTATGGCTATGCGCCATAGGATCCCTCCTCCCCACTTTCCTGACTGCCCGGCATATCCCGGACCAGGGCATTGTGGCGGGACAGCCGCCTCCATCCTGCTCGGAAGAACACATCCCGCCACACCAGCTTCCCACGGTAAGGGGACACCGGGGAAAGCAGGGGAACGCCAAAGCTTTCTGCCCCGCACAGATCCAGCAGCAAGAACACCAGCCCTGCCATCACACCCCAGATCCCCAGGAAATTGCCGATGAGCAGAAATGCCAGACGCATCAGGGAAAGGGGCTCGTAGAGCCGGGGCACGGCGTACCCGGCAATGGCGGTGAGTGCCACCACCAGCAGGGATGGGGCGCTGACCAATCCTGCCGCCACCGCCGTATCCCCCAGTACCAGGCCTCCCACGATGCTCACCGTGGCAGACAGGGACCGGGGCGCCCGCAAACCAGCCTCCCGGAGCACCTCGTACAGGAAGTAGAGCGTCAGGGTCTCGAACATCACGGGGAAGGGCGTCTGAGCCTGGGCCCGAGCAATCTTCATCAAAAGGCTCTCCGGGAGCATCTCCGGATGGTGGACAATCACTGCCACATAGGCTCCCGGCAAAAACGCGCTGAGAAAAAACGCGATGTACTTCAGCCACCGGATAAAGGTCCCATAGAACGGTCGAGTGAGGTAGTCGTCCAGAGTCTGGAAGTTCTCCACGAACAGGAAGGGCAGCAGAATGGCACTGGGGGTGCCCTCCACCAGCAGGGCCACCCTGCCCTCTGCCAGTTTGCCGCACACCACGTCCGGCCGCTCTGTCAGCCCCACCCCGGAAAACACGCTGCCCCGCTCCAAAAATCCAGTGAGATACCCCGCTCCCAGCAGCGTCTTCAACGGGCACCGGGTCACCGTCCGCCGGACCTTCTCCAGTACCTCCGGAGCAGCCGCCCCCTCCAGATAGCAGAGCACCACCGGCGTGTGGCTCTCACTTCCTGCCTCCAGGGGCTCAAACTTCAGGGAGGTGCTCTTCATGCGGCGGCGAATCATGGCCATGTTTAACTGGTTGGATTCGGTGAAGCCGTCCTTGGCCCCCCGCTGCATCACCTCGTTTTGGGGCTCCTGGGGGCTGCGGTAGGCAAAGCCCTGGACGCCGGAGATCAACCCCTCCTTGCTCCCGTCTATACACAACAGTACAAAGCCGCTCATCAGTAGGGTGAGCAGCTGGGCCAAGCGCCGCTCCCTTCGCAGATCCGCCGCGCTGAGCACCTGGCTCTCGATATAATCCATCATGGCATCCGGCTGGGATGGGTAGGTCTCTGTTTTCAGCAGCGGCTCCAGCATGCTCAGGGTGATGGTCTCCTTATTCACCAAGCCATCTATGGCGATGATGGCTGCCTTTCTGCCAGAGAGTTCCACGCGGCGCACCATCAGATCCATGGCGTTTTGAAAACGCCCCGTAAAGTAGGTCAAATTCTCTTCCAGGTTGGAGGAAAGGGTTTCGGCCTCCACTGATATCCCTCCTGTTCGCGTGTTTTTCCTAGCTTTCCCCAGTGCTGTCCAATTATAACCGGATATTCCACCGGTCAAAGGGCAAACTAACGAAAAAACGAAAGGAAGGGACTGCCATGGTAGTGCGTACAATGCTGATGTATGGGGCAATCCTGGTGGCAGTGCGAGTGATGGGCAAACGGCAGATCAGCCAACTCCAGACCTCGGAACTGGTGGTGACGCTGCTGATCTCAGAACTGGCCATGCTGCCCATCCAGGAAGGCGGCCAGCCCCTGTGGACCGGACTGTTGCCCATGGGGGTACTGGTGCTGTGTGAACTGCTGGTGTCCCTGGCCATGCTGAAAAGCAGCAAATTCCGCCAGCTGGTGTGCGGCAGCCCCACTGTGGTGATCCAGCGGGGACAGATCCTCCAAAAGGAGATGCGGCGGCTGCGGCTTACCACAGAGGACCTGCTGGAGCAGCTGCGGCAAAACGGGGTGTTCTACCTGGAGGACGTGGCCTGGGCCATCATCGAGACCAACGGCATGATGAGCGTCATCCGCCGGCCGGAGGAGGATCCGGTAACTCCCCACCAGCTGCAGCTGAAAGCGGATCCCGCCGTGCTGGAGGTATCCGTCATCAGCGACGGGGAGGTGTCACTCCACTCCCTGCAGCTGTGCGGCAAGGATAAGGACTGGCTGGACCGGCGGCTGAGGGAACAGGGTGTGGCGATTCAGGATGTCTTCCTGATGACCGCCCGCACCGACGGCAAGTGGCGGATCATCCAAAAGCCCTCCAAATGAAAAAGCGCACCCGGCAAAAGTCGGATGCGCTGGAGTTCTTCTGTTGTCATTGGCGGAATCCAAGGGGGATTCTGCCTTTTTGGTGATGGAGCCCCGTCAGCCCGCGGCTTCCTCCATGTTCTCCTGGATGTAGCTTTCCACCTGGTCCAGAGGGATCCCCAAAGCGATGGCCAACTCCCCATGAAGCAGGCCCTCTGCCTTTTTCCGGTAGCGCTGGTCCACCTGGCCCATTTTGCGGCCCTTTTTCTCAGTCTCCCGGCACTTGCAGCGGATCCCTTTGATCAGGCTGACCAGCTGCCGGCACTGGTGGGACTGCAGAAATGCCTCATAATGTACCCGCAAGTTGGCAGGGTTGCGCTCGTTGCACACATCCCCTTGAATATGGGGGATTTCTCGGATGAAATTCTGAGCCTGTTCCTTGGTCATAGCCGGCCGCATAAACACCCCGCTGTCCACCGGACTGTAAATCATCTCCGATTCAAACACCGGCTGCAGTGTGTAATACTCCCGGCTGGGATCGGCGGCGCGGCTCTCCAGCGCCCCTACCTTGACAACCCGGCATACTCCGCTGCTGCCATACACCACAAAGTCTCCTGGCTGAAACATTCCGGCAACCTCCTTGTCCGTCAGCAGTCCTCTCTGGGGGCGGTTCCGTGAGACCCCAGGAGGATTCTGCCTCTTCCACGTTTCTCTTTTTATTAATTGTATTATACCACTTTTTGTCACTAAAGTGTAGTGGAAATTTCCCGGACTAAGACGGAGGTTTTTTCATAAAATGTCCACAAAACCTTGCTTTCTCACCTCTGTGGAACCGATCTTGCCGCCCGTCTGATTGCTTCCCAGCCACAACGGACGGCGGAAATGATTCAGTGCTGGGCCACCCGCAGCTCCAAAGCGCCGCTGACTGTATCCATGCGCACCTGGGAGGTGCCGTCCCCCCAGACTGCCCGGCCATCGTGGCCGTTCAACTTTCCGGTCAAGGGGAACTGGCTGGTAAACCTACCGGAGACGCTGCTGTACTCCACTGTAAAGCCCGTTTCTCCCTGGGGCAAAGTGACGCTCAAGCTGCCGGACACGCTGTTGAGCTTCAGCCGCTGGGGTACCTTCTCCCCAGTGAACCAAAGTTCCCCGGACACGGTCTGCAGAGAGGCCTCTTCCACACTGCCCCACACCCGGACAGCGCCGGACACTGTTTCCACCTGGAGATGCCCAGCTGCAAAATTCTGCAGCTCCACCGGACCAGATACGGTCTCCACCTTCACTTCCTGCAAAAAAGCATCCCGAGGCAGTTCGATCACCAGGCGCTTTTTCAGCCGGATTTTTCCAAAAACTGCTTTCTTCCCGCTCCAGCTGATGGTCAGCCTACCGTTTTTCTCCCGCAACTCCATGCGGTTCTCTTCCGTCAGCACGCTGTTGGAGTATTCCGCCACTCGGATGGTGTCCCCATCCCAGGGAAGGAGCACCACCGGACCGCTCACCCACTCCACCCGAAGGCTGTCCACGGGGCCTCCCACCGGGGCTTCGTAGGTAAAGTCCTCTTTTCCAGGGCGGGGAGCACCGTCCTCCTCCCCTTTGGGCCAGACCACCCCAAAGAAAGAGCCGTCCTTCAAGGCTTCTTTGGCCTCCTTGGCCGCGGTGGCCATCACCTTGCCCGCCTCGCGGAAGGCTGCCTCCGCAGCTTGGCCTGCCTCATTGACCGCTGCATCCATACTGGCTCCCAGACCCTCCAGAACGGCAGCCCAATCTGTTCCCGAGCCTGGCTGCTTCTGGGAGGAGCTTTGCGGAGGGGCATTATCTTCCTGGGGAGCGCTGCTTCCCTGAGGCGCCTTGCTTCCCTGAGACACTCCATCTTTCGGGCAGTCCCCGCCGTCCTGGGGAGCTTCACTGTCCTGAGGAACCTGGTCTTGCTGGGAGGTACTGGCTTGCTCTTCTCCCTCTGCTGTCTGGGAATTCTCCCCGTCCTCAGGGGCCTCCCCCAGAGCTTCCAACAGGCGAACCGCGTCTGCCTCCGTGATTTTCCCCGCCGCCAGCATCTCCAATACTTTGCGTTTCTCGTCGCTCATGTCAGTTTCCCCCTTTTCGTTGGCGCAGCGCCTCTACCGCCTCGTCCACACTGATCTCCCCCTGGGAGAGCTGCTGGAGGATTTCCTCCCGCTCCTCCTTCTCCCGCAAAGCCCGCAGCTCCGGCTTCTCATCCAATCCCAGGGCAGCCAGGGCAGCGTCCAGCATGTTCTTCACCGTGGGGTAACTTACCCCCAACGCCCGCTCCACCTCTTTGATGGATCCCCTGCACCGCAGAAACGTCTCCACAAACTGCAGATGCTTGTCCTCCAGCCTGCAAAACCGGCAGGGGGAAAACTCCCCGGACAGCTCGGTGCCGCAGTGAGAACACTTCAGCTTGGTCACCACCATGGTCTCTCCGCACACCGGACACTGGGCCGGCGCATGAAATGGTTGCTTTACCATAGATCCCATCCTTTCCCTGTTTGGTCTTGTCTGCATTATAAAGCATTAAATTAAAATAATCAAGGGTTAATATTAATATTTTTAATTTATTTAGTTAAAAATATTAAATAACCTGTTGAAAAGGAAACACGGCATGCAAAAAGGAGAGAGCAAAGCTCTCTCCTTTTCTATGGGACAGCCACCGGCACTTACAGCCGGACGACCGTATGCTCTCTTGCGGACTGGTACATGGCCAGCATCAACTCCGCAGTATCCCGAATGCCGGAAATATCGTTGCGGAAGGGCTTCTGCTCCCGAATGCAGCGGTAAAAGTCGGAGATGCACAGCCCATGGCTGTTTCCCCAGTAATCCTTTCCCCCTGCCACAGGCTTGGAGGTCAAGCTGTAATGCTCCTTAGTGCCGTCGGACCAGGAAACCGACACCTCCTGCTCCTCCATGCGGATGGTGGCGTTTTCACAGGCCAGCTCCACAAACACCGGCGAATTGGCGCAGTAGGCTGTGGTGGCGTAGAACAGGGCAGTGGCCTTTCCAAAGGTGATGTACCCCTCCATGACGTCCTCCACCTGAATCACATCCTTCAGATGGTGGTTCCCCATGGAGGCCTCCACCTCATCAGCCCGGCCCAGGAACTGCCCCAGCAGATCCAGGGTGTGGACGGACTGGTTGATCAGCACGCCGCCGCCCTCCATCTCCAAAGTGCCCCGCCAACCGCTCTCCGTGTAATAGGGGGCTTCCCGGTGCCAGGTGACAAAAGCTCTGGCCCCCAGAACCTTCCCCGGTCTGCCGGAGGCAAGCAGGTCATGAAGCAACTCCACGCTGCGGTTGTACCGGTTCTGGAAGCAGACTCCCACCCGCACGGGGGCCTGCTCCAGCTTCTGGAACCGTGCCCACTGCTCCCGGTCAATCACCGGGGGCTTTTCCGTAAACACATGGATTCCCTGGCTGGCGGCCAACTCCGCCATGGGGGTGTGAAGGTAATGAGGGGTGCAAAGGTGGACGGCGTCCAGCTGTTCCCCTGCCAGCATCTCCTCCATGGAGCTGTAGGGCGTTCCCCCAAACTTCTCCGCAAAGGCTTTGGCCCGCTCCGGACGAATGTCCGCACAGGCTGCCAGCTCCACACCTTCCAGGTCCCGCAAAACACCGCCGTGAACCTGGGCAATGCCGCCGCAGCCCACAACGCCTACCCGAAAGGTCTGCATGTCAGAGCGCCTCCTTTGCCTGGGGAATGTCCGCCAGCAGCTTCTTCAGGGAGTCCAGCGCCAGCTTCCAGGAAGATTTCCCATCCATGGCAGGGCCACGATCCTTGGGGTCCTTCTCCAGAGAGGCCAACCCGGCAAAATTGCTCAGGTGAGGCTCCAGGGACAGGAACCCGCGGTACCCACCGCCGATCAGGTTGGAGAGGATCTCCCCCACATGGCCGTCGCCATATCCAGGGGGCACCACGGTGCCGTCCTTCAGCAAGGCGTCCTTCACATGGACATACTCCACATAGGGCTTCATCATCTCAAAGGCAGGCAGGGTCTCCTGACCCACCTGGACAAAGTTGGCAAAGTCAAACACGGCCTTGAAGTTGGGGCCGTAGAACTGCTCCATCAGCTCCTTGCAGCGGGGCGCGTTATCCCCGTAAATGCCCTTTTCATTCTCATGCAGCAGCACGGAATCCCAGGCCTTGGCCTCTTCTACCATGCGGCCCATCCGGTCCATCACCTCGCCCCGGAACTCCTGGGGATCCCGCCCCTCGGGCAGGTAGAAGCTGAACATCCGAATATAGGGGGCTCCCAGCTCCTTCTGGATCTCCAGGGTGCGCTTGAGCTTCTCCAGGTGGGGCGCAAACTCGTCCTCAATGCCGATCTTGCCAATGGGAGACCCAATGGAGGACACCTGAATCCCGGCATCCTGAAGCTTGGCCTTGACCTCCTTCAGCTTCTCGGCGGTGAAGTCCGAGACGTTCACCTCATCCGCGGCCCGCAGCTCAATATGGGTGACCCCAAATTCCCGGATAACGGCAAGCTGCTCGTCAAAGGAAGGGGCGATCTCATCGGAAAAACCGGAAATTACAATCTTATCCATGCTGTCCTCCTCAATAGGTGCCTTCTGTGGAGAAGGTGATATCTTTGCTCTCTTTCTTCCGAGAGGTAGCCCGACGCTTGTTCAGCTCCTCCAGGAACAGGTCCTCATCAAAGGGGATCTCCACAGAATGTCCCAGCCAGCTGGAAAGGTGCATGGCGTTGGAGAGGGTCAAGCCGTTGATGCCCTCATAGCCCTCGGCCACCAGGGGAGTGCCGTGCAGGATCTTCCCGGCAAAGGCGTTGAGGACGCCCACGTGCTGGGGATTCTCCCCATCGGTCTCCACGGTGATCTTCTCGCAGGGAGGCTTGGCAAAGCCCTCCTTGGCGGTGCGGCAGAACTCCCGCTCGTCCTCGCCCAGCTTCCAGAAGGTCAGCTCGTCGTTTTCGCAGACCAGCTTGCCCAGGGTGCCGGTGACCTCAAATCGGTTGGTGCCGGGGGCATCGCCGGTGGTGGTGACAAACACGCCGGTGGCGCCGTTTTCAAACTGCATATAGGCGGTGACATCGTCCTCCACCTCGATGTCGTGCCACTTGCCAATCTGGCAGAAGGCCTGGACCGTCTTGGGCAGGCCGCAGATCCACTGGAGCAAATCCAGCTGATGGGGGCACTGGTTCAAGAGCACGCCGCCGCCTTCGCCGTCCCAGGTGGCACGCCAGTCGCCGGAGTCATAGTACATCTGGGTGCGGTACCAGTCGGTGATGATCCAGTTGACCCGCTTCAGCTCGCCCAGCTGGCCGCCGTGGACCATCTCATACATCTTGCGGTAGACGCAGTTGGTGCGCTGATTGAACATCATGGCAAACACCTTGCCACTCTTCTTGGCAGCCTCGTTCATCTCCCGCACCGCCTTGGTGTAGACACCTGCAGGCTTCTCACACATGACGTGGAGCCCGGCGTCAAAGGCCTCCATGGCCAGGGTGGGATGCTGATAATGGGGCGTACAGATATGTACCGCGTCGCACAGGCCGCTCTTGATCAGGTCGCTGCCCTCTTCAAAAATCGCCGTGCCCTCCGGCAGGGTCTCCTTGGCCCACTGGCGGCGGGACTCTCTGCGGTCCGCCACGGCAGTGATGACAATCTCCGGGCACTTGCCCGCCAGAATATTCTGTGCGTGGCCGGATCCCATATTGCCCACGCCGATAATGCCCAGTCTCACTTGTTCCATACTGAATTGGCTCCTTTCTTATTTCCGCGGTTCCCGCTGTCACGCTGCGGAACACGCTTCACACGATAGTTCCGCCGGCCCTCCACAGAGGCTCCGGCTCTTCCCTGGCTTCAGCTTTCTCGTTGCCGCCCTCACTTCCGGGAAGCTTCCTCCAAAAATCAGCGATACCCAAAAGAGTGGAGGTTGTTGTAGCTCTGCTGCAGGCAGTCAAAGGGGCTGGTCTGGCAGACATCCTGCTCCACCAGCAGGTACTTGGTCTTGCCGCACTTCTCCAAGGTCTGGAGGATCTTCTCCCAGTTCAGGTTGCCCTCGCCCACGGGAGCCATAATGGGCTCCATGCCCTTGACGGCCATATCCTTCAAATGGACGCAGGGAATACGATCCTGGAGCTTCTCAATCCAAGCGCACACATCGGCGCCGCCCATCTGCACCCAATAGGTGTCCAGAGTGAAGCCCAGCTCATCGGGAGCAAAGCTCTCCAGAAGGGTGTCGAAAACCAACTTCCCATTGAACTTCTGGAACTCCACATTGTGGTTGTGATACATCAGCAGCTTGCCCGCCGCCGCGATCTTCTTGGCGGCCTCTTTGTAGTCCTCGGCAAAGTGCCACAGCCACTCCGGGGTGCAGTATTTCCTGGGCATCATGCCGATGCCAATGTAATCGCACCCCATGATGTCGTGCTCCTTGATGACGGCATCGGTGTCGTTGAGAATCCTGTCGGGATTCCAGTGGGTCAGGACAATCTTCAGCCCGTGCTTGTCGCAAAGCTCCCGCACTTTCTCAGCGGGGATCGGCCCAATGGCCGAGATCTGCACAGTCTTATAGCCCATTTTTGCCACCTGGCCCAGAGAATAGTCCAAATCCTTGGCGGTCTGTGTGTAATCCCGCAGGGTAAACAGCTGGGCGCCCAGCTCCATCATATCGCATACCTCCCAAAAGACGCCGCACAGGGCGGCCATATTTTCATACAACAAGTATAGCATTTTCCCCGAAAAAAGCCAGTGCAAATTTTGCTTTTTTTGCTTTTTCTGAAAAAGCCCCTTCCAAGGCTCCTCTTCGGCCCCTGAAAAAAAGAGAGGGCGCCCCACTTTCCATTCCCAGCCCCCTGTGCTATAATACCTAAAAATCCACAGGGAAGGGGAGTTTTTTTATGCTGCAGCAAGTCATGACCGCGCCGGGGGTCATCGCGTTTCGGGAGGTGCCCGTACCCCAGCCACAGCCGGGTGAAGTCCTGGTAAAAATCCAGAAAATCGGCATCTGCGGATCCGATATTCACGTCTATCACGGGGAGCATCCCTTTACCACCTACCCCGTCACCCAAGGGCACGAGGTCTCCGGAGAGATCCAGGCACTGGGTGAGGGCGTCACCGGATTCTCTCTGGGCCAGAAGGTGACCATCCAGCCCCAGGTGGTCTGCGGCAAGTGCTGGCCCTGCCGCAACGGAAAGTACAACCTCTGCGAAGAGCTGAAGGTCATGGGTTTTCAGACCACCGGCGTGGCATCCCACTTTTTTGCGGTGGACGCCCATAAAGTCACGCCCCTGCCCGACTCCATGAGTCTGGATGAGGGCGCCATGATTGAGCCTCTGGCTGTGGCGGTCCACGCTGTCCGGCGGGCCGGGGACGTCCGGGGGAAGGATATCTGCGTGCTGGGCGCGGGGCCCATCGGCATCCTGGTGGCCCAAACCGCCAAAGGGTTGGGCGCCCGAAAGGTGATGATCACTGACGTCAGCGCCCTTCGGCTGGAAAAGGCCAAAGAGTGCGGAGCGGATGTGTGCGTCAACACCCGGGAGCAGGACTTCGGGAAGGCCTTTGTCCAGTGCTTTGGCCCGGACAAAGCCGATGTGATCTACGACTGCGCTGGCAACAACGTCACCATGGGGCAAGCCATCCAGTACGCCAGAAAGGGCAGCACCATCATCCTGGTGGCCGTATTCGCCACCAGAGGGGATGTGGATCTGGCAGTGCTCAACGATCACGAGCTGGACCTGAACACCTCCATGATGTACCGCAGTGAGGATTACCACACCGCCATCCAGCTGGTGGAGGAGGGCAAGGTGCAGCTCAAGCCCTTGATCTCCAAGCACTTCGCCTTCCGGGACTACCTGAAAGCTTACCAATACATTGACGACAACCGCGAGAGCACCATGAAGGTGATCATCAACGTCCAAGAGTGAAAAATCCCCCGCAGGCACACTGGCTTGCGGGGGTTCTTGCCTTTATGCATTTTTTGCGTTTGACTCTGCCGGAACACCCCCGGCAGCGCTTGACTGAAAAACAGAAACTGAGAGTGGGAGGACAGCCTTTTCCGTTCTGGGCAGCCCCTCAGCGATCCTCGCCGCCGTCCTCTTTCTCATCGGGAAGGTCGGTTCCGTTCCAGGAAGTGGGGAACGTCCATTGCTGGCCTTCCCCCATCACCACTTCCATGGTGCGCCAATAACGCTCCCGGTTGACGAATTCATCGCTTCCCAAGAAGTAGGCGAAAAACAGATCCGCCATCACCAACACCGGGAACTGGGGGGAAATTTGGAAGCCCGCTGAGAGCATCTCCCCACTGGCCACCCGCAGGGTTTCATCCCCCATGCTCAGCACCTCCGGGTCCTGGCTGGCGGTCATCAGCACCACCTTGGCCCCTCGACGCCGGGCCTCCTTGGCCCCCCAGAGCACCTCCTGGGTGGTACCCGACAGAGTGATAGCCACAATGGTGGCTGTCTCGTCCGCCAACACCGCATTCATGCGCATCATGTGGCTGTCTGTGATGGCTTCCACCAGCATGCCGGTGCGCATCAGCCGCAGCGCCAGCTCCCGGGCCGCAAAGCCAGAACTGCCCATGCCGTAGACATACACCCGGCTGCTGTTGGCCAACAGCTGGGACACCCGCCGCATCTGCCCCTCATCCACCAGGGTGGAGCTGGTGTCCAGCATGTCCTGATAGTGGGCCAGCACTTCCTTGGTCACTTGGCTGAAGCTGAGAAAGCGGTTTCCCTGCTGGAACAGCCGCTGGTACTCGTAGATAAACTCCCGATACCCCTTATAGCCGCACTTCTGGGCAAACCGGGAGAGGGATGCCTCCGAGACGTACAGCCGCGCCGCCACCACCTTAGAGGAAAAATCCCCCTTCTCCCGGTTGCGCAGGAAAAAGTCGGCCGCCGTCTGTTCCGCGGCGGTCAGTTTGGGGTAGGCGCTGCGTATTGCTGAAAAAACCTTGCTGTGTTCCATATCCTCACTCCTGTCCGCTGATGGCATCCACAAACCGCCGGGTGATCTCCCTGGGCCGGGTGATGGCAGTGCCGATCACCGCAGCGTGGACCGGGTATTGGAACACCTGCCGCAGCTGATCCCGCTCCCAGATGCCGCCTTCCGCGATGATGGGCAAGGTCAACTCCTGGGTCAGCCGCTGCAGCAGGGCATAGTCCGGAATGACCGCGCCTTGGGTGGCCTCCGTATAGCCCCGGAGGGTGGTGGCAGCAATGTCAAATCCCAGGCGCTGGGCGTTTTCACACTCCTCAAAAGTGGAGCAGTCCGCCATAAACAGCTGGTCCGGGTACTTCTCCCGCAGCGGGCGGAAAAAGTCCTCCAAGCTGACCCCATTGGGGCGAGTCCGCAGAGTGGCGTCCATCGCCACCACCTCCACACCTTCCTGGATCAGGGCCTCCGCCTCCTGCCAGGTGGGTGTGATGTAGACAGGGCTGTGGGGATATTCGGCCTTAATGATGCCGATGACCGGCAGATCCACCGCCTGCCGGATGGCCCGGATATCCACCACGCTGTTGGCGCGGATTCCGCCGGCACCGCCTTCTTTTGCAGCCCGGGCCATCACCGCCATATACTGGGACCCAAACAGGGGCTCCTCCGGCAGCGCCTGACAGGAAACCACCACCTTCCGGTACAGCCGCTTCAAAACTTCTTCCTTAGACACGATCTTTCCTCCCCATCAACAAAACCAATTTCTCACTTTTCATTATATCCAAACGGTCTGGTTGGGTCAAGCGGAGTCCTTGCGAATCCGCTGGGAAACTGCTATAATACTGTCATTTCACCTGGGGAGGCGCGGGAATTATGGAGTATGGCACCGTCGAAAAAGGGATCTTTCTCAGCCGGCCCAACCGGTTCATTGCCCATGTGCGCACACCGGAAGGGGAGCAGATCTGTCACGTGAAGAACACCGGGCGCTGCAGGGAACTGCTGGTGCCGGGAGCCACTGTCTACCTGGAAAAATCCCCCAACCCCAACCGCAAGACAAAGTACGATTTGATCGCCGTGGAAAAGGGAAAGCTGCTCATCAACATGGACAGCCAAGCCCCCAACAAGGTGGCGGAGGAATACCTGCCCCGCCTGCTGCCGGGACTGACTTTCTGGAGGCGGGAGCAGATTTGGGGAAATTCCCGGTTCGACTTTTATGCCGAGGCTGGCGGAGAGCGATGGTTTCTGGAGGTCAAGGGTGTGACTCTGGAGGTGGACAGAGCGGCGCTTTTCCCCGATGCTCCTACCCAGCGGGGGGTGAAGCACCTCCGGGAGCTGGTGCGCTGCCAAGAGGAGGGCTACCGGACCTGTGTGCTGTTTGTGGTGCAGATGGCCGGCATGGAATACGTCGCCCCCAACCGAGCCACCCACCCGGAGTTCGCCCAAGCCCTGGAAGAGGCCGCTGCCTGCGGCGTCCGGGTGGAGGCCGTGGGATGCCGGGTCACCCCCTCCACCCTGGAAGCGGACACCCCGGTGGAGGTGCGCCTGACTCCGTGAGAAAACGTGAAAAGGAGCTGCCGGGAAAATCCCAGCAACTCCTTTTTTCAAGCACCGGCGCACAGCTCACCACGCCAAATAGCTGGACTCATCAATGGTCCTCAGAAGAGCCGCCACGTCCTCGTAGCGTCCCTCATCCGAGTCCGATCCCAAAGCGCACACCAAGAAGTCCTTGCCGTGCTGATGGTAGAGCACCACCAAGTTATAGCTGTCCTCCAGGGAACCGGTCTTCACCCCCTGGACATTGGGGTCATAGTAGGGGGAATCCGGATTCAGGAAGGCATTGGTATTCTCCCAAGTCTGGGTGAATCCGTCGGACAGAACGGCGGTATACGCCCTTTGACCCACGATCTCTCGAAACCACGGGTACTCCAACAGGGCCGAAGTGACCTTGTACAGGTCCTCCGCTGTAGTCCGAGCCTGGAGATCAAAGCCGCTGGGGTCATACAGGGCAGTGCCGGTATACCCCTTCTCCGCCAAGTGGCCTGCCAGGGCATTGAGAAAGGCGTTCACTCGCTCCTGGCCCGGGGCGCTCTCCGGGGAAACCAGTCCCCCGCAGTAATCCGCCACTGCGTAGGCAGCATCGTTGCCGGAGGGCACCAGCATGGCTGCAAACAGATCCTTCAGTGGGTAGTTTCGGGCCTGGATCCACGCCATGGAGGACCCCTCCTTCACCAGGGCCAGGGATTCGGGAGACACGGTCACCACCGTGGCCGGATCCGCCAGGGTGAGGGCATACTCCACCACAAAGAGCTTCGCCAGGCTGGCGGGCAGCTGGGAATCCTCCTCTCCCTTGGAGGCAAAGACACTGCCATCGGAAAGATCCGCCAGCAGCATGGCATCCCCCTGGAAGCTGTCCTCCTGAAACATGCCATACAAGGTGGCCTGAAGCCAGTTCTTTTGGGGACGCAGGCTCTCCGGACGCATGGCCCAGGGCACCAGCGCCGCCCCGCAGATCACCAGGAGTACCAAGAACAGGGCGATCTTGCCGCCCCGGCCCCGCCGTCTGCCGGACCGAGAGGCGCGCCGCCTTGGAGAGGAACTCCAGATGTCCCGGTCTCGTCCCCGATTTTGGGAAACACGGCGGCTCATGGCTCAGTTCCCAAGGAAGAAGTCCAACACGTTCATGCCAGTGGAGGTCTCCGCTTTATACAGCTCCGTGTAACCGCACTGGACACAGCTGATGGTGATGAACTTTTTGTTCTGCACGTCAAAGAGCTTGGCGAAGTTGCCCCCTGTGGCTTGAAACTGGTCACTCTCGTACTGCATGCAGCCGCATTTGGGACAGATGTACTGTCTGCTCTCCATAAAACAACACTCCCTTTCTCTGTGGGTCCCAGCTTACCCCCGGCTTATGACGGTTTCACCGGGATTTCTCTTACAGCTTTCTTAAGCCCGGTTTTACGTCAAAATCACCAGGAAAAATAAATATTTTTATATGATAACATAAACGATAAATTATATCAATATTTATTTTATGATTTTTTAAAAAATACAGGGAGTTTTTATTGACTTTTTTATTTTTTTCACCTATGATAGAACTAAGAGACGGGTACGCGACCGAGGGAATCTTTGGCGCATGGGAGGCGCAACATGAATAACCAGTATTTCAGACTCACCAAGAGTGAGAACGAGATCATGGACCTCCTGTGGAGAGAAGACCGTCCCCTCTCCCGTTCGGAGATCATCGATCTCACCCCGGAACGTTCCTGGAAACCGGCTTCCATTCACATTCTGCTCAATTCCATGCTGGATAAGGGAGCCATTGCCGTTGCTGGGTTCGTCCAGAGCACCAAGAACTACGCACGTACCTTCACCCCTACTCTGACTGCCGATGAATACGCCGTCCTGCAGTTCAAACACAGCTCCGCGTTCAACGAACAGTCTGTTTTCCACCTTGTCTCCGCTCTGGTGGACGACATCCAGGACCAGGATACGCTGGACCGTCTCGGCCAAATCTTGGAAAAGCGGAAACTGCAGCTGGGCTAACGTCTCTCCCAAATGCAAAACCCCCGCAAGGAGTCTCTCCTTGACGGGGGTTCTTTTTTCCCTTCTAATTAGAATTTCTTTCTGCTTCCTTAGATGGACAGCACTGCGGAAACCCGGTACAGCTTCTCATCAAAGGTGCGGGGCATCTCCAGCGCCTCGGTGATGTCGTAGTCCACAATGGTCTCGCCCTTCATAGCCACCACGCGGTTGCCGATGCCCTGGTTGAGCAGATCCACAGCATGGTAACCCATACGGCTGGCCACCACACGATCCCGCAGAGTGGGAGAACCGCCCCGCTGCACATGGCCCAGAATGGTGGCACGGCTCTCGATGCCGGTCTCCTTCTGGATGCGCTCGGTGATCTCCTGGGTGTGGCCCACGCCCTCGGCCACCACAATGATGTAATGGCGCTTGCCGGTCTTCTGCGCCATGCGGATACGCCCGATGACGTCCTTCTCAAAGTCAAAGGGAACCTCCGGCACCAAAGTGGCAATGGCACCGGCTGCCACGCCCACATTCAGGGCGATGTCACCGCAGCGGCGGCCCATAACCTCCACCACGCTGCAGCGGTCATGGGACTCGGTGGTGTCGCGGATGCGGTCGATCATCTCCATGGCGGTGTTCAAAGCCGTATCGTAACCGATGGTGTAATCGGTGCAGGCAATATCGTTGTCAATGGTGCCGGGCACACCGATGGTCAGAATGCCCTCACCGGTCAGATCCCGAGCCCCGCGGAAGGAGCCGTCACCGCCGATGACCACCAGGCCCTCAATGCCCAGCTTACGGCACATATCAGCGGCCTTCTTCACACCCTCGGGAGTGTTGAACTCAGGGCTGCGGGCAGTGAACAGCGCCGTGCCGCCGTGCTGCATGATGTCGGACACGCTGCGCATGTTCATCTCCACCAGGTCGCCGCCCAGCAAACCGTTGTAACCGCGCATCACGCCATAGACCTTCATGCCGAAATTGATTCCCGTCCGGACAACGGCGCGCACAGCCGCGTTCATGCCGGGGGCGTCGCCGCCGCTGGTCAATACTGCAATATTTTTCGCACCCATTGTTAATTCCTCCAACATATTAAAAATGGGACATGTCTATCCCTTCGATAGCTGTCTCGGTATTATTATACCAAAGGCTGGGGATTTATCAAGGCCCTGCGGCAAGTTTTTACACAATCCGCCCAGGTTTTCAGCGTTCCGGCCCGTAATAGGCCACGTTCTCTTCCCCCAGCAGCTGCTCCAGCGCATGGATCAGAGGCTGGTTGATCTCCAGCCTATTTTTCGGCGCGGCCCGCAGCACTTTCCCGGTATCGGCAAATTTCAGGTACAGATCCGTAACCCCTCCGTCAAACACCGCGGCATACTTCATGGCCTTGTCGTACCGGGGGTCCTCCTGGGAGTCAAACCGCAGATAGAGCCCCGGACGCACATGCTTGTGGGGCTCTCCGCTGCTTTTGGAAAGCTCCTGAGGCCGGGAGACCTCACTGCAAATCAGCTCCGGATCCTTGTTCTCCACAAAATTCAGCTTGCCGGTAACCTCAATGACCGAGCCTTCGGCCAACAGGCCGCCATACTGCTCCAGCGCTTTGGAGAAAAACACCACGTTCACCGAGGCGTACATGTCCTCCAGAACCACAGTGGCCATGGGGACATTTTGCCGGGTGGTTCTCCTGCGCACTCCCGTCACCATACCCAGGACCCGAATCCATTGCCCATCCTGGTAAACGCCTTCCTCTTCCCCGCTTTGAAGAATTTGATCCATGCGGGCGTACTGCCCATCCTGATACAGGCCAGCATAGGCGGACATGGGATGTCCCGACAGGTACATCCCTGTGACTTCCTTCTCCATGGCCAGCTTGTCTGCCTGGGAGAAATCCTCAGTCCTCTCCAGGGTAGGCTCCCCGCCTTGGGCAGTATCGGGGGTGTCGAAGAAGCCCAGCTGTCCCTCCACATTCCGGCGCTTATCCGCCTCCAGGGAATCCATCACCATGTCCAGGTTCAGCAGCATTTCCCGGCGGTTGTTCCCCAAGCCGTCCAGGGCCCCGCACTTGACCAGGCTCTCAATGGCCCGGCGATTCAAGTCCTTGCCAGCCATGCGCTTGCAGAAGTTATAGAAGGAGGTGAACTTGCCCTCCATCCGTCGCTCCTCCACCAGCCGGGCAATGACACCCCGGCCCAGATTTTTCACTGCCAGCAGCCCAAACCGGATATTCTGCCCCACCACTGTGAACCCAGCACCGCTGGCGTTGACATGGGGCGGCAGCACCTGGATACCCAGCCGGGAGCACTCCGCCGAGTACTCCGCCACTTTACTCGCCTGCCCCAGGACACTGGACAGCAGCGCCGCCAGATACTCCCGGGGAAAGTGGCACTTCAAGTAGGCGGTCTCATAGGCCAGTACCGCGTATCCCGCAGCGTGAGATTTGTTAAAGGCGTACTCGGCAAACTTCTCGATTTCCGCGAACAGGTCCCTGGCAATCCCAAGATCCACCCCCCGGCGCTGGCAGCCGTCCACCAGCACTGTCCCGTCCGGGGCAGTCTCTCCGTGGAGGAACACCTCCCGCTCCTGCTCCAGGACATCCTGCTTCTTCTTGGCCATGGCCCGCCGCACAATGTCGGCTCGGCCCAGGGAGTAGCCCGCCAGATCCCGGAAGATCTGCATCACCTGCTCCTGATAGATGATGCACCCGCCGGTGGACTCCAAAATGGGCTGGAGCAATGGGTGGCGATACCGCACCGACTGGGGATCCCGGCGGCTCTCCACATACTGCGTGATAAACTGCATGGGGCCCGGCCGGTACAGGGAAATCACCGTCATCAGGTCCTCAAAGCACGCAGGCTGAGACTGGACCAGCAGCCGCTTCATCCCCCCCGACTCCATCTGGAACACCCCTTCGGAATTTCCTTGGGATAACATCTGAAACACGTCCGGGTCGTTTTGGGGAATCGTCTCCATGGAGAACTCCGGCTGGGTCTGCCGCACCATCTCCTGGGTGTGGGCGATGACCGACAGGTTCCGCAGCCCCAGAAAGTCCATTTTCAGCAGACCCAGCTCCTCAATGGCCGGCCCGGTGTACTGGGTCACCACCGCATCGTCGTTTTTGGACAGGGGAACATAGTCCCCCACTGGCCGGTCGGTAATCACCACCGCCGCCGCATGGGTGGAAGCGTGGCGGGGCATGCCCTCCACCTTCCGGGCCATGTCAAACAGCTCCTGCAGCTGAGGGTCTGCAGCGACTCGCTCCCGCAACTCCTTGGAACCCTGCAAGGCCTGCTCCAAGGTGGCCTTGGTGGAAAATGGCACTTGCTTTGCCACCAGATCCACCTTGTTGTAGGGAATGTTCATCACCCTGCCCACGTCCCGCAGGGCGGCTCTGGCCGCCAAGGTCCCGAAAGTGACGATCTGAGCCACGTGATCGGAACCATACTTGCCCACCACATAGTCGATCATCTCATCCCGGCGCTCGTCGCTGAAGTCAATGTCAAAATCGGGCATGCTCACCCGCTCCGGATTCAAAAACCGCTCAAACAGCAGATCGTGAGCCACCGGGTCCACGTTGGTAATGCCCAGGCAGTAGGCCGCCAAGCTTCCCACGCCCGATCCCCGGCCTGGCCCCACGGGAATCCCCACGCTTTTGGCGTAGCTGACAAAATCCCACACGATCAAATAGTAATTCACGTATCCCATCTGGGAGATGACGCCGATCTCATACTCCAGCCGGTCCCGGTACTCCTGGGAAGGGGCGCCTCCGCAGCGGCGCTCCAGTCCCTCCTCACAGAGGCGGCGGAAAAACACCTGGTTCTCGCTGCCGTCCGGTGTGGTGAAGGCGGGGAGCTTTGTCTTGCCGAACTCCAGTTCCACCTGGCACCGCCGGGCAATTTCAGCGGTGTTGTCCACCGCCTCCGGCACATCGGGAAACAGCGCCCGCATCTCCTCTTCGCTTTTCAGATAGAACTCCTCCGAGCCAAACTCCAGCCCGCCGGGCTCCTCCAAATTGCTGCCGGTCTGGATGCACAGCAGCACCCGGTGCATCTTGCTGTCCTCTGGGGCGATGTAGTGGCAGTCGTTGGTGCACACCAGGGGGATGCCCGTCTCTCGGGACAAGCGGATCAGCTGGGGATTGACCCGCTTTTGATCCTGCAGGCCGTGGTCCTGGAGCTCCAGGAAAAAGTTCCCATGGCCGAAGATGTTCTCGTACTCCAGAGCAGCCTCCTTGGCTCCCTGATAGTCCCCGCGGACCAGCGCTCGGGGGATCTCCCCGGCCAGGCAGGCCGACAGGGCGATGAGCCCCTGGTGATGCTCTCGCAGCAGGTCCAGGTCCACCCGGGGCTTGTTGTAGAAGCCTTCCACCCAGGCCTTGGACACCAGAGTGATCAGGTTGTGATAGCCTGTCTCGTTCTCACAGAGGAGCACCAGGTGACGGTTTTCCGCGTCCAGCTCGTGAACCCGGTCAAAACGGGTGCGTCGGGCCACATACACCTCGCAGCCCAGGATGGGCTGGATTCCCCGCTTTTTGGCGGCTTTATAAAAATCGACCACGCCGTACATACAGCCGTGGTCGGTGATTGCCACCGCCGTCTGCCCCATGGCCTTGGCGGTGTCCAGCAGTCTCTCGATCCGGCAGGCGCCGTCCAAGAGACTGTATTCCGTGTGTACATGCAGATGGGCAAAGGCCATCGCCGCGCTCCTTTCCCGGTCACTCCCCGGACTGGTGAGAGTCCAGGTACTCCTGTGTCACTTCGATCCAAAAATAGTACTCCATCCCAATATTCTGCCGGCCGCTGCCCCAATAGCACTCCTCGCAAACCAGGTACTTTCCCGGCTCCTGCGGGCACTGGAAGAAGTCCGCTGTCTCGGTGTAGACAAGCCCCTCTTGGTCGTAGATGGTGAAGGCAAAGTCCCCATTGTCCGAGCCCCCTTCAAAAAGGATGGTTGTGGAGTGGTCAAACTCCACCGTGGGTGCGCTGTCCCCCACCTCGCTGGGAACCAGCCGCCGGCCCTCCTGGCGCTTGCCGTCCTCGGTGACGTAAATCTGGTTTTCCAGAGGGGCAACCTCCTCCCCTCCACTCCGAACAGCCACCGTGCCCACCTCCGGCGGGCCGCTGCCAATGCGCCCCACCAACAGGTACATAATCAGCAGGATCCCCCCCACCAACAGCACCGCGCCTCCGTAGACGGCCAGCTTCATGCGCCAATCGCCCTCCACCTTCATGCCGTCCACTCGTTTTTTCAAGGTATCCTTCAGCGCCAACAGGACGCCCCCTTTCTCTCGCTTTTTTCGTTACAGCAGGTTGGAAACCCCGCGCTCCTCCAGGATCTTTTCCCCTTGGCGCAGCAGCCGCTGGAGCCGGTGGTTCACCCCGCTGCGGGTGATCCCCAGCCGGACACTGAGCTCCCGCAGCGTCATATCCGGGTTGTCCAACCGCAGCCGAGCCAGCTCCTGGAGCTCCTCCGGCAGGGAGGACAGCCCCACTGTATCGCTGATAGCCGCAATGGCCGCCACCTGCCGGGCAGAAGCGGAAAAGGTCTTGTCCATATTGGCAGTCTCGAAATTCGTCTTGCGGTTGATGTTGTTCTTCACCTCTTTGTACATCTTCACCTGCATCAGCTCCATAGCAGCGCTGGGAGCTCCCAGGTAGGTGAGCAGGTCCTCAATGGGGCCGCTCTCCTTTAAGTAGACCACATAGCCGCTTTTCCTGGCCGCCACCGCCGGGGACAGGGGAAATGCGTCCACCTCGCTGAGCAGGGTGTACAGATCATTGGCCAGGTGATGGTGGGCCACCGCGAACTCCAAGTGGTACTCCTTACTGGGATCCGTAGCGGTGCCGCAGGTGAGAAAGGCCCCCCGGAGAAAAGCTGCGGTGCAGCACTCGTTCTCCAGATTGGCCCGGTTGAGGCGCAGGGTGGTCTCCCGGCCGGTGTGACCAAATTCCTGAAGCATGGCCTCCCGGGAGCCCTCGTCAGGGAGGCTCACCCGGTAGGCGGGCTTCCGCCGCCGGCTGACCCCGAAGGTCAGCTCCCCCGAGACTCCCGCCCCTGCCGCTGCCAGCTCCAGCAGCCGTCGGGCCACTGGGCCGCTCTCCGTGACAAAGGCGCTCTCCCGCAGGGTGAAGCACCGGGAAAACAACCACGCGCCATAGCATTCCGCCCGCAGGCAGCACTCCCGTTTAAACTCCACCTTGCAGAGCTCGCTTTTGATGTCTGACGAAAAGGACATGTCTGGCTTCTCCCTTCTGCACTTTACTCCATCTGCTCGCCCAGCTTCCTCAGTGCCTGGCGCACCTGCTCCCCAATGGCCGGATAATCCACCTTGGAAAAATCCGTGGTATCCACCAGAATCCGCGGGCCGGAGATGGCAAAATCCGCCATTCCCCGGGCTTTCCACCCCTGGGTGAAGGCTTCCAGAGTGGGAGGAGGCGGCACCGGTTCTCCACCGGGACGCTCCGGGTACTGGGTGTTTACCACATGGCCCCGATGGCGCTCCGGGGAGCGGTCCCGCTCCAAAAAGCGCTGGTAGAGCACCTGGGGATCTCCGGTGAGAAACACCGTCACAGCCTGAGTGCGGCATCGCTCTAACATGGCCAGCAACCCGGGCTTGGAGGTTTCCTCAAAATTGTTCTCCAGAATGCAAGGGACTCCTGCCGTCAGCAGCTGCCCGGCCGTATAGTAGAGAATCTCCATGGCCCCCTGTCCCAGAGCCACCTTCTCCGCCCGGGAACCAAAACCCACTGTGTCATACAGGCGCTCCTTGATGGAGTCCTTGGAAAGCCATGGAATCCCCAGATCCTGAGACAGTCTTTGGGCCAGATAGCCCTTTCCCGTTGCCGGCGCTCCGGCCACTAGGATGCAATACATTCCGGATCTTTCCTTTCCATAGTAAAGTGGGGCTGTTTTCCACTCAGCCAAGGGACGCCAAGCCTCCTTAAAACTTCTGGATATCCCGGTGGGTGACGCTGGCCTTGACCCCCTGGGAGATCAGATGGTCACACATGTACTGAGCCAGGGCCACAGAGCGGTGATGTCCTCCTGTGCAGCCCACAGCAATGACCAGCTGGCTCTTGCCCTCCCTGGAGTAGAGGGGCAGCAGATAGTCAATCATATCGGTGAAGCGGGAGACAAACCCTTTGGTTTCCTCCTTCTCCATGACGTAATCCCGCACCGCATCGTCCAGACCCGTGAGAGGGCGAAGCTCCTCGTCGTAGAAGGGATTGGGCAGGCAGCGCACGTCAAAGACCAAGTCCGCCTCCATGGGGATGCCGAACTTGAACCCAAAGCTGACACAGTGGACAGAGAGGGAATCCTGAGCACTGGTGAGAAACAGCTCCGAGATCCGGGCCTTCAGCTGGGACGGCGACACCCCAGAGGTGTCAATGACGTAGTCCGAGCACTCCTTCACCGGCTTGAGCATCTCCCGCTCCAGCTTCACCGCCTGCTCCAAAGCGCCCCCCATCTCATCGGCCAGGGGGTGCTTCCGGCGGGTCTCCTGGTACCGGTTCACCAGCACGCCATCGGAGGAATCCATGAACAGAATCTTATAGGGCTTCTTATCCCGCTTCAGCGACTCCAGCGCGGTGAAGAAGGATTTGAACAGTTCCCCACCCCGGGTGTCGGTGACCACCGCCACCCGGTTGTGGGTTCCGTCGGTTTTCAAGCACAGGTCATAGAACACCGGAATCAGCGCAGGCGGTAAATTGTCCACGCAGAAAAAGCCGATGTCCTCCATAGCGTGCATGGCCCGGGTCTTCCCCGCGCCGGAAAGCCCCGTCAAGATCACGAATTCCATACGTTGTCCCCCTTATTTCACTTCTCCAGTCACCCGGACCTCCATCTCCAGCCGGATGCCTTTTTTCTCATACACTTCCTCTTGGACCTGCCGGACCAGTTCCAGCACGTCCCCACAGGTGGCTCCGCCGGTGTTGACGATAAACCCGGCGTGCTTTTCACTGACCTGAGCTCCTCCCACAGAACGGCCTTTCAAGCCGCACTCCTCAATGAGGGCCGCGGCAAAGGCCCCCTGGGGACGCTTGAACACACTGCCCGCACTGGGCATGTCGTAGGGCTGCTTCTCCTTCCGGCGGCCCATCAGCTCCTCCATCTTGGCAGCGATCTGAACCGGATCCCCCGGCTCAAGGAGGAACTCCACAGCGGTGATCACATCATGGCCGCCGGTATAGCGGCTGTGACGGTAGGAGAAATCCAGCTCCTCTCCACAGGCACAGCCCTCCTCCCCTTCCGGAGTCAAGTGGCGGACACACTCCACCACATCCCGCATCTCCCCGCCATAGGCGCCGGCATCCATATAGGCCGCTCCGCCCACGGACCCAGGGATTCCCCAGGCAAACTCCAGCCCAGTGAGGCTATGCTCCCGGGCAAAGGCGCAGACCGATGCCAAAGACGCCCCCGAGCCGGCCCGGATCAGTCCTCCCGGCAGCAGCTCCACCCGGCGAAATTCCCCCGCCAGCAGCAGCACTGCCCCCCGGATTCCCCGGTCCGACACCAGCAGATTGGACCCCTTGCCCAGAATCATGTAAGGCAGGTTCTCACGGTGAAGAACCTGCAAAAGGCCCTTCAGCTGCCGCCCTGTCTCCACCGTGACAAAGCGATCCGCCGGACCTCCGATCTGAAAGGTGGTGTGGCGGCTCATAGGCTCCCCGTTGAGGGCGGGACAGCCGAGGTTCTGAGCGGCCTGGTCAAAAGGGGTATAACAAAGCTCCATGTGACTCTCCTCTCACTTGCGGGCCTGGAAGGTGGTGGTGTAGCGGGCCAGGTAGTCGTTGAGCCGCGCCCGGGAGCCATTGACAATCAGCTCCTCGGGGAAGTCGATCTCCTGCAGCATGGCCAAGGCCTGATCCACCTGACCCACCTCGCTCTCAAAGTGGGCGTCGGAATCCACCACGATGGGCACGCCGTACTTTTTGCAGCACAGGGCGATCTTCCGGCAGTTTTCCACGTTGTCCGGACGCACCTGAAAACTGTGGCTGTTGATCTCCACCAGCTTGTGATTCTCCCCAAACAGGGGGATAACCTTCTCATAGTCGTAGGCAAACACCGGGTCGCCGCTGTGACCGATCACATTGACCCTGGGGTCCTGGGCGACACGGCTCCACAGGCGGGTGCACTTCTCCACGTCCGGATCCTTCAGCCCCTCCAAGGGCAGGTGATGGATGGAAGCCACCACCCAATCCAGCTTTTCCCCGTCTCCGGGCAGAATGTCCAGAGTGCCGTCAAAATCCACCACGTTGGCTTCAATCCCGGCCAGGGTCAGGACTCCCCGGTAGTACAGGGGCACCTCCCGCAGGTTGGCAAAGTACCAAGGCCCGGGGGAACCGGGCATATTCGTGGCGTGATCCGTGATGGCTATGGCGTAAAGGCCCTTTTCCTGGGCAGCCCGCACCATCTCCGTCAAGGAGCTGTAGGCGTGGGTGGAGGCCAGGGTGTGGGTGTGCAGGTCCGCTACTATAGTATATTGCTGCATCAGATATCCAAGTCCTTTTTAATGGTCTCGCCCTGGAGCTCAGACATGTCCACTCCCAGGGAAGAGAGCAGCTCTTGGGCGGCGTTATATCCCATCTTCTTCTGACGGTTGTTCATGGCGGCCACCTCGATGATGACGGCCAAGTTTCGGCCGGGCTTCACCGGGATGGTAAGCACCGGCACCTGGATGCCCAGAATCTCGGTAAACTCGTTGTCAATGCCCATGCGGTCATAGACCTTGGTGGCATCCCAGATTTCTAAATTGATGCACATGTCGATTTTTTCCGACATCTTGATGGCGCCCATACCAAAAATCCGCCGGGCATTGATGATGCCGATGCCCCGCAGCTCAATGAAATGGCGTATGTTAGCCGGTGCCTGTCCCACCAAGGACTTGCTGGACACACGGCGGATCTCCACAGCGTCGTCGGCAATGAGCCGGTGGCCCCGCTTGATCAGCTCGATGGCGATTTCGCTCTTGCCCACGCCGCTGTCGCCCACCAGCAGAATGCCTTCGCCGTAGACCTCGATGAGAACACCGTGACGGGTAATTCTGGGGGCCAGTTCCACATTCAGCAGGGAAACCAGATCCGCCACCACGTTGGACGTGGACTCCTTGGAGGAGAGCAGAGGCGTGTCGTACTTGTCCGCCGCCGCTTCCATATATTCCCCGGGGCAGATCCCTCGGGCAACGATCACAGTGGCAGGGCGCAGAGCAAAAAAGTGGTCGATAGCCTCCTCCTTTTTCTCCTCTCCCAGGCTGTCCAGCATAGCCATTTCCGACCGGCCCAGGACCGTGATACGCTGAGGGTCGAAATAGTCGCAGAAGCCGTACAGTTCCAAACCAGGACGAATTACATCCCGGGAGCGGATGAGGATTTCCTCAGCGCTTTTGGGCATATGGATCTCTTCCAGCCGCAATTCTTTGATAATCTTTGCAAGGGGAATGCTGTATTCTTCCATCATAACACGAAGTTCCTCTCTTTCTTCAGCCCGCAGCCGGGCGCGTAACCAAACTTATTATATACGATTCCCCTGGAAAAATAAAGGGCGGCTTTTTCCCGGACCACGCAGAAAAATATTTTCTCTTTTTTAAAAATACCTCTTGCATTTTCCTTAGAGACGTATTATAATATAAAAGCTGACACGAGATGTCAGCAGAAATGAATATCGCGGGGTGGAGCAGTTCGGTAGCTCGTCGGGCTCATAACCCGAAGGTCGTAGGTTCAAATCCTGCCCCCGCAACCATGTGGTCTGAACACTTTAGATGTTCAGACCACTTTTTTGTTTTCATGCGGGTTTTCGAGCTTTTTTCCAGATAATTTGCAATCTCTTTTTCCTTAGATCGGATAGAGGGATCTCTGAACACTTTAGATCGGATCTCCTCTTTTGGCGGGGTTTCAGCCTGGTTTTGCCAGACAGGAAACCCCGCTTTTTTTGTTTTCCCCGTTTTTCACGCAGAAAGTTCTGCAAATGTTTTCTGCGGTTGTCCAATATGAATTGCCCCCTCCTAAGGCACTTTCCTAGATCCTAATTTCAAGGGGGAAAGCGCCCTTCTGCAGGGCAGATTTTTCCAAGCATAGCCTATGGCGGAACCACAGCCTTCCCACAAGCAACCACCTGGCATGTCCCCTCTCCACACCTCTCCCCCCAAGTATTCCCAACTGAGATGTAGAACCCGTTCTCTCCTAAGAGCTCATCCCAACAAGGAACGATTCCACTACACAATAAACATAGCAGGCTGTTTTTTTATAAAGCAAAAAGTCATGCCGCCTCTAAGAGGGGCGACATGACTCGCTGCATAGAAGTCTGTAAAAAAAGCCAGCATCTAAAAGGCGCTGGCTTTCATCCCCGCCGGGGGCCTGAAACGGCTCATGACATGGGGATTATTATGTAATTGAAAGACACTCAGACCTTGGCGGCCAGATTGCCCTGAAGCCTCTTGAGGGCGCCAACAATGGTTTCACGGGCGTAATCATAGCCCAAGGTGGTATCCACCGCAATGTGGAAGTTGCGTGCCAGGCCCCAAACGCGGCGAGTGTAATACTGATAGTAACTGGCGCGCTTGTTGTCCCCCTTGGCCATGATGGCCCGGGCACCGGCGGCATCACAGTGATCGTACTCCATAATGCGGGCAATCCGGGCTTGCTCCGAAGCCTGCAGCCAGACCCTCAGGCAGTGGGGATCGTCCCGCAGAATCCAGTCGGCACAGCGCCCCACTATGACGCAATTGCCTTTGCGGGCCACATCCAGAATGATGGAGCGCTCCGCCGCAAAGACCTCATCCTTGGGGGATTCCTGGGCAGGGGCGTAGGTGTACATCTGGGTCAGCAGGTCGTAAAGGACACTGCTGGTCATGTTCTCCTCCTGCTCCTCAATGAACTTGGTGCTGTAACCCGTAGTACCTGCGGCACGGCGGATAATCTCATCGTCGTAAAAATCATACCCCAGCTGATCGGCCAGTTTGCGGCCGATCTCCCGGCCGCCGCTGCCGTATTCCCGGCCGATGGCAACCACAAATCCGGAGCCGCCTTCTCGGATTTCCTCGGGCTCCGCTTCCTCCTTGACACCAAAGAGCACTCCCGGCAGAAAGTGTAGCACCCGTCCAAAAATCCGGGCAATGAACCCCACCACCAGAGCGGCGATGATGGTTCCCTCCCGCACACCGGCCAGCTTGCCCGACAGCACAAAGGACACCACCACCGCAATGACCGTAATGGAGACGTCAAAGCAGACTTTGGTGGTACCGAACTCGGTCTTCCAGGTCATAACCACAGCACGGACAAAGGATTCGCCGGGAAGCATGGCCACATTGGCCAGCACTTCCAGATAGACACCAAAGGCCAGAACCACACAGCCTGCCAGCAAGCTGACCAGCTTAAGCGGATAGGACTGAGGCACGAGGAAGGACAGCCAGACCATGGTCAGGTCGATGAACCAGCCGAAGGCTATGGAAATGGGGATTTGGAGAAGATGCTCCAGCTTGAAGTTTTTCCGCAAAATGATCAGCTGAAGCAAAATCAAAATCAGGCTGAACGCCACGGTGAAGCCCCCCAGCGTCCAGGGAAAGTTGAGGCTCAGCACATAGGGAATGGCCGAGATGGGCGAGGTGCCCAGATTCGCCTTTGTGATCATGCTGACGCCCAGCGAGCTGATGAACAGCCCGAACAGGAATACCAGATACCGCTTTGCCTTTTCTACCATACTCAATGATTTCCCTCCGATAAATTGTGATAGATGGACGCAAACACCCGCAAAAACGCCTCCCGATCCGCTTCGGGTACCGATTGAAAGGCTTCCTCCTCCAGACGGGCAAAGGTCTCCCGGACCTTCTCCGCCAGGTCACGGCCCTGGGGCGTCAAAAAGACGTAGTAGGTCCGCCGGTTGCCGTTCAGGGTGCGGCGTTCCAACAGCTTGCGCTCCTCCATGCGGTTAAGCACCGAGGTCAGCGACGCCGCCTCAATATGGCAGCCACGGGCGATCTCGGTTTGATTGGAGCCGTCGTGCTCGGACAAGTATTCCAGCACCTTGGGCTGTCCAATGGTCAGCCCGGTATCCTTCAGGTAGGCCAGCAGCTTTTTGTGCACCAGCGCCTGGTTTGCCATCAGCAGGTAGTGAAAGGTTCCTTCCATGGGCGGCAGCTCCTTTTTTAAAATGTTAGAAAACTAATTGTTTTAAAACTAACTTTAGTAGTATAGGCCTGATATCTGTCATTGTCAAGAGGACGCTGTTCATCTCCTCGTGCTGAATTGGCGGGTGGATTCAAACTCCGGCACAATCGCCAAAATCATGGGACTTGTTCAAGAGAAACTCTTAAAGTTGGAGGAATCCCCTCCGGGTTCCCATCCATGCCACTCCAGGAAATTAAAAGGATTCATTTGGCGTTCCCCTGCCCCCAAAAACAGCCTGATGGCTGGGGAGTCTCCCTCTGCCTCAATTTGCTCCATAAGGCGGTTTTCCCGAGGCCTTGGCAAAGGATTTTGAAAATCACAACCTGTAAATTGTGCGCTTGTTGAAGCGCATCGGATATGCTATACTGGGTACGTCTTATGAGCAGTACCAAGGGACAACCCTTGGGAAATGCTATTTTTTAACTGTTCCCACCCCACGTCCCAAAAAACACTTAAAAGCTTTAGGAGATGATATGTATGAAAATGGCGCCCGAATGGAACGACCGTCTGCGCCACTGGACATCTACCCTGGCAAAGGACTTTTACCGCCCTCTGGGGAATATTTCCTTTGAAGGATTTACCACCTACGACCACATCACTCAACAGGAAGCTCTGGAAAACACCAGCTACCAGCCAATCCCTGCAGGCACTGCTTGGGGCAACGAATGGGAATACATGTGGTTAAAAGGAGAGATCACTCTTCCCGCCGAAGCGGAAGGCCAGATGATTGTCCTGAACCTGGATCCAGGCGGTGAAACCACCCTGTTTGTCAACGGAGCCTCTTTCGGCACCTGCCGGGCTGACTGGGTGACCATTCCCCACCACTTTATGGAAGACAACATTCTCACCGAAAACGGCAAAGCTGGGGAAACATACCTGATTCAAGGGGAAGCCTACGCCGGCCATTTTTATCCGGAAAGCCACCTACTGGCCTGCGCTACCGGCCCGGTGATGCCCGGCGCCTATACCGATCCCTTGGCCGGCAAGCTGCGGACAAAGATGGGAGAAAACACCTTCGGCATCTGGAACGAGGACGCTTACCAGCTTTGGATGGACGTGGTCACCCTGACCGAAGTGATGAACTGCCTGCCGGACAGCAGCCTCCGGGCCGCTAAGATCGGCAAAGCTCTGGAAAAATTCACCTTGACTGTGGATTTCGAACAACCTTTGGAAGGCCGTATCGCGGACTACAAGAAAGGCCGGGAAATCTTGAAGGAAGCCCTTTCCTGTGTCAACGGCAGCACCACTCCCACATTCTACGGCATTGGCAACGCCCACCTGGACGTGGCCTGGCTGTGGCCCCTGGCGGAGACGGAGCGGAAGGTATCCCGTACCTTTGCCGCTCAGCTGCGCTTGATCGAAAAATACCCGGGCTACAAGTTCCTTCAGAGCCAGCCCCAGACTTACGCTTTCTGTCAGAAGTACTACCCCGAGCTGTTTGAGCGGATTAAGGCCGCCATCAAGCAGGGTGGCTGGATCGCGGAAGGCGGCATGTGGGTGGAGCCCGATACCAACATGACCTCCGGCGAATCCCTGGTGCGTCAGCTGATTCACGGAATGCGGTATTTCCGGGAGGAACTGGGAGTCAATTGCGAAATTCTGTGGCTGCCGGATACCTTTGGCTACACCGCTGCCCTGCCCCAGATTCTGAAGAGCTGCGGCATCAAATACCTGGTCACCCAGAAGATTTTCTGGAGCTACAACGGTGGGGAACAATTCCCCTATCACTACTTCACCTGGCGGGGCATGGACGGCAGCGAAATCGTTTCCTATCTGCCCACCAACTACACCTACACCACCAACCCCAAACAGCTCATTGATGTGTGGGAAAACCGGGTGCAGAAAGACGGGCTGGATAAATTCCTGCTGCCCTACGGCTATGGAGACGGCGGTGGCGGTCCCAGCCGGGATTACATTGAATTTGCTCTGCGGGAAAAGGACCTAGAAGGCTGTCCCAAGCTGGAAATGGCCCATCCCAGCAAAATCTTCGAGGATCTGGAAGCAGAAGGCGGACCGGAAAACACCTATGTGGGCGAGCTCTATTTCTCCTGCCACCGAGGCGTTTACACCAGCCAGGCCGCAATGAAGAAAGGAAACCGGAAATCCGAACTGACTCTCCGAGAGGCGGAATTGTGGGGTTCCGTGGCTGCCCAAAACGGCTATGCGTTCCCCTACGAGGAATGGGACGCCGATTGGAAAAAGGTGCTGCTCAACCAGTTCCATGACATTTTGCCCGGCTCCAGCATCGGACCGGTCTACACAAAGGCCAAAGCCCTCCACGATGAAGTCATCGCTTCCGGCAAAGCTATGGCTGATGCCGCGGCCCGTTCCATCGCAGGGGAAGGCAAGAGCCAGCTGGTATTTAACTCCCTGTCCTGGGATCGGGACACGGTGGTGAAAAAGGCCGACGGCAGCTATGCCCGTGTGACAATCCCCGCCTGTGGCTACACCACAGCTGTGGACAATGGGCTGGCTCCTGAAGAGGTTGTCACTGTTTCCGCAAACCAGGAAGGCGCTGTGCTGCAAAATGGGAAAGTCAAAGCTGTATTTGACAAAAACGGTGAGATGACTTCCTTTGTGCTGCTGGAAAGCGACCGGGAATTCGCCGCAGGCGCCATGAACCGGCTGCTCCTGTACAAGGACGTGCCCCGTCTGTTTGACGCTTGGGATATTGACAGCAACTATGAGCAGCAGTTCGTGGAAAGCGGCCGCTGCACTGGAATTCGAGTGGTGGAGGAAACCCCCTATCGCTGCGCTGTGGAAATCCAGCGGGCCATCGGCAACTCCACCCTCACCCAGGTTGTCTCTCTGGAAAGCGGCAGCATTCGCGTGGAATTCGATACCACAGTCCAGTGGCAGGAATTGCACCGCCTGCTGAAAGTCAGCTTCCCTGTGGACATCACCGCCACCGAAGGCGTGAACGAAATGCAGTTCGGCTACGTCAAGCGTCCTACCCATCGTTCCCGCGCTTACGATAAGGACCGCTTCGAGGTCTGCAACCACCGCTACACCGCCCTTTGCGATGAAAGCCATGGCGCCGCGGTGCTCAATGACTGCAAATACGGCGTAAGCATGTTGGAAAACACCATCAACCTGACCTTGCTCCGGGCCGCCGCTTCTCCGGAAATGGCCGCGGACAATGGTACCCACCACTTCACCTACGCCTTTACCGCTTGGGAAGGCAGCCTGCTGGAAAGCCCCGTGGTCCGTCAGGGCTACGAGCTGAATGTTCCCCCGGTTCTGGTCCCCGGCCAGGAAGGCAGCAAGAGCTTCTTCTCTGTCAAGGGCGCGGACAATGTCATCATCGATACGGTGAAGCCTGCGGAAGATCAAAGCGGCGACGTGGTTCTCCGCCTGTATGAAAGCAAGCACGCCGACTCCAACTGTGTCCTCAGCTGGAATCTGCCGGTCAGCTCCGCTTGCCTGTGCAACATGTTGGAAGAAGCGGACAGCTGCCAGCCCCTTACCGTAGAGGAGAACAGCACTCAGCTTCATTTCCGTCCCTTTGAGGTAAAAACAATCCGTCTGCACAAGGCAAAATAAAATAAGGTCTTCTTGGGGGAAGAACTTCCCCCTACGCAAAAGAGACGAGCTTTCTAGGCTCGCCTCTTTTCTTTTTGCCGACCAGTGCCCTGCTTGGGTGACCCGGGCTGTGGACAGGAGCTCATAATTTGAACCTCTGGGGATCGTCCATGGGCTTGATCCAGTCTGCGCAGTGACTCCTCTTCTGAACCAGAACGAAATCTCTGCCTGTGGAACAGGGATGTCTCCCCCATCCAGTTTCTGGGCCGCATCCCGCTGGGCTACCGTGGTGACATGGGGGCAGGTGTCCAGAGGGAAACCTGGGCTGAAGTGTTCTCGCCTGCCAGCTGGGTGGATACTAAACAGTTGTCACTGGCATCCGGCTTCCAGTATTCCGGACATGATTTTCACAATCCATCCCATTTTGCAGGAGCAAGGGGGATTTATCTCAGGCGCAGAAAAGTGAAACAGCGATGTTCATTGGCAGAGAGGAGAGCGCACCTCTCATGCTCCTCTCATGCTCCTCTCTGATGTTAAAAATCGCCCTCACCAATAATCCCATGACACCCAGTGTGTCTGCCAGCTCCAGTGGGGAACCCTTTCGTTTTCCAGAAACACCCAACCAAGGGAAGTAAAACTCCCGCCTTTTGAGGGCTCTTCCTCCTGGGAGGAAATGAATCAAAGTCCTTGTTCGGTGAACGGCACTGGTTTGCAGGGGAGCTGCTTAGGGCTAAAAGGGATTCGTTGTACCGGATCAAAGATTCCTTTTTGACTTTTTAAAAAACATTGCACTACCAATGGACTTGTGGTATGCTGGTGTAAAAGATCTTGAAACGATTCAAGAACGATAAATACTCCCTCTGCTGGGGGAATTTTCATTGGAAAACCCACGCCGAGGAGAATCCTGTACAGAAAGATGGGTGAAGAGTATGAAAAAATCCTATAAAGCCGAATGCAACGGCTACTCCAACGTGCAAAAGGAACCACTGTGTGCAACCACCTTAGACGGGCTCACTGTGAGTATCCGGTTTACCCCCTACACCTATGAGTCCGCCCTCAGTGGCCTTCTCTGCGCTTTTGAAAAAGACCTTTGCCAGGGACTGGCGATTTCCATTGGAAAAGGCGGAGTGGTTTCGGTAAAGTTAGGGCTGGGAACCCAGGTAGTAACCCTCCAAAGCCTGGTGCGCCATTTGGATTACCAGAAACCCAACGTGATCACAGTGGGCTTTTGGGGAGAGACCGGTTGGTGCGACCTCTGTGTAAACGGACAGCTTTCCAACAGGAAACAGTTTGCCCGGCATAGTCAGCTGCATCTGCCGGAGGGAACCTGTTATGTGGGACGGTATGTGGACGGCCAGGAATACACCGAGGACTTCCCCCGAGGCGTGTTCCACGGCTTTCTGGACTGGATAGAATGGGAACTCTCCTACACGCCATGGAAGCAGGTCGTGGAGGACCAGATGAAGGTGCCTCGGGACCCCTCCCCCATCGATCTTTACGCTGCCCAGGATGCCCACAGCGACCCTGCCCATCCCGTCTTTCACCTGATGCCCCCTGCCAAGTGGATGAACGAACCCCACGCCCCCCTCTGGTATGACGGCTTGTACCATATTTTTTACCAGGCCAATCCGCATGCCCCCATATGGGACAACCTGTGCTGGGGACACCTGGTCAGTTCCGACATGGTCCACTGGAAAGACGCGGGCATAGCCCTCTCCCCGGATCAGGGAGCGCCGGAAAACCAGCCCGGAGTTGATCGGGACGGCTGCTGGTCAGGAAGCGCCTACCTGGACGAACAGGGACTCCCCGTTATCTTCTATACAGCCGGCAACAACCAGCAGTTCCCCAACCAGTTTGTTGCAGTGGCCCGTCCGGCGGACTGCTCCGACCCGGAGCTTCGGGAGTGGAAAAAAGAGGGGGTCGTTTTGCGTCAGGAGGACGGCTGCGGATTTTTGGGAGAGTTCCGGGACCCCTTCCTCTTCCGCAGAGAGGATTCCTGGTTCCTTTTGGTGGGCACAGGCGATGCCCAAAATGGAGGTGGGAACGCCATGCTGTACCGAAGCGAGACTTTGCGGGACTTTAAGCCTGTGGGATTTATCACAGACTATGATTTCAGTGCCTGTCCCGGGGTGGGCCATGTTTGGGAGCTTCCTGTGCTGCTGCCCTTGCGGGACGAGTCCGGAAACCATGTCTGCGACATTCTTACCTTCTGCGCTTGCCAAATCGAATCCGATGTGGTGGAGGTCTACTATTTTCTGGGCCACTTTGATTCCCACCAGGGAGTATTCCGAAAACTCCATGACACACCCCGTCTGCTGGACTGGGGCAAGGGAGTCTTCACCGGCGGCTGTGGGTTTGTGACCCCGGACAAGCGATCGGTATTTTTCACCATCGCCCAGGGCTGCCGTGGAACCAAGGAGGAAGTTCGGGCAGGATGGGCACACAATGGCGGCCTTCCTGTGGAGCTGTCTTTCTGTAAAGGGGAGTTGTGTGTGCGTCCCATCCGGGAGTTGGACGCCTACTTTACCCCCGCTGGCATACACGAGGGATGCGACGTCACTGCCGAACTCCCCTCTCTGGAAGGACGGGTCCGGGTGACCTGCAGCGGGAACACGGCGGAGTTGATTCTGCGGTGCGGAAACAGCGCCCGGCGAATTCTCTTTGACAGAAGCTCCGGGGAATTGTGGGCGGAGTTTGCAGACGGGCGCCCCATTTCCCGCCCCATGAGCCGGGATCAGCGAGTGGACCTGGGGGATGATCCCATTGAGATGGAGTGCTACCTGGACCACTCCATGATCGAGGTCTACCTGAACCATAAAGCCAGCATAACCCTGAGAAATTACACGTTGGGAGACACCTACCGTGTGCGCGCTGTGGGAGATGTTCCGCTGTGCCTTGCTGTAGAGACCTACCGTCCCAAGGAAGACACAGCGATGACAAACTGAAATACCCTATCAGGGACAACAGCTCTCGCGCCGCCCAACGCTATCATTCCGCGTCCGGCGCCTGACCGTCATGGGCCAGCCATTTGCATGAGGTCAGTTCCATATTGGTGAAGACTGCGCGGAAAGAGGAGTCCTCTGGGCTGCAGGCGTAAATGCCAAAGGAGACCTCCCCCTTTGCCTCCTGGAGATGGCAGATGCGCATCTGGCGGAAGACCACACCGTCCTCGGAACATTCCACACAGAAGTCATCCTCTCTGCGGCTCAGGCGGTACCACATGGATTTCACTGCAGCAGGGATTTCGGTGGTTGCCCAATCCGAATAGCCATGGTTGGTCACCACACTTCCCAAATGCTGAAACCGCTCATTCTCATACTCAACCGAGCCTTTGATCCAGTTTTCGCTGTCCAGATACAGAACCACGCCACACTGATCAAAACGGTGATGGCTTTCGGCAAATTCTGTCTTTACCACAAAGGAAAAATACGGCTCCGCTGTTGACATCTGCAGCACCGGGGCGTTGTCGTTGCGAAAGTGATAATAGGTCCGCTGCCACAAATCGGTATGGGGATTGGTGACTATCTCAATTTTGTCCGGAGCAATGTCCCAGCTTTTCGGCTCTCTGGTCCACCGCAGGGAAGTTACATCAAATTTCATTTTGGATTCCTCCAGTATTTCTTCTTATCCTCCTCTGTGATTTTCCGCAGCACCCGGCAAGGGTTGCCTACGGCAATCACGCCATCCGGAATATCTCGGTTGACAACGCTGCCCGCGCCAATCACCGCATTGTTCCCAATATGGACACCGGGCAGCACCGTCACCGATGCTCCAAACCACACATTGTCCCCAACTGAAATGGGATAGGCGTACTCCAGCCCTTGATTGCGCTGTTCGGCATCCAGGGGATGCCCCGCCGTGGAAAAGGTACAGTTGGGTCCAACAAACACATTGTCCCCAAAGGTCACCTTGGCCCCGTCCAGAATAATGCAGTTGTGATTGGTGTAGAAGTTCTCTCCGATCTCAATGTTGCAGCCATAGTCGCACCAGAAGGGAGCTGTGAGATAGAACTGTTTCCCGGTTTTTCCCAGAAGCTGCCTCATAATCTCCATCTGCTCCGAAACAAGAGAGGGCTTCATCTGATTGAATTCATAACACAAGTCCTTGCACCGCTCCCTCTTCTTGAGCAGTTCTGTGTCATGGTTGGCGTCATAGAGCAATCCTTGCTTCATCTTTTCTTGTTCTGTCATTGATACGCTCCTTTCTATCCATAGCCACCCAATACATCCCTTTGAGATAATATGGTTCGGTACTGGGCAGGAATGTAAATTCCGGCAGATACTCCTCCGGAATACACCTTTGGCAAGCCAAGCGGATCTCTTTGAGATCTCCTTCCTCCAAAAGATCCCCCGTAAACAACAAACGATGGGGATTCAAAATGGAGATCAACGCAATAGAAGCCTGCACAATCAGGGGTTGCGCCGTAGGACGCTGCAGCATGGTGAGCTGCTGCTCCAAACTCATCCCGTAATCCAAAAAGCCCACCATTCCTGCAAACAGATTCCTTCCGGTCAGCAGAACCCCTTTGTGGACCGTTGCGGTTCCAGGCAGCACACCGGATGGGTAATTGACCAGTGTCACAATCTCGCCGGCCACCTGTTCTTGCCGATAGTACCCGTACACTTTGTAGTGCATATCATTGGCAATGGAAACCGGGAGATGAAATCTCCCCTCCAGCAGAGCCTTCAACGGCACATTTTCCAGCTCCGGAAGGTCGCTGTGACGAATCACGCCGTTTTCTGCAACGCTGGGGGTTCCCACCACA
The DNA here is from genome assembly GCA_050946975.1 of Acutalibacter sp. Classification (GTDB taxonomy): domain Bacteria; phylum Bacillota; class Clostridia; order Oscillospirales; family Acutalibacteraceae; genus Acutalibacter. The sequence continues at coordinate 224,403 of JBMNVU010000002.1, forward strand.
ATCTGGGTCACATTGGAAAATCGCGATAATACCGCGGCAACCTCCTGCTCAATAACCCCAGCATCCAACAGGGAAAAATGACACACCTTTCGATAGAGAAGGTTCCCGATAGGTGACAGCACCGCGGTGGTGATGGATTTGACCCCTTGAATCCATTCAAAGAACACACAGAGAATGCTTTCAAACTCCTCGTTCAGCCGATACACCACTGCGTTGCGGCCCACTCCATGGAGCTTTTGCTTTTCGCCGATCACTTCCCCGGTGGTTTCCATTTCATTCAGGTACGTATTGCAGCTGGCCACACTGAGGCCGGTTTGCAGAGCTATCTGCTGCTTGGTGTAAGCTTTTCCACAGACCAGCAGCTTCCAGATCTGCATTTTGTTCTCTCTTTTCACCCCGGCAGAATCCTTCATCCTGCACCTCCTTTCTTACACCAATTATTATAACGGTTATAATAATTGGTGTAAAGGTTTTTTTGGACTGCCAGAAACCCGCCTCCCCAACAATGCCCCGACTATGCCCGCCCGATTCTGCGGCGCCACAGCCGATTTGGCCTGTCTTCTTCCCCACTTGATCAGTTTCCCCGCACTGTCGTTGACCAGGCGGGGACTTTCTTTGCCACAAATTGAAACGCACCAAGTTTTCCTGCCAGGGGGACCCTTGCAAACCCCTTGGCTCCGTGCTAGAATTTAAAACGAAAAAACTATCGGGAGGGATACTTCATGGAAATGGAACGCATTGACCGGGTGCTTCAGGCCATGAAAGCCAAGGGTCTGACCCAGATGATCGTCTGCGACCCCCAGAGCATCGACTATTTGACCGGGGTATATGTGGAACCCTTTGAGCGGCTGTTTGCGCTGTACCTGCGCACCGACGGCCAGCACGTTTTCTTCTTAAACAAGCTCTTCACTGTACCCCAAACCCCCATGGAGGAGGTCTGGTTCACCGACACCGACGACTCCATCGGCATGATGGCCCAGCACATCCAGGCTGGCCAACCCCTGGGCATTGATAAGGAGTGGACAGCCCGATTTCTGCTGCCTCTGATGGAACGTCTGCCCGGAACCCCCTGCAAACTGGCCAGTGACTGTGTGGACAGTGTGCGGGCCTGCAAAGACGAGGCCGAGCGGGAACTGATGCGGATGAATTCCCGGTTGAACGACGAGGCCATGACACGAGCCGTGGCCTACATCCAGGAGGGCATGACCGAGCGACAGGTGGCGGACTACCTGCTGACCCAGTACAAGGAGCTGGGCTGCGAGGGGCCGTCCTTCTCACCCATTGTGTCCTTTGGTGCCAACGCCGCCGATCCTCACCACATGCCGGACGACACAGTCTTGCAGGCCGGTGACTGCATCGTGCTGGACATCGGAGGCCGGAAGGAAGGGTACTGCTCCGACATGACCCGGACCTATTTCTGCAAGAAGGTTTCCGACAAGCATGCAGCCATTCACGACCTGGTGCGCCGGGCCAACGAAGCTGCGGAAGCCCTGGTCCGTCCAGGGGTACCCCTGTGCCAGCTGGACAAGGCTGCCCGGGACTTGATCGCCCAGGCAGGCTATGGCGAGTACTTTACCCATCGGCTGGGACACTTCATCGGCCGCACCGAGCATGAGCAAGGCGATGTGAGCAGTGTCAACACCGCCACAGCCCAGGAGGGCATGGTTTTCTCCATTGAGCCGGGTGTTTACCTCCCGGGCGATGTTGGCGTCCGAGTGGAGGACTTGGTGCTGGTCACCGCCGACGGCTGCGAAGTGCTCAACCATGTGGACAAGCACTGCCAGACCATTGGCTGATCCCTTTTTCCACAAGAGGCAGAACACCGGTTGAAAATGCAAAAAGACAGACTGTGCAACCCTTTTGGGCTGTTCAGTCTGTCTTTTTTGTGCTTTATTCTGGGGCGGGCTCGCTTTTCACCTCATGCTATGGAGATAGCAACCGCCTATTTTCTTAATTCTGGTTGGGTTCATAGTTACAGAACTGTGGGCTCCGGCAGTGCGGTCACACAGCCGGGTTTGATTTCCGTGACAGCTTCCGAACCAATGGACCCCACCCAAATGGTGATGCTGGTTGGATTGTAGACAAAGTTCCCATCCACCGAGAAGACCAACTGCCGATATGCGGAAACATAGCGTGCGATCTCACCGTTGGTGGCATACCAAATAGTTTCGTGGCCGGACATCTTTTTCAAGAAGCTCTCGATATGATCCCAATTGTCGTTCTGGTCAAACTCATAGCTGTGGCCCCAAACATAGAACAGCTTTAACATGGGGAACCAGGAAGTGTCTGTCAGAAACTTCTCGGTGAGTTGGGGAAGCATTTCATCATCGTGATGACACGTAGGATGCCAGGTCAAAAAATTTTCCGGAATTTCAAAGGTGTGAGTGGCATTTATAGTCCGGGCATACGTGATTCCGCAGCTCTTCAGTGCATCCAGCACTATGTCATCATAGGCGCCAAAGGCGTAAGCAAAACTGGTGAGGGGATGCTCCACCAACGCCTCCAGCTCTTTTCGGCAGGTTAAAATCTCATTGAGACATCGGGCCGCATCGGTATTACAAATAGTGGTGTGATACAATCCATGAGAGGCAACCTCATGGCCTGCATAAATCCTCTTGACATCCTCCGGACAAACCTTGTTATGGGTGGCCGGCTTCTTGCCGATTTTGATCATGCCTGGCTGACCAAGAAGCCCGGAATTGAGGTTAAAGGTTCCTTTGATTTTATAGCGGTTGAGCAGTTCAATCAATCGGATATCTTGGGTGACACCGTCGTCATAGCTTACGGTAAAAGCTTTCCGCTTTCCATTAGGCCACAATAGCCTGTCGTGCATTTGAAGACTCATGCAATGATCCCTCAGCTTTCGTAAAGATACAGCACCCGCATCAAGGAGTGTTCTTGACTAGATGCAGCGCAAATCCACCGATCTCTTCTTTCATGTAAATTAGCGTTGTACGGCCCTGGGCGTCTGTCTTGCGGGAGGCTTCCTCAAAGGCTACACCTCGCTGCTCAAGATGATAAACCGCTCTGTCCACATTGTTCGTCCCTATGGCAATATGCCCATGGGCGCCTAAATACGGTCCTTTGATACACTCCACCAAGGATCCTGCAAAGACGGCAGTCTCATTGGGAAGGTACGGCACATCGAACAGCCGGCAGAAAAGCCGGGCAATGTGCTCCGCCTCGTCAGCACTCCTGCAGTTCATCCCCACATGGACAACCCGAAACCCCAGCATCGTGCGCAGTGTCTCTTTACACAAGGCAGTGATCTCGTTCCACGCTTCGCTTTGAATCAGTTCACGCTTTACCATCCACGAACCACCGCAGGCAAGAACCTGCGCACAGGACAGATACTCGTTCAGGTTCCCTATGTTGATTCCCCCGGTAGGCAGCCATCTCAGCTGCTTATAAGGACCGGCCAAGGCTTTCAGTGCGGCGGTCCCTCCATTTTGCTCTGCCGGGAAAAACTTGACCACGTTCAGTCCCATACCCATGGCCTGCTCCATCTCCCCCGGTGTGGCAGTACCGGGAATAACAAGAGCGCCTTTTGCAAGGGCATAGCGGATGACATGGGGGTGAAACCCGGGAGTGACAAGAAATTTGCTGCCTGCCTCAAGAGCCTGATCCACCTGCTGGCAAGTGAGAACTGTTCCTGCACCAATCAGCACCTCCGGACATTCCTGGGAAATCCTGCGGATGGACTCCGGAGCTGCAGAAGTGCGAAAAGTGACTTCTGCAACCGGAAGTCCTCCTGCCATCAGAGCTTTTGCCAAAGGTACCGCTTTTTGGGCATCCTCAATTTCGATGGTGGGAACCACACCGATTGCAGAGAGCAACTCCAATTCTTTCTCCATCTTACACACCTCAAACAGTATTTCATGGAAGAAAGCAGGCGCAGTTTTGCTCCTGCTTTCCAACATCATTTGTCTTGGAATTTCACAACTTTCCCCAATTTTGCCGATTCGAAGCAGGCTTCGATCACCTTGAGAACACGCACGGCGTGCTCGTTGGTGACAATTTGCTCCGCTTTGCCCTGGCAGGTCTCTATAAAGTTCCTGTACAAAGCATTCCGGTCAAAATCGAATCGGGGCAGGGGCAGCTCTGTTAAGGTCTCCTTGGTTCTGGGTGCCATGGTCTTGGTCAGTCCTGAGCCTGCCACGATGGGTAAGGCGTCCTTGTCCTGCCAGCTGGACAGCCGCACCATCTTGCCGTCGCAATTCCAGTTGTGGATCTCCGCTGACCCATGATCGGCAAACAAATTCCAAAGAGGCAGGTGAACAAAATGACAGGTGTCCACTTCCAGCCGCACCGTGAGACCGCCTTCAAAGGTCAGGTGGACAAACACGTTGTCGTCGCATTCTTCATTGGTGATGTACTTTAGGTCACAAAACACACTTTCCGGGGCCTTTCCCATCATCTTTACTATCCGGTCAATGATATGCACACCCCAATCGTACATCATTCCCCCGCCAAACTCCTTCTTGCTTCTCCAATCCCCTGGAATCCCGCGGGCGCCCATGATCCTGCAGCGGATCTCAAAAGTCTTCCCGAGAAGCTCCTCTTCATAGATCTTTTTGATGATGAGAAAATCCTCGTCCCATTCTCTGTTCTGTCTGGGATAAAAGACCTTGTTCGCCTTTTTCGCCTCCTCCACCACCTCCATCAGATCGGCACTGCTCAGCATGACAGGCTTTTCGCACAGCACATGCTTACCCGCCCGCAAAGCGGCTATCGCCATAGGCTTATGCAGATGGTTGGGAGTGGCGATCAGGATGGCGTCTACGGTCTTGTCGGCCAGCATCTGATCATAATCTTGATAAACGAAGATTCCCTGAGAGACTGCCCACTCCCCCCTCGCGGGATCAATATCGGTTATCCCGGCAAGCTCAGCCAGTTCCCCCAGATTGGTGGTCATGGCGCTGTCCGGCATTTTTGCGTCGGCAACGTTTCCCTTATATACGGTTTCACCAGTCCCGCTTTGCAGTGCCACGGCATGACCACTTCCCATGCCGCCGCAGCCAACAATGGCAATTCTCATTTTTCTATCCATGTTCAGTTCACTCCAGGTAAACAGATTTTAAGCCACAGAGGTGGGTCAATCCACGCGAAGTGCTGTCATTGCTCCCACATTGTTTTCCATTGCATCCATGCGCGGGTTGCTGCACAGCAGCATGGAGCAGGGGTTCTCCAGAGTAAAGGGCGTCCACTCCGGCAGGTTCTGGCCGTTGGGATTGCCGCTTTTGGCAAAATTGGTGAAATAGCTCATCTCCAGGTCGGATAGGCGATAATCCGCCTCTTTGAAAGCCCTCCAACTCCGATCCAATGTGCCGTGCACATACCAGAGGTCTCCGGAATGGAAGGAGCCTTCCTCAGAGGGACGTCCCTCTTCATCCGGGAGCTTATGGCAAAAGTAGTACACATAAACAGGCTTCCTTCCTGTTTTGCAATGGACCTTTGCCCAGTAATTTGTGTCAAACACAGCGCCGTCTGCCATGACGTCAAATGCGCTTTTTGCAGCCTCCTGGTCGGAATGAATGTCATAAAGCTTCCAAGCGGTCTCCTCCACACCGGGGAAGAAACTGGCCACAGCGTTCTTAAAACCGTTCATGGAGTTTCGGTAGCCATAGCCGAAAGCCGCCCCCTCGTTTGCGCAGCTGCCGGCCATGATGTCCACATCATGGTGATTCCCCTTGATGATTGCCGCAGACGGATCCTCAAACAGGAAATAGTTGTCGATACAAAAAGAGAAATTCAGGCGGCTTTGTACCATATAGGCCAGGACCATTGCTTCGGGAAGATCCCGCAACTCCTTTAAGGAGCTGCAGGAACAGGCCTCTTGGAAGGCAAGACCCTTTTGCTCCTCATTCTCCAATGTTCCGGCCCGCATCAGAGAGACAATACCGCTGCCGGAGATGCTGATCGCCCGCCGAAACAGACCCTTGGACAGGGGACTGGCACAGTGGGCATGGACGTTACCCGCGCCGGCAGACTGACCGAAGATGGTAACATTGTCCGGATCACCCCCAAAAGCCGCAATGTTATCCCGCACCCATTTTAAGGAGGCCACTTGGTCCAGCAAGCCATAGTTTCCGCTGGCCCCATAATCGCTTTCCTCCGTGAGCTGGGGATGGGCCAAAAAGCCAAATACATTCAGCCGATAGGTCACATTGACATAGATAACCTGCTTCTGAGCAAGGTGAGCACCATCGTGCTCGGGCTCATGAGGGAATCCCGTCACATCTCCGCCCCCATGAAAATAAACCATAACCGGGAGCTTATCCCCTGCTGACTCAGCCGGTGTCCAGATGTTCAGATAGAGACAATCCTCGCTGATGGTGATCTGGGAATAGTCGATGGGAAACTCCTTCACATAAAAGGGCATCGTCGCCTTGGTCTGCATGGCAGCTGCCCGGAACATCCCGCATTTTAAAACGCCGCTCCAAGGCTCCGGCTCCTGAGGAGCTCTCCAGCGCAGTACCCCTACTGGGGGCTTTGCATAGGGTACACCGCAGAACATGGCCACACCCTCCGATGGAGATGGCACCCCTTGAACCTCTCCATACTTTGTTTTTGCCTGCAGGATCATCGCACAAAACACCTCACTTTTTACATCCCTCTCAGAAACAGCTTTGACATGCCTTGTTTTTAACCCTTTACCGAACCTATGGTGATGCCCTTGATAAAGGATTTCTGGAAGAACGGATAGATAATCAAAACCGGCAGCACACCAATGACGGCCAAGGCCATTCTGATGCCCATGGAAGGCAGGTCCTTCACATCGATACCGACCTGGCCGGAAATTTGACTTTGCAGCACATTGACACTGTCCAACACAGCCTTCAAATAGTTTTGAATGCCGTATAGATCGGTGCGGTTCTGGATGTAATAAATGCCGTTGGTCCAGTTGTTCCAGTAAGCAATGAAGGACATCAGCGCAATGGTTCCGATGATGGGCTTGCACAGGGGAATGACCACAGAGAGAAGAGAACGGTATTCTCCCGCGCCATCGATCTTTGCAGCGTCAACAATCTCATTGGCCACGTTGGAGGTGATATACGTTCTCACCATGATGACGTTGAAGGGACTCATCAGCAAACTGGGGACAATCATTGCAAACACTGTGTCTTTAATATGGAACAACTGAGTATAGATCATGTAGGTGGGCACCAGACCACCGTTGAAAAGCATGGTGAAAAACAGGAAAAAGGCAAAGAAATTTTTACCGGGCAGATCCTGCTTGGAGAGAGGATAAGCAAACAGAATGGTGAGGATCAGACAGGTCAGCACACCGCTTCCGGCAATGATGATGCTCATCATGTAAGCCCTCAGCACACCTCCACTGACAGAAAACAGGTAACGGTAAGCGTCAAGGGTTACTACCTGAGGAAACAGAGAGTACCCGCTTTCCAAGATCTCCTTTTCCGTGGTAAAGGAGCTGGAGATCAGCAGCCAGAAAGGGATAATGGCCATTATGACCAGCACGGACAGAAAGATGTATTGGATGGCGATAAAAACCTTGTGATTCGTAATCATCTGCCGGCCTCCTTAAAACAAAGAACTTTCCGCGTCAACTTTTCTGACGAAAAAGTTGGTAGACACAACCAGCGCAAAGCCGAGAACAGACTGGAACAAGCCCGCCGCAGAAGATCTTCCGATGCTGTTTTGCTCAAGCAGCGCTCTGTACACAAAGGTGTCGATGGTTTGCGTGGTGGGATAAAGCAGTCCGCTGTTCATGGGGACCTGATAAAACAGGCCAAAGTCTGAGTAGCAGATTCTGCCAACTGCCAGGATTAAAAGAATGATAATGGTCTTTTTCATACACGGGATCGTGATCCGAAAAATCTGTTGCCACAGGGAGGCTCCATCTACCACCGCAGCCTCGTAATAAGTCTTATCAATGCCGATCAGGGTGGAATAGTAGAGGATTGACGTGTAACCAATGGACATCCACAGGTAAACGATAGTCAGGATGAAGGGCCAGACCCCGGGCGTATTGTACCAACTGATGGGGTTCATATTGAACAGCGGCAAAATGTAGTTGTTCATAAAGCCATTCTGTTCGTTTAAAAATGCATAGACAATATAGGTGATAATGATTGTGGAAAGCAGATTGGGAATTAAAATAATAACCTGCGCGGTATTTCGAAAGAAACGTCTCTTTACGGTATCCAACGCTATGGCAACGATCAGCCCGAGAAGGTTCCCCAGAACGATGAAGGCCACATTATAAAGAATTGTGTTCCTGAACATGATGTACGCATCTTTGGAAGCAAAGAGATACGTAAAATTGGAAAATCCGGTCCAGGGACTGTTGAGAATCCCAACGGAGTAATCGACCTTTTTAAAGGCAATTAGAATTCCGAACATGGGCAGATAGTTGTTGATGATCAGATAGATCGTGCCCGGGATCAACATGGTGTACAGCGGCCAACATTTGAAAATGCGCTTTAGCAGCTTGGAATTTGTTCTCATTTTACTCACCCCTTCAATCTTTTGAGTAAATTGACGAGTGCAGACAACTCAATCATTTAGGATTCCTTTGAACGCGATGGTCTTCTGCTGGGTCATTTCCTCAAGAGTGGAAACCGCACCTTCTCTGCCCACTCCGGAGTATTTGTAGCCGCCAAAGGGCTGATGAGCCAGTCTGTAGTTGCCGCTTCCACCAATGATGCAGGAACCGGATTCCACGCGATTTGCCACCTTCATGGCGACCTGCATATCAGAGGTGATGACACCGGAAGAGAGTCCGAAAATGGTGTTGTTGGCAATCTCGATGGCCTCGTCCATGGTTTCAAAAGGAATCAGAGGCCAAACAGGGCCAAAGCACTCCATGTCCCTGGCAATGTCCGCGTCCTTGGGAACCTTGATGACAGTGGGCTCCACAAAAGCGCCGTTGCGCTTGCCACCCAGCAGCAATTCCCCACCCTGGTCAATGGTCAGCTTGATCTGCCTTTCCACTTCCTTGGCATCGGCTTCACGCACACAGGGACCCATTTCCACGGAAGGATCCGCAGGATCACCCATCTTAACCTCCGACAGACGCGCAACCAGGTCTTTGGCAAATTTCTCAAAAATCCCCTTCTGCACAATAAACCGCTTGCTGGCGCAGCAGGTCTGCCCCGCGTTTCCGATTCTGCCTGCCACAGTTTCGTTCAGCGCCTTCTCATAGTCGGCATCGTCGAAAATGATGAGAGGGTCATTGCCGCCCAATTCCAGAGAGACAGGACGAAGCGCCTTGGCGCAGGTCTCGGCCAGAGAAATGCCAACCCCGGTACTGCCGGTAAAGCTGACCGCCGCCACACGGGGATCATCGGCAGCTGCTGCTCCGATAAGGCTGCCCTTTCCGGTGACGCAGCAAACGGCATTGGCGGGCACACCAGCCTGATAGAGCAATTCCACAATCATAATGGCGCTGCGGGGCGTCTTGGAGGAAGGCAGAAGCACCACAGAGTTTCCGGTAACCAGCATGGGCGCCAGCTTGTGGGCTGCCAACTCACAGGGATAGTTAAAGGGCACAATATTAGCAAACACGCCCAGAGGCTCGTGGATCGTCATCACCACATCACCCTGAGATCGGGGTTCTCCATTGTAGGGAAGGGTCTTTCCGTAGAAGGTATAGGCCGCGGCACAGTAGATTCTGAAAATTGCCGCGTTTGCATAGACCTCGGTCCTGCACTGCTCGATGGGCTTTCCCCCCTCCTCACACATTACCTTGGAGATTGCTTCTACGTTCTCCTCAATGAGGCAGGCATATTTTTCCAAGATGCGCAGCTTTTCGTGCAGAGGAACAGCATTCCACTCTTTCTGTCCCTCCACGGCAAGAGCGATAGCCTGATTCAAATCTTCCAAAGTGCCGGCCGGTACGGTGTCAACCACTTTACCCGTGGCAGGATTGACAACATCGATCTTGCCGCCATCGGACGCATCCACAAATTTTCCTCCGATTAACATCTGCATAAATCAATTCAACTCCTTCAAATAACCGTTTGGGAAAGCTCAATTTTTCCCCAACATTTTGTCGACCCTTCTCATGACCTCCAGGCACATCTGCCCATTGTGGAAGGGGCATTTTCCCGGATTCAGCTTGTCCGTTCCATGTTGGCCGTCAGAGAGGTGTCCGCCGGTCTCGTCAGAACGGATATTGTTATACCAATCTCCGGTCTCCCTATTGACAAAATACTTCTCGATAAAATCAATCTGCTTTTCACAGGCGTCCAGGAATTTGCTCTCTCCGGTGATATCATAGCCACACAGCATTGCAGAAACAGCCTCGGATACGGCCCACCAGACGTGGACGCTGCCAGTCTCCCCAGTATCCAGGTTGACCCCGTTGTACAGGCAGCCGTTGGGATCAAAGGCGTTATCCACAACGTTTTCCAACACCTGGGACACCACCTGATAGGTTCTTTCCCTGATATCCTCCAGATTTAATTCGTCAACAATATTGATAAGCAGGTAGCTCAGCTCACAATCATGACCGTAGCTGATGGAGTTTCCAAACCGTTTCCAGTCTTTCGTGGCCAGGGTGATGAAGCTGTGGTGCTGCTCATCGTACATCTCGCGGATCATGATCTCCACCAGTTCCTTCAGCACCTTGGCAATCCCGGCATCATGGGTGGCCTGATACAGCCGGTAATATGCCTGGCACAGATGGTGAGGATACATGATGGCATCATCGGGAAGAGAATAGGAGGAATTTCTTCTGCCATTATCAAAACCGGGTTTGGGGGACCAGTCTCTGTGCAAGGTGGCACGATATACACCGGGAGCGATCTTTGCGTGGGCCTCCATCAGCTCCCAGGCCTCCCGGCACATTTTTAAAGCCTCTTGGCTGCCGGTGGCATGATAGTATTCCGCCAATCCCATAATGAAGAAAGCCTCACAATAATTGGGCTTGGCCTCGGAGAGCACGGTGCCGTCGGCGTCCAGCGACACAAATGCACCGCCAAACTCTGAATCGTAAAAATGTCTCTTCATGTCCTCGAAAGCGTACTCGGCCCGGTCCAAATAGATTCTTCCCTTGAGATGCCTGTAGGCGGAAGAAAACACAAAGAGCATTCTTCCCAGAAGGGTCAGGTTCCGGGGTTCGGAATAATTGCGCTGTCCATCCAGAGTGACCACACCATAATAGCCGCCATTCTCGGGATCCATGATATACTCACTGCACCACCAGGGCAGAATGGTTCCAACCAGATTCAGATGCGCCCAAGTGCGAATTTTCTTCAACCGTTCATCGTTCACGGACTCCTCACCTCCTATTGTGGTTAGAACAGCAGCTTCAAGAACGCATGAGCGCTTTTTCTCCAGGTCTGCCATTCATGTATACCGTCGCAGAGGAAATATTCCACCTGAATCCCATTGTCTGTCAGCGCTTTCAACTCCCCGGGAAGCTTCTCGCCGCCTTCCAGCATACCTCTGCTGAAAAACAGCAGCTTGTGCTGAGCGTTAAAGTTCTCTGCGTTTTCTGCGGTGGTAAACTTCTCAGTGCTCACCTCGGGAAACGCGTTGCCCACGGTCCCGCTGAAGATCCCGATATAGTCAAAATAATCAGGATTGTTGAAGGCAGTCCACTGGGTCTGATAGGACCCCATGGAAAGCCCGGCAATGGCTCTGTGGGCCTTATCCTGGAAAGTCCGGAAGCGTCCCTCGATAAAGGGGATGCAATCCTTGATCAGCAGCTGATCAATTTGTCCTGGCAGGATGCTCTCCTGCTGACTGTCGGGCACGTAGGCATGGCCGAAGTTCATCACCACAATCATTTCCTTGCATTTGCCCTCGGCAAGCAGATTATCCAGAATCAAATTGATCTTTCCCTGCCAGATCCAACCGGTTTCGTTCTCACCGCCGCCATGAAGCAGATAGAGCACCGGATAGCGCTTGTCCAGGTTCTCCTCGTACCCCGGCGGAGTGTACACCCAGCAATTGCGCAGGGTACCGGTATAGGAAGAGCGATAATACTCACAGCGCACCGCGCCGTGGGGAACGTCCTTGAAATCGTAAAAATCAAACTCGGGGTCCGGCACATCCACAAAATTGCACATCCGATTGTGTGCGTAGCAGATGGGGGCATGCTCGTACAGGTGCTCTTTCCCATCAAAAAAATAGTAAAGAAATTGTACGCCACCAGGAATACCGGGGATAACAGCCTGCCACCAGCCCTCTTTTTCCGTTTTGTGCAGAGGCCGCTTTTCCTCCCCCATTCTGGTGTTCCGAGTGCCGCTCACCTCCACACTGCTGGCGTCAGGCGCATAGACGTTGAACTCCACGCCCTCGGGTCTAAACTCGATGGCCCGGGGCTCCCGCGTGTATCCCATTCTGCGGGGCTGCTTTCCATCGGCAGAAGCGGGGATCATCCCCATCCACAGATCGGTCTCCGAGAAATTTAGCGGGCTGGCGTTTAAGGTATCAAATTTCCGTTGATCCATACCGATTTTCTCCCTCTCTCTGTTGCAAAACAGCGTTTCGTTTTTCCCTTACTCAAAATCGACGACTCGATTTTCCTCACCGCTGCGCAGAGCTGCCTCCATGATCTTGAGAACTCTGAGAGCCTGCTCGCCGGTGACAATCTGATCCGCTTTGCCCTCAATGCAGTCCACCAAATTCCGGTACAGAGAGTTTCTGTCAAAGATGGGACGATCCAGCTCGATCACATCGTTATTCATGGGAGGAGCCGCAAACCAGCTGGGGCCTTCGCCGCGCTTGATGGGAGACTTTCTGACGGGGAGAGCGTTGAAATCACGGACAAAGTTGGGGTCTCTGGGCTTAGCCTTGAGGACCTTTGCACCCTCACCGGAGAAGGTGATGACCTCTCCGATACCGGTGGTGCCGTTGAGCCTCCAGCCGGGAGTGGGAGAGTCAAAGTGGCCCGCACCGCTCTCAATATAAGCGACGAAGCCATCTTCAAAGATGAGGGTCAGGTTGAATCCCTCATCCACGTCCGTGCCGGTGAGGTTGATGACCTGGCAGAAGATCTGCTTGATCTTGGACTTGTTCATCTGAACGATGCGGTCAATGAGGTGCACACCCCAGTCCAGCATCATTCCGCCTCCGTAACGCTTTTCACTGCGCCATCCGAAGGGGCCGTCTGCGCCGCCGCCGCCAATGCGGTTCTCCAGGCTGAGAGGTTTGCCGGCCAGCTGCTCGTCATAGATCTTTTTGACCAGCAGGTAATCGGGATCCCATCTGCGGTTCTGCCGGGGATAGAACACCTTGCCGGTCTCCTTGGAGACCTTCAGGACTTCTTCCAGCTCGGCGGAAGTGGGGGTGACGGGCTTCTCGCAGAGCACGTGCTTGCCGGCCCGCATGGCCTTGATCGCAATCTCTGCATGAAGATGATTGGGAACCGCGATCAGGACGATGTCCACCTCGGGATCGTCCAAGATCTCTTCCAGGGACTGATACACATGGAAGCCCTCTCCCCTGGCCCACTCCTGTCTTTTCTCATCAATGTCAAAGATGCCGGAAAGATGGAGGATCTTGGAGATGTCCGTGGTGACGGCTTCTATTTCGTCATCAATGATCTGAGGCAGCTGCCAGTCGGTGTAACCCGTTCCGTAACCAATGGCCAGAGCATGGCCCCCGCCCATATTTCCACAACCAACAATCGCAATATTTTTCATTTTGATTCGTCTCCTTCTAAAGTTATTTTTACAGAGCTCTCAGGTAGCCGGAGTCGGCTGCAAGAGTGGTGAAAATGTCGCCTGTCCAGGCGTAATCGCGCTCGACAATGTAAATGGGCTTGCAGGGCTGGGCATCGGCGGCTGCCTGAACAGCCTTCATGTCAACAATTCCCTTTCCCAGCTCACAGTTGATGGAAAGAGCCTCGTCAAGCTTTTTAGCAGCCTCGGGGTCCATCTTGGGCCAGCCGGAAATGTCCTTTTCCCCCTGCTTGTCCTTGGGGATAGGCTTCATAAAATCAAGCTTCATGGGGAACTCCCGCGTTTCCTTTACATGAACCAGCTCAAATCTTCCGGGATATTTCCGGATGTACTCGGCAGCGTCCACATCCGCCCTATAGGCCCAGGCAATATCAATCTCAAAGGCCACCAGCTCGGGATCGGTGTTTTCAATGAGGATATCACAGATCATCTTGTCCCCAAGCTTTAAAAAATCGTTGGAATGATTGTGATAGCCATATTTCATTCCCACGCTTTTTGCCTTGCGGCCCATGTCGTTTAAAAACTGCGCGGCTTCGTGGGCCTCCTGTACACTGGTGATTGCCAGCCCAGGATTTATCATGTACTTGCAGCCTGTACCGGGCAGGTATTTCAGGTTCTCCTCCGTATCCTCGGTTTCCACATGGGAACTGATGACCTCCATATTGATGGAGTTGAGGAACTTTTTTAAGCCTTCGGGGGAATAGCCGCCATGCAGACCATAGAAAATCTCGATGCCGTTATATCCCAGCCTGGCCACCTTGGTCATCACGCCTTCATAGTCATGGACTAACTGGCGGGAAAAACCGTCTAACTGAACATAGAACTTATCCATATGTTTCTCCTTTAATTTATGTTTGTATGATCAGGCGCTGCAGTTCCCGCCCTATTGAGCGATCGCTGTCATAGCCAAGATTCAAGGGAGCGCATCGTCTCCGCACCAAGCCTTACTCCATGCATTCATAGACCAGATCTCTGATCCGGGGATGAATATCGGAATACACTCCCCGAAGACCCAGAATTGCCTGTGCATAGAACAAGCTGACACCGTTCTTAGGATCCACGAGGGCATAGGCGCCGGCGGCACCATCCCATCCGAACTCTCCCGCAGGGCTTTTGGACTTTGACTCATCCACCAGGACACGGACACCCAAGCCGTAATTGTAACCCGGCCGGAACATTCCCTTCATGGTGAAATCATCCAGCTGCACAGCATTCAGCTGCGGAGTTCGAAGAGCCTCAATACTTTCTTCAGAAAGGATTCTGTTTCCGTTTGCCCCCACACCCCCGCAGGCCAAGGCATCCAGCAACGCGGAGTAGCAATCCACTGTGGTGATGAGCCCGGCACCGCCGCTGTCATATTCATCCGTCAGCTCAAAGTCATTTCCTTCATGTCGGGATTTCTCGCCGGTTTTGAAATCACAGGAGTACTGGTCGGCCAGTCTTCCTTTGTCTTCTTCCCGCAGATGAAAGTACACGTCGTCCGCACCCAGGGGCCGGAAGATATGCTCCCTCACGTAATCGCGGTATTTCTGTCCGGAAACGACCTCAATCACTGCGGCAATCACATCGTGGCCCAGGCTATAGGCGTGCCTTGTACCGGGCTCGTAAAGCAGGGGCATCTGGGCAATGGCTTTAACCATTTCCCGAGTAGATGCCTTATTGCGGCTCTTCTTTTTCAAGTCCACAATGGGCTCTGAGGTGGTGTTATAGGAGAGACCGGCGGTCATAGTCATCAGATCTCGGATCCGGATGGGAGTTTTGGCCGGACGGGTTGGAGAGGACTGGTTGGGCAGGTTTCCAAAATCGCCCATCACGTAATTGTCCGCCACCCTCATATCGGCAAATTCAGGGAGATACTGGGACACAGGATCATCCAGCCGAATCTTTCCAGCCTCAACCTGCTGCATGCAGGCAGTCATGGTCACCACCTTTGTGCAGGAATAGAGATAATACAGGTCTTTTTCTGAGACCGGTCTGGTGCAGTCATAATTGCTGTAGCCCTGCATGTGACGATAGATCACCTTGTGGTCTTTTTTGACAA
Organism: Acutalibacter sp.; assembly: GCA_050946975.1. Taxonomy (GTDB): domain Bacteria; phylum Bacillota; class Clostridia; order Oscillospirales; family Acutalibacteraceae; genus Acutalibacter. The sequence goes on from JBMNVU010000002.1 coordinate 240,102, forward strand.
TTACGTCCAGACCCTTGATATCATCGCTGTCTTTCAGGGATTCCAGATACTGCGTTAATTTTTCAAATGACATCTTTCTCACCACAAACAGTTCATATTAAATGTATGAGAGGGGACGATTCAGTCCCCTCTCAGCTTCTCAATCCAAATTACTTGGCAGCAAGCCACTCGTCAAACTGTCTCTGCTCCTCGGCGATAATATCCTCAATGCCGGCGTCGCGGAGAGCCTGCTGGAAAACAGGAAGAGTCTCGTCAATATCCACAACAGCGTTTACGATAGGGGCATAGTACTGAGCAATCACATTGGCACAAGCCGCATACTGGTCCGCAACAGAAGAGAAATCGGGAGTAAAGCCCAATGCGGTGGATTTGATTGCGTTTTCATTGTCTTCCTGCAAAAGCTCGTAAGCATCCGGTCTGGAATAATTCCAGGTGGGGCACAGGAAACCGTTGGGACGAGCCGCATTGTACATGGCAAACCAGCCCGCCTCCTGATGATTGGTGACACCCTCGGGATACTCCAGCTGCCCGTTCTCATCGATGACATAGGTCACGCCTTCCAAACCATTCATGAGAATATTCGCAGCCTCAGGATCGGTGTAGAGCACGTTGAGGACGCGCATGGCAGCCTCAGGCTCCTCACAGAAGGAAGTGATGTGCCACATATACGTGCTGGCATTTGCAGTGGTCAGATACTTCTCACCAATCTGGGTGCCCACAATGGGACCATCGTAGGAATCCTGCTTGTCCGCCTCATAAATGGTGTTCTTCAAGTTGTAGTCGTATCCAGTGACACCATAGGTGACCTTGTTGGTCAGGTTGCCCAGAACCGCAGTGTTGTTGCTCATGGGATCCGGGGAGATCAAGTCATGTTCCTTCCAGATCTTCACATTTTCCAGGAAATTGAGGAAGTATTCAGATTCGTAGTAATTCTCAATCTTAGTGCTGTTCTCGGGATCCAAAATGACGCCCAGGTAGTTGTCGTCTCCCAGATAGTCGATCGTTTTGGGAATCCAGTAGGGAGAAGTGGAACCGGCGATAAAGTACTTGTCGGGATTGGCTTCCTTCAGCTTGATCAGATACGGAGTCAGCTCATCCAGGTTGGCAATCTTTTCGGGGAGCTCAATTCCGGCGCTCTCCACAACATCTTCCATGGCCAGGTAGCAGTTTTCACAGGTCCAGGCACAGACAGAAGGAATGCCGTACAGCTTGCCGTTTACACGGCCGCAATCCAAAATTTCTGAATAGGGCTCGAAGATCTCCTGAATACCCTGACCGTCCGAGGCCAACAAATCGTCGATGGCCATAACCTGACCGTTGGAAACCAACTCGCTCACGCCTGCATACCAGAAGGAACTGAGCAGGTCCAGAGAGTCGTCGCCGCCGGTGAGCAGCAGGTTCAGCTGAGTCTGCAGATCGGACATCTGCACATAGACAAACTCGATCTCCGCATGGGCTTTTTCCCGCAGGATCTCATTTAACGCCTCCTGAATGCGGTCACCGTTGGCGGGAGGACCACCGTAAAACGCAGTCTCGTTGATGCGGATAACAGGGTAGTCGCCGTCATCCTCGGTGGATGTGCTTTCGCTGTTGACATTGCTTTCCTCCGCCTGACTGTCACCACTTGCGGTGGAGCTGGTATTTCCAGACTGCGTTCCGCCAGTGCAAGCAGCGAGGGAGAAAACGAGCAGGCAAACCAACAGGGCAGAAATGATGCGCTTCATTCAATCTCACTCTCCATAAATTTTTTTGTCATTTTTACACGTTATTGTGTAAATTCGACGTTTTGCAACTTTATTCTATTGTTTTTTCGGGGGTAAAACCACTACCTTTCTGACATCAAGTATCGTTTATCTGACAATCCCTTGGAAAATCCCTTATTCATTTTCCACTGAATCAAGGTGAAAAAGATCCCTGCAATGATGATACAAACACCGGCACCAACAAAAGTTGGTCCATAGTCAAAAGCCCCTATAAAGAAGGAGCCGATCACCGGAGCAATGGCGTTGCCGATATTCTGGCCAATCATGATGGTGCTGGTGGCCACGCCGGCTGAGGACTTGTCCACCATCTTCACACAGTGTGCCTGAATGGACGGGAGACCCGAACCCTGGCCGATAGCACCGAATACACTGGCAATCAAGAACAGGATCAGGGCGTTTCCGATCCCCACAAAAATCATGCACAGCCCGCAGCCTATAAAGGCTGGAACAATCAAATAAAAGATTCCCTTGGTGTCCAGAATACGTCCGGTTATGGGCCGAAGGGCCACGGACAGAACGGAGAACACCGTAAAATACATGGTGATGTTTGCAATCTGTCTCACGTCTGCAATGATCGCCAGGTAGGTGCTGATTAGACCGCCGGCAGAGCTGAACAAGAGCGCCATTAGCATAAACAGAGTAAATTTGGCGGCAAAAAGGTCTTTCAGATGCAGGCCTTTTCCCTTCTCCTTTACGTCATATGCGGCCGAGTAAGGGAGAATCACAAGAAAGAGGATGCAGAGAAAGGCAAAGCCACCCGCTGCCAGGAAAGTTAAAAAATAGCCTCCCACTTCCTGAAGTTTCATTCCCACCATAGGCCCCAATGCCTGGGAAATAATGGTAGAAAGCCCCACATACCCCAGTCCTTCCCCCGTCCTGGTTTTTGGAATGTAGGCCGAAGCATAGGCCACGTTTGCCACGGTACAGGTGGAAAAAAATACTCCCGTTGCAAGGCGAATGGCGACCAGGGCGGGAATGGTCACACAGACACAGTGCAGGGCAAGGGAGAGTCCGTAACCAAGATTTGCTGCGATGAGAATATACTTTCGGTTCCCCTTGTCGCAGAGAACACCGGCAAAGGGGCACACCACCAGGGCGACCAGGGACATCATACCTGCAATGACGGAAGCAGCGGTCAAATCCGCCCCAACAGACAAAGCGTACTTGGCTACGATGGGCAAGGTCATCATACCAGCCATGCCGTTGCACAGCATATTCAGCAGTATGACCACATAGTTTAGGGTCCAAAGTTGTTCCTTCTTCTCCGACAATAGAGATCCCTCCTGCGCGGGAATACCCGCAAAGAATAATTGACAATGTGGCAGAATTCGCTATAATTAATCAAAAAGTACTATGTATTCTGTCACCATGGTTTGATTCTATCAAACCGATTTTTCCTTTTCTATTTCATTTCCGATGTAAACTATTGAAATTCTGACCTGTTTGCCCCGCCCAGATTTGTGAAAGGAAAGCCAAAATGAAAATAAAACAGCCATTTTCTGTAAAAAAATATATCCGCTTGGTTTTCCTGGCCATCATCCTTGTATTCGCTATCGTTTCACTGATCTATTCGGGTCTCATGTCCTATTATTCGGCAAAATCCACCCTGTCCGAGTTTAACGTCTCCATTCAAAACTACATGGACAATTTGTCATCTGCTCTGAGAGTCCAAAGTGAATTTAACAGAACCATTGTGTCCTCCGATCCCAATTTCGCACTGCTGGCCACTGACGGAGCCTCGGAAGTGAAGCGCCTGCCGCTTCTCTACAATCTCAGGCAAATCATTTACTATCACAACAACCAGTATTGTGTGACCATGTTCTGCGACTCCAAAAAAGATGATGTCTACTACTCCCCCACCCTCTTCCCCTCAAAAGACCTTCAGGCCTATCGCATTGCATATCACCAGATTGCCAATGAAGCCTATGAAGGTTCTTCTGCCTTTGGCCAATGGTTTCACAAAAAGGTGGTGGATGAGGATTATCTGATCTTTCAGAAAAAAAAGGACAGGATGACTCTGTGCACCATGTTCAGTCTGGAGAAATATACCAGCCAATACCCCATTCCCTCCCTTACCGACAATTCCATTGTGAGCATTTTCTCATCGGATAAAATCATCAGCTCTCAGGAAGCTCTGGAAGACTGCGGCATCGGGTTGACCGACCTGCAGGACGGTGTGAATTCTTCGAACCTGGTCCTGCGCAGCGGCAACCTGGTGCTCTCCTATTATATTGAGGAATGTAAGATCGGCATCAGCGTGGTCACCCCAGTCTCAGAATTTGTGTCTCTTGCCTCTGAGCGTTTTTTCGTGGCCGCTGTATTCCTTGCCCTGACAGTGCTGATGTTTGCTGCATTTTACACCATCTCCAATCGGATGCTGTTGATGCCGGTCATTGAAATTTCCGAATTTTCAAAACAAATTGAAAAGACCCATGATTATTCCATCTCCAAGCCCAGCAGAATTCAGGAAGTACAGGAAACTCAGGAAGCCCTCGTCTCCTTGGCAAAGACGATCTCCGAGTTGGAAACTGTCCGCCGGGCCGAGGAAGAGGAAAAATCCCATGCCCTTCTCCAGTATTATCAGCTGCAGACAAGATCTCACTTTTTTATCAACTGCTTGAAAAGCCTTTACAGCATGGTGGAAAACCGGCAGATCGACAAGATGAAATTGATGATTCTCGCTTTTTCCAACCATCTGAGATACTTATTCCACGACAACATTTCCACCGTCCCCCTGTCTTTTGAACTGCAGGAGATTGAGGACTATTACCAGATCCTGTCTCTGGATTCAGGAAAGATCTTTCTGTTGGACGTAGATGTTGAGCAAGGGTTGGAGGAATATTCGGTGCCACCGCTGATCATCCAAAGCTTTTTAGAAAACTCGTTCAAATACAACGACGGCAAAAATGGCATGGTGTTTTTCAGTGTAAAGGTGAGCGCAACGAAGGAGAATGGCAACGCTTTTCTGCGCATCCGCATGCAGGATAACGGAAAGGGCTATCCTAAGGATGTGCTGGAAGCTATCAACAAGCGGGTGAAGTATTCTTTTGAGGAAAATCATGTGGGCATCAACAATTTAAAACATCGACTCTCCATCCTGTACGGAGATCAGTATTCGTTTGCCTTTTACAATCTCCCAGCCGGCGGAGCTTGTTCCATGATTTCCATCCCATTGCAGCGAAAGGAGGAGAACGCATGATGAACCTGTTATTGGTGGATGATCAAACAAGCGTGCTGGAAGGCCTGCTCCATGGCATAGATTTTGATGCCCTTGGCTATACCAGGGTCTTTACAGCCTCAAATGCAGCCGATGCCATCCGGATCTGTGAAGAGAACACCATCATGGTGCTTGTCACAGATATCGAGATGCCGGGACAATCCGGAATCGAACTAAACGAATATCTGCAGAAGCGCTTTCCCAGCATCATTCGCATTGTGATGACCTCTCACTCTAAAATATCCTATGCCCAAAGCAGCCTTAGACTGGGTTGTTTTGATTTCATCGTGCAGCCTTCCCCCTATGAAGTCATCGCCCAGACGTTGAAACGGGCTGTGGAAGCATGGAATTTAAACTTCAATAACAGAAGATTGATGGAATACGGCGCTTTGTTTAAAAGCAATCCAAATGAATTTTTGGCGAAGGCCATAGAAAATCTCTATGTGGGCACCACCGACGAAATTGAAGAGAGTATGCAGCTCTTAAACAAAGCTGGTTACTCCTTCGCCATGGACAGTCTGGTGCACCTCTTTTGGGTAGATGTCCACGCTTACACGCGCAAGGAGCCAAATTACCCTTCTCAGCGCTTTTTGATGAAAACAATAAACGACTCTGTGCCAGTGCTTTTCCAGGGGGAGTCCTTAAGCTATTTTATCGTGATGACTCCATTTCGAATGTTCTCGATCTTTATCATTGACAACAACGGTCAACTCCCTCCTGTACAGGAGGAAGATCTCTGGAATTTTTACCTTTCTCTGGAAAAAAAGTTGAAAACCAAAAACATCACCCTGTATTTTTCAAACCCGGTAACGTACAAAAACATTCTGAATGAGATCCGCTTCGCAAATAACTGCATCGGCAACAACGTCTCCGGGAAATCCGGCATTTTTAACACGTCCGCCTCCGAAGCCGCAGATTCATCTGTCAGTACGGACACCACCATCAACCAGAAACACTGGAACTCCCTGCTGCGCACCGGGCAGCACTCTATGCTGAAAAAAGAGATCCAGCTTTACCTAGACAGAAATGTTCTGGACAAACCCAACAGCCTGCAGCTTTTGAAAAAGGCCCATCAGCAGATCATCAACCTTTTCTTGATCTATTTTTACGAGAACAATGTGGAGGTTGGTTCTATCTTTTCCGAAGACTTTACCTATCAGGACTGTATGGACAGCTTCTCCACCATTGACGCAGTAATAAAAACTGTGGATTACCTCATCAAGGCCCTGAAACAATGCCAAAAGACCGACGACTCCGAAGAGGATTACGTCAGCCGGGCAAAAAGCTATGTCATCGACCATTACAACTCTGAATTGTCCATCAAAGAGATTGCAGACTTTATCCATTTAAGCCCTGAATATCTCACCCGGCTTTTCAAGAAGGAGACCGGTAGCACCCTGAAAGATTACATCATCGAGTGCCGTATTTCTACGGCAAAGGACCTTTTAGCCAACTCCTCTCTATCTATCAGCATGATTGCCTCGGAGGTTGGCTATCACAATTTCTCCTACTTTGCCTACCTTTTCAAAAAACTGGAACAGGTTACACCCAGAGAGTACAGAAACAAATTTGCCGCACAGCCTATCCCAGAGTAACCGTGCCAAAAAATCCTTGATACATTCTGAAAAGAACTCCTTTGGCCTCGGCCTTTGCCGTCTGCGTTTCTTCAGGAAAGGCTGCACAACGCTTTCAAAACATACAACTAGTTACCTCTAGCTTGTGTTCCCTTCGTCTTTCCGTGTCCCGGCTATTTCTTGGCCAAAATAAAACACCATATTCTCGAGATTGCTTCACTCTAAGCCGGCCTATTTTTAGGTAGAGATTTCCTTGGTCAGTCCCAAGGATTCTATCCGCTCCTTTTTACAAGATCCTTCCGCCCCCCAAGAGCGCCCTGTGCAAAACAAAAAAGGTTCCGCTGCTTTTGCAGCGGAACCTTTTTTCGTTCCTTAAAATTGGGTGGTTATCCGTAGATGGGGCCGTAGTGCTTGCAGGCGGCAAAGTCGGCGGCCTCGGTGTTCTTGGTGCCAAAGGCAGCCCAAGAATGGGGACGGTAGATCTTCTCCTCGGGCACGTTGTGCAGCGCCACG
>JBMNVU010000003.1:0-168780 GCA_050946975.1 Acutalibacter sp.
CAGACTCGCTCCAAAAGGGAATCGCTGTGGGAGACCACCAGAAATCCCAGGTTCCGTGTCTTGGCCTCTTGAAGTAAAAACTCCCAAATCTGAGCTTGGGTCACCAAGTCCAGCATGGCGGAAATTCCATCGCACAGCAGATACCGTGTTGCCGGATGAAGCGCCCTGGCCAGACAAAAACGCTGGAGCTCCCCGCCGGAGAGCTCTGTAGGGTACCGAGTAAGCCACCCCTCTCGAATGTGCAGGGCCTGAAGCAGCCGCTGCTCTGGCGGAGACGCCTCAGACAGTGTCACACCCAGAGGCAAAAGGGGATCCACTACCGTCTCCGGATGCTGCCACACCATCTGCACAGGGCAGGGGCCGGAATAGCTGGACAGCGGTTTTCCGTCCACCAGGACCTCCCCAGATCTCGGTTTCTGATACCCAGCCAACACCCGGCAAAGGGTGGTCTTTCCCCTGCCGCTGGGCGCCCGCAATCCCACTCGCTCTCCCGGGGAGACGGTCAGATTTACCTTGGAAAGCACCTGGGGCCCTTTGCGGCTATAGGAAAATGTCAGTTCCTTTCCCTCCAACATCAGGTCATTCCTCCCTGTTCCGGATATAAGCATCGCACAACACCGCTGCCATAGGGCCGCAACGGAACTTGAGTCTCCCCACACTCCTGCCTGGGATGAGGACACTGCTCTTGAAAAGGACAGCCCTGCTGCACTTCCCCCGGGTAGGGCTGAGCTCCAGGCAGTCCACGAAATTCCCGCTGGGGCAAAGCGTCCCACAACGCCTGTGTAAAGGGGTGACCCAGACACCCACTGTGAAAACTGGCCACATCAGCTTCTTCAATGGTTTCACCGGCATAAAACACCGCCACACGATGGGCAACTGTCAGGGCTAGTTCCAGGTCATGGGTGATAAACAACACAGCTGCACCCTCCTGAGCCAGTTCTCGAAAATGCCCCAAGACCCGTCCGGCGGCCTGGACATCCAGGCCAGGAGTGGGCTCATCAGCGATGATCAACTGGGGCACCCCCATGACAGCAGAGGCCAACAGCACTCGTCTGGCCATGCCACCGGATAGCTGGAAAGGATACAACCCCTCTGTCCCACCCAGTCCGTACCGGTTCAATGCAGTGCTAGCAGCATCCTGTGTTTTCGCATCTTTCCGGCCCTGACAGAGCTGAGCACCCACTTTCATCAGCGGATCCAAGTAGGTCACTCCCTGGGGAACCAGGGCAATCTCTTTTCCCCGCAGCGTTCGCAGCCGTTTTTCTCCCAAAGATTCCCCCTTGTAAAGGATTTCTCCTTGGCAGTGACTGTTGTAGGGCAGCAATCCCAAGATGGCATGGGCCAGTAAGCTTTTCCCGGAACCGCTGGCTCCCACTACAGCAACCACCTCTCCAGGACGGATCGTCAGGGATAAGTCACGAATGACGGGCAGTTCCCGGCGGCGGATCCCTCGATCGTATTGGGTGAATGAGATGGATAGATTTCGAATCTGTAAGATGGGTTCCATAGCGACCTCCTTATTCATGGGCGCTGCCAGGATCCAGCAACAGCCGAACCCGTTCGCCCAACAGCGCAAACAGCACCACTACCAACACCAATGCGATCCCGGGAAACAGCGCTAACCACCATTTCCCCGTGGTGAGATACCGCATGCTCTCAGAGAGAATCACACCAATGGCAGGTTGTTCGGAAGACAGCCCGAACCCTAAGAATGTGACACTGGCCTCGTGGAGGATAGCATGGGGAAACAGCAGAATCAGCCCCGTGAGAAACTGAGGCAAGAGGTGCGGCAGCAAGTGCAATCTCACCCGTTTCCACCGAGACACACCCAGCCGCTCTGCCACCAGGAGGTATGGCGCCTCTTTCAGCTGTAGGACTTCCCCGCGGATCACTCGGGCCAGTGAAGTCCAGTGGCTCAGGGCCACTCCAACCACTACTCCAGTAAACCCTCGCCCGCAGGCGATGGACAGAAGGATCACCAACAGAATGTGGGGAATTCCCATCACCAGGTCAATCCACCAGGAGATCAGGGCGTCCACCCAACCTCCCATAGCGGCGGAAAGAATCCCCAGGACCAAGGCGATCCCAGCACTGACAGCAGCAGTCAACAGTCCAATGCGGATACTCAGGGACAGCCCTGCTATGGTGCGGGTAAACATATCCCGGCCCATCCAATCCGTTCCAAAAAGATGGGCCGCATTGGGGGCAAGATCTTTGCTGGTAAAGTCGGTGACCGTGGCGCTATCCTCCAAGAGGATTCCTAAAACAGTCACCGCCGCCAGAATCAGGGCAGCGATTCCAGTAAACCACAACGTGGTGGCTCTCCGATTGTGTGGCTTCATCTCTGGCCCACCCCCTTCCGGATTCTGGGATCTATCACGCCGTAGAGCAAATCTGCGAAGAAATTCCCTCCGAACACCAACGCTGACGTGACCACCGCGATTCCCAAAAGCAACGGCATATCGCTGCCCAAGCCTGCTGTCACTGCTGCCTGTCCCAGGCCAGGATAGGAAAACACCTGCTCCACCACCACAGAGCCCCCTATGATCTCGCTGATGGATCCAAACTGCAGGGTAAGGGCCGGAAGCGCTACATTCCGCAGGCCGTGGCGCAGCACGATGGAACTCCCACTCTCCCCTCTGGCTCGGGCCAGGAGCACGTAGTCGCTGGAGAGGACATCCACCAGCTTCTCCCGGGTGTGCAGAGCGATATTGGCCACCCCGGTGACGCTGAGAGTCAATCCAGGCAGGAAGGCATGAACCAGCCGATCTCCCAGTGTGACGGCGGACTCTTCCACCCCGATGGGCACGGCAAAACCAATGGGCAGCCACCCCAGCCACACGGAAAAGATCAGCAGGAATAACAGCGCCAGCCAAAACGCTGGAGTGCTGGAGATCACCAGACAGTAACCTCGGATCAGCTTGTCCGGCCAACGGCCTCGGAATGCCCCCGCGGTCATGCCCAGCGTCAATCCCAAGATCCCCGAGATCACCCAAGCTGCCAACAACACCCACAGGGAGCTTTCCAAACGCTGGGCAATGACCTTGGCCACAGGCTGTCTGTACAGCAGGGAGGTGCCAAAATCCCCCTGTACTGCGCTGCCCAGCCAATCCAGATACCGTTCCACCGGGGGCTGATCCACACCCCAGTAGGCTTCCAGCTGTTCCACCTGTTCCTGACTCATGGAACCCAGAGCCACCTGCCCCACATTAGTTTGCAGGGGATCCAGGGGCGACGCACACAGCAAAAGGAATGCCCCCAAGCTCACTCCAAAAAGGAGCAGCGCCGCTCGAATCAGTTTCTTTCCGGCGGCCAGCAGGATGTGCTTCATAGGTTCCTCCTTGTTATGCCCAGGTCCACTGGTCCACATTGTTTACCACGGACCACCCATGGCCGTGGGGATGGATTTTTTGCTGGGCTACCTGCAGTCCCTCTCGCACCCAGTACAAATGATCAATATTGACCAGCCACACCCAAGGAATGTCCCCCTCTTGGGTAACTCCGGTTTCCCCGTCCCACTGGGCCTGCTGCCAAAGCTGGTAGGACTCCTCCAAGTCGGAACAGGCCAGAGCCTGGTCCATGTATGTATCCACCTTCTCGTTGGAATAGGGGGAGTACTGAGCACTGCCCGTCTCTCCGATGGTGTGATAGATGTTGTAAAGCTCCATGGGGCTGTGCGCGCCCCATCCCCACAGCAGCGGCGTGGAAAGCGCTCTGTCATAAGCCGTGTCCCAGCCCACACCTTCTATGGTACAGGAAATGCCCAACTCCTCCATCTGGCTGGCAAAGTCCGCTGTAAGCGCCTGACGGACGGAATCCCCGTTGGAGTACAGCAGGTGAAGCTCCGCCTTGACGCCGTCCTTTTCCCGAACACCGTCGCTGCCCATCACCCAGCCAGCCTCGTCCAAGAGGGCGGCAGCGCCCTCCGGGTCGTACTCCACCTGGGAGGAAGGATTGTACCAGGGCATCTGATCGCAGACGCTGTAAGCCGGTGTACCATAACCATTCAGCACATTGTCGATCATCTCCTGCCTGTCCACGCCGATATTTAAGGCCCGGCGCACCAACACATCACTGGTGAAGTCATTGCCAATGGGCACACCGTCCTCGTTTTCCTCACCGGACGCTACTGCAGGCAGGTTGAACCCACGGTTATCCACGCTCTGATAGGCCTCTAACGTATATCCGGAAATGGATTGGTTGGAATAGGTGGCAGAAGTGTATGCCAAGTCCACCTGCCCCGCCTGAGCAGCTAAGAATGCGGCATCCTCCTCCATAAACAGGATGGTGACACGCTTCATTTTGGGAGCTTCCCCATAGTAGTCCGGATTGGCCTCCAGGATCACCTGTTGTCCCCGATCCCACTGCTTGAGAATGTACCGTCCTGAACCAATGGGATTGGATCCATAAGTGGCGCTGTCATAAGCGTGCTCCGGCACAATCCCCACCACCGCCATGGTGTACGGCCAAATGGAAAACGCTCGGGTCATATGAAAGACTACGGTGGAATCGTCCACAGCTTCTGCGTAATCCAACATGGTGAAATCGTTGACAGAGCTGGTGGCCTTTACCGTGTTATAAGTGAAAGCCACGTCAGACGCAGTGAGGGGTTCCCCGTCGGTAAAGACTGCGTCCGTGCGAATGGTCACTTCCCACGTCAAGCCGTCCTCGCTGACGGAGTACTCTGTGGCCAGATCATACCCAATGGTCAAGTCCGTGTTGGTGACCGTAAGAGTGGATTGGATCAGCGGCTCATGGACATGCTCCCCGGCTCCCCAGCCGTAGGCGGGATCAAACCCTGCCTCCGGCTCGGAGGTAGGCCCCATAGCGATGACTACGGAATCCTTTCCCGTAGTTTCGGTGGCCACACTGTCCGCCTGTGCCGAGGTTTCTGAAACACCCTGGGACTCCGTCCCACCACAGCCTGTAAAAAGCCCCGCCACCATACTGCAGGCCAGAGCCAGGACAAAAATTCTCTTCTTCATTGCAACTCCTCCTAAACGCAAAAAAGACGTCCGCTCTCATTGAGAGAGCAGACGCCTTCCTGGCATCTTTCTAAACTACACAATCTTATTTCACAGGTTTCGCTGCCATCCCCAGCTTGGGCCAGGCTGCCGGCTTCTTGCCGGTCTCTACATCTATGCAGCGCAACAGGAATTATTATACAAAATGGAACTCCATATGTCAACCCTTCTCCTTTTCCGGCAGTCCAAGGACAGCAATAAACCGGTTTTATCGAACTCACTAAGTCTGAACCTGGTGCAGGAAGGAGCATGGCTTCTTTCTGTACGCTGCTTTTCTACTGTCATCTCTGTGATAACTTAAAAATCGGCAGTGTTGGAATTTCCGAAAAAAACTTTGATTTTGTTGTTTTAACAACAGATTTTCCAAAGTGATTGTACTATACTATTGGCAGAAAAACAAGGAGGGTTCCCTATGATTCGGAAGATCATTCATATTGACGAGGAAAAATGCAACGGATGCGGCGCCTGTGCCAACGCCTGTCACGAGGGTGCCATCGGCATGGTAAACGGCAAAGCAAAGCTTTTGCGGGATGACTACTGCGACGGACTGGGAGATTGCCTCCCTGCCTGCCCCACCGGCGCCATCACTTTTGTGGAGCGGGAGGCCGCTGCATACGATGAGGCCGCTGTCCAGGAAAACAAGCAGAAAAAAGCGCAGGCCGCTCCCTTTGCCGGGTGTCCCGGTCACGCTGTGAAGACCTTCCAGCGGGGGCAGGCCCCTGCCGCGCAGCCTATGGGAGAGCAGGAATCTCAGCTTGCTCAGTGGCCCTGCCAGATCAAGCTGGTACCTGTAAAGGCTCCTTACTTTCAGGGAGCGAAACTGCTCATTGCGGCGGACTGCACAGCCTATGCCTATGCCAGCTTCCACGAGAAGTTTATGCGTGGCAAAGTGACCATCGTGGGTTGCCCCAAGTTGGACAGTGTGGATTACAGCGAAAAGCTCACCCAGATCATCCGGGAAAATGACATTCAAAGCGTCACGGTAGTGCGTATGGAGGTACCCTGCTGCGGTGGTTTGGAGCAGGCTGCTATCACTGCCCTAAAAAACAGCGGGAAATTCCTGCCCTGGCAGGTGGTCACCATCTCCACCGACGGCCGTATCCTGGACTGAGTTCCAGTTTTCTGACAAAGCAAACTGTATAAAAAGGGCTGGAGATTACTCTCCAGCCTTTTTTACAGTTCCTGATACCGGCTCTCCAGCCATTCCACGGCCTGTGCCAATCCCTCTTCCGTCAGGGGATATTCCCTCTGCTCCACGTTTTTCGCCCGTTCAAAGCAGAGGTCCTCTGTCCAGGAGTAGGCCCGAAGCAGAGCCTCCTTCTTGAAGGGAGCCACGCGGTACCGAAGCATCCGGCCGGTTTCCGGATCCTTGGTCTTTTGACCGGCATAAAAGTTGCCCTCGTCAAAGTAGTGGAATTTCTGAATCTCCAACTCTCGTTCCATTGGAACCATCCTTTCTTCGCTCATTGTGGGTGACGCAGCACAGTACTGGCCAGCCGTGTCCCAGAGAGCCTGCCATACAAATAGTCACGGCCCGTCTTGGAGGCACGCTTCATTGCCGTTTCCAGCAGGAAAAGGAACATCCCTGCGAAAAACCATAACGCCCTGCAAAAATACTGCACCAGCCCAGAATCCGCCGGCAACATCGCCAAAACATCCGCCACTCCGAAAAAGCAGTAGCAGAAGACCACCAGTAGCCCATAACGCAGCAGACAGCGCCACAACAGGACCCGGGTGCCATCCAAGTTAACGACACAGATTTTGGTCAGCTGTTTGCCCAAGCTCTTGCCAGTACACGCCCATTGGAATAGCCCAAAATAAAGCAGATAAGCCAGGGCAAACGGCAGAGAATACCAATTTGGCACAAACACAGAAAGCAACCCCCACAACAGGCAGACGAACACCATGTCCACCAGAAAAGACAACGTCCTGCGTGTAAAGGTGACACGTTCCCCCTTCTGATAGGAGCGCTGGTCGATGGCCTCCCGGCTGGGAAGGAGCTTTATCAGCGGCCCTGTGATCAGATAGCCCAGCACACCTCCTAGCGTATTGCAGAGAAGGTCATCCACATCAAACAGTCGGTACGCTCTGGGATAGATGCCGTACAACCCGGACAACTGGGTCAGCTCAAAGAACAGGCTCACTCCCAGGGAAATCAACAGGGTAGGCACCAGCTTCCGGCGGAAATAATACCGCAGGTAAAAGCCCAAGGGCATCAGCAGCGCGATGTTGAAGACAAACTGCAGCGTAAACGTAGAGAACAGCGCAGAAACATAGGTGGAAGGCTGGGTGATCTGAAAGCCAGTCTCTTTTCCCAAGTCCCGGAAAAAGCTGAATGGGATCAGCTGCGTAGACGGTCCCGTCATTTGAGCCACAGCCTCCCGGGTGGGCAAGGGCAAAATCACCAGAAAGTAAGCGCACAGAGCATACAGCACAAAGGAATAGCTGAGGAAGAAATGCGCAAAGGTCATGCAGCCGTATCTTCGATAATGATGGATCAAAAAAAGGCAAGGCGATCACCGCAGCAGCGAAGGGAAATACCAACACCGCCTGCCAAACCACATGGATATATGAAAGCATAAAATCTCCTTGAACCGATCCCCTTGTTAGAAGGATCCCCGAGTGTAAAGGTAAGCGCTTCCCAGTTTTCCCTCCTGGCGAATAACGCCCAATCCTCGCAGAACATTGGCCGCCAGCGAAGCCTTTTTAGGCGTGCGGCCAATGGCCTTCCCAAGTTCCCGGCTGGTAAACACCTCTGGGAGCTTCGCTGGAACAAGCTGAGCGTAATCCCCAGGGCTGCACAGCCACACCTGGTCCAGCAATGCCACGGGCATCCTGTCAAACCGGGTGGAACCTCGTTTTCCATCCCGACTCCAACCGTCCAGCAAACGGTAATCCTCCACCTTCAGCATCAGCAGGCACAGACGCAAGCCATCACAGGTGAGAAAGTCCCGGATTCGGTACAGCTCCGGCAGGACATATCCGGCCGTGGGCTTCAGAGGACTTTTCCGAGGTCGGGTACACTCCCCCGCGCTGTTAACCCAAATCACCGTCTTTTCGGCGGCAACAGGGTACACCACAGTGACTGGGCCCTGAGGGAGAAATGCTGCCAGTTTAGGACGGAGCTTTTCCAAGGACCGCGTCTGTACCTCCACCACACCATCCTCTGTGACAGCATCTGCCACAAACCGTCCGAGGCGCACTTCTCGGCGAGATGGGTCCGGCTGAAAGTAATATTTCACTGCACTGTGCAGCGTCTTTTCCCCCAGAGTGCCGATCCCCTGGGTTTGGCGCTCTCCCGATACCGCCCAGCGGCAAGCTTCTTGAAACCTATCGGGATCCATCAATCCTCCAAATGGAACAGCCGGGCAAAGTTCCCATAGAGCATCTGGCGATTTTCCTCTTCCCCGTATTCCAGGGCAAAGAAACGCTCCAACTCCTTTTTCGGGGACCACATGGGAAAGTCCGTACCAAACAACGTATGGTCAACGCCAAAATGCTCGATGTTCTCCCTGGCCTGCTGTGGGGTAACCGAGAACAGCGAGCTGGAAGTGTCAATGTACACGTTGGTGCCGGAAAGCTCCCGGCGAGCATCCGCCCATTCACTGTAACCGCCCAGGTGAGCGGCAATACAGGTGAAATCCGGGATCTTCTCAATGACGTGCATCAGCCGGCGAGGCGAGGAGAAATCCGTCCGGCTATCCCCGGTGTGGAACAAGATGGGCAGACCGCGGCGATGAGCTTCCTGATAGACAGGGAGCATCCGCTCATCGTCAATATAGAATTTCTGGAAGTCCGGGTGCAGTTTGATTCCCCGCAGCCCCCGCCGCTGGATATCATCCATCTCTCCGGCAATATCCTCCACATCCTGGTGCCACGCACCCAGTCCAATAAACTGAGGGTACTTTTGGCACTTCTCCTGGATAAACTGGTTGATGGAGCGAACCTGCTCCACTTTGGTGGCTACAGAGCAAACCAAAAAGCGCTCAATCCCAGCTTCTTCCCCTCGCTCTGCCAACACATGGGGCAGCCCTACATTCTGCATGGGGATATGATAAAAATCCCCCACAGAGTCGGTTGCCTTGACAGCGATCTTTCCCGGATAGATGTGGGCATGAGCGTCCGCCACTCGGTAGCTCACCCCGTTGTGTTCCACTGGCACGTTAGGATCCCTTCCTTTCTTCTTTTTCCCGCTTTTCACGTTCCCGCTGGGCCTTGGAAAAGGCACAGCCACAGTAATCTTGACGGTATAAGTCGTACTCCCTGGAAAGCTCTACAGAGCGCTTATACCCGTTTTTCTTCTTAAAGTCCGACGGCAAATGCCGCACGCCATAGATCTCCCCCATCTCCTCCCCCAGCTGGTTGAGCAGCTGGGCGTTTTTCAGGGGGGAAATGGTGAGGGTCGTAGTGTAATAATCAAAATGAAGACGCGCCGCCTCCCCAGCGGCATATTCCAACCGCAGTCGGAAACAGGCTTCGCATCGGGCGCCGCCTTCCGGCTCCCCCTCCAACCCCCGAGCCGCCTCCACAAAGGCTTGTCCGTCATAATCGCAGGGCAGCAGCTCCACCGGGTGGGTGAATTTCATCTGAGAGATCAGCCGTTTCAGTTCGGTCTCCCGCTTGTCATACTCCTCTCGAGGAGAGATGTTGGGGTTATAATACAGAAGGGTAATGGCAAAATATTGAGAGAGGTACTCCAGCACAGCGCTGGAACAGGGGGCACAGCAAGCGTGAAGCAGCAGCGTGGGCACCCGGCCCTCCTGCTGACACTGCTGGATCAAACGCTCCAGTTCTTTGGAATAATTTCTGGTTGGCGCCATTTCTTGTCCCCCTCCTTTACCTTGGAAAATCTATTCCACAGTTTAACACAGTACAGTCCGAAATGCAAGGGCGCTACTTTTTACCGGACATTGTCTTTTCTTTAGTTGACCCCTCCTGTGGGGTATGCTATGATAATAGCAGTAAACAGTTCCAGGAAGTCTCCAGGAAGTCTAAAGGTAAGGCGGCATCAATATGGACCTTTCTTTTTTGCTCTCCAATTCTCTCATCAATGTGGGCGTTGTCTCCTGGCTGGTGGCACAGCTCATCAAAACTGTCATTGACGCGGTCAAGCACAGGGCCTTTAACAAACAGCGGCTGGCCGGGGCCGGCGGCATGCCCAGTTCCCACTCTGCGGTGTGCGTTTCTGTGGTGCTGACTTCCTATTTCCTCTATGGGTTTCAGTCGCCTATTTTTGCGTTGGCGTTTATCGTGGCCCTCATTGTCATGTACGATGCCACCGGCGTTCGGTGGGCGGCTGGACTCCACGCCAAGGCCATCAACCACATTGTGGAATACCTGGAGACGGACGACGTAAACGATCAGAAGGAATCCCTCAATGACCTGATCCCCAAACTCAACGAGTCCTTGGGTCACCGGGTGATCGAGGTGATCTGCGGTGCTCTCTTGGGAATTGTCATCGCCGGGATCGCTCAAGTGCTGCGCCAGGGCGGTCTGCATATTGGTTAACTTTTCCCGTATGTTCCACGCGGTCCGGACAAGTTCCGGGCCGTTTTTTTACCTTCTCCTCCACAGGAGCGTCAGCCAGGCCACTCCCACTGCCAAGATCACATACCCCCACAGAAACCACTGATACACAGCCACTCCCCCTTTGTACAGGGATACGCCGGAGCCCTGCGGCCTATGCCGCAATGGTCTTGCGTTTGGCTTGGCTATGTGGTATAATATTTTAGTTTTGACTAGAATCGGAAAAAGTGAGGGAAGTCCCCATGTAATAGCCGTCTCAGCACCCAGAAACCAACACATTATAACTGAGAAAGGATGGCTTATTTTGGCTGATTTAAAAAAAGAGATTGAGCGTCGGAGAACCTTTGCAATCATCTCCCACCCCGATGCCGGCAAGACCACGTTGACGGAAAAGTTTCTGCTGTACGGTGGGGCCATTACACTGGCGGGCATGGTCAAAGGCAAGCGGAACTCCCGTCATGCCGTCTCCGACTGGATGGAAATCGAAAAACAGAGAGGAATCTCCGTCACCTCTTCGGTGATGCAGTTTCAGTACGACGGGTATTGCATCAATATTCTGGACACCCCCGGCCACCAGGACTTCTCTGAGGACACTTACCGCACTCTGATGGCTGCGGACTCCGCTGTGATGGTCATTGACGCTTCCAAAGGCGTTGAGGCCCAGACCCGGAAGCTGTTCAAGGTGTGCGTCATGCGGGACATTCCCATTTTCACCTTTATCAATAAGATGGACCGGGATTCCCGCAGCCCGTACGACCTGTTGGATGAAATTGAAAAAGAGTTGGGTATTGGCACCTACCCCATGAACTGGCCCATTGGTTCCGGCGTTGACTTCAAGGGCGTCTACGACCGGGAGCGCCGGCAGGTGCTGCAATTCGAGCCAGACGGGGACAACGCCGGTCGAAAGGAAGCTCGGGAGCACGATTTCTCCCTGGAGGATGAAGGACTGCGGGACGCTATTGGCGATTACCTTTATGAAACCCTGCAGGACGATGTGGAGCTCATTGACGGAGCTGGCTACGACTTTGACTTGGAGAAAGTCCGCCACGGAAAGCTTTCCCCGGTGTTCTTCGGATCCGCCCTGACCAACTTTGGTGTGGAGCCCTTTTTGGAGAGCTTCCTGAAGCTGACCACACCTCCCCTGCCCCGGAACACTTCCAACGGGATTGTGGATCCCTTTGATCCCAACTTCTCCGCCTTTGTCTTCAAGATCCAGGCCAACATGAACAAGGCCCATCGGGACCGCATCGCCTTTATCCGTATTTGCAGCGGCAAGTTTGAAAAGGGCATGGAAGTGGACCACGTTCAGGGCCAGCGCAAGATGAAACTCTCCCAGCCCCAACAGCTCATGGCCCAGAGCCGGGAAATCATCGAAGAGGCCTATGCGGGGGATATTATCGGTGTGTTTGACCCGGGCGTGTTCTCCATCGGCGACACCCTTTGCACCCCGGGAAAGAAAATCCTCTTTGAAGGCATCCCCACCTTTGCCCCGGAACTGTTCAGCCTGGTCCGCCAAAAGGACACCATGAAGCGCAAGCAGTTTGTCAAAGGCGCTACGCAGATCGCTCAGGAAGGCGCCATTCAGATCTTCCAGGAGATCGGCGCCGGCATGGAGGAAATCATTGTGGGTGTGGTGGGAAGCCTGCAGTTTGATGTATTTCAGTATCGGATGGAAAACGAGTACAACGTGGACATCCTGATGCAGACACTGCCCTACTCTTATATCCGCTGGATCGACAATGAGGAGATCGACCTGAAAAAGCTGAACCTGACCTCCGACACCAGGAAAGTCCAGGACATGAAGGGCCGTTACCTGCTGCTGTTCTCCAACCAGTGGAGCATCAACTGGGCTTTGGAGCACAATGAGGGCTTGATGCTCTCCGAGTTCAGCAAGAACTAACACTTGCTGCAAAATGACGCACACTGCCGGGAATAATCCCGGCAGTCTTTGTAAGGAGGGAACTTTCATGGATTTCAGCCGAAGGGAACTTGTCCATGCCGGCTGGTCCGGGGATGAAAAATACCGGGCCTGGGACAGCCAGGGAAATTCCTACTTTCTGCGGGTTTGTCCCCTGGAAAAGGAGGAGAAGCTGCAAAAAGCCTTTGCCCTGCAAAAGCAGGCTGCCGATCAGGGCCTGCCTGTCAGCCGTCCTCTGGAGCTGAAACTCCAGGACGGAAAGTTCCTGTGGGTGGAGGAATGGCTGTCTGGAGAGATGGCGGAGCAGGTGTTGCCCCGCCTTTCCCAAGAGGAGCAATACCAAATGGGTGTTCAAGCTGGCAACATTGCAAAAGCCCTGCACGGTCTGCCGGGGCCTCCTCCCCAGGAGTCGTGGGAAGCCCACTTTAACCGGAAAATTGACCGAAAGATTCAAATGTACCAGGAGTGCCCTCTTCACTACGACAACGGCGAGCTGTTTGTGAATTACCTCCAGGACCATCGTGATCTGCTGAAGGACAGGCCACAGTGTGTCCAGCATGGAGATTTCCACGTGGGAAATATGATGATCCAAGGGAATACCCTTTTCGTCATCGACTTTGACCGTCCCGATTATGGAGACCCTTGGGAGGAATTCAACCGCATTGTCTGGTGCGCACAGCTCTCTCCTGCCTTTTCTTCCGGCTTGGTGGACAGCTACTTTCATGGCACACCGCCCTTGCTTTTCTGGAAACTGCTGGCACTGTACATTGCCAACAACACCTTGGGCTCCCTTCCTTGGGCAATCCCCTTTGGCGAAAAGGAGATCACCACTATGAGGAATCAGGCAGCGGAAATCCTGAAATGGTACGACGGCATGAGAAATCCCATCCCCACTTGGTACCAATCTCAGTAAACAAAAAAGCCCCGGATCACCGGGGCTTTTTTGGGCTCAAAATGTGACGGTACGGGGTTCCTCTGTAAAGGAGGAAAAGGTGGCCGTGACCTCTGTCAGCGCAAAGATCTGGGTGTTGCCATCCCCTGCCTTGTAACGTTCTTTCAGGCTGGGATACGCATCCAGCATGTGCTGCTGGGCCTCCAGACGGGGATCCTCCACGGCCTTGGCAGCCACTCGTAGCCACCGGCCACCGTGAAAGGCGCAGATCTCGATCTTGGGGTTCTCCATCATCTGCTTGGAAACCTCCTTCACCTTGCCTGTTTGGATGGTGAGCCTGCCGTCAAACACATCAATGGTGCCAAAAGGACGCACCCGGGGCTGATCACCCTCCACCGTAGCCAGGTAGTAGGTGCCGCATTCTTTGAGGAATTGATACACCTCTTCCATGAAATGACCTCCTTATTCTTTGAAATAAAAAAGCCGGACACAGCAGCGAATCTGTGTCTGGCTTTTTAAATCCAGTATTTACAGAATGATCTCGCCGTCCACAGTGCCGGGCAGTGCAGCAGCGTTGGACTCATCGGTGTCCACATGCATAGCCAGAGCGTACTTGGGGCTGACACGGCAAACCACATCGCCGAAGGTCAGAGCGCGGCCATTGTAGTCCACCTTGACGGAAACCACCTGCTTGTCCACCACGCCGGCCTCTTTGGCCTCGTCGGGGTTAAAGTGAATGTGGCGCTTGGCAGCGATAACACCCTTCTCAATGGTGATCTCACCAGCGGGACCCCGCAGGATGCAGCCGGGAGTGCCCTCCAGATCACCGGACTCGCGGATGGGAGCTGTGACGCCCAGCTTGCGGGCATCGGTGAGAGAAATCTCCACCTGGGTCTCGGGACGGGTGGGGCCCAGGATGGACATCTTCATGGTACCCTTGGGACCGACTACTTCAACCTTCTCCTCGCAGGCAAACTGGCCGGGCTGGGAGAGGTCCTTTTTATTGGTGAGCGTGGCGCCTTTGCCAAACAATGCCTCCAGGTCCGCGTCGGAAACGTGAACGTGGTGGGCGGATGTTTCAACCATAACTTTCATGGGAAGTTCCTCCTTCATATGTATATGCATCAGCAGATTCTATCATTATTGTACTACCACCCGACAGAAAATTCAATGGGAATTTACAACCCCGCGCCCCTGTGCTAGAATAGAAGAAAATCTGCCCCAAGGAGTACGCACATGCTGAACCATTGGAATGAACTACAGGAGAGCTGCCTCTCCTGTCAAAAATGCGATCTGTGCAAAACCCGGCACCACGTGGTGTTCGGCGTCGGCAATCCCAAAGCCAAAGTGATGTTTGTGGGGGAAGGTCCTGGTGAAAACGAGGATCTTCAGGGTGAGCCTTTTGTGGGAAGAGGCGGCAAACTGCTGGACAAGCTGCTGGCTGCTGTGGACTTGGATCGAAAGACTAACATCTATATCACCAACATTGTCAAATGCCGTCCTCCGCAAAACAGGGATCCCCTTCCCCAAGAACAGGAGGCCTGTATCGGCTACCTGCGCAACCAGTTTGCCCTGCTGCGGCCCAAAATTCTGGTCTGTCTGGGACGGATTGCCGGTCAAAAGCTTATCAAACCTGATTTAAAGATCACCAAAGAGCACGGCATCTTTTTTGAAAAGGGAGGCATCCTGATGATGGCCACCCTTCACCCCGCCGCTCTGCTGCGCAATCCCGCCCAGAAGCCTGCAGCCTTTGAGGACTACCTAAAGCTTCGGGAGAAAATCGATGAACTGGGCTGCGACGTAGCCAAAGAATAACACGAAAACAGGACCGGGAAATGAGCTCCCGATCCTGTTTTTTATGCTTGCTGTGTTTACGATAGGTAGAGAGTTTCCAACAACGTCTTCCCTGTGGCCGTGTGGAAAATCTTTTTCTCAATTTCCTCAATCGCCGGACGCTGCAGATTGTTTTCAAAGATGTTTACCAGGAAGTCAGCCTCCACCAGGGCTTGATAATCCGGACCGTCAATGTTCGTGTAGGTGTGGTGGTGACCCACCAGGAAACACACCCGCTCCACGAAATCCGGCAAGTATCCCAGCCTCTCCAGCATCTCTCTGGCAGGGGCGGGACCCTCCTTTTCCTGACAGGGACCGTCCTCCCGGCCGTACTTCTCCAAGCTGGGTTTAATTCCGATATCGTGGACCAGCGCCGCAGCCTCCAGCAGCTGGCGGGTTTCCGGGGAATAGCCCTCCCCCTCGCCAATGGTCTTGGCAAAGGCGTGCACTTTTAAAAAGTGATTGACTCGCTGGGTGCATCCCTGCTCATACCGGCACATGGCCAGGACCAAACGGCTGTTGTCCCGGGGCACACCGGGGAGACCGGCTGCACTTCTCTTCTGCCGTGTCTCAAACTCCTGGGCAGTGAGGGAATAAAAGCATCCATCCACCAGGGTGCCATCAAACAGTTTGGAGGATTGACGCTGGGTCCCCTCGTACTGGAATCCGCACTTTTCAATCACCCGGCGGGAACGCTGATTGGTAGTGTAGTGGCGCACGGTGATGAGATTCAGGTGAAGCTCCTCAAAACCGTAGCGCAGCACTGCCACAGCAGCCTCTGTCATGTACCCTTTTCCCCACTCCTCCTGAGCCAGAGCGTAACCCAGTTCACGACAGTCGGGTACATTGGGCCGGCGCCCATTCTGGTCCAGGCTGATCGTCCCGGAAGCCCGGCCGGTATCCTTGGGTACAATCGCCCATGTACAGCTTTTGGATTCGTCCTCCTGGAGCCAACTCTCCAAGATCTTTTGGGACTCCTCCAAGCTCTCGTGAGGCTTCCAGCCCGCGTTGGGTCCCACTGCCGGATTCTTAGCATAGTGGTAAAGGTCGTCCAAGTCTTCTGCCTTCCAAGGGCGGAGAACAAGACGTTCGGTCTCAATGGTGTGCATTTATCTTCCCTCCTGACGTTGTGTTGTTTTTTGTGGGGCTTCTTCCTGCTTCATCGGCACGGGAACCACCTCTTTCGGCTTTTTCCTGCGGTACCAGAACTGATCCGCCACCACCAGAATTGCGCCGGCAATCACCACCAGATAGTAGGTGAAGAAACGCCAAACCATCACAGCAGCGTACAAATCGTCGTTGACAAAATAGTGGCGAAAGAAGGAGGAAAAACCGATCTCCTGGGCACCGGAAGCTCCCGGCATGGGCATAAAGGATACCGAGACCTGCAGCAGGCTCTGCACGGCCAGGATCTCCCAGTAGGACACCTGGTGATACCCAAAAGCCCGAAAGATAAAATAAATTACGCTCATTTGCAGCACAAACTGTGGGATGGACAACAGCACTGCCGCAAAAAGACTCTTCTGCTTCCCCTTGAAGTCATCGGTATAACTGCCAAAATCCGCCTCAAACCGGTCAATGGACTCCAAAAGCCCATCGCGCTTATGAAGAAACCGGAATTTCTCCGCCAGCCATTTGGCAAACAGGCAGATGCGATGGAGGATCGGCTTGTGGAACAGCAGCGCAAAAAACACAATGGAGCCGCCATTGATCACCAAGCCCAGGATAATGAAAGGAATCAGCGCCGGAGTCATCATCACCAATTTGCCGTACATCCCCACAAAGGATGCTGCGGAAACCAGTACAAAGGCGCATTGAAAGCACATGAATTTGATGATTAGTACCGCGGAGGAGATGCCCACAGGAACCTGATAATCCCGCAGCAGGTAGGCCGACTGCATGGGCTGGCCTCCTGTGGAGCTGGGCGTAATATAGGAGTAGTACAGTCCAAGGAGCGCATTTTTCAGCCCTCCCGCCACACGGATGTGATATCCCTGACTGCGGAGCAGCAAGCGGAAAATCTCCCCCTCAAAAAGGAAGTACACCAGGATAATCACCACACCCAAGCTCAAATAGCCCGGGGTCAGGTTGGCTATGGTGTGGAACACGTTGCCAAATTCCCGATTGAACAACCCAAACAGCAGCACCGCGATCACTGTGGCCGCAATGTACAGCATGCTCCAAGGAATCTTCTTTTTCTCTTTTTCCAAAAGCGGGCTGGGCCCATTGTTCTGGTTGCTGTCCATGTTTCACCGTTCCATCTCGCAAAATCGCCGTTAAGAATACCCGGAAAGCATCAAGTTTTTTCAAACTCCCCGCTCTCAGTCCACAGCTTTTGCTTATTGTACCACAGGGATGGATTCGATGCAAATACAGTCCTCTTTCACTTTCTTACAAATTTCCGTCATGGGCAGCGTGGTCGTACAGGTACTTCAGACCATCCAGCAGAAGCGTGTCACTGCACTCCACTTTCCGTCGGCAATGGGATACCACCATCCCCGCCAGGCCTCCAGTGGCAATCACACGGCAGGGTTCCCCCAGTTCCTCTTCCATCCGCTGGCACAGGCCGTCCAACATGGCGGCAGCACCGTACAGCACGCCGGACTGCAAACACTCCGCAGTATCTCGGCCTATCACATGGGCTGGCGGGTCCAAACTCACCGAGGACAACAGCGCCGCCCGCTGAGTTAAAGCGTCCAGGGAGATCCCCATTCCAGGCACAATAGCGCCACCCACCATGACGCCGTCCTTATCCAGGACAGCCAGGGTGGTAGCGGTGCCCATATCCACCACAATGCAGGGACAGGAATAAAAGGCCTTGGCTCCGGCGCACCCAGCGATTAAGTCCGGGCCGATGGTCTCCGGTTGGACAATGGCCACGGGCAGAAGATCTTTGGCGGTTTCGTAGCTGACTATGAAGGGCTTTACAGAGAACAGCTTCTCCACCCCATGGGAGAGATACCCCGTAAGCTTGGGCACCACAGAGCTCAACACGGCGCCTGTGATATTGGCCCGCCGCACCCCATACAAATGCAGAATGTCCCTCAGCTCGATGGCGTACTGATCCTCCATCCGAGAGGCATCCGTCGCCATACGGGACACGAATAGCAGCTGATCTCCATCAAATACACCCAAGGTGATATTGGTATTGCCCACGTCTAACGCTAAAAGCATCACAATTTCCTCCCTTTCTTGAGGCTTCCGGCCTCTAGGAATAACTCAGTATACCACAAACAGTGGCACTGGGAAAGCTCACTTTTGGGAAACGAAGGTTAAATCCACACAAATGCTGTGTGAATTCCCAGGAGAGGTATCCCTGACGAATAGATTGACAAAACCCATGGTATATGCTAGATTATAGACGACTAACAAGGTTGAATCGCCTTAGCCGTCGCTGAGATGCGGCGGTTTTTAGGTGACAGAGAGAGGGTGGCATCACATGACGCTGCAAGAGGGAACCGCGGGTTCCCATTATACGGTAAAAAAGCTGGACTTGCCCGTGGAGTTGGAACGGCGCTTGGAGGCCCTGGGGTTGATTGAAGGCACCTCTATCGATGTGCTGCGAAAAAAACGCCACGGCGCTATGGTCATCAAGGTGCGGGGCACCCGGTTCGCGGTAGGGCTGGGAATCTCCACCCACATCACGGTAGCAGCGCAGGATTAAGGGGGAACTGATATGGCACATGAATTATCCATCGGGTTTGTTGGAAACCCCAACTGCGGCAAAACCACACTGTTCAACGCATACACCGGAGCCAACCTCAAGGTGGCCAACTGGCCCGGCGTGACGGTGGAGAAAAAAGAGGGCGTCTTCCAATTTCACGACCACGAATACAAACTAGTGGACTTACCCGGCACCTACAGCCTGACCTCTTACACCATGGAAGAACAGGTGACCCGGCAATACATATTGAGTGATGATGTAGACGTGATCATCGATGTGGCAGACGCCTCTGCCCTGGAGCGGAACCTGTACCTGACGCTCCAGCTCATTGAGCTGGGCAAACCGGTGATTTTGGCGCTGAACATGATGGACATCGTTCAGAAGCGGGGCATGGAGATTGACCTTCACCGCCTGCCGGAGATGCTGGGAATCCCGGTGATTCCCGTGTCCGCTCGGAGAAAAACCGGTCTGGACATTCTGATGCACGCGGCCGCTCACCACAAAGATCAGACCACCACTGCCACACCCATTCATCACCATCCGGAACAGACCCGCCACCGCCACGATCATCACGAGGAGTACGTGATGGTGTACAGCGATGAGATCGAGGACAAAATCGACCTGCTGATGGATGCCCTGGAAAAGCGCTATCCGGATCTGCAAAACCTGCGCTGGCATGCCATCAAACTCCTGGAAAACGACACGGAGATCACCCGGGATTACCCGGTGGATCTGCCTGAGATCCTGGACCGCAGCTATGAACAGGAGATCATCAATCAGAAATACGACTTCATCGATGAGGTCATCCAGGAAGTACTGGTGAACAAATCCAAAAAGGAAGCTCTCACTGACAAGGTGGATAGCCTCCTCACCCACCGAGTGTGGGGCTTCCCCATCTTCCTGTGCATTATGGCACTGGTGTTCTTCCTCACCTTCACGGTGGGCGATTGGCTGAAAGGGTATTTCCAGATGGGGTTGGACGCCATCTCTGCTGGGGTCTCCTTTGGCCTGGACAGCCTCCATGTAAATGCCATGCTCACCTCCCTGATTGTGGACGGCATCATCGCTGGCGTGGGTGGAATCCTGCTGTTCCTGCCCAACATCTTTATCCTCTTCCTGGCACTGGCCTTCTTGGAGGACAGCGGTTACATGTCCCGTGTGGCTTACGTGATGGACGGCATCATGGGCAAGCTTGGACTCTCCGGCCGGGCATTCATCCCCATGATTCTGGGCTTTGGCTGCACGGTGCCGGCTATCATGGCCTCCCGCGCACTGGAAAACAAGCGGGACCGGTTTAAGACCATGCTCATCACGCCGTTTATGTCCTGCAGCGCCAGACTTCCCATCTATGTGCTGTTCTCCGAGCTGTTCTTTCCTAAAAACGCCCTGTTGGTGGCCTATTCCATGTACCTACTGGGCATTGCGGTGGCTATCTTCAGTGCTTTTCTCATGCATCTGGTGGACCGCAAAAAGCAGAGAGAAAATTCCCTGCTCATCGAACTCCCGGAATACAAGGCTCCCAGCGCTCGGACCATCGCCATCTACGTCTGGGAAAAGGTGAAGGATTACCTCACCAAGGCCGGTACCACCATCTTTGTGGCCTCCATTATCATGTGGGTGCTGCTAAACTTCGGGCCGTCCGGCTACTCCCAGGACATCTCGGTCTCCTTCGGCTCTATGATTGGACGGTTTATCGTACCTTTCTTCTCCCCCATTGGACTGGGCTTCTGGCAGATCGTTGTGGCTTTGATCGCCGGTATCTCCGCCAAAGAAGTGGTGGTCTCCAGCACCGCTGTGCTATTCGGAGTCAGCAGCATCACCTCCGCGGAAGGAATGAGCTCCCTGATGGGCTCTCTGTCCGCCATTGGCTTTGGCGCTCTAAACGCCTACTGCTTGATGGTCTTCTGCCTGCTGTACGTTCCCTGTGCCGCAACCCTGGCCACCATTAAGAAGGAAACGGGAAGCTGGGCCCGGGTGGGCTTGACCGCCGTGTTCCAGATTGCTGTGGCCTGGGTGGTCACCTTTGTGTTGTATCACATCGGCCTGCTGTTGGTGTAAGACCATGGGTGAGGTGATCACTGGAGTGCTCCTGGTGCTGCTGGCCGTTGGGGTGGTTTGCGCCATACGGAGCATCAAAAAGCGCAAGGGCTGCTGTGGAAACTGTCAGGGTTGCCACGGCTGCAAGCGATAACTGTAAACTTTGGCTGTAACGCTGGCCATCTTCCACGAAACAAAAAGGACACTTGAGCGAATCTCCGCCAAGTGTCCTTTTCTATTACGAAGCTTTTTCTGTGTCCGCAAGCTGTTACAGCTGAATCAGGCCCTCGTCCACCATTTCCTGGGCCGCCAGAAGCATACCCAACTGCCCACTGTGGTAGTTTAAGCCTCCCTGCATCCAGGCAGCATAGGGTTCCCGCAAAGGTGCATCCGCGGAAAGCTCGATGGAGGAGCCCAGAGTGAAGGCTCCAGCAGCCATGATCACCTGGCTGTCGTAACCGGGCATGTCGCTGGGCTCCGGCACCACAAAGGAATCCACAGGAGCGCCCTTCTGCACACCCTTACAGAAGGCAATGAGGTTCTTGGGATTCTCCAGCATCATCACCTGAATGATGTCTCCCCGCTTCTCATCCGGGGTAGGAGTGACGCCAAATCCCAGCTGGGAGAACAGTGCCGACGCAAACACCGCCGTCTTCAATGCTTCCCCTGCCACATGAGGCGCGTGGAAGGCACCCATAAACAGCTCACGATTGTTGCCCAAAGTACAGCCAATCTCCCGGCCTGTACCCGGAGTGGTCAACCGGTAAGAGCAAAGCTCCACCAGGTCATGACGTCCTGCGATATAGCCTCCTGTAGGCGCAATTCCGCCGCCCGGGTTCTTGATCAGGGAACCGGCAATGATGTCTGCCCCCACAGCCAGAGGCTCTTCCCGCTCCACAAACTCGCCGTAGCAATTGTCCACCATGACAATGGCCTTGGGAGCCTTTCTGCGGACGATCTTCACAATGGGAGCAATATCTTCCACCCGAAGGGATGGCCGCAGACTGTACCCTCTGGATCGCTGGATGTAGATCAGCTTGTACTCCGGGGTGATGCGCTGCTCCATGGCCTCCAAATCCGGAGTGCCGTCAGGGCGCAGATCCATCTCCTCGTACTCAATGCCAAACTCTTTGAGAGAGCCGGGTTCCTCTCGCCCTTCCATGCCGATGACACCCTGGATCGTGTCATAGGGAGTTCCCGTGACACAGAGCATCTTATCCCCGGGACGCAGCATGCCAAACAGCGCCACCGTCAGCGTGTGTGTGCCGCTGACAAAGTTGTGCCGTACCAAGGCGTCCTCGGCCCCAAATGCGTAGGCATACACCTGATCCAGCACATCCCTGCCCCGGTCACCGTAACCATAGCCAGTGCTGCTCACGAAATGGCTTTCACTGACGCCGGCTCGGTTGAAGGCTGCCAGCATCTTCTGCTGGTTATACCGCTGTATCCCCTCTATCTCTTGAAAGTGGGGCTGTGCCAGCTCTTCCGCACGCTGCGCAATCTCCAGCAGCTTTGGGGCAATCTGAAAACTAGGGTAAACTTCCATGCAAATTCTCCTTACAGTGTCCCATGAACCCAGGTATCCGTCTTTCCATAGCCCAGGTCCCGGTAAAATTCCCGATTCTTATTCTGTTCCCGAAAGACATACAGGGTCTTACCCGGGAAATAGCTTTCCATCCTGTGGACAAGTTCCGTGCCCAACCCGTGGCGTCGATATTCCTTCTGGACCGCCAAAGCGGACAATATCGCCGAGCTTTGACTGATGGAGGATACCACTGCACAACCACACAACCCGTGCTTTCCCGACACGGTCAAGGCCAAAGCCGCCTGATGCCGCAGCTTATGGGAAAGATCCAGGTAGAACGGCTCAAACTCCCCTACCATTCCCATTTGATTCAAAAGGGTATAAATCTCCCGGACATTGGCGGGAGGCGGTGCCGGCGGGGGCGTTCCAGGGTCCAGCTTCCGTTTGAGCACATCTCCTTTGGCCAGGGTGGTGAGGTTTAACGCTTCTGCATTGCGCACAGCGCACAGAATCTCCCCTGCCCCCACCATATGGAGAAACTCCCGGCTGGCCTCTCCGTCCAACACAGTCCCGGAGAGCAGCATAACGCCGTCCACCAAACAGTAGACCACATTCTCGTCCCAGTCCAGCCAGAAACAGGCAAAGCTCTTGTCAAAGCCGTACGCCCTGGCCACCGTGGAAATCTTACATCCAAAGGCGGTCTTCTCACAGAGACGGAGAAGCGCTCTTTTTTCCTCTTCACTTTGCACCAGACGGATCATAGCAAGCCTCCTTTCCACAGAAAAAACGCCCCGCGATACCGCGGAGCGCGTTGTGCCCAAGGAGTTTTCTCACACCACAAAATACATGAGGATGTTCGTCACAATAACCAGGACAAAAAATCCAATGGCAATCACCTTAGTCCAGCGGGCAAGAAATGCGTCCACAGACCTGGCCTTGTTCTTGGACAGGAAGGTGTCCGCGCCACCGGTAACCACACCCAGGTTTTTCTGATTGCCTTCCTGGAGCAGGATGACAATGATGATGGCGATTGCAAAAAGCATCAGGATGATGCCAAGCACGATTTCCAAAGCGTTCATTTCCGTCTGATTCCTCCTAAGCTCGTCCTCCAGATACCCGGAGTCGCGTCACTGCCAGGGCATAGATACCCCATGCAAAATTCCTTTGGCTATCATACCATATATGGGGGAATTTTGCAACCCACAACCGAGAAAATTTTCTCTGTCCCCCTGCATATTTCCCACGCCCCTGCCCATACTAGAATCAAGCGGCCAGGAAAGCGTTTGCTGCCTGGGAGAACAAGATGTTGTCCAAAAGGACCGGGGCCCGCATAGGCTTCGTGGAATATCTCTGTTCAAGCGGGCTCCGGCTGCTCGCCCTTTGGCTCCTCCCCCACAAAGGAAGGATGCCAAAGGGCTTGATTTTTACCCAAAAACTCCCGGCAAAGCATAAAGCCCACCGGGAGTTTTTTCAAATTCCAATCACTTCCACAAAGGAGCCGGATACACACCTTCCTCGGTCATAGAGCGGATAGCGTTCACCACTGTGGTTTTGTCCTCCTTGTAAGTGACACCATACCACTTGTCCGCAGAGGAGAGCACCGTAACATCAGCTTTGCCCTGCTCCAACAGATCATTGACCACAAAGGGCAGATAGAACTCAGCCTTCAGGGGATTCTTGGGCACATCTTCCCGGCAGAAACGGGCAAAATCCTGTTCCAACGCCTGGGAAAACCCTGCGGTAAATCCCCACAGATTCATGGAGACAATGGTATCCGGAGACAGAGGCACCCAAGTCTCTCCCCCATCCTCCGTGTAGGCAATGCCATCCCCACGCTTCTCAATGTGGGTGCGTTCGGTGACACTTTTGAGCATGCCGTTCTCCGTGCCGCAGACACCCCGGGACACATAGCCGTGCTCCGTAACCGTATTTTTCAGGTAGTATCCCACCATGGCAAAGTGCAGGGCCTCTTCCTGACGGTCCTCCTTCAGGAACTGGTAGATCTTTTCAAAGGCCTCTCTGCCGTAGAAGTCGTCGGCGTTGATCACCGCATAAGGGGTATCCCCCAGCACACGAGCTGCCGCCAAAGTGGCCTGACCGGTTCCCCAGGGTTTCTGCCGCCCTTCCGGAACCTCCATGCCCTCCGGCACATCCTCCAGCTTCTGGAAAACCCACTGAATCTCCATATACTTGGAGGCACGCTGGAACACGGCCTCCTGGAAGTCGTCAAGAAGCTCTTCCTTGATGATGAACACAGCCTTCCGAAAACCAGCCCGCTTGGCGTCATACAGGGAATAGTCAATGATCTTCTCCCCATAGAGCCCCACCGGGTCGATCTGCTTTAAGCCGCCATAGCGGCTACCCATCCCGGCAGCCATGATGACAAGTACAGGTTCCTTCACGATGCAACGCACCCTTTCTGAAATATTACTCCCCAGTGTAGTATGGGGATTTTTCCTCGTAAATAAACCGGTTGATATGCTGCGACGCAGCTGTCAAATCGTATTCATACACCCAAGCCCCGGAGTCCAATGTGGCACCGGAGGCCTGCTCCTCGTCTCCCGGAATGGAAAGCGTCTCCAAATTCAGCCCGCCAAACAGGATGGGCATCAGTTTTAGCATGTCTCCCACGTTCATGGAGGTCTCACACATGGTGGACACCTTACGAATCAGGCCGGGATATTGGAATATGTTCTTTTTCTTCAGGCTTTGAAGCAGAGCTTCCAACACTCTTTGCTGCCGGGATGCCCGCACATTGTCGCTGTCAATGTGCCGGATCCGGGCATAGGCCACCGCCTGGTTGCCGTTGAGGTGATAGCTTCCGTCCTGGTAAGGCCCATTGATCAGATCGATCTCCCCGTTGACGTTGGGAATGAAATCGGCTGAAATGATCTTTCCAGGGGACTCTTGACTCAAGTTCCACAGGTTCTCGTTGAGCTGGTACACCTCGTCCGCAGTGAGATCCAGATCCACTCCCCCAAAGGCGTCCACAATCTCCGCCATCTGGTAGAAGTTTACCGTCACATAGTTTTTGATATCCAGATTAAAGTTCTGGTTTAAGGTCTTGATGGCCAGCTCTGGACCGCCATAGGCATAGGCGTGAGTGATTTTGTCATACCCATAGTCTTCGATGGCCACCTCGCTGTCCCGAAGAATAGAGGTCAGCTTCAAGTTGTGATGACGCTTGTCCACCGAGAGAACCATGATCACATCTGATCGACCACTGTCGGAATCCTCCCGAGAGTCCAAACCAAACAGGGCTATGTTGACAATCTGCGGATCGCTCATGGCGCTGCTTTGAATTCCCAGCGCTGCAGGATCATTTGTGATGGAGGTCATGGTCAGGCCGCTGAGGCTGTAAACCATGCTTCCGGCTACTACCAACACCAGTACCAGCAAAACCACCAGCACCTTTTTCACAGGGCTGCCTTTTTTCTTTACCGGTCTCTGACGGCTGGAGCTATATATGTCCTGACTGCTGTTTCCCCGGGATCCCTGACGGGTGTTCCGGCTGTAGGCCCGCCTCTCCTCTTCCATGGCCCGTTGGTCCGCCTTTCGCTTGGCCGGGGAAGAGTAACTGGAGATGTCCTGAAAACTATCCCCCTCTTTCCAACCATGGGCAGGTTCCTCATAGTAATAGTTGTCCCGCAGCGGCTCACGGCGGGTTCTGGAACCACTCCGGCTCCGGGAAGCACTGCTTCCCGATGTCCTGCTGTTTCCCCGGCTTCCCCGGGGCGCCCCGTGACGGGGACCATTCTCATACTCATTCTTTCCCATTCATTTCCTCCACGCGATCTCTCAGCTATCCACAGCCTGACTGGCGTCCGGCTGCTTTGAGGTATCGCCGTATTCCTCCCAATAGGGGGAATCCTCCTCATAGATGAACGCGCTGATGCGCTCGGCTGCCTTGGAGGGATCGTAAATCATGTGGTATACCCCATTGATTTGTTGATCAACAAGATCTGTCTCATATTCCACATTGGGTATGCTGATGCTGTGAATGGTGAATCCACTGACCAAGATCGGTGCCATGGACATGACATCGGACAGATCCAAGGAGGTCTCGCAATATGGCATCATCTGTTTGATCAGATTGGGGTAATCGGAAAAGCTCAGATCGGCAACCTTGTCCACCAGGGCGGAAAACACCGTCTGCTGCCGAACCACACGGGCATAGTCGCTACCAACGTAGCGAATACGGCCATATGCCACAGCCTGGTTTCCGTTGAGGTGATAGGTGCCGTCTGCATACTCACCATACAGCAGGTTGATCTCCCCATTCACATCGGGAATATAGTCAGAATTGCTGATCTCCGGGTAAGTCTTACCGTCCGAGGCGCCATTGTTGGCGTCCTTATCCTTCTCTTCTTCCACCTCTTGGCTGAGAGCCCACAGGTTGGCATTAAGCTGATAAACCTCGTCAGCGGACATGGTGATATCCACGCCGCCAAATGCGTCCACAATGGCCGCCATATTGGCAAAGTTCACCGTGACGTAGTCCCGGATGTCCAAGCTGAAGTTCTGATTGATGGTTCGAATAGCCAACTCCGGCCCACCCAAGTTGTAGGCTGCGTTGATCTTATCCGTATAGTGGACATACTCGCCGTTGAAGCGCTCCCCATCAATGGTCAACTCGCTGTCCCGCAAAATAGAAGTGAGTTTGAGCTTTTGGTGTTTATTGTCCACCGTGAGGATCATAATTACGTCAGAGCGGCCAGTAAAATCACTGCTGCGGGAATCCACACCAAACAGCGCAATGTTTTTTATGCTGTCGTCCATGACGATGCTTTCCGGATCAATACCCAGGGTGTCGTTATCCTTGGCAATAGACGTGGTGGTCAACTCCGCCAACAGGTTCGTTGACACATAAACCATTCCGCTGCCGCACAAAATGAACACCAAGCAGAAAAATACGGCGATTCCTCTTAGCACCGCTCTGCTGCGCCGATTCTTCCGGCGCTTTTTGTATTCCTTGGAGGAAGAATAGCTGGAAACGTCCTCGAAAGCTTCAGACTGACTGTGGTTCTTTCGCGCCATAGGCGTATCCTCCTAATTGACATAATTTATTTCATTATACCTGAAACGGCTTGTCCCGTCAATGACTCTGTTTGGGCTTGCGGAACACAATGAGCTTACTGAACACATAATTCACAATGATGACAATGACGTTGGAGAGCAGCTTCATTACCTTGTCGTTGATGCCCAACGCTCCTACGCCCACCCTCATGCACAGCAAGTCCAGCACGAAGGAAAATGCACGACATCCAAAAAACCGGACCATCTCCCAGAAAATTGCAGAAAAGCCTTTGGCCTTGCTTTCAAATACCCAGATCCGGTTGGTGACATAGGCAAAAAGAATGGCGGCAATCTGAGCAATGGCAGTGGCCCAGAGGTACGGCACATGCCACAAGTCAGCCAAAAGCCAGTAGCCTCCCCAGTTCACCAGGGTTGTCAAGCCGCCAAAGAATACATACAGGATCAATTCCTTATACTTCTGATAAAGCGCTTTCAAAGTTCCCATACACAGTCTCTCCTAAAAGAAAGGTGTCGAGCTTGCGATTGTTTAGTATAGCAGAAAAAACAAGTCCTGGCAAGAAAAAAGCCCCCAAACTGGGAGCTTCAGCAATTTGTCATACATTCACAGTCTTTTGCCGGCGATTTCAGGCAAAAGAAAAACAACCGTAGGCGGCGTCCGCTTCACACTGAAGCCCCGCAGCCTGGGATAGGGTGCTTTTCGGCAGAAAAACTCATACACCGAACACGCTTTATCCACCAGGGAAACTATCACACCCTCTCGATATTTTGGGGGCTTAACAGTGAGGGGAAACATATGGGTACGGATCGTGTCCTCCTCTATGGCGGTGAGGGGAACCTCCTTTTTGGCATTTTCCGCGGCAACCATCGGATGCCGTGTCCAATGCCAGCGATGGGCAGGATCCCCATCCTGGGCATCGTAGAGAAAATAATCGTGGAGCAGAGCACCGCGCACAAGCTCCTCCCAATGGAAGGATAACCCGGTGGCCTTTGCCAAACAGTAGCTGTAGTAAGCCACTGCCACACTGTGCATCAGGCGACTGGTGGAACCGTGCTGAGGAAAGTCCTCAATCTGCCTCAGCCCAGACTGCTGCATCAGCGTCCAGTAAAATGACTTGAACTCTTCTTTGTTCCTGAGATGCTCCCGATCGTTTTTCCGCATACACCCACCTACCAGTTTCAAGATTAGGATACATTAACTCTATTATATCACATTTTACTCCTCTTACAAGAGGAAATATCAGACAAGTGAAAAGGGCTTTTGAGAAACACCTCAAAAGCCCTCTTGCTTTTTACGAAGGTATGTTTGCCAACTTTGTACAGGATCTCACGTCAGCACACAAGTTTTCATCACACAGGCACCACACACAGCACCCATCATGTTCATTCCGTACTCCGTCAGATCCACCAAGAATTGGTTACCATATGTATCCCGCTCTCGTTTTGAGAAACTCTGAAGCAGGAAAAATCATCAATTACGAATGATCAGTACATTGGTCGTTACCCTTTTTCCGGCACATCAATACCGTTTCAATTTACCGCTGCTATAGTACCAGCTGAATCAATCAGCTCTGGTCATGCTTTAGTAAGCTTACGAATTTTACGGTCTTAAAACAGATCCGTGCCAATTTGGTTTCCTAACATCTGAGGAATAATCAGAATAAGGAACCTTCTTTCTATTAAATTTTTAGGATCTTCAATCCTGATTTATAAACCCGCGGTGCAAGAGCCCGCGGGCTCTAAATGCTGAGGTTCTTTCTGATCCATCGGGCTCACC
Organism: Acutalibacter sp.; assembly: GCA_050946975.1. Lineage (GTDB taxonomy): Bacteria > Bacillota > Clostridia > Oscillospirales > Acutalibacteraceae > Acutalibacter. The sequence goes on from JBMNVU010000003.1 coordinate 29,231, forward strand.
CGCCTTTCTGCAAAATTAATTCGCGCTTCGCTCACCAGAATCCTTTTCCCTTTTTCACCGTACTTCCACGGTTACTTCCTGACCGGGAACCTTGCCCTCATTTTTTTAGATGCATAATCACTACATCCAGGGCAATCCTATTTCATGACGTTCTGGTGATCCTCTACAGCTCCTCGCCGTTTTCAACCTGAAACAAACTTTTCTTTTTACCTGGAACCAGTGACCTCTGACTCCAATCATGTTCTCCATTTCTCTGGTCCGTTTTCGGAAAGATAACTCACAGATTTCGCTATGCTATTTGGCAAAGCCACTGCATTTTCCCTTCCAAATCTTGAAAAGCTATTCCTTCAATCCCTTTATCACTCATTTTGCAATCCGATTTTCCGTGCCCTGTTTGATGAAAAGACGTTACCTTTAAAAATTTCTCGTCTCTTTAAAAGAACTCTTTCCCCGGTAGGAGACCGAACCGCTATAAGTTTTTACTGATTGAAGTTTTCGCTCTTCCTGCAGAGAAACTTCGGTGCATGATTTTCGAGGCTTTCCTGAGTTCGCACACTAGGCATTTCAGCTTGTTCCACTTACTTCCGGCCTATTTGCGAAGCCGCTGCGTAAACCTTTGGTAGATTTCTCTATCTCTTGTTTACAGCTACATTATAGCCCCTGTTGTCGGGTTTGTCAATAGTATTTTTCAAGTTTTTTGAAATAATTTATAGACAATTGACCAGACCCCTTAAAAGGGGTTGCAGAGCCTTCTGAAAGGCCTTCCAAAAATCACCCTTGACTATGGAATTGATTTACGGTACAATGACGATGGTGAAAGGAGCGTGAGTGCAAATGGATCATGAATACGAAGCAGATCTTCTGACCCTGTTGGACGACGACGGTCAGGAGCACGAGTTTGAGATCATCGACGAGTTGGAGAACGACGACGGTCACTTCCTGGCTTTGGTCCCCACCAAGCAGGAGCCTGACGAGATCGCGTCTGACGCGGAGACTTACTATATTTTTGAAGTCATCGAAGAGGATGGCGAAGAGCAGCTTCAGGAAGTGGAAGACGATGCGCTTTTGGATAAGCTGGCGGAGATCTTCGAGGAGCGCTTCAACGAGGCTTACTTTGATGACGAGGAGGATCCCAACGCATAAGGGATCTGGTTTGAGAGCGGAAGACACAGCCTCTCCCCTCTTTTAACTTGACAGTTTCCTGCCCGATACGCGGACTGCGCACATATAACCCTACACTCGATTGAAAGGGAGCTCTGGCTCCACCTGCGGATTGCAGACCTCCCGGCACGGCTTGCTCCGGTTGCTGGAGGAAGGGAGCGTGAAACAGGAGGGGGGGCACCCACCTGCTTTTATGTAGCAGGTTATTGAGTTGCGCGATACGGTCGGGCGGGATTCTATTGCATGATGACAGCCACTGGAGATTTTTCCAGTGGCTGTTTTTTTGCTGCAAAAAAGGAGCCTGCCCGCAGGCAGACCCCCTCTTTAAACTGGATTTCTTTTAGAAATAAACGACCTGATTCTTCTCTGCGGACTCGAAGATAGCCTCCATCAGCCGCATCAGCTCGCGCTGCTGGTCGTGGGTGACGATGGGCTCAGCCTCACCGTTGACCACCTTGGCAATGTTCCGGTAGTAGTCCTTGATATCGCAGTCGATGCGAGGCAAGGGCAGCTCCTTGATGGTCTCAGGAGTGCGGGGAGCCATGGTCTTGGTCAGACCTGCGGCGGTGATGATCGGCACAGCGTCGTGCTCCTCGTCACTGGTAGCAATGACGATCTTGCCATTGACGGCAAAGTCGTCAATCTGGGCAGTGCCATTGACGCCCTGGACATACCACCTGGGCAGGTTGATGAAGTTGCTGGTACCAACCTCCACAGTGAAAACCATGCCATCATCAAAGGTGAACGTTGCGGTGAAGCCATCGTCCACTTCCTCGTTGGTCACGTTGGAAAGAGTGGCGTAAACGCTCTTGGGCATTTTGCCCATCATCATATTCATCTGGTCCAGCAGATGGACGCCCCAGTCCAGCACCATGCCGCCGCCATGCTCCTTGGTATTGCGCCAGTCACCAGGGATGCCGCGAGAACCGTGCACTCGGGACTGAATGGAGAACACACGGCCCAGCTGGCCGGACTTGGCGATCTTTTCCGCCACACGGAAGTCCTCGTCCCAGCGGCGGTTCTGATGTACGGTGAACACGGAGCCGGTGCGCTCGGAAGCGGCAATCATCTCTTCCAGAATCTCGGTAGAGGTGGTGACAGGCTTCTCGCTGATGACCAGTTTCCCGGCCTCCATAGCCTGGATGCACACATCCTTGTGGGCATCGTTGGGGATTGCAACCGTTACCACATCCACATTGGGATCCGCCAGCAAGGCCTCATAGCTGTCATATGCCTTGATGCCAACTTCCTCCGCGGCCTTGTTCCGCTCCGGCAGGATGTCATACACGCCGGCAAGATGCACCTCGGGGATCTGCTGGAGGATGCGGGTGTGCCAGCCTCCCATTCCGCCGTAGCCTACTACGGCCACATTTACGATCCTTCCCATTTTTTCTTTCCTCCGAAAAAAGATTTTTTTATTTATGAGCAGACCGGACACCAGGGTTCCTCTTCCCCGGGCTTCCGCCCTGTGTCATACAAAAACGTCACAGCCCCAGCAGCAGCTTGGCAATGTTGAAGTAGATCATCAGCGCCACTGCGTCCACAATGGTGGTGATCAAGGGGCTGGCCATAACTGTGGGGTCAAATCCCAGACGCTTCGCCAGAATGGGCAGCAAACCGCCCACTACGTTGGACACCAAAACCACCACAACCAAAGTCAAGCACACCACAGCAGCCACCATCATGGTGACATGATCGATGAGCATCAGCTTGGCGAAGTTGGTCACTGCAAGAGTCACGCCGCAGAGAACTGCCACCGCAGACTCCTTAAAGAGCACCCGAGGCACATCAATAAACCGGATTTCACCCAGCGAAAGGCCTCGAATAATGGTGGTGGAAGACTGGCTACCGGAATTGCCGCCGGTGTCCATCAGCATGGGAATAAAGCTGGACAGCACCAGGTTTGCCGCCAAGGCATCCTCATAGGAGGAGATGATCCCACTGGTAAAGGTGGCGGAAATCATCAAAAACAGCAGCCAGGGCACCCGCTTGCGCCAAGTCTCAAACACACTGGTCTTAATGTATGGCCGGTCCGAAGGGGCGATAGCCGCCATCTTTTCAATATCCTCGGTGGCCTCTTCCTGCATAACATCCATGGCGTCGTCCACTGTGACGATACCAACAAGACGTTCCTCAGCATCCACAACCGGCAGCGCCAGGAAGTCGTATTTGCTCAGCAGCTTGGCTGCCTCCTCCTGGTCGGTATGGGTGCTGACGAACTTCACGTTCGTCTCCATAATGTCCCGCAACACCGCGCTCTTGGGGGACAACAACAGTTCCCGCACGGTGACAATGCCTTCCAGCTTCCGGCGGCTGTCCGTGACATAACAGGTGTAAATGGTCTCGCTGTCCAGCCCGGTGGAACGAATCCGATCAAAGGCCTGCTCCACCGTCATGCTGCGCTTCAGATCCACATACTCCATGGTCATGATACTGCCGGCACTGTCCTTGGGATAATTGAGCACCTGATTGATCATCTTCCGAGTGTCCTCGTCCACGTGGCGCAGGATCTTTTTCACCACGTTGGCAGGCATCTCTTCAATCAGATCCACGGTGTCATCCAGGAACATTTCGCCCATCACTTCGTCCAGCTCCTTATCGCTGAACCCCTTTACCAGAACTTCCTGGGAATCTCCGTCCATATAGGCAAAAGCATCCGCCGCCAGCTCCTTGGGCAGCAGACGGAATACGATGGGCATATTCTGCTGGGGAAGCTCCTCCAGCAGCACTGCCGCGTCCGCAGGATTCATATCCTTGACCATCGCGGCAATTTCGGGAAATTTTCTCTCTTCTAAAAGCTCCAGGATTTTTTCAAGCATGGCTGTAACCTCCGTTTCCTATTTTCAGGGGAATTACAGCACAAAACCAAAGCGCGACAAGAACTCCTGCGCTGCCTTGGAGCTGAGCAGCTACCTCAGCAGCGGATCTGGCGGCAAAGCTGCCGCCCCTGCGCAGGGTCTTCTACAGAACTGGCCGCACTTTCCCCCATGGGTCCTGTGCCGCCGATACTTCGGGGAACGATCACTTTGCTCACCTCGTTTAACGTTGAGATCGCACGGATACAAGAACCGTACGCCTTTATTACTCTACCCGTTTCCACATCGTTTGTCAAGAAAAAACGAGCCTTCCGAAAGTAAAATCTCCGTAAGGCTCGTTCTACTATTTTTGACTGTTTTTGAGAAGGGGGTTCCGCCTCAGCGATGCCGCCCCAGGAAGAACAGCGCCACGGTCCCCGGACCGGAATGGGCGCCGATCACCGGGCCGATATATCCCACTTCCACCTGCTGCACACCCAGGCGCTCCCGGATCTGCTTCTCCACATAACGGGCATCTTCCAAGCAGTCGCCGTGGCTGATGAACACCATCTGCCCTGCAGGGTCAATGGCACTTTCCTCCATGCGCTTGACAAGGGCATCCAAGGACTGTTTCCTGCCCCGGACTTTCGCCACAGGAATCAAGTGCCCTTCATCATCCACATGGAGCACCGGCTTAATTCCCAGCATGGTGCCCACTAAGGCTGTGGCCGTGGACACCCGGCCGCCACGTTTCAAATGGTTTAAGTCATCCACCGTGAACCAATGGCACAGCTTCAGTGCGTTTTCCTTCAGCCAAGCGAGCACTTCGTCCAGGGATTTCCCGGACTTGCGCAGCATGGCAGCGTGGTACACCAGAAGACCCTCCCCCATGGACGCACACAGGGAGTCAAACACCTCCAGACGCCGGTCGGGGAAACGCTCTTTCAGCTCCTCCCGCGCCAGCAGCGCGCTCTGGCACGTGCCGCTGAGTCCCGAGGAAAAGGCAATGTACAGCACGTCCTGGCCCGCCTCCAGCAGGGGGGTGAACACCTGCACGAATTGCTCCGAATTGACCTGAGTGGTGGTGGACATGATCCCGTTCCGGAGTTTCCCATAGAAATCCGGAACCGTCATCTCCCCACCCCCGGGGATATTGTGATATGTCTTACCCTCCATCATATAGCAGAGAGGGATTACCTGCACCTGCAGTGCCTCAATCAGCGCCGGTGTGAGATCCGTTGTAGAATCGGTGATAATCTGGAAATTGCCCATGATGTCCTCCTCCCGGCGCCTGGGGCAAGGGACTCATCCAAACCGCCTGCCCAGCCGACGCCATAACTATCTGTAAATAGTATACTGGATCTTTCACCCAATGTAAACCTATTTTGGCTTTTTTGCGAATCATTCTTCCTGTTTGTGCAGTCTGCGGTAATCCAGATAGTTCTGCAGGATCACCGTGGCTGCCACAGCATCCACAACCGCCTTCCGGCGTTTGCCCCGGGTATTGGTCTCGTTGAGGTATCCGTGGGCGGTGACCGTCGTCCCCCGTTCATCCACAAAGTCCACCGGCAGCCCGCAGACACTTTCCAAAAGAGCCCCGATCTCCCGGGCATTTTGGGCGCTCTCCCCTTCGCTCCCGTCCATATTCCGAGGTAAGCCCACTGCCAGAAGCTCCGCCCGGCGCTCTTTGGCGACAGCGGCAATCCGCTCCACCAGACGCTCTCGATTGTGCTCCTGGATCACCTCCACCGGAGAGGCCAACAGCTCTCCCCTGTCACAGACGGCGATCCCTGTGCGGGCCTTACCCAAATCCACACCCAGAATAATCATATGGCCTCCGTTTGGAAGGTGTACTGGGTGGGGGAATGACGCAGCTCCTCCGGCAAATGGGACTGGTCGTTGATCTGCTTCCAGGTCAGCTTGCCGTCCTGGGCCTCCAGGATACTGACGCTGGTGTTCCCAAACACAACACTCTTCCGCAGCCCTTCAATGGACCCATATGCCACCCGGGCGTACAGGTTGCGGATCACCCCGCCGTGGGTGGAGATGGCGATCCGTTTTCCAGGGTTCTCGGCGATAATCCTGTCAATGGCAGCGTTGATCCGCTGGTAAACCTGAACCATAGTCTCCCCGCCGGGAAACACACACAGATCCGGCGCGTGATCCCAATTGTGGGCCAGTTCCGGATACTCTTTTCCAATGTCCGTGAGGCGTTTGTTCTCAATCTCCCCCACGTCAATTTCCAGCAACCCGTCCTCAGTTTGAATGGGCAGATCGTGGAACTTGTCAATGGCTTCAGCGGTGCGGTACGCCCGAATCAGAGGGCTGGAATAGATGGCATCCAGCGTCTCATTGCGAAAGCGCAGAGAGAGGAGCTCCAACTGCTTCTCCCCCACCTCGCTGACCGGAGCGTCAAACCTGCCCTGGAACCGGCCGGACAGATTCCCCGCCGACTGGCAGTGACGCACAATGTACAAGGTGGTCACCACGGACGCACACCTCCCGTCAGCTCCGAGAGACTCTTGATCCCGTTTTCGTCCATATACTTGGACAGCCCTTCCGCAATTTTAACGGGCGCATAGGGATCCGTAAACAGCACGGTGCCAATCTGCAGGGCAGTGGCGCCTGCCAGAAGCATCTCCACAGCATCCTGCCAGGTGGAGATACCGCCCAGACCCACAATGGGGATCTTCACCTTTTGAGAGGCCTGCCACACCATGCGCAGCGCAATGGGAAGCAGCGCAGGGCCGGACATGCCGCCGGTGTTATTGCGGATAATGGGACGGCGGGTGCGGATGTCAATACGCATACCCGTCAAGGTATTGATCATGGAGATGGCGTCTGCTCCGGCGCTTTCTGCTGCCACGGCCATCTCAGAAATATCCGTCACATTGGGGGACAGCTTTACCATCAAGGGCTTTTTGCAGTGCTTGCGCACCTCCGAGGTGATGCCGTAGACACCTTCTGTCGTGGTGCCGAACTGGACTCCACCCTGCTTAACATTGGGACAGGAGATGTTCAGCTCTATCATGTCCACACAGGTGTCATTCAGTTTCTCCACAGTGGCGCAGTAATCCTCCGGAGCATTGCCTGCCACATTGGCGATGATCTTTGTCCCCTGCTTGGAAAGCCACGGCAGGTCCTCCTGGATAAAATGATCCACGCCCGGGTTCTGCAGACCCACAGCGTTGAGCATCCCTCCCGGAGTTTCCGTCACACGGGGAGGCGGGTTGCCCGGCCGCTCTTTGATGGTGATGCCCTTGCAGGAAATGCCTCCCAACGCGGAAAGAGGGTAAAACTCATTGTATTCCCGGCCAAAGCCAAAGGTACCGGACGCGGCAATCAGAGGGTTCTGAAACTCCACGCCAGCTACAGTTACTCGCAAATCTGCCATCGTGTTCCCCTCCTTTACCATGCCACCCGGTGGGATTCAAACACCGGGCCATCTTTGCACACGTGACCAAAATACTGGGTGCCGTCCTCTTTCAGCAGAGCTACGGCACAGCCCAAACAGGCGCCGATGCCACAGGCCATCCGCTCCTCCAGAGAGACGTAGCAGGGCACACCCCGCTCCTCCGCCAGAGCTTTCACCGCCCGCAGCATCGGGGCGGGCCCACAGGCCATGACGCAGTCAAACTGCTGGTCTGCACAAAGGTCCGTCACCAGGCCGTGATGGCCATAGGAGCCGTCGTCGGTAGCAATCAGCGTCTTGGCGCCAACAGCTTGGAAATCCTGCTCCAGAATCACAGCATCTCGATTGCGGAAGCCCAGCACAGCCACGGCATTTTCTCCCAGTTCCGCAGCCACACCCAACAAGGGGGGCACACCGATGCCGCCGCCCACAAGGAGGGTTCGCTTGCTGGTGTCCACCGGGAAACCGTTGCCCAGAGGGGCAAGGATCTCAATTTCGCTGCCGGGCTGGAACTGGGCCAGCTCCGCAGTGCCCTCTCCCCGGATTTGGAACACAAACCGCAGAGTCCCGGCAGCTTTGTCGATGCCACAGATGGAAATGGGCCGACGCAGTGTGTGGCCAGGAAGGCGGATCTGGGCAAACTGTCCAGGATGGGCCGCAGCCGCCAACTCAGGAGCTTCCAACACGAAGTCAAAGACATCCCTAGTCAGCGCCTGGGCGGTCAACAATTTACAGGGTTTAGAATCGTATTTCATACTCTCGCTTCTCCTCACTTCCCCTTACGGCAGGGTGATCTTTCCCACACGGCCTACGATCTGATCCCGCATACGGATGGCCTCCCGGCGTGCGGCCTCGGCAAACTCGTGACCATCCACGCCCTCTTTCTGCCAGGCGCACATGATCCCTCGAGAGGAATTGACAATAGCGCCCAAGCCATTCTTATCAAAGCCAGGAGCCACGTCGTCGGCAGCTCCTCCCTGGGCACCGTACCCGGGCACCAGGAAGAAGGTGTGCGGCAGCGCAGTCCGCAGCTCTCCCAACTGAGCCGGATAGGTGGCGCCCACCACAGCGCCGATCCCGCTGTAGCCGTACTTGCCGGGAAGCTGCTCTCCCCAGCCCTCGCACATGGCGCCCATGGTGCGGTACACAGTTGCGCCATCGGCCAAGGGACGGTCCTGAAGCTCTCCGGAAGAGGGGTTGGAAGTCTTGACCAGGACGAAGATCCCCTTATCCTGCTGCTGGCAAACCTCCACCAGAGGCTTGATTCCGTCAGTTCCCAGATATCCGTTGACGGTCAGGGCGTCTGCGCCGAAAGCCTCCCAAGTGGTGTCCTCCACCTGGGTCAGTCCCAGATGCGCCGCTGCATATGCCTGCATGGTGGCACCAATGTCATTGCGCTTGCCGTCGGTGATGACAAACATCCCCTTCTCCTTGGCATAGGCAATGGTCTCCGTCAAAGTCTTGACCCCCTGCCAGCCATACATCTCATAGTAGGCAGCCTGGGGCTTCACTGCGGGAACAATGTCACAAAGGGCGTCGATCAGCCCTTTGTTGAAGGTGAGAAGGGCGTCCGCAGCGCCTTCCAATGTCTTGCCGTATTTCTCATAACTCTCTTCCCGGATGTAGTCCGGAATATAGCTGAGCTTGGGATCCAAACCCGCCACTGTGGGGTTCTGCTTTTCTACGATCTTTTCAATAAGCTTGTCCATCGACATAGGAATCGTCCTTTCCCGTGGTTATTATTTCAATTTCTATAGCTCGGGGATTCCCCCGGGTTTGCCTCACTGCCGGCCGTCGTACACCACACGGCCATGGAAAATGGTCATAGCCACCTTGCCCTTGAGGGTCATCCCCTTAAAGGGCGTATTCTTGCTCTTGCCATGAAGGGCATTCACGTCCACTGTCCAGCGCTTATCCGGATCAAACAGCACCACGTCCGCCGGAGCGCCCACCTGCAGCGTTCCCGCCGGGATGTGGAGAATCCTCGCAGGATTCCAACTCATCTTCGCCAGGATCTCCATCAGGCTCAGCTGACCTTCCAGTGCTGTGAGCGTCGCCGCCAAGGACGTCTCCATGCCAATGGAGCCATTGGGCGCCTTCCAAAAGTCTGCCTTCTCCTCCGGTGAATGAGGAGCGTGGTCCGTGGAAATGGCATCCAATGTGCCATCCTTCAACCCTTCGATCAGGGCAAGCCGATCCTCCTCTGTGCGCAGGGGCGGATTCATCCGGAAATCTGCGTCCCGGCTCTCCAGCGCTTCGTCCGTCAGCAGCAAATAATGGGGGCAGGTCTCTGCGGTTACCGCAACTCCCCGCGCCTTGGCGTCACGGATCAGCTCCACAGAGCCCTTTGTACTCACGTGGCAGATGTGAATGGGTGCGCCCACAGAAGCTGCAGCCGCAATCTCTCTGGCTGTGCCGCAATCCTCTGCCGCCGCAGGTATCCCAGGGACGCCCAGCCGCCGGGACACCTCACCCTCATGCATCAAGCCTCCAGCGGCCAAATACAAATCCTCACAATGGGCAGTGATGACCATTCCCAAAGCCGGGGCCTGCTCCAACGCTTCGAGCAGCCGGCGGGTATTCACCACCGGGCGGCCATCGTCACTCAGGGCAATGGCTCCGGCCTCCCGAAGTCCTGCTAGGTCAATGAGTTCCTCCCCCTGCAGGCCTTTGGTGATACACGCTGCTGTATACACGGCGGCATCGGCTGTTTTCGCCCGATCCAACAACTCCCGCACAGTCTCCGGGGAGTCCATCGCCGGTTTGGTATTGGGCATAGCCAACAGACTGGTGACACCGCCAGCAGCTGCCGCACGACAGCCTGAAAACACGTCCTCCTTATAGGTCAATCCCGGATCCCGGAGATGGACATGCATATCCACCAAGCCGGGGGCCGCCACAAGACCGGTACCGTCCACAACTTGATGGCCGTCCACAGGCAGATGCTCCCCTATTCGGGCCACCTTCCCCTCCTCTACTAGCAAGTCCTCCACCTGGTCCAATCCCTGGGAGGGATCCACCAAACGGACATTTTGAAGCAGCATTCCCATAGCCGCACTCCTTTCCTTATTCGATCACAAGCCGTTCCACCCACCATTTGGTCAGAGAGAGCAGCTCTCTTCCATAATACTCCGGAAACAACAGGGGATCCGTCTCCGCAATCAGGCTGTAAGGGGTAAACCCCGCGGCTTTGGCAAGCTGTGTGGCCCGGTACATGTGGAACCCTTGAGTGACAATAGCCACCTCCTGCCCCATGCCCTGCTCCTCTGCAATTTCCTTGGCAAATGTCATATTCTCACGGGTATTGTGAGACTGATCTTCCAGAAAAATCCGATCCTCCTCCACACCCATGTTCACCAACACATTTCTTTCCGTAACCGCCTCAGGACAGGGCTCGTCCCCACCCTGGCCGCCTGTGACAATGCACAGTGCTTCCGGGTTTTCCGACAGATAGTCATAGGCTTTTTGGACCCGGCCAGTCAGGCTGACCCCCATCCGGTCTTCCCCGTAAACTTGGGCGCCCAACACAATGACATTGGTGTTTTCCGGCGGCACGTTGGACTGGACCGATAGCATCAGCCCTGTGAGGTAACCAGCCCAAACCAGCCCTAAACAATAGAACGCAGTGACCAGCCGAACAGCAGCCTGCTTCCACCCTCCCTTGCGGGAGAGTTTCCCAAAAAACAGCAGCAGCGCCAAGCCTAACAAGCAAATGAACATTCCAAAGCCCGCCCCCAGGTTAAACCCTCTCCGGAAAACCGGCAGCAGGAAAAACACGCAGCCCGCCCCACACAGGATGCAGCCCGCGATCCTCAACACAGCAAGAACCCTTTTCATATCCCATTCCGCCTTTTTCACAAACCCTTTGTGGTGATTATTATACACCAGGGACAGCCCGGACGCAAGCCGGGGCCGACATGTCCTGCAGAAAGCAAAAAGCGTGCCGGGCACAAACCCAGCACGCTTCTCTTTTCAGCATAGTAAGCGTATCAGATGCAATTAATAGCCGCGCTTCACATAAGTGGTGTGAAGAATCTCATGAGCCTTGTGGCTGCCGGGCTCACCCAGGAACTCCTCATAGCACTTCTGGACCACGGGGTTCAGATGGCTCTTCCGCAGAGGCATGTTCTTGTCCTGGTCGTACAGAGCCTGGGCACGCAGCTTCTTGATATCGTAGAAGCTGTGGTTGGTAGAGCTCTGGATGGGCTGACCGCCGCCGTTGACACAGCCGCCGGGGCAGCACATGACCTCGATAAACTGGTAGTCGGCCTCGCCGGAGCGAACCTTCTTCAGCAGAGCATCTGCATTGGACAGGCCGCTGACCACAGCAACCTTCACGTCCATGCCAGCCACTTTGTAAACGGCTTCCTTGAAGCCCTCAGTACCGCGGACCTCAGTGAAATCTACGGACTCCAGCTCCTTGCCCTCCAGCATTTCAGCAGCAGTACGCAGAGCAGCTTCCATAACACCGCCAGTGGCACCGAAGATCACCGCAGCACCAGTGGACACGCCCATGGCGTCGTCGAACTTCTCCTCGGGCAGGCGGGCAAAGTTCAGCTGAGCCTTCTTGATCAGGCGGGCCAGCTCGCGGGTGGTGATGCTGATGTCCACGTCGGGCAGACCGGCGGCATCCTCATCGTCCCGCTGGATCTCGAACTTCTTAGCCACGCAGGGCATGACGGACACGGACACGATCTTGCTGGGATCAATGCCCTCTTTCTGGGCATACCAGGTCTTGATCAGAGCGCCAGCCATGTTCTGGGGGGACTTGCAGGAGGACAGATTGTCGATGAGATCCGGATAGTAGTGTTCGCAGAACTTGATCCACCCGGGAGAGCAAGAGGTGATGATGGGCAGCTTGCCGCCGTTCTTCACGCGGTTGATAAACTCAGTAGCCTCTTCCATGATGGTCATGTCCGCGCCGAAATCGGTGTCGAACACCTTGTCAAAGCCCAGGCGGCGCAGAGCGGCAACCATCTTGCCCTCCACGTTGGTGCCAATGGGCATGCCGAACTCTTCGCCCAGAGCCGCACGCACTGCGGGAGCGGTCTGAACAATGACGATCTTCTCAGGATCGTTGATGGCGTCGATGACTTCCTGGGTGTTGTCCTTTTCAGTCAGAGCGCCGGTGGGGCAGCTGACAATGCACTGGCCGCAGGCCACGCAAGCCACATCGCCCAGGGGCTTCTCAAATGCGCAGCCGATCTCGGTGTCAAAACCACGGTTGTTGGCGCCGATCACGGAAACATGCTGGTTCTGGCAGGCGGCAACACAGCGACGGCACAGAATGCACTTGGCATTGTTGCGCTCCAGATACAGCGTGGAGAAATCCTTCTTGCCTGCAGGCAGGGAACCCTCAAAGCGGTTCTCCTCCTCAATGCCCATCTCGTTGCACAGCTTCTGGAATTCGCAGTTGCCGCTGCGCTCGCAGGACAGACATTTCTTATCGTGAACGGACAGCAGCAGCTCCAGGGTCATCTTCCGGGACTCCTGGACCTTGGGGGTGTTGGTGAACACCTCCATACCGTCGTTGACAGGATACACACAGGAGGCCACCAAGGACCTCGCGCCCTTCACTTCCACCATGCACATACGGCAGGCGCCGATCTGGTTGATGTCCTTCAGGTAGCAAAGGGTGGGGATATCGATACCGGCGTAGCGTGCGGCTTCCAGAATGGTGGAATCCGCAGGCACTTCATAGGAAACGCCGTTGATCTTTACATTGACCTGTTCCATGTTCGCACACTCCTTTCTTATTTTCTCACCACAGCGCCAAACTTACACTTCTCCATGCAGACGCCGCACTTGATGCACTTGGTGGTATCAATGACATGAGGCTGCTTGACAGAGCCGGAAATTGCACCCACCGGGCAGTTGCGGGCGCACAGGGTGCAGCCCTTGCACTTGTCGGCGTCGATGGAATAATTGGTGAGGGCCTTGCAGGCTCCGGCGGGGCAGCGATGCTCCACCACATGGGCCTCATACTCGTCCCGGTAATATTTGAGTGTGGAAAGCACAGGGTTGGGCGCGGTCTGACCCAGGCCGCACAGAGAGTTCTCTTTGATGTAATAGCACAGCTCTTCCATCCGGTCGATGTCCTCCAAGGTGCCGTTGCCGGAGGTGATCTTGTTCAGGATCTCCAGCAGACGCTTGGTGCCTACACGGCAGGGAGTACATTTGCCGCAGGACTCATCCACGGTGAACTCCAGGAAGAACTTGGCAATATCCACCATACAGGTGGTCTCGTCCATGACGATCAGGCCGCCGGAACCCATCATGGAACCGATGGCAATCAGGTTGTCATAGTCAATGGGGGTGTCGATCAGCTTGGCAGGAATACAGCCGCCGGAAGGACCGCCGGTCTGAGCAGCCTTAAAGGTATGGCCGCCGGGCACGCCGCCGCCGATCTCCTCCACCACTTCCCGCAGGGTGGTGCCCATGGGGACTTCCACCAGGCCGGTGTTGGTGATCTTGCCGCCCAGAGCGAAGACCTTGGTGCCGGGGGACTTCTCGGTGCCGATGGAGCGGAACCAATCGGCGCCCTTCAGGATGATCTGGGGAATGTTGGCGTAAGTCTCCACGTTGTTCAGCACAGTGGGAACGCCAAACAGGCCCTTCACAGCCGGGAAAGGAGGACGCACACGAGGCTCGCCGCGCTTGCCCTCGATGGAGGTCATCAGAGCGGTCTCCTCGCCGCACACAAAGGCGCCGGCGCCCAGACGGATCTCGATATCAAAATCAAAGCCGGAATCGAAGATATTCTTGCCCAGCAGGCCGTATTCACGGGCCTGGGCAATGGCGATCTGCAGACGCTTCACGGCGATGGGGTACTCAGCACGGATGTAGATATAGCCCTGGCTTGCGCCAATGGCGTAACCGGCGATGGCCATGGCCTCCAGCACGCTGTGGGGGTCGCCCTCCAGCACGGAACGGTCCATGAATGCGCCGGGGTCGCCCTCGTCGGCGTTGCAGCAGGCGTACTTCTGAGGAGCGTCATTGTTCCGGGCAAACTGCCACTTGCGGCCGGTGGGGAATCCAGCGCCACCGCGGCCACGCAGGCCGGAAGCCAGCACCAGGTCAATGACCTCCTGGGGAGTCATCTCGGTGAGCACCTTGCCCAGAGCGGCATAGCCGTCCTGCGCGATGTACTCGTCGATGTTTTCGGGGTTGATCACGCCGCAGTTGCGCAGAGCAATTCGCATCTGCTTGGCGTAGAACGTGGTCTCGTTCAGGGACTTGGTGGTGTTGTCGTCCACCACAGTCTCCTGGTACAGCAGGCGCTTGACAATACGGCCCTTGAGCAGATGCTCGGAGACGATCTCCGGAACATCCTCCACAGTGACGCGGCTGTAGAAAGCACCCTCGGGATAGACCACCATGATGGGGCCCAAAGCGCACAGACCAAAGCAGCCAGTGCGGATGACGTTGACTTCCTTCTCAAGGCCCTGAGCCTTGATCTCTTCCTTCAGCTTCTCAATAATCTGCTCGCTGTTGGAGGAAGTGCATCCCGTACCTCCACAGACCAGCACGTTAGAACGAAACATTCTTTTCCCTCCTTATTATTTGGCTCCGATGGCATTGGCCCCAATGGTGTACTCCGATACCACATTGCCGTTCACAAGGTGGTCGTTCACAACCCTTACCGCCTTCTCAGGGGTCATCTTCACATAGGTGACCTTCTCATGGCCGGGGGTGATCACCTCAACCACGGGCTCATACTGGCAGATGCCGATGCAGCCAGTCTGGGTGACCATGACATCCTGCAGGCCCCGCTTGGCAACTTCCTCCACAAAGGCGTTCAATACAGGTCTGGCGCCGGCGGCGATACCGCAAGTTGCCATGCCTACCAACACACGAGTGCCAGCCTCCGCGTTCTCGCGAAGGGTGACGGATGCCCGTGTCTTATCACGAATTGCCTGAAGTTCAGCTAATGATTTCATGCTAATGACCAATCCTTTCCGTAGAGTTTCAAATAAGATCCCTGCAACGATTGCTGCCGGCCCAGAGGTCAAATATCCGCCGCCTCCGGCTGAAAGAGAGCCTCTGTCTGCTCGCTCAAATAATCCTTTATCCACAGCACCACATCCGGAGTGTCCAAGGGAACATCCTCCCCCAGCACTTGGCGCAGTTCCGCAGTCTTCAGGGTGAATTCCCGCTGCTCCCCTTCTGGAGTGCGCAGGACCCGCTGGAAGATAAAATCCAACTGAGGATTGCAAGAGATCAGCAGCTGCACCGTGCCATTGATATCCCCCAGGGGAATCATATCCACACTGGAGGGCTTGAACACCGCGGTGAGGGTGGTTCCCACCCCCAACTGGGAATCGATCTGGAAATTGCCCCCGGTCATCTCCGCCTCCATCTTAAAGAGGGGAATCCCCAGCCCCACACTTCGGGTGGTGCGGGTGGTGTAAAAGGGGTCAATCACCTTTTGAACGGTCTCTGGGGACATGCCCTTGCCATTGTCCTCCACCGAAATGGAGAGCGTATCGCCCCCCTGGTCCTCCACCACGGAAATGGTGATCAAGGAAGCTCCGGCAGAGATGGAATTCTGGGCGATGTCCATCACGTTGAGAGAGAGCTCGCGCATACTCTGTTAGGCCATGTACTGAGCCAGAATGGTATCCACGTCCTCGGGAACCAAGCGGCCGTAAACCTCGTCGTTGACAGTCATAACAGGAGCCAGACCGCAGGCGCCGATGCAACGGCAGGCGGTCAGAGAGAACGCGCCGTCCTCGGTACATTCCTCCGGCTGAATCCCCAACTTCTGGGTGATGCGCTCCAGCACCTTGTCAGCGCCCTTCACGTAGCAGGCGGTGCCCAGGCACACGGAGATGTGGTTGCGGCCCTTGGGGGTCAGGGCAAACTGAGAATAGAAGGTGGACACGCCGTAGACTTCCTCCAGAGAGACGTCCAGCCCCTTGGCGATCTTTTCCTGGACCTCAATGGGCAGATAGCCATAGATGTCCTGAGCCTGATGGAGAGCGGGCATAACGGCGCCCTTTTCGCCTTTCAGGCTTTCAATGACCGCGTCAAGCTTTTTCGCCTGCTCGGGAGTATCGTGAAACGGCAAATTACTGATACGCTTTTGCATTGTCTTTCCTCCCAATATCTTGTAGGATTTGATATAGTTGCCATAAAGCGAAGCACAAAGCCCGCCTAATCAGCATCGTTATTAATATAACAAATGCTGAGAGACTTATAATTCTTTATTAGAAATAAAACGCTTAGAACGACAAATTCCTCATGGAAAAAGAGGTAGTTTCCAGCAATACTTACCAGAATATCAATATCAAAATATCAATTAGCACCTCGCACCGCGTCCAGCACAGCTCCCACGGATTTCTCCGGAAGATGAACGATCCAAGGATCCTGCGCCAACGTTTCCAAATAATGGGAGTCGGAATCCCGGAAGATTCGCAGTCCCTCCAGTTCCGGGTGAGCTTGGCGAAATGCCTCCAAATCACAGTCGCGAGTGACCTCGGCAGCAGTAAAGCGCGCCTCCGGTGGAATCGCCCCCAAAGATGCAATCACGCTGTAAGAATCTCGATTCACGTGGGCAGGAAACGCCACCCCGCCGTATTCCGCAGTCAGGGACACCACCTGGTCCACGCCAATAAAGGAGGAGACCAACAACAGGTTCTCCTCCTCTCCCACTTTTTCGTCCTCCCCATTGAGAATGGGCTGCTCTCCAAAGATTTCCGCCTTATTCTTCACATGGGGCATGTGATCGTAAACGTATTTGTCAAAGCCGAGAGCCCCCTCTAAGGTTTCAAAGAGGCACACCACGTGGGCCTCTTCTGCCGTGCACAGTTCCATCCCTGGAATGACCAGCAGACCGTTTCGCTCTCCGGCCTCCATGGCAGCAGGGGCATTCCGGCAGGTGTTGTGGTCTGTGATGGCCAAAATCTCACAACCGGACAGCATGGCCATCTGCACCAGGTTGTTTGGGGTCATGTCCCCATCCCCGCAGGGAGACAGGCAGGAGTGGACATGAAAGTCATAGCGGTAGGCGTTCATTTCAGCAGCTCATAGACCTGAACAGCCGTCTGGTAGCTGTTGGCCTCACAGCCGTACACCGGGATCTCCTGGAGCTCCGCCTTCTTGGCAGCCTCCGCGTCCAGGGAGGCGTTCTCGGTCAGGACAATGCAGCTCACGTCGGTGAGAGTCGCCACCGCAATGGCATTGACGTTGCCCATCACGGTAATCCACACATTGCCCGACTGAGCTCTGGCCATCACCCAGCTGAGCAGATCCCCTATGTAGCAGCCATCCACCTGGTTGTTCTCCCCTCCCCCGCCAGCCAGCAGGGTCCAGCCGCAGGCGGCGGCCATCTCTTTCACGGTCATTCCTTCTCCTCCTTTTTATCCGGCTCCTCCCGAGAGAAGCGCCCCATGCTCTGCTCCAGCTCCGAAAGGGTGCTGGCCACCTTCTTCATCCGTTTGCGGTAGACAAAGATGCACTCCGTATCCTTACAGATGCCCTTCACCACGTCCTCGGCAAAAGCCCGGCAGGTGGGAGCGCCGCAGGCGCCGCAGTCCAGCCCGGGGAATTCCTGCTCGATCTGGTCGATCTGGAGCATCATCTGCATGGCCTCCTTCAAATCGCTGGACAGAGTGAGCACATCGGAAAACTCCAGTCCTTCCTCCCACTCCATCACCTGGGGGATCGGACCTCCCCTCAAGTGATTCTGGGATACGGGCAAATATTTCCGCAGCCGCTGAATCCGCGCCTTAGCCACATAGGGATTCTCCACACAGAGCACGCCGCCTACACAGCCGCCCGCGCAGGCGTTGAGTTCGATGAAGTCCAGGTCGCCGATGCGCTCATCCTCGATCTCCTCCAGCACCCGGATCACGTTTTCAATGCCGTCCGCTGCCAAGTATTTTTCGTTGAGCAGTGCGGCGGCCTCTCCTCCGCTGGTGGACCAGCCCACTCCGATGATTCCGGAATTGGCCAGGGGTTCCACCTTTTCCAGATGGTCCATCTTGTGAGAGAGAACGGGGAACACCTCACTGATGGCGATGGCCCCATCCACTTGGGACTTTTCAATGCCCAGGGGCATCTTGATATCCGTCACCTTGGCGGGACAGGGTGTGATGAAGAAACATCCAATCTGTTCCTCCGGCAAACCGGTTTTTTTGGCAGCCTCCCGCTTGGCAATGGCCGCCGCCGTCTCCATGGGGGACTTCAGCGGCAGCACATGGTCGCACAGGTCCGGGAAGCGCACCCGGATCAAGCGCACCACGGCCGGACACGCGGAACTGATTACAGGGCGTTTCAGCTTTCCGGCATCCATCAGCTTGCGGGTGGCCTCGCTGACCAGCTCCGCAGCCCGAGAGACCTCGAACACATCATCAAAGCCCATCTCCTTCAGGCCGGTGAGCACATAGTCAATATCGTCCAAGTTGTTAAACTGCCCGTACAGGGACGGCGCAGGCAGAGCGATGGTATAAGTAAAATCACTGAGCTGGGAAAGGTGGCTGTGCCGCGCCCGCTTCGCATGGTGGGGACAGATCCGGATACACTCCCCACAGTCAATGCATCGCTCTGAGGCGATTACCGCCTTTCCCCCACGGACCCGAATGGCCTCGGTGGGACAGCGCTTGATGCAGTTGGTGCAGCCTACGCACATCTCCTCGTTCAGTGTGACGGAATGGTAAAATTCAGCCACGTTCACGTACCTCCCTCGACAACGCCGGAGGGCAGCGTTGTCCTTATTCCTCTTTTCTTCCTGGGTAAACCGTCATGTACACCGTCGTACCCTCGCCCACAACGGAATCAATCCGCATCTCATCGGAATACTTCTTCATATTGGGCAGACCCATGCCTGCTCCAAACCCCAGGGCACGCACATTGTCCGGCGCAGTGGACCACCCCGCCTGCATGGCCTGCTCCACATCGGCAATCCCCGGCCCCTGATCCTTGAGCACAATATCCACCCGGTCCGGGTGAATATCCACCACGGCCTCGCCGCCGTTGGCGTGGATCACCATATTGATCTCACCCTCGTACATGGCGATGGAAACCCGGCGGACAGCGTCCGGCTCATACCCCAGCTTTTTCAGCTTGTGCTTTACGTCACCGGAGGCCTCCCCGGCACGGGTAAAATCATCTCCCGGCACTTGGTAGGTCAGATGCAGCATACTCATTTGATCTCACATCCTCCCCGCAATCCATTGGAGTAGAGCAGCCCACATGCCGTGAACATCCGATAAGGGGACGCCAGCACGGTGATCTCCTTCTGACGGGCAAGCTCCACCACATTGGGGTCAATATTCTTGCCGCGGACAAACACAATGCAGTGCATATCCATCATCTCAGCCGTTCGCACCACCTGGGGGTTCATCAAACCGGTGAGCAGTACCGACTGATCCTTGACAAACGCCAGCACGTCACTCATCATGTCGCTGCCGCAGGCGGTTTTGACCTCTTCCTCCATGTTGCCCTCATTGAGGATCTGACACTTCAGGATGTCTACAATGTCCTTTACCTTCATATGATTTCCTCCTGTGTGGGTTTGAGAGCCCCAGGCCTCGTCCTGGAATACTCCCGTCATACAGATAAATGTGGGGGCGGCGGGAACCATTCCGGAATTTCGGCCGCTCCCGCAGCGAGAAGTCTGATCTCTTTCAAGGATTATACCATATCCATAGAGAGATGACAAATATTTTCATGGAAATTTCCATAAAATCATTTTTCATCTGCTCCGAAGGGTTTTCTCAATTCTCCCCGGGGAAGCCCCCCTGCCCTGTCCCATTTTATTCCCAAGAGCACCTCTTGCAGAGACATTTGTCCTTGATATAAAGACAAACTATGGAGAGTGTTTCTGGTGGGTGGCATCACTCCATTTTTTGTGAAAAAAAGTAAATTTGTGCTTGCAATTGGTGAAAACAGCCACTATAATGGGTAACAACTTTAACAATTTAGCGGAATAAAATTCCGCAATTGTTCCTGAGGAGGTTTTACCATGTCTCGCGTCTACAATTTTTCCGCCGGCCCTTCCATGCTCCCTGAGGCAGTGCTGCAAAAAGCCGCCGCTGAAATGATGGACTATCAGGGAAGCGGTCAGTCCGTGATGGAGATGTCCCACCGCTCCAAGGTGTTCGACAAGATCTATCAGGAAGCACAGTCCCTGTGGCGGGAAGTGATGAACATCCCGGACAACTACAAGGTGCTGTTTTTGCAGGGAGGCGCTTCATCCCAGTTTGCCGCGGCGCCCATGAACCTGATGACCAAGTCCGGCAAAGCAGACTACGTGCTGTCCGGCCAGTTCTCCACCAAGGCCTACAAGGAAGCTGCCCGCTATGGCGACGTGAAAGTGGTGGCCTCCTCCAAGGAGGACAATTTCTCCCACATTCCCGCATTGGATCCCAAGGAATTCCGCCCCGACGCGGATTATTTCCACATCTGCATGAACAACACCATTTACGGCACTGTGTGGCATCAGCTGCCCGACACTGGAAATGTGCCCCTGGTGGCGGACATCTCTTCCTGCATCCTCTCCAAACCCATTGATGTGACCAAGTTTGGTCTGCTTTACGCCGGTGCTCAGAAGAATGTGGCTCCTGCAGGACTGACCATCGTCATTGTGCGGGAGGATCTGCTGGGCGAACCCATGGAATTCACCCCCACCATGTTCAATTACAAAACCATGGCGGAGAACGACTCCATGTACAACACCCCTCCCTGCTGGCCCATCTACATCTGCAAGCTGGTGCTGGAGTGGATCAAAAACGACATTGGCGGCCTGGAAAACATGGAAGAACGCAACGTCCGCAAAGCGCAGCTGCTCTATGATTTCCTGGATCAGTCCACCCTCTTCAAGGGCTGCGCTGAAAAGGAGAGCCGTTCCATTATGAACGTGACTTTCGTCACCGGCGACAAGGATTTGGATGCTAAGTTTGTCAAGGAGAGCGAGGCTGCCGGCTTTGTGAACTTGAAGGGTCACCGGAGCGTGGGCGGCATGCGGGCCTCCATCTACAATGCCATGCCGGAAGAGGGCATCGCTAAGTTGGTGGAGTTTATGAAGAAATTTGAGCAGGACAACAAGTGAGAAAGGATGAAGTCCCATGTACAAAATCCTGTGCCTGAATAAAATCAGCCCTGTGGGAACCAAACGCTTGGGCGAGGCCTACACCTTCTCCCCTGAGATGGAGAATCCCGACGGCATCCTGGTGCGTTCCGCCTCCATGCACGACATGGAGCCCGGCGATAACCTGCTGGCTATTGCCAGAGCAGGAGCCGGTGTGAACAACATTCCCGTGGACAAATGCTTGGAAAAAGGTATTGTGGTATTCAACACGCCGGGCGCCAATGCCAACGCCGTGAAAGAACTGGTGCTGGCCGCACTGCTGCTCACCTCCCGAAAGATCGTCCCCGCTATGGACTGGGTAAAAACCTTGAAAGGCCAGGGCGACCAAGTGGAGAAGCTCATTGAAAAGGGCAAGGGTGCCTTTGCCGGCCCGGAAATTCAGGGGAAAACTCTGGGCGTCGTCGGATTGGGTGCCATCGGCATCCTGGTGGCAAATGCTGCATCCACTTTGGGGATGGATGTCTATGGATACGATCCCTTCCTGTCTGTGGAGCACGCCTGGCACTTGTCCAGCGCGATTCACCGCTCTCTCAGCCTGGATGAGATCTACGCAAAATGCGACTACATCACCCTGCACCTTCCCCTTACCAAGGAAAACAAGGGAATGATCGGCGCAGAGTCCCTGCAGAAGATGAAGGACGGCGTGCGCATCCTCAACTTTGCACGGGGCGGCTTGGTGGAGACCGATGCACTTTTGGCAGCTCTGGAAGCTGGGAAGGTCTCCGGCTATGCCACGGACTTCCCCGCTGACAGCATGCTGGGCGCGGAGGGCATTGTGGCCATTCCCCATCTGGGGGCCTCCACACCGGAGAGTGAGGACAACTGTGCTGTCATGGCTGTGGATCAGATCAAGGACTATCTGGAAAACGGCAACATCACGAACTCTGTGAACATGCCCTCCATCACCATGGCCCGGGAACCTGGCACGAAGCGAATCTGCATCATCCACCGCAACGTTCCCAACACCATCGCCATGTTTGCCGCTGCCTGCGGCCAGGCCGGGATCAACATTGAGAATATGCAGAGCAAATCCCGGGGAGAATACGCCTACACCATTCTGGATGTTTCCGGGGAACTCTCCCCCGCTGCCGAGGATACCCTGGGCGCTCTGGAGCCCATCATCAAGGTGCGGGTTATCCAGTAACCGCCTTCCCTCAAACTCCATACTACCACAACAAAACAGGCGCCTTCCTTTTGGAAGGCGCCTGTTTTGTTCGTTGCCGTTTATGATTGAGGAGTGTTTTCATTGGGACCACTGGGCTGCTGGGGCGGCACAGTGTTATAGGGAGGCATATTGCTATACATGGGCTGAACCGGCGGAAACAGCAGCATGGTCATTTTATCCCGATACTCACGAAGCAGCAGGGACATGAGGATGAAACAGACCGCACTGGCCAAAGTGGAAATTCCGGCCATGAGGCTGGTGAACAGAACCACCAGACCGCCCAGTGCATTGACCACACCCAGGAACATCAGAAAACCGGTGAGGAATCGGGGAATGCGATTGTCGGGCACTCCGTTGATAGCGGAAGCCTTGATCCGATTGATCACCTTGATAACGCTCACATAGTAGAAAATGTACAGCACTGCTATCGCTACGAACACCACAATCAAAATACCCAGGAACACTTGGACAACCGCAAGGGTGTTGACAGCATCATATCCATAATAGGACGCAGTGCTCAAGTTGGAGGCCAGGGCCACCATGACGATCACGATCACCAGCAGCGACAGAGCAACTGCCACGCAAAACAGCACCAAAGAAAGTATGGTCAGGACCTTGCAGATGGTCAATCCCACCGTGGATACGTTGCCGCTCTGGGTGTTGCGGCAGGTGGCGTAGAACAGCCACATCCCCACCGCAATGAGAATGGCCGGGATCGCACCCAGCACAGCTCCAATCACAGTGGAGTTCTCCAGGACGCTCATCATGGAATAGAAAACGTCCGGATTCACGCCGCCATAGTTGGCGCCATAGTAATACAGCTGATCGATCATATTCTGGGAGCCAAACGCGCTGAGAATCACAAACAGCACCATCACAGAGTAAAGGATCGCCGCAGCCATAAACTTTGTGGACGAACCTAAAGTTTTGATCAAATTAACTGCCGGGTTGGACGAAAGCACCGGCGCTCCACAGGGGAACGGCGTGCCATCCGGGAGATTTCTTCCGCATTTCGGACAAATCATAAATCTTTCCCTCCAAGGTAAACAAATTAAGCGAAATCAGCGTTGAGTCCAAAGTTTCCCACACATGTCCGCCTGAGGCTATCTTACAGGAAAGCCTCAGAAATTGCAACGGGAAAAGCTAAAATAGAAAATTTTTTTATTTTTTCTTTACTTACCCGACTGTTTTGCCTTATAATATTGTATTGTGCAAAGAACCTATGAAAGAATAAGGAGGTTTTTTATGAAAAAGAATGGAAAACGCCTGGTTTCTGCGCTGCTGTGTGCCCTGCTTTTGTGCATGGCAATTCCCCTGCAGGCAGCAGCCGCATCCTTCAGCGACGTCTCTTGGAGCGCCTGGTACCGCCCGGCGGTAAACGCCTTGGCTGACAAGGGAATTCTCAGCGGAACCGGCGGCAATCGCTTCTCCCCCAACGCCACCTTGACCCGCGCTGAATTTGTCACCATGCTGGCCAAGTCCACCCTGTCCTCCGGTGAACTGTCGCAGTACAATTTCCGGGGCAGCTTTAAAGACGTGAGCACTTCCAACTGGTGCAACGCCTTTGTGAACTGGGCTTACGAGACGGGCGTCGCCACCGGCTACAGCGGCGGCACCTTCCTTCCCAACAAATACGTCACCCGTCAGGAAATGGCGGTTATGATCAAAAATCTGGCCCAGAGCACTGGCAGGAAATTCCCCGCGCTCAACAGTCAGACCTCCTTTCAAGATCAAAGTCAAATCGCTTCCTGGGCAAAGGATGCGGTCAAGTTGTGCCGTCAGGCCGGTGTGATCAACGGCGACGCTGGCAGCAACCGGTTCCGTCCCACCCAGACCGCCACCCGGGCGGAAGCCGCATCCATTTGCTATCAATATTTGAACAACTGCAAGACAGACGGATATTCCATCAGCCGGAAGCGGGTAAACGGTGTGGCTTGCCGGGCCGTGATCTTCTCCCCGGATGACTTTAAGGCTGGCCTTGTCATGGGCCAGGATATGGTGGACGGCAGAGAGAGTGTCACCAGCTTGATCAAGCGCACAGGGGCGACCATCGCTGTCAATGGCGCCTTCTTCAATATGGACAACTACATCCCTCTGGGCACTCTGATCGGGGACGGACGGGTGCTGACGGTGGACAACCTGTATGCTCCTGCCAAGTCCTCCCTGGTTATGAGTCCCTCCGGTGACTTTTCCGTGGAGAACTTCTCCACCCTATTCTCTGCCACCCTGAAAGACGCCAACGGCAAAGAAGTTGCCAAGTTTGACAACGTAGGTATGAACAAGTGGCCCAACAACAACTATGACGCAACTCGAATGATCATGACAAGGGATTGGGGAACCAAGCTGAATTTCTCCACCCGGGACGCCGTGGTGGTGGATGCCAACGGCACCATCACCAACATGTACACCTATGCCAGCGGCAACGTGGACATTCCCCAAGGGGGCTTTGTGCTGTGCCAGAAGGCTCGCCGACAGTACGAGGGCAACTTCTTCGACTCCTGTAAGGTCGGCATGACCATCTCTGTGGATCGCGTATACCGAAACAGCTCTGGAGGGGAACTTCCCTTTGATCCGGTGATCTCCATCGGTGCCGGTCCCCGAATTGTCAAGGACGGCAAGGTCTACGGCAGCAACAGCACCTATCAGGCGGAAGGCTTTACCAGCGGGTTGACCTCCGGCAACGCGGTGCGTGTCTGCGCTGGGATCCGGGCCAACGGCGACTTGGTGATCCTCCAGGCCACCACCAGCGTCAAGACACTCTCCCAGATCATGGTGACCTACGGCTGTCAGGATGCCGTGAACTTTGACGGCGGCGGTTCCGCCAACCTCTACGTGGACGGCACTTGGCTCTATGGACCTCAATCCCGTCTGCTCAACAACATGCTGTACTTCACCCGTTGAAGACACCCTTTTCATAAAAAAGGACCGCTCCTTCCCAACATTGGGAGGAGACGGTCCTTTTTGCTGTCTATTCGACTTTTTACTTTTCCTTCTTTTCCGGAAGAACCTCCTGAATGGGAGGACAGGTGTAATACCCGTGCTTTTTCCCGGCGTCTTTATAATCGATGGCGTGGACGGGACAGTTGTTCAAGCAGGCCAGGCAGAACATGCAGTCCTTTCCAAACAGGATCTTCCCTTCCCGCAAGGTGATGTTGTTTGAGGGACATCCTGTCACACACTTCCCACACTGGATGCACGCCTGAGACACGTGAAAGGACTTGCTGTTGGCCATGTAGTTCCGGAATCCCCAATTCACCACACTGGAGAGAAACCCGTCTTGGGGCTTCCCCTTCTTCTGAGGAAGCTTGTCCCCCCGCTTGATTCGCTCGCCGGTCTGCTGAATGAGCGGCAGAGACTTGCGAATCTCCTCAATGGCCGTAGCTCGATCCGGCACCTTAAAGGACACCATGTAATTGTCGGGCATGGCAATGCCTTGGTATCCCAACAGCGTCATGCCCCTGCTCTCCACAATCTTTCGGCAGTACTTTCCTGCGGCGCCGTCATCCCCGCCCATGGTGGTGATCACATACATCTGGCGACATCCGGAAAACTCCCCGCGCGCCAGGAAATCCTCCACCTTTTTGGGCAGCCGCCAAGCGTAGATGGGAGACACCACCACATAAGGCCTGTCCGAATGAAGCCTCCAGGGCTCTCCTTGTTTGAAGAGCTCGTTGAGAGACAGAAGCTCATCCCCGGTCTCCCTGGCCAACAGCTCCGCCACCAGACGGCTGTTGCCGGAAGCACTAAAACATAAGATCACAGAGTTTCCTCCTTGTTTCAAACAGGGTCTTTCAATGATACACAGCGGCAATGTCCAGGTTCTCGTCCAATACCACCAGATCCGCCCGCTTCCCCGAAGCAATGCTGCCGATCTCATGATCCAGGCCAATGGCTCTGGCAGGGATCAGGCTGGCGCTCTTGACAGCCTGGGCAAAGGGAACGCCAAAGGACACCAGGTTCTTGACCTCTTGGTGCAGGTTGGTAACCGACCCGGCAATGGTGCCGTCGGCCAACACCGCCTTGCCGCCGCTGACCTGAACCATCTGGCCGCCCAAGTCATAGGATTCCCCTTCGTTCATACCGTTAGCCCGCATGGAATCGCTGACAATCAGAGCCCGGTCCCCCAGCAGGCGGAACGCCAGCCGCAGCACGGCGGGATGGATGTGGAACCCATCGCAAATCAGTTCGCCGCGGACCCGGTCATCGTCGATCACAGCGCCCACTACACCGGGCTTGCGGTGATGGATACCGTTCATGGCGTTGAACAGATGAGTGGCATGGGTGACGCCCTGGTCAAAAGCCGCCTTGGCCTGATCGTAATCGGAAGTGGTGTGGGCAATGGACACCGTGCACAGCTCTTTGGCCTGCTGGATGAACTCCAAACCCCCGGGCTGTTCCGGCGCCACGTCCACCAGACGGATAATGCCTCCGCACAGATCCCAAAGCTCCCGGAACATGGTGAAATCCGGAGCGACAATATCCTCTTCCTTCTGAGCACCCTTGCGCTCTTTGGAGATAAAGGGCCCCTCCATATTCACGCCCACAATCCGGGCCCCATCCTCCACGGGATGATCCATAGCGTCTTTGGCAGCCAACAGCGCCTTTTCAATGGTCTCCCGGCCAATGGTCATGGTGGTGGGACAGAAAGAGGTGACCCCGTGCTGCAGCAGGAACTTCGCCATGGACTCCATGGCCTCCCGAGTGCCGTCGCAGGTATCCGCTCCGGCACAGCCGTGAATGTGAACATCCACAAAGCCCGGCACCACGGTGTAGCTGCCGGAACAGTCCACCGCCAGGTCCTCTTCCTTCCGGGGCAAATCCTTGCCCACTCGGAGGATCTTCCCGTCCTGGATCTCAATGTCGCCCTGGACCAGATCAAAATTCTCGTCAAGATAGTTCGCGTGGATCAACAACATTTGAAACATCCTCCCTTTTTCCCGTTGCCGGGATCTCTCACAGCAGGGTATCCAACAGGATCATCAGCGTCACTCCCGGTATGCCCAGCAGTCCCGCTGCCCCCAGATTCAATCTGTTGACAGGCAGCAGCACTCCGGTGTACTCTCCGCAGAGATTGACCAAAGCCAACGCCAAAAATCCCAATACCGCCGAAAGCAAAAACCCTTTCATCCAAATGCCCCCTGTTTGTCCGGTTGCTACATTTCTATGAAAGGGAACCGCGCCATATTCCTTACGGCTCCTGGGGCACAAAGTCCACCCGGCCTGTGGCCACATCCGCCGCAGCAACGATGATGCCGATCTCTTCGCCCATCATCAAAACCCGGCCCGAGCGGTGATCCACATGGGAAACTTCCCCATCGTACTCAAATTCGCAATTCTCGAAATCGTTGAGGCTGACAAAGCCCTCCGCGTTATTCTCCAGTTTGACGAAGATTCCCTTGGGCGTCACACCGCTGATAATACCAGTGTGCTTCTCACCCAGATGGGCCTTCATATACTCGGCGATATAGCAGTCCTCGGCAGACCGTTCTCCTGTGACCGCCCGCACTTCTGTTTTGGAGGACTCCGCCGCCGCCAAGGTGGCAAACTCCCCATAGCGCTTCTTCAAAGTCGTCTGGTCAGCACCTGCCACCAGGTCGCTGAGGATCCGATGAATGGAGGTGTCCGGGTACCGGCGGATGGGAGAGGTAAAGTGGCTGTACTCCCCCACTGCCAGGCCAAAATGCCCCACCTCTCTGTCGGAGTAACGGGCCTTCTCCATGGTGCGCAGCACCCGCTGATTCACCAGGGACGCGCGAGGCGTATTCTTCACCCTGTCCAAAACCGCGGCAAAATCTTTGGTAGAGGGCTTTCCATTGCGCAGCTCCCGGCAGGGAATGCCCAGCCGGTCCAACAGATCCGCCAGCTCGTCCACACGGTCGGGCTGGGGACGCTCGTGGATCCGGTACAGGAAGGGGATCTCCGCCTTCAGCGATGCCCGGGCTGCCGCAATATTGGCCGCGATCATCATCTGCTCAATCAGCTCTTCCGCCTGGCCGGTGGTGCGGGGCAGCAGCTGGATGCAGACCCCGTTTTCGTCCAGGACAAATTTGGTCTCATCGCTGGAGAGGTCCATCTTACCACGGCGCACTGCCGCAGCTTCAAAAACTCCCGCCAGCTCTTTGGCAGCCATCAGGCTGTCCATCACAGGGGCATACTTGTCCAGAATCTCCTGAGTTGCCGTGCCGTCCAGGATGGTGTTCACCTCTGCATAGACACCGCGGACCTTGGAGTTGATCACGGTCTTGTGGAACTGATAATCCACCATGTTGCCTTCCCGGTCAAACTCCATCAAAGCGGAGAAGGTGAGCTTCTCTGTCCCGGCATTCAGGGAGCAGACTCCGTTGGACAGCGCCTCCGGCAGCATGGGGATCACTCGATCCGCAAAGTAAACGGATGTTCCCCGACGGTACGCTTCCTGGTCAATGGGAGTTTTTGCCTTCACATAGTGGGAGACGTCAGCGATGTGCACCCCCAGCTTATATCCGTTCTCCGTGCGCTTGACAGAGATGGCGTCGTCCAAGTCCTTGGCGTCCGCACTGTCCACCGTGAAGATGGGCTCGTCCCGCAAGTCCAGACGCTCATCAATATCCGCCTGAGTGACGGTCATCTTGGAGATCTCCTCCGCCTGGGCCAACACTTCGGGTGGGAACTCTGTGGGGATGCCGCACCGGACAATGATGGCGTCCGCGCAGATTCTCGCCCGCTCGCCAGTGCCGAACACCGACTTGATCTCCGCCTGCTTCCAGTCCCCTCTGCCGTCCTGCAGGGGATGGATCAGAACTTTATCCATATCCTTGGCCCCGTTTAAGCCACCGGTCACCTCCAGGTCATACCGCAGAGGCCCATCCGGGGTGACCCGAATGCCATTTTCGTCAATGTGGACCGTGCCCGTCATAGGCTCCTCAGACCGAGCCACAATCCGTTTGACCCGCCCGCTGGGGCCCTTATCTCGCTTCTGCAGGTCGGTGAGGATCACCTGATCCCCCAAGAAAGCTCCTTTCAAGGCGCCGCCGGGGACAAAAATATCCTCTCCCCCCAACTTGGGCCGGGCAAAGCCGAACCGCTCAGACAGGGACACAATGGTGGCCTCGATATCCCCGCCTCGGGGAACCAGCTTCACCCAGTGATCCTTATCCACTGTGATCTCGCCCTTATCTTTCAGGGAGTGCAGTGCATCATAAAACGCGTCTTTATCTCGAATTCCCGCCTCCCTCTGCAGAGAACGGGAGGGAACTCCGTCTCCGCC
Organism: Acutalibacter sp.; assembly: GCA_050946975.1. GTDB lineage: Bacteria > Bacillota > Clostridia > Oscillospirales > Acutalibacteraceae > Acutalibacter. The sequence continues at coordinate 59,102 of JBMNVU010000003.1, forward strand.
GCAGCGCTTCAAGGCCGCCACGATGACCTTTTCTTCCAGGGTGCTGGCAGCGCTGGGCAGCTCATAGGCGTCTGCCGAGGGGCCAAAGGTGCGCTTGCCAAAATTGCCGCTGCGGCCGTTCCTGTTTCCGTTTTTACTGGCGTTAAAATTTCCTCTTCTTCTCTCCATACACACTCTACTTTCCCGGGGCCGTGCCCCGCATCACTCTAATCCGTTTACCAATTCCTTGTAATGTCTTCCCCGCACCTCAAAATTGGGGTACAGGTCAAAGGCGGCACAGGCCGGAGACAGGGACACAATGTCCCCCGGCTGAGCATGGGCTGCCGCTGCAGCCACAGCCTGTTCCATATTTTCAACCCGGAGGATCTCCGGGGCGCCTTCCTGGTAAGTTTCCGCGGCCATCACCGCGTCTTGAATCTTCTGGGCAGTTGCACCCATGAGGATCAGTGTCTTTACATGCTCGCACACGGCGGGACCCAGAGGCTCAAAGGGGATATGCTTGTCATAGCCCCCCGCGATCATCACAATCTTCTGGGGGAACAGGGACAGCATTCCGGAGATCACTCTGGTGGGAGACGTGGCAATGGAGTCGTTGTAGTACTTCACACCATGAACCTCTCGGACGAACTCCGCCCGGTGCTCCACGCCATTGAATTCCGCCGCCACACGGCGGATGGTCTCCGGCGCAACGTCACCCCACACGGCGGCAATGGCTGCCATGTAGTTCTCCACATTGTGCCAGCCGGGGATCTTGATCTGGGAAACAGGCATCAATTCCTCCCCATTGACATAGATGGACTTGTCATCACACCATACGCCGCGCTCCACTTTCTGGCCCCGCTGGAACATCCAGCAGTCCCCACGGACCTCTGGCGCAAAGGCGGCGGTGACTTCATTGCCAGCGTTCAGCACCGTGCGGGAAAACGCGCTCTGGTGCAGAAAGATGTTCTTCTTGGAGTTGATATACTCCTGCATATCCTTGTGGATATCCAGGTGGTTGGGGGACAAGTTGGTCACCACGGCAACCGCGGGACTTTCCCGCATGGAGATCAGCTGGAAGCTGGAAAGCTCCACCACAGCGCAGTCCTCAGGCTGGATCGACTGGATTTCCGGCAAAAGAGGCTTGCCGATATTGCCGCCCAGATGCACGTTCTTCCCCTGGGCCTTCAAAAATTCTGCGATAATGGAGGTAGTAGTGGTCTTGCCGTCGCTGCCGGTAACCGCATAGATCTTGCAGGGGCACAGCTCAAAAAAGACCTCCATCTCGCTGGTGACGGCAGCACCCCGGCTGCGGGCAGCCTCCAGCTCCGGCAGATGGTACTTCATGCCCGGCGTGCGGAAGATGATGTCCTCATGGAGATCCCGCAGGTAATCCTCTCCCAAAATGAGCTGTACGCCCATGTCCTGGAGGACTTTGCCGTTCTCCCCCAGCTCCTCCAGAGCGCGCTTATCTCGGGCAGAGACGATTGCCCCCTGCTCCCGGAACAATTTGATCAGGGGCATATGACTGCGGCCAATGCCGCAGAAAGTCACGGTCTTCCCGTTGATGTACTGAAAAAACTGCTGTTGATTCAAGTTCTCCACTTCCAATCTTTATGCTTCGGAGGATTCCGGTAAAGTCTTGTCATCGGCGTAACTGCTGTACAGATGATAGTATATGCCCCGTTTTTCCATCAGCTCCTGATGAGTGCCTTTTTCCTCAATGCCATTGTGGGTGAGCACCAAGATCACTGTGGCATTTTTGATGGTGGTCAGCCGGTGGGCAATGGTAAAGGTGGTGCGCCCCTTGGCCAGTTTCTCCAGTGAGGCCTGCACCAGCTTCTCGCTTTCGTTGTCCAGAGCAGAGGTTGCCTCATCCAGGATCATGATGGGCGGGTTCTTCAAAAAGGCCCGGGCAATGCTGATGCGCTGTTTCTGTCCGCCGGACAGTTTGACGCCCCGCTCGCCCACAAAGGTATCATAGCCGTTTTGCAGCTCCTGGATAAAGTCGTGAGCGCCCGCCCGCTTGGCGGCCTCTACCACTTCCTCCCGGCTGGCTCCCGGCTTTCCGTACTGAATGTTCTCAAACACTGTGCCGGAGAACAGGTACACGTCCTGCTGCACAAATCCGATCTGATCCCGCAGGGACTTCAATGTCACATCGTGAATATTCTGCCCGTCAATGAGGATTTTTCCCTCATCCACATCATAGAAACGGGGAATCAAGTTGCACAGTGTAGTTTTTCCTCCTCCGGAGGGACCCACCAGAGCCACATTTTCTCCGGGATTCACATGGAGGTTGATGTGGGACAGCACCTGCTTCCCGTCATCCGCGTAGGAGAAGCTGACGTTCTCAAAGGTGACCTCTCCCCGCTTGACCTGCAGCGGTTTGGCGTCCGGCTCATCGAAGATCTCCACGTCGGCGTCCATCACCTGGAAGAAGCGCTCCACGCCAGTCATACCCTGCTGGAACTGCTCGGCAAACTGCACCAAGCGCCGGATAGAGGTGATCAAGGTGCTGATGTACATCATGTAGGCCACCAAGTCGGCAGGCTGGATTTTGCCATAGATCATAAAGAGGGCGCCCGCCACCAAAACCACCAGGTTCATCAGGCCGTCAAACAGCCGGTTGGAGGCTTCAAAGCCGCCCATATAGAAATAGCGGTGACGCTTCACGTTGTAGAAGATCTGGTTGCCTTTTTCGAATTTCTCCTTCTCCAGTTCCTCGTTGGCAAAGGATTTGACCACCCGTACCCCCAGTAGACTGTCCTCCACCTGAGCGTTGATCTCACCCAGCTGGACACGCTGCCGGCGGAACTGCTCCTTCATCCTGTTGTTGAAGTAGATAGCCGCAATGACGATGAAGGGAACCACCGTAAACATAATCAGTGTCAGCCATACGTTGATGCCGCAGAGGATGATAAAGGACCCGATAATCTTGATCCCGGCGATGAAGAACTCCTCCGGACAGTGATGGGCAAACTCCGTCACGTCAAACAAATCCGTGGTGATTCGGGTCATAATCTGGCCCACTTTTGTGTTGTCAAAGTAATTGAATGACAATTTCTGCAGATGGTCGAACATGGCCGTGCGCATGTCCGTTTCGATCTTGGTGCCCATGATGTGCCCGATGGACGCCATGAAGAAATTGGCCGCCGCGTCCACCAGCCGCAGGAACAGGTACAGCGCCCCGATCTTCAGAATCAGTTCAACCGTCAGAGAGGCCAAGTCGTTGATCCCTGCATTGGTCACGTAACGCACCAACATGGGCAGGACCAACTCACACACGGTGGTGAGGGCAGCGCAGAACAGATCGAAGAACAGCACCGCCTTGTACTTCTTAAAATAAGGGATGAACCGCAGGATCAAACCCTTGGGACGTTTTGTCTTTTTTCCTTCCACAATTCCACCTCAAGTCATTACGAAAAAACTCCACCTTGCATTATGCCACAAACTGCCAAAAGAATCAAGGGGCAGGCCGGAAATGACCGGCTCCCAGGGCCACTCCACGGAAAAGGCCTTGCAAACCTCTGACGTGGAAAGTATAATCGAAGGGAAAGGAGTGCTGCTTTTGAAGATTGTAGTTTTGGATGGAGGTACCACCAACCCGGGGGATCTCTCTTGGGAGCCCTTGGAACGCCTGGGGGAGCTTTCCGTCTATGACGAAACGCCCCGGGACCTGGTGCTCTCCCGCCTGGAAGGCGCTCAAGCCGCCATCCTTAACCGGGTAAGCCTCGGGCGGGAGGAATTCACCCGCCTGCCTCAGCTGAAGTATGTGGGCACCTTGGCCACCGGATACAACACCATTGACACCACAGCCGCCAGAGAGTTCGGAATCACTGTCTGCAACGTCCCTCACTACTGTGAGCGAACAGTGGCCCAGCACACCCTGGCCCTGTTGCTGTGCCTGTGTAACAAGGTGCAGCGTTCCAGCCAGCTGGTGGAGGCCGGTCAGTGGACCAAGGCGGTGGAGGAAAGCCATCGTTCCCTACTGCCGGTGGAGCTTGCCGGAAAAAAACTGGGCTTGGTGGGCTTTGGGAGCATCGGACACTGCATGGCGCAGTTGGGGCTGGCTCTGGGCATGGAAGTGCTCCTCTACAGCCGAACAGAAAAACCGGCTCCCGAGGGCTGCCGCTGGGTGGATCTGGAGACGCTGTTCCAGGAAAGCGATGTGGTATCCCTTCACTGTCCCTTGACGGACCAGACCAGAAACTTGGTGGACAGCCGTTTGCTTTCCCTGATGAAGCCCACCGCCTTTCTTCTCAACACCGCTCGAGGGGCTTTGGTGGACGAGGCAGCTCTGGCCGACGCGCTGAACCGAGGGATCCTGGCCGGAGCGGGGATCGACGTATTCAGCCAGGAACCTCCGGCTTCCGACCACCCCCTGCTGACTGCCAGGAACTGCGTGCTCACTCCCCATGTGGCTTGGGCCTCACGGGAAGCTCGGGCGCGGCTGATCGAGATCGTAGCGGAAAACCTTCAGCGCTATCAAGAAGGTTCCCCGCAAAATAAAGTCAACTAAATTTAAAGTCCATTATTATTTTGAAAGGAAGACGCTTTATGAATGATTTTGTATTTCAGGCTCCCACCAAAGTGGTCTTTGGCAAGGGTGTCGAGAACCAAGTGGGACAGCTTTGCAAAGAGCAGGGCGCCACAAAAGTGCTGGTTCACTTTGGTGGGCAGAGCGCAAAGAAAAGCGGTCTGCTGGACCGGGTGTACGCCTCTTTGGATGAGGCGGGGGTTCCCTACGTATCCCTGGGCGGCGTGAAGCCCAATCCCCGGCTTTCCCTGGTGTATGAAGGAATCGAACTGTGCCGGAAAGAGGGTGTGGACTTCCTGCTGCCCGTGGGCGGCGGCAGTGTTATCGACTCTGCCAAAGCCATCGGCTACGGTCTGGCCAACGACTTTGACGTGTGGGATCTCTACGATCACAAGAACACTGCCAAGGCCTGCGCTCCGATTGGCGCGGTGCTGACCATTGCAGCTGCCGGAAGCGAGATGAGTGACTCCAGCGTCATCACCAAGGAAGAGGGCGGCATCAAACGGGGATATAACTCCGACCTGTGCCGGTGCCGGTTTGCGGTGATGAATCCCGAGCTCACCTACACCCTCCCCGCCTACCAGACAGCCTGCGGCGCTGCGGACATCATGATGCACGTGATGGAGCGCTATTTTGTCCAGGACGACACCCTGGAACTCACCGACGGAATGGCGGAAGCTCTCATCCGCACGGTGATGCACAACGCTCCCCTGGCACTGGAAGATCCGGAAAACTACAAGGCCCGGGCGGAGATCATGTGGGCAAGCTCTCTGGCTCACAACGGCCTGATGAACTGCGGCGGCCCCAAGGGGGACTGGGCCTGCCATCAGCTGGAGCACGAGCTGGGCGGCATGTTCGACGTGGCCCACGGCGCCGGCCTTGCCGCAGTGTGGGGCAGCTGGGCCCGGTATGTCTATGAGGACAAGCCCCAGCGCTTTGCAAAATTCGCTCAAAACATCTTCGGCATTCCTCAAGGGGATCCCAAAGAGACCGCTCTCAAGGGGATTGAGGCCATGGAGGACTTCTACCGCTCCATCCACATGCCGGTGAGCATCCACGAGCTGGGGTATGATTTGACAGAGGAGCAAATCTCCACCCTGGCTGAGAAGTGCTGCTTTGGCGGAAGGACCATCGGCCTGTTTAAGATTCTCCGGCAGGAGGACATTCGGGAGATCTACCGCATGGCAAAAGGCTGCTGAGATTTGGAATCAAATCCGGGAACACCCGGCGGATCCCTTGCCCCAAAAAAGCGATACGTTTCACGGAAAATAAAAGAAAAAGGAAAAGGACCGGTAAACCGGTCCTTTTCCTTCTTTTGGGGAGGAGTTGTATTGAAAAGTGCGGCTCTCAGCCGCGAGGCTTGAACTCTTGATTACTTGCTTATTATACCTGTGAAAACGTTTGTTGTCAATGGTTTCACGGGAAATCTCTTTTTTCCACAAGGGGGAATTTCGCGAAAAACCCTTTTTATAAAATTAGCACAACGCCCACCTCTTCCATTCCTGTTCCCGCTTGTTTTCCCAGGGGATTTGTGCTACAATCAGAGACACTTTAGCGCAGGGGGACGGCATTATGACAGCAATTCGCAAGAACGACATCGTGGAAATGGAGATCACTGGCATGACCGCCCAAGGTCCCGGAGTCGGTCACTGGGAAGGGATGGCGGTATTCACCCCGCTCACCGCACCCGGGGACCGGGCAAAAGTCCGCATCGTAAAGGTGGCAAAGAACTATGCCTTTGGCCGTCTGGAAGAACTGCTCTCCCCCTCTCCGGACCGGGTGGAGCCGGACTGTCCCTGCTTTGCCCAGTGCGGCGGCTGCTGCTACCGCCACATCTCCTATGAGGCGGAACTGCGAATTAAGGAAGGACGGGTGCGGGATGCACTCCAGCGGATCGGCGGTTTTCCCCAGCTCCCTCTGCTTCCCATTCTGGGGGCGGACTCCCGGGACGGCTACCGCAACAAGGCGCTGCTGCCCTTGGGTGTCAAAAAAGACGGAAGCCTTGCCATGGGCTTTTATGCGGTGAACTCCCACCGAATCGTAGACTGCCCCAAATGCCGTCTCCAGCCGGAAGAGTTCAATCAGGCCATGGATGCCTTTCGCCAGTGGGCAGCTCAATACGGGGATCCTGTGTACGACGAAGCCACCCACTCCGGAAAAATGCGGCGGCTTTACCTGCGCCGTGGAGAGCGTTCCGGTCAAGTGCTGGCCTGTGTGGTGGTCAACGGAAATGGGCTCCATCACGAAGAGGAACTGGTTGCCGCTTTGCGCAAGGCGGTCCCCGGCTTGGCCAGCGTGGTGATCAATTCCAACCGGGAGCGGACCAATGTGGCGTTGGGCAAAAAATGCCGCACTCTCTTCGGCACGGATACCATTGAGGACACGTTGTGCGGCCTGCGGTTTCGGCTGTCCCCGCTTTCCTTCTATCAAGTCAATCGAACCCAGGCAGAGCGTTTGTACGGCCTTGCGGCTGGGTATGCAGACCTTACAGGAAAAGAACTGCTGTTGGACCTGTACTGCGGCGCGGGAACCATCGGCCTTTCCATGGCCCACAAAGCGCAGCGGCTTCTTGGGGTGGAAATCATCCCGGAGGCCGTGGAGAACGCCAGGGAAAACGCACGGCTCAACGGAATCGAAAACGCGGAGTTCTTCTGCGGGGATACAGGTGATGCCGCAAAGATGCTTGCAGACCGAGGGGAGAAACCCGATGTGATCGTTCTGGATCCTCCCCGAAAAGGGTGCTCTGAGGAGCTGATCCACACAGTGGTGGAATTTCAGCCGGAGCGGATTGTCTACGTCTCCTGTGATCCTGCCACACTTGCCCGGGATCTAAAGCTCTTCGCTAAGCTGGGCTACCCGCCAGTGGAAGCCCAGCCGGTGGACATGTTCCCGGCAACTGCTCATGTGGAGACCGTGTGCCTCCTGCAAAAGGATCCCGTGTTGCGGCAGCAGACCAGTTCCAACACTCTCGAAATATCTTAAAACTTTTGGGCATCCTCTCTGGGCAACTGGAGATGATGCCCCTCTTATGTGTTTGGATCCACTCTGCGGCCCCGCTTTATCAGTGGATTTTTCGGGAAAACTGCGATATAATACTATTTGTTCCAACGGATGAGGCCCTAACCATGGGGTCCCATTCCAAAACGGTAAGGAGAGAATCACAATGAAAAAGAATAACTGCACCAGCTTTCTGCAGGGATTTTCCCGGTTTGTACAGTGGCTGGTAGGAGGCCTTTTTCTCTTCTTGGGGGCTGTGGTGCTGCTCAACGGCCTGCTGCTTCCCGGCCAGTACTCCGTGGTAACCCACTTTGCCATGGCAATGGTACTCCTTGGGACAACCGCCTTGGCTCTGCTGTACCTGAATGGAGGCATTCTTTACCGGGGAATGTCTCCCCGCCTTTCTCAGACGTTTTCCTCCAAGAGAACCTCCTGGGCTATCTTTGGGATGCTGCTGATCCTCTGCTTTGGCATACGGCTAGCCTGGGTTCTGGCCTTTCAGGTGCAGCCCCAAGTGGATTACTACACCATGTACCACGCTGCAGATTGCCTCACAGAACAATTTGACATCTCCGGGATACAGGAGGATTTGCCCCGGTACATCGCCCTGTTCCCCCACATCTTTGGCTACTCCTCCTTCTTAAGCTTGATCTTTTTCGCCTTCGGCACTTCTCCCATGGTGGCGGCTATCACCAACGTGGTCCTCTCCACCATCTCCATGGCTTTCTTATATTACATCGGCTGGAAACTTTCCGGACGCCTTTTGGCTGTTTTAACCTCCTTAATCTGGTGCTTCACCCCCTCCCAGATCATCTTCAACATGCAGGTTCTTTCCGAGCCTTACTACACCACCCTACTGCTGGCCGGGGCAGCCCTGCTGCTATTTCTGCGGGGAAAACTCTCTGACTGGGAGTGGTGGAAGCTGGGGCTGGGCGGCGCTATTCTGGGGGCGATTCTCGCCTTGGCCAACAGCGCACGTCCTGTCTCCACCATTTTGATCATCGCCATGGCGATCGTACTATTTGTGATGGAGCCTCTGGCCAAAAACGCTTTGGTTGGAAAGAAGGCGGTGATTCTCGTCTGCCTGTGCGTGGTCTATTTCTTTGGGAACACCGTCAACGCGAGGCTTTTTGAGAACCGAATTGGAGAGGCCCCCGCCTCCATGCCGGGATTCAATATTCTGGTGGGCTTCAATCCGGAGACTACCGGGAAATGGAGCGCTGAGGACAGCGAGCTGCTCTCCCAATATAGCGACACAGAGGACCTCTCCGCCCGAGAGGTGCAGGGCATCATGCTGGATACCGCTCTGGACCGGATCACTTCCGGCGATGTGAACATCCCGAAACTCTTTTACGAAAAGCTTCAAGTGCTGTGGGACTCCGACGATGCCGCCGTGGTCTACGGCCGGGAGGGAATCCCTCACGCCAATGGATTCTCCGCACTGTCCAACGGCTACTACTATCTGACTTGGATTCTGGCAATGTTTGGCCTGTGGCGGCTTCTGCGCAAAGGAGGCTCGGTGCTCTTCTACCTCTTTCCCCTGTACCTGGTGGGCTTGACCATGGCACACATGTTGGTGGAGGTTGCCCTGCGATACCATTACTCCGGGATCCCATGCCTGGTTCTGCTGGCCGCCTTAGGCCTGCAGGAATTGGGAAAGCTCTCTTTGGACAGGACGGCTCTTTTGAAAAAGGGCTCCCCCAGGACTGAGAAAAGAAATGCTTGATCCAACTCTCTTTCCCCTTTTATTTGGACTACTAGACCTAAGACACAACAAAGACGAAAGGAGTATTTACTCTATGCTTAAAATCGGATGCCATCTCTCCAGCGCCAAAGGCTACCTGGCCATGGGAAAGGAAGCTGTAAAAATCGGAGCCAACACCTTCCAGTTTTTCACCCGAAACCCTCGGGGCGGAAAAGCCAAGCCCCTGGACCTGGAGGACATGGCTGCCTACCGCGCCTTTGCTCAGGAGCATGGTCTCTTCCCCATCCTCGCCCATGCTCCCTACACCTTAAACGCCTGCGCTGCCGACGAGGGTCTTCGCACCTTTGCACGGGAGACCATGGCAGACGATCTCTCCCGTCTGGAAAACATCCCAGGAAGCATGTATAATTTTCATCCAGGCAGCCACGTGAAGCAGGGGGCCGAGGTGGGGATTGCTCTCATCTCGGAGCATCTGAATGCCATTCTCACGCCGGAGCTATCCACTACGGTTCTCCTGGAAACCATGGCTGGCAAGGGCTCCGAAGTGGGCCGAAGCTTTGAAGAGCTGCGGGCCATCATCGACCGTGTGGAACTTTCGGACAAGTTGGGAGTCTGCCTGGATACCTGTCACGTCTCCGACGGCGGCTACGACATCGTGGAAGATTTGGATGGCGTGCTGGAGGAGTTTGACCGGGTCATTGGCCTGAGCCGTTTAAAGGCCATTCACCTGAACGACTCCGTGAACCCTCTTGGCAGCCACAAGGACCGCCATCAAAAGCTGGGACAGGGAACCTTGGGAATGGAAGCCCTGGAGCGGATCGTCAATCACCCCGCACTCCGAGAACTGCCCTTTTATCTGGAAACCCCCAACGATCTGGCGGGTTACGCCCAGGAGATCGCCATGATGAAAGCAGCGTACCAACACTCTTAAAAACATAGAGGAATCCTCCCGCTGAAATACACCATTCAGAAAGAACGACTGACACTGGAAGAATACATTGAGTTCCTCAAGGAATCAGACCTGGGATCGCATATCCCAAAGAGAGATTTCCCGAAAGGATTGCCACACTCCTGAACCGAGTCTCCATCAGCTTAACGGCAAGGTATCAGCCAGCAGAAGGAATCCGCCGAGGGAACTGTGAGAGGGGACACACCCTCTTTTTTATTTTTTGCCGGGCAGGTGCTCTCGGAGGAGCTTCTCACCTTCCACCACCAGCAGAGGACACAGGGACAACGCTGCCACAATCAGCCACTGGAACGCTGTGAGGGCTGTTGTCTGGAACAGGGCGGCCAAAGGCGGAAACAGCACCACGCTGACCATCAGGAACGCGCAGATACCACAGGCGGCCACCAACTTTTCATTGGAGAACAGCCCAAGCTTCAGCACAGAGTGCTCCGAACGCATATTGAAGCTGTGAACCAGCTGAGAGAGGCTCAGCACGGAAAACGCCATGGTGCGGCCCACCACCGGGTTTGCGGGATCCACATCAAAGAAAACCCGGCCCAAAGTGTAGGCAAGCAGAGCCAGGGCACCCACCAGGCATCCCTCTACCGCCACAGAAAATCCCATACCTCCGGCAAAGATTCCCTCGTCTTTTTTGTGAGGAGGGTCCTCCATCACATCCTTTTGAATGGGATCCGCACCCAGCGCAAGAGCCGGGAGAGAATCTGTGACAAGGTTTACCCACAACAGCTGAATTGCCAACAGAGGGGTTGGAACCCGCAGCAGAAAGGCCACAAACACCACCAGGATCTCTCCAATATTGCAGGAGAGAAGGAAGTGGACTGTTTTGCGGATATTTTGGTAGATGCCTCTCCCCTCCCGCACAGCGGAAACGATAGTGGAGAAGTCATCGTCGGTGAGAACCATATCCGCGGCGGACTGAGCTACCTCGGTGCCGTTTTTCCCCATGGCACAGCCAATATCCGCTGTCTTTAAGGCAGGAGCGTCGTTGACCCCGTCTCCGGTCATGGCCACCACCATCCCCCGCCGCTGGAACGCTTTGACAATCTTCACTTTATGCTCCGGAGAGACTCGAGCAAACACCCGATACTCAAAAATCTTTTGGCTCAGGACGCTGTCCTCCATACGGTCCAACTCCTGGCCGGACAGCACCTGGGAGTTCCGCTCTGCAATCCCCAGCCGCTGGGCAATGGCAAACGCGGTAGCCGCATGGTCCCCAGTGATCATTACAGGGAGGATCCCGGCCTTCTTGCACTGGGCTACAGCTTCCTTCACCCCGGGACGCGGGGGATCTTCCATGGCGATCAGGCCGCAGAACACCAGGCCGTTCTCCGTCTCACGATCCTCCCCAGGGACATACTCCACGTCCTTATAGGCCACGGCCAACACCCGCAATGCTCTGCCAGCCAAGGCAGCGTTATCCGACAGCACCTTGGCCTTCATGCCGCCGCTGAAGGGCCGGACGCTCCCTCCCTGAAGTTGTCCGGTACACCGGGCAATCAGCACATCCGGCGCCCCTTTGGAGATAATCCGATATCCTCCCTGGGGAAGCTTGTGGGCGGTGGTCATCATCTTCCGAGCAGAGGTAAAGGGGATCTCCCCCACTCTGGGAAACTCACGCTCCAGGTCCTCCTTGGACTTTTCACAGGCCCGCAAAAACGCTGTTTCCGTGGGATCTCCCGTGAGGGTACCGCCAATGGTTTGGGAATTGTTGCACAGTGTGGCCAACTCCAAGGCAAACTGCGCCGTGGAAGAGGACAACCGCTCCTCTCCATGGGGACCGGAAAACGCCACCACCGTCATCTTGTTTTGGGTAAGGGTTCCCGTCTTGTCGGAACAGATCACCTGGGTGCTGCCCAGAGTTTCCACCGCAGGCAAATGGCGGACAATGGCTCTCTTCTGTGCCATGCGTTTGATGCCCATGGCCAGCACAATGGTCACCACTGCGGTGAGTCCCTCGGGAATGGCGGCAACTCCCAAGCTGATGGCGATCATAAACATCTCCAAAGGCGGCATGCGCTGAAGCAGTCCCAGCAGGAAAATCACCCCGCAGATCATCACAACCCCTGCGCCCAAAACCTTGCCTGTCTGCTTCAGCTTCTGCTGCAAGGGCGTTTGAGGTGCCTTTTCCCGCTCCAGCATCCGGGCGATCTTGCCCATAGCGGTATCCATCCCTGTGGCGGTTACCACCCCCACTCCTGCGCCGGAAGCCACTCCTGTAGAGGCAAACACCATATTTCTGCGCTCCCCCAAAGGGGCGTTCTTGGGGCAGATCGCATCTGCATCCTTCTCCGTGGGTACGGACTCCCCGGTCAAGGCGGATTCCTCCGCTTTCAGCTCCACACTGCGAAGCAGCCGCAGATCGGCGGGCACCAAATCCCCCGCCTGCAGGACCACCAGGTCCCCTGGGACCAGTTCCCAACTTTCCACCCGCTGACGCTTTCCTTCTCGGATCACCTGGGCGTGGGGAGAGGAAAGCTTCTTCAGCGCTTCAATGGCTTTATCCGCCCGCAGCTCTTGGACCGTCCCTATCACTGCGTTCACCACCACAATGGCCAGGATAATCAGGGAATCCACATATTCCCCGTCCCCCCGCACCCAGGACACGGCAAAGGACACCGCTGCTGCTGCCAGAAGGATCAACACCATCAAATCTTGAAACTGACTGAGAAAGCGCAGCGGCAAGCTTTTCCCCTTTGCAGCCTCCAACTGGTTTCTGCCGTATTTTCCTCGACGCCGCTGGCACTCCCCAGCGCTCAATCCCCGTTGAGAATCCGCCCCCAGGGCGTCCAACGCCTCCTCCCGGCTCACGTGAAAATATTCCATGCCTTTGCCCCTCCTTACAGGCGGGACACCCGCCCTTTTTTTACAGTTCTATGCCAGGGGTTCTTGGGTTATGAGCGGCAAAAGGAAAGGCCCCGCGCTTTGCGGGGCCTCTTGGCATCAGGAATTCTTTTGGTAAGAGGGGGCGTTCTTGGGAGTGTTTCCCTTGATGACATTCCGGTAATAGGCATAGGTGAGCGCGTCGTCCTCAGTGAGGGTCTCCAGCTCCTCCGCCAAACCCACAAAGAGAATGTGGGTGCCAAGATCCAGCGTCTGCTCCACCTTGCAGCTGTAGTGAGCACAGGCTGCCTCCAAAGGATAGGGCATCCCAGCCTTGTCCTTGGCAAAGGGGACTTCGGAAAACTTGTCATACTCCCGTCCGGTGCGGAATCCGAACCTGCCGACGGTCATCAGGTCCGCCCGCTGATCCAAAACCACAGCGGCAAAACGCCCTGCCTTTTGAATCAGCTGGCAGGTGAAATTATCCTTGTTCACCGCGACGGAAAGCCGAACCGGCTCTGCTGTGACCTGCTGCAGTGTGTTGACCACGCAGCCGCCCCGCTGGCCATCCGCTTCGGCGGACACCACGTACAGGCCGTATGTTAGTTTGTACAACGCTTTTTCATCCATAGAACATGCCTCCTTTTTTGGGGATTTCTCTGCCCCTATTATTTCACACTTAGACGGATTTATCAACCTTGACTTTTCCACGTCCCCCCGAGTATAATGAAGCATATTTTGTTTGATTTTGTCTAAGGGAAAGAAGATGCACCCATGAAAGGAAGCAAAACCGTCCGCTATGCCTTTTCCAAGTCCCTGCCGGTGATGTTTGGCTACCTCTTTTTAGGCTCTGCCTTTGGGGTCATGCTCCAGCAGGCTGGCTATAACTTCATTTGGGCATTTTTTATCAGCCTGACTGTCTTCGCAGGATCCGGTCAGTTTCTGCTGGTCTCCCTGCTCAGCAGCGGGGCCACTCTCACCATGACCACCACCATGACACTGCTCATCAACAGCCGGCACATGTTTTACGGACTGTCCTTTTTGGAGCGCTTTAAAAAAACCGGGAAAAAGTATCCCTATATGATCTTCTCCCTCACCGATGAGACCTACTCCGTTCTCTGCTCGGTCAAACCCACGGATCAGGTGGACGAGGGAAAAGCCATGTTTCTCATCGCCCTGTTCAATCACATTTACTGGATTCTGGGAGGCGTATTGGGGGCCCTGCTGGGTCAGTTTTTGCCCATTGACTTCACCGGCATTGACTTCTCCATGACGGCGCTCTTCACTGTGCTGTTCATTGAACAATGGCTGGACTTTAAGTCCCACATTCCCGCCATCACCGGGCTGTTTGTCTCCCTGGTCTTCCTGTTGATTCTGGGACCGGACAACTTTATCCTCCCCTCGCTGCTGGTCACTGTCACTGTACTGATGGCCTGCAAGAACTTGGTTCAAAAGAAAATGGAGGGACCGTCTCCCGCCCCCCAGGAAAAGGAGGAGAAGCCGCTATGATGTCCACTGCCGGTTCTATCGCCATGATCGCTGTGGCAGCCGTCTGCACTTTCTGCACGCGCTTGGTGCCCTTTGCCTTATTCGGCCGCAAAAGACAGGTTCCCCGTATTGTGCTGTTTCTGGGAAACGTGCTTCCTCCCGCCATCATCGCCACCCTGATCATCTACTGCCTGAAAGGCGTCAATCTCTTAAACTTCCCCAGCGGTGTTCCGGAGCTGCTCTCCATTGCTCTTGTGGTTGTTCTCCACCTGTGGAAGCGAAACACCCTGCTCAGTGTTGGAGCGGGAACCATCTGCTACATGATTTTAATTCAGACGGTGTTTGCATAAATCGACTGCCGGCTTTCCGAAAAAAACGGACCTCTCCTGCGAGAGGCCCGTTTTTTTGCTGAGTGGACGGTAATCAGTCCAGAAATTCCTCCCGGAGTTTGACCCCGAAGTCCCGGGCAATGGCCCGCAGTTCGTCGTCCTGAATGGTCTGGCGGATCTTCCCCTGGCCGGCGGAAAGAGCCAGGAGGTAAATCTGAGCCGCCTTTTCAATGGTGTGCATCAAGCCAAAGGTGGTGTCGAAATCCGGACCGGAACAGAACAGCCCGTGGTGGGCCCACACCGCTGCGTCGTACTCCTTCATCAGCTTGCTGGTGGCCAGGGCAATCTCACTGCCTCCGGGTACCATCCACGGCACCACGCCCACGCCTCCGGGGAACACCACCGGGCACTCTGTGGCACTCTTCCACAGGGCGCGGGTGAAGTCCCGGGCGGTCAGGGGCAGAATGTAGGTCATGGCAATGAGATTGGCCGGATGGGCGTGATAGATCACCCGGTTCTCCCCATGCGTTGCTTCCTTCCGGACGCTGTGGTTGAGGAAATGGCTGGGGAACTCGCTGGTGGGACGGCCGCCCTTTTCCAATCCCCAGACAATGCGCCAGGAATCCCCTGCCTCATTGATCTCCACGATGCAGATATTGTCCTGGGGTGCCAAGGCCACGTTGCGGAAGTACTTCCCGCTGCCGGTGGAGATGAAGTACTCCTTCTTCAAGTTATCTGCCTGGACTCCCATATTCACCCAGGGACCGGGCCTCTCTTTGAAATAGGGACGGCACTGTTCCACCTCTTCCGGAAGCATGCGATAGGTCAAGTTCCCGCCGTTGCGCTCGTGCCAGCCCTGGTCCCATCCGTCGGAACACATGCGGATATAATTTTGAATCACTTCGATATCTGTAATTGCCATTGTTCCCTTCCTCCTCAAACACGCTTGGACAAAACGTCCTTTTCATACTGGGCAACCGTGTCATACCACTCTTTGCCGCCGGGCACTCCCTGGGTCTCGCAATAGTGCTCCCAGATGTCCCCAAAAGGCAAAGTTTTGATCTCCTCGTTCATGATCATCAGCTCGGTAAACCGGCAGGAATCCTGCAGCTGTTTCAGCTGGTCCCAAGGCTGGAGCAGTGCAAACAACAGGGCTTTCTCCATGCTGCGGGTGCCCACCACCCAGGCTGCCACTCGATTGATGGAGGCGTCAAAAAAGTCCAGTCCAATGAGCACCCGGTCAGTGGCGTTATTTCGGACGATCTCTTTGGCGATCTCCTTGACCTCGTCCTCATAGAGCACCACATGGTCACTGTCCCACCGAACAGGACGTGTGACGTGGAGGGGGATCTTGTCAAAGAAGGCCAACAGGCTGGGAATCTTATCACTGACCACCTCGGTAGGATGGTAATGGCCGTTATCCAGTAAGTCGTACACGCCGGGATGGGAGGCCGCGTAGGCGATGTAGAACTCCGAGGAGCCCACGGTGAAGGCCTCCATGCCGATGCCGAAGACCTTGCTCTCCACACAATCAATGACGCCGGGGAGCTTTTCCGCAAAGATCTCATCCAGGCTCTGCTTCAGACGCATCCGGGGCCCCAGACGGTCCGCCGGAACGTCCTTATAGCCGTCGGGGATCCACACGTTGCACAACACCGGATCCCCCAGCTGCTGGGCTATGTAAGAGGAGATCCTCCTGCACTGGATGCCGTGACGCACCCAAAACTGGCGCACCTCTTCCTCCGGGGAGGAGAGCGTCAGGTTGTCCTTGACCATGGGATGGCTGAAAAAGGTGGGGTTAAAGTCAACGCCCAGGTTGTTCTCCTTTGCAAAGGCGATCCACTTGTCAAAGTGTTTGGGCTGAAGCTGGTCTCGCTCCACCTGCTCTCCCTCTTCAAACACGGCATAACTGGCGTGGAGGCTGATGCGCTTCTTTCCGGGCACAACGCTCATGGCCTTGAGAAAGTCGGCGGTGAGTTCCTGAAAATTTCTGGCCCGACCAGGGTAATTGCCCGTGGTTTGGATGCCGCCGGACAATGCACGTCCCGTGCCCTCCAAGCCAATGACGTCATCCCCCTGCCAACAGTGGACACTGATGGGGATGTTCTTCAAGGTGTTCAGGGCGGACTCCACATCCACACCAAGGGATTCATAGCGCTGCTTGGCGCTCTCATATCGCTGATTCAAACTAATTGCTCCTCTCCATATAGATTCCTTTTTTCAGTTGATTCTGGTTTCAAATAGCTGCCTGAGTCTGTGGGTGATACTCTGCAATGGGAAAACTCTGACGCTCGGCCCGACGGATGGCATCCAGGTCTGGAAACTCCCCTGCCGCCAGCATCTGCACCATCAGATTCCCCAGAGCGGTGCCTTCTGTGGGACCGGCGTAGACCGGCAATCCACAGGCGTCGGCAGTAAGCTGATTCAAGTAGCTGTCCCGACTGCCGCCCCCCACAACATTCACTGCGGTGTATTCCCGCCCGGTAAGCCCAGAGAGCTCCTGAATGCTTTGGGCATAGCTTTGGGCCAAGCTGTGATAGACACAGGCCGCCAGCTGCCCCAAGTTCTCCGGCACGGCCTGACCTGTCTCCCTGCAGAGAGAACACACGGCTTTGCCCATATGTTCCGGGGCCAAAAACCGGCTGTCATTGACATCCACCAGAGCTGGGAAGGACGCCTCCTCCCGAGCTGCCATCTCCAGCGCATGAAAGGTGACCCCTTCTCCCGCTTCCCGGCGGAGGGACTGGAGCATCCACAGGCCCATGATGTTCTTCAAGTACCGGAACCGGTACTCATAGCCTCCTTCATTGGTAAAATTGAGCAGGCGGCTCTCCTGGGTGGTGATGGGCTCCGGAATCTCTGTGCCCAAAAGGCTCCAGGTTCCGCTGGAAAGATAGACTCCGCCTTCTTTGGCAGGAACCGCCAAAAACGCCGATCCGGTATCGTGGGTGGCAGGGAACACCACTTTACAATCATAGCCCACCCGTTCTATTACCGCCGGGGTGAAACCACCCACCACAGCGCCCGGCTGATGAAGCTTTCCAAACAGTCTTTGGGGATAGCCCAGCTTCTCTAAAAGCTCCTGATCCCACTCCTTGGTTCGGGCATTGACCAAGCCCGTGGTGGAGGCATTGGTGTACTCATTCTCCATCCTGCCTGTGAGACGGTAGGTCAAATACTCGGGCACCATCAGCAGGCGCTGAGCACGCTCCAGCAATTCCGGCTCCTGGGTTTTTACGGCCATCAGCTGGTAAATGGTGTTGAATTCCTGCTTTTGGATTCCTGTACGGGCGTACAGTTCCTCGGAAGGAACCAGCTTCTCCACCAGCCGATCCATTCCTTGAGTGCGGCTATCCCGGTAGGCCACCGCATCCCCCAGAGGATTCCCCTGACCATCCAGGAGCACGTAATCCACCGCCCAAGTGTCAATGCCCACACTGTCCGGAATTTTGGAAAGCTCCCTGCATCTGGCCAAGCCCTGGATCACCTCATCCACCAGGTGTTCCATATCCCAACAGAGCCGGCCGTGCTTTCGGATCAGCTTATTCTCAAAGCGGTAAATCTCCTCCAGGCAAAGTTTACCGTCCTCCACCCAGCCCAAAATATGCCTTCCCGAGGAAGCACCGATATCAATCGCCAAATAGGTTTGCAACAAGGTCTCCTCCCTTCTGTGCTCAGAATACCACTTCCCCGGCAAAAAAAGAAGGACGTATTTTGAGAAAAATACGTCCTAACTTTTCAATTGGATAATGGCGTTCACCCCTCATGGGCCAGAAAGTCTCCTCCTCGCTCGCGGCGGTAATCCTTGGGAGTGACCCCATATCTGGACCGGAACACCCGGTAAAAATAACTGGTATTTTCATAACCCACTGCCAAAATGATGTCCTGGGTTGTGAGCTTTGTCTCCCGCAGCAGCTGGGCTGCTTTGGAGAGCCGCTTTTCCAGCAGCAGATCCTTGAAGGTGCGGCCTGTGGCCCGATGCACTGCCGCACTCAAGTAGGGCAGAGACACATGAAGCTCCCCAGCCAGACGAGTCAAATCCGCTGTGCGGTAGTTTTCCTCAATCTCCTTCAGGGCTGCCAGCACCGCGCTGCCGCCGGAGCTTTCCTCCAGCTCACCAGTGTAATTTAAGAGCTGCAGCAGCAATAACCCCATGGTTGCTTGATTGATTCGCCGGGCATTGGACTGGGGGTGCACCAATCCCCACACCAGGTTCTCCACCAAATTCTGCACCGTGGGAACCTCTGCCACATGAAAGTGAAGGCAACTCAATTCCCCGCCGTTTTGGCGCAGTCCGCTGAGGAGAAACTTCCCCAACACGTTGTCCGTACCGATCAGCGTCAGGGCATAGTCAAAGAACTGAGGCAGAACAATGAAGTTTACCCCCACGTCATTCTCCCCAGCCCGCTCCACCCCGTGAGAAGCGTGTTGGTTCAGAAACAGCAGCTCCCCTGCCTGAAGTGTCAAAGGGGACAAGCCCTCCACGTGATGCACAGTCTTTCCGGAGCACATGTACATGATCTCCACGTAGTTGTGGGTATGCATGGGGAAATCCGCAAAGCGGGTATGGGGCCGCACTGTGATCAGCTTTCCTTTGGCCAGCAGCTTTTCGCTGTCAATCTGAAAGCTGCTCCCGGAGCTGTACAAGCTTTTATCCACCTGGCCCCCTGCCAGCAGCTGTTCCTCTTCCTCTGTCACCCGCCGAAGCTCTCCCATGAGATCTTCCCGCATGGCTGCTCTCCTCCCTTCCTTGTACGCTGACGCTTACGCCGCTGTTAAGATTGCACTGGCCTCATTGTCGGTGAGGTATTCGTACTTCACCATCAATTGCACCACCTGGCGCTGGCGCTGCTCACTCAGCTCCGGGTTGACCGTAGGGTCATACACGGACGGCGCATTGGGAATCCCCGCCAACAGTGTGCATTGGTCCGCGTCCATAGCGCTGGGCTCCACACCAAAGTAGGTGCGGCTGGCAGAGGCCACGTCGTAGCAGCCGCTGCCAAAATAAATGGAGTTGACATACAGCTCAAAAATCTCCTCCTTGGAGTAGTTTGCCTCAATATGAAAAGCCATAAACAGCTCCGCCACCTTCCGGCTCAGCCGCTTCTCCTGGGTAAAAAACAGGTTTTTCGCCAACTGCTGGGTGATGGTGCTGCCACCTTCCACAAAGGACATGGTCTTGATGTCGTTGATCAGCGCCCGCCCCAAAGCGATGGGGTCCACTCCCCCGTGCTCGTAAAACCGGTGGTCTTCCGCCGCCAAGACGGCTTCCACGTAAGTGTCCGGCAAGTTCGCAAAACTGGTGTAGCTTTCCTGGGATCGGATTTGCTTCACCCGCTGATCCAAAGGCATGGCTTCCAACGCATCTGTGTACAGCTGCCACCCCAACAGTGCCAAGGTCGCCAGGCCGCACAGACACAGTGCCAGCATCCACAACACGATATTCCGAACAATCCGCAAAACCTTCATGGCCGTCGCGCCTCCTCATTGCCGGGCAACCCGGCTTTCCTTTTTCATGGCACTATCATACCAGCCATTTCTTGCAAAATTCTAACGGCAATCTTTACACTAGATTAAAAGTTCTTACGGCTTTTGGGGGACTTTTCCCGTCGGAAAATGTAGGTATCTGCCCCGGACAGCTCTTCGGCAAACTCATAGCCCAACCTGTTAAATCGGCGCAATTCCTCTGGGGATTGGGCATTTGTTTCAGCGGCAAACCGCACCATCTCTCCCCGAGCCATCTTCACGTAAACACCTTTTTCCACCAGCTTTCCGGGTTCCGTTTCCTCCCCAAAGACACAAGTGACAAAGCGCGCCCGGTCCCGCAGTTGGGGGCGTACCGCTTTGGCGTACTCCTCCGAGGCCAGATTCACAAAGACGCTGTCCTCCTCCAGCAGCAGTTCCCCCAGAGTTTCTCCCCAGAAGTCATATAGATTCTTGCCCCAGGCCGTTCGAAGTTTTGCCTGCATCTCCAGACGATAGGGAGACACCCCGTCCAAGGGCCGCAGCACCCCGTAAAATCCTGAGAGAATCCGCAGATTCTCCTCCACATACTTCCACTGCTCCTCTGTGAACAATCCCGGAGCCATGTACTGATACTGGATTCCCTGATATGCCAGCAACGCTGGGGTGGAACCCTGGGTCAGCTCCATCGCCCGGAAGTTCTCATAGGCACCCTGTGCCAGGGAGTCATTGCAGGCCAAAAGCTTTTTCAGCTCCGGGAAGGTCATCGCCCGCAAAAGCTCCAGCAGCTGGGCAGAGCGTTCCAAAAGCGTCGGATGGGTCTTGGGCGGCAGAAAATCCACCTCCACCCGCATCTTTTTCGCAGGGGATATCAGCAACTTCACAGCGGCTTCCCCTCGTGGAGATTCTCTCCCCGCAGCATGGCCTCATGTTCCAGGGAGAGTTCCCTATGCAGCTGGTAAGCGTTCCAGCTGCCGTTGGAAGCAGTGAGCACTGCCTTGAGCTCCACCGGAGGGATCTTCTTCCGCCGCATCCCCTGGAGCAGCTGGTTCATCTGCTGGGAACTCAGCCCCGCCATCACCAGCATTTCCTGGGAAAAACCCTCTCCCTCCTCTCCTGTCTCCTCTTGGGGTGCCAGCCCAAGCAGGGCTTCCAGCGGCTGAGAAAACTCCTCCGGGCCAACCGACTTCGCCCGAAGCTTCAAGGTCAAACACAGGGTCTTGATCTTTCTTCCTTTTTCACTGTCCAAATTGTACAGCAGCACTGTGGGCGTCATACAAATGCCCCTTTCTTTATTCTTGAATTCATCCTGATAGTAACACGTTCCCCTCCCCTTTTCAAGTAAAAATTGAAAATGATTCTTGACTTTTCTCCCGCTTTCCTGTACAGTAGCCATACAGTACTTGTTAGGAGTGATTTCCGTGGGTTTTTCCGTCGAAAGCAGCGTCTCTGTCCTCACCATTTTCCTGCAGGGACTTCTGAGCTTTTTCTCCCCCTGCGTTCTTCCCCTTCTGCCCATCTACATCACCTACCTTTCCGGCGGCGGCCGGACGGTGGACGCGGATGGCAACACCCATTACAAGCGAAGCAAGGTCCTGCTGAACACCGTCTTTTTTGTGGTGGGAATCAGCTTTGCCTTTTTCCTGCTGGGCTTCGGCTTCACCGCTGCCGGCCAATTCTTCCGGGAAAACCGTCTGCTGCTGGGACGCATCGGCGGAGTGCTAGTTATTCTCTTTGGCCTGTACCAACTGGGGGTATTTGGCTCGGTGAAGTTCCTCAACCGGGAGGCACGGCTGCCGTTTCGCCTGGACAAGGTTGCCATGAATCCCCTCACCGCTCTGGTGCTGGGATTTACCTTCAGCTTCTCCTGGACCCCCTGTGTAGGACCCGCTCTGGCCAGCGTACTACTGATGGCCTCCTCCGCAGCCGCCGCAGAGGGCTTTCTCCTCATCGCGGTGTACACCGTGGGCTTTGTACTGCCCTTCCTGGTGGTGGGGCTCTTCACCTCCACGCTGCTGGAACTCTTCCGCAAGTATCAGGGTGTGGTCAAATACACAGTGAAGATCAGCGGCGTACTGATGGTATTCATGGGTGTGATGATGTTTACCGGATGGATGAACTCCTTCACCAGCTATCTGTCCAGCTTTGGCGCTGCGGAAGCCACCGGCACCACCTCTTCTGTATCCTCCACCTTGGAATCCTCCACTTTGGAAGAGGATAGTTCCTCTGCCCCCATTCAGGAGGAATCCTCCTCCCGTGAGGAAAGCCACTCTTCCAGTCAGACGGAAAGCTCTGAGAGCGAGGCTGCTCCTGTGCCCGCACCGGACTTCACCCTCACTGACCAATACGGCAACACCCACACTCTCTCGGATTACCAGGGCAAGACTGTCTTCCTAAACTTCTGGGGCACCTGGTGCCCACCCTGCCGTGCTGAGATGCCGGACATTCAGGAACTGTACCAAGAGCTTGGAGAAAACAAGGAAGATGTCATCATCCTGGGAGTGGCCCTGCCCAACGTGGGCAATGAGGGCTCCAAAGAGGAGATCATCTCCTTCTTGGAGGAAAACGGTTACACCTACCCCACCGTCATGGACGAGGGAGGCACCCTCGCCAACAGCTATTACATCTCCGGCTTCCCCACCACTTTCATGATCGACAAAGAGGGCAACGTATTCGGATACGCCACCGGGCAGTTGACCAAAGACATCATGGAGAGCATCATCCAGCAGACCATCGACGGGAAGCGAGCCCAGTAGCCAGCTTTCCCTTGCATTCCCGAGGAAAGCAGTCTATAATAGTTACATCTCTTACAAGGAGGGATGGAGTTGCCAAAAATTCAGGAATCCGCGGAAAACTACCTGGAGACCATCCTGGTGCTGAAGGAACGCAACGGTTCTGTGCGCTCTGTGGACATTGCCGCGGAAATGGGCTTCAGCAAGCCCAGCGTCAGCGTGGCTATGAAGAATCTGCGGGAGCAGGACTGCATCGCCATGGGCGATGACGGCATGATTACCCTGACGGACAAGGGACAAAAGATTGCGGAAAGCGTCTATGAACGCCACATGCTCTTCACTAAATGGCTGGTCTCCCTGGGAGTGGACAGCGCCACTGCCGCTCAGGATGCCTGCCGCATTGAACATGTGCTCAGCAAGGAATCCTTTGATGCCATCAAGCAGCACGTGGAAAATGGCCTGCTGGCAAACAGCCAGTAACCCACCACTGGCCTTTAGCTCAAACAGAGCGGCCCGCCGGACCACCCGGTGGGCCTTTTAATTGCCATCTCACACCCACAAAAAAGCCACCCTGCAAAAAAACTGCAGGATGGCTTTTTTCGGCTCTTTGGATATGTTTGGAGAGAATGGGACTCAGCCGATCAGCATTCTCCCTTCGGGATAAATGGAATCTCCCCGGGCCTTGTGCCGCATCAGGATGGACAACCCGAAGGACAGCGGACCTACTCGCCCGATAAACATGGTAAAGATCAAAATCAATTTAGAAATGATGTCCAGTCTGCCCGTCACATTGGCAGTAAGACCCACCGTAGCAAAGGCGGAAGTGGCCTCATACAGGCAATCAATGTAAAGAATATCCGGGTTTAGAGAACTGATAATCCCGGCATCCAGGAACACCAACAGGAAGGCCACCGCGGTCACGGTAAATGCTTTGAACACAGTGGCAATGGAAAACCGGTGGCGAAGCACCACGGGTTCGTTATTGCCCCGCACCGTGCAGATCACGGTGACAACCAAAACTGTAAAGGTGGTGATCTTGATCCCGCCGCCGGTGGAACCGGGACAGGCGCCGATAAACATCAGCATCACCGACAAGATCTTGGTGAACTCATGCTGCGCACCAATGTTCACAGTGGCAAACCCAGCTGTACGGGTGTTGGTGGACTGGAAAAAAGCAGAATTGAGCTTTTCCAGAATATTCAAATGCCCCATGGTATTGCCGAACTCCAGCACAAAAAATCCCACAGTGCCCACCACCAGCAGAATCACCGTGCCCCGCAGACAGATCTGGGAGTGGAAATTCAGCCGGAGTGTATCCTTATGCTTGAGCAGAGGCTGAATCTTGCAGACATAGATATCCTGCACCACGATAAAGCCCAAGCCCCCGATGATAATCAAAAAGGAGATGGTCAAGGTGACCAGAGGATCTCCTGCGAAAGCAGTCATACTGCTGTTGCCCTCCACAAAGCCCAGCACATCAAATCCGGCATTGCAGTACGCGGAGATGGCGCAGAAAATCGAGGGCCAGATCCCGCGGACGCCGAACATGGGCACAAACCGGATGGCAAGCAGACAAGCTCCAATAGCCTCACAGGCAAAGGTAAATTGAATGGTCAGCTTCAGCAGCCCAGCCAGATTCAATCCATTTCCGCCGGAAGTCTCGCTGGCCAGCTTCATCTCCCGGATGCCCAGCTTCCGCCGGACCAACAGGGAAAAGCCAATGGCCAAAGTAGAGAGTCCCAGACCGCCCAGCTGAATACAGACAAGGATCACTCCCTGCCCAAAGGGCGTCCAGAGCGTGAACGTGTCCCCCACCACCAAGCCGGTCACACAGGTGGCCGAAGTGACGGTGAACAGCGCGTCAATGGGGGTTGCGCCTCCAACTTTGGAAGAAATGGGCAGCATCAAAAGAATCGTCCCAACCAGGATGATAAACACAAAGCTGATGACAATCACCCGCGCAGGGGGGGTGGTTTTAACCTTCTCGCCGAACCTTGCTTTTAGTTCACTAAAACCGGGCATAGCGAATCATCGATCTCCTTTATCCGTAGAGCTCTTCTTTGATTGAGCAGTTAAGCGTGCATCAAGCTGTCCAAAGCTTTCACCCGCTGCAGCGCCAGCATCAAGGGCAGACCCAGCACATAACAGACTACCAGCTCCCCGATGCCCACCGACAGAGCGGATGCGCCAAAGGCAGCCCAGGTAAAGTTGCCAAAGCCAAAGCTCCCTGCAGAAGACAGGCATGCCAGTTCAAAACCGACAATGACCACATTGGCAATGACGGGAGGCAGCGGCGCCAGCACAGGCAGGCCTTTGACCTTGATGTCCTTCACAAGCCAGGTGCCCACAGCCGCCAGCAAAGTTGCCCCTGTGCCGAAGACCCAATCCACAATTCCCAAGGGACTGCCCAAATTGGCAATAAAACAGCCAAGGGCCAATCCGGGGATCGCGGCGGGAGTGAACACCGGCAGCACGGTCAGCGCTTCGGAGAAGCGGAACTGTACCGCACCATAGGCCAGGTTCAAGGCCGCAGCCACCATCGTCAGGACAGCATACAGCGCCGCAATCACAGCGCCCAGCGCCAGAAAGCGGACTTTTTTGGAAGTGCTCATATTCAGTTTCCTCCTAGTATTTTTTAAGGTCAGGATGTCGCGACTGACCGCGGGCGCAGCCCGCATCAGATAGGATACACTCTTTTCCAGCAAAAATCAAGAAAAATATTAGCTCCCCCCTTGCAGGAGTTCTGGGAATGTTTTATAATAATGGAGTTTCGTATGCGGGCATGGCGGAATTGGCAGACGCGCCAGATTTAGGTTCTGGTGGGTTTCCCGTGCAGGTTCAAGTCCTGTTGCCCGCACCAGGGGGATCCCCCAATATGTCGCGAACTTCACTGCGGTGGAGTTCGCGATTTTTTTGGATCTCAACAATTAAAGGGTCGGCTGCAGCTGGCAGCCGACCCTTTTCTATGGCTTTCTAAAACTAAATATAAGTACTCCGATTGCCAGGAATCAAGCCAGTTCCACATTCACCTGGACAGGCGCCCTGCCGGTCAGCTCCTCACTGCGCCGGTCAGGCTGGGAGAAGCCAACATACACTGTGAAGCGATTGCCCCGAACCTGGCGCACGCCATCCTCGTCCACGGTGGTCAACGCCCGCTGAGGCAGAGTCACCTGGATTTCCTGCTCCTGGCCCTTGGCCAAGTGCACCCTCTGGAATGTTCCCAAACTGGCGTTGGGCGCGGCCCACTGCGTTTCCTCCGGCTTCACGTAGACCTGCAGCACGTCGTCGGTCTCCACTCCGTCGTTGCGGACTTTGACAACTAAATGAACGCCTTCCTCATCCACAGCATGGGAGGTCACTTCTGTCACCTGACAGTCCCCATAGGTGAGTCCATACCCAAAGGGATACAGCACTTCTCCCTGATAGTAGCGGTACGTGCGGCCGGCCATGGTATAGTCAGTGAACTCCGGCAGATCCTCCAGGCCGTTGTAGAAGGTGACGGGCAGCTTGCCACTGGGAGAGGCCTCCCCAAACAGCACCTGAGCCACTGCCTTACCTCCCCGTGCGCCGGGGTACCATGCCTGCAACACTGCATTGGCCTTCTCCTGGGGCAGCCGTAGATCCACTGCGCTGCCGGTCATATTCACCACAACCACAGGCTTGCCACAATCCAGAAGCTCTTCCAGCAGACGCTGTTGGCAAAGAGGCAGGTTGAGGTCCAGCTTATCTCCGGAAGCGTAAGCATTGCCGGCGTCGCCGCCCTCGCCCTCCAATGTCTCGTCCAAACCTACCACCAGCACCACCACGTCGGAACAGGCCGCCACGGACTCAGCCTCGGCGATCCCATCGGGCATGCTCTTGGCATAGGCCATCTCGTACTGTTTGTCGTGGCGCTCCTTTGGAGTCAAATCTTCTTGGTTCAGCTTGTCCAGTTCCTCCACCTCGTACCCGGCATTCAGGGAAAGAGGCTCCATATGGGGCTCAAACAAGTGGCTACCCTGGGCGTACATCACCTGGGCGCCGGCCTTTTCCGCGGCGTCCTGGATGCCTTCCAGCACGGTGATATACCGGCTGGCTGTGCCATGGTAATTGCCGATCAGCGCTCTGCGGCTGTTGGCATTGGGGCCAATGACGCCAATGATCATCCCCTCCTTCAACTGAACCGGCAGAATACCGTCATTTTTCAGCAGGACCAGGCTCTCTCTGGCCATTTTCTCCGACAGGGTCAGATGCTCCGGAGTCTCCACGTCTTTGCGGCCCAGGCCATCGTAGGGAGTCTCGTCAAACATGCCCAGCAAGAACCGGGTGGTGAACAGGCGCACGCAGGACCGCTCCACGTACTTTTCGTCCAGCAAGCCCTCCTTCACTGCGTTCAAAATCCGCTGGTATGTACAGCCGCAGTTGACATCACATCCATTTTCCAGGGCAAGCTTCACCGACTCCTCCGGCCGGCTGGTGATCTTATGGTTCTGGTGAAAGTCTGCAACAGCCCAGCAGTCGGATACAAAGTGCCCCTCAAACCCCCAGGTCCCCCGGAGAATCTTCTGCAGGGAGGGACTGCCGCAGCAGACCTCTCCATTGGTTCGGTTATAGGCACCCATCACAGCCTCTACATGGGCCTCCTTTACGCAGGCCTCAAAGGCGGGAAGATAGGTCTCTTCCATGTCTTTCTTGCTGGCTACGGCATTGAAACTGTGCCGCAGGGCCTCGGGCCCGGAATGTACGGCGAAATGCTTGGCACAGGCAGCTGCCAGCAGGTACTCCCCCTGGCCCTGAAGCCCCTCAATATACGCCACACCCATGCGGGAGGTGAGCTCCGGATCTTCTCCGTAAGTCTCATGGCCCCGACCCCACCTGGGATCCCGAAAGATGTTTACATTGGGTGCCCAAAAGGTCAGGCCTTTATAGATGTTCCGGTCCCCTCGGGAAGAGGCCTCGTTGTATTTCGCACGGCCCTCCACACCAGTGACATGTCCCACCTCTTTCATCAGGGGGGCGTCAAAGGCGGCAGCCATACCGATGGCCTGGGGAAACATGGTGGCCACTCCGGCCCGAGCCACACCGTGCAGGGCTTCGTTCCACCAGTTGTAGGCGGGAATTCCCAGCCTCGGAATAGCCGGCGAATCATACCGCAGCTGTGAGGCCTTCTCCTCCAGGGTCATTTGATCCACCAGAGCCTGTGCCCTGGCTTTTGCCTGTGTTCTGTCCATATGGGAAACTCCTTTGCAAAAGAAATATGCGAGACTGCTCTGACGTGGCCGCCTTTCAGTCCCGTGGAACTGTGACATCCTTCGCTGGAGGCTCCCGCCTATCACGGGAACCTCTCCCGCACCCGCCTGGAAAATTCCCATTGGAAAGGGAATTTCTCCTCCCCTCAGCTGGCGCACCCACGAAGAATTCCTCTTTAGTGTATTCCACAATACCCATTTTTTCAATGGGAAATTGCCATTTTTTTGCAAAACCTTTCACTTTTCCTGGGGATGCTGCGCCTTGCCATGACAGTTTCCTGTCACCGCGCAAAAGGCTGCCTCCACTTCCAGGCATCTGAAATTCTCCCACCCTTGCAAAAAACAAAAGGACCACCCACAGGGGCAGTCCTTCCAGAGATTCAAACGGTTTTTCTGGGATTCTTTTACCAAATCCCCAGCACATGCTGCATACCCAGACTCACTGCGGCGATGGCCACCCAGCAGCAAGCCCCCAACAGAATGGGTTTGCCGCCGGTACGCACCAGCTTGACCAGGTTGGTGTTCAATCCAATGGCTCCCATAGCCATGATGATAAAGAACTTGGAAAGCTCCTTAAAGGGCTGGAACACACTGCTGGGAACTCCCATGGCTCCGGTTACCGTGGTGATCACAGAAGCCAGCACAAAGAACAGGATAAAGAACGGGAAAACCTTTTTCAGGGAGAAGGTGCTCTCCCCTGTTCCACCAGCACGCTTGGCCTTGGCGGTACGCCACATGGCCAAACCCAGGGTGATGGGGATAATAGCCAGGGTACGGGTCAGCTTGACGATGGTGGCTTGATCCAGGGTGTTGGCACCGGGATGCAGGCCATCCCAAGCGGTGGCCGCCGCTGTCACAGAGGAGGTATCGTTGACAGCAGTGCCAGCAAACAGTCCAAATCCCTGGTTGGACAGGCCCAGCATGCCGCCCAAGGTGGGGAAAATCAATGCGGCGGCAATGTTGAACAGGAAAATTACGGAAATCGCCTGAGCCACTTCCTCGTCATCGGCCTCCACCACAGGGGCAGCGGCAGCGATGGCGGAGCCACCACAGATGGAGGATCCCACACCAATCAAAGTTGCGGTGTTGGAGGGCAGTTTCATAACCTTCCACAGCAGGAAGCTGACCAACAGGGACACGGAAATAGTGGACAGGATGATGGGCAGGGACTGGGCACCCACCCGGGCAATCTGGGACAGGTCCAAACCAAAGCCCAGCAAGATGACAGCGTACTGAAGCACCTTTTTGGAGGTGAACGCAATGCCGGGCTGCGTGCGGTTTTTCTTGCGATAGAACAGGGCGATCACCATACCGATGAGAATGGCAAACACCGGCCCGCCTACAACAGGCAGGAGTTTACCCAGCATCCAGCTGGGCACGGCCACAACCACGCACAGCACCAGGCCGGGCGCGTATTTCTTGATAAGCTGCATTTGGAACCTCTCCCCTCATTTGGTAAGCATTGGATGACGGTATTACTATACTCTCATTCGACAATAAAGTAAAATAATCTTTCTTTATTTATTAATAAGTCGATATTATAATTGTTGGAGAGGTGATTTTCATGCTGGACCTGCGCGTAGAGACCTTTTTGGCCGTGTGCCGGACCATGAATTATACGAAAGCCGCAGAGGAACTCCACATCACTCAGCCTGCGGTGTCCCAGCACATCCATGGGCTGGAATCCCAATACCGGACAAAGCTCTTCCGCTATGAGAACCGGCGGCTTTCCCTGACAGAAAGCGGACAGCTGCTGCGCCGGACTGCCGAAACCATGGTACACGACGCCCGTCGGATGGAGGAGGCCATCCACGCTGCAGACAACCGACGTTCCCTCCACTTTGGCGCTACACTGACCATCGGAGAGTACTGTATGGCCGAGCCATTGCATCGGCTGCTTCGAGAGGAACCGGACACCCAAATTCAGATGCTCACCGCCAACACCTACGAGCTGCTGACCTTGCTGGACCGGGGCGAGATCGACTTTGCTGTGGTGGAGGGGAATTTTGACCAGTCGGCCTACGACAGTCTGGTGTACTCCACCCAACGATTCATCCCTGTTGCGGCGGCGAATTACCCTTTTCCCCAGCCAGTCCGAATATTGGCTCATCTGTTGGGGGAGCGGCTGCTGGTGCGGGAGCCCGGGTCTGGCACGCGGAATGTCCTGGAGCGGGCTCTGGAAAGCCGGAATCTCTCTGTGGATTCCTTCGCCAAGGTGACTGAACTGGGCAGCCTCAACCTGATCAAACAGCTGGCTGAACAGGGGGCTGGCATTGCTTTCTTCTACGAACCTGTGGTTCGCCAGGAGCTGGAATCCGGCACCTTGGTGGAAATCCCCTTGTCAGACTGCGCCATCACTCACGACTTCTCTTTTCTCTGGAAACGGGGCAGCGCCTTTTCTCAAGAGTACCGCCGGTATTTTTCCATGCTTCAGGAGACGGCGGAAAGCCCATAAAAAAAGCCTTTGGGAAATTTCCCAAAGGCTTTTTTCTTGCTTTCACTTTTACCTGTTACAGGTTGGTGCCCTTCCAGCCCCAATCCGTCACAGCAATATAGCGGACATACATATCAGCAGGAGCCACCCCCAACTGACTCTGGAACAGGGCGTACATGTCCTCGGTCATGGCCTGGGCTCCGGCCTTGTCAATGGAACCGCCAAAGGTCTTGACTTCCACCATGGCCAGGGGCTTGTCCCCCTGCCCACCAAACCACATGCGGCACTTGTCCTCCAGGCAGACCATCAGCGAAGAGCTGCTCTTGCCGGGCAGATGGGTGATGCTCTTCCCCAGGCCGTCCTTGACAATCTCCGCGGCCTCTGGGGTGACTTCCACGTTGGTTCTGATCTGAATAAATGGCATACAACTTCCTCCTCATTTCCGGCGAAACCGGATGACTTATTCTGCGGGCGGGATCTCCCCCACTCCGTTCAACACCAGACGGGGCCGATAGGGGAACCGCTCCATCTCCTCCCTGGTGGTGACACCGGACAACACCAAAAGCGTATCCAGGCCCGTTTCGATGCCGGCCACAATATCCGTATCCATCCGGTCACCGATAATGGCCGCCTCCTGGGAGTGTACTCCCAACAGCCGCAGGCCGGTGCGCATCATCAGGGGATTGGGTTTGCCAATGAAATAGGCGTTCTGCCCGGTAGTCATCTCAATGGGAGCCACCAGCGCACGACAGGCCGGAACAATGCCCTCTTCCGTGGGGCCGGTCAAGTCGGAGTTGCTGCCGATCAACCGGGCCCCTCCCTGCACCAGATGCACCGCCTTGCAGATGGCATCGTAGGTGTAGTTGGAGGATTCTCCGATCACCACGTAATCCGGATTGACGTCGCTCAGGGTGATCCCCTTGTCGTACAGGGCATTGTACAAACCAGGGTCGCCAATGACATAGGCCTTGGCGCCAGGCTGCTGGGATGCAATGAAATCCGCTGTGGCAAGGGCGCTGGTGTAGAAGTGCTTCTCATCCACCTCTAGTCCCATGCGGGACAGCTTGTCCTGCAGCTCCCGGGGCGTCTTGCTGCTGCTGTTGGTCAAAAACAGAAACTGCTTGCCCTCCCGGTACAGCCAATCCACAAATTCCTTCACACCGGGCAACAGCCGGTTGCCGTGATAGATCACACCGTCCATATCGCAGATATAGCCCAGTTTCCCTCGAAATTGATCCATAGTTCCACTCCCTTATCCGGCGGATCCCGCCGTGCTTTCCGTCTGGGTTGACTTCTTCATTGTACCTTGTTTATGCGGTGAAATCAAGGGGTTCCATGGAACAGTTGCTTTTTCTCACGCCTTTGGCTAAAATAGAGGGGTTATCTTTTAAAAAGCGAGGTGCCTGCATTGAATACAAAGGAAGTTTCTGAGCTGCGCCGCAGGTGGCAGCTGGATAAAAACGCGGTCAAACGGATTTACGGCTGCTTTGTCAACGAGCGGAAAGAGATCGTGGCCGACCTGGACGAACCTCTGGGCAGAATGCCCCAGGAAGAGGCTGAGGAGTACTTCTCCCTGCTGAAGAAAACCCTCTCCGGCAAGCTGGGGAAGAACCTCATTGATCTGGTATTTTCCACCCAGCAGGTGGCCGACAGCGACGAGCACCGGCTGCTTTCCGCCCTGCGCTCCTCCGGACTTCAGGACGGCGACGCCCGGAAGGCCTTTTATCAAAAAGCTGTGGACAGTCTGGAGACGGAGGGCAGTTACCTGTTACTACTGGCCCACGACACCTACGACGTCCCCTCCCGAGCCAAGGACGGCGGCTCTCTGGAGGACGGAGAAAACGTATTTTCCTACATTCTGTGCGCGGTGTGCCCGGTAAAAGAAGGCAAACGAGGCTTGGGCTATTACGCTGGGGACAACGAGTTCCACAGCTTTGCCCCCCAGACCGTGACTCCGCCGGAATACGGGTTCCTCTTCCCGGCCTTTGACGACCGGGCCGCCAACCTGTACAACGCTCTGTTCTACTGTCGCAAAGCTGGGGAACTTCCTGAGGCATTTCTGGACAGCATCTTCCACACAGAGATTCCCATGTCTGCCCAGGAGCAGAAGGAGTCCTTCCAGGAGGCACTGGCTGAAGCCCTGGGCTCTGACTGCAGCATGGAGGTGGCCCAGGCGGTGCACAGCCAGCTCAGCGAGCTCATTGAGGACCACAAGCAGCGAAAGGATCCGGAGCCCCTCACCGTCACCGCCAAGGATATCACCCGCATTCTGGAGGACTGCCAAGTGCCCCAGGAACAGGTTGCCGCTTTCCAGGAACTGTGCGGGGAACGCTTTGGCGAAGGCGCCGCCATGAACCCCGTAAACCTGATTGACGCGGGAAAGGTGGAGATCAAGACGCCCCAGGTATCCGTCACCGTGGAGCCGGAGTGCTCCTATCTGGTGGAGAGCAGGATCATTGACGGCCGAAAGTACCTGCTGATTCCAGCGGGAGAAGGGGTGGAATTCAACGGCTTGGCTGTGCGCATTCCCAGCGAGACACAGCCGGACGTGACCGACACCCCCGAAGCAACCGACTGATCCCACAGAAAAAGCCCCGAGCTGACTCCCACAGCCCGGGGCATTTTTATCCGCTTGTTCAGTTTTCCAGCAAGCACACCGCTGTGGCGGCAATGCCCTCCCCACTGCCGGTAAAGCCAAGGCCTTCCTCTGTGGTGGCCTTGACGCTGACCGCTCCTAGGGAGATCCCGCATGCCTTGGCAAGGTTCTCCCGCATCCGGGGGATCCAGGACGCCAACTTGGGGCGCTGAGCCACCACGGTGGCATCAATGTTGCCGATGGCGTACCCTTTCTCCCGAAGCAGGGCACAAACCTGCTCCAACAGCACCAGGCTGTCCGCTCCCTCGTACTTGGGATCGTTGTCCGGGAACAGCTTGCCAATATCCCCCAGAGCTGCTGCACCCAACAGGGCATCCGCGATGGCATGGGCCAACACATCCGCGTCGGAGTGGCCCAGCAGCCCCTTTTCATAGGGGACCTCCACGCCCCCCAGAATCAGCCGCCGGCCCTCTACCAGCTTGTGCACGTCATAGCCGGATCCAATCCGCATGGTCCTGGCCTCCTTTCCCAAATACGCCCGAGCCGCCAAACGGTCCTCCGGGGTGGTCAGCTTGAGGTTGCGGTAATCCCCCGGGGTCATCTTCACCCGGCCTCCTGCTGCCTCAATGAGCTGGCAATCGTCCGTGTAGGCGTTCCCAGACGCCCTGGCCTTGCTGAGGGCATATAGATACATCTCCCGTTCAAAGGCCTGGGGTGTCTGCACCGCCATCAGCCGGTCCCGGGGCGGCGTGGACTCCACGTACCCCTGACCATCGGTGAGCTTGCAGGTATCCTTTACTGGGACAGCCACTGCTGCCGCCCCGCACTCCATGGTATCCCTGCACAGGGCATCCACCATCTCCGCCGTGACAAAGGGCCGGGCACCATCGTGGATCATCACGTAGCCCAGCTCCTCCGGCAGAGCTTCCACCCCGGCAAGGACGGAATCCTGGCGCTCGCTGCCTCCGGGAACCACCG
Organism: Acutalibacter sp.; assembly: GCA_050946975.1. Taxonomy (GTDB): domain Bacteria; phylum Bacillota; class Clostridia; order Oscillospirales; family Acutalibacteraceae; genus Acutalibacter. The sequence goes on from JBMNVU010000003.1 coordinate 93,358, forward strand.
CCACAGGCTTGTCCGTCCGGCCTTTCAGCAGAGTCTCCACCTGAGGCAGATCCTCCTCCCGGCAGGCCACTGCCAATCCCCCCACCCAGGGGGATGACGCCAGAACATCAAAGGAGTGGAGCAGCACCGGTTTGCCGCCTAAATTCTCCAGCACTTTGGAGGTCTTACCCCCCATCCGGCTGGAGCTGCCCGCGGCTACAATCACCGCGCCAAAACGACCAGGTTCCACAGCGTTCTCTCCTTCCTCGTGCTTTTACGCTTTCTCCAGGGGGAAGCTGAAGAACTCTACCGCGTTGTTGTAGCAGATCCCCCTGACCATCTTCTCCAGGGCCTTCCAATCCGCAGGGTACTCGCCGTTCTCCACCCAGGAGCCTAACAGCTCACAGAGAATCCGGCGGAAATACTCATGACGGGGATAGGACAGGAAGCTCCGAGAATCGGTGAGCATGCCGATAAAGTTGCCCAGCAGACCCCCGTTGGCAAAGGCGGTCATCTGCTTGATCATGCCAGTCTTATGGTCATTGAACCACCAGGCAGCACCCTGCTGGATCCGCCCCAGAGGTGCGCCGTCCTGGAAGCAGCCGATCACAGAGTTGAGCCCCTCGTCATCGTTGGGATTCAGGCTGTAAAGCACCATGCGGGGCAGCGCGTCCTCGGAGGCCAGCAGGTTCAGGAATGCCGCCACCTCCAGAGAAGGCGTCCCCTGCAGTACGGCATCAAAGCCGGTATCCCGGCCCAGCTTCTCAAACATCTTGGTATTGTTGTTCCGGCGGCAGCCGTAATGCAGCTGCATCACCCAGCCCATCAGCTTGTACTCTCCAGCCACAAAGCGCAAAAATCCCGTCTGGAAGGCGGCCAACTCCTCCTCAGTGAGAGGCTCTCCCTCCATACGCTTTTGGAAGATTCGTTCCAGCTCCTCATCGGAAGCGGGCTGGCACACGGCCATGGTGATGCCATGGTCGCTGGCCCGGCAGCCCATCTCGTTGAAGAAGGCCATCCGAACTTTAAGGGCATCTTTCAAATCGGCAAAGGTCTTAATCTCCATGCCGGCCGCCTTGCCCAGCCGCTCCAGGTATTGGGGATACTCGGGACGCTCCAGCCCCATGGCGCTGTCCGGACGCCAAGCGGGCAGCACCTTCACCGGGAAGCTCTCGTCCTCCTTCAAAAGCTTATGCCACTCCAGGGTATCCGCCGGATCGTCGGTGGTGCACACCAGGGTGACACCGGAATTTTTCACCAGATTCCGGGCACTCATCTCCGGAGTTGCCAGCTTTGCATTGCACAGGTTCCACACCTCTTCAGCGGTGTCTCCGTTGAGGACGCCGTCATAGCCAAAGTAGCGGCGCAGCTCCAAATGGCTCCAATGGTACAGCGGGTTGCCAATGGCCAACTCCAAGGTCTCGGCCCACTTTTGGAACTTCTCCCGGTCCGGTGCATCTCCGGTGATGTATCGCTCCTCTACACCGTTAGCTCTCATCAGACGCCACTTGTAGTGGTCGCCTCCCAGCCATACCTGGGTGATATTCTCAAACTGCCTGTCCTGGGCGATCTCTTTGGGATCAATATGGCAGTGATAGTCCAGGATGGGCATGGATTTTGCCGTCTCGTAGAGCTTGCGGGCGGTGGGGGTGGTCAAAAGAAAGTCTTCGTCAAGAAACGGTTTCATACTACAACATCCTCCTAAACTGAGTTTGGTTTCATTATAGTAGATGGGATCGGGCACGTCAACGCCTTGTAGTGCAATTTTCCCAGACCTTTTTTCAGCTGTACCTTATATTTTCTCCAGTTCTCTCTTGAAGGAAACCGGAAACCCACCAGCAGCCTGTCCCTTTCCGACTGGCAGCGGCATTTCCCGTTCCAGCGCTCTCATTACTTCGAGCCCGAGGAACCACCCGAAGGCCCCTGACCCACCATCCGGTAAAAGGCTCCCTGGGGCAGAATGGCCGGTCCCCCCTCCCTGCCTGGCAGAACTACCTCCCCTAGGGCGGGGATGGCCACGTAGGCGGTGCGAGGGGTGACCTCCTTCCCCACCCGACCGCCGGCCCGGAGCACAGCGTCCCGATTTTCCGGGGTTGCCAGGCTTCCAGTGAGCACTACCTCCTTCCGGTAGAAAGGATGTCCGGGCACCCCGGGGTATCTGGGAGCTGGGGGCTTGCGCTTCTTCTCAAAAGAGCGGACAAACTCCTCCTCGGTGCCGCGACTCAAGGCCAGGGCCCTCAGCTTCTCATAGCAGCCATAGGTGATCCAGCAATCCTGCAGCGCCCGGTGGGCCCCTTCATAGGGCACGTGAAGAGCTGCAGCCACGTCCCCCAGGCGGTGATGAGGCAGCTCCGGCAACAGTTTCCTGGCTATACGCAGGTGATCCAGCGAGTCGTTGCGCAAAGGATGGCCCAGGTACTTTTGGAAGGAATCATAGAGGAAGGCGGTATCAAATCCCACGTTATGCCCCAACAAGAGATCTTCTCCCAGAAACTCCTCCACCTGAGGCAAAGCATCCTCCGGAAGGGGGGCATCCTCCAGCATCTCGTCGGTGATCCCCGTCAGACCTTGGATAAAGTCGTCCACATAGCCCTCAGTCCACTCGCCGTTCTTCTGAACCTCCCGCCACGGGGGCCGCAGCAGGGTGGAGAATTCCTCTTGCACCTGCCCCTCCCGCACCCGCAGAGCGGATACCTCGATCAAACTGCAGCTTTCACTGGAGAGCCCTGTGGTCTCCGTGTCCACCACCGTGTAGTCCCGGGGCAGGCACATGCGGCTCTCCCCTTTTCCAGGGCGGTCCACTTTCGGCATATTCCCCCTCCTCTCCTGTTTTGGTACTATTTTACCCCCTTCCTTTCCAAGACGCAAGGCACAAAAAAGCGCCCACCTTCCCGCGGACGCTCCTGACCATGCATATCGGTTTCTTTCGGGTCCGGTGAGCTCATCGGACCTCCACCGCTCGGTAGCCCAAGCTGCGAATCACTTGTTTTAACTCCCCCGGGGAGGTGGGGTGCTTGGTGAGCACCAATGCGCACCGCTTTTTTAAATCCACCTTAGCGTAAAATCCCTCCTGGGTGTTGAAAGCATTTTCAATCCGCCTGGCACAGTTTTGACAGTGCATCCCCTCGATCACAACTGTCTTGGCATAGGGGTAATGAGTCCGGTCCCGGTCAGCAGGGCGAACCCTGTTCACCTGGTCCCCCTCAGAGCCACAGCATCCCGTCTTCAGCTTTCTCAGGTAGGTCCGCACTCCCAACACAAGTATCACGGTTAACACTGCGCACAGAATCCCTGTGGATATGATTCCTTCCATATGTAAACTCCTCTTTATAGTGAACCCTAGCAGAAAACCTTACGCTGCCACTGTCATCTGCCGGACGGTCCGCCCCTGGCTGTACAGCTTGGCGTATATTCTCCGGCACTTATCGAGCTTTGCAAACCGCTTGCGGGCTTCCAGCTCATTGCTGTAGACCTTCCAACAACCGGAGCACTTACAGTTCTTCCCCCCATGGCGGATAAAGCCCACCACATCTTCCAGGGGATAACCCAAAAAAAGACCCACCTCATGGGGGAATCCGGTGCTTTCCTCCAGACGCTGCCGAAGTCGCTCCACCACCTCCTCCACAGAAGAAGCCCTATACCCATACTGGGTGAGAAACCCCAATACCCCCGGGCGGTGTAAATCCCGTTGGAGCTGAGCCGGACGGTACAGATACAACAATACCCGCTCCCCCTGACGCCGCAGCATCCGAAGGGTGAGGCCCTTCCCCCGGAGAAACCGGTCCCATTGGTCCACCTGGGCCTGCCAATCCCCTTGGGCTGGCACGCAAAACAGACTGGCGGTTTTTAATCCCGCCAAGGTGGGAGCTCCATGCTCGATGAGACTGCGCTCCAGCGCCCCGCCTTTCATATGGCTGGCGCCCATTCTGTCAAGGCTGCTCGGAGAGCTGTAGCGCTGCTGGTGTGGACCCGAGCCACGGGCACTTGGTTCTTCTTGGCCTCCTGTGTGACACTGATCACCATCTTGTGGGATACTGTGCTGATAAACAGAATCAGCAGGTCCGGGCATCCCAGCTTCCGCTTCAGAGAGCCGCTCTCCTTTGTAAACACTTTGGCCTTCCAACCGTGCTCTCGACAGATGTCCTCATACTGCCCAGCCATCCGCTCGTTTCCTCCAACAATTACCACGCTCATGGGATCCTCCTGTTCGATAAAGGTGTTTTGCGGCACTTTCCCCTCCCCGGTTCGGGAAGAGTGTGCGGTCTCAGATCGCCCAATAGGTTAGATAAAGCTAACTAACAGCCCAGAAAAAAGCACCGACCGGTGCCAAAAAGCCGCAAGCAATTAGTTTAAGCTAACTACCCTTAGTTTATCCGATTTTCTCTATTTCGTCAAGAGGGATTGGGAAAAAACTTTCCGGCAAGGTGGAGTTTTCGGGTTGTATCCTTTTGGCGAAATATGGTATACTAATCGTGACCTCAAAACGAGGAATTACCAAAAGAAATGGAGGCTTTTTTCATGAATTGCTATTATATCATCGGCCTGCGTGTGGACCACCGCCACGCCAACGCCCTGAATCTTCAAAAAACGCTCACGGAGTTCGGCTGCAACATCAAGCTGCGGGTGGGCCTCCATGAGACCAGCGAGGAGTTCTGCTCTGATGACGGCGTCATTATGCTCCAAGCCTGCGGCGACAAGGCCACCATCGACAAAATGGTGGAGTCCTTCAACGCTCTGGAAGGCGTCAGCGCCAAGCTGCTGGACTTGAACTAAGGGGGCATGTCCCCTGCCCCGGTTTCGCGACGGCCCTCCCCCATGGGGCGGCGCCGGTCTGCGGCCGGGGCAATTTTTTTGGAAAGGATTGCATATGGACACGCCATTTTCCCAAAAGACGCTGGATTTTCTCTTCGAAAACCGGCTCAACGACAGCCGGGAATGGTTCTCCGATCACAAAAAGGAGTATCAATCCCTGGTGATTCAGCCGCTGCGTCAGCTGGTGATGGACCTCTCTCCCACCATGCTGGAACTGGACCAGGAGTTCACCACCGAACCCAAGGTGGACAAAACCATCTGCCGCATCTGGAGGGACACCCGCTACACAAAGGATCCCTCCCTCTATCGGGATCACATGTGGATCATCTTCAAGCGAGGCGGACGGATGCACGGCACCGACTACCCCGGCATGTACTTTGAGATCAACCTGGACGGGTTTGCCTACGGCTGCGGATTCTACCACGCCTCCACCGCCTTTATGAACAACATGAGAACCAGGATTCTCCAAGGGGACGAGGAATTCCAGGCTGCCCAGGAGGCATTTCTAGCTCAAAAGGTGTTTCGCATGGAGGGGGACTGCTTCAAGCGGCCTCGCTACAGCGCTCGGACGCCTGAAGAACAAATTTGGCTGGAGCGGCGCAATCTGAGCTTTGACGCAGTAAGCCACGACTTTGCCCAGCTGTTCTCCACGGACCTGCCGGAGCTGCTCCAGCGTGACCTGAAGCTGCTGTTCCCTGTGTACCGGTTCCTGGTCTCCACTGCGGAGGAGACTTTGCGCCAGGAAACAGAACGGGAACTGTGGCAGCGGTAATACACACAATTGAACACGCAAAAGGGACTGCTGTATTTTGCAGCAGTCCCTTTTCTATGTTGATTATGATTTACCCCTTTTCTGGAGAGATATTCGCCAGGCCGACACCCTCAATTACTGCTTCCTCCCCAGGATCACCGAAACAATGGACGGGATTTCTGAGGCGGCGCTGCTGGTTTCCGGCAAGGCAGTCCTCAACCCTTTTTAAAGGTCTCCAGATCCACCACTTCGCCGCCATGCAGCCGGCTTTCCTCCGCCGCCAAGGCAATGAAGTGGCTCTCCATGCTGTGCTCCAACGTTGTGGTGCGCTCATTGGGCTGGGCGTCGCTCAGGAGCATGTCCAGGAAATCCTGGACAATGCCGCTGTCACCGCCGCCATGTCCCTTTAGATCCGAGGCGATCTTGCCCACGTCAATGATCTCCTCTTCCTTGCCAAATTCCCGCACATGGATGATATTGGACAGCATATCCGCCTCAATCTCACCTTTAGTGCCCATGGCTTTGAAATAGCGGTAGCAGCTTTCCGTAAAGGCGCACATGGTGAAGCTGATGGTGCTGCCATCTTCCATGAGCAGATTGGTCTGCTGATGGTCCACCACGTCGTTGTCACAGTGATAGACGCACCGCCCATAGGGGCCTTCCCGCAAAGCCTGATAGGTGCTCTCCAGAGTGTTCTCTACACTGAGCACACTGCTGATCCAGCTATTGCCGTGAGCCTGTCCTGTCTTGGGGCTGGTGATGTAGATTTTCTCCGCGTCAAAGATACAGTGCTCCTTGGCCTTGCAGCCGTCCAGGCAGCGAAGAGCTGCCCCCTCGGGAGCACACTCCGGCCGGAACAAGTAGGTGCCGCCCACTGAGGAGACGGACTTGCACTTCTTGCCCAACAGCCAGGTGAGGATGTCCATGTCGTGGCAGGATTTCTGCAGAATCATGGGGCTGGTCTCCTTGGAATTGCGCCAGTTGCCCCGTACAAAGGAGTGGGCTTGATGCCAATAGCCCACATTCTCGTTGGCACAGATGGTGACCACATCTCCGATGCGTCCGCTGTCTATGATCTCCTTGAGCTTGTTGTAAAAGGCGGTATAGCGCAGCACGTGGCAGACAATGATCTTTCCAGGACATTCCGACGCCACCTGGAGGATCTCCCGACACTTGTCCAGCTCCGGGGAGATGGGCTTTTCCATCAGGATGTTATACCCCTTCTTCAGGGCGGGAATGGCATGGCCCACATGCTGCCGGTCCATGGTGGAGATCACCATCACATCCGCCAGCTTGGGCTGAGCCAGCATCTCCTCCGCGCTGGAAAAACAGTTCTCCTGGGGAATATCGTAAAGCCGGCGGGCCTTTTCCACCTTGGCAGGGATCAGATCCGCTACGGCCACAACTTTCATCTTATCCGGGAACAGCTTTTGCATGGAGGCATAGGTGCTGCCACGGTCTCCGAAACCGGCTATGGCAAAAGTGACAGGTGCTTTCATCGATTCATCTTCCTTTCTGCATAATCTCAGTTCTTCACTGCCTATTATGAAAGAAATGGGCGGGAAAAGCAAGCCCTCCCGCCCTGAAATTAGATTATCTTTTTTCAGCCTTCAAGGGGATGTTTCACCCTGTCGGTTTCATCCAGCTCCGCCCATCACAAACAGGACGGCAATTGGAGAAATCAGGCTGTGACAATGCTGTCGGCTTTCTGAAGCTTCAAGTACTCCACTGCGTCCTCGCGCATCTTGTACTTCAAGATCTTTCCGGCGGCGTTCATGGGGAACTCCTTCACAAAGCTCACATATCGGGGCACCTTGTGCTTGGCCATGTGATCCCGGACATAGGCCTTGATCTCCTCCTCAGAAGAGGTCTCCCCTTCCTTCAGGATGACACAGGCCATGATCTCCTCGCCGTACTGCTCATCGGGCACGCCGATCACCTGCACGTCACGAACCTTGGGATGGGTGTAGATGAAGTCCTCAATCTCCTTGGGGTAGATGTTCTCGCCGCCGCGGATGATCATGTCCTTGATCCGGCCAGTGATCTTGTAGTTGCCCTCCGGAGTCCGGCGGGCCAGGTCGCCAGTGTGCAGCCAGCCATCCTTGTCAATGGCCGCCGCAGTGGCCTCGGGCATCTTGTAGTAGCCCTTCATGATATTGTAACCCTTGGCGCAGAACTCGCCGTCCACATTGTCGGGAAGCTCCTCGCCGGTCTCGGGATCCACGATCTTGCAGTCCACGCCAAACATGGCGCCGCCCACGGTGTTCACCCGAACATCCAGGGAGTCGGTGGTCTTGGACATGGTGCACCCGGGAGATGCCTCGGTCTGGCCATAAGTAATGCAGATCTCGGACATGTGCATCTTATCCACCACGTCCTGCATCACCTTGACCGGGCAGGGAGACCCTGCCATGATGCCGGTGCGCATATGGGAGAAGTCGGTCTTGGGGAAGTTCTCATGCTCCAGCATGGCAATAAACATGGTGGGCACACCGTGGAATGCGGTGATCTGCTCCTGGTTGATGCAGTGCAGACCCTTCCGGGGAGAGAATGCGGTGATGGGATACATGGAGGTACCGTGGGTCATGGAGGCTGTCATGGCCAGCACCATGCCGAAGCAGTGGAACATAGGCACCTGGATCATCATGCGGTCTGCCGTGGACAGATCCATGCAGTCGCCGATGGCCTTGCCGTTGTTCACCACATTGTAATGGGTCAGCATAACGCCCTTGGGGAAGCCGGTGGTGCCGGAGGTGTACTGCATGTTGCACACGTCGTCCTTGTGGACCTGACGGCGGCGGTTCTCCACCTCGGTGGGAGGTACGGAATCGCCCAGACCCATGGCATGCTCCCAAGTGTAGCAGCCCTTCTGCCGGCTGTCCACGGTGATGACGTTGCGCAGCACGGGCAGACGCTTGGAGTGCAGTTTGCCGGGCAGGCTGTCCTCCAGCTCCGGGCACAGTTCCTTGATGATGCCCACATAATCGGAATCCTTGAAGCCGTCGATCATCACCAACGTGTGGGTATCCGACTGGCGCAGCAGGTACTCCGCCTCGTGGATTTTATACGCGGTGTTCACGGTCACCAGCACAGCACCGATCTTGGTGGTGGCCCAGAAAGTGATGTACCACTGGGGCACGTTGGTGGCCCAAATGGCCACGTGGTCCCCCTTCTTCACACCCATGGCGATCAAGGCACGGGCAAACTGGTCCACGTCGTCCCGGAATTCGGAATAGGTGCGGGTGTAGTCCAGCTCGGTGTATTTGAAGCAGATCTGGTCCGGGAACTCCTTGACCATGCGGTCCAGCACGTCCGGGAAGGTGGCGTCGATCAGCGTCTCCTTGGGCCAGACATACTTGCCGGTATGAGCATTGTTATCCTGCAGCTCGCCTTCCTTCATGGACAGAGAGGCGAAGTAATCGTTCATATAGTTGGCAAACTGGGGGAACACCACGCCGGCGTCGGACAGCTCCTGTGCCCAACGCTTCACCCATTCCAGGGAGATGTATCCGTCGTAGTCAATGTCCACCAGGGCATCCAGCATCTCGTGAATCGGCAGGTCGCCCTCGCCCATCATGCGGTACTGGACTTTGTCCCCTTCCATCACGCTGTCCTTCACGTGGACATACTTGATCAGCTTGCCAAGGTTGGCTACGGTCTCTCGGGGGGATTCACCGCCATACCGGTAGGGATGGTGCATATCCCACAGGGCTGCCACAGAGGGCAGGTTCACTTTGTCAATCAAGGCCCGCAGACGCTTGGTGTTGGAGTAGACACCGTTGGTCTCCACCAACAGGCACACTCCAAAGCCCTGGGCAATGGTGCCCAGAAGCTTCAAGGCTTCTGCAACAAAATCATCGTCCACCTCGCCCTCGGGACGGGGATACCGGTCGCCCAGCACCCGAATGAAGGGAGTGCCCAGCTTCTTTGCCAGGACGATGTACTGGGTGATCTCGGAGATGTTCTTGTCAAAGTCCTCTTTGTATTTCAGGCCGCAGCCAGCCGCTAGACAGGGGATCTCCAGCCCTAGGGAATGCAGCTTATCCAGAGTTTGGGGCAGCCGCTCATCCGAGAAGGGGCGGGCGTTCACGGCAAAGATTTCGTCTCCCAGGCCGCGGATTTCAATACCGCCAAAGCCCAAGTCTTTTGCCATGGTATAGATGTCAGTCCAGGAAAAGTCCGGGCAAGCCAGGGTGGAAAAACTGATTTTCATGGAGATTACCACCTCATCTTTTTAGTGTATACTTGTCTATTATAGTACAAACCCCTCGCCATGGGCAAGGGGTTTTAGCAATTTTTCGATTTAATTCAATAAAATTTTAAAGTGATACCTCACTGACGATGGGTACGGCCAATATCCTTGCGGTACATGGCACCCTCAAAGGTGATCTTCTCCACTCCGGCATAAGCCCGGTCCAACGCCTCATCCAGGGTGTCTCCCAGGGCTGTGACGCCCAGGACACGGCCTCCGTTGGTGAGGAACTTTCCGTCCTCGTACTTGGTTCCGGCATGGTACACGGTGACGCCTTCTGCCTGACCGTCCTCCTTCAGGCCGTGGATCTCCAGGCCCTTGGGATAGCTGCCTGGATACCCGCCGCTGGCGATGACCACGCAGGCGCTGGCCTGCTCCGACCACTGGATGGTCAATTCACCCAGGCGCTCCTGGGCCACAGCCATGACGATCTCCGCGAAGTCAGTCTTCAGGCGAGGCAGCACCACCTGGGTCTCAGGATCGCCGAAACGGGAGTTGTACTCAATGACCTTGGGACCGTCCGGAGTGAGCATCAAGCCAAAGTACAGGCATCCCTTAAAGGGACGGCCCTCTGCATTCATGGCGGCCACGGTGGGCTGGAAAATCTTTTCCATGCACTCCTTGGCCACCTCGTCGGTGTAGAAGGGATTGGGGCTGATGGTGCCCATGCCTCCGGTGTTGGGGCCCTTGTCCCCGTCATACGCCCGCTTGTAGTCCATGGAGGATACCATGGGGCACAGGGTCTTGCCATCGGTAAAGGCCAGCACAGAAACCTCGGGGCCGGTGAGGAACTCCTCCACCACAACCTGGGCGCCGCTCTCGCCGAAGATCTTATCCTCCATAATGGAGTGGAGCGCTGCCTTGGCCTCCTCCTCGTTCTGGGCGATGACCACTCCCTTGCCCAGGGCCAGGCCGTCCGCCTTGACCACGGCAGGGTATTTACCCTGAGCCTTGATGTACTCCAGTGCCTGAGCCGGGTCGGAGAACACCTCGTACCCTGCGGTGGGAATGCCGTATTTCTTCATCAGGTTCTTGGAGAACACCTTACTGGCCTCAATCTCAGCTGCTGCGGCATTGGGGCCAAAACAGGGGATCCCTGCCGCCTCAATGGAATCCACCATGCCTGCGGCCAGGGGATCATCCGGGGCCACGAACACCAGGTCCACAGCTTTCTCCTTAGCCAGGGCCAGCATGCCCTCCTTGTCCATGGCGTTTACCGGAAAGCACTCCGCATCCCGGCTGATGCCCCCGTTGCCCGGGGCGCAGTACACCGCCTCCACCTGGGGGCTCTCTTTCAGCTTGCGGACAATGGCATGCTCCCGGCCGCCACTGCCCACTACAAGAATTTTCATGGTACCTTTCCTCTCTTCCTGTATACTCACCAATTCCGCTTTTTACAGCCGCTTTACAGCAGCCGCCAAACATCCGTCAACGAACGGCAGGTAAAGTCCGTCTCCATCCCCTTTGTGTGAACTTGGATGGTGTGCCAGCCTGCAGCCTTGGCCCCTGCCAGCTCCTGGGGAACTCCGCTGACCAGCCAAATCTTTTGAGGGAAATGGGCGGCAAGCTCTGCCCGGCGGTACACTCCTTCCCCCGAGGAACCCGCCAGCTCCACTCTGCCGGAAACCACCCGGTCCAAAAAGAAGCTGTCCAAGTACAGCTTCGGCAGCAGCTCTGTCAAATAGGGGAACCCCTCTGCCAACAGGTAATTGCGATATCCCTTATAGGCGCAAAGGGCCAAAGTCGCCGCCGCATCCGGGTAGACGCGGTACTGCCGGGGATCCAGGGCATCCCTCCCGGCGGCCTGGGGTACAGGCTCCGCCAGGGTTCCCAGGAACCCCCAGAAGATCGCTTTTCTCAATTTGCCCCTCCCCCTTCTGGAAAGCCTCCGCAGAAGCTTTCCCGCGGATCAATGGTGGAACAGCCGGATGCCTGTGAAGGCCATGGCGATTCCGTACTTGTCGCAGGTCTCGATCACGTTGTCATCCCGAATGGAACCGCCAGGCTGGGCGATGAACTCCACACCGCTCTTGTGTGCCCGCTCAATATTGTCTCCAAAGGGGAAGAAAGCATCGCTGCCCAGGGCCACACCGGTCATGCCGTCCAGCCAAGCGCGGCGCTCTTCCCGGGTGAACACCTCGGGCTTCTCAGTGAAGAACTGCTCCCAAGCGCCGTCGGCCAGGACATCCATGCACTCGTCGCCAATGTAAACGTCGATGGTGTTGTCACGGTCAGCCCGGCGGATACCCGGCTTAAAGGGCAGGTTCAAAACCTTGGGGCACTGACGCAGATACCAGTTGTCCGCCTTGTTGCCAGCCAAACGGGTGCAATGGACACGGCTCTGCTGGCCGGCGCCCACGCCAATGGCCTGGCCGTTCTTCACGTAGCACACGGAGTTGGACTGGGTGTACTTCAGGGTGATCAGGGAGACGATCAGGTCCCGCTTGGCCTCTTCGGTGAGGGTCTTGTTCTGGGTGGGCAGATTCTCCAGCAGGCTGCCGTCGATCTTCAGCTCGTTGCGGCCCTGCTCAAAGGTGACGCCGAACACATCCTTATGCTCCACCGGGGCGGGCTTGTAATTGGGGTCGATCTGCACCACGTTGTAGCCGCCCTTGCGCTTCTGCTTCAGGATCTCCAAAGCCTCGTCGGTATAGCCGGGGGCAATGACGCCGTCGGACACCTCACGCTTCAGCAGCAGTGCGGTCTCCTTGTCGCACACGTCGGACAATGCCGCCCAATCGCCATAGGAGGACATCCGGTCCGCACCCCGGGCAGCAGCATAAGCGCTGGCCAAGGGAGTGAGCTCCAGGTCATCCACAAAGTAGATCTTCTTCAGGGTGTCGGAGAGGGGCACGTACACAGCGGCGCCTGCGGGGCTGACATGCTTAAAGGAAGCGGCTGCGGGCAGGCCGGTGGCCTCCTTCAGCTCCTTGACCAGCTGCCAGCTGTTCAGGGCATCCAGGAAGTTGATGTACCCGGGCTTGCCGTTCAAGACGGTAACCGGCAGCTCTCCCCCGTCCTGCATGAAGATCCGGGAGGGCTTCTGGTTGGGGTTGCAGCCATACTTCAAGGCCAATTCGTTTGCCATAACTTGTTCCATCCTTTCCCCAAATTACTGATTCTTATTGACGATGCGTGTGTCGGTCTCCCCAGTGGCCAAATCGATGGTGCGCACAAACAGGGACACCTTGTTGTCCTGGTTCAGGTTCTCCCAAAGGGCAGCGGTAAACTGGTCGATGTCACCCTCCAGCTCCACGGGAGTGGGCTCCCCTTCATAGGAGGGGATGGGGCTGCCGTCGCACTTGTAGGTGTGAATAAAGTGGCCCAAGCCCGCCTTGGGGGCATACTCGAAGAAGAACCGCTGGGCCATCTCCGGGTCCCCGTCGGTGCTCTTCAAAATGGACAGCTTATAGGTGAATCTGCCCTCTCCCCGCTCCACAATACCGGAGATGCGGGGGGTGTAGTTGGGGCCGTCCGGCTCAAAGGTCCGGGTGCGCAGGGCCTCCTCAAAGGTCTTGCCCTCTTTCATGAAGTCGTAAATGGTGTCGGTCTGGTCGCCGTTGGTGACAATGGTGGCCTCCCCCAGCACACGCACAGGGGCGTAAATCACCAGAGAGGGATCGGACAGCTTGGCCGGATCAAAAGCCTGGGTCCGGATGCCTTCCCCCTCCTCCACAAACACGCGGTTGCGGCTGTTTTCGCTGCGGCCCATAATGAAGTAGGCAATGACAGCGCTCTTTCCATCGGCGCTCTGGCCGATGACAATTCCACGGCCGGGATAACTGTTCCCCGCCAGGTCCTGTTTGATATCCACTGGTTTCAACGCTTTGCGCTCCTCTCTATTCCCGTTATTCTGCGATGTGCACAATGCCGTCCTGGACGGTCAGTTTCCCCTGGCAGAACAGGGACACCGCCTTGGGCAGCAGAATCCATTCTGCCTCTTCCATCACCCGCTTCTGCAGGACCTCAGGGGTGTCCCCCTCCTTCACGTCCACCGCCTTCTGCAGGATGATGGGACCGCCGTCACAGACCTCATTGACAAAGTGCACGGTGGCTCCGGTAACCTTCACACCCCGGGCCAGCACCGCCTCATGGACGTGGAGCCCGTAATACCCCTTTCCTCCAAAAGAGGGCAGCAACGCCGGATGAACGTTGAGAATCCGATTGGGGAAGGCCTGGACAAAGTTGTCCCCGGTGATGGTGAGAAAGCCCGCCAGCACCACCAAGTCCACGCCCCGCTCCTTGAGGGCGTCAATGAGGGCCTGACTGTATGTATCCACGTCGGGGTAATCCTTCCGGCGCAGCGTGATGGCCTCGATACCGGCCTTTTTGGCCCGCTCCAGCGCAAAAGCATCCGGGCGGCTGGAGATGACCACCCGCAGCTGGCCGTTTACAATCTGGCCGGCCTGCTGGGCGTCGATGAGCTTTTGGAGATTGGTGCCCCCTCCGGACACCAGCACGCCAATGTTCAGCACAGCACAACCCCCTCGTCTCCGCTGACCACTTCGCCCAGAACAACAGCCTCTTCTCCGGCGGCGTTAAAGGCATCCATAGCGGCCTGAGCAGTCTCCTTGGAAACTGCCACACACAGGCCAACACCCATGTTGAAGGTGTTGAACATATCCCGCTCCGGGATGTTGCCCGCGGCCTGGATCAGGTCAAAGATGGGCAGCGTGGGCACGGCGCTCTTTTCGATCTTGGCGGTCATGCCGTCCTTAAGCATCCGGGGGATATTCTCATAGAAGCCACCCCCGGTGATGTGGGACACAGCCTTGATGTCCGCTGCGGCGATAGCAGCCAACAGGGGCTTGACGTAAATGCGGGTAGGGGTCAGCAGCGTCTCTCCCAAGGTAGCGCTCAGATCGTCATAGCGCTCCGCCAGAATGCGGCGGTCAGCCTCGTCGTCCGCGCCGATGCCGAAGACCTTCCGCACCAGGGAGAAGCCGTTGGAATGAACGCCGGAGGAGCGCACACCCAGCAGCACGTCCCCAGCCTGGAGGCGGGAACCATCGATGATCTTTTTCTTGTCCACAATGCCCACGGTGAAGCCGGCCAAGTCGTAATCCTCGGCGGGCATCATGCCGGGGTGCTCCGCGGTCTCGCCGCCGATCAGAGCGCAGCCGGACTGGACGCAGCCCTCTGCCACGCCTGCCACGATCTGGGCGATCTTCTCCGGGAAGTTCTTCCCGCAGGCAATGTAGTCCAGGAAAAACAGGGGCTTTGCGCCGCAGCACACCACGTCGTTGACGCACATGGCCACTGCGTCGATGCCGATGGTATCATGCTTGTCCAGCAGCATGGCGATCTTCAGCTTGGTGCCTACACCGTCGGTGCCGGAGACCAGCACCGGCTCCTCCATGCCGGAAAGATCCGGCGCAAACAGGCCGCCAAACCCGCCGATCCCCGAAACTACCCCGGGGATCACCGTGCGTTTGACGTGCTCTTTCATCAGTTCAACGGACTCGTACCCCGCGGTGACGTCCACGCCCGCGGCTTTGTAGCTGTCGCTGTAGCTTTTCATCTGTGTTACCACTCCCAAACTAGTTTGTCTCTCAAATGGCCCAGCTGCCGTTTTCGAAGATCTTCACCGCTTTGCCGTCCTTGGCATAGCCGGTGATGGACAGCTCCTTGCAGCCGACCATAAAGTCCACATGAATGATGGAATCGTTGATGCCCCGGGCTTTCAGTTCCTCGCTGGACATCTCCCCAAACCCGGGGATCACCTCGTTGAAGCCCCGGCCAAGGGCCACATGACAGGCAGCGTTCTCATCGAACAAGGTGTTGTAGAACAGGATCCCCTCCTGATAGATGGGGGACTCCACGGGGACCAGGGCCAGCTCACCCAGCATGGCGGCGCCCTCGTCCATGGCGATCATCTTCTCCAGAAGCGCCTGGCCCTGCTCCGCTTTGCAGGACACAGCCCTGCCGTTTTCGAAGGTGACGGAGAAATGGTCAATCAAATTCCCCTGATAGGAAAGGGGCATGGAGGACACCAGGGTCCCCTCGCACCGGCCCCGCAGCGGAGAAGTGTAGACCTCCTCCGTAGGCATGTTGGGGTTGTAGAAGGTGCCGTCAGGCAGCGTGTCGCCGCCGCCATGCCACTGAGCGCCAGGGATCAGCCAGCACTTGAAATCGGTGCCATTGGGTGCCTGGTAGTGGAGATAGTCCAGGTCCAGGGCATTGAGCTTCTCACACTGGGCCTCCAGCCGGGCGTTGTGCTCATCCCACTCCGCCATGGGATCGTTGTCTTCGGAGACACGCACGGTCTTGAGGATGGCCTCCCACAGCTTCTCCACAGCAGTGCTGGTCCGCTCCCCGGGGAACACCTTCTTGGCCCACTTCTTGGAGGGCACCGCAATGATGGTCCACTGGTACTTGTTATCCATGGCCTCCCGGAAAGGTTTGATCACCTTGGCCCGGGCGCCGTTGGCCTTCTGCATCTTCTCCACATTGACGCCCTTTAGACCGTCGGGATCCTCGGAGGAGATGTAAATCATGGCCGGCAGCAGATCCACATCCCGCTGCCAACGAGCCTTCTCCCACTCCTCCATCTGGGAGAGCTGGGTGACGGTCTCGTGACGGTACTTCAGCTTGGAGATCACCTGGTCTCCCCAGCGCATCTCCACCCACTTGGCTCCCGCCCGGTAGGCCTCTTCTGCCACCAGTTCGGCAAACTCATACTGCTCCACCTGGGCGGTGATGACACAGCCCTGGCCCTTTTTCACGTTGACGCCCCGGCGCACGGCCAGCTGAGCGTATTTGCGCATGACGGATCTCTTCATGGACGTTCCCCTTTCCCGCCCCACAGAAAAGGGGCGAATCCAAACTTACGGCCTCATTGAACGGCTTCCTTACAGCTCGTTGACCTTCTCCTGGAGAGCGGCGTTCTTCTTGGCCACGCCCTCCGCCATATCCTGCTTCATCTGGGCCAGCTGGGACGCAAGCCCCTCATCGGAGAGGGCCAGCATCTGGCAGGCCAAAATCGCCGCGTTGTCCGCGCCGTCAATGGCGACCGTGGCAACGGGAATCCCGGAGGGCATCTGAACGGTGGCAAGCAGGGCGTCCAGGCCGTCCAAGGTGGAGGACTTCACCGGGATGCCGATCACCGGCAAGGTGGTGTGGGCAGCCAGCACACCAGCCAGGTGAGCCGCTTTTCCCGCTGCGGCAATGATGACGCCAAAGCCGTTGTCCCGGGCGGTCTTGGAGAACTCCGCCGCCGCGTCCGGGGTTCTGTGAGCGGACATCACCCGCACCTCCACCGGGATGCCGAAGCCCTTCAGCCGCTTGATGGCAGGAGCCACCGTGGGGAAGTCGCTGTCGCTGCCCATGATCACCGCTACTTTTTTGCTCATTGATAGATCCCATCCTTTCAGAGTCTTTCCAAAACAAACGGGCGCCACTACAGGTGGTGCCATACAGAAAAAGTATACACTGATTTTGGAAAAAGCGCAAGGTTTCGCTCTCATTCCCCCGGAAAAAAGAAGAACAGGCCTGCGCCTGTTCTTTAGAAAGCCCTCCCACCTTCGCCTTTCCCCCAGGATGCGGCGCTTTTGGAAATTCCCAGAAATCACTGCTGGGATGCCCCCCGCAGGATCCTGCATCACCCCACTTCCCGCTTTTCTGATCCCAGGACTCCCGGATGTTTTCCAAAGATATCTTTGCGTGATGCGGAGTCAGTCCTATGGCACGTCCTTTCACCGGGGTCCCGGGGAAGAAACCTCACCGACCTTTTCCGCAAAAAAAAGAGAGCCCCTTCACCCATCAAGAAGGAGCTCGGATACTCTGTGCCGCGGTTTTCTCCAACCGCCAAAAATTCCATGGCAGGAAGTCGAATCTATCCAGCATTTGAGCACAAGAAATTACTCTTCAGCCGCTGGACTTTGCAAAACCGCTGAAGGAGCGCAACTATGGATGCTGTCTTTTGGAATTACTCCCCAGGCTGCTCGGAAAAAGCGGTCTCCATAGCTTGGAGAATCTGAGCCTGGTCAAAGGGCTTATACACAAATCCCTTTGCTCCGATCTTCTTGGCCTCGTCAATGGTGTCATCGTAGGCCAGGGAGGAAACCATCAACACCCGGGCGTCGGGATGGGCCTTCATCAGCAGCCGGGCTGCGTCCAATCCATCCATGCCAGGCATCACAATATCCATGGTCACCAGGTCGGGGTGTACTTCGTCGTACTTCTGCAGAGCGTCCTCCCCGTTCTGACAGCAGGTCACCACTTCGTAATCTGTGCCGGATAAAACTTCCTGCAGCTGCAGCTGGGCGATTCTGGAATCGTCCACCACCATGATTTTCTTAGACATCTCTATCGCTCCTTTTCTGTATGGGGTCATCGTATGGACCATCGATCTCTCTGGATAAAATTGGGGCACTCCGCCATTTCAGGCTCCTATCCCGCCTTGTCCGATGGGCAGGGCTGAGCCGGCACCAATTTAACGCAGATCAAGCGGGCCGTCTGATTTTCATCGTCGGTATAGTTCAGCTCGCACCGGCAATCTGTACACTCCTCCGGCTGATACCGGCCGGGAAGAAACTCCGGTGTGTGAAACCGAGAGGAGATATTGGCGGATTGAAACAACCCTGCCGCGATTCGGCCACAGACCACATTAAAATACTCTGTAGCCACATCCGCGATATCCTGCTGGGTCACCGACTGGCTGTGCATGATATGCTGCGCAAGTTTGGTCAACAGGGCTGTATCCGCGCACAACAACAACGCCGCCCGATGATTCCCCTCCAATACCGTATGGACCGTACAGATATCATCGGAAAGCGTCCCGTTTTTCTCCAAAAGCTCAATCCCAGCAAACCGTGCGGTGATCTCCCGCATGCACTGGTTCAGCAGATTTTCTAAATTCTGATGGATAAATACCGTCAAGGTGTTGGCCCCCTTAAAGATAGTTCACTAAGCCGTCCACGACGCCTATGGTACAATTTTGTTTTTCCTGGGTCACCCGAAAAGAACTGTGGTAAACAGTCACCGTCGTTCCAGGATACACTGTGGCGCACCGCATGCGGCGGATGTCCGCCCCCACTGTGGGTGCGGTATGTGACTCCAACTCCTTGCCGAACGCCTCCAATTTCCCCTTGGCCACATACAAATTCAGCCGGAGCTTTGCCACCTTCTGTGCCTGCTCCGGAGAGGACGGCAGCCGCTCTGTCCGGGCCAGCTCCTGCCGGATTTCCTCCAACTCCCCGCTGACCTGGGCCCGTTCCGCCTCTTCGCAGGGCTGACCCCCCAATATAATGGAAGTGGGCCGCTCCGCCTTGGAACCCACAATCCCGGCGGTCACCTCTCCCGAAGACCGGATGACACCACCCACAATGACTCCTCTGCCAGTGGTGACTTTCACAGTCCCGTTGCTGTAAATATTGCAGTTGATGATGCAATCCGCCTGGACACTGTTCCGTGCGTACACATTGCAGTACTCCAAATATTTGGCATACACACTTTTCTGGGCGTGAAGTTCCGTGCGCCCCTGTCCCTGGACGCCTCCTGAGACAATGATATGCTCTCCGGCTTCCACGGTGCAGACCTCCACGGCACCATCAATTTGAATGGTTCCTGTGGCCCGGACGGAAACGCCGTTTTCCAAGTCGCAATGGATATGGATGTCCCCCAAGAAGTTGACATTCCTTTTGGCAGCTAAGTCTTCCTCGGTCAAGTGCAGCACCGGCTTCACCAGAAATTCTCTTCCGGAAAATGCCACGTGGCCATTTCTTTCTGCCAGCAGGTACCTGCCGCCTTGGGAGATGCAGGTGTTCCGGCCCTGGGGGATTTCGGGATCCTTGCCGTCCTTTGCCGGAAGGGCTTTTCCCGTCACCGTGGCGCCGGGGATTCCCTTGGTGGCGGGGACGATCTCGCAGATGACATCCCCCTCCTGGATATTCCGCACCAGGTTCAGAGTTTTGTAGTCGGCCTGATCCAATTCCTCCACCCGGACATTTTCGTCAAAAGATCGGGGATACCGGTCCACAATCCTGCCATCCATTCCCGGCACAGGATCCTTCCCTCGAGCCGGAGGAAAGAACAGGAAACAACGCTGAGGCAGAGTGGAAAATCTCCACAGCAGGGACCAATTGACGCCTCCGGTAACGCCATGCTCCATCACCACCTGGTGGAGCCGTGACGGCGACAGGTGTTTTCCCTCTCCAATAGCGGGGAACAAAAACAGCCAAGCAGCCAGCTCATCTTTGGAAACGTGGAGAAAAGCCTCTTCGTCCAGATTCACCGGTGACGAGGAGGGAACCGCGGCAATGGCCTGGATCCGTCTGTGAGCCGCCTGAGTCAAGGCAAGCCACAGCCGCTGACTCTCCTGGACCAACATCTCTTCCAACGGGAGATGGGATGGAGAACCACAGGCGGGCAGATTCAATTTCAGCGGATTATCCTTACAGCTCACACCGGACCAAAGAGTCCAAAGAGTGCACAAGTCGTGATCCGGAGAAAACGTAAGGGTTGTGGAAACTCGTTTGGAGAAGGAAGCAGAGTTGTCCACAGTGGAATTTGTATGGATGTCATCTTCAAAACTCACCGGTGGATCACCTCTTTCCACAGCATAGATCCGGGAGTCCAGCGCTTTCCTCCCCCATCCATTGCCAGCACCTGCACTTTCAGAAGGCCTCGGGGATCGTTTCTTGGGAGGAAGCACAAAAAATTACCATACGTTAACAATTCTTTTCTGTATATTGTTTCTATCGGCCACCCAGAGAAAAAATTAAGGATTCCAAAAAGAAAATGTAAAGGTCAGGGAAAATTTTTTTGCCCGGCAAGGCAAACGAGACCTGGCCCAACCCGACGCTGCCCCCAAAACCGTTGCCCCCCTGCAAGGACTCGAGACTCCTCAAGGCCTCCAGCAACAACAGAAAGCAGGGTACCGGCCAGAGGATTGCTGACCGATACCCTGCTCTCAATTTACCCATACAGAATGGGCACACCAGCACGACCTTGCCACTCCTCGCAAAGAGCCTGGGAACGACAGAGTTCGTACCGCAAACTATTTGGTGGACCATCAGGGACTCGAACCCCGGACCGATCGGTTATGAGCCGACTGCTCTAACCAACTGAGCTAATGGTCCCCGTTGGGGGAACTTCCCCCAGGGATTGTAACTAAATCATGATATCACGTTCCCCTCACTTTGACAAGGGGAATCCTGCAATTTTCTCAAAGCGTCCCTTCAGGAGCGATGGGCTTTGAGGAACTGGACAAACTGCCCCCAGTCTTCCCGGCTGAGAAAGTGGCTTCCACTGCGCAGGTGATACCCGATATTCCCGCAGTGGTACCCCTTGCCCAGCTGGGGCTGGGCATCCTCCAGAACCAACCCCGGCACTCCCAGCGCTTCATAGGCAGGCGATGCCGCCAGGCATCCCTGCAGCTCACTGGCTGGATCCGACCACAGGTCCTCCTGGGCGCTCCCCACATAGAGCTTCCTGGGGGCAATGGCTGACAGGAGAAAATGCTGGTCAAAGTCCAGCGTCTCCGGATCTCCTGTGCAATCTGCAAACCTGGGACAGAACCAATAGGGGAACCTCTCCCAAATATCCTTGGCGGTCTCCCCCACCTTACCCCGGTAAAGAGCCGCTCCCGAGCAGCCGGACTCATTGGCAAACACATACTGGAACCGCCGATCCAAAACGCCTGCCAGCAGCGCCGTCTTCCCCATGCGGGAATGACCGGCCACCGCTGTGTGCTTCTGATCCACTTCCTGCCGGGTCTCCAGATAATCCCTCAGGACACTGGCAGCCCAAGCCCAAATTGCCAGCTTCCCCGGAGCACCGGGCTGGCTTCGGTCAATCTGGAACAGACCCCCGGCACCTGCAGTGAAATCCCCGTTGTCCTCAGAGACGTCGGCGCAGCCAAACGACGCTACTGCCATCCCCAGATCGCACAGCTCCTCAGAGGGCAGATAGGGGTCCGGCACCGCTGGCGTGAAATTGATCAACACCACTGCCGGGACGGGCTGGTCCGCTTTGGGACACACAAACTGGAAGGGAAAGGCAAACTCCCTGCCGTTCCAGGTGACCCGCGCCTCCACCGTGCGGTGAACCGCTTTTCCTGCAAAGGCGTTCTCATTTGCTTTGCGTTCTTGAAACTCCAGAGTGTTGGGACGGGGCAACGGATAACCGTATTCCTTCTCCAGCAGCAGCTTCAGCGCCTTTTCCCTGCCCAAAGCCTCATAGCTGGGCAAACAACCGTTGTTCATACAGGGCAACTCCCTTCTCCAAAAGATGGCTCCATTATAGGCGGTGGCCCATCCCTTGTAAAGGCCTTTATGCCTTTTTCAGCCGAGGAAATCGAAATTCCTGCACCTTGTCGATCAAGAAAGATGACACCGTCACCGTCACCAGGGAAAAAGCAATCCGAGTGACCGGAATATAAGTTAGGGACAGCGCCAACACCGTCAAATCCGTGAACAGATAGGCAAAGGACAGCCTCCAATGGGTCACCTTGGAGATGACCAAAGCCAAGGCGTCATCTCCGCCGGAGGAACCGCCCTGCCGGACGATGATCCCCACGCCGATCCCCACAAACATGCCGCCCAGCACAGCGGCCACCAAGGGATGCCCGGACAAATCCGGCAGCATGGGCGGAAACTGCTCCCACAGCTTGTAAAACAGGGATACGCTCACAGTGGAGATCACACTGATCTTGATGAAATCTCCGCCCAGGTATTTCCAAGCCAGCAGATAACAGGCGATATCCAGCACCGGCGTGATATAGGCCGGAGAAAATTCCAGCCAATGCTCCACCAACAGCATGGCTCCGATCACACCGCCCTCGGTGATTCCCACCTGCTGATGAATGTTGTGGATGCCAAAGG
Source organism: Acutalibacter sp. (assembly GCA_050946975.1). Taxonomy (GTDB): domain Bacteria; phylum Bacillota; class Clostridia; order Oscillospirales; family Acutalibacteraceae; genus Acutalibacter. The sequence goes on from JBMNVU010000003.1 coordinate 115,976, forward strand.
TGGCTATGGCCGCCCCCAATAGGATGAACAAAATCTTCTTTCCGGACAAGCCTTCCAACAGCTTCTCCTTCCAACGGGAGAGGGTACGCAAACTAAAACCTCCTTGTGTTTTACCGTCTCTATCCCTATAATAAAGGATATAGTAACTATAGTGTCAAGGTGATTTTATGGACGACCTCTTTTCCATCGGCGAGCTTTCCAAATATCAGAACATCTCCAAACAGACGTTGATCTTCTACGACAAGCTGGGGTTATTCAAGCCGGCCTATGTGGATCCCAACAACGGCTACCGCTACTACAGCGCCAGCCAATTGGATGAACTGGACACCATCCTGATCCTGAAAAAGTGTGGCCTCTCCCTGCAGCAAATCCAACAGCTGCTGGGCCACTACACCACCCAAAGCAGTCTCAAAGTGCTGAAAGGGCAGCTGAGCGTCATCGACCAAGAGATGGAGGACCTGCGCCTGATCCGCAGCCGGCTTGCCCAGCGCTGCAGCCAGCTGGAGGCCGCCGGCCTTCACCAGGGCAAGGAGTCCCCTCGTCTGGAGGACGCTTCGGAACAGTGGATCCTCACAAAACCTGTGGATCCTCCTTACACTCTCCGGGAGGTGAGCATTGCCACAAAGCAGTGCTTTGCCCAGGCTTTTCAGGAAAAACTGCCCATTTTTTTCCAGAGCGGCGTCTCCGTGCCGCTGGAGCGAATCCGAGCCGGCCAGTACACACAGGCCTCCCTGGCCTTCCTCCCCACAGAAAAGACGGACCGGGCCCAGAACCTCCAATGCCTGCCCCAGGGCAGACGGGCGGTCATCTATCACCGGGGAGACTACCTTTCCATCGGGGAGAGCTATGAGAAACTGCTGGATTTCTGCCGGGAACAGGGGCTGGAGATTCGTTCGGACTCCTACGAGTTCTGCATCAACGACTACATCACCACCGGCGACGAAAGCGAATACCTGACCAAGATTATATTTTATGTGGGCTGATCCCCTTTTGGCCGCTGGGGGACATGCCAAAGCGCCGTTTGTAGCTGCGGGAGAAATTGGCCAAGTCCGAGAACCCCGACATGGACGCCGCCTCCGCCACCCCATACCCCTGCACCAAAAAGGCCCGAGCCTGCTCCAGGCGCAGCTCCATCAGATATGCCTGGGGCGGCACTCCGTAAGCCTGGCGAAACAGCACAGTCAAGTACCGGCGGTCTATGTGCAGAGCGTCTGCTATGCCCTGAATGCTCACCGGCTGCATGTAGGAGGTCTCCAGATAGGTTTTGGCGTAGGCGGCATATGTGTTGGAACGGTCCTGCGAGGGCGGACCGTTTCGGGACAGATCCCAGAGCAGTTCGTACAGCAGGGAAAATACCAGCCCATCCTGGGATCCATCCTGGGGCACCTCCAGGGATAGATCCCGCAGCTGCTCAAAAAGCTTTCTCACCGGGGGACGGCGCAGCACCGGCTCCTTGAGAAAGTCCGGCGTCTCCTCCGCTCGGAAGCCCAGCCACACATAGGTCCAAGGATGCTCCTGACTGCCGCAGTAGGTGGTCAGCTCCTCGGGCAGGATCACAAACAGATCTCCTGCCTCCACGCTGTGAGTGGACCCTCCCTGGTAAAAGGTTCCCTCCCCTTCCAGGACATAGTGAAGCAGATGGTAATGCCGCACTGCCGGACCAAAGCTGTGGCCGGGACTGCAGCTCTCATATCCGTAATTTAACGGGACCAGACTATGCCACCAGCTGGGCGCCACCGCGCTCTCCGCTTTCATTGTAGTCTCACCTCCGGAAACCGTTGTTTCTTGTTTTGCTTTGTTTCCATTTTACCAAAAGAGCCCTCCTTTTTGCAATAGCTTTTCCTGGCGCATCCTGCTAAACTAGACCCAGTCCCAGCGGGGAAGGCCAGGAAGGCCTCTTCCCTGCCGTGCGGGGCGAACCCTTACTTTTTACAGGAGGCTTTTGTATGTTGAAAATCACTTTTATGGGCGCCGGAAGCACCGTTTTCGCCCGCAACGTGCTGGGCGACGTGATGTGCACCCCCGCTCTGCGGGAATGTGAGATCGCCCTCTATGACATCGACGGTGAGCGTCTGGACGAGAGCTATCGCATCCTCTCCACTATCAATCAGAATATCAATCAGGGCAAGGCTATCATCAAGACCTATCTGGGTGTGGAAAACCGCAAGGAGGCCCTCAAGGGCGCCAAGTTTGTGGTCAACGCCATTCAGGTGGGTTTCTATGAGCCCTGCACTGTCATCGACTTTGAGATCCCCAAAAAGTACGGCCTGCGCCAGACCATTGCCGACACCCTGGGCATTGGCGGCATCATGCGGGCTCTGCGGACCATCCCCGTGCTGGAGGACTTCGCCCGGGATATGGAGGAGGTCTGCCCCGACGCCCTGTTCCTCAACTACACCAACCCCATGGCAATGCTCAGCGGCTATATGCAGCGCTACACCAACGTCAAAACCGTTGGCCTGTGCCACAGCGTTCAGGTCTGCTCCGAAAACCTGCTGAAGAGCTTGGGCATGGAGGACAAGCTGGAGGGCCGCAAAGAGCTGATCGCCGGCATCAACCACATGGCTTGGCTGCTGTCCATTCAGGACAAGGACGGCAACGATCTCTACCCCGAAATCCGCAGGCGTGCCAAGGAGAAGAACGCCTCTGAGAAGCACGGCGATATGGTGCGCTTTGACTACATCGACAAGCTGGGCTACTACTGCACCGAGTCCAGCGAACATAACGCCGAGTACAACTGCTTCTACATCAAAGACAAGTATCCGGAGCTCATTGACCGGTTCAACATCCCCCTGGACGAGTATCCCCGCCGCTGTGTCAACCAGATCAAGGGCTGGAAAGAGATGAGCGAAAAGCTCCTTTCCGACAAGGAGCTGGGTCATGATCGCTCCAAGGAATACGCCTCCTACATCATGGAAGCTGTCATCACCGGCAACCCCATTCAGATCGGCGGCAACGTGCTGAACACCGGCCACCTCATTGAGGATTTCCCCCAGCAGGCCTGTGTGGAAGTGCCCTGCTTGGTCAACGGCACTGGCGTCCATCCCACCTACGTGGGCTCTCTGCCCCCGGTCCTGGCAGCAATGGATATGACCAACATCAACACCCAGCTGCTGACCATCGAGGCTGCCCGCACTCGGAAGAAGGAGGACATCCTCCGCGCTGTGATGCTGGATCCACACACCGCATCGGAGCTCTCCATCGACGACATGGCTAAGATGATCGACGAGCTGATCGAGGCCCATGGCCCCTACATGGAGATGTATCACTAAGATAGTTTCCTCAAGAGATGTCTCTGAGAAGCCCCAGAAAAAGGGACTGCTGCAAGTTGCAGCAGTCCCTTTTTGACGTTTATCTGGATTCTATTTCAAAAGGTCTCCTCGACACTGGGAAACCAAGGCACGGCACGATCGTATTCAGCTGCTTTCATCTGAGGCAGCGGTGCAGCGATCCTGCTGCACCAGACTCCCCGGCGGCTTGGAAAGGTCACCAAAAAAGCAGCATCCCCGCACCAGCGTTCCCATAGAAAAAGGCCCCCTAGGGGGGCCTTCCAGGTTCTCGATACTTCTTTACACATGGTACTCCATGGGATAGGTCAGATAGCAATGGGGATCCAGCTGGTCGCAGGTGACAAAGCCGGCAGGAGCATTGAGCAGAGTGGGGATCCGGTTGACAATGGTGGCACAGGTGTGCTCCACCGTGGCGGGCTTCACCACATGGAACTCGGTGTTGGGCTCGCCGGTGATCCACCAGTCACACTGGTCGCCATCCTCGGGGCCGTAGACCTTGCCGATGGTCTCCTCCTCAATGGTGATGCCCTGCATGGTCTCAATGGTGACCACAGCGGACATACCAATGCAGTTGCCTGCCTGGATGGTCTTGCCCAGTGTGGAGCTGTACACGTCATGGTCCACGATATAGGGCACATGCTTCTGGTCGATGGACTTGATGGTCAAACCCAGCTTGCTGCAGATGGCCTCGCTGGCATTCCATGCGTAGGAGGGCTCAAAGGCGTCCGGGTGAGCGATTTGGGCTTCAAACTCTTCCGGAGTCAGGTCGCAGCCGTGAGCCTGGGCCAGGGCAAGGCCATAGTCCTCCACGTTGTAGCTGTAAGCACCCTTGATCTTTTCGATCCGGTTGCAGCCGCTGGCCACCATGGCCACCATATTGATCCAGAAAATGTCCTGCATGCCAGACCCAGTGATGGTGCATCCGGTCTCCTTGGCCAGGGCATCCAGCTTGTTAATCTGAGCAGCGGAGGTGGTCCAGGGATAGATGGCCTCCTCGCAAGTGGTGATCACATTGATCCCCCGAGCCACACACTTCTCTACATGTTCGTAAATGTCGCCGATAAAGCTGAACAGTGTGACAATGGCCACATCTGCCTGGCACTCGTCCAACACCTTATCCGCATCATTGGAGATCAGCACACCGGTCTTCAAGCCTAAGCCCGCGTAATCCCCCACATCCATGCCAACCACAGCCGGGTTGACGTCGATGGCGCCTACAATCTGCGCGCCGTGCTCATAAAGGTACCGCAGAGTGTATTTGGACATTTTGCCGCAGCCGTACTGAACCACCTTGATTTTATCCATGACAAATCCTCCTTTGACACACCGGTCACTTGTGATGGGAAAGGGGCTTTTTCCCCTTTCTCTTCGGTTCTGTCTTTAGTGTAAACCCTCCTGCAGCAGGAGGGTCAAGAGGATTTGTGAAAAATTTGGCAAATTTATTTTTGGAAGCTCACCGGCACCTGCAGGCGCATGAACATGCTCCTGGGATCGCTGTCGAACACCTGGAATCCCGTCATCACCTCGCAGAAATAATCCCCTGCGATGTGGTACCGGTTCTGGGCGCAATACTCCCGAAGCTGCCGGGCATAACGAATCTCATCGTCAAAATTGTCCAGGTACACACAGGCGTACATGCCGCTTTCCACCACCTGGAACCCGGGAATCTCCTCCCTGCGGTTGGCAAGGAGAAAAATCCGCTCCGGCACAAACCGGTCCTCCTCAAAATCCCGCTGCAGAATGGACGTGCCAATGTTATAGGAGTGAATCTGGGTGAATCCCGCCTCCTCCAGCTGCAGGCGCAGCTCCCGCAGGGCGTCCTCATAGCTGTGGACGTCGTCGCTGTAAAAGTTGACCCTACAGGGAATTCCCCAGGCATACCGGCGGTCAAGATACTCCAAGGACAATGTCCCTGTCATGGGGGACTTTCGGTACCGCTCGATGGAGAGAATCGCCCGCTCCACCGCGTCGTGCTGGGCTTTCAGCTGCCGCATCTGCTGGTGGATTTGCTCGTTCTTTTGGCTGAGGATCTCCTCAATCAGTGACACGTCCTCCTTTTGCAGCGCCTGGGCAATCTGGGAGAGGCTCATGCCCAGCTCCTTCATATAGACGATCACGTCCAGGCGGGCATTCTGATCGATGCTGTAATACCGGTATCCCGTCTGGGGATCGATATAACGGGGCTTCAAAAGGCCCTTTTCGTCGTACAGACGCAGGGTGGACACAGACAGCCGGTTCAACGCGGCCATTTTCCCGATGGAAAGCAGCGATTCCTTCACGGCGGCAACCTCCTAAACTCTCATCTTAAGATAGAGTTTAACCGGTCTTTGTGAAAAAGGCAACTCCTTTTCCCATGGGGAAACTCAGCAGCTCTCCCCCACCAGCAGGGCAAGATCCTCCTCCACAGAGGTGATCCCCTGCAGGCCGAAGGATTCCGTCAGGACCTTGGCTACCCCAGGGCTGAGAAACGCTGGCAGAGTGGGGCCCAGGTGGATGTTTTTTACCCCCAGGGACAGCAGAGCCAGCAGCACGATGACGGCCTTCTGCTCGTACCAGGCGATGTTGTACACAATGGGCAAGTCGTTGACATCCTCCAGGCCAAAGACCTCCTTCAGCTTCAGGGCGATCACCGCCAGGGAGTAGGAGTCGTTGCACTGGCCAGCGTCCAGCACTCTGGGAATCCCGCCGATGTCCCCCAGGTTCAGCTTGTTGTACCGGTATTTGGCACAGCCGGCAGTGAGGATCACCGTGTCCTGGGGCAGCGCCTGGGCAAACTTCGTGTAGTACTCTCGGGACTTAGCCCGGCCGTCACAGCCAGCCATGACCACAAACTTTCGAATGGCCCCGGACTTCACTGCCTCCACGATCTTGTCCGCCAGAAGCATCACCTGGCCATGGGCAAAGCCGCCGGTTATCTCCCCGGTCTCCAGCTCCGCGGGAGGCGGGCAAGTCTTGGCCTGGGCGATCAGCTGGGAGAAATCCTTCTTCTCCCCCACACCCCCGGGAATGTGCTTGCAGCCGGGATATCCAGCGGCTCCTGTGGTGTAGAGCCGGTCTTTATAGCTGTCCTTAGGCGGCACAATACAGTTGGTGGTCATGAGGATGGGACCATGGAAGCTCTCAAACTCCTCCCTCTGCTGCCACCAAGCATTGCCGTAGTTGCCCACAAAGTTGGGATACTTCCGGAAAGCAGGGTAGTAGTGGGCCGGAAGCATCTCCGAATGGGTGTACACGTCCACCCCGGTGCCCTGGGTCTGCTCCAGGAGCATCTCCAAATCCTTCAGATCGTGGCCGGACACCAGGATGCCGGGGTTCTTCCCCACACCCAGGGAAACCTTGGTGATCTCCGGGTTGCCGTAGGCTTGGGTATTGGCCTGATCCAACAAGGCCATGGCTTGGACGCCGTGACGGCCGGTCTCCAAGGTCAGGGCGGTCAGCTCTTCTCCAGTGAGGCTGTCATCCAAAGTGGCAGCCAGGGCCCGCTGGAGAAATCCATCCAGTTCCGGGTCTTCCTTGCCCAGGACGCTGGCATGCTTGGCATAGGCCGCCAAGCCCTTGAGGCCATAGGTGATCAGCTCCCGCAGGCTGCGGATATCCTCATTCTCGGTGGAAAGCACGCCCACCTCTTTTGCCTTGGCGGCAAAGGTCTCCTCTCCGCCGTCCCAGAGAGCTGCCTTGGGCAGGGCGTCGGGATGCTTTACCTGGCCCAGCAGTTCCCGCTTCTGATCCAAAGTCTCCCGAACTCTGACTGTGATGGCCTCTTGGTCAAAGTTTGCATTGGTGATGGTGGTAAACAGATTTCTGGTCACCATCCGGTCCACCTGGACGGGCACACTGGTTCCTTCCTGACGCAGCTGTGTGGCCACTGCCGCCAGACCCTTGGTCACGTAGACCAGCAAGTCCTGAACTGCAGCGGTCTCGGGGGTCTTTCCGCAAACCCCACCCTGGGTGCATCCCTGGCAGCGAGCGGTCTCTTGACACTGATAACAGAACATTTTGTTTTCCATAAAGCATCTCCTTTTTTCTTGGTCTGAGGTTAGTTTCGCACTTCTGATGGGGAGTATACGACAGAAAACAGCAAAAGCATGTTGTCAAGACAACGGAATTTTCGTTTTCGCAAGGCCAAAAAGAGCAAAACCATTCCTTCGTGATTTTGTTTGAAAACCATGGACTTCCCATTTGGAAAATGCTATAATATGCCGCGAAATCACTCCCTTGAGGGGATGGGTCTGACTAGATAGGCAGTCAGACCGGGAAAGGAGTTCGTATGGACCCAATTTTGCAAGCTGTATGGAATGACCAGCCGGACAACTATCTGCTGCCCTTTTTCTGGCAGCACGAGGGCAACCGAGAGGGCATCCCGGAAAAGATGGAAAAGATCTTCGAAAGCGGATGTCGGGCCGTTTGTGTGGAATCCCGTCCCTTCGAGGGATTCTGTCAAGACTCCTGGTGGGAAACCCTGGGGCTCATTTTGGAAGAGGCCAAAAAGCGGGACATGAAAGTCTGGATTCTGGACGCCAAGCACTACCCCACCGGCGACACCAACGGTGTATTGGAGGCAAAATACCCGGAACTGCGGCGGTGGTACCTGCGGGAACACCATGTGGATGTCATGGGCCCCGCGCCTGACACCACCCTGCTGATCCCCCCCTGCCAAGAGCAAGAGGAAGAGCAGCTGCTTCAGGTTTGCGCGTTTCGGAGAACCACGGAAGGCGAAGGGATGGTTGGCGAGCCTGTGGTGATTCCCACAAAGCCAGGGCTTGATTATCTGTACTGGGACGTGCCCCAGGGCTGCTGGCGGGTGTTCTTCCTGTACAAGACACGCCAGGGCTGTCAAGAGGCCACCCGTTGGAAGGCAGACCTGCTGTCCCGTCAATCCGTAGCAGCGCTGATTGAAGGAGTGTACGAACCTCACTATCAGCACTTTGGGGAGTATTTCGGCAACACGCTGGCTGGATTCTTCTCCGATGAACCCGGTCTGGACTGCCAGCATATGGGGCCCTGGGGCGAGGACACTGGCGGTTATTTTCGAAGAGTGGGTGAACCTGGTCTGGCGATCCCCTGGGCGGAGGAGATCCCCACGCACATGGAAAAAAGTGGGCTGGCCCACCCCTTGGCACTGCTCCCGGCACTGTGGTATCCCTGGAAGGACAACGGTCCGCAAGTGCGGCTGACCTATATGGATGGAGTCACTAAGCTTTGGCAGGAGAACTTCTCCCACCAGGTGGGCGGCTGGTGCCGGGCTCATAAAGTTCAGTACATTGGTCACATCATCGAGGATATGAACGCTCACGCCCGGGTGGGACGCAGCGCCGGACACTTCTTCCGAGGGCTGGACGGTCAGGATATGAGCGGCATTGACATTGTGCTCCACCAAGTCATGCCCGGTATGGGGGAATATCAAACGGCTGCTCGCGTTGGCGGAGGTATGACGGACCCGGAGTTTTTCCACTACGTACTGGGCCAGCTGGCAGCCTCCCAGGCACGCCAGAACCCCATCATGGAGGGGCGGGCCATGTGCGAAGTTTTCGGCGCCTACGGCTGGGCGGAAGGCTCCCCGGTGTTGAAATGGCTGATGGACTTTTTGCTGGTGCGGGGAATCAACCACTTTGTTCCCCACGCCTTTGACGACTTCTTCCCCGATCGGGACTGCCCTCCTCACTTCTGGGCAGAGGGAAACGACCCTCAATTTGACGGCTTCTCTCAACTGATGCACTACACCAACCGGGCAGCCCATCTGCTCTATGGGGCTCAGATGGAAGCTGCCGGAGCGGTGCTCTATCACGCCGAGGCTGAGTGGATGGACAAGGATCACGTCATGTTCACCCAAAAGCCCGCCAAGGCCTGTTATGACGCTCACATCCCCTACGAGATCGTCCCTCTGGATTATCTGGAACAGGCTTCCGCCAGCCACGGGGTCTTTGGCAAAGGATACCGGTTCTTGGTGGTGCCCTCCTGCGCCCACCTGCCCAAGAGTTTCTGGCAGGCGGCCCGTCGATTGGAACAGGCGGGAATTCCCCTGTTCTTTGTGGAGCCCGCGCCCTCCCGAGAGGGCAAGCTGCCCGGCAAGGCAGTGAGCCTGGAAGAGCTTCCCCGGCAGCTGTTGGCTCTGGGCCTTGCCCACGACTACTCCGCGGAAGAGCCCTTGCTGCGGATCGCCCGCTTCACCCGGAACGCTATGGAGTACTTCTTCCTGTTCAACGAAGCCCCCAGAAAGGCAGAGGAAACCCTGCGGTTCCCTGTCAGTGGCGAGTATCTGGCACTGGATCTGCTGAACCAGACCTGCCTGCGTGGTCGAGCTCGAGAAGGCCGGGTATCCCTTTCCTTGGAGCCTGGGCAATCTGTAATCCTGATCTGGGGCGGGTTTACCCACGAGGAATGGGAGAGCTTCCCGGAACTGCCCCATCTGACCAAGGCGCAGCAGCTGGATCTGCTGTGGGATATCAGCGTTCGGGAATCCGGCCAGGAGTCCACCTTCCGGCCCTTCCGAACCCAGGCCCCCCTGTGCAATGTCACCGGTCAAAATGGGCTGCCCCACTTCTCCGGGGAAATCCGCTATCGAACCACTGCAAAACTGGAGCCTCAGGGCCGGACCATTCTGGATCTGGGCCGTGTGGGCATGACCGCCAGACTTTTCGTCAACGGACAGGATCTGGGGCAGCGAATCTGTGCGCCCTACTCCTGGGACATCACCCAAAGCTTGGTACCCGGTGAAAACCAGTTAGAGGTGGTAGCGGCCAACTCCCTGGCAAACCGCATCCACGATTCCTTCTCCCACTATATGTCCATCCCTGCCAGCGGCGTTCAGGGGCCGATCACTCTGAAAACAGAGGCCTGACGAACAACCGCATAAACATACAAAGAAAAGCCGTCCCAGAAGGGGCGGCTTTTTTGCTGGAGTGGGTCCCCCTTACTTTTTGTCGAAGGAGGGGTTGAAGGCGTAAAAGTTCTTGGAATCCAGCTGATCTGTAAGCAGGCGAAGTCCTTCGCCGAAGCGATCAAGTTAAGTAAAAACACTCTATCCTTGGAGCAGCTTGACTTTTCGCTGTTTTTGCAAAAGACTCCGATTTTTCCTCTCACCAGCAAAGTGACTCATGCATCACATGGATCATAGACAAAATCTGAGAAGGTGGCTGTGCCGCCGATCTCTTTGGCAGCGTAGGTGAAAAGAGCAATCCGGCACCCCGTAAAATGGTCCAGCCTGAAATACAGCTTGTGGACTGGCCCCAGCCGCTTCCACTTCTCCCCACCGCAGGCTCTGTAGAAGAAAACAGCTTGGTCCCTCATCTGGTCAAAGTCAGCCTCGATCCGCAGCTGAACCTGAGAGCTCTCCCATGGGATGCTCTCCCACTCCCGCTCCGGAGAGACCTGCGCCGGCTGAGTGGTCTCATCCTGCTCCCGGGTACGGACCGTAAGCCGGTAGCCCTCCCTGCATCGTGTGATACCGATCCATCCATAACAGCTCTGGAGGATGCACAGCCCAGCCACATCTCCCTCCTTTAGGGATTCCGCCGAGACAGTGACCTCCGCAGCGCACCGGGGAAACAGCATCCGTTGGGTCAGGGTGTTGCGGGCCTGGGTCACGTCATCACAGAGCTTTCCGGTGGTCACCGACCAGGTACCCTGTTCCCGGTCCAGCTTGGTCAGGGAGAGGTCCGGCTCATGGTTAAACTGCCAGCAGCTTTTCAGTCCAAAGGTTCCGTGGGTCTGGGGACCGCCAGCGGTGGTGAAGTCGTCACTTGCCACTAGAGGCGCTGCCGGTGCTGTCTCCGGCACAGGGAAGCTTTCGGGAATGTGGCCCTTCTCCCCGAATATGGGAAGCCCATTCTCCCAGCTCACAGGCACCAGGACGGGTATGCGTCCCACCGCTCCCCGGTCCTGGAAGAGCACGGCATACCAATGGCCATCCGGCGTGTCCACAATACCCCCCTGAGCCACCCCTTGGTCCAAATAGCCCATATCGTCATCCAGCACGTCGCCGCCGGTGAACTCTCCCTCCAGGGAATCCGCTACAAAGCAGGCTTCGGTCCTGCGCCACCGGTCCCGGCGGGAGTGGATGAGAAACAGATAATACCTGCCATTGATGCGATACAAATGGGAGCCTTCGTATCCAAGGCGGGGGTTGTCCGTATCGGAAACAACCACTCGGTCCAAACCGCCTGGTTTGGGGCCGCTCAGATCCTCCTTCAGCTCCGTAATGTGGATCTCTCGATTGCCATAGGAAATGTAGACCCGGCCATCCTGATCAAACAGGAAGGAACAATCGTGGTAAAAACCCTGGATCGGCCGGCGCTGCCAGGGACCTGCCCCATCGGAAGCCGTGTAAAGATAGGTTTTACCTGTATCATTGGCGACAAAGCACACGTAAAACAACCCCTGATGAAACCGTATACAAGCAGCCCACATGCCCTGTCCGTAGATGTTCTGGGCACCATCCAGCCGCTGTCCAGGGGTGTCGTCCAGGGTGTCATAGATGTAGCTCAGGTGCTCCCAATGGACAAGATCCCGGGAACGCAGCAACTCGCCTCCTGGGAAAAAGTACATGGTGGTGGAGACCATGTAGTAGAACTCCCCCACTCGGATCACGTCCGGGTCCGGGTAATCCAGGCGGGTAATGGGATTCATTTTCATAACAGCTCTCCCCTAGAATCGCTATTTTTTGTCAGTGTACTACACTTATTTTGAAAAGTAAAGAATATATTCAGAAGTTTATGCCTATGTGTGAGAGCCGGACACGCTTGCAGACACTCTGCTGGACTTGCCGGAAACCATTCAGAGACGGAAGGTCCTTGCCCAGGGCATCGTCGGATGATGGGGGTTGTGGAAAAGAAACTTACAGGGGCCGTTGGATGGATTCTCTTCACAGAATTTCGAATAGTTCCAGGGGCGAACGGTTTTTTGTGTCTTTTTTTCAATTTTAATCTACAAAAACCCAGATTTTCCACAAAAGATTTCTGGATTCTTCTGTGATATAATGTATAAGTAAACGCTCTAAAGGAAGTAAAGGAAGGATGAACGCTACTTATGTCAGGAAAACTTTCCAACCTGTTTACGGCCCAGGACATGACCCAGGGCAGTCCCGCCGCAAACCTGCTGCGCTTTTCCGTGCCGCTGCTCATTGGCAATTTGGCCCAGCAGCTGTACTCCACGGTGGACTCCATTGTGATCGGAACCTACGTGGGTGACGGCGCTCTGGCGGCTGTGGGCGCCAGCGGACCTATTCTGAACCTGCTGCTGGTGCTGTTCATGGGCATCTCCGTGGGAGCCAGCGTCATGGTCAGTCAGTATTTTGGGGCCAAGGATCGGGAACGGCTGGAAGCCACCGTGGGCACCACCCTTACCGCCACCATTGTCTCCTCCATTTTCATCATGATTGTGGGGCCGCTGATCACCCGCCCGGTGATGACCGCTCTGGGCACTCCGGCGGACATCCACGAGATGGCCTGCACCTATCTGGTGATCCTTTTCGGAGGAATTATCGGCAGCGCCTTTTACAACATCCTTGCCGGCGTGCTTCGGGGATTGGGAGACTCTGTCATGCCGGTGATCTTTCTGATTATCGCCTGCCTGCTGAACATCGTACTGGATGTGTGGTTCGTGGCAGGATTCCATTGGAATGTGGCCGGTGTGGCCATCGCCACCATCATCTCACAGGTGGCGTCCGGAGCCCTGTGCCTGATCCGGCTGCTGTGTATGCGGGATGTGTTGACGGTGAAACCCTCTCACCTGTGGCCCCGGGCCAAATACTTAAAGCAGCTCATCAAGCTGGGCCTGCCCAGCGGATTGACCCAGGCGATTTTCTCCTTTGCCATGATCATCGTCCAGTCCTTGACCAACTCCTTCGGCACGGTAGTCATCGCGGCGAACACCGCCGTCATGCGAGTGGATGGCTTTGCCATGATGCCCAACTTCACCTTCGGCACCACTATGACCACCTACACCGGTCAGAATATCGGCGCAGGCAAGGTGGACCGGTGCGTGAAAGGCACCAAGGCCGGACTGAAGATCGGCCTGACCGTCTCCGTGGTGCTGGTGGCCTTGATTTTGATTTTCGGGCCTTACCTGGTGGAGATGTTCACCTCCACCCCGGAGGTCATCTCCACCGGCGTGCGGATGATGCGGATCTTGGCGGTGGGCTACATCGCCATGGGCGTCACCCAGATTCTCTCCGGCGTCATGCGAGGCGCTGGTGACACCATGACCCCCATGTGGATCTCCATCATCACCACGGTGATCATCCGAGTCCCGGTAGCCTATGGGCTGGAATTCCTCACTCGTCCCGAGGGAGGCGCCATGGGTTCCGGTTCCCCGGATCCGCTGTTTGTGTCCATGCTCATCAGTTGGGTAATGGGTGCTATCATCACCTCCATTGCCTATCGCATGGGCCGCTGGAAGAAAAAATCCATCATCAAAGAGGAATCCCCCCAGGGCAACCCGTCCTGAGCAGGCATCCAGGCTAACTGCCTTCCCACCCTCGTAAAATACCCATAAAAAATGCCCATGATCTCTCCATTGAGAATCATGGGCATTCTTTTTTTGACTATGGGATGGAGCATTTGGCGGACGATGCAGCCTGTCATCCCTTGAGAGAACACCTTGTAATCCTTTTTCCTCTTACAGCAGAGAGGACATTCTTCCAGGATCAATCAGGAAAGATGCTGTGATTTTACGCATATGCTGGTGACAGGGGGAATCCGGCTTTGATTCCATCACATGCCCCATGGGGCGATCCAGGAGGTACTGTATGGCAAACTTACCAGAGGAGTATGTGGATGTGAAATCCATCCACCATCGGGTGGAACATAGAACACGGACACCGGCAGACAAGACCCAGCAGGAGCGTATACTTGAGGAATTGACCTACGTATTGACCAAATCCCGTAAAGTCCCCCATACCCCCGGGATTCGACACCAGTGAAAGTGAGGTGACAGCTTCGCTTGTCCTCTATGCCCGCAAGTCAGTAGAGCGGGAAAACAGCATCAGCTGTGAAACGCAGATTGAATACTGCAAGATGATGATAAAGCCCGAAGAACGGGGCGAAAAGGTGGTCACCTTGATCGACAATGGATTCTCCGGGGGCAATGTCAACCGAGAGGGATTTCAGAAGATGATGCGACTGGTCCGCCAGGGAAAGGTCCGCAAGGTGATTGTCTACAAGCTGGACCGGATCAGCCGTTCCCTGTCGGACTTTATGAAGATTCTTCAGGAGTTCAAGGAACATCAGGTGGAGTTTGTCTCCTCCCAGGAATCCTTTGACACCTCCTCCCCCTACGGGGACCTGATCGTCAAGATCCTCATGGTGTTTGCGGAGTTCGAGCGAACTTCCACCATCAACCGAGTCACCCAAGCCTACGCCCATCGCAGTGAAATGGGATTCTACATGGGAGGACGTCAGCCCTATGGGTTTGAGTTGGTGCCCACTGTCCTCCACAACATCACGACAAAGAAGCTCCGCCCCATCCCCTCCCAGGCAGAACAGGTGGGGTACATCTATGAGGTCTACGCGGAAGAGAGGGTCTCCCTGCGCCGGTTGCTGGATCTCCTGGTGGTGGAGGGAAAGCAGCCTCTCAACGGAAGCCACTGGACAACCGCAAAGTTGTCCACGCTGCTGAAGAACCCCATCTATGTCAAGGCGGATTCCGATGTGTACGATTATTTCAGCCGTCATGGGACGCAGATTGTCAGCGATGTCTCCCTTTTCACGGGAACGTGCGGCGCCCAGCTGTACGGGCGTACCAAGCACGACTTTGCCAACCCCGACTGGTCGGACATGAAGCTGGTGGTGCTCACCCATCCTGGGATTGTGGATTCCAGCATCTGGCTCAAGTGCCAGCAAAAGCTGGAGAGAAACCGCCAGATCACCAACAGTTACAGCAATCCCACCAGCTGGCTGGCCGGGAAAGTGATCTGCGAGAACTGCGGTCACACCATGACCACCGTCAAGGGCAAAGCCAACCAGAAGGGTGAGGTGCGGCGGTACTTCAACTGTACCGGAAAAACCCACAAGAAGATCTGCACCGGGCCAAAGGTGTCCATCTATGCAGAGGATTTGGAGAACATGGTCTACGACTGCATCGCAGAAAAATTGGCGGACTTAAAGGAGACAGGGCACGGGTCCCAGAAAGGGGATCACGGGGCGATCAACGATCTAAAGTTGAAAGTGAAGGCCATCCAACAGCGGGAGAAACAGCTGCTGGATACCGTGCTGACCGGGGGATTCAACGACGACCTGCTGTCGATTGCCAACCAGAAAGCCACCCAATGGAAGCAGGACCGGCTGGCTTTGGAAAAGCGTATGGAAGAACTGAAGAGGTCAGACCAGGAGCACGACGACGTCAATCTGGCAAAGTCTTGGGAAAGCGCAGATTATGGGCGGAAAAAGGCGGTTGCCATGATTATGATCCATAAAATCCTGATCCGAGAGGACGGCAGCGCACAGATTATTTGGAACATATAGAAAGCACAGAAAGCCCCGCCTTTCGGCAGGGCTTTCTTCTCCGTCGACAGTCTTACTCCCTCATCTACTCCGAAAGCACTGTGAGCAAAGCTTCCGATGCTATCCACAGCAAAAAGCGTTAGGAGATCCCGCAAAAAAGCTCCCAGGATTTGGCCAAGGCAAGTAACGCCTCATACTCCTGCGGCGTATTGCAATTGTCCAGATACCTCTCGGGACCCAGATATTCCCAGCGTCTCCAGGGAACCCGCCCTTTTAGCGCCCGCACCGGAGCGCCGCTGTGGGCAATCAGGGGTTCTATGGTGTTTGCCACCCAACGATCCATCACAGAGATCAGCGGTTCTTCCTTGCCTCGGTGGTACAGAACTGTGACCCCCTCCCGGTGGGCTCTGCGCAAATGGGCCAGAGCCGCCGCCGGTACTAAGGGTGTATCCACTGTAAGCACAAGGCTGGTGGGGTATCGGGCCGCCAGCAAACAGGCGTGAATCCCTCCCAAAGGCCCCCGATTTGGATAAAGGTCCGGCACGGTGACCGTACCCGGCAAGGGTGGAATTTCCCCGCCGGAAATCAGGACCTCCCCCACTCCCAGCGCCTGCAGCTTCTCCACCTGACACTGAAGGAAGGTTTTTCCGAAAAGCTTTAAGCCGCCTTTGTCCCGGCCCATGCGGGTGGACTTTCCTCCCGCCAGCAGAATTCCGCTGATGACGCTTTGCTTACGGCTTTCCCGGCGGTGCAGCAGGCAGGTTTCCGCTTGGTGCACCTGTTCCTCCGGAACATTCAGCTGGGCTGCCAGCAAGTTTGCCGCTTGGCGTTTCAAGGGAGTATTCCCAGGAGCATAGGTCAGCAATCCGGCAATCAGCTGGGCCCCACTGTCTGCCAGTGTGCTGGGCTGGAGGCTTTCCAAGTCCAGTCCTATCACCTGGGCGCTCTGTTTCTCCCAAAGAAAGTTTCGCAGGTTCCCCTCCACGGGAAGCTGTCCGCACACACGGTGGCACCGCCTTAGCCAATCTGCCAGGGCGATCCATGGGGCGGGAGAAAACCCTGAATCCTCCTGCTCCTCAAGGATCTGGAGCAGCGTGGGATGGGGACAGAACTCTGTTACCAGAACGCCCGGCCGTTCTTCCAACATCTGGGGGATGGGAAGCTTTCCGGATAAGCCCCTGAATTGGGCGGTCTCTCGCTTCCAATCTTCCTGCTGGAGAAAGTGTTTCTCCACAGCTGCCTTTCCACGCCACAGGACGGGATAGACCTGATTCCGCTTGCTTTCAAAGGGGATCATGTGACCACCAAGCGAATCAAGCTGCTGACGTTGCGCTTGCTGTTTTCATCCCCAAACACCACCAACCGCGGCCGCTCCTCTGTACCCACCAGCAAATACACCTTGTCCGGCTGATCAATCTCTTCCTTGGTGACTGTGGCGCTGTATTCATCATCGGCCACTGCCTCCACCTGTGTATACTCGGAGATGCCGGCCTGCTCCAGCACTTGGGAGAGCAGCACGCCTTGTTCTTCAATAGTGGTCTCCTCCCCCTTGCCGTTGACAATGGTACCCTGCACTGGTGCCAACTGCAATTGATCCAGGGGAACCTCAGTCACCGCATCCCCAGATTCCACCCGCAGAGTACCCTGGGGTGCTGTGACGCGGGTGGTATTGTGCCACACGGCTACCCCCGCCGTAACAACCACCAACACAATCAGCAATACAATGACAAATCGATTTTTCTTCATTTGATTTCACTCCCTGTCTTTTGATTTTGACACGACTTCTCTTTGGGAAACTGCCGGAAAAAGGGGCTTCACCCGCTGGACAACCTGTGCTCCCAAAGTTCCGCACAGGGCCCCCGAAGTGGCGGATACGCACAGGTAGAGCAGGAGCACCGGTCCCCGCAGGCGAAAAACTATGGCACAAGCCGCCAGGGATGCCACCACCCCGGCGCAGGAATTGATCACCGCCAACTTGCCGGGATTGCTGAGCCGGGTACGGCGCAGCGCCCAGGTGAGCAAGTCAATGGCCACACCCGGCAGAATGTATCCAATGGGCGACAGCGCTCCCATACTGCCCACCATGCCAAAGGCCATGGCCAACACGCTCTGCACAGCTCCCATAATCGTTCCACAGCCAAAAGTGGGAACCACTGCGGCTGCAATTGTCAAAAACATCAGGGAAAAGCTGGTGCCGATTCCACCCGGGATGTGCAGGGCATCCGTAAAAATGTTGGCCACTGGGCCGATAATCCGTTTGGCAAACAAACCCAGATCGCAGCACAGCGTCAAAAACAGAAGAGTTCGCAAAGGAAGTTTTCTCACCCATAACCGCTCCTTATCTCATTGGGATAGGAGAAGAAAGAGCAAAAAGGCGCACTTCGCCTGAAAAGACAAAGCACGCCTTCTCCCCCATGCAGGGGGATTGGTACCACTCTCTTCTCAAACACGGAAAGCAAGCGCGTTTCCACGCTCACTCGGCAGGCTCTCGTTCCAGCCTGCGGCGGCAATCTCATAGGCTTCCCCGTAGACACTGCCGCTCGAAAGTGAATATTCTCTTGTAAGGTTCAGCCGATTATGCGCACAGCCGAACCACGTCATAAGGACAAGCCCCTTTGGCAATCTCCTCCAGCAGCGTCCTGCACTGGCCCAGATTGTGGGCAATGGCAACCTTTTTGCCCCCAATTCGCAGCACTTCCGGCTCTTTCTCATAGTTAAAAGAGATGGGCCCGGTTGCTGGGCTGTACAGGTAGTTGGCATCCTGATTCTGCTTCAGAGGGTCGGTGGACTTGATCCTGCGCAAGTCCACGCCGGTGCGCAGGAATGTCCGATAGATCTCCCTGGGATTCATGGAGTAGTCCGCAGTGCCCTGCTCCTTTGCCTCCGCGCCGTTTTCGTTGTTTGCGGTGAACACCACAGTTTTCACCTGCTCCGGATTCCAACCAAACTGAGCCGCCAACTGCTCTTTTGCCAGCGCTGAGAAAGTCTGCTGCAGAGAGGGATAGAAGGTCACCTTCTCCTCCAGCTCCGGGAAAAATTCCCGGACAAAGTTCTTCACCCCATAGCTGTTGCTCAGGATCACCGGCCCCTGCGCCTTTTGGATCAGCTCCTCGGCAGTTGCCAGGTTCTGGTCCAGAACCTGCTCCTCGCTGACCACACAGTCCACGCCTTCCTTTTTCATACCGGCGATCACTTTATGGAGATCCAGGGTGCCGGGTTCCATTTTGCAGAGCTTTTCCAGCTCCGGAAGGACAGTGGAGGACACCATCCCCACGGTTTTCACCCCATAGGCGTGAGCGTCCGCCAACATATTGTCGATGGACTCCTCCATGTACACTGCACCGGTGGGACACACATCCACGCAGCGGCCGCAGCGCACACAGGGGCTTTCATTCATAGGTTTGTTCATGGATGGGGTCACCCGATACTCCTGGCCTCTGCCATAGAGGGCCAGGTTGTGGACGGTTTGCACATCCTGGCACACGTCCACACACCGGCGGCACTTGACACACTTATTGGCGTTGCGGCTGACCGAGTGCAGGGACACGTCCTCCTCATAGCGGTACCCGTCCACCGGGAAGGGCAGCTTGTCCACATGGTATTCCCGGTTCAGGGCCTGAAGCTCACAGATGCCGTCCCGGACACAGTCGCAGAAAAAGCACATCTCGCAGAACTTGGGATCCAGGTCCTCTTCTTTGCTGTTGCCGATCCGCAGGCAGTGATGGCAATCCACTGCGTGGTGCGCCATGATCATCTCCAAGGTCAGCTTTCGGTTGGCTCGAACTGCCTCGGTATTGGTGTGCACCACCATGCCGTCACGGACTTTGGTGGCACAGGAGGGCTGGAAGGTCCGCATCCCCTCCACCTCCACCACGCAGATCCGGCAGGAGGCATGAGGGTCCAGTTCTTTCAGATAGCACAGGGTGGGGATGTGAATTCCGTTTTGCCGGGCTGCTTCCAAAATGGTGAGGCCCTCTGGCACTTCCAGTTCTTTCTCGTCTATGGTCAGATGGATATTCGCCATCTCACTTCACCATCCTTTCAGCGAAATCTTCCGGGAAGTTCTCATAGGCGCTGACAAACGCGGTCAGGGCCCCCTGGCCCAGGGCACAGAAACAGTCCTTGGACATGAGAGCATACAGGGATTGGAGCATCTCCAAATCCTTTTGTGTGGCCTGGGACTGGGCAAACTTGTCCAGCAGCAGGCTGGCCTGGTACAATCCCTCCCGGCAGGGCGTGCACTTACCGCAGGACTCGTGACGGAGAAAGTGGAGAATCTGCTGCACCTGGTCCACCATGTTGTGGGTCTCGTTGAGGACCAACACAGCGCCGGAACCCAAGGATTTTCCGTTGCGGCGCAGGGAGTCAAAGTCCACCGACTGGTTCAGCTCACTGCCTTTGATGTACCCGCAAGAGGAGCCGCCCAGCTGCACCGCTTTGATGGTGTGGCCCTCGGTCACGCCACCGGCCAATTCTATGACATCGTTTAGGGAGGAATCCGTAGCAACTTCATAGCAGCCGGGCTTTCTGACGTCACCGGAGATGGAGAACACTTTGGTGCCGGGGTACTCCGAAGCGCCAATTTGAGAATACCATTGGGCTCCCTTCTCCACGATCACCGGCACGTTTGCAAAGGTCTCCACGTTGTTGACCACGGTAGGTTTGCCAAAAGCACCGGCAACGGTGGGATAGGGAGGCTTCATACGGGGCTCAGCCCGCCGTCCCTCGATGGAGTTGAGCAGAGCAGTCTCCTCGCCGCAGACATAGGATCCCGCACCGGAGTACACCTGCACATGGACACCGTCGGTGAGTCCCCGTTCCTGGACCTGCTCCACTGCGCGGCGCAGCAGGTAGATCTGGTGCTCGTACTCACCGCGGCAATAGATGATAGCTTCGGTGGCGCCAATGGCATAGGCTGCAATCAGTACGCCTTCCAGCACAGTGTGGGGGTCGCTCTCCAGGATCACCCGGTCTTTAAAGGTGCCGGGTTCGCCCTCATCTGCGTTGCACACCACATACTTCACATCCCCAGCGCTGGCCTTTGCGCCGGACCACTTGAACCCCGTGTTGAATCCCGCACCGCCGCGTCCACGGAGTTTTGAGGCGTTTTCCACCTCCGCAATCAGCGCGTCCCGATCCATGGTCCTGGCTTTGGCCAAAGCTCGGTACCCGCCAGCGGCAAGATAGTCGTCAATGGACTCCGGGTTAATCTTCCCCTGATTGCGGAGAGCCAACCGCATTTCCTGTACTGCCATCACAACGCCGCCTCCTTTAAAATGGTTTGGATGCTCTCAGGTGTTACCGACTGGTACAGCTTCCCGTTGACCAGAACATTGGGCGCTGTCTCACAGTGACCGATGCACTCCACATAATCCACCCGATACACCCCGTCCAGAGAAGTCTGGCCCACGGAACACTGGGTGATTCTCTGGATCTCCTGAAGAAGATCCCCGCCTTTTGCCGTATAGCAGCTGGTTCCCCGGCATACCTGCACCAGAACCTTTACCGGCTGTTCCAGTTGGATCATAGAGTAAAAACTGAGGGCTTCATACACCTGGGAAGCGGGCAGGCCCCGCTTCTTCGCAAGGTCGGCCACATCGCTGTCGGAAATCCAGCCTTTCTCCTTTTGCAGATCCAGGGCCATATCCAACAAGCTGGGTGCATTAGTTTGCATAGTTCCAGAAATCATGGCTTTCTCCTTCCTTCAGTGGTTCAACGCGGCAGGGAACGTACCGGTAAACAGGATCCCCGGTGATCTCATCGTGGTCTTCCCCAGAGGTGAGAATGTTCACCCCTTCACCATATGCCTTTTTCTGCTCATCGTACAGGCCAAAATGATGGGGAATATTTCCATACCCCCGAGCGGAATACCGGGAGTACTGCACCGGCACTTTGATGGACCCTGCCTTGGAGGTCACTTTCACCCACTGGCCGTCCGCAATGCCCAGCTCTTTGGCGTCCTCCGGGTTCATGCGGAACACGTAGGGCTGACGGTACCGGTAAGAAGCCGGATTGCGCATTACGGTGTTCACGCCTTCCTCACTGTGGGTACCGGCGGAAACCAGGAAGGGATACTCCTGGGTCAGGGCAAGCTTTTCCCCTTCTTCCTGGGGATTGATATGGCCGATGTACTGATCCACTGTCTCATCAAAGAGGTGGATCTTCTTGTCAGGATAGGTCACCTGATCATTGAGGGCGCCTTCAATGGTGCCATCCGCTCCGGCGATCACTGTGCCGCTGGGGCTGTGATCCACCGCGCCAAACACCTGATCCCGGATCACCAGAGGTGCGGTTTCAGGGTTGCTCTCCAGCTCGGGGTGCTGATGGGGGAAAGTGTACCCCACACGCATGGCGTTTTGCATATTCAGCTCACCATAGATAAACTGAGCCCAAAACACCGCTTTGCCCACGGAGCCCATAGCTTTGCCCATCACCTTATACAGCACAGGCATCAAGGCATCCTCTCGATGTATTTCCTTCAGATAGTCCTGGACTGGCTGAAGGATGGCCAGCCTGTCCTCATTGTCCACTGCCTGCTGCGCTATATCGTAAAGTGTCTGGGGAATCTCCGGCAGGAAACCGGAAGCCTCAATAATATCCACCCAGATCTCCGAGTCATCCCGTCTCTCTCCGGCAGGCTCCAACAGCTTTTGCTTTACCGTCAAAGTGGAGTAAGGATAGCCGCCTGTGAAAATCGTAGCGCCAAAGCGCTCATATCCGGTGGTGCCGGGCAGAACATAATCCGCGCAGCGGCAGGTCTCCGTCATGGCGATATCCACCACCACCAGAAGATCCAGGTTCTTGAAATCCCGGATCAAGCTGTTGGAATCCGGGAAGGACCGAGCAGGGTTGCCAGCAGTGACGAACAGGCACCGCAGCCGATCCGCTTCATTGGGATCCTCCATGCACTCCTGGAGGCACCCGCCGGGATAATATCCCAGCGTGGGGAAGCTATTGGTCTTCCAAGTTCTCCACAGGTTGGGAGTGTGCTCATCGGTGTAAGGGCCCCAAGTCATATAGCCGTTTGCCACCACGTTGGTGCCCGGCCGCATCAGGCAGCCTGTCACCGCTGCCAGCAGATTCACCAGATAGCAGCTGATGGTGCTGTGTCTGCCAAAGAAGATGCCCAGGTCCACATGAACGCCCCACTTTTTGGTGCTGAGGATTTCGGCAAACTTCTCCGCCTGGGTCCGGGGAACGCCGCATACTGCCAAAGCTTCGTCCACATCAAAGTTGTCAAACCACGCTTTCGCCTTGTCCCAGCCCACGGTGTACTTGTCAAGAAACTCCTGGTCCTGCCAACCCTTCTCCAAAATGATGGTAATAAGGGCCCGCAGCAGCAGCGCGTCGGAACCGGGCTTGGGCATGATGTGCAAATCTGCCATGCGGGCCGTTTCCGACAGGCAGGGATCCACCACAATGAACATGCGGTTGGGATCCTCGGAAGCCTCTCGAATCACCTGGCGGGCATTGCCCACATTGTGACTCACATAGGTGTTTGCTCCCCATACAATGTACACATCGTTGCCGGAGGTCTCCCCTTCAATGGGCGGAAACTGCCTGCCCAGGAACTTGCCATTGCTCCACCAAGGGGCCAGGAACTCCACCGACAGGGGATTAAACCACCACTGAGTTCCCAAAAAGTTTCCCAAATCGTGGAGGGGGAACATCTCCACCTGATCCACTGCCAAGCCAACGCCGTAGACGCCAAAGGCTTTGGGGCCATACTGGGAACGCAGTTCTTTCACCTTTGCCCCAATCTCCGTCAAAGCCTGCTCCCAGGAGATCTCCACGTATTCGTCTCCCACCCGCTTGAGAGGGTGATTCAACCGGTTTTTGTTCTCCTGAAAATACTGCAGAGACCGCCCCTTGCGGCAGCAATATCCTCCCAGAGAACGCATGCTGGCCTTGTCCGGCCGGACATTCACCACTTGGTTATTTTCGATTTCCACTTCCAAACCACAGCATACACCGCAGTTGTAACAGCTGGTCTTTTTCCACTGGCCCATGCAAAGCTTCACTCCTTTGTATGTCAATATCAATGGTACCTTGCCTCCATGATTTTTCCGGACACCACCTCGTCATTTCCCCTGTTAAGATTCTAGCAATCATTATAGCAAGTTCCCCAGCGTCCACTGTAACACAGTCAGAATGGGATGCGCCATTCTGTCACACTTTGCCGAAATTGTGTCACAGCCTCCCGCCAAGGAAGCTGTGTTGCATTCTGACATGGGGCCAGTTATAATGAAAGCAGCGGAAATGAGGAGGGATTTTATGGCGTCCAACGCAACACATTTCACTTTGATCCGATGCATGCGCAAACTTCTCCGGGAACAGCCTTTCTCCAAGATCACCATTGGGGAACTTTGCGCCTTGGCGCGCATCAGCCGCAGAAGCTTCTACCGCTATTTTCCGGACAAGCACTCCTTGTTGGCGGCAACCTATAAGGAATGTTTCTTCTCCAAGATTCAGCTGTCCCCGGACAGCTTATTTTGGGAGCTCTATCAGGAGGTGTGCCGTCAGATCTACGCTGAGAAGGAATTCTTCCGTCACGCCTTTGAGGTGAAGGGGCAAAACGGCTTCTGGGAGGAAGCCCGAAAGATCCTCACTCCCTATATGAAAAAGGACTATCCTTCCAACATCCACAAGGATATCATGTTTAACTTCTTCGTAGCCCACACCATCGATATGCTGTTCGAGCTGGCGGAGCAGTGGATCCAAAACGACCCCACTTCCCCGCCTGACCAATTCGCCCTTTCGATTCGGGACTCCTTTGCCGTATATGGAAAATGGATTTATGAAGCATGTACCAACCGGCCTCGTTCAGACTTTTCCCCGGAAATCATTCGGGAACACAAATGGTAAACCGAATGATTCTCAGCCTGCCCCGCTTTTTACCGCCACTCCCCAAACCAGTACAGCTCTCCTTTTCGCGGTCCTAAAAATGCCCCCCAGAATGGGTGGAAATTCTCCAGAAAAAGGACCCGGACAAATCCGTGTTCTTGAGCAACGGTGACAAGGTCAACAGAAAAACGGGCCTGCCTTTTTTGTCAAAAGGCAGGCCCGTTTTCTTCAAAAGACATATGGCAAGAGGCGGGTATCAGGTAGTCGTGACGACAGGCCCCTCACAGGCTGCATCGGTTATAAAGTTTTTCCCCCAGCGAGATGTGCGGCTCTCCCAAACTGAGCTCCCTTCCATTCTCCCTGTCACACTCGAACAAGGTGGCGTCAACTGAAGGGGCCGGCGATGGTGCGGGTTGAACAACCACTGCCGGTCCGCTCTGCTCTTATAGTGAATTCCGGCTGGTCAACCGGTCCCCACAGCGATCCAGCTGATTCTGGCCTCCCACTACACAGATGGCATTTTCCTCCTTGAGTTCCTCCAGCATCTGGCTCAGCTTCAGCAAGTCCCCCGAGGTGGTGTGGAGGAGCTGGCTGTAATATCGGCAGATATCTTCATAGTCAGTCCCTTTCAGGTAACGGGTTTCTCCCACTGTCATCTTTCCCTCCCCATTCAGCAGGGGATCCAGGGAAGACACTGCACTGAGGATAAATCCTGTCAACGTGGATAGCTGCTGACAATCGCTGCGGATGAAGTCCCCCGCCTGGCGGATCACGTCCAAGGAACGTCCCGGTTGGGGATCCCGGTAGGTGTAGAACCCTATTTCGCCATCGTCCCTTGCCAGGAATCCACAGCCGTAGGCCCCTCCCTGCACACGAATCTCATTCCAGAGGTAGACGTAGTTCAGCAAATTGGCCAGCACCATCAAGCTGCCGTGAAAGTTGTGACCGTGACGCTTGAAGTTGGCGCCTTGCCCCACAAAGCTCACCGCTGCAGGAATGAGGGTTCCCTCCTGCCGACTGCCCAGGGGTTCGTAGGCCGCCTCATCGGGCCTTGTCCCTCCCTGGGGAAACTTCAGGCTGTCCAACATTCTATCCGTCACTCTCTCCGAGCAGGAGAGGGTAAGGCGCTCCTGAGTGAAAATCCGGCAAGCCAGTGATTTCATGGTCTCCAAAAGGCGATCCAGTTGGAGATCCTGGGAATCGCTGAACTGTTTCAACCACAAAGCCTGCTGGATGCCACCCAAGTACTCTTTGGCCACTCCTGCTGCGCTCTCATACGCCCCTACCCGGGTAAGGGCATACTGATGCCCGCTGCTGGTCAAAGCCATCTGAGCCTCCAAGGCGGACTGGTTTACCAATTCCCGGAGCATCCGGCGATCTGTAAAGCGGGTCTCTGTCAAGATCTCTGTGAGCAGCTCTGCGGCGCTGGACGCCTGCTCCTCTAGACACGCCATCTGCGCGGTGACAAACACGCGGCACCGATTGGGATCTCTGCCAGGGATCACCACCGGCCAAATCCGAAGGCTGCCTATCTTCTGCTTGATCAGCATTTGCAGCTCCTGGCTCCCCCGGCGTTCTGTCCCCATAGTGCCAAGCACTGTGGTCAACGCTATCAAGGCAGGAAGCTCCTCTAACGGGCAATCCGATGCATCAAAGTAGGCATGAAGATACCACAGACTGCTGCCGATTTCGTGACGCAGCAAGGTGGTGTTTCCCCATTTGTCCACCTTCATAGGCAGGCGCTCCGGCCGCTCGTTCAAATCAGACAGCTTCAGCATGGGAATGGCGGCCAGCGCCTGGGGACTGTCCGGCGTCTTCTGCCACCGGTCCAGCGCTTGAGCCTGCTCCTCAAATTCCGCTCTCTGCGCCACAGTCCAGCTCCCCGTTTCCTCTTGGATCCGGGCGGCTTCTCGCTCCCGTTTCTCCTCCCCCAGGGTGCGGGAGGGAACCAACAGGACAGTTGCACAATGAGTATTTTCCAAGAACAGTTCGCCAATCAGCTGCTCAAAATAGTTTGTCTTCAGCTGAGCTGCCAGAGTGGCCAAGGTGTCCTCCACCAACAATCCCTGGGCAGGATCCCCACCATAGAGCCAGCCATCCAGCATGCTCACCGCTTCGGACAAGCTGCGGGGCGTCCCAGTATTGTCCCGGTCCCGCATCTGAAAGGCAAAATGATTATAACAGGCCTCCAACCTCTGGGAATCCAGACCCTCTGCCGTCAGCTTTTCCAGGGTCTCCCGGATAAGCTTCTCGATGGCCGGGACATTCTCCCGGTCTGTGTTCCACACTTCCCAAGAAATCCAGGACTGCTGGATTCCATCATGAACCCTCACGGCAACGTCTTGGCCAAGGCCTGCATCCAGCAAAGCCCGCTTCAAGGGGGCGTCGTTATCCCCTGCCAGATAGTCCGCCAGGATGGAACCAGCCTCATTGCGCACCTGATCCTCAAAGGTCCCCAACAAAGTGCCGCAGCAGAAAATCGTCCGTTTCTCCAAAGGCTCCTCCGGACCGATCTCATAGGGGATTTCCTCCCGTACCGCCGCCACCGGCTTCTGGAGGGGAATCTCAAAGGAGACCTCCCTTCGCTCAAAGTCCTGGAGGAAACTGTCCAGCTTCTCCAGAACAGCCTCCAGATTCACACTGCCCACCAGCGAAATACGGGCATTGGAGGGGTGGTAATACATCTCGTGACTCGCCAGAAACTGCTGATAGGTGAGGTCGGGAATGTGGGCCGGATTGCCGCCGGATTCGTGGCGGTAACAGGTGTCCGGAAACAACAGCTGATTCATCCCATGCTCTAATACTGTGTGAGGAGACCCATAGGCGCCTTTCATCTCGTTGAGGACAACTCCCTGATAAACAATGGGATCCCCCAACTCGTACCGCCATCCCTCCTGGCGGAAAATCTCCGGTCTTTGGTAGATAGCGGGATGAAACACAGCGTCCAGGTAAACATCCATCAGGTTGAGCAGGTCCTGGTGATTACGGCTGGACACGGGATAGACGGTTTTATCCGGAAAAGTCATGGCATTGAGAAAGGTCTGGACTGAGCTCTTCAGCAGCTCCACAAAGGGCTCCTTCACAGAATATTTCCGGGACCCACACAGCACCGAGTGCTCCAGAATGTGGAACACACCGGTGGAGTCCTGGGGCAAAGTCTTAAAGGCGATGGAGAAGGTCATATTCTCCTCGGCGCGATCCAGCCAGCAGAGCTGGGCCCCGGATTTGTCGTGCTCCATCTCCCACAACGTTGCCGGAATCTCCTCCAATGCTCGGACGTGGGTCACGGTAAAACCATGCAGCTTTGTGCCAACTTCCATATGGGCGTTCTCCTCTTCCAATAGATTTCCAGGGCAGGTACACCTTTCGACAACTCGTCACGGCTTCTTCCCACCACCTTTTTTGGCCAGTAGCAAGGCTTTCTGTAGGGATCATGCTCCTGGTCTTTGGCTCTTCCCCGGCGTCACTCCTGGGAACGGGCCAGATATTCCACCATACTGTGGGCAGCTACGTTTCCTTCTCCGGCTGCTTTCACGTACTGATATGGTCTGCCGGTACAATCCCCGGCCGCAAAACAACCGGGCAGATTGGTGGCCATTTGCCGGTCCACCACAATATGCCCCTGACTGGTGACAAGTCCCGGCAACAGTGTGGACAGGGACACGCTCTCTCGCAAGCAGAACAGTCCATCCACAGGGATTTCCTCCCCACCTTTCAGGAGGATGGCCCTCAAGCGGCCCTGTTCCCCCTGCACGCGAACAATTCGCTGGGACAAATACTCCACATTGGGCAAGGCGATCCCAGGCTCCTGGTACAGTGGGAGATAATAGACCTTGGCTGCCAAGCGGGCCAGATAGTCAACTTCTCCTTCAAACCGCCGGTGCGTACAGACAATGGCAATGGTCTTTCCCCGGTACAGGTTTCCGTCGCAGGTGGCGCAGTAGCTGACGCCCCTTCCCAGCAGTTCCTCCTCCCCGGGCAAGGTTCCCACCGCGGTGACTCCTGTGGCCAGAAGCAGCGTCCGCGCCTGGTAAAAATCCTCCCCGGCCATCACCGCATAGGTATCCCCCATCTGCACAATGGAGTTCACCATCCGATCCAAAATCTCCAGTCCCAGCTTCTGGCACTGATGCCGGAACGCCTCCCCCATCTGGGGACCGGTCACCATGGACAGACCCGGGTAATTGGCAATCCGTTCCGCCCGAAGGATTTTATCGCTGAAATCCCTACTGCCAATCCAGAGGAACTGCTTGTCGTTGGCCTTGAGCGTCAGCGCAGCGGACACTCCGGCAGGACCAGTGCCGATAATTGCGGCATCGTACACCATATCATCACCTCCCACAGAGACCATTATTCTCCATAAAGGATCCGGGAAATCTCCCCCAGGATCTCCTCCTGACTGTGGAACCCTCCCAGCATGCGCCCTTTCTCTTGACCGTCCAAGTAGAAAATCAATGTGGGAGTCCCCAGCACTTTGTACCGATCCATCATGTCCCAATCCTCTTCCAAATTGCACTTTGCCCAGTTGATGTCCGGATTATCCGTGACAATCTGGCTGAGAATCTTATCGATCAGCTTACACGGACCACACTTTGTGGTGTAAAAATCCGCAACCCAAAATCCTTCCCCAATGGTTTCGTCATAATCTTTTGTAGTGGGATACGCAATTGCCATTGTCTCAACCTCCATAGATGATTGCCAACACCTGGTCGGCCAGTTTCGTCTGCAGCGTTTCCAAAGCGCCGGCATCTTTGGTGGGATCCGCCTCCTCCTTGAGGATGCTCCCCATCACCAGGCACTCCCGGATCGTTTCCTCTGCCGCTTTCTGCCTGCTTTGATAGTAGGACTCCTTACTGGTGGTGCCGAAAATTTTGGCCACATCCGGATAGATCTGAGCGTAATACGGCTGCAGGTCAATCCGGCCAAATTCGTGCTCCCATTGTTCCGGAGACAGCGTGTCCAGAGAAAACCGGGCCCGCAGAGGCTCATACTCCAAGTCGATCACCTGACGGACATCCTCCGGATCCGGCTGGTCCATCTGCGCTTTGGATACCAAACTCTCCGCCAGCTGTTTCACCAGCTTTCTGGCGTACTCCCCTCGGAGCTTGTTCTCCATCCACTGGCGATACGCCGCCAAATCCTCCACGCCTTCCAAATCCAACTCCTTTACCAGGTCGTCAGTGAGAGACGGCAGGTGTTTTTGTTCCACCTTCTGCACGGTAAAGGACACCTGCTCCCCTTTGACAGTCACCTGGGCCCGGTCCCCCGCCAACATTCCGCAGAGCTTTTCCTCCACCGTTGGATCGTACAGCCCGGATCCCACGGTCACCACGGTCTTCTCTCGGTTGAATTTGGGAAGGATGCTTTCCGTCTTCAAGGTGACGCGGCACCCCTTTTCAATGGGCAGACCCTTGGGCTGCTCCACAAAGGTCACTTTCCCTCGGGTTAATTCCCGCTGGACCGCCTGGTCCACATCCTCCCCTGTGGGCGCATCCGCCCAGCCAAGCTTCTCCAACGTTTTCCGCCAATCCGGAAGCGCATGCAATGTTGTCTTCATACAATCATACCTCCTGGGGTGTATACTGGGACTGAATAAAGTTTCGGAACACCGAGCTGGTGGCGGAAACCTCCTCCGGAGTGCCGCTGGCCTCCACCTTGCCATCCTTCAGCACAATGATGTAGTCCGCATGAGAAATAGCCGACACGCTGTGGGCTATCATCACGGTAGTTCGGCCTGCCATAAGGTTGGCAAGGGCCTGGGATACCTGCCGCTCGCTCTGGGCGTCCAGATTGCTGGTGGCTTCGTCCAGCAGCAGGTAGTCAGGATTGCGCATAATGGCGCGGGCTATGGCAATACACTGCCGCTGACCGCCGGAGAAATTGCCTCCGTTGGCCTCCACACGGGTGTCGAACCCCTGGGGCAAAGAGCAAACCAATTCCCAGATTCCCGCCTGACGTGCCACCTGCTCCAGCTCCTCCTCGCTGACCTGACGGGTGCAGCCATAGGTGATATTCTCCCGAATGGTCCCGGAGATCAAGGGACGGTCCTGGGATACCAGAGCAAAGGCGCTGCGCCAGGAGACCGGCTGGAAAGTCTGAGCGTTCCGCTGTCCAAAGCGGAGCTCTCCCCCATCGGGCTCGTAGATGCGGTCCAACAGCTTGAACAATGTGGACTTGCCTGCACCGTTGTCTCCAATGATGGCAGTCACTCGGTGAGCGGGGATCACACAGGAAAGCTGGTCAAAGATCTTTTTCTCCCCATAGGAAAAATCCACCTGGTCCAGGGTGATGGACTCGTCGGGCAGATCCAGCGGAATCCCTTCCTGGGGCTCCTTCTCTGCCTGGAGCACACGGCTGATCTTATGGAATACACCGTTGGCGCTGACCAAGTCCCCATAAGCGGTGATCAAAGCGTTGATGCGGATACTGGCCATGGCGGACACAGTGTAAAACCCGATCACTTCCCCCAGAGAGATCTTATTTTGCGCCACCAGAACGCTGCCCACTAAGAAGGTGATGACTATGAGCGCCACTGGAGTCACCGCAATAAAGGACGCCATCAACTGGTCGCTGAGCATGGCTCCAACAGACGCGCGAAACATGGACTGGAACCGTCCCGTCCCCTGAGCTGTCTCTTCCTCCACCATGTTGCTGGTGCGCACCAAGCGCAGGTTCTTCACCCGCTCCAACAGGTAGGCGGTGGTGTCCGCCTGGGTTTGATATAACCGGTTCTGCATCCGGAACACCAGTTTTCCGGAGAGGGCCACTCCCAATGCCACCACAGGCACAAGGCATGCGCTCCACAAGGTGAGGGTGGTGCTGAAGCTCAGCATACTGCTCACCGCCAGATACAAGCTGTACAGGGACACCACCGTGGAGATGACCACTCCAATAAAAGCACTGGCTCGGTTGCAGTCCACGGTAATGCGGCTGACCAGATTTTCGCCGCTTTCCGAATCGTAATAGCGCATGGGCAGCCGAAGCATCTTTTTCCACAACTTGGAGCGCACACCGATGTTGATCTTCTCCGACAGGACATTGTTGCAGAAGGACCCCAGAGAGGCCAAAAGTCCGCTGCCCAACAGCAGCACAATGTACTGCACCAAATCCTCCGTGCGAAGGTTGCCGCTGGAATCCACCACATTGGCGGTGATCACCGCGGTCCCAATCATGGCGTTTGCCATGAGGAAAGAGCTCACCATGCTGATCAGGGCCAGGATCCAGGGGATCTTTACCCCGGACAGCACGGTCCGAAATGTGTCAAAGGGTCTCTTTTTCATAGGGCACCTCCTCCTCACAGAAAACCAGCGTTCGGTAAGGCTCACACCGAGCCATCAGCTCCCTGTGAGTTCCGCTATCCAGAACCATTCCCTCCTGCAAAAAGATCACATGGTCCACCTTGGCCAGCATCCGCAGGTCATGGGTGATCATCAGCTTGGTGGTTCCCTGGAACAGGTCTATGAGTTTCTGCTGGACCGCCAGAGCCGACATGGCATCCAACGCCGAAGTGGGCTCGTCCAACAATAGCACCGGTTTTGCTTTGAGCAGCTCCCGGCTCAACACAATCCGCTGACGCTGCCCGCCGGACACAGAAGTCCCTCCCAAGGCTATCTTGGCGTCAAAGCCCTCCTTCCGGCTGTTCACAAGAGTGAGAATCCCCGTGCGCTCCGCCACGTCGGTCAACTCCTCGTCCGATACCGGCCGGGAGAGTCCGTAGGTCATGGCAGTGCGAATGGTCCCTCCAAAGATCCCGGCGTCCTGCTGCACATAGGCAAAATGGTCCCGGTAGGAATACAAATCATAGTCCGCGATGCTCTTTCCCGCCAATGTAATGGACCCTTGGGAAGGAGCATAGAGCCGCTCGATCAAGCTGAGCAACGTGGTTTTTCCGCTGCCGCACCGGCCCACCAACGCTGTGGTTTTCCCCTGAGGAATCACTGCGTTGATCCCTCGGAGGACCTCCTTGTCCCCATAGGAAAAATGCACCTGGTCAAAAACAAGATCTCCATCCTCCACCGGCTGGAGGACTTCCTGTTTCCGAATTGGCTCCTCTTTGGTGGTGTAGATCCCCACCATACGGGACGCGGCGCCCTGTGCAGATTTGATGCCGCTCCAGGTGCTCAGCAGACTGTTGACCTGGGTTATCACCTGGGTGGTGAACAGGAAAAAGGCGATCCACTGCTGCATATTGATGGCCTGCTGCTGGAGAAGGATCATGCCGAACACAATGGGCACGCCTCGCTGAAGAATCTCCAACAGGTTGGCTGCCATATTCCCTGCAAAGGAAACTTTGGCGGTGCGAATCTTTGCCTGGTACAGGCCTTTGGCGGCATTCAAGCCATTTTGCTCCTCTTGCCGCTCATTGGTGAAGGACCGGATCAAATAGATGTTGGACACCCGCTCCGCCAGATAGGCCGTCAATTTGCCCACCCAATTGTTGATGCCCGCATTGACCTCGTACTGCCACCGGCCCAGCACCACCACGTAAACGACTTGGATGGGGATCAACACCAAAATGGAGAGCAGCAGCCGTATGTCATAGCTGCTCAGGGTCATGCACACCCGAATCAAGTAATAGATTCCCGGAATCAGGGAAACCAGCTGACTAATCAGAGATTTTACCGCGGTATCCACATCGTTTGTCAGAGTGCTCATCAGGTTGGCCGGGTCGTGAGTGTCATAGAACATCATGTCCAGACGGAGCATCCGGCCCCACAAGGTCTCTTGAGCCCGCCGGACTGCAATGCAGGACACCCAATTCATCAGGATCATGGACCCAAACATCAGCCCATAGTTCAACACATTGTAGATCAACGCGGAGGCCAGGGCACTCCCGGTAAATTCCCCACCAAACAGCGCCGACGTACTCACGGGTACATAGGCCATGACCTCCGAGTATGTCATCTGCACCACAAAGGCCACCGCGATCAGCACCCACGGCAGACGGATATAGGGAAAAAGTCGGAAATAGGATTTCCAGTCTCCCTTTCCAAAGTTCTTCTCCTTGCCCGGCGACTTCCTCATACTAGCAATCCTCCCTCTACAAAAAATCCTTCCTGTCCGCAGGCAGGAAGGAAGTTTCCATCATATGGAATTTACTCCACCTCAACCATACCGGATGCCATCATATTGTCGATCCAGGTCTGGAAAGTGGGAACGTAGGACTCCATGGCGGCAAACAGGTCCGCGCCGGACTCCTTGACATAAACCGTGCCGTCCACCTCACCAGCCCCTGCATCCTGCCGGTATGCGTTGGCAGAGTCCTCGGTGTCAAATACAATCACATCATACATGAAAACGCCTTTTCCATCCTTGCCATACAAAACAGCAAAGATCTCTCTTTGGCCTGCGGCGTAGTTCTCGTCGCTCTCCAGCACGGGAGCGTACAGCGCTACCCGCTGGTCATACTCCACCCCTTCGGGATCCGTTACCGTGTACATGTCCATCAGGTTCACCTGGGAATCCTCTGCTGCAGAGGAGCTCGTCTGGTCCGTTGCCGCAGAACTGGACTGGTCCGCCGCGGAAGAGCTGGACTGGCTGTTGGTGCTCTGGTCCTTTTCCCCGCTGCAGGCGGCCAGAAGGCATAGCATCATTGCCATAGCCATCAAAAGAGTAAGTGCTTTTTTCATGTTGCCCACCTCAGTTGCATCAAAGTTTTCTCACTGGGAGATCTTGCAATGCAGTATACCATTCTCCAAACTTCGACACAATGGAACTGGGCTATTCGGTTGCCGTGGCGGTGTATTCTGTCGAGATCCTGTGAAGTTCTGCAGCTCTCACAGGCGCATGCTCTGACGCAGCAGGAACTCTTTGAGCTTCGGGTACTTCTGACGGCTCACCGGCACCACGCTGCCGTCTTCCAACACTGCCTCATAGGAGGCGCCAAAGGCAGTGGAACGCACCTGGCGGATTTTGGCCACCGGCACCAAACAGGACTGATACGTGCGGAAAAAGCCCTGCCCCTCCAACATGGATTCCAGCTTATCCAAGGGATAGGAAACACGGTGAACCTGGCCATCCACACAGTGAATCTGGCAGAAATTCCCGCTTTTGGAGATGTAGAGAATCTCCTGAGTGTTCAGCAGCGCAAATCCTGTGCTGGTCTCAATGACCAAGCGGGAGGATTCCTGTTCCTTTTGCAGCCGGGAAAACCGGGTAAAAGTTCGCTCCAAGCGCAGGGGATCCACCGGCTTGACCAGAAAGTCAAAGGGCTCGTAATCATAGCTTTTGGCGCCGTAATCCACGTGACCGGTCAGAATAACCACCACCACCTCCGGATATTCCCGATGGATATATTGGCAAAAGGTAAAACCGTCGCTGGTTTTCAACTCCACATCCAGAAACGCCAGGCGAATGGGCACCGACTTTAAAATGTCCAAAGCATCCTCCACGGTGACAGCAGTGTGGATGGAGCTCTCCGGCACATAGCGGGCAATTGCCTGGCGGGACAACTCCAGAGAGTCCACCTCGTCATCCAGCAGCAGCACCTCCGCTGTGACTGTGTGCATTGCGATTCCTCCTTCTAGTTCTCACTCCAGGGTGAGCCGGATGGGGATGGACGCCACAAAGTGAACAACATCCCCTTCCATCCAAGCGGTCACATCCCCGCCATAGCTTCGGGCCAGAGTGCGGATACTGCTGAGCCCCACCCCATCGTGGCCCTGCTTTGTGGTAAACCCCTGGTGAAAAAACGACTCCTGATGGCGGGCAAACGTCTGGGGATCCGCCACCCGATTGGACACACTGACCAGGCAGTACTCCCCTCGCTTGAAAATACTCAATTCCACCTGCTCCGGTTCCGAGTGGTTGGAGAGTTCGTCCAAGGCGTTTTGCAGCAAATTGCCGATGATTTTATTGGTTTCGTAGGGGCTGGTGACCACCTGGGACAAGTCGTTTCGAATGGCTAGGACCAACGTGTGCCCCTTCTGTCCCACCAGGATCCGGTAGTTGTTGATGAGACTCGCCACCGCCGGATCCTTCACCGGCAGCACTGCGTTCACCTCGTTGGTATCCTGAACCAGAGCGTTCACATAGGTCCGGCACTCCTCCCACTTCTGCTGGGCTATCAAACTGGCCACCGTCTGAACATGGAGATTGTAGTCGTGGCGCTGGGAGCGCACCACGTTCATAAAGGTGTTCATCTCCCGGTGATAGTTTCCCTCCGCTGTGGTCTGCTCCTGCTTTTGCCTCCATGCCGCCAACAGGAACATGACGGAAAGGCTCAGCCAAAACAGCGCTGTGGTCAGCAGAATTTTTGTGACGCTGGCCAAAGGGGCATCCCCTGGCAGCAGCGCCGCCCCACAGATCAGCAGCGGCATACCCAGCCCTACCGCCGGAATCCCTCCGCGGCCAAACCGATTGGCCTTATCCCACCAATCCTTGGGCAGCCGAAAGGCTTCAAAGGTCAGAAGAAGGGCAGGAATATGCAGCAGGTAAAAGAGGGTATAAAGAAAAAGAACTATGCTCCCCCCTCCGACGGCTCCCAGACCGTTGTGAAAGGTGGTCCATAGTCCCCATTGACATCCACCGATACAAGCCGCCAAAAGTCCGTGAATCCCGGGACACTTGCCAAGCACCGTCACCACAACGGCAAAACAGAGCATCCCCAACACGAAGCTGCCCCAACTCGGGACCTGTCCACATCCCATCAGGAACGTGCCAGCTCCCA
Source organism: Acutalibacter sp. (assembly GCA_050946975.1). GTDB lineage: Bacteria > Bacillota > Clostridia > Oscillospirales > Acutalibacteraceae > Acutalibacter. The sequence goes on from JBMNVU010000003.1 coordinate 152,215, forward strand.
CCAGCATCCCAGCACCCACAGCCAGCAGCAAAATATTCTGTTTGATTCCCAGGAACACTCCTGCGGAAAGCCCCGAAAGGCAAAGCAGCACCATCAATTCCAACATAGCGGCCAGTGTCCTTCCATGCGGTCTCCCAGCCAAAGCCAAAGTCTCAATCTGCCGACTGCTCCCGAAGGGCCTGTTCAATGGCAAGGGACAACTGATTGGGGCAGGAATTGTCCCCCTGGCAGGGAATCCCCCGCAACCGTTCAGCTACTTCCCGGGCCTCCAACCCCTCGGCTAACATGGCTACGCCCTTTGTGTTGCCGGAACAACCGCCGACAAATTTCACGTGGTGGACATAGCCGTCCACCAGGTCAAATGTGATTTTTTGAGTACACACGCCCTTGGGCGTATATTCCACATGTTGAATCATAAGTATATCATCTCCCTCATTTTCAGTCAAGAATTCCGCCTTCCACCGGTTGGGGCGGAATCCCTTCAGCCTGGAACCGCACCAAAGATTGATACCGCTTTTTCAGCTGGCCAATCCCATACTGCATATAAAAGGAGCGAAGGACCTCTTCTTGAAGCCCCTCCTGCTCCACCTGTTCCTCCGTTGTATCAAAGGCCAGACAGTAAAAGGACAGGGCTTGCCGGTACTCCTCCTCCAACGGGGCAATACCATCCCGCTCCGCCAGAGCTTTTCCCCAAAGGCAAACAGCAAAGTTCCGTTTGTTGTCCTGGAAAAACAGCTGGTCACACTCCTCTGGCGTTTCATCACCGCGGCTTCCATAGGCCTTTTTCAGCCGCTCCTCCACGTCTCCACTGATATTCTGCAGCATGGCCCGCTGCCGCCGGTGGTAATGCTCCAACTCCTCCTGGTCCAAGTGCATCTCTCCCAAGGTCAGCACCTGAGCCAGGAGTTTTTGCTGGAGTGACCGGAAAATCCGCTCCGTCATCTCCTCCCCGTGCTCCTTCAGATACCGCAGGCGATACTCCCGCAAGGTGGAGATGGAGGGAATCTGGAGGCTTTGGATGCTGTCATCTGTCAGGGGAAACTCCACAACCCTGCGCACAGACTTCACGGACAAGTGGGTATCCACTCCCCGAATGACGCTGGCCAGCTCCTGACCCGCCCGGCATCCAAGCAGCTGCTCTTGCAGTTCCATATAGGCCTTGCCGCCCATCTCCATGTGCACCCGCCGAGGACGGCCCTGAGAAGGTGTCACTTCCACCAGCACATAATCTCCCTGCTGAGCCCCTCCCTGCCTGTCCTCAATTTGGCGGTGCTCCAAACGGAGTTCCTGGAAAATCTGCTGATCCCTGACAAAAATTGTTCTCTGTTTTTCCGGGATCTCCAGCTTTGTCAAATCCGGCATGCGGATCACTCGAGACACTCCCATATTTCTCACCTTCCCTTTTCCCCCATTATAGGTTATCCAGAAGAATTGGCAAGGAAATATGGCATTTGGTTCGCTGGGAGAGGTATTTGGATCAATTTCCGGACTGGTTGGAGGTGCTTCCCGGGCTTATCAGCTCCCTTCTGCTGCGTCAACAAGAAGGGGACCCTCTCTCACGAGTAGTTCTTGGAAGAGGATTACAATGTCAAAAAGGTTTCTTTGCTTGAGAGGCGAAGAGTTGGCTTCAGTTTTAGCTCTATTTTCTCTGCTTCCAAAGCTTCCATACTCGCCCCAGGATTTCCAAAAGATGTCTTTCCCCTCTTTTTGGAAATAAGCTGTCCAAGAAGGGAGTTTAAATCCACGGAACTTGGTATGGTTTGCTTCGCCGAACCGCTGGAAGTGGACGATCTCCCGCTCCCGCAGGAACTTGATGGGATCCCGCACATCGGGATCGTCCGTGAAGCGGAGGATATTGTCATAGGTCATGCGCGCCTTTTGCTCTGCGCTGAGGTTTTCATGAAGATCCGCAATGGTGTCACCAGTCACCGAGAAGGTGTTGGCGTTAAAAGGCGTGCCAGAAGCCGCCACCGGGTACACCCCCGCGGTGTGGTCCACAAAGTAGTCGTCAAAACCAGCCGCTTTGATCTGCTCCGGAGTCATGTTCCGGGTGAGCTGGTAGACGATCGTACCCACCATCTCCAGGTGGGAGAGCTCTTCGGTACCTACAGAAGAGTTGCCCTGACTCCCTTGGTTGCCCCGCTTCACCGGTCGGCTGGTGAAGAAAATAAGACCCCAGAGATCGTCCGGCAATCCGGCCTGAAAAACGAGGAAAAAATAGGAGGAACTCCTTCTGGACACGGCTTTCCAAGATCCCATGCTGGGGGTATCTGACATCCTCTCCTCTCCCGGCTTATCAGGAATGAATGGACTTCACTTGCTCCAGAAACAGCTCCGCCGCTTTGGAAAGCCGCTGCTCCTTGCGCCAGATCAACCGCATCGGTGAGGTGATCTCCGGAACAATGGGCCGGAAACACAGAGCGCTCTCCTCCCCAGTGTGGACCAGCTTATCAAACCCCAGGGCATACCCCAGCCCTTCCCGCACAAGAATCGAGGCATTAAATATCAAGTCATAGGTAGCCACTATGTGGAGCCGGTCATAGTTCTGCCGGAGCCAATCCGGCATCTCATTGGTCGCACCTTGGCGTGACACAATCAGCGGAAGCTCCCGCAATTCCTCCAGGGGGATCCCCTCTTTGGATCCCAGGGGACTATCCTTGCGCATGAGCACTCCCCAGGTGTCCGTCACCGGCAGCTGAAAATAGGCGTATTTGGACAGGTCTATATTCTGAACCACCACCGCAAAGTCCAACAGCCCCTTATCCAGCCTCTGGCAAACTGTCTGGGCGTTTCCACTGTACAGATGAAACCGCAGATTTCCATACTCTTCCTGCAACTGCTTGGCAGCTTTGGCCAGCAGGGTGATCCCTTCGGATTCCGCGCACCCCAGATACAGGTCCCCTCCATGGAACTCCTTCATGGAGGCAAACTCCAACGCTGTCAAATCCACCATGTCCAAAATATCCAGCGCCCGCTTGTAAAGGATCTCCCCCTCCGGTGTCAACCGTATGTGGTAGTTCCCCCGGACAAACAGTTTTTGCCCCAGCTCTTCCTCCAGCTCCTTGATTTGTTTGGACAAGGTGGGCTGGGTCACGTGCAGCTTCCCTGCAGCCGTTGTCATGCTTTTCTCCTTGGCAGCCTCTACAAAATACCGCAGCACCCGCAGCTCCATACAAATTCCCCCTTCCGGAATACCTTTAGCATACCTGATTTAGCTATTCTTTTCAAGAATATCTAATTATAATTTATGTCAATTTGATATTTTCCCTCCCCCATTTTATAATGAGCAAAGAGGTGAGAGACAAGATGAATTTGGAGAAGTTTTTAAACCACATGGACAGCGGAAAAGAGACGGTTGCCGGTTCCGAAGCACATCTGTGCATGCACCAGCTTTCCCAAGAGGCCATACGATTGACTGCTGAGCTCAACTGCCGCTACCACACCCCGGAAGAGATCGTGGAACTGATGAGCAAACTTACCGGTCGAAAGGTGGACAGCAGCTTTGCCCTCTTTCCTCCCTTCTACACGGACTGCGGCAAAAACCTGAAGATCGGGAAGAATGTATTCTTTAATGCAGGGGTGAAAATCCAGGATCAAGGTGGGGTGACCATCGAGGACGGTGTTTTAATCGGTCACAATGTGGTGATCGCCACCTTAGACCACAATCTGGATCCAAATCTTCGGGGGAATATGATCCCCGGGCCGATCCACATCGGCAAAAATGTGTGGATCGGTGCCAACGCCACTATCTGCAAAGGCGTAACCATTGGGGACGGCGCTGTGGTCGCAGCGGGAGCCGTTGTGACCAAGGATGTCCCGGCAAACACCTTGGTGGGTGGTGTGCCTGCCAAACCCATCAAAAAAATCTCTGCGCAAGCCTAGGAGGATCTCCAAATGAAGCGTACCTTCTCCCTTGCGCTGCTGCTTTTTTTCACACTGCTGTTTGCCTCCTGCACCTCAGGCCCCGGCACCGATCTCCCGTCCCAGAGCTCCCGCCCGGAGGACTTCTCCAAGGAAACTTTCTCTTCGGCGGAGGTTTCCCCACGGCCAGAGAGCTGGGAAGTCCCCCGGGAATTGTCCAGGGCAGAGTCCACAGGGCAGATACAGCAATCCATCATGCAACCGGAGGAAGATTCATCCATGAACATTCACATCACTGTTGGCGGCACCACACTCACTGCCGTGCCGGAAGACAACTCTTCCGCTGAAGCCTTTCTCGCCTTGCTGCAGGAGGGCTCCCTTACCGTATCCATGGCCGACTATGGCGGAATGGAAAAGGTGGGACCTTTGGGAACCACCCTGCCCCGCAATGACACCCCGCTCCATGTGGGTGCAGGGGACGTAATTCTTTACCAGGGCAATCAAATCACCATCTATTACGGTACCAACTCCTGGAACTTTACCAAGCTTGCTGTCATCGAGGACGCCACCGAAGAGCGCCTGCTGGAGGTGCTGGGGTCCGGAGATGTCACCGTTACCTTTTCCCTTGGAGAGTGACTTGCAGCACTTCTGCTGCAAATCCGCCGCCGTTTCTGGCCACAAGCCTGACGGCGGCTTTTTGCTGTGCTGATGACAGCCCATGAGGACTCTTACACCCGCTCTCTATTCCAAATGTGCAGGACATGCAAAGCGTCCCCCCTTCTTTCATACACATAGCCAAGGGGGTGGTGCACATGGAAGAGCAGTCTGCTGTTTTCCAAGAGTCCAGGACGTTCAAGGTCACTCCAGAGGCGTATCCTGATTTTTACCAGCTATTTCAACGGTCCGTTTTCCTTGCACTTCAGGAGGATGGCATATTGGATGCGTTCCAGGTTCAGCACTGCCTGGAGCAGCTTCAGAAGCCCGGCTAAAAGGATCAAAGCTCCCCGTGAAAAATGGGGGGCTTTTCCCCTTCCTGGGACCAATGCCAAACACAGCGCCTGGGTCCTGCCCTACAAATCTGGAAAGGAGGAAGAAACCATGCTGGTTGCCGCCTACTGCCGCGTATCCACTGACAAAGAGGACCAAGCAAATTCATTTGAAAGTCAGAAGCGCTTTTTTTATCAGTACATTCAGAACCAGCCGGGCTGGGAACTGTATCAAATTTACGCCGACGAAGGCATCACGGGAACCAGCACCAAAAAGCGGGCCGCTTTTCACCACATGATCCAGGACGCCCAGCTTCATCGATTTCAGCGAATCCTCACCAAGGAGGTCAGCCGCTTTTCTCGGAACATCCTGGACACCATCTCCTACACCCGGGACTTGCGCCGGCTGGGCATTGGCGTACAATTTGTCAACGATGGGATCGATACCCTGGATCCCGATGCAGAACTGCGCCTGTCCATCATGGGAAGCATCGCTCAGGAGGAAAGCCGCCGGACCTCGTCCCGGGTCAAATGGGGCCAGACGCGCCGTATGGAGCAAGGAGTGGTCTTTGGCCGCTCCCTGCTGGGATACGATGTGCACGACGGAAAAATGACCGTCAATCCAGAAGGTGCGAAACTTGTCCGGCTGATTTTCCACAAGTGTGTCCAGGAACGAAAGGGCACCACCGTGATCGCCAGGGAACTGCGGGAAGCAGGATTCCGCACTCTCACCGGCAGCCTAAACTGGCGGGGAGCGGTAATTCTCAAGATCCTCAAAAACGAAAAGTACTGCGGGGACCTGAAACAGAAAAAGACCATCACACCCGACTACCTGACCCATCAGAAAAAATACAACCACGGCGAGGAGGACTTCGTCTTTCTCAAAGACCATCACCAGCCTATCGTCAGCCGGGAGATGTGGGAAGCAGCTCAGCGGGAGATCGCCCGCCGGGACAGCGACGGAGGCCGCAGTACAGGCCATGGCAACCGATATCCTTTATCGGGGAAAGTCAAATGCGGCGTCTGCGGGGGAAACTTTGTCTCCCGCAGACGAACGCACAAAGATGGCAGCCTCTGCCAGGTGTGGCGCTGCGGCACCGCCGCTGTGCAGGGACGCCCGCACACCGAATCCGCTGGGAATGTAACCGGATGTGACTTGGGTTATTCTCTGGGGAACCGGGCGGGACTGGACCTGGTGCGGCGGTCCGTGGCTGCGCTGAACTTGGATAGGGAGGAAATCATACGCTGCGTCACCTGCATAGCGCTGGAGTCCATTCGAGCAGCCCGGGAAGATACTCGAGCTCAGTCCGCCCGCCTGCAAAAGGAGCTGAACCAACTGGTGGAAAAGAAAAAGGCCGCTCTGGACGCCTTCCTTTCCAAAAGCATCTCCCAAGGTGATTTGGACCTGATGAAGGCCCAGTACGACAGCTCCATTGCCCAACTGACGGAAGCTCTGACTGCCGCGGAAACAGGAAAATGCATGTCTCAGGGAAGCGCATCGCTAGAGGTAGAGCTCCGGGACAAAGTGGCAGAGATCGTCACCGGGTCGGCAGGTCCCGACAGTTTCTATGGAAACCTTCTGGAGTGCATCACCGCTTTTCCCCACCGGCGGCTGGAAGTTCGGCTCAAGGGTCTCCCCTTCCAGTGGACCTATGAACTAGGATTGGCCGGACAGCTCCGGGAGATTTGATCCCCTGATCTCACTCCCCCTTACCCAGATTGCCCTCCGAATCGGAAGTGAAAACACCGCTTCCCGTTTCATAGCGACCCTTCGGTACCGATATCGGTGAGGATTGCCTTCAGCTCCGGCAGGGGCATGGCATACCGCTGGCTCAAGTACCGCAGGGACGCGCCGATCTCCCCGTGGGGACCGCCGTACTGGGAGATGATCATCTTTGCCAGCCGGGGATTGGTATTCTTGATGCGGATGGGATACTGCAGCCGCTTTTCATAGACGAACATTCAATTTCCCTCCTTTTCCCAGGGCCAGGGATCGCTGACCCACGCCCACCGGCTGGTCTCCTGCCCTTGCTCCCCCATGGGGCCGTACTTCTCCTCGTACTCCTTCTTCAGCCGCTGAGCTTTGGCCTGGTACTCCTCCAGGCGCTGGGACGCCTCTTTGCTGTTGGGATGGGTATCCAAAAACAGGTGCAGCTCCCAGCAGGCAAACCGGGCAGCGTAGTACCGCTTGCGCATCATCTGCTGATCGTTCATCGGGGCTCCCCCCTTCTGCCATAAAACGGCTTATCCAAAACAGGGAACAGCGTCCCAGCGTCCAGGGCGCGCTCCATCTGATGCAGTTCTCCACTCCACTGCTGATAGGGCACATACGCCATGCCCGGCACCGGGTCTTTGGGCAGCGGGCTCAGGCCATCGTACAATCCGCAGGCCATACCCATGGTCTCTTCTGCCAATTTCGATTACCCCTTTCCTGTGTTTTTTCTGGGGATGGCTCCTCGGCCTTGTCCCCTTGTTACAGGATATGCCGGCTTGCAAAATGGGTGATTCCGCCCCTGGACACAAAAAAGCCAGCCCCAATGGGCTGGCTTTCTCGCTCCCTGATGGAAGCTGCTTACATCTTGCAGATGTCCTCGGAAGTGAGGATCTCAAAGCCGTTGGCGTGGAGCGCCTCAGCTGCCTTCTGGCCGTTGTCCACACGGATGATGACGTAAGCTTTGCCTTCGTCACGGCTGATAAAGGCGTACATGTACTCCACATCAAACCCTTCGTCAGAGAGCAGACGCACTGCCTTGGAGAAGGAACCGGGCTTGTCGTCCACACCCACGGCAATCACCTTGGTGAGGGTGACGGTCATTCCATGGCCCTTGAGAGCCTCTACCGCCTCCTTGGGCTTGTCTACGATCACCCGGAGAATGCCAAAATCCCGGGTATCTGCCACGGAAATAGCCCGGATATCAATATTGGCTCCCGCCAGGACTTCCGTGACCTCGGCCATTCGGCCGGGCTTGTTTTCAATAAATACAGAAAGCTGCTGGATCTGCATAACGTCACGTCCTCTCCTAAGATTCCCCGTGGACATCCCACGGGACCGTATGATCTATCCCTATTATAACAGAGGCACTGCCCTTTGGCAAGCCGGGAACTCCCCTTTACAGGATCCGCTTGTCAATGACTCGCTTGGCCTTGCCTTCGCTGCGCTCGATGGACTTGGGCTCCAACAGCGTGATCTTTGCCGAGATGTTCAGCGTGGAGTGCAGGGCGTCCGCAATGGTCCGCTCCACCCGCTCCAGATTCCGCACCGTGTCGGAGAACAGGCTCTCGTTCATCTCCACCTGGACCTCCAGAGTGTCCAGATTGTTCTTCCGATCCACAATCATCCGGTAGTTGGGATCCATGCCCAGATCCAGCAGCACGCTCTCGATCTGGGACGGGAACACGTTGATGCCCCGAATGATCAGCATGTCATCCGTGCGGCCCTTGGGCTTGGTCATACGCACGGTGGTCCGTCCGCAGGCGCATTTCTCATGGGTCAGGGAGCAAATGTCCCGGGTGCGGTAACGGATCAGAGGCAGGGCCTCCTTGCCGATGCAGGTGAACACCAGCTCGCCCTCTTCCCCATCGGGCAGCTGTTCGCCGGTGGCCGGATCGATGATCTCCGGATAGAAGAAGTCCTCCTGAACGTGCATGCCGTTTTGCTCCTGGCACTCGCACGCCACGCCGGGACCTGCGATCTCGGACAGGCCGTAGATATCGTAAGCCTTGATGGCCAGGGCCTTTTCAATCTCCTTGCGCATCTCCTCGGTCCAGGGCTCCGCGCCGAAGATGCCAATGCGCAGCCGCAGGCTGGTGGGGTCAATCCCCTTGTCTCGGACCGTCTCGCCGATGTACATGGCATAGGAAGGCGTGCAGGCCAGGATGTCCGAACCGTAATCCTGAAGGATCTGCACCTGACGGCTGGTGTTGCCGGAGGACACAGGAATCACCGTGGCGCCCAGCTTCTCGGCGCCGTCGTGGAGGCCCAAGCCGCCGGTGAACAGGCCGTAGCCGTAGCTGACATGGACAAAGTCCTCATGGGTGCCGCCGGTGCCCACAATGGACCGGGCAGCGCTGCGGGCCCAGATATCCAGGTCATTCTGGGTGTATGCCACTACCGTCTGCTTGCCCGTGGTGCCAGAAGAGGCGTGGACACGGGCCAGCACGGGCCAGATCGTCACGGGGAACTGCAATCAGTCCAAAGGGATAGGTATCCCGCAGGTCCTGCTTGGTGGTGAAGGGCAGTTTGGACAGGTCGTCAATGGAGTGGATATCCTCCGGCTTCAGGCCGATTTCGTCAAACTTCTTCTTGTAGAACGGAACGTTCTCATAGCAGCGTTTGACCATCTCCACCAGTCGCTGGGACTGGATTTCCCGGAGCTTCTCTCGGGAGGCACATTCGATCTCGGGCTCAAAATAGTTTGGCATGGGTATGTTCCTTTCTCTGCTGTAGGGTCGCCGGGTCATCCCGGTGAGGTTCCGCCTGGGCGCAGGCCTTACGCCTGCCACCCCAATTCAAAAGCCTTCTTGTTCATCTCCAGGAATTTCGGAGGCACGCACCGCTCCACCGCGGACATCCAAGTCTCCTTTTCCCCGCCCAGCCGCTTGGCCATGGCGCCGATAAGCACCACGTTCACCGCTTTCTGGGAACCGGCCTCTTCCGCCAGCTTCAGGGCGTCTACCGCCAGGACCTTGACGCCCTTCTCCTCCATCTCGCTGAGAAGCGTCTGGGGGTACTCCTTCTCCCCGGTGACCACGGGCATGGGGTCGATCTGCTGGGTGCTGGTGACCACCACGCCGCCCTCCTTCAGGTAGGGCAGGAACCGAGCTGCTTCCAACTGCTCAAAGGCCAGGACAATGTCCGCCTCTCCTGTCTCAATGATGGGAGAGTACACCTTCTCCCCCCAACGGACATAGGTCACCACGGACCCACCCCGCTGGCTCATGCCGTGAACCTCGCTGACCTTGACGTCAAAGCCCTGGTCCATCATGGCATCTCCCAGAATACGGCTGGCGAGCAGAGTTCCCTGGCCGCCTACGCCTACGATCATTACACTTTTATTCATGAAATATCACCTTTTACCAGATATTCTAAACCTAAAACGCATTGCACCACGGGATCAAATTTTTTCTCAAAAAGCTTGACCGGTTTGTTGGGGGATCCCAATCCGTCTCCCCCGCACCGCTTAACCGATGGCTCCCTTGGGGCACAGAGTTTTGCACACGCCGCAGCCAACACACTGGGTGCCGTCGATCACGGCTTTTCCATCCCGATAGCTGATGGCGGGGCAGCCAATGCCCAAGCAGGCCTTGCAGCCAATACACTTATCGCTGTTCACAGCCAGAGGCGGGTTGTGCTTGACGTACTTCAGCAAGGCGCAGGGACGCCGGCTGATGATGACGGAGGGCTCTTCGGCAGCCAGCTCCTCCTTCAGCACCCGGGTAACCTCCTTCAGATCGTAGGGATCCACCACAGTGACCCGCTTGATGCCGATGGCGTGGCAAAGGGCCTCCAGATCCACGGCCGTGGCGGGCTCGCCCTTGATGTTGTAGCCGGTGGTGGGGTTCTGCTGGTGGCCGGTCATGCCGGTGATGGAGTTATCCAGCACAATCACCACGGAATTGGACCGGTTGTAGGCGATGTTGATGAGGCTGGTAATGCCGGAATGGGCAAAGGTGGAGTCGCCAATCACAGCGACGCTCTTCTTCTCAGCCTCGGCGCCCCGGGCTTTGTTGTACCCGTGGAGGGCGGACACGGAAGCGCCCATACAGATGGAGGCGTCCATGGCGCTGAGGGGGGCGCTGGCGCCCAAAGTGTAGCAGCCGATATCGCCGCTGACGTAGACCTTCTCCCGCTTGAGGGCATAGAACACGCCCCGATGAGGGCAGCCGCAGCACATGACAGGAGGCCGCACCGGGATCTCCGCATCCAGGGAGACGCTGGAGGCTTCTTCCCCGGTGAGGAGCTTCTTCACGATCTTCTGGGAGAACTCCCCGCAGCGGGGGAACAGCTCCTTGCCGATTACTGGGATGCCCAGGGCCTTGCAATGGGTCTCGATAAAGTCGTCCAGCTCCTCCACCACGTAGACCTTTTCGCACTTGGCGGCAAAGTCCCGGATGAGCTGCTCCGGCAGAGGATACACCAAGCCCAGCTTCAGGTAGTTGACACTGTCCCCCATGGCCTCCTTCACGTACTGGTAGGGAGTGCCCGAGGAGATGACGCCGATCTTGGAGCCGTTGTCCTCCACCTGGTTCAGTGTGGTGGTTTCCGCATAGGCGATGAGGGTCCGGGTGCGGGCTTCCACCTTCTCATGCTTGACCTTGGCAAAGGCGGGCAGCATGACGTTCTTGGCGGGATCCTTCTTGTACTCTTTCAGGGGCTGCTCCTTGCGCTCCCCATCCTCTACAATGCTCCGGGAATGGGCGATCCGCGTGGTCAGGCGCAGGATTACCGGCGTGTCAAACTGCTCGGAAAGCTCATAGGCCAGCTTGGTGAACTCCTTACATTCCTTGGAATCCGCAGGCTCCAGCATGGGCACCTTGGCAGCCCGGGCATAGTTGCGGGAATCCTGCTCGTTCTGAGAGGAGTGCATCCCGGGATCGTCTGCCACCGCCAGCACCATGCCACCGTTGACGCCAATATAGCTCATGGTGAACAACGGGTCCGCCGCCACGTTCAACCCCACGTGCTTCATGGCGCAGAACGACCGGGCGCCGCCAATGGACGCCCCGCAGGCGGTCTCCGTGGCAACCTTCTCGTTGGGGGCCCACTCGCAGTAGATCTCCGGGTACTTGACAGCCGCCTCGGTAATCTCCGTGCTGGGGGTTCCGGGATAGGCCGACACCACCCGCACACCAGCCTCATACAGGCCGCGGGCAACGGCCTCGTTGCCCAAGTACAGTTTTTTCATGTTAATCTTCCTTCCATAGGTATTCAGACAACGATCACACACCAAAAAGTGATCTTTTATGTTGCATCATTTAAGTTTTTGCGGCAGAGCTGGAATCTTTGGCTGCACGCCTCCGGCATGCTGCTCCTTGATCAAGGACCCCAGCAGGACCCTGCACTCTTCCTTCCGGCCGCTCAGGCTTCCGGGTGGTTGCGCAGGTCCAACACTCGCTTTGCCTTCCCCTGGAACCGCTCCAGGCTCTTGGGAGACACCAGAGTCACCTTGGTCTCCAGGCCCAGCACGCTCTTGAGGCGGTCGTGGATCTTCTTCTGCAGCGCCTGCAGTTCCCCATAACTCTCCAGCAGCGAAGCGTCCACCAACTCCACCTTGACCTCCAGAGTATCCAGGAAGTTCTTCTTACGCACCACCAGCTGATAGTGGGGACCCACATTCTCCATGCCCACCAGCACACTTTCAATCTGGGACGGGAACACGTTCACGCCCTTGATGATCAGCATATCGTCCGTACGGCCCATGACCTTGTCCATGCGCACATGGGTGCGTCCGCAGGCGCAGGGCTCGTAGTTCAAGCGGGTGATATCCTTGGTCCGGTACCGCAGCACTGGCATGCCCATCCGGGTCAGCGTGGTGACCACCAGCTCACCCACCTCCCCGGGAACCTTCTGCTCCAGGGTATCCTGGTCGATGATCTCCGGCAGGAATGCATCCTCCGCAAAGTGCAGGCCGCACCGCAGGTGACATTCGCCGGACACGCCGGGGCCGGTCAGCTCCGTCATGCCGTAGTTGTCGGTGACCGTCACACCCAGGTTTTCCTCAATGCGCTGACGCATCTCCTCGGTACAGCCCTCGCTGCCCAGGATGCCGAATTTCAGACTGGCATAGGCCTCCTTGGGATAGGGGCTCTCCCGGACCAACTCACCCAGGTACAGAGCATAGCTGGGGGTGGCCACCAGGCCCGTGACCCCAAAGTCCCGCATCATCATCAGCTGCTTCTCGGAATTGCCCGAGGAGGCGGGGATCACCGTGGCCCCCACCTTTTCCAGGCCAAAATGCAGCCCCAGAGCGCCGGTAAACAGGCCATAACCAAAGGAGATCTGAATGATGTCCTCATTTGTGACACCGCTGGCGGTGACAATTCGGGCCACAAAATCCGACCAATTCTCAATGTCCTGCCGGGTATACGCCCCCACTGTGGGCTTGCCTGTGGTGCCCGAAGAGGCGTGGATGCGGACAATGTCCTTCATGGGCACGGCCAACATCCCAAAGGGATAGTTATCCCGAATGTCGTCTTTTGTGGTGAAGGGGATGTACTGCACATCGGAGAGACACTTGATCTTATCCCCCGACGTGATGCCCGCGTTGCCCAAACGCTCATGATAGAAAGGGACATTGTTGTAGCAATAGTCCACCATCCACTTCAAGCGTTCCAACTGCAGGGCCTCAATGTCCGCCCGCTTCATGGTCTCAATATCTTTTTGAAAAAACCTTGGTTCCATGACCTTTTTAACCCTCTTTCCCGGCGACCCCATACCGTGCCGCCGGTATTCTACTTTCACTGCCTGGAGCTTTACGCTTTAAATCAAAAAAGCAGCTTCGTTTATTTTACAGGTTTTTTCCTTTATTTGCAATAGTTTTTCTACAATCTTCCATCTTGGACGCCAACCAAGGCAGATGACACTCGAATTTCGGGCCAAATCGGTAATCTTTGCTCTTCTCAAAAGTGGTCTCGATGGTCCGCCAGGTGAACTCCGTGGCCAACTCACAGGCATCCTTCAGAGCTGCCCCATTGAGCAGCGCCCCCAAAAGCGCCGAGGCAAACAGGTCCCCTGTGCCGTGGTAGAACCCTTCGATCCGGTCCGTCAGATACAGGTGGGCCTCCCCAGTGGCGGTGTCGTAACAGGCCGTCCCCAGGGTCCCTTCTTTCACCCACACTCCGGTGAGCACCGCCATCTTGGGTCCCAGCTTGCACAAGCTCTCCAGAATCTCCCGGATCTCTCCCCGGGTATAGGGACCCGGATTGTACTCCCTGCCCAGCAAATGACAGGCTTCGGTCATATTGGGCACCACAATATCCGCTTTCCGGCAAAGACGCCCCATACCGTCAGCCATCTCCTGACTGTAGGTCTGATAGAGCTTGCCGCCATCCCCCATCACCGGATCCACCAGAATCAGAGTGTCCTCCTCTTTGAACCAGTCAAAGATCTGCTCCACCAAGCCGATCTGCCCAGCGCTGCCTAGAAAACCGCTGTACAGGGATTGAAACTTGACGCCGATGCTCTTCCAATGCTCTGCCATGGGCAGCATGTCCTCGGTGAGATCCCGGTAAGTGAAACCTGTAAAGCCCCCAGTGTGGGTGGACAACACCGCTGTGGGCAGCACGCTGGTCTCCACTCCGCAGCAGGTGAGCACCGGCAGAGCCACTGTCAAAGAGCACTTGCCCACCCCGGATATGTCGTGAATGGCAAGACAGCTCATCTCTTTATACTCCATGAAGATCACGCCTTCTCTCTCATTTATAGTAGGATTCTTTCCGTTTCAAAACGTAACGGAACCAGTGTAGTACAGCCAGGACGGATTGTCAAACGGGAAATTCCCACTCTCTGCCCAGCTCAGCAAAACCCACAAAGGTCCCCGGAAAACTTTGGCACCGGTCCCCCCAGCCCCTGCAACCAAACACCTCCAGAACGACTTCTTATTAGTAGAGAGGAGCAGTGGAACAGCCGCTGTACCTCTTTACAAGACATGGGGATCCTATAAAAGGAGGTTTGAGTGTTGTGAAAAAGATGGTTTTGAAGCAAAGCTTATGTGCCGTTCTCTCCACCCTGCTGCTGTGGACCTTCCTGCCCCTGGGAGCGAGTGCCGCACCGGTCCCAGCCTTCCAGGACGTAAAGGCCACCGACTGGTTCTATCCTCACGTGGTCCACGCCCTGGAACAGGGGTACTTTGCAGGCACCTCCCCCACCACCTTCTCACCGGAGGCCAACATGACCCGGGCCATGTTCGTCACCACTCTGGCGAACCGGGAAAAGCTGGACCGCTCGCAGTATCCTGGCAGCCGCTTTCAAGATGTGGACCCGGACGCCTGGTACTCCCCCGCTGTCCAGTGGGCCGCCTCCTGGGGAGTGGCCACCGATAGAGGCGATGGGACTTTCACCTTTGACACCCCCACCTTGGAGTGCTTTGAACCCAACGTCCCCCTTTCCCGGCAGGACGCAGCAGTGATGCTTTTCAACTACTGCAAAGGCTCGCCAAGGGCATCCAGTCAGGACGGCGCCCTGAGCTCCTTCCCTGACAGCGGGGATGTGGCCCTCTACGCCCAAAACGCCATGGAATGGGCCGTAGAAAGCGGGCTGCTTTCCGGCAGTGACGGAAAGCTCCTGCCTCGGGAAACGCTGACCAGGGCTCAGGCAGCCGCACTGCTGAACAATCTGGATCGCAGTTTCCCCAAAGAAGCTGAGAGCTTCCTCAACCCGGTCCAGGTGGCCACAGTGGAAAAACGAACCTTTGGGGACACCACCTACACCTATACGATTCCCCGGGTTCAGCTGGAAGGGGTCAACACCGCTGCCCTGAACACGGAAATTGCTCAGACCTACATGGGGATTCTCAATCAGTCCATCAACAACATCGCTGTAGGTTCCCCGCCAAATTGCAGTGAAATCGGCTACTACTGGAGCGTTTATAAAGAGGTGCTGTCCCTGGTCACCTGGGACTATCTCAACTCCTTCTATGAGTTTCACGTGTGGAATGTGGACATGACCACCGGTCAGACCCTGGACAGCCGGCAGCTGTTGGAGCGAGCCAGGACCTCAGAGGAGGCTTACACAGAAGCTGCTGGAATCGCCCTGAACCGGGCATTTGACCGCTGGCTGCAAACTTGTAGCCCACTGCCCGCCGAGACGGAACAGGAGCTGCGGGAATGGACGCTGCTCCCCGGCAACTGCGGGCTGGATGACTGGGAGCTGTCCCTAGGCGGTTCCACCACCCTCCCCATGAAGGGGAACCAGTTGTTCCTGGACAGCCAGGGTGAACTGTGGATGATCGGCTGCGTCTGGAACGATACGGGCTCCCAAACGCGTTATGTGGGACTTCCGCTGAGCTTGTACAGCGAACCCATCGCAAACTAATCGTCAAATTCCCCAAACCCAAAATTCACGGACCTGGAAAGGGCTGCCGGACACCCGGCAGCCTTTTTTTGCCATTTCAATGCCCTGGCAAAACAAGGGATTTACAAATCCGGGGGAAAATGGTAAACTATCTAGTAATTATCGGCTTTTGCTATGCTGGCCGGAGGAAAGGCGGGAACGCTGTGAAAGGCTATAACGACAAGAGAAGAAGGCTGTTTGTCCGGATCACCGCATCCGTACTGGCTGTGCTGATGGTGGCCACGGTGTTTTCCGTGCTGCTGTTTCGGTGAGAAAAGGCCGTTTTTTTCCACAGGAATCTGCCGCCCCACTGGGCGGGATGGAGGGTAAGCAATGAGCAACAAGGGTAAGTATTATCTGACAACGGCTATCGCCTACACGTCCGGAAAACCCCACATCGGCAACGTGTATGAGATTGTGCTGGCGGACGCCATTGCCCGCTTTAAGCGCATGGAGGGGTACGATGTGTTTTTCCAGACCGGCACCGACGAGCACGGTCAGAAAAACGAGCTGAAAGCCGAGGCCGAGGGCCTGACTCCCAAGGAGTTTGTGGACAAGGTGGCTGCCATCATCAAAGGGCAGTTCGACTTGATGAACGTGTCCTATGACCACTTCATCCGCACCACCGACGACTATCACGAGGAGCAGGTGAAGAAGATCTTCAAGTAC
>JBMNVU010000004.1:0-141900 GCA_050946975.1 Acutalibacter sp.
GCTTTTATCGCCCGCACTGGAAATATCAATTCTGCGTCTATGCGGAATGTCCCTACCAGCCGGGCAAGCTGACCGCCTACGACGCGGTGACATTTCGAGTGAAAGGAGTTGAGAACATGGCAGTATTCCGTGTGGAGCGCAACAAGGGCTACACGGTGATGTCCAACCACCACCTGCGGAACAAGGACTTATCCCTGAAAGCCAAGGGCCTGTTATCGCAAATGCTCTCCCTGCCGGAAAATTGGGACTACACCCTGAAAGGCTTATCCCTTATCAACCGGGAAAGCATCGACGCCATCCGCACGGCGGTATGGGAGCTTGAAAAAGCCGGATATATCACCCGACAGCAGAACCGGGACGGCAAGGGCAAAATGGCCGATATGATATACACCATCTACGAACAGCCCCAGCCCCGGCCAGAGCAGCCGGACAAGGCCGCACCGGGATTGGAAAACCCGGTGTTGGAAAATCCAACATCGGATAACCCGACACCGGGAAAACCGACATTGGGAAATCCAACGCAATTAAATAAAGATATATCAAGTAAAGAAAAAACAACTACGGATGTATCAATTACCGATTCCATTCCTATCCTTTCCCGACCCTCTCCTTTGGAGGACGAGGCGGCACAGCCGCCGGAACGGAAAGGAACGGGAGCGAAATCACAGAGCGCCATAGAGATTTATCGTGAGATCATCATGGACAACATCGAGTACGAACACCTTTGCCAGCACGCCAAGGGCATTGACCGGGAAACGCTGGACGAGATCGTGGACTTGCTGGTGGAAACCGTGTGCAGCGCCCGAAAGACCATCCGTATTGCCGGGGACGATTACCCGGCAGAGCTGGTGAAATCCAAGTTTATGAAGCTGGACAGCAGCCACATTGAATTTGTGTTCCAGTGTTTGAGCAAGAACACTTCGGAAATCCGCAACATCAAGAAATACCTATTGGCTATGCTGTTCAACGCCCCCAGCACCATGAACGGTTACTATACCGCACTGGTGGCCCATGACATGAACACCGGCAAAATCTGAAAGGAGGACGGCCCTATGAAACAGGGTGCATTGATCTTCGACGAGCGCAGCGACCGTTACGACATTCGCTTTGATCTGGCGGACTACTACGGCAGCCTGCACTGTGGGGAAACCTTTGACGTGATGGTGGGCGGCAGGTGGAAGCCCACCCGCATTGAGTACGGGGACGACTGGTATCTGGTTGGCATCCGTGCCGACGACCTTTCCGGCCTGCGGGTGAGGATTTAATCGGGGACAACCGGCGCAAGCGGCTGTCCCTTTTCTGTTTCCTGCGGCGGCTGACGGTGCCACCTTAACCGTGCCGCCGCACTTCTGCGAAAGGAGGGATAGCGATTGCAGGAGGAAGTAACCCAAAAGACAATGGCCTTTTCCATCAAATCGGCCAAGCTGACGGCCCAAGTGCTGCAAGCAGCGGCCCGCAAGTTTCTGGAAGCCAGAAACAAGGGCAAGACCAAGCTGCACCACGGCCAGCAGAGCCTAAAGCAGCTCAAAAAGCACGGGGCGGCCCTGTCCAACATTGAGATCACCGACGCCAATATCGGCCTGTTCCGGCCCTGCGCCAAGAAATACGGTGTGGACTTCACGCTGCGGAAAGACGCCACCACCCATCCCCCGCACTACATTGTGATTTTCAAGGCCAAGGACGCCGACAACATGGAACAGGCGTTCAAGGAGTTTACGGCCAAGAAATTGCAGCGGGAGGAACGGCCCTCGATCCGCAAGGACATTGCTGCAAGCAAGGAAAAGGCGGCAGTCCGCAACGCTGACCGGGCCAAGGAGAAATTCAAGGAAAGGGGGCTGTCACGATGAGGCCGGAAGTGAAAAAGCTGATAATCGCCAACCTGCCCTATCTGCTGTTTGTCTATCTGTTCGGCAAGCTGGGGCAGGCGTACCGGCTGGCGGAGGGCATCGACCTTTCCCAAAAGCTCCTGCACTATGCGGACGGCTGCGCGGCGGCCTTTGCCAATGCTGCCCCCAGCTTCAACCCCTTTGACCTGCTGATCGGCGTCGCCGGTGCTGTGGCGCTGCGGCTCATGGTGTACTGCAAGGGCAAGAACGCAAAGAAATACCGCAAAGGCGTGGAGTACGGCAGCGCCCGATGGGGCGGCCCCAAGGATATAGCCCCCTATATCGACCCCAATTTTGACAACAACATTCTGCTGACACAGACGGAACGGCTGACGATGAACAACAGGCCAAAAGACCCCAAGACCGCCCGGAATAAAAATGTTCTGGTGATCGGAGGCAGCGGCAGCGGCAAGACCCGATTCTTCGTGAAGCCGAACCTTATGCAATGTGTGTCCAAGGACTACCCGACCTCTTTTGTGATAACAGACCCCAAGGGCAGCTTGATCGGTGAAGTGGGCCAGCTCCTTATCCGCAGCGGCTACCGCGTGAAAGTGCTGAACACCATCAACTTTTCCAAGAGCATGAAATACAACCCGTTTCGGTATCTGCACTCGGAAAAAGACGTGTTGAAGCTGGTAAACACCCTGATCTACAACACCAAGGGCGAGGGCGAAAAAAGCGCGGAAGATTTTTGGGTGAAATCGGAACGGCTGTTCTACACGGCCCTGATCGGCTATATCTGGCAGGAAGCGCCGGAGGAAGAAATGAACTTCACGACGCTGCTTGAAATGATAAATGCCAGCGAAGCTCGCGAGGACGACCCGGAATTTCAATCGCCGGTGGATATGATGTTTGAGCGATTGGAGGAACGCGATCCAGACCATTTTGCCGTCCGGCAGTACAAAAAATTCCTGCTTTCGGCGGGCAAGACACGTTCCTCTATTCTTATCAGCGCGGGCGCGAGAATGGCCCCGTTTGACATTCGGGAAGTCCGGGAGTTGATGGAGGACGACGAACTGGAACTTGACACCATCGGGGACGAGAAAACGGCGCTGTTCCTGATTATGTCGGACACAGACACCACCTTTAATTTCATTCTGGCAATGGTACAAAGCCAGCTTATCAACCTGCTTTGTGACCGGGCCGATGATAAATACGGCGGACGGCTGCCTGTTCATGTAAGGATGATTCTGGACGAGTTTGCGAACATCGGCCAGATACCCAACTTTGACAAGCTGATCGCCACCATCCGAAGCCGGGAAATCTCGGCTTCTATTATTTTGCAAAGCCAGTCACAGTTAAAGGCCATCTACAAGGACGCTGCGGAAATCATTTCCGACAACTGCGACTGTACGCTTTTCCTTAGTGGGCGGGGCAAGAACGCCAAGGAAATCTCTGACGTGCTGGGCAAAGAAACTATCGACAGCTACAACCAGAGCGAAAACCGGGGCGCACAGACCTCTCACGGATTGAATTATCAGAAGTTAGGAAAGGAGTTGATGTCACAGGACGAGATCGCAACGATGGACGGAGGCAAGTGTATTTTGCAGGTGCGCGGTGTCAGGCCGTTTTTCAGCGAGAAATACGACATTACCCGCCACCCCCGCTATAAATACCTTTCCGACGCCGACAAGAAGAACTATTTTGACGTGGACAGGTACTTGACCGCCCTGCGCCGGAAACGGCAGCGAGTGGTGTCGCAGGAGGAAACCTTTGACCTCTACGACATAGACCTGTCGGATGAAGATATGGCCGCCGTGAACGAATGACCGGCGGCTTTTCCTATCAACAAATCATATCAAACTGAAATTATGGAGGTAAATTTATGGCATTTTTCAATAGCGCAGTTACTACTTTGCAGACCATCGTTGTGGGCCTCGGCGGTGCCCTGTGTGTTTGGGGCGGCATCAACCTTCTGGAAGGTTACGGGCAGGATAACCCGGCCAGCAAGTCGCAGGGCATCAAGCAGCTTGTCGCGGGCGGCGGTGTCGCCCTGATCGGCGTCACTCTGGTTCCCATGCTGTCCGGTCTGCTGGGCTGATCCCCCGGCTGTCCGCCATCCACCACCTACTACCGCAAACTGTAATCGTTAAATCCTAACACACCACCGCGCCCTCTCGGTTCCATGCGGGAGGGCGCGGGAAAGGAGGTGTACCCGCATGATAGGCGAACTCATAGGGGATTGGATCAAAGGCATTTTAATCGACGGTATCATGGGCAACCTGTCCGGGCTGTTCAGCACGGTCAATACCAAAGTTGGAGAAATCGCCTCGGATGTGGGAGCGACGCCGCAGGCGTGGAACAGCGGCATATTCAATATGCTGCAATCTCTATCGGACACGGTGATCGTCCCCATTGCTGCGGCGATCCTTGCCATTATCATGTGCTATGAGCTGATAGACATGATCGTGGAAAAGAACAATATGCACGACTTTGACACGTCCATGTTCTTCCGCTGGATTTTCAAAAGTGCTTTCGCCATCCTCATTGTGACGAACACATGGAATATCGTCATGGGCGTTTTCGACGCCACCCAAGCCGTCGTCAACCAGAGCGCCGGGGTGATTATCGGGGATACCAGCATTGACTTTGACACCCTCATTCCCGACCTTGAAACACAACTGGAAGCTATGGACATCGGGCCGCTGCTGGGGTTGTGGTTCCAGACCCTTGTTGTAGGGCTGACGATGAACATTCTTTCCATCTGTATTTTCCTTGTGACATACGGCAGAATGATTGAGATTTATGCCGTGACCGCGCTGGGGCCGATCCCCCTTGCCACGCTGGGCAATGCGGAGTGGCGCGGCGTCGGCCAGAATTACTTGAAATCCCTGTTGGCGCTGGGCTTCCAAGCCTTTTTGATTATGGTGGTTGTCGGCATCTATGCGGTGCTGATCCAGCAAATCGGACAGGCTGCGGATATATCCGGGGCCATTTGGGGCTGTATGGGCTACACGGTTCTGCTTTGCTTCTGTCTGTTCAAGACCGGCAGCATATCGAAAGCCGTCTTTACTGCTCACTGATTGGAGGTGCAACCGATACGAATAGGACTGATTGATGTGGATTCCCACAATTTTCCCAACCTCTGCCTGATGAAGCTGTCTGCCTACCACAAGGCGCAGGGCCATCAAGTGATGTGGTGGAACCCGCTGTTTTACTTTGATGTGGTCTACAAAAGCCGGGTGTTTACGGACACCTATTCCAAAGACAAGATCACCGTCACCAACGCCGGAACCGTCATCAAGGGCGGCACGGGGTACGGCCCCGGCCCTGACCTGCCGGATGAAATCGAACACACCTACCCGGACTATTCACTCTATCCGCAGTATTCCGAAACCGCCTACGGCTTTTTAAGCCGGGGCTGTCCAAGGGGCTGCGGATTTTGCATTGTCGGAGGCAAGGAGGGCCGCCGGAGCCGGAAAGTGGCCGACCTGTCCGAGTTTTGGCGGGGCCAGCGGGAAATCAAGCTGATGGACGCAAACCTGCTGGCCTGTCCCGACCATGAAAGCCTGCTTTTGCAGCTTGCCGACAGCCGGGCGCTGGTGGACTTCTCCCAAGGGCTTGACATCCGCCTAATAACGCCCGACAATGTGGCGCTTCTCAACCGTGTGCGGACGAAAGCCGTACATTTCGCATGGGATAACCCCAACGAGGACTTGACGGGCTATTTCCAGCGGTTCGTGGAAATGACGGCGATTAAGAATTTCCGCAATCGCCGGGTGTATGTGCTGACAAACTACGGCAGCACCCACGAACAGGACTTGTACCGCGTGGAAACTCTGCGGCGCATGGGCTTTGATCCTTTCGTGATGATCTATGAAAAGCCCACAGCCCCACCCATTACCCGCTGTTTGCAGCAATGGGTGAACAACAAACGGGTGTTCCATGTCGTCGAAAACTTTTACGACTTTGAGCCGGTAAAAAAGCTGCGGAACAGCAGCATGGAAACGAGGTGATTTGATTGGCTTATGTGACTGTTCCCAAGGATTTGACCCGCGTAAAATCCAAGATTGTGTTTGGCCTTACCAAACGGCAACTGATCTGCTTCGGCGGTGCGCTTCTCGTAGGCGTCCCGCTTTATTTTTTGCTCCGTGGCCGGGTGACTGGCAGCGCGGCGGCCCTGATTATGGTGTTCGCCATGCTGCCGGGCTTGCTGCTGGCTCTGTATGAGCGCCACGGCCAGCCCCTTGAAGTGGTGGTATGGCAGATCGTCCAGTGCTGCTTCATCCAGCCCAAGGAGAGGCCCTACCAAACCGACAACGCCTATACTGCCCTTATGCGGCAGCACCAAATGGAAAAGGAGGTAAATGCGATTGTCCGAAAAGCAAAGAAACGAGCCGCCTGTAAAGCTCACCCGCGCCGAAAAGCGGGAAATACAGGCCATCATCCGCAAGTATAAGGGCGACGGCAAAGCCCATTCCGCACAGGCCAGCATCCCGTATCAGGCCATGTACCCGGACGGGATTTGCAGGGTGACGGCCAACACGTTCAGCAAGTGTATCGAGTTTTCCGACATCAGCTATCAGCTTGCACAGGCCGACACCAAGACGGCCATCTTTGAAAACCTGTGCGATCTCTACAACTATCTGGACGCCTCTATCCACGTCCAGCTTTCCTTCGTCAACCGCAAGATTGACCCCAAGCAGTACGCCAAGAGCTTTGAGATCAAGGCGCAGGGGGACGACTTTGACGACATCCGGGCGGAGTATTCCGGCATCCTGCAAGACCAGCTTGTGCGGGGCAACAACGGCCTCACCAAGCGCAAGTTCCTCACATTCACCATCGAGGCCGACAACCTGAAAATGGCCCGCGCCCGTCTGACCCGCATTGAAACCGACCTGCTGGGCTATTTCAAGACGATGGGGGCCGTGGCTCATGTGCTGGACGCCAAGGAACGTCTGGAAGTGCTGCATGGGGTACTCCACCCCGACGCCGAACCGTTTCAATTTGAATGGAAATGGCTGGCCCCGTCCGGCCTCTCCACCAAAGATTTTATCGCCCCGTCCTCTTTCCGCTTCGGCAATTCCCGTATGTTTGGGCTGGGCGGCAAGTATGGGGCTGTGAGCTTCTTAAACATCCTGTCCCCGGAGCTGTCGGACGAAATGCTGGCTGACTTCCTCAATACGGAAAACGGCATTGTCGTCAATCTCCATGTGCAGGCCATCGACCAGAGCGAGGCCATTAAGACGGTGAAGCGCAAGATCACCGACCTTGACGCCATGAAGATACAGGAACAGAAACGGGCTGTCCGCAGCGGCTACGACATGGACATCCTGCCCAGCGACCTTGCCACCTACGGACAGGACGCCAAGGAGCTTTTGAAAACCCTGCAAAGCCGGAATGAGAGGATGTTTCAGATCACTTTTCTGGTGATGAACACCGCCGACACCCGGCAGAAGTTGGAGAACGATGTGTTTTGGGCCGCAGGTGTGGCGCAGAAATACAACTGTTCCCTTGTCCGTCTGGACTACCAGCAGGAACAGGGCCTTATGAGCAGCCTGCCGCTGGGGGCCAACCACATCAAGATCGAGCGTTCTTTGACGACTTCCAGCGTGGCCGTGTTCGTGCCTTTCGTGACACAGGAGCTTTTCATGGGCGGCGACGCCATGTATTACGGCGTCAATGCCAAGACCGGCAACATGATTATGCTGGACAGAAAACGGGCGCGGTGTCCCAACGGCTTGAAGCTGGGTACTCCCGGTTCCGGCAAGTCCATGAGCTGCAAATCCGAGATCGTCAGTGTGTTCCTCTGTACCCCGGACGACGTGTATATCTGCGACCCGGAAGCCGAGTATTACCCCCTTGTGAAGCGGCTCCACGGCCAAGTGGTGAAGCTGTCGCCCACCAGCAAATCCTATGTGAACCCGCTGGACATCAACCTGAATTACAGTGAGGACGAAAACCCGCTGGCCCTGAAATCCGACTTTGTGCTGTCGTTCTGTGAGCTTGTCATGGGCGGCAAGAACGGGCTGGAAGCCATCGAAAAGACGGTCATTGACCGGGCTGTGCAGGTGATCTACCGGCCCTATCTGGCAGACCCCCGCCCGGAGAATATGCCGATCCTGTCCGACCTGCATCAAGCCCTGATAGACCAGCATATCCCGGAGGCCGACCGGGTGGCGCAGGCCCTTGACCTGTATGTAAACGGCAGCCTGAACGTCTTTAACCATCGCACCAATGTCAACATCGAGAACCGCATTGTGGCTTTCGACATCAAGGAGCTGGGCAAGCAGCTTAAAAAGCTGGGGATGCTCATTGTCCAAGACCAGATTTGGGGCCGTGTGACCCAAAACCGCAGCCAAGGCAAGGCGACGTGGTACTTCTGCGACGAGTTCCATTTGCTTCTGCGAGAGGAACAGACAGCGGCTTTCTCCTGCGAGATTTGGAAGCGGTTCAGAAAATGGGGCGGCATCCCGACAGGTGCCACCCAGAACGTGAAAGACCTGCTTTCTTCCCCGGAGATCGAAAATATTCTGGAAAACAGCGACTTCATCTGCCTGCTCAATCAGGCGTCCGGCGACCGGCGCATCCTTGCGGAGCGATTGAACATTTCCCCGCAGCAATTACGGTATGTGGACAATTCCGAACCCGGCGAGGGGCTTTTGATCTACGAAAATGTGATCCTGCCGTTCCGCAACCCCATCCCGCAGCGCAGCCAGCTCTACAAGATTATGACGACCCGGTTAGGCGAGGGCGAAACGGTATGACAGAAAAGGAGGTGACGCCCTATGAAGCCATTGAAGCCCCGTGACAAGGTGACGCAGCACATGACCCGTGACGGCCTGACGCTGGACAACCAGACCACCGGCGAGAGCATCAACATTTCCAGCCGGGAGGCCGAACAGGACTATTCCGCAGCCGAGCCGGGCGGCACCGCTGAAAAGGTGCTGGAACGTGCCGGGGACATCCGGGAGCGCAGCAAGGCGAAGCGGGCCGCCAAGGATGGCGCGAATACGGCGGCGCAGGCTACCGGCCCCGCGTCCCGCCTGCAATTCACCGCCGAGGAACGGGCCGATCCCGCCCTTTCCAAGTACATCCACAAGGCGGAAAAGCGGGCGGATAAGCTGGACGCAGCCAAAGAAGCCCTGCCGAAAAAGCGCGTCGTCACCAAGGAAACCGTCTATGACGAGGCCAAGGGCAAGGCCAAAACCAAGCTGCACTTTGACAAGGTGGAGAAACCGGCCCCCAAGCTCAAACCCAACCCGGCCAGCCGTCCGATGGAGGAAGCGGGCCTGTACCTGCATGGAAAAATCCATGAGGTTGAGCATGAGAATGTGGGCGTCGAGGGCGGCCATAAGGGGGAAGAACTTGCCGAGCGCCAAGCGGGAAAAGCCATCCGCAGCAGCATCCGGCGTCATAAGCTCAAACCCTACCGGGCCGCAGCCAAGGCCGAGAAAAAGGCCATTGCCGCCAATGCGGAGTACATCTACCAGAAATCCTTGCGGGACAACCCGGAAATGGCGCAGGCGGTGAAAAACCCGGTGGCCCGGTTCTGGCAGAAACAGAAAATCAAACGGGATTACGCCAAGGCAGCACGGGCGGCGGGCCAGACGGCACAGGGCGCAGCCAGCGCCACGAAGACCACCGCCGCAGCCGCCAAGAAAGCCGCCGAGAAAAGCAAACAGGCCGCGTCCTTTGTGGCCCGGCACTGGAAAGGTGTGCTGCTGATCGGCGGTGTGGGCCTCATGCTCATGCTGATTATGGGCGGCCTGCAATCCTGTACGGCCATGTTCGGCAGCGCCGGAACCGGCGTGGCGGCCACGTCCTATCTGTCCGAGGACAGCGATATGCTGGGGGCGGAAGCCGCCTATGCGGACATGGAGGCCGATTTGCAGTATGAGCTTGACAACTACGAAAGCCTGCACCCCGGCTATGACGAATACCGCTACGATCTGGACGAGATCGGCCATGACCCCTATGTGCTGACTTCCATCCTGTCGGCGCTGCATGAGGGCGTCTATACGCTGGGCGACGTGCAAGGCGACCTTGCCATGCTCTTTGAGAAGCAATACACCCTGACACAGACCATTGAAACCGAAACCCGATACCGCACCGAAACCCGGACGGACAGCGAGGGCAACCCCTACACCGTGGAAGTTCCCTACACCTACTACATCTGCAACGTGAAACTGGAAAATTTCGACCTATCCCATCTGCCTGTTTACATCATGGGCGAGGATCAAATGAGCCTGTATGCGGTGTATATGCACACGCTGGGCAACCGGCCTGACCTGTTTCCCACAGGCACCTATCCCAACGCTTCCACCGTCAAGGAGCCGACCTACTACGACATTCCCCCGGAGGCTTTGGAGGACGCCACCTTTGCCGCAATGATGGCCGAGGCGGAAAAGTATATCGGCTATCCCTATGTGTGGGGCGGCAGCTCTCCCAGCACCAGCTTTGATTGCAGCGGCTTTGTGAGCTGGGTAATCAATCACAGCGGATGGGACGTGGGACGGCTGGGCGCACAGGGCCTTTGCAATATCTGTACCCCCGTTTCCCCGGAGCAGGTTAAGCCCGGCGACCTTGTGTTTTTTGTCGGCACCTACGACACCCCCGGCGTTTCCCATGTCGGCATTTATGTGGGCAATTCCGTGATGTTGCACTGTGGCGACCCTATTTCTTACACCAACCTCAATTCGAGTTATTGGCAGCAGCATTTCTATTGCTATGGGCGTCTGCCTTGACGCCAGAAAGGAGTTTTAGACGATGGCAAACAAACTTGACCGTATCGAAAAGGACATTGCGAAAACCAAGGCCAAGATCACGGAGCTGCAAAAACAGCTTCGGGAGCTGGAAGCGGCAAAGACTGAACAGGAGAATTTGCAGATCATCCAGCTTGTGCGCGGCCTGAACATGAAGCCGGAGGATTTTGCGGCGTTCTTGCGGGGCGGCGCTTTGCAGAGCGCCCCGGCCCCGCAGCCGGATTTTGAACAGGAGGACAATGCCGATGAAGAATAAGATCATTCGCACGTTTACCGTGACGCTGGCCGCCGTGCTTTGCCTGACGGCCTTTTCCACCACCGCCTTTGCCGGTGGCACCGACCCCGACCCGGAGCCTTTGCCGGAAACCACCGAGGCACCGCAGGAGGAAGAACCCACCACCGGCGGCATGGAGCCGGAGGGCGTACCTGTCACCCCGGAGGGCAACGCAACGCTGGTGGATGATTTCTATGGGGACAAGCAGCTTATCACCGTTACCACCAAGGCGGGCAATTACTTTTATTTTTTAATCGACCGGGCCAACGAGGACAAGGAAACCGCCGTTCACTTCCTCAACCAAGTGGACGACGCCGACCTGCAAGCACTGTTGGAGGACGGCGAAGCTGCCCCGGAAACCTGTACCTGTACGACCAAGTGCGAGGCGGGAGCCGTCAACACGAATTGCCCGGTATGTAAAACCAATATGACCGAGTGTACCGGCCCGGAGCCGGAGCCGCAGGAGCCGGAGGAAACCGAGCCGCCGCAGGAGGAAGAAGCGAAAAGCACCGGCATGGGCGGCCTTGTAGTGTTCCTTGTGGTGGCCCTGATCGGCGGCGGTGCGGCCCTTTACTTCTTCAAGTTTAGAAAGCCCAAAGCCGACACCAAGGGCGGCGACGAGCTGGACGAATATGATTTTGGCGAGGACGAGGACGACGAGGACGAACCGACCCCGGAGGACGAAGTGAACGACAGCACGGAAACGGATAAAGAGTAAAGAAAAAGCGGCATTGCTTATCAAACAAGAAATAGCAATGCCGCTTTTATTACGATAGTTTGGCGTTAAGTGATTTAAGCAAATTAAGGCCAAGATCAAATACCCAGTCAAATGATTCACTTTCATATTCTTTTAGCTGGCTATGTACTGCTCTATTCAAGATGCCAACAAGGTCAAATATGATACCTCGTTCATTATCGCTGATAAGCTGGTGTTGGCTAAGAACTCTTGCCATTTGCCCGATACCAGTACGAGAAGTATCTAATTGGTTTGCTTCGGCAATTTTTCTTAATACACTTTCAATTTCAATCCGTAAACCAGCCAAAGCCAATTTGGGATCGCTGTACCTTAATCCATAAAAAGTATATTGTTCGTTATCCGCTGTTTCGCTTTTTAGGATTCCTGCCTCACTTACTTTTTTATCAATTTCTTTTTTCTGCTCTTTGCCAACCAGCTCAACTTTGCCAAGTCCGCTGATTTCCAGTGTTTTAATGTATTGGATAAACCACGGGACAAAAGCAAGTATAAGAAGAATAATGGAAGTAGTATCAATATTCCATTCGGGTTTAGCAATTCTTATGATAAAGACAGCAATAAAGACAATGGATGTAAATATCTTAAAGCCCATACCTACCACCTCATAAATACAATTATACAACACAAATCGTAAAGAAACAACGAAAGGAGTGCGTGTTTATGCAACTTGTAATTGCAGAGAAACCGAGCGTCGCCCGCAGCATTGCGGGCGTGATCGGCGCGGATCAGAAACGGGACGGCTACATGGAGGGAAACGGCTATCTGGTGAGCTGGTGTATCGGCCACCTTGTTTCCCTTGCCGACGCCGGAGCCTATGACGAGCGTTTCAAGAAGTGGCGCTATGACGACCTGCCGATTTTGCCGCAGGAATGGCAGTACATCATCCCGGACGCCAAGAAGAAACAGTTTGATGTACTGCGTTCCCTGATGAAGCGCCCCGACGTGACGGGCCTTGTGTGCGCCACCGACGCCGGGCGCGAGGGTGAATTGATTTTCCGTTTCGTCTACCAGATGGCGGGCTGCAAAAAGCCGTTCAAGCGCCTTTGGATTTCCAGCATGGAGGACGCGGCGATCCGGGAGGGCTTTGCCCACCTGAAACCGGGGGCCGACTACGACAGCTTGTATCAATCGGCCCTGTGCCGGGCGCAGGCCGATTGGCTGGTGGGGATCAACGCCACTCGGCTTTTCTCCATCCTCTATCACAAGACCCTGACCGTGGGCCGTGTCCAGACGCCTACCCTCAATATGCTGGTTGACCGGGAGGCCAA
The DNA here is from genome assembly GCA_050946975.1 of Acutalibacter sp. Lineage (GTDB taxonomy): Bacteria > Bacillota > Clostridia > Oscillospirales > Acutalibacteraceae > Acutalibacter. Next base: position 12,888 of record JBMNVU010000004.1, read on the forward strand.
AATCAGCAATTTCAAGAAAGAGAAATACCATGTTGTCCATATCGCGGCGGGCGGCATGGAGGCGGCCAGCGACCGCTTTATGAACCCCGACGACGCCGACGCCACCAAGACGGCCTGTGCAGGAGCGCAGGCCGTTTGTGTATCGGTGAAGCGTGAGAAAAAGACGGAGCAGCCGCCCCGCCTTTACGATCTCACCACCTTGCAGCGAGAGGCCAACCGTCTGTTTGGATTTACCGCCAAGCAGACCCTTGACTATGCCCAACAGCTCTACGAAAAGAAGCTGCTGACCTATCCCCGCACTGACAGCCAGTACCTTACCGACGATATGCAGCCCACGGCGGAAAGCATCGTGTCCGGCCTGTGGCCGCTGCTTTCCTTTGCGGCGGGGCTGGACATTGCCCCGCAGTTTGGCCGGGTACTGAACAGCAAAAAGGTGTCCGACCACCACGCCATTATCCCCACGATGGAGTTTGTGCAGAAAGGCTTTGACGGGCTGACCGAGGGCGAAAAGAAACTGCTGTCCCTTGTGTGCTGCAAGCTGCTGTGTGCCGTGGCCGCGCCCCATGTGTATGAGGCCGTCATCGCCACATTCACCTGCGCCGGGAACGAGTTCACCGCCAAGGGCAAAACCATTCTCACCCCCGGCTGGAAAGAGATTGAGCGCCGCTTCAAGGCGTCGTTCAAAACCGACGCCGACGAGGACGCGCCGGAGCTGGCAAGGGAGCTGCCGGAGATCACCGAGGGACAGACCTTTGACCCGGTGGAGGCCAGCATCACCGAGCATTTCACCACGCCGCCCAAGCCATACACCGAAGATACGCTTTTGTCTGCTATGGAACGGGCCGGGGCCGAGGATATGCCGGAGGACGCCGAGCGCCAAGGTTTGGGAACCCCGGCAACCCGCGCTTCCATTCTGGAAAAGCTGGTGCAGATGGGCTTTGTGGAACGCAAAGGCAAGCAGCTACTTCCCACCAAGGACGGCCACAACCTTGTGTGCGTCCTGCCGGATGTGCTGACTTCTCCCCAGCTCACGGCGGAATGGGAAACCAAGCTGACGGCCATTGCCAAGGGCGAGGCCGACCCGGAGGGCTTCATGGCGGGCATCGAGGAAATGACCCGGAGCCTGATTTCCCGGTATTCGCAGATCAGCGAGGACGCGCAGAAGTTGTTTCAGGCCGAGCGTGTTGTTATTGGCAAGTGTCCCCGCTGCGGCGAAGCCGTCTACGAGGGCAAGAAAAACTATTACTGCGGAAACCGGGCCTGCCAGTTTGTCATGTGGAAGAATGACCGCTTTTTTGAGGAACGGGGCAAGGCGTTCACCCCGAAGATCGCCGCCGCGCTGCTCAAAGACGGAAAGGCAAAGGTAAAGGGCCTGCGCTCCATGAAAACCGGCAAAACCTACGACGGGACGGTGCTTTTGGCCGATACCGGCGGGAAATACGTCAACTACCGCGTGGAGAAAAGGAGCTGACGGAGTAACGTAGCAAGCATAGGAAGTGTAGCCACACTTCCGATAAATCCCTGACCCGGCCACCCTGCCGGGCCGGGGATTTTGCTTGTTGGGGAAATCCCCAAACCCCTATTTTTGAAAGAAAGGAGGGCTGCCAATGGCAAGTCTTAGGGACGTTGTATCAGAGTATCAAGACGACCTGCGGAACGGCATTGCATGGCTGGCGTTCTGGCGCGAGGGCCGGAGCTGGCAGGCCGAGGCGTTCCACCTTGATCTGGACGACACCCTTTATCCAGAGGACAGAGCGCGGCTTGCCGAGATACAGGCCGCCGATCCACGGGCCATTGTGGTGAATGGCTACTATTCCGGCTATCTGTCCGAGGAAATGAGCGTGGCGGAGCTGGCCGCCGGTGTGCGGCACCACTATGACAACGGCCTGAACAACATTGCCCCATTCATAGAGGCCCACAGCGACGAGCTGCCGCCGGATGTATTGGAGGCAGCAAGGGAAAAAGCCCATGCTGCCGGACTGCCTTTCTATGAACGCCCCTACCGTGGGGACGACATTGACCCGTATTCCTATGACGGCCACATGAGCATTGAGGACTACCAGTTAATGCAGAAATTGATGGAACAAGACAGAGAAAGGAGTGAACCCATGAGCGAAGTATTTTCAATCCTGCTTCATAACCGACAGCGTTATGAACAAGGCAAAGAGGGCCTTTGGTTTTCTTTGCCGACCACAACCGAAAAGCTGCAAGAAGCCCTGCGGGAAATCGGGATCAGTGCCGACAATCCGCAGGACTTTTTCTTGTACGACTACCGAAGCCCGCAGGAGCGTCCCGTTAAGCTGCCCCGCGATCTGGTGCTGTCCGCCGATGTGAACGAGCTGAACTTCCTTGCCGCGAGGCTGGAAAAGCTGGACGCCGCCGAGCTTGCGGAGCTGAACGCCGCCCTGACAAGCCCGCAGAGCGACTTCCACAGCATCGGCCAGATCATCGACTACCCCGACAACGTGGACTACTATGTGCATCTGCCGGATGTCACCGGCACGGGCCAGTTGGGTGACTACTACCTGAACCGTTCCGGCATGGTGGATATGCCGGAGGAATGGAAAGCGGGAATTTTCCTGCCCCGTTTTGGCCTGCATATTGCCAATACGGAGCATGGCGTTTTCACCGATTACGGCTATCTGGTGAAAAGCGGCGACGAGTGGCAGCGTGTCCATGAGGGCCAGCCGGTGCCGGAGGAATACCGGGTGATGGCCTATCCCGCGCCGGAAATTCTGCGGGACGAGGCCCCGGCCCAGACGGTGCAGCCGGAGGCAGCGCCCACCGCCGAAGCTGCGGCCCCGCCGCCCGTCGTCCCCATCATTCTCAACAGCCAGAACAGCGCCGACCGCATGAAAGAGATCACCGACCGGCTGGAAACCGGCATACAGGAGCTTTTCGAGAGTGAACGCTACAAAGCCTATCTCACCTCTATGGCGAAGTTCCACAGTTACAGCTTCAACAATACGCTGCTGATCGCCATGCAGGGCGGCCAGCTTGTGGCGGGCTACAACAAGTGGCGGGACGATTTCCACCGCAATGTGAAGCGGGGTGAGAAAGGTATCAAGATTCTGGCCCCCGCCCCCTACAAGGTGAAAAAGGAAGTGCCGAAGCTGGACGAACAGGGCCAGCCGATGATGGACAAAGACGGTAAGCCGTTGACCGAGGTACAGGAAAAACAGATTCCGGCGTTCAAGATTGTGTCTGTCTTTGACGTGAGCCAGACCGAGGGCGAACCCTTGCCCTCTATCGGTGTGGACGAGCTGGCCGGAAATGTGGAGCAATACGAGGACTTCTTCAAGGCGCTGGAACAGACTTCCCCCGTCCCGATGGCCTTTGAGGACATCCCCGGTGGTTCTCATGGCTACTATCACCTGACGGAAAAGCGGATCGCCATTCAGGAGAACATGAGTGAGCTGCAAACCCTGAAAACGGCCATCCATGAGATCGCCCATGCCAAGCTCCACGCCATTGACCCGGACGCCCCTGTGACCGATCAGGCCGACCGGCCCGACAGCCGCACCCGCGAGGTGCAGGCCGAGAGCGTGGCCTATGCCGTCTGCCAGCACTACGGGCTGGACACGTCCGACTATTCCTTTGGGTATGTGGCCGGTTGGAGTTCCGGCAAAGACCTGAAAGAGCTGCGGGCGTCCCTTGAAACCATCCGGGCCACCGCCCATGAGCTGATTACCGCCATCGACGGCCACCTTGCCGAGCTTCAGCAACAGCGGCAGGCGCAGCAGGCCGTGGAGCAAACTGTGGAGCCGACCGTGGAACAGGCCGCCGAGCAGCCTGCCCCCGACAGTGTGTTTTCCAAGCTGCCCCCGGAACAGCAGCAGGAAATGACCGACAGTGTGAAAGCCATGCTGCAAACCCTGATTGACGCCGATGTGAAATCCACCGGCGAGGTGACGCAAGGCACGTTGGACGCCATTCAGACACAGGGCTTTGTCCTTTCCAGCGACGGAACGCTGCAACGGGCCGAGGCCCAGCCGGAGCCGCAGCCGTGGAATGGGATTGACGGCCTTTTGAACAACAAACCCATTATGCCGGAGGCCACCCCCACAGAACGGGCCAACGCCCTGATCGACTGGGCCGAGCGCAACGGACAGCGCATGGGCAACGAGGAACGCCGGTTGATCGTGGAGTATGCCGAGGCCGTGGACAACACGGACAAGGTGATTGCCCTTATCAATGAGTTTTGCGAACATGGCTATGAAATGCAGCACGGCCATGTGGACGAGCTGGTGAAAAGCCGGATTGACCGAGAAATTGCGGAAGCCAAGGCCGCACAGCAGCCCACCCTTGACCCCACGGCAGAGCCAGTTGTGACGATCCTTTTCACCGAAAGCCCCCATCTGGAAATGGGCCAGCAAATGCCGCTGCATGAGGCCGACGCCCTGTTTGCCCGGCTGGACGCAGAACATCGAGGCGGCGGCTACTATGACAAGACCGACTTCCGCATTGATTTTACATTCCAAGGAGAGCCGCACAGCTATTCCGGGCGGCAGGACTTTGGCGACCGGGACGGTTCCCTGATTGAGCATATCCGGGAGTATCAGACCTTTTATCTCAACGATGAAAAATGGAAAGACCATCTGACCCGGCAGGGCGGCCCGGAGGCATGGGCGGAGGATCACGCCAGCCGGGAAGCCTTTCTCACCGAGATCATCCCCTACATGGAGCTGCATTGCAACCTGTCCCGGCTGGAACAGGAGGCGCAGACCCGTTTGGCGTCCAGCGACACCCTGACGCCGGAGGAAACCGCCTACTATGGGGCGCTGGTGGACTACGCTATGGAGTGCCGTCCGCTGCTCAACCACGGAGAGCCTTTGCCGGAAATGCCGAAACTGACCGACTTCGACCAGAGCTTGCAGGACTACAAAGCGCAGGTGGAGGCGGAAATTGCACAGGAGGCCGCCGATGCCGGTATGACCGTAGAGGAATATGCGGCGGCTGGCTATGAGGCCCCGGCCCAGCCGCAGGAGGTCAAAGAGCCGTCCCAGCAGGAAGCCCCGGAACAGCAGGCAAAAGAACCTGCGGCGTCCGACTACTACTATTCCATCAATGAGGGCGCGGCCCGCCGTGCCAAGGAAATGAACAGCTTTTCCGACTACAAGCCCGGCAGCGCCACAGCCGAATACCGGCATTATGTGGATAAAGCCTTTGCGCTGGCACAGGAACAGAAAAAGCGCGTCGATCCCATGTACCATGAGAAGATCGACAGCCTGCTTGACACCTATGCGCGGAAACTGGCCGCCAACATGAACCATGGCTATGAGATTGACGCCCGTGTTCCGTCCATTTTGATTGCCGGTGGTTCCAATTTCCCGGTACGCCAGAAAGAGAAACAGAACGCGGCCCGCGACAGCAATATGCAGGAATGGCAGTACATCCAAGGGCTGCTTGATAAAATCCGCAGCACCGGCATGGGCGGCATCCGGCAGGACGACCCGCAGGCCATTCCCAAGCTGCAAAAAAAGCTGGACGGTCTGGAAAAGGCGCAGGAAACCATGAAAGCGGTCAATGCCTATTACCGCAAACACGGCACACTGGACGGCTGCCCGCACCTCTCTCCTGAAAACATCGAAAACCTGAAAGCGGATATGGCGTCCGGCTGGCACTATGAAAAGAAGCCGTTTCAGAGCTGGGAGCTGTCCAACAACAATGCGGAAATCCGCCGCGTCCGGCAGCGGATCGAAAGCCTGACCCGCGCAAACGAAGTGGCCTATGTGGGCTGGGAGTTTGACGGCGGCCATGTGGAGGCAAATCGGGATCAGGGCCGCTTGCAGGTGTTCTTTGACGGCAAGCCGGAAGCGGACGCCCGCCAGCAGTTGAAAGAGAACGGTTTCCGCTGGGCGCCGAGTGTGGGCGCATGGCAGCGGCTTTTGAACGACAATGCCTACCGTGCGTCGGACAGGATTGCTTGTATTCAGCCTCTTTCCGGCATCAAGCCCACGGAGCTGCAACGCAACAGCAGCCGGGAGCAGCGGGCGCAGATGGCACAGGATCAGACCGAGCCGGACTACTTCTACCGGGTACACGCCACCCCCAGCAGCGACAGCCGGGAAAACCTGTATATGCTGCAAGCCTACGTTCCGCAGGACAACGGCAGGGCCAAGATCGGGGATATTCTCTACGTCGGGACGCCGGAACGGTGCCGGGAGCTGATGGATCAGCTCAATACCGGGGAGCTGACGCAGGAGGCCGTCAAGGAGCTGTATGCCAAGGAACAGGAACAGCCGACACCCGAACCCACCCCGGAACAGGAACCGGCACCAGAGCCGGAGCCGGAACAAGAACCCGTGCAGGAGCCGGAGCCGGAAACCGCCCCGGCGCAGGAAGTCACTTCCGACGCCGAGCCGCAGGCGGCCCCCGCAAAAACCCTGACGGAGTTGCAGGAAAAGGCGCTGGAAATCGCTGACCGCTACAAAGACCTGCCCTTGCAGGCCAAGATTGATGTGATCGCGCAGGCGTTTGGCTGTAAGACCGGCGAAATCCACACGTCCCCCTGTACCGGCAAATGGCGCGGCACCAGCGACATGACGATCCGTTTTGACAACGGCGCATCCCTGTTTATCGGCAACAACCTGACGCCGAAAGCCAAGACGGTTAAGGTGCAGACGGAATGTGTCAACCGCACTTTGGTACAGTACAACCCGGAGATCGTCAAGGCCACCAAGGAAGCGGCCCTGCCTGCGCTGTTGCAGCGGGAGGCCAAGGACAACGAGATCGCGGCCCAAAAGGGATTGAAGCCCTACACGCTGCTCAATGTGGAGTTCAACGAGGGAGCCGACGAAAAGACCGGCGGTTTAATCGGCTGGTACTATGTGACGCTGGCCGTGGACGGCAAAATCTGTACCCATCTGGAAACGGGATTGAACCATGATATTTCGGACGGCAAGGTGAGCGACACCCCCTCACGGGCCGACTACTACCCGGCAGGAGCCTTGAAAGAGGCCGATGTGGACTACGTTTTCAATAATGTGGGCTTTTCCTCTGCATCCACCCTCTATACGGTGCCGCTGCGGGACGATGTGCGGGAACGTGCCGAAAAGGCACTGGCCGAGCGCAGCGCCGCCGCGCCGGAGGCAGGCCGGGAATGGGGCTTTTACATCATCCCCGATCTGAAAACATGGGCCACCCACGCCGAGCAGCAGACCCCGATTGAACACTTTGCCACCTTTGAGGAAGCCAAGGCACGGTTCGACGAGCTGCGGAGCCAGCTCTACAACAGCGAGGCCAAGGATTTGAACACCGATGGCCGCCCCTACGCCCATCTGACGCTGGGCATGGAAAGCAAAGACGGCATGAGCGCCGTCGATATTCTCCATGTGCGGGCGGGCCAGAATTATCTTGTGGAGGACTTCACCCGCATGGAACGGCTGCGGAGTGATCCCGTGGTACTGGAAAGCCTCTCCCGTGTGGCAAAGGAAATCGGCTTTGACCGGGTGCGGCCCTATGTGATGGAGAACGGCAGCTACAAGGCCATGCCGGATATTCCTTTCACCCAATGGGAAAACCCGTATTTCACCGTCGATCCCCCGGCGCAGGAGCAGGGCGACACCTTTGCCATCTACCAGCTCAAAGGCGGGCCGGAAACACGGGATTATCGCTTTGAGGCTTACGAGAGCTTGCAGGAAGCGGGGCTGGCCGTTGACCGGCAGAATTACGATCTTATCTACACGGCCCCGCTGGACGGCAAAACCACGCTGGAGGACATTTACCGCACATTCAACCTTGACCGTCCCGCCGACTTCACCGGCCACAGCCTTTCCGTTTCCGACGTTGTGGTGCTGACCCGCAGCGGCAAGGAGGAAGCCCATTACTGTGACAGTTTCGGCTTTACGCCGGTGCCGGAGTTCTTCTTGCAGCGGGAAAAACAGCTTACGCCACGGGAATTGCTGACCGGCGAGAGCATCCAGACCCCACGGGGCAGCTTCCTTGTAACCGACATGAGCCGGGAGCAGTTGGAGGCCGCAGGCTATGGTTTCCACCATCAATCCGAGGACGGCAAGTATCTTATCATGGGCAACGGCACAGACGCCTTTGCCATCCCCGCCCAGCAGGAAAGCCCCATCAAGGCCGCTGAAATGACAACCGAGCAGAACTATAACATGATCGACGGCGTTCTGAATAACGCCCCGACCATGAGTGAGCTGGAAGCCAAGGCCAAAGCCGGGGAACAGATTTCCTTGTTTGACGTGGCCGAGGCAGCCAAGGCGGAGGCCCAAAAGCCCAAGCAACCCCAGCGCCCGGCGCAGAAACAGAAAAAGCCGTCCATCCGGGCGCAGCTCAAAGCCGCCAAGGAGGAACAGCAGAAGAAACCGCCGCAGCGGGAGAAAGCACAGGAATTGGAGGTGTGACACCATGAACAGGTTTGAGAATGTGGATGTTCTGGCCGCGCTGGAACAGCTCATGCGGCAGAACACCGCCTTTTATCAAAGTGATTTTGAGATCGACAAAGAGATCATCGGGCGGGCCGCTGCCAGCGACAAGGCCGAGGACAAAATGCTGCTGTGGATGTCCCGCCCGTCCGGGACGTACTGCTTCCGGGAAAGTGATGTGTTCCTGCAAGGCACCCGGCAGCACAATACATGGACGTTTTACGGGGAGCAGACCCGTGACCGGGTGCTGGCTTATGCCGTGGAGCTGACCGGCAAGGTGCGGGGCGTCATTCGCGGCAATCTCTATGAGCTGGACTATCCCCAGCACTTCCGGCACGTCGCAGCCGAGGCGGTACAGGCCGACAACATCATCCTGCACTATGAAAAGGGCGACCGGGAGCAGCCCGCCGGTCTGTACTTCGACGGGCGGCCCGATCCCAAGCTGGGGGCGTTCCTGCGGTATGAGGCCAAGCCCAATGAGCCGGAATACCTGCGGGAGCTGTTGCGGCAGGAACAGAAAGGCCGGGCGCAGCTTGCGCCCGGCGACTTCAAGGCCCACGTCACGGCGCTGCATGACGGCATGATTTTGGCCGAGGCGCAGCGGATCGTGGCCGGGCTAAAAGACCTGTCCGCCCCGAACAGCCCCAACAAGACGCATTTCATGGTGGAGCTGTCCCCGTATTTCGTGCAGATCGCGTCCAGCAAGGACACCGACCGGCTGTTTTCCATGCTGCCCTATAAATCTCTGGCCTTTACCGGCATGAAAGACCGGCACGGCCTGTATGCGGTGATCGGCAAGGACGAGAACCGGGACAAGGAAGTGAGGCGTCCCCGCGCTTCTATCCGCAGGCAGCTATCCGAAACAAAGCAGGCCGCAGCCCCGAAAAAGGCCCCGGCCAGAACCAAGAAAAACGAATTGGAGGTATGACAATGCAGTTTACCGTGGAGGAAGAAAACCTGATCTGTATGTATCACAAGAGCGACCGGCGCAGGACGGCGGCCAACATCCGGGCCGCCCTGCCGGACATGGACGAGGACATGGCGGCGCTGGCCCGCCAGACCGCCGACAAGCTGGACGCCATGAACGACGCCGACTTTGAGGCGCGGCAGTTCCATTTCACGGACGAGTGATCCAAGCATAGCAAAGCGCCGGGCGCGGGGGCTATATGCCTCTGCGTCCGGCGCTCTTTCTGTTTGGAGCAAAACACCTGCAAAAGCCGATTTACACAGAATTGTTCATATCTATGTGGTATAATATGTATAAATTATTTGCGAACTAACACCGCAACCGATAGTTGCGCAATAGTTGGTGGTAAATTTGCAAGGTGTATGTTAGGATCAGGATACAAAGGAGGTGTCGATATGGCTCTATCTGACAACATTAAAAAAGCACGAGAAAAGCAAGGTTTCTCGCAGGAGTATATTGCTGACAAATTGAATGTTAGTCGGCAGGCAGTTTCTAAATGGGAAACGGGTCAAAGCGAACCATCTACCCAAAATCTCTTGCGGCTTGCCGAAGTTCTCAAAGTAGATGCTAATATCTTGCTCAATGAAAGCCGAGAGCGGAAAATTTTTGCAAAAGAGAATATCGAGCAAAAAGGGTTGCGCACTATTCTCAATAAGCGGAATACGATTTTATTAACAGCTTCATGTGCAGCACAGATGGCAGTATTTTGTGTAAATCAAGGACAAGTCAGCGAACAAGCGTATATGTTCAAATATATAACGGCTATCATTTCTGGAATATTTATGGTTATACTTCTTGCTAATATTTGGTTTTCAACCGGAAAGGCAACCAGAAACAAGCTATATGCACGAATTTTTATGTTTGTCCTTGCTTTTGAAATTATCCTTATTCTTTCCAGCCACTATTTGGGGGGCTTAATTTCTCTTGTAATCAGTATTGTTTTTCTTGTGTCCCTTATAAAAGTACATGATCCTCGGAACGAATAAGGGGAGCGATTAAATGTCAAACCGTTTTTTAATTTCTCTAACGTACTGGAGCTTGCCACGGGAGGCATAAACAATGGGCGATAAAATATTTGTTATTCTTATAGTGTTTGTATTCTTCCTTATAATGGAGCTTGTGATGTTGGGAGCTTTCCGGCTATCAAACTCCACAGGAACCAAGAAAATCATTGGTATTATGTGCCGTATATTTTTAGGGCTATTTATCATTGGTTATATCGGATTTGTCGCACTATGTATCATTGTAGGGCTTGACTTTTTTGCTAAAGGAGAAATAGGTCAAGGTATCTCTATGTTCTTCTTTGCTGTCTTAATTGCCGTATGCGTCTATGTATGGCTGATAAAGGGGTGGATTAAGCGTATAAAAGAAATAAAAAATCAATGCAGATAAGAAAAAATATACAAGCAAAAGGAGAAAATTATGCGAAAACCTTTAGTCGCTTTGATGGCAATAATTGTGGTCTTGTCAATCGCTTTAACTGCCTGCAAATCCGAAAGCGGACAAAATATTGTTTCAGAAGCACTTGGCATTGACGTTTCAAGCGGTAACGAAGTTTCTAATTATGATACACACAGCGGAAATGGCGACGGAACTTCTTGTATCGCGCTTAGTTTTAACGATGACACAGTATTAGAAAAAATCAAGGACAATACTGAATGGAGTGCCTTTCCTCTTGATGAAACCGTTCAAACTCTGGTTTATGGGGTTGAAACCGAAACCACAAAGGACGGCCCGTTTTTAACTGACGAAAACGGGAAGCCGTTAGTGCCAGAAATCCAGAATGGTTATTATTGCTTGATTGACCGTCATTCGGATACGAAAACGAGAATTTTGGAGCGCAATTCGTTTAACTTCACTTTGGGACTATATGATGCAGATACGAATACACTCTATTTTTGTGAACTGGACACATAAAATTTAATTGACACCAACAGAGGCAACCAAGAAATGACTATCCCTTGCATAGCAAAGCGCCGGGCGCGGGGCATCCCCCCACGTCCGGCGCTTATTTTTCGTGTCCGACCCGGAAAATCCGTTTGCGGCGACGTTCTGCATATTTCAGTGTTTGATAGGCTCCGCCGTGATCCCGCCACACCATAGCAATCAAGCAATCCGCTCGGTCTACCATCCAGCGGTTGCAGGCGGTGATCGCCTGTTTGTAGTGGATGCCTGTAAGCTCAATGGGGATCAGAATTTCGTCAAAGCGGCTTTCGTAGTATTCCTTATCCGTGTTTAGCCGCTGCTCCATGTAGGGCAGCACCAGCACCAGTGAGATTGCCTTGTCCGGGTGCCGGTGCTTTAGAGTGCGAACCGCGCTGGCGCAGATCGCGTCAAACTCTCCTTTGCCGCCTACATAGCAGGTCATTTCCTGTTCCGCTTCCAGCAGCCTTTCCAATATTTCCACCACCTGCGACTGGCCGAGGCCAAAGACTTCTCTGTGTCCCGCAAAAGTGCAAACCATCATCTTTGTTCCATCACTTTATAACCCCCGCCCTTTAAGCTAATTCCAAACAGAAATTTGCAAATAATTAAACCACATAAATTTAGAATTTATATAGTTTATTATATATCGGGGCCGGGTACTTTACAATAAGGGAGGATTGATAAAACGCTGCCATACTGCGAGGGTATATAGATGGAATTAGATTACAAAGAGATTGGAAAGCGCGTGAAGATCGCAAGAATACGGGCCGATCTGACACAGGAAGCGTTGGCGGAAAAGGCCGGGCTGTCCATTACCCACATGAGCAACATTGAAAACGGCCATTCCAAGTTGAGCTTGCCGATGGCGGTTGCGCTGGCAAACGTTCTGTCTGTTTCGGTAGATGAATTTCTGTGCGACAGCGTGATCCACTCCAAGGAAGTTTTCTCCCATGAGGTTCAAATGCTTTTGGAGGATTGCGACGACTACGAGATACGCATACTCACCGATCTGCTCAAAGCAGCCAAAGACACGATCCGCAGGGATATGAAGCTGAAACAGCAGGAATAGCGCAGGCGGTCACAGTTGACCGTACTGCGCTATTCTTTTCTTACAATGCAAAGCGCCGGGCGCGGGGGCTGTATGCCTCTGCGTCCGGCGCTCTTTTTTCTTATGCCTGATCCATCGGGAAGTTTGGCAGTTCTTCCAGCAGCTTCATAATCAAGTGCTGCTTCATATCCTCATTAACGGCCAGCTCGTCGATCATGGGGGTGTAGTGTTCGATCACCTTTTGTTTAGCCCATAGCTCACCGGCGACGGCGGCCTTGATGGTATCAGTGTCCAGCAACATTTCCTGTTCGGCCATCGTGTCAACTCCTGTCGTTTTTTGTCTTATTCCAGCATACCACAGAACCGGCAGGAAAACCAGCAGCGGAAAGATTTTCCTACGCATTTCAAAGCCCGTTCCAGCGGGTATTTAATAAATCATTCTGCCACCCCACCGACCAACGCCGAAAAGCCTTGATTTCCGTGGACTTTTTGACCCTTAAATGCGTAGACATGAGGGGCTTTTCAGCTCTCGTATTTAGCATATCGTTTGTAGAGGCACTACACTCTATAATTCATATTCTATTTCCGATCCGGGCCATCCTGAACAGCCCATAAGAAAGCGCCGGACGCGGCGGCCTGCTGGCCCTGCGCCCGGCGTTTTCCTATGGGGGATATTCTACGCATTTCAAAGCCCGTTTCGGCGGGTATTGAAGCAATCCTATTGCCGCCCTGTCAATCGTCCGCCAGAAGCCCGCTATGGCGGCCTATTCAGCGGCTTAACTGCGTAGCTTGCAGGTATCTTTTCCGCTGCCTTTCGGCCTCTTGCTTCCGACGCATCCGCACCGCGCAATCCGGGCAATATTTGGCCCGGTTGGATTTCGGTGTAAATGCAGCACCGCACACAGCGCACCGCTTCACGTTGTCCCGGCTCTGGATGATCTCGGCATACAGCGCCCCGTCCAGCGGGAGAACAGCGGCACGAAACCACCGGCACAGCAGCGAATAGGAAATGCTCTGGACGCACACACATTCCTCGCCGTCGTCCAGCAAGAGGCAGTTCCCGTCACAGTAGTTGCAGCACTCATGCGTCAGCTTCCGGGCCTTGCGGTATTGAGGGTAATTCATTCTCGGTATGCTCATAACTCTTGTGCCTGCTCCTTTCCCGGCGTCACCCGCAAAATGCTGTCCACATTCTGCTTGATAATGCCGTATTCTTTCAGCTCTCGCTTGACTTCGCCGTACTGTTCGTACTGCCGCGCTTTTTGCTTGTCCAGCTCCCGGTACTCGGCTTTTAGGGCGGACAGATCGGGCAGCCTTGTGATCCCGGCGTCCTTGATGGCCTTTGCCGCAGCTTCGTACAAAATGAGCTGGCTTTCATGTTCGCGCCGGAACGCGGCCTTGTCTTTGGCCTTGCGGTATTCCAGCACCACGGGCCGGAGCTGCTTGTAGGTGGTGAGGTTCTTTATCAGCACCGTCATGTTCCCAAGACGCCGTTCCACGTCTTTGAGGGCCGCAGCCGCCTCGTCGTTGGCCGCGCTGATCTCCATAACCTTGCTTTCCAACTCGGCATATTGCTCTATGCCATGCTCGGTAAGAAAGTTGATTGTCTTTGCGGCCTGCTTCAAATTTTGGAGCTTTGCCCAACGTGCATAGCCCGCACTCTGCTGGGCCTTGATGTTGTTCTCCAAGTCGATCCGCAGGGTGATACCCTTGCGCTGCCGGTTCGGGCCTCTGTCCACGGCCAGCCCCTTGATCCGGCTGGTGATAGCTTCCTCGGTGTAGTTCTCGCCCAGCATCTTGCAGCGGGTGAAGCGTTCCTGTCCGGGGGCGCGGAACGAGATAAATTTGCCCTGCTTGATCTCATAGCCCTGCGCCGTCATGAGCCGGAGAAAATCGTCAAAGTCTTTGGCCTGCGGGATTACGGCATCAATGGCAGCTTTCAGTTTGGCTTTCCAGCTCTTGCCCTTGCGCCCGGCATCCCATTCCGCATAGCTCTTGCCCTTGTCCCGGCTGGGCTGTACCACAGACAAACCGTTTTCCCGGCACAGCCGGTCACTGGTACGCCGGATATAGGCGTAGCTCTGCCGGTTGGAATTGTACTTGCGGTGGTTCACCATATCCACGGCACAGAAAATCAGGTGATTGTGGACGTGGCCCTTGTCGATGTGAGTTGTCAGCACATAGGAGTATTTGCCTTGCAGCACTTCGTCGGCAAGCTGCTTGCCGATCTCATGGGCCTGTTCCGGCGTGGCCTCGCCGGGGGCAAAAGATTGGATCAGGTGATGGGCCAGATTGTTGCCTTTCTGTATGGCCTGCGCCAGCAGCATTTCAAATTCTATGTCCGCTGTTTCATAGGAGCAGCCAAAAGAGGACACCAGCATTTTGTCCTCGGTCTTGTCCGGGTTCTCGATGTAGTCCAGCGCCTTTTTCAGCGTTGACTTGATAGGATGTATCTTTGTAACTGCCATATCTTCGCCAGCGCCCCTTTGATGTCCTCAATGTCCTGCGCGTACACAGTCCCGGTACTGTTGATACGCCGGGCAATCTGATTGACATTGACGCCGATCTTTTGCAGCTCGGCGGTCTGCGTCCGGATGTCGCTGGTGTCCATGTGGACGATATACCCGTCAATGAGCATTTTCCGGGCATAGGCGGAAAAGTTCTTCGTGTGGAGCTGGGCCATTTTCTGCTGAATTAAGGCCCGTTCTTCCGGCGTCACAGGGACGCGCAGCACAATGTTTCGTGTTCGGTTTGCCATTCATTCACCGTCCTTTCTGAACAGGGGTTTGGGGCTTTCCCCAACAAGCAACCGGCCACGGCCCACAGGGACAGAGGCGGGCCGGTTTTCGGAAGTGTGGCTACACTTCCTATGCTTGCTACGTTTCTTCTTCTCCGCAAATAAGACGCTCCCAACACGTCCAACTACCCGCAAAATACGGTATTCTCCGAAAAAAGGGCAAAAAAATAAGAGGGCTTTGCGGCCCTCTGGCAAAACGGAAAACGGAGGATGTTTTCACACATCCCCCGTTTCTTTCGCTGATTGTTCAATTTTCAGCGCCCCGTCGATTGCGCCCTCAATGACTGGTAAATAGTGTTCCGGGCAAAGTTTCAGCTTGTGGCTGACACGCTGCCGTTGTTCGCTGTCCCCTCGTAGAATTTCCGGGTTGAAATACTGCTCTACGGGAAGCCCGCAGACTTTGATAAGCTGGATCACAACCGGGAGGCTGGGGATCGTGCCTTTATTTTCAATATTGGCAAGATAGCGCCATTCAATTCCCACTATTTCGGCCAGCACCTTGCGCGTCAGGTGCTTTGCTTTCCGCGCAGCTTTCACATCTGCGCCGAAAGTTTCAAAGCCGGGGCAATCTTCAACTTTCGCCATATAACATCACCCATCTACATTGTATAGTTCATAGTATCTCGATGGAATGTTGCTATATGCAGGTAAATTAAACTTTATAATTCATATTCTGTTCATTGCATTGTTCGAGCAAAAGAACTATAATGTATTTTGCGGAGGTGTGAACATGGATTACATGACGCTCAAAGAGGCAAGTGAAAAATGGGGCGTGACGCCTCGACGGGTAAACTATTATTGCGCCGGTGGCCGTATTTCCGGCGCTGTGAAAATGGCTGGTGTTTGGCTGATCCCAAAAGACGCGGAAAAGCCAGCGGACGGAAGAACCAAACAAGGGAGGTTGCTAAAACATGAATAGTGTTTTGATTATAGACGATGACAAGGAACTTTGTACCTTGATGAAAAAGTGTGTAGAACAGGAAAATTTATCTGCGGTAATAGCACATGGCGGTTTAGAGGGCTTACGACTTCTGGAAGAAAGTAAGGATACCTGTTCTCTGATTATTCTGGATGTGATGATGCCGGATATGAACGGATTTCAGGTGTTGCAGAAAGTCCGGGAGAAAAACAATGTGCCGGTGCTGATGCTAACCGCCAAAAGCGACGAGGAAGATAAGGTTTCCGGCCTACGGCTGGGGGCAGACGATTATCTGACAAAGCCATTTGGGATTAACGAGCTGATGGCCCGTGTCAATTCGCTGATCCGGCGCTATACCACCCTAAATCCCGTGGCAGGGAGCGAAGCGGCAACAATGTTGCTGAAAGATATGGTGATTGATAAAGTCAATCGAACGGTGACGGTTCAAAATCTCCCGGTGGAGCTGACCGGCAAGGAATTTGATCTGCTTGTGTTTCTGGCGTCCAACAAGGGCCGTGTCTTTACGAAAAAGCAGATATATACGCAGGTATGGGCAGAAGAATACGCCTTTGACGATAGCAATATTATGTCCTTTATCAGCAAATTAAGAAAGAAAATTGAGCCAAATCCAGAACAGCCGTTTTACATTCAGACTGTCCGGGGCGTAGGGTATCGTTTCAATAAGGAGGCATAGTCATGGGTGTAAACCTTTATCTACTGCTGGCGCTGTTGGCAGCCCTGCTAGTAATAGGCTATCTTTGGACAAGGCTCCACCGTGTCCGGGGCCAGCTTTCCCTTATCAAAGATGCCCTGACGGACATAAAGGCTGGGAACCTCAATCGCCGTGTGCTGGCGCGGGAAAGTGACCTGACAAAGCAAATCTGTTATGACATCAACGAGATTGCCATGAGCAGCCAATCCCGGCTTATTCAGCAGAAGCAATCTGAACAGGCGTATAAGCGACTTATGACAAGCCTTTCCCATGATGTGAAAACGCCGCTTACCTCGTTGGTGGGCTATTTGGAGGCGGTAGAAAGCAAGATGGTAACAGGGGCCGAGCAAGAAGAATATATTCGGGTAGCTACGGAAAAAGCCCACCACCTAAAAGAGTTTGTGACCGCCCTGTTTGAATGGGTGAAGCTAGATGCCGGGGAACAGATTTTCCATTTTGAACTTTGCGATCTAAATGAACTGTCCCGTGACATTATAGCTGATTGGGTGCCGCTGCTGGAAAGTCATAATCTTACCTATGAGATAGAAATACCCGAAACAGAATATATGACAAGGGTTGACCCCACCGCCTACACTCGTATTCTCAATAATCTACTACAAAATATCCTGACGCACAGTGCCGCAAGCCAAGTGTCTCTGACCGTGACTGAAACGGAGCAGCAGGCAAAAATTGTTGTTGCCGATAACGGGAAAGGGATTTCTGCCTCTGATCTTCCGCACATCTTTGAACGGATGTATCAATGCGACCACTCCCGATCTGCCAAAGGAAACGGGTTGGGCCTCTCCATTGCAAAGGAATTGGTGAGTGTCCATAAAGGAACCATCACGGCAGACAGTGTTCCCGAAGCTGGTGCAACATTTACAATCACGCTTCCGAAAGCCCTGTGACAAAACAGGGCTTTCTTGCGTTCAAAGCAAGGTTAAAACAAGATTCCGGCAAGGTTATGGCAAGGTTCAAGCCTTACACTAATCTTGTGGCCGGTAATGCTGATATTGCAAATGCAGCGTTGCCCCACGGAAAGCGAGGAAATGACTATGAGCGATTATCTGATCGAAACAAAACAGCTCACAAAAATGTATGGAGAGCAGGCCGCCGTTAAGGATGTTGATCTTCATGTGAAAAAGGGCCGCATTTACGGTTTGCTGGGACGCAACGGAGCCGGGAAAACCACCATTATGAAAATGATTTTGGGGCTAACTTCCATTACTTCCGGCGAGGTAGATCTGTTTGGCCGAAACATCAAAGGCCATGAGAAGCGTATATACCCCCGTATCGGGGCTATCATCGAAACTCCCGGCTTTTACCCCAATCTGACTGGCACGGAAAACCTTGAAATTTTTGCAAAGCTGCGCGGTACGGCTGGCCCCAATGCGGTTAAAAACGCCTTGGAAGTGGTGGGCCTGCCCTACCGGGATAAAAAGCTGTTCAGCAAGTATTCTCTTGGCATGAAGCAGCGCCTTGGTATTGCCAACGCCATTCTGCATGACCCGGAACTGCTGATTCTGGACGAGCCGACCAATGGGCTTGATCCCATCGGCATTGCAGAAATGCGGGACTTTATCAAACATTTAAGTGCGGAGCGCGGAAAGACCATTTTGATTTCCAGCCATATTCTTTCCGAAATTGCACTTCTGGCAGATGATATTGGCATCATCGACCATGGTGTTTTGTTGGAGGAAAACACCATGAGAGCCTTAGAGAAGAAAAACAGGAAGTATATCCTTCTTCGTGTGAGTGATATGCCCAAGGCTATGCTGATTTTGGAGCAAGAATTTCATGTGACCGATTTCTCCATGTACGACGGCAACACATTGTGCCTCTATGATACCTCTCTGGATATGGGGGCGATCAACAAAGCCCTCGTCCTGCATGATGTGACCGTTATCAACTCTCAACTCTGCAATGACACTTTGGAGGATTACTTCAAGAGAATTACAGGGGGTGAGGGAATTGCTTAATCTGGTTCAAACCGAATGGATGAAGCTGCGGCGCAAAAAAATGATTTGGTTCATGCTGCTGGCCGCATTTGTAATGCCCTTTTTCGCCTATGTTTACTTCAATTACTTTAAGGCAAAAGGCGTTGATCCAATGGCATTTTACAAACTGGCCGTTTTCGGATATACCCCTTTTATCATTCTTCCCTTTGTGCTTGGGATATTTTGCACTTCGCTGATGCACGATGAAAACCGCTATGATATGCTCAAACAACTATGGATCGTCCCAGTCAGCAAAATGGGGTATTTTTTCAGCAAGTTCATTGTTGTGCTGATCTATTCTATCATTTTCATGCTGATTTCAGCGGTAGCATCGGTTTTGTTCAGCGTTTTGCCCGGATTTGTCGCCTTTGACCTGCAAAGTGTTCTCTTTGTAACAGAAAGGTGCTTGGAGATCGCTGTTTTGACTGCTTTTGCGGTTTTGCCGATTTTAGCTGTGGCCGCCTCGCAGAAAGGGTATATTTTCCCGGTCTGCATGACCTTGCTTTATGTTTTCCTCGGCTTTTTCATCACTTCAATCAGTATGTACCTGCATCCTGTGTCCAGCATTTCCGTAATCATTGCGAGAAGTGGGAATATCCCCGGTCTTTCCTTTGCACAAGACATCAATGTTCCGCAGGCGTTGTTCTGCATCCTTATTTGGTCTGTGCTGTCCGTACTGTTTGCTGGGTGTTCGCTGCACAAAAGGAAGTGAGGTGATACCATGCGTAATATGCTCTGGGCGGAATGGAGAAAACTCCGTCGTTCCAGTATTATCTTGCTTACCATTTTTGCAACGGTGTTGATTGCTTTCATCGTATTGGTGGCAGGACGGGAAACCACTGTTGACGGCTTCTATTTGAGTGATGCGGGCTGGTACATGACGATGGTTCAGCCGTGGGCTACTATGTTTGTTCTTCCTGCTATTATTGCAATGCTCGGCAGTTATATGATCTGTCGGGAAGAACAGGATGACACTTTGAAGTCCTTGCTGCTAATCCCTGTCAGCGAAACGGCATTGACCGCCGCAAAAATGATTGTAACCTTTGTTCTTAGCGTACTGATTTACCTCTTGCTTTTTGCCATCACTCTCACAACAGAACTGATTCTTCATTGCACCGATTTGTCTGTGGATATGGCGCTGCGCTTCTTTAAGAGCTATCTGCTGGAGGGTATCGGCGTATTTCTGGCGGTGTCACCGATTATTGCCTTGGTGTCCTACACCAAAAAAAGCTATTGGTTGGCCTTACTGCTGGCAGAAATTTATTCTTTCGCCGGACTGTTTATGAGTATGTCCAATCTGACGAAAACATTTTACCCCATTACTGCGTTGCTGGGTGTGGCAGGCTATTATGAAACGACCCCTATTAACTTGATCGAAAGCGTCATTGTCCTATTATTATGCGGCTGCTTTTCGGTATTTATCTTAGTGTGGCATCGCAGCAACGGAAAGGAGGACAACGCGCATGGCAAATAAACTTTACAGGTCAAGAAATAACCGATGGATTGCCGGTGTCTGTGGTGGCCTTGCAGATTTTTTCGGCCTTTCTCCGAAGATTGTGCGTATTATCTGTGCATTGCTGATTATGGTCTATGGAAGCGGCCTGATAATTTATATCATACTGGCACTTTTCATTCCCAAAGAGCCTTAAAATTAGGTGGTGTATAAACTCCGTTACTGACTAAGGAATATACAAGGATGAAGAAGAAAAAGTTTATCATACTGATCGTCGTGATTTTAATTTTCATAGCTATGCACAATTACAATGAACAGAAATCCAGCGGCGATCCGCCCAAAGGAATGGTAGAACGGTTGACTGAATGGGCAGAAGCATTAGGCTGGGAATAATGATATATAAAAACTGCCGGACGACGGCAAAAGAAAAAAAGCCGTCGTACAGCAGCCCTTTGACACGCCCATACGATCAGCGGCGGCTTTGAGAAATCAAGGCCGCCGCTTCTCTTTGCCCGGCGCAGGATCGGCGGCCCGCGAAGGGAGCCGCCATGCTGATACGACTTGCTTTTCAACGGAATAACTTCTCAAAAAAAGCCTGTACCCAACAGGGGGCAGCCCCGACCATGAGTATGTACTATACCATGTAAGAAAACTTCATATTACTTTCAAATTCGCCCGGTGGGTCTACGACCTGCCGGGCGAATTTTGTCGTTTCCTGCGGCCTGCGCCACGGCCCAAAACTTTTTCAAAAAACATTTCCCAAAAGTGGCGTTTACCGGGTAGCTCACGGCCTTTCAAAAGTAACTTTGGCGGAAAGGGAGAGAACCACCGAAATCCCCCACAGAAAGGGGGTGAAAAGATGGATACGATCCCCCGCAATGACTTTATTCTGCGGAACCGCTATGACGCTTTCTGCAAGGCGGTACTCCGCAATGAGGCCAAAGATTATCTGCGTGAGATGGGACGGCAGCGCGAACGTGAAAAGTCGCTGGACGCCCTGACACAGCAGGAATTGGACGAGCTCTCCACCGTGGATCATTACCCCAGCGACAGCTTTGTGTTTAGCTCTCATGGGTACGATTTACATATTGACAACGAGCTTGTGGCCGAGGCTTTCGCCAGTCTGCCGGAGCAGGAGCAAAGCATTTTGATCCTGCACTGTGTTCTGGATATGGCCGACGGAGAAATCGGCAGCCTCATGGGAATGTCCCGCAGCGCTGTACAGCGCCACAGGACAAGCACTCTGAAACAGTTGCGCGTGAAACTGATGGCGTTAATGCCGGGAGGGAGGTAAACGCGGATGAAGCAACCCACATTCAACGGCAGGGAGCTTCTGGCCCTTTCGGTGATGGAAGCTGCCCACGCTGGGGACGCAATGGCTATGGAACAAGTGCTGCGGTATTATGAGAGCTACATAAACAAGCTCTGCACCCGCACCTTGTACGACAGCAACGGTTTCCCTTATGTATGCGTGGACGAGTACATGAAGCGCCGTCTGGAAATCAAGCTCATTCATGCCATCATCGTTGCGTTAAAGTAACGACCCGGCCACGGTAACGGAAATGTCTTTACTTCTTCCTTTCCACGTTTCCGCCGATCCGCAGGCCGCAGGCTTGTACCTTGACAAATATGCCCGCAAGATAACGGCGGGGCATCATAGGGCAGCGGACACATTCTGCAACTTCCGCATCGGCGTGGTGCGCCATGACCTCATATCTTATGAGAGAGCGAGAACCACCGGGCCGAGGGCAAGGCAGCTCTTAAACAGCGGAGGTAGCGACAATGATACTCCCTTATAGCTAAACGAGGCCCCACGTTTGGGTGCTTCCAAGTCCGAGCGTTAAAAGCGTCGCAGGCAATAGGTAGGGCCGCGTGAGAACCACGCGGGGGTGAGATTCCCGTGGAGCTGCGCCAACAGCCGTCCGTACTGCCCATTTCGTTTTACATCAATGTAAGCGAAAGGGGGATTACTGTATGAGTACAGTAACAAGTCAGAACAAGACCGCCCCCGTAGTACGTCAGTACGAGATCGGAGGCGTTCGCTATATTGTCAAGGCGACCGTCAAGGACGGCGCAAATGAAACCGCAGTCAAGAAAATCCGTCGGCTGCTCCAAAATGATTTGAACAAGGCAGCCACTTAAAATTAAAGATTTTTTCATTTCCTACAAGCAGACGGATGGGGCATGATATGGTATAATATGCTTGTATCATGCCCCGTTTTCCGGCTGCGGAATAGGAGGAACTTATGAGCAAACAGCCGGAAATGGTGATTGCACGGAACCACCGTGCGACACGGAATAACGATACTACTTTGAACCTTGACAATCAAATGTACCAACAGCCAGTCACTTCCTTTCAGCGTGTGTCCAACGACACGCCATTGAGCGAGGAAACCAAGACGGCCATCCAAAATACGGTGCTGCAATTCTATGTCCACAGCCAGCCGCAGGAGGACGCCGAGGGCCTTACCGCCTGCTATGAACGTCTTTCCCAAGAAGATAAGCTGGACGGCGAGAGCAACAGTATCAGCAACCAGAAGCGGATTTTGGAAAAGTATTGCCGGGATCATGGCTATACCGCCATCCGGCATTATGACGAGGACGACGGATATTCGGGAACCAACTTCAACCGGCCCGGATTCCAGCGGATGCTTGCCGACATCAAGGCGGGCAAGATCAAGCGCGTTGTCGTTAAGGATATGAGCCGGTTCGGGCGTAACTATCTGCAAGTCGGGATGTACACGGAAATGCTGTTTCCAGAGTACGGCGTCCACTTTATTGCCGTCAATGACGGTGTGGACAGTGTGCGCGGGGACAGCGAGTTTACCGCCATCCGCAACGTATTCAATGAAATGTACGCCAAGGACACCAGCAAGAAAATCCGGGCAACATGGCAATCCAAAGGACGCTCCGGCGAACACCTCACCACCATCCCGCCCTATGGGTACAAGAAAGACCCGGAGGACAAGAAGCGGTGGATCGTGGACGAAGAAGCTGCCGCCATTGTCCAGAAGATTTTCGCACTGTGCATGGACGGTATGGGGCCGACGCAGATCGCAAAATGGCTGACACAAAATAGGGTGCTGAACCCTACTGCCTACGCCTACGATAAAGGGCTGCCGGTATCCAATAAGCCGCCTGTCAGTCCCTACAAGTGGACGAATGAAACGGTATCACGGATTTTGGAGCGCCTTGACTATTTGGGCCATACGGTGAATTTCAAAACCACCAAGCAATCGTTCAAGAGCAAAAAGAAGCTGTGGAACGACCCGTCGGAATGGGTGATCTTCGAGAACACACAGGAACCCATCATTGAAGAAAGTGTATTTCTGATCGTCCAGAAAATCCGGCAGGGCCGTCGCCGTCCTACCAGAATGGGTGACATGGGAATGTTCTCCGGCCTGCTGTACTGTGCGGATTGCGGCGGCAAGATGTACCTGTGCCGTGCTAATTGCTACAAGCCAGAGCAGGAATATTACATCTGTTCTACCTACCGTAAAGACCGCACCTTATGTACGACCCATTCAATCCGGCGCGTTGTCCTTGAAGAAATTGTACTGCGGAACCTGCGGGAAGCCATTCAGTATGTGACACAGTATGAGGACGACTTTGTGCAGCGGGCAGCGGATCAAAGCCTGCGGGAACGGGATAAGGAGCTGGCGCAAAAGAAAGATACCCTGACGCAATCGCAAAAGCGGATTGCCGAGTTGGATGTTATCATCAAGCGACTGTATGAGGATAACATTTCCGGCAAGCTCTCCGACGAGCGTTTCATCAAACTGTCCCGTGACTATGAGCTGGAACAGACCAACCTTACAAACCTTGTCGAACATCTTCGGCAGGAAGTCAAGGAACAGGAAAAGCAGAAAGTCAATGTCAGACAGTTTATTGCAGCGGTCAGAAAGTACACCGATATGCAGCAGCTTGACGCTTCTGTTCTCCGGGAATTTGTGGAGAAAATTTATATCTCCGAGGTTTACACGCCGGACGAGAACGAGCCGCGCATTAAGGTCAGAGAAATTGAGATCGTTTACAACTTCATTGGTGCATTTGATTTTGAGGAAGCAAGGGAGCAATCCCAAGCAGCCCAAAAAGAAAAGAAAACCGGCGTAGCCTAAACTACGCCGATTCTCTCACATAAATGTTTTCTTACGTCACCGCCCCTAAGGGGTCTCTTTTTTTGTACAGGTGAGAGGCTTTCTTTCAGAAGACCGCAGGGCTCTGCCCTGCAACCTGCCAGCTTTTTGAAAAAAGCTGGACCAAAAACTTTTTCGTTGTGCCCTAGGGCGGAGGGAAGTTCCCTCATGGGCACCACTCCCCACGCGGACACAAACTGTCCCTTTTCCAAAAAGGGAAGTAAGCGCAGCGCACGACTCCGCGGCGAAAAAAGGGGAACCCCCGGCGAGGGTTCCCCTAACCCTTCCTGCGCTTTGGAGGCAAACAAGACCTTGGGGACGCCGTCCCCAAACCTCTGCCAGCTTTTTAAAAAAAGCTGGACCAAAAACTTTCTCGTTGTGCCCTAGAGAGGAGGGAAGTTTCCTCATCGGCACCACTTCCCACGCGGACACAATCCTAGCCTCTTCCAAAAAGAGGAGCGGGCAAACCCTGCGCCCCCGCGGCGAAAAAACGCGGCGAAAAAAGGGGAACTCCCGGCGAGGGTTCCCCTAACCCTTCCTGCGCTTTGGAGGCAAACAAGACCTTGGGGACGCCGTCCCCAAACCTCTGCCAGCTTTTTGAAAAAAGCTGGACCAAAAACTTTTCCGTTTGTGCCCTAGGGCGGAGGGAAGTTTCCTCATCGGCACCACTCTCCACGCGGACACAATCCTAGCCTCTTCCAAAAAGAGGAGCGGGCAAAGCCCGCGCCCCCGCGACGAAAAATTACTCCGTGCGCAGGGCAACAACCGGATCTTTCTTGGCGGCGCTGCGGGAGGGAATGATTCCGGAGAAGAGGGTGAGCCCCGTGCTGATGAGCACTAGAATGAGAGCCACGTGAGGGGGCAGGAAGGCGCTGAGGGTCTGGATGCCGGTGACCGAGTGGAGAATGGTGTTGATGGGGATACACAGCAGCCAGGTGATGATCACGCCCAGAGCGCCAGAGGCAAAGCCGATGAGGATGGTCTCGGCGTTGAACATCCGGGA
This sequence comes from Acutalibacter sp., assembly GCA_050946975.1. GTDB lineage: Bacteria > Bacillota > Clostridia > Oscillospirales > Acutalibacteraceae > Acutalibacter. The sequence continues at coordinate 38,233 of JBMNVU010000004.1, forward strand.
GACGTTGCGCTTGGAGGCGCCGATGGCCCGGAGGATGCCGATTTCCTTGGTGCGCTCCTGAACGGAGATCAGGGTGATGACTCCGATCATGATGGAGGAGACAATCAGCGATACCGCCACAAAGGCGATGAGCACGTAGGTGATGGCGTTGATGATGGTGGTGATGGAGGACATCATCAGACCGATGTAATCGGTGTATTGAATCTCCTCCAGATCGTCCACAGAGGCGTTGTAGTCGGCAATGGCCTGCTCGATAACGTCCTTGTCCTCAAAGCTGGCCGCATAGAGGTTGATGGAGGCCGGGTCGTCCAGATCCACATACCCCAGCTGGGTCAGATTGTCCTCGTAGGTGGAGTCGGAGAAGGTCAGCGCCTCGTCGTAGTATTGAGCACACTGGGCCGTGGTGTAGCTGTCCAACGCCCCGTCCAGGGCTGCCGCCAGCTGCTCTGGCTCCATGGAGGCCATCTGCTGCTGAACCCCTGCCGCGTATTGGGCCTTGTACTGCTCCTCCGCCATCTGCCGGAACAGGTCTGTCAGCTCCTGATCATCCATGGAGGAGACATAGTCCTCCACTTGGGCCTGATCCAGCCCCGCCTGGGTGGTCAGCGCCTGAAGCATGGAGGCTTCCATATCCTCCCGGCTCATGGATGAGGTGGACTGCTCCACCGCTTGATCCACCTGCTCCTGAGTGGGCAGGCTCTGAATGGACACGTACAGCTCCGCCTTGCCCTTCTGGTCCAGGCCTGCCACGTAGCCCCGGAAAGCGGTCTCTTTCTCGCTGTCGCTGAGATTGCCGGTGGTCTCCTCAAAGGGCAGCCCGGTGAAGATGTCCCGGTCCGGGGAGTCCAGCTGGGCCTGTACCGCCTGGGAGTCGTCCGCCGCCTGGGCCAGGTACTCCGTCAGAGCGCTGGTGTATCCGATGGACCCGGTGAGGATGTGGGAGGTGGCGTCCGGGTTGGGCCGGATAATGCCCGAGATCTTCAGATCCAGCCCGTTGTCATAGAGGTACCGAAGCCCCGCATCCGTGTCCCGCAGATCCAGGTACAGCCCGCTGTCCTGGTCAATGGCGTAGCAGTCCGCATTGAGGATGGCCCGGTACTCCCGGGAGCAGATCTCCTCATAGGTCCAGCTCTTGTCGTCCAGCTCCACATCGGTCTGGTCCGCGGCGGCCTCCATGATGGCGTCCATCTCCTCCTGGGGCTTCAAGCCCAGAGCGTACAGCGCCATGTCGTCCAGCTCGTTGTTCTCGTCCAGCACCAGCACCACTTCGTTGTAGTCGTTGGGCCAGGAGCCGTACACCAGGTCGTACTGGTTCTTCAGCAGGGGGCCGATGAGATCACCGTCGTCCCCGGGGAGCATCTCCTCCCACAGCACCATGGACCCACCCGAGGGGGACAGCGCCGAAAAAGCCCCCATGCTGTCGTTCATGGCGGACATGTCCACGCTGAAGTATTCCCGCAGCAGGTCCTCCATCAGCTCCTGGGAGTCGGACCGGAGGATCTGGCCGTCCACCGTCTCGGTGTACACCAGCAGCTGAGCGTCGTAGGTGTACTGCACCCCGCTGATAGCGCTGTGCAGCGGGTCCTCCGGATCCTGCCGCCGGTCCTCCAGGTAGGTCTTGAAGGAGGCCAGGTCGTTCTGGATGGTCTCTGTGGAGCTGAGGGCGTTGGTCAGATCGTAGATCATGGGCTTTTGATAGACCGCGTCGTCCGGGTGATCCTCATCGGAGTGGGCCGCGTCGATGAACTCCTCCATCAGGGAGCCAAGGTCCATGGTCTGACTCTGGAGGCTCAAGGGGTAGGAGGCCAGGGTGTCCTCCTGCACCGCGTCGATGTAGGAGGTGGTGCCCTGGCTGACGGCGTAGATCAGGGCAATGCCGATAATGCCGATGCTCCCGGCAAAGGACACCAGAGCGGTGCGGCCCTTTTTGGTGAACAGGTTTTTCAGGGACAGGCCAAAGCTGGTCAGCAGGGACATGGAGGGGCGCTTCCCCTTTTGGACCGCCTGGGACTTCTCCAGGGACTGCTCCCGTTCCTGCTGAGCTTCCTCCGGAGAGAGGGGCCGGGAGTCGTCGGTGACCAGGCCGTCCAGCATCCGGACGATCCGGGTGGAGTACCGCTGAGCCAGGTCCGGGTTGTGGGTGACCATGATCACCAGCCGATCCCGGGCGATCTCCCCCAGGATCTCCATGACCTGGACGCTGGTCTCGGTGTCCAGAGCGCCGGTGGGTTCGTCAGCCAGAATGATGTCCGGATCGTTGACAATGGCCCGGGCAATGGCCACCCGCTGCATCTGGCCGCCGGACATCTCGCTGGGGCGCTTTTTCAGCTGGTCCCCCAGGCCCACCCGCTCCAGGGCGGCCTGAGCCCGGCGGCGGCGTTCGGCCTTGCCCACGCCGGAGAGGGTCAGGGCCAGCTCCACGTTCTGGAGTACGGTCTGGTGGGGGATCAGGTTGTAGCTTTGGAACACAAAGCCGATGGAGTGGTTGCGGTAGGCGTCCCAGTCCCGGTCCTTGTAGTCCCTGGTGGAGCGGCCGTTGATCAGCAGATCGCCGCTGGTGTACTGGTCCAGCCCGCCGATGATGTTCAGCAGGGTGGTTTTGCCGCAGCCCGAGGGTCCCAGGATGGAGACAAACTCGCTCTCTCGGAATTCCAGGCTGACGCCTTTGAGGGCCTCCACCGGCTGACCGCCGGCGGGGTATTCCTTGGTGATATTTTTCAGTTCCAGCATAGGCTTTTGATAAGACCTTCTTTCTGTGAAGATGGCGGACACATGAAAAGAACCTTATTATTATACCACGGATCCCTCCGGGAATGTTACGAAAGCGTAAAACCCCGGGCAAATCCGGGGGACAGAAAAGGGACCCGCGTCCTCCGCCGAGTGCGGAGGACCGGGTCCCGGAACGAACTCCCCAAAAATGCAGCGGGCAGCCAAACAGCGATTCTGTCAGCAGCCCCCTGAAAAGGCCGGGCTCAAATGCCCAGCACGTCCCGCAGGTAGATGCGGGAAACTTCAGCGGAATGGAAATTGCACACCTCGGGACGGTCCAGCTCCACGCAGAGCACGCCGTCGAAGCCCACCTCTTCCAGGGCGGCCTTCACGCCGGGGAAATCCACGGTGCCGTGGCCCAGCGCCCGGAAAGTGGCCATCTTGTCACGGCCCTGGGCTTTGGAAAGGGCGTAGGTGTCCACATCCTTCAGGTGCATGTAGCCGATCCGGTCGCCGTACTGGCGGATCAAAGCGGCGGGATCCATGCCGGCCAAAGTGGTATGGGCGGTGTCGAAGCAGAAGGAGACATACTCCGGGTTGGTGTGCTCCGCGAAGTAGTCGATGTCGCTCTGCCAGAACACGCAGGTGCCGTAGTGGGGGTGGAAGCACAGGGTAACCCCCTTCTCCTTGGCGTAGGCGCCCACGGTGTTGGCGATCTGGCACATTTTGTCCAGCATCTCCGGGTTGGTGGGCCGCTCGGTGGGGCCGTCGTCTCCGAAGCCGCGATTCTGGCAGTTGTACCACTTGGCGCCGATGGCGGCCACGAAGTCAATCTGCTCCTTGCCGATGCGGATGGCCTCCTCCACGTCAAAGCCAAAGTGGCCGTAGAGGTTGACCAGCTCCACACCGCACTCCTTGGTCAGGTCGATGAGCTCCTGAGGGTTGTCGGCGTAGTAGTCCCGGATGAAGGCGAAGTTCTCCACCGTGTCATAGCCCAGGAACTTGCACTCCTGGAAGGACTGCTTCAAAAGGTTCTTGGCGGATTCGGGATCCCGCTGGGTGATCCAGGTCCAGCCTGTGTACGCTGCTTTCATGTGAGGACCTCCTGTCTAAAAAGTAATAAAAAAGTGAAAAAATGAAAAAATAGATGAAAACTAGAGAATTCTAGATGAAACTTTCCAAAGGGAAGCGGTGCCCCTGGAGTTCAGTCGTCCAGGATGCCGTGCATGGGGTTGTTCTCCATGGGGGCGGTGCGGGTGTAGCGAGAGGTGAGGGGCACAAAGGCTCCGGTCTCGCTGGACTTGGAGAAGCTGGTCATGATCTCCAGCACATGGCGCTGCTGCTGGTAGTTGGCCCGGTGATCCCGGCCGGTGCGCAGAGCCTTGCACATGTCCGCCAGGCCCAGGGCGCGGCTGTTCTCGTTGTAGTCGTAGAGCAGGGGCATTTCCTTGTAGCCGTTGTAGTACTGGGGCACGGACTTCTTGGCCAGAGCCGGGTCGGTTTTGGGGGCCGCAGCCTGGTCCTCGGGACGCAGAAGCATCACCGGACCGCCGAAGGTGTTGGGATCCGGCACCACCATGGTGCCCTTGGTGCCGTAGACCTCGAACCGGGCCTGATGGGTGTAGTAGACGTCAAAAGTGGTGAACAGCTGGGCAATGGCCCCGTTTGAGAACAGGATATTCCCCGACAGGTAGGTGTCCACATCCACCTGAATGTCCTCCCCATAGTGGGGCTCGGAGGTGATGGTGCGGTGGGGGAAGGTGGTCTTGGTCAAGCCCATGACGCCCTTGGCCTCGCCCAGCAGCTGCACCAGAGCAGTGACGTAATAGGGGCCCATGTCCAGCATGGGGCCGCCGCCCCGCTTGTAGTAGAACTCCGGGTCGGGATGCCAGGTCTCGTGACCGTGGCAGACCATGGCGCAGCTGGCGCCCACCACGTCGCCGATCATGCCGTCGTCAATGAGCCGCCGCGCCGTCTGGATGCCGGCGCCCATAAAGGTGTCCGGAGCGCCGCCCAGCCGCAGGTTTTTCTCCTCGGCCAGGGCGATGAGCTGGCTGGCCTCCTCCATGTCCACAGCCAGGGGCTTTTCGGAGTAGACGTGCTTGCCGTGAAGCAGTGCCTGCCGGGTGACCTCGAAGTGCTCGTAAGGCCGGGTCAGGTTGAGAATGACCTCCACCTCCGGATCCTCAAAAGCCTGGTACATGTCGTCGTAGATCTTGGGCTGACGGACCTTGGCTCCGGCCTCGATCTGCTCCTGAACATAGGCGGCGCCTTTCTGAGCCCGCTCAGGGATCAGGTCGCAGACACCCACCAGATCCAGCTCCCGGAAGACCGTGGTGATATTTTTTAAATAGATGCCGCTGATGGCGCCCACGCCGATCATGGCAACACGGGTTTTTTCCATAGAACAACCCTCCATTTTGTGATTTTTATCTGACTTTCGGTTGCATTATATCACTGTTTCTGGTAGAATACGTGCTAAAAGATGATAATTTACTGCCACTTTTTGCGGTCCGGGAAGCTCCCGTCCCGCCCCCCTAGAGAGGAGAGAGACCATGCATGCCTTTTTTGAAACCCGGAATGAGCCGTTGTCCGCTCACGTGTCCACCGAGCTCACCTTCCCCTTGCACCTGCACCCTCAGCTGGAGTTGTTCCTGCTGCTGAAGGGGCGATCCGCTGTGACGGTGCGGGGCCAGTCCCGGGTGGTGGAGCCAGGCAGCCTGGTGCTGATCTTCCCCAATCAGGTCCACAGCTACACCTCGCTGGAGCCGGGTACCCAGGCGATCCTGGTGGTGTGCGACCTGGCCTATACCGGGGGATACGGGGATACCCTGCTGCGCAGTCATCCGGAGGACCCCTTCCTGACGGCGGAGAAGGTTCATTCCAACGCCTCCTACGCCATTCAGGAGCTGGAGAAGGAGCACCGGCGCCAGCGGCAGAGCCCGGTGTTTCCGCCTCTGGTGCAGCTGGTGCTGGCCCGGTGCCTGCCGGAGCTGACCCTGGAGCGCAACCAGGCCTCCGACCATCGGGACCTGACCTATCAGATTTCCCACTATGTGGGGGAGCACTTCCGGGAGCCCCTGACTTTGGGGGCCCTGGCTCACCAGCTGGGCATGAATAAATACCACCTGTCCCATGTGTTTTCGGAGAAGATGGGCCAGAGTTTTCCGGCATACCTGGCGAGGATCCGGCTATCCTGCGCCTGCTCGGCCCTGTCGGAGACAGAGATGTCCGTAACCCAGGTGGCGGAGGAGTGCGGCTTTGAGAGCCAGCGGTCCTTTTTCCGGGTGTTCCGCCAGCAGATGGGCAAGACGCCCCTCCAGTACCGCCGGGAGGCCCGTTCCGGTCAGGACTCGGTGCTGTGAGGAAATGACGGGAAAACGGTAAAAAAAGGAGACGTTCCAGAGAACGTCTCCTTTTTTGGTTGAAATTCTATGGGAAAGCCCCTGATAGGGTCAGTGGGTCTGAGCCCGCTGCTTTTTCAGAGTCATCCAGGTGGCGAAGCGGAAGTGTTTGTCCATCCACCCGCCGATGACGCCGATGGTTTTGCCCATGGTCAAAGCGGCCAGCACAGTGCCCACTCCCAGGCCGTCCACATGGCCCAGGCAGAAGTAGGTGGTGGCGGCGGTGGCGATGAGGCAGGTGGCGTCAAAGCCGATCTTGATCTTGGCGTAGCTGACCTTGGTGATCTGAGCCAGTTCTCTGGGGAACAGGTCGGTGGGGATGATGGGCAGCCCGCAGCGGTTGGAGAGGGCGATGCCGATGCAGATCAGCAGGTAGCTGATGATGAAGTAGATCACCTGAAGAGCCAGGCCGGTGGGAAGGATGGCGGTCCACCACTTGTGGAAGTCCAGCAGGCAGCTGAAGAAGAAGCCCACCACAAAGCTGAGCAGATAGGGGAGTACAAAGCGTTTGCGTAGCACCATGAGGGTGGCGATGAGCACACCTTGGAAGAGGTAGGTCCACTCACCCAGGGTGAGGAAGGGCATGACGTCGGTCAGAGCGTAGGGCACGCTGGAGATGGCGGAGATTCCCGAACCGGAGAGGAGCATGAGCACCACGCCGAAGGTGTTGATAACCACGGCGATGGCCAAAGCCAGCTCTCCGCGAAATAGGGGCAGTTCTTCCGAAGATTCTCTTGTGACAGACCCATGTTGAATGGCGGTATCCATTCCAATCCCTCCAAAGCAGTTTCTAAGATGTAATGATACCACGGTTCGAGGAAAAGGACAAATACATGATTTTAATCAAACTATAGATTTTCTTTATAATACCTGCTATACTGATCTTGACAATCACACGGAAAGAGGGCGGTTCCATGAATCTGGATTACCTGCGTTATTTTGTCTGCCTGGCCCAGGTGCGGCATTACACCCGAGCAGCCCAGCAGCTGTGCATCTCCCAGCCCAGCCTGAGCCATGCCATCCGTCAGCTGGAGGAGGAACTGGGGGTGCCCCTCTTTGAGAAGACCGGCCGCAACACCACCCTGACCCGGTTTGGGGAGGAGTTTTTCGCTTCGGTGTCCAGTTCCCTGGAGACCCTGGACCGGGGGGTGGCCTCCCTGGCCCGCAGTGCCCGAGGGGAAGGGCTGGTGCGGCTGGGGTTTCTGCGGCTGTTGGGGAACCGGTGGGTCCCCCGATTGGCGGGGGAATTTCTCCAGGAGCACCAGGGAAAGGAGATCCGATTCACCTTTCACACCGGCCGCACCCAGGAGCTGCTGGAGGATCTGCGCCGGGACCGGTGTGATGTGGTATTCTGTTCCCCGCCCCCCGCCGGGGAGGGGGATTTGGTGGCCACCCCGGTGCTGGCCCAGGAAATGGTGCTCATTGTCCCCAAAGGCCACCCCTTGACCGGGCGGGGGGCGGTGGGCCTGGAGGAGGCAGCCTCTTGGCCCCTGGTGGCCTTTTCCCCCAGCTCCGGCCTGCGGGACGTGGTGGACGGGCTGTTCCGAGAGGCGGGAGCAGCGCCGACCATTGCCTGTGAGACGGAGGAGGACCAGGTGGTGGCGGGGTTGGTGGCCCAGGGCTTTGGCATCGGGGTCCTCCCCCGGATGGAGTTCCTGGACCAGATGGATCTGGAGGTGCTTTCCCTGCCCCCCACCGCCCGCCGCAGGGAGATCTGCCTGGTGCGCCGCCGAAGCGTGACCCTGGCCCCCGTGGCGGAGAACTTCTGCCGGTTTGTGTTGGATCGGGTTTTGATGCGTCAGGAAACGCCCCCGAAAACCTCAGAGTGAGGGCGTGCAGTCCAGGAAATCCGGTTGGGGGGCCAGGGGAATGGCCAGAGGCTTTTCCAGCTCCCCCAAAGCGGAGAGATCCACAAACCGGATCCGCTGGTTTTCATAGGTGGTCCAGTAGGCCCGGGCGGATTCCGCGCAGTAGACGCTGGTATAGACGGTGAAGTCAAAGGGGTGGACGTCCTTGTCCAGGTCGGTCACTGGGCTCTGATGGCTGACCCGCACCATCCCCAGAGGGAAGGCAGCGCTCTGGAACAGGCGGAACATCCGGCTGACCCCTTGAACCTCGTTCTCCCCCTTTACCCCGTGCTTTTTCAGGAAGGCTAGCCGCACAAACCGGGAAGGGGAGCTCCAGTCCCCGGGCAGTCCCTGGGCGCCGCTGCCGGAGAAGCACTGCTCCAGCACAGCCCCCTCCAGTTCCACAGTGGGGTAGTCCAGATCCCGGATGCCGGCGTAATTCAGGAGGTTCTGAGTGTGCCAGGGATAGCCGGGGCTGTTGGTCATCACGCCCAGCGTGTTGCGGTAGATGTGAAGGCCGTCCCGGTCGGGCTCCACCACAATGGTCTCCCCGGTCCGGTCCCGGAAGGACCAGTGCAGGGGGGGCACCGTACCCAGCATGGGGATGGCTTTCAGCTGGATTTCCTGTTCCAGGCAGTGGACGGCCTCCTCCACGGTGGCGCATTGGGCCAGCAGGTGATAGACAAGAAAGGGCGGCTGCAGGGAGGACTCCTCCGGCGGGCCACCCTGGTAGTGGGCAAATCCCCGATAGTAGAGCTGCCCGCCCATGAGGCCCTTCTCATTGACGCCCTCGTAGAGCACCGGCGTGGGGGACAGGGGCAGCCCTACACCGGCGCAGGCGTAGGCGGCGGTGTGGGGAGCGAAGGTTCCCTCCGCGAAAGTTCCCTCCGCGAAAGTTCCTTCCGCGAAGGTTTCCTCCGCGAAGGTTCCCTCCGCCAAGGCTCCCTCCTGGGAGACCACGCCGAAGTACTTCAGACCTCGGGGCAGGACGGTCATACCGGAGCCCTGGGCCAGCCGGTCAAAGTCGTAGTTGCGTCCCCACAGATGACACCCATCCTGGGTGTCCCAGGCCAAGGCGCTGCATCCGGCGCCCAGCCCCAGCTGTCTTTCTGCCAATGACTGCATTGATCATCGCTCCTTTTTTCTGGATTTCACTAGGCAATACTAGTATACCAGGTTTTCCCACAGTTTTCCCAAAAAAGTGGAGCGAGGAATCCAAAAAAGACTTTCTTTTGCTATCCTTATAAAGGGAACTTCTCCTTGACATTTTTCTGGGGGTTGGGTACCATTCAGACAAAAGATCTGCCCAACGGAGGGAAAGTCCATGGAAGAGGAAATTTTGATAGGCGGCCGGGTGACCGCCCAGGTAGTGCGCCGGGGAGAGCTGGTGCACCGAACTCCCTGCGCCAATGCCTCCTTTGTCCACAGTGTACTGAAGTTTCTGGAGGAACAGGGGATGGAGTGTGTGCCCCACTACCGGGGCATGGATCCCCAGGGACGGGAGATGCTCACCTTTCTGCCGGGGGAGGTTCCCGGGGACTTGGGGGAGTTCACTGAGAACCAGTGCTGTCGGGGTGTGGAGCTGATGAAGGAGCTTCACACCTGTCTCCGGATGTTTCCGGGGTGCCCGCCAGGGCAGACGGTGTGCCACAGGGACCTCTCCCCGTGCAATTATGTGTTCCGGGAGGGGATGCCGGTGGGGATCATCGATTGGGATGCCGCCGCCTTTGGACATCCTCTGGATGACTTGGCCTATGCTGCCTGGATGTGGCTGGATATGGGCAATTCCCAGGTGAGCGGGGAGTGGGTGAAAACCAGGCTCACCGCTATGCTGGATGTCTATGGTGTCCCAACCGGGGAGCGCAGTGCCCTGGGGGCGCGGATTCACCGTCAGATGGAACGGGTAGCCGGCAGCGTGTTTCCCACCCAGGAGCAGACCAACGCCACACGCCGGTGGGCTATTTGCTGTCAAGCCTGGCTGGACAAGTTCTGGCGGGAGTGGTGGGAAACTTAAAAAGAAAGCGGAGGACTGGAAAAGGTCCTCCGCTTTGTCGTTTTGGGGAGCCGGGCGCAACAGGCGTCCCCGTCTTTCATAGAGCATACATTTCTATCGGTGAGTAGGTGAGCATCTGCTGTAAGGAAGCTGTTTTTCCCGGAAACAAGCCAGATTGGAGCGTGGATGAGAGTGGGTTAGCGCAAAAAAGCACTGGACAAGTGAGTGGAAACTTCCTATAATATCGTTATATCTTGGCTTTATTTTGTGAGATTCTGTCAAGAAAAGACTTTGAGAGCGCCCAATTCCGGTGATCGGCTGGTAGAGGTGGCCGCCTGGGGATGTGGCTGTCTGTGGACGGAAGCTCCGGAAGGCGAACTCTTTGACCGAGCGAGGGCGCATATTCGACGGATGTTATTCATAGAGGGAGGGTTTGTATGAAGCTGTATGTGAAGGACTACGCAAAGAAGATCTATGTTTACGGCAACCCGGCGGTAAGACCCGTGGTGTGCCGGGATCTCCAGCGGCTGGGGCTATCTTATGAGGAAGTGGGCAGTTCCCCTGAGGAAGTGGCAGACCTTAGCCTGGAGGAGGGCGCACCCCTGGTGATCGCCTTGGGGCCTGAGGATGCTTTTGGGAAGATTCGGAGGGAACTGGTGGCCCAAAACGAAAGCCTCCAGCCTCACATCTGGCGGGACATCGAGTTTTTCAGTGAGCTTCTGACCCATGCCCAGGTGGAGGACGCCCCCCTTTGCCCGGAACCGGAGCGCTCTGTGGCGGTGGGGATGAATATTGACTTTGTGCTGGGTGGGGCGGAGACCTGGGCCACGCAGTTGTTTTTTGAACTAAAGAGGGACCTGGCTCCCCAGGGAATTTTGGTTCGGATGTGGGAACCCCGGCAGCAGAGCGGCTATCTGTATGTGGGCCGGGAGTTTTACGGCATCGCCGCCGAAGACGTGATTCAGTTCGGCATGTTTGACGGCTTTGTGGACTACACCCTGGCGGTGCTGGAGCAGCTCACCCAGCAGCCACCTCTGCTGTACTTTGACAACGGCAGCATGCACATGCTGTCCGCCTTTTACCTGGCCAAGAAATACCTGGGGCTGAAGACCAGGATTCTCTCCGTGCTCCACGGAGATTTCTCCATCTTTTTCGACCGGGTGACCCGGTGCCAGGAGGTCATCGACGGCTTTGTGGCCGTCAGTGACGACATCGCGGAGCACCTGCGTCAGCGGATCCCCCACCGGGCGCAGGATATCTCCGTCTATCTCCAGCTGCCCCCGGTCCAGTCCGAATCTCTGGAGAAAAAGTCCGGCTCCACCCTGAACATCGCCTACGCCGCCCGGCTGGATCCCCGAGGAAAGCGCTGCCTGTGGCTGTTGGACGTGATGGACGGACTGGCGGCAGCGGGAGTGGACTTTGCCCTGTCCGTTGCCGGGGACGGGGAGGGCTATGAGCCCCTAAAGGAGCACATCCAGGAGCGGAGCCTGGGGGACCGGGTCCACCTGCTGGGGAGGATTCCCCACCAGGAGATGGACGCTTTCTACCAGGACAAGGACGTGTTCGTCAACTTCTCCGTCAGCGAGGGGGGCCCCTTGACCCTGTTCGAGTCCCTGAGCCACGGCCTGGTGCCGGTGGTCACCGACGCCGGGTGCGCCAAGCGGTTTGTCCGGGAGGGGGAGAACGGCTATCTCATCGATTCGCCAGAGGCGGCGGTGGAGGCGCTGAAAGTCCTGGCCGGGGACTTGACCGCCTGCCGCGCCCTGGGAGCGCAGGCCCAGAGGGACTATCATGTCCAGAGGCAAGAGATGGAGGGGAAACTGAAGACCTGGTTGGCAGCCAGCGGCATCGCCGTTCACTGACCGGGCACAGGGGAATTGCAGAGGAGGCGATCCCATGAAAGATCCAGTGAGAAAGAAACCCGCCGGCCTGGTTCGACTGTTGTTGGACAACCGGCGTCACTGGCCGGGGCTGATCTGGCTGACGGTGTTGATGCTCTTGTCGGGCCTGTTCAAGTCCCTGTCTGCGGACTATCTGGGCCGGGCGGTGGACCAGGGCATGGCGGGGGATTTCCAAGCCATGAGCTGGTCCATCGGGGTGACGCTGCTAATGGTCCTGGCAGACGCAGTGCGGCTGGGGGTCTTCAACGTGGAGACGGCCCGCACCGTGGAGCGGATGTTCCTGGATGTGAAGCGCCAGGTCTTTGAGGCGGTGGCAGGCTGCCGGCTCTCCGCCTATGAGACGGGGATGCAGGGGGGCGACGTGCTCTCCCGGGTCACCGACGACCTGCCCGCGCTGTCCCGGGCCTTTTCCGACACCTTCACCTGGCTGATCAGCGTGTTCTCCCGAGGGATCATCGCGTTGGCCTTCTGCGTGGCGGTGTCCTGGAAGCTTGCGGTGGTGTACCTGGTGGCAACTCCACTGCTGCTCTGGGCCATGAACAAGATCGGCAAGCCAATCCAGAAGCTGCAAACCCAGGCCTCCCACAGCAGCGGCAAAGCCTACGGCATCATGAGCGAGATGCTCCAAAACAACGCCGTCATCAAGGCCTTTGGGGCCGAGGACGCCATGGACCAGCGCTTTGCCGGGGCGGTGAAAGCTCAGCGTCAGGGGTTGGATCAGGCCGCCCGAAAGGGCACCATCCTGACCTTGACCGCCTACCTCTCCGACGTGCTGCTCATGGCGGTGGTGTTCCTCTTTGGCGGGTGGCTTATCGCCACAGGGCAGATTACCGTGGGCGCCTTTGTCACCTTCGTGACCTTGTCCGGCAGTATCCGGGAGGCCTTTGGCCTGCTGGACAAGAGCATGAGCACCCTGCGCCAGGCCGAAGCCTACGCCCTGCGGATCTACGAGGTGCTGGACCTGCCCCAGGAAAAGAAGGAAGCCGCTCCCACGTCCCCGTCCCGGGAAACCGGCGGGGAGGCGGTGTCCATGCGGAACCTGAACTTTGCCTATGTTCCTGGAAAGCCGGTGCTCCAAGGGGTGGAGCTTCACGTGAAGCCCGGGGAGCATGTGGGGGTTATCGGCCCCAGCGGCTGCGGCAAGACCACCCTGACAAGGCTGATCTGCGGGCTGTACCAAGGCTATGAGGGGGCGCTGGATGTGCTGGGCCGCCCGGTGGCGGAGACCCCCCTGGAGGAGCTGCGGGGAGATATCGCCGTGGTGTCCCAGGAGCCCCACCTGTTCCGAGGGACCATCGCCGAGAACGTCCGCTACGGCAAGCTGGATGCCACTGACGCCCAGGTGGAGCAGGCCCTGCGAGCCGCCCGGCTGTGGGACTTTGTGGAGAGCCTGGAGGAGGGCGTGAACACCCAGATCGGCGACGCTGGGTCCCGGCTCAGCGGCGGGCAGCGGCAGCGGATCGCCATAGCCCGGGCGCTTGTCCGAAATGCGGGCCTCATCATCCTGGACGAGGCCTCCTCCGCCTTGGACACCAAGACGGAAGGAGAGATCCAGCAGACTATGGACGAGGCTTTCCGGGACAGAACGGTGCTGGTCATCGCTCACCGGTTTACGGCAGTGGCCCACTCGGACCGGGTGTACTGCATGGAGAAAGGACGCATCGCTGAGCAGGGCACGGTGAAGGAGCTGCTCTCCCGGGACAGCATGCTACGGCGGATGGCACAGGCACAGGGAGGTGGAGCAGATGCGTGACCGCATGGACTATCGAGGCATTGTCCGGATCATTTGGACCAATTTCCGCTATATGCGGGGCAAGCGGCTGCGCTTCCTGGTGGGAGGAATCCTGGGGCTGGGGTCCCTGGCCGTGTCGTTTTTGATCCCCTATCTCTACGAACAGCTGATGCTGCTCATTGAGGCAGGTGCAGACTACGCGGACATTCTCCGCACCGTGGGCCCAGCCTTTGGAGTGCTGGTGCTGCTGATGCCTCTGGTGTGTTTGGGCAGCTGGTGGCAGAAGTCCAGCGCCAACTTCGCCACGGCCAACATGCAGCAGAGGGTGTTTGGCCACACCATGCGGCTGCCGGTGTCCGATTTGGAGACCGACCGGGCAGATAAAGTGATGCGGGCCACAGCCAATGTCCGCAGTGCCGCCAGCATGTTCACCGGCTACACCATGACCATGGTGTTCAAGTTCCTCATCTATTTCTTTGGCGGGCTGTTCATCCTGCTTTGGATGGATTGGCGCTTTGCCCTGCTGGGGGCGGCCCTGTCGGCGGTGATGTTCTGGGCAGCCACCGGACTGAACGTGCGGCTGCGTGCCTTGGAGCGCAAAGCCCTCTCCGCCGACGCCTCTCTGGGCGCGGTGCTCATGGATCTGGTGGGGAACCTGCCGGTGGCGAAGCTCTTCGGCCTGGAGAAGACCCTCTCCCGCAAGTACAGCGACGCCGGGGAGGAGGCCTACCGATGCCGCCTGCACTACAAGATGATGCGGGGCACCACCGACGGCGTGCTGGACCTGCTGTCCTACGGCGCCCAGGGGTTTGCCATACTGCTGGGGGTGTGGGCTCTGGGGTTGGCCAGGGACTTCCCCACCTTGGTGTACCTGTCCAGCATGTTCAGTTTGATGCTCAGCGGCACCCGAGATCTGGCCAACGCTGTGATGTTTCTTCAGACCACGGTGGTCAACTCCCAGCGGGTCCAGGAGCTGCTGAATCAGCCCCTGGAGGCCGACCGCCAGACCACCGCCCACCCCAACTTTGTGGAAAACCCCGCGGTGGAGTTTTCCCACGTGGACTTCTCCTACCTCCCCGGCAAGCAGGTGCTCCATGACATCTGCCTGACGGTGCAGCCGGGCCAGATGGTGGCCATTGTGGGGGGCAGCGGCTGCGGCAAGACCACGCTGATCAAGCTGCTGGAGGGCTTTTACACCGCTGATTCCGGGGAGATCTTTGTGGGCGGCGCGCCCGTCTCCCAGCTGAGCAATGAGGAGCTTCGGAAAGAACTCTCCTACATTCCCCAGGACGCCCAACTCACCAGCGGCACCATCGCGGAAAATGTGGCTTTGTCCCAGAACCGGGCTGACAGGGACCGAGTGGCAGAATGTCTGTCCCAGGCATCCCTGGAGCTGGAAGAGGATACGCCGGTGGGGGAAAACGGCTCCAGTCTGTCAGGGGGCCAGGCCCAGCGGGTGTCCATTGCCCGGGCGCTGTACCGAGACGCGCCGGTCTACCTGCTGGACGAGGCCACGTCGGCCTTGGACAGCGACACCGAGCAGCAGCTCCAGCACACCATCGACACGGTGCTCCGGGACAAGACGGTGCTGGTCATTGCCCACCGCCTGAGCACGGTGCGGGGTGCGGATAAAATCGTGTACATGGAGCAGGGCCGCATTGTGGAGACCGGCACCCATGAGGAGCTGCTGGCCCGGGGCGGCGGATACAGCCGGCTGTGTGCCAGTTCGCTGCATTGATCGGACTGCCGGGCGGCGTGTGCCATTCCATTGAAAAGAAGAAAAAAGCCAAGTCTCTGTTGGAGGCTTGGCTTTTTTTGATTGTGTGGGAGGAGGAGTCCGGTCTTGAGAGGAACCCGCCGGCGGAGGTGGGAGAAGCTAGATGGGTTCATGTCTAAACAAAACAAAAAGGAGTCCATTCTAATGAATGAACTCCTGGTGCAGGTGACAGGAGCTCGAAAGGTTCAAGTCCTGTTTCCATTGACAAAAGAAAACAGAGGACCAACCCAAGGGTCGTTCCTCTGTTTTCTGGTGCAGGTGACAGGACTTGAACCTGCATGAACTTGCGCTCATATGGACCTGAACCATACGCGTCTGCCAATTCCGCCACACCTGCATCTTCAATTGTTGTCTCGGTACTGAAGGCTCAGTGCCTCAACGCTTGACTATTATAGCATCGCAGGGTGGGGTTGTCAACAGGTTTTTCAAAAAAATTCGGGAAAAATCATTTTTCTTCCAAATCCCCCCCAAACCGCCGGCGTATTTTCCACCAATGGTACTTTACATTGGGCGGAAAAATCGGGCAAGTTTCTTTACACTCCCTTTACATTCTGTGGTATAATTAACCCAGATTTGAAAAAACCAGGAGCAAACATAAAACAAAGGGCCCCTATAATACGTTCCCAGAGGAGAAATGTCAATGATCAATCGTGTGTTTTTTGACTTGGGTTTGACCTTGGCGGAAAGCGACGTCCCCCATCGATATGTGGAGCGTTTTTCCCGGCTGGGCCACCTCATCACTGGAGAACAGGCACAGAGGGCCTATCATCTGGCCAATAAGTACTTCATGCGGGAGCGTCCCGGCGAGCTGGGTCAGCACAGTCGGGACATGCTCCGGGATTTCCTGCAGCGGGTCTGTATGGAACTGCAGGTCCCCCAACTGGGGGAGCGGCTGTTCCAGTTGACGGTGGAGGATCCCTGCCCTGCCAAGTGGAGCGCGTTTCCCTTTGCGGTGCAGGCGCTTCAACAGCTGCGGGACCGGGGGGTGAAAACCGGGCTCATTTCCAACTGGGATCCCTCCTGCCGGAGAGTGCTCCAGGAGACCGGCTTAGCCCCTTACCTGGACCCCATTGTGGTGTCCAGCGAGGTGGGGGTGGAAAAGCCCGATCCCCGCATTTTCCGCAGAGCCCTGGAGCTCTCCGGTGACCGGCCGGAAAACTGCCTCTATGTGGGGGATAACTACTATGACGATGGCGTGGGCGCCTCTGGAGTGGGGATGGCATACTGCATCCTGAATCCGAGACGCCTGGGCATCGAGGAGTTGGACATCCCCTGGTGCGTGCCGGATATCCGGCAGGTGGGAAGTGTCCTGGACGCGCTCAACGCCGCCCGGTGATTCCCAAGTCAAGGAAAGAAAAAGGAACCAAGAAATGAGAAAACGTCAAGAGACGGAAGGAGAACCTACCATGCAGAAAAAGATTCTGAGCCTTGTGCTTGCCCTGGCCCTGCTGCTGACCACCTTTGCCGGCTGCAGCCAGACGGGAGGCAGCTCCAGTGCCGACGGCAGCAGTTCCACCGCAGGCAGCGACAGTTCCGCCCAAACCAGCCAGACCAGCACCCAGGACGGCGCGTCCGTGGTGCGCATGAACATCGGCTCCGAGCCGGACAGCCTGGATCCCTGGCAGTCCGCCGCCTCCGATACCGAGGCCATTATGCACAACGTCTTCGAGGGCCTGTGCCTTTATAATGAAAAGGGCGAGATCATCCCCGGCCTGGCGGAGAGCTGGGACATCTCCGAGGATGGCCTGACCTACACCTTCCATCTGCGCCAGGGGGTCAAGTTCCACAACGGCGACGACTTTGACTCCGCCGACGTGCTGTACTCCTACAACAACTTCGCCGGCCTGGACGGCAACGAGGCCGTCTCCTCCGACTATGAGATTGTGGACAGCGTGGAAGCTCCCGACGCCAACACCTTTGTGGTGCATCTGACACAGCCCTCCGCCTCTTTTCTGTCGGTGAATATCGACGCCATCCTGCCCGAGGGCTATGACGATCAGGCGGCCAACCCCGTGGGTACCGGCCCCTTCAAGTTTGTGGAGTACACCCCCTCCCAGCGGATCGTCCTGGAGAAGAACCCCGACTACTACGATGACAGCCGCATGGCCCAGGTGGACCGGGTGGAGTTCTACATCATGACCGACAACGCTGCGGTGGTGTCCGCTCTGCAGTCCGGTACCCTGGATATTGCCTCCATCAACGCCGACGATGCCGCCGTGCTGGAGGACAGCTTCGACATCTACAACTCCCCCCAGAACATGGTGCAGATCTTTGCCCTGAACAACGAGTTTGAGCCCTTCTCCAAGGTGGAGGTCCGCCAGGCCATCAGCTACTGCGTGGACAAGGACCAGATCATCAACAGCGTCTTCGGCGGATACGGCACCAAGCTGTACACCAACTTCAGCCCTGTGATGAGCACCTATTACAACAGCGACCTGGAAGGCAGCTACGACACCGACGTGGCCAAGGCCCAGGAGCTGATGGAGCAGGCTGGCTACGCCGACGGCTTTGAGTTCACCTGCAAGGTGCCTGCCAACTACACCGCCCATGTGGACACAGCCCAGATTATCGCCCAGCAGCTGCAACAGATCGGCATCACCATGAACATTGAGACCGTGGAGTGGGCCACCTGGCTGGAGGACGTGTACACCAACGCCAACTACGAGGGCACCATCATCGGCCTGACCGGCAAGCTGGATCCCGACGATGTGCTGGGACGGTTTGTCAGCACCTACGCCCGGAACTTCTACAAGTACAGCAACCCCGAGTACGACCAGCTGATTGCGGACTCTGTCACAGAGCTGGACGAGGAGAAGCGGATTGAAAACTACAAGCGCTGCCAGGAGATCCTCACCGAGGACGCCGTGGGCGTGTACATCTGCGACCCCAACCTGGTGGTGGCTTCCCGGAAGGACCTGAAGGGATACACCTTCTATCCGGTGACCTTCCATGACATGACCAAGCTCTATTACGAGGGCTGACAGACAGCAGCATACAGCGCAGCGCGCACACAGGGGGCCGCGCCGGGCCGGAAGTCCGGGCGGCCCTCCCGCTGTGGGAAAGGAAAGAATCGCCTATGGCCATGTATTATGTGAGAAAAGTGGCGGGATTTATCATCACCCTGTTTCTGGTGTCCATTTTGACCTTCGCGGTGTTCCAGATCCTGCCGGGGGACCCGGCGCTGGTCATCCTGGGGGTGGACGCCGACCCCGCCCAGATCCAGCAGCTCCACGATGAGATGGGCTTGGACCGTCCCATTGTCCTGCGGTTTTTGAGCTGGATCGGCGGCGTGCTTCGGGGGGACCTGGGCCAGTCCTACCGCTATCATCAGCCGGTCAGCCAGCTGATCGGCAGCGCCTTTGGGGTCACGGTCCAGCTGGCGGTGTTCGCGTTGGTGATCACCGCTGTGGTGGGCATCCCCGTGGGCATTTGGCTGTCCCATCACTCCAAAAAGCCCTACGCCATGCCCGTGTCCCTGCTGTCTCAGCTGGGACTTTCGGTGCCGGCGTTCTGCTTCTCCGTGCTGCTGGTGAACATCTTCTCCGTGTGGCTGGAGTGGCTCCCCTCCATGGGGTACACGGCCTTTTCCCAGGACCCTGTGGCCTGGCTGAAAAGTTTGATCCTGCCGGCGGTGGCCATTGCCTTCGGCTCCACCGCGGTGCTCATCCGCTATGTGAAGGTGAGCATTGCCCAGCAGGAGCGCCAGGACTATGTGAAAACCGCCCAGAGCAAGGGCGTGCCCTCCCGGAAGATCCTCCGGGGCCACGTGCTGCGCAACTCCCTGATCCCGGTGCTGACCATCTTTGGCATGACCATCACCGACGTGCTGGGAGGCAGCATCATCATCGAGAATGTGTTCTCCCTGCCCGGCATCGGACGGCTGATCTCCTCCTCCATCAACTCCCGGGACCTGCCTCTCATCCAGGGGCTGGTGCTGTACCTGGCGGTGATTGTGGTCATCTGCAATTTTGTGGTGGATGTGCTCTACTCCGTCATCGATCCGCGTATCCGGCTGAAGTAAAGGAGGGGAAGCAGTTTGCGTATCAGCGAGATCTTGAGAAAATGCCTCCGCAACAAGAATTTCATTGTGGGGGCGGCCATGGTGGGCTTGATGGTGCTCATCATGGTGGTGGGCTTTTTCTACATGCCCTACGACCCTGACGCCATGGACACGGAAAACCAGCTGCAGTTCTTCTCTGCCGCCCATCCTCTGGGCACCGACCAGTTCGGCCGGGATATCCTCAGCCGTATTATGGAAGGCACCCGGGTGTCCTTTTTGGTGGGCGCCCTGACGGTGGTCTTCGGCCTGGTGGTGGGAGGCGTCATCGGCTCCGTGGCCGGGTATTACGGCGGCAAGCTGGATGAGGTGATCATGAAGCTCATCGACACCCAGATGGCCTTCCCCGGCGTGCTGCTGGCTTTGATGCTCATCGCCGTGTTCGGCAACAGCATCCAGAATCTGATTTTCGCCCTGGGGATCATGTCCATCCCCCGGTTTGCCAGAATCTCCCGCTCCGGGTTCATCAAGTACCGGGACGCGGAGTTCATCAAGGCTGCCCGGTCCCGGGGAGCAGGGGACGGGCGGATCATCTTCCGGCACATCCTACCCAACATCGTGCCGGAGCTGATCGTCACCAGCTCTCTGGGTTTTGCCGGCGCCGTCATGAGCGAGGCGGGACTGTCCTACCTGGGCTTGGGCATCAAGCCCCCTACCCCCAGCTTTGGCCGGATGCTCAGCGAGGCCCAGGGGGAGATCCTCCAGGCCTGGTGGTATGTGCTGGTGCCTGCGGTGGCCATCACCCTGCTGGTGATGGGCTTCAACCTGATTGGCGACGCGTTGCAGGAGGTGACCCAGCATGGCAGATAAAAAGATCCCGGTGCTCTCCATCGAGAATCTGACGGTGGACTTTGAACTGCGGGGCAAGATCTGCCACGCGGTGCGGGACACCAGCGTCCGGGTGGAGCCCGGAGAGATGGTGGCCCTGGTGGGGGAATCCGGCTGCGGCAAGACCATGACGGCGCTGTCGGCCATCGGTCTGCAGCCCAGAAACGCCAAAATCCCCCAGGGAAAGATCCTCTTTGACGGGTCGGAGCTGCGGGGCCTCAATGAGGAGCAGTGGAACCAGTACCGTGGCCGGGACATCGCCATGATCTTCCAGGAGCCCATGACGGCGCTGAACCCCCTGATGAAGGTGGGCCGGCAGATCGCGGAGAACGCCCGGATCCACGGCTGCACCAAGGAGCAGGCCCGGGCCAAAGCCCTGGAGGTCATGGGGCAGGTGGGCCTGCCCGATGTGGAGCGGCTGTACGACGAGTACCCTCACCGGCTGTCCGGCGGTATGCGCCAGCGGGTGATGATCGCCATGGCGCTGGTGAACCAGCCCCAGCTGCTCATCGCCGACGAGCCCACCACCGCCCTGGACGTGACCATCCAGGCGCAGATCATGGAGCTTTTGCGGGAGATGAACCGGAAGCTGGGCACCGCGGTGCTGCTGATCTCCCACGACCTGGGGGTCATCCGGCGGATGTGCAGCCGGGTGTACATCATGTACGCCGGCCGTGTGGTGGAGAGCGGCTCCACCCAGGAGGTGCTGGCCCATCCTCTGCACCCCTATACCAAAGGGCTGATCGCCTCCATTCCCTCTCTGGAGAAGCGGGGGCAGGAGCTGTCCTCCATTCCGGGGACGGTGCCGGCCCTGGAGGACCGCAGCGAGCACGGATGCCCCTTCTGCAACCGCTGCCAGAAGTGCCGGGACATCTGTGAAAAGGAGACGCCCCCCATGGTGGTGCACAAGGGCCACATGGCCCTGTGCGTGGACGCAAAGGAGGAATTGGGACTGTGAGCACACCGGAAAACAAGGCCCCCCTTCTGCAGGTCCGGGGGCTGACCAAGGAATTCCGCCAGGGAAGGGACCGTGTCCTGGCGGTGCACGGAATGGATCTGGAAATCCAGCGGGGCGAGGTGTTCGGCCTGGTGGGAGAGTCGGGCTGCGGAAAATCCACCTTCGGCCAGATGCTGGTCCACCTGGTGGACCCCACCGGGGGGAAGATCCTGCTGGAGGGGGAGGACATCACCCACCCCGCCCGCAGCCGACGGAAGGAGCTGTGCCGGCGACTGCAGATCGTCTTCCAGGATCCCTACTCCTCCATTGACCCCAACAAGACCATCGGCTGGCTGGTGGAGGAACCCCTGCGGATTCACGGCATCTGCAAAACCCAGAAGGAGCGGGATGAGAAGGTCAATGAGGTGCTCCGGGCCGTGGGCCTGGACGAGAGCTACCGCACCCGCTGGCCCAACGAGCTGTCCGGCGGCCAGCGGCAGCGGGTGGCCATTGCCATTGCCCTGATCTTGAACCCGGACTTCGTGGTCTGCGACGAGCCCGTCTCCGCCCTGGACGTGTCGGTCCAGGCCCAGGTGCTGAACCTGCTGCTGAAGCTCCGCCAGGAGTTCGGCTTGACTTATTTGTTTATCTCCCACGACTTGAACGTGGTGTCCTATATGTCCGACCGGATCGGGGTGATGTACCTGGGCGGCCTGGTGGAGCTGGGCAGCGGGGAGGCCATCTCCCAGATGCCCCTGCACCCCTACACCCAGGCGCTGTTCTCGGCCTCCATGGATGTGGAGGGGGACCGGGATCGGATCATCCTCTCTGGGGATCTGCCCAGCCCGGCCCATCCCCCGGCGGGATGCCCCTTCCACACCCGGTGCTTTGCCTGCACCGACCGGTGCAAGACGGAAAAGCCCCAGCTCCGGGAGTTTGAGGGCGGCAGGTTCTGCGCCTGCCACCTGGTGGAGCAGCGCACCGGGCTGAAGCCCGTGGCGGAAACCAAAGCTTTGGAGGCGAATTCCCAATGAAAACAGCCATTCTTTCTGATATCCATGTGGACATCAACCGGGATTACCCTGTGGCGTCGGAGTTTGCCCGGTTCCTCAAGGAGGGGAACGTCCAGCTGGCCGTGGTGGCCGGGGACGTCAGCGAGACCCAGCAGGAGACCCTGGACACCCTGAACCGCATTGAGCAGGAGTCCGGGACCCGGGTGCTGTTCGTCCCGGGGAATCACGACCTGTGGGGACCCCAAGGGGACCCCGACCAGGTGGACGCCATCTACGACCGGTACTGCCAGGACGAGCACTGCCTGTGCGGCAGGGATTTCGTGGCAGGGGATACGGTGTTCATCGGGGATGTGGGGTGGTATGACTACTCCTTTGGCAGCGGCCGTTACAGCTTTGAGGAGTTTGAGGAGATGTCCCTGGCCGGCCGCACCTGGCAGGATCATCTGCGCAACGCCTGGACCCGGGACAACCTGGGCTGCAACCAGTGGATGCTCTCCCGGCTGGAGGCCCGCATGGCGGCCTACCCGGAAAAGCGCCAGGTGCTGGTGACCCATATGCTGCCCATCAAGGAGTTCACCGTGCCCCAGGAGATGGCCAACTGGGCCTATTTCAACGCCTTCTTGGGCTCCCGGAAGCTGGGGGAGCTGTACCAGCGGTACCCGGTGACGGCGGCGGTCTGCGGCCATGTCCATTACCGGCGGAGCCTGGACAAGAAGGGGATCCACTGGATGTGCCGGTGCCTGAACTACCACACCGAGTGGCGCCCCCAGGACGGGGAGACCCTTCGGGAGCAGCTGGAGAAGGCCGTGGAGGTTCTGGAGCTGTGAGGACATTTTTCATCGCGGACACCCACTTTGGGGACGAAAATATCCTCCACTACGAAAACCGTCCCTTTGCCACGGTGGAGGAGATGGATCAGGAGCTGATTCACCGGTGGAACGAAACCGTGGGACCGGAGGATCGGGTGTTTCACTTGGGGGATTTTTCCTCCCGGGGGGAAGCAGAGGACCGGGAGCTGCTCCGGCAGCTTCACGGAGAGAAGGTGCTGATCCTGGGCAACCACGACCGGCACCGCACTCCGGAGCAGTGGCGGGAGCTGGGCTTTGCCCAGGCGATCTCCTGGCCCATTGTGTGGAACGGGTTTTACCTGCTGTCCCACGAGCCCCTGTATGTCAACCAAAATATGCCCTACGCCAACGTCTTTGGCCACGTCCATGGGAATCCCGCCTACCGGGATGTCAGTCCCCACAGCGTGTGCGTGTCGGTGGAGCGGACCGGGTATGGCCCCCTGTCCTTTGAAGAGCTCAGCCGGCGGCTGAAGTCCGTGCAAAAGAAGTGATCGCCTGTGAGCCGTCCCGAAAGGGGCGGCTTTTTGGGTTGACTTCAAGTGGCGTTTAGGTGGTATAATCAACACAAGCACCAAGGCGGCCGCCAGGGGGTTCTCCGGCGGACATCGCAACTTTTTTGTTTTTGCACAGTATCAGGAATCCAATAGAAAGGACGTGTCACCATGCAAACAGTCACTCTGGGACGCACCGGAATCACCGTGAACAAGAACGGATTTGGCGCACTGCCCATCCAGCGCGTCTCCGCCGAATACGCGGGGATGCTGCTGCGCAAGGCCTTTGACGCGGGCATCACCTATTTCGACACCGCCCGTTCCTACACCGACAGCGAGGAGAAGATGGGCCTGGCCCTGTCCAACGTGCGGGACAAGCTGTTCATCGCCACCAAGACGCCTTCCACCACGGTGGAGGGCTTCTGGAAGGACCTGGAGACCAGCCTGCGCCTGCTGAAGACCGACTACATCGACGTGTACCAGTTCCACAATCCGGACTTCTGCCCCAAGCCCGGCGACGGCACCGGCCTGTACGAGGCCATGCTGGAGGCAAAGGCCCAGGGGAAGATCCGCTTCATCGGCATCACCAACCACCGTCCCTGGGTGGCGGAGGAGGCAGCCGCCTCCGACCTGTACGACACGCTGCAGTTCCCCTTCTGCTACCTGGCTACGGACCGGGATATCGCTCTTGTGAAGCTGTGCAAGGAGCATAACGTGGGATTCATCTCCATGAAGGGCCTGTCCGGCGGCCTGCTGACCAATTCCGCCGCCGCCTACGCTTGGCAGGCGGAGTTTGACAATGTGCTGCCCATCTGGGGCGTCCAGAAGGAGAGCGAGCTGGATGAGTTCATCTCCTACATCGATAATCCTCCCGCCATGACCGGCGAGCTGAAGGAGATCATCGAGAAGGACCGCAAAGAGCTCATCGGCAACTTCTGCCGGGCCTGCGGCTATTGTATGCCCTGCCCCGCGGGGATCGTCATCAACCAGTGCGCCCGGATGAGCCAGCTGATCCGCCGGAGCCCCTCCGCGGGATGGCTCACCCCCGAGAGCCAGGCTATGATGATGAAGGTGGAGGATTGCCTCCATTGCAATCAGTGCAAGAGTAAATGTCCCTATGGCCTGGATACGCCCACCCTGCTCCAACAGAATCTGGAGGACTATAAGCGTATCCTGGCAGGGGAAGTCCAGGTGTAAAGCGAAAAAGTTTCGCCAGCCTTTTCAAAGGCTGCGGTTGGTAAGGCGGAGCCTTACGACCTTAAAAACCGGCGCAGCCGGAAAAAGAAGCAGCCAGCGGGGCGCGCCAGCCCGAAGGGCTGTAGCCCCGGAGCGGCCCTGTTGCAGGAACCAGCCTCGACGGAGGAAGCCGCCAGCGAAAAAGTTTCGCCAGCCTTTTCAAAGGCTGCGGTTGGTAAGGCGGAGCCTTACGACCTTAAAAACCGGCGCAGCCGGAAAAAGAGGCAGCCAGCGGGGCGCGTCAGCCCAAAGGGCTGTAGCCCCGGGAGCGGCCCTGTTGCAGGAACCAGCCTCGACGGAGGAAGCCGTTAGCAAAAAAGTTTCGCCAGCCTTTTCAAAGGCTGGGGTTGGTAAGGCGGAGCCTTACGACCTTAAAAACCGGCGCAGCCGGAAAAAGAGACAGCCAGCGGGGCGCGTCAGCCCGAAGGGCGGTAGCCCCGGGAGCGGCCCTTTTTCAGAAATATATCACTCCAGTATA
Organism: Acutalibacter sp.; assembly: GCA_050946975.1. Taxonomy (GTDB): domain Bacteria; phylum Bacillota; class Clostridia; order Oscillospirales; family Acutalibacteraceae; genus Acutalibacter. Next base: position 63,484 of record JBMNVU010000004.1, read on the forward strand.
AAAAAAGACCGCCCACTCGGGCGGCCTTTTCTTTTGAAAAGTAAAATCCTTACAGCTGGTAAGCCGACCCGTCGTCGGCAAAGGTCATCTGATCCCCCAGCACTGCCTTGGCGGCAGCCAGTTCGCCGTCGTAATCATTGAGGATCTCCAGACCGTGATGGTAGAATACCACCTTGCCCACCTGGATGCCGGTGTCCTTGATCTCCTGGCACAGACCGGCTGCCGTGTGATGCCCCGTCTCCAGGAATACCATGTCGCAGCCCTCCATCTGGGGCGCGATCTCGGACAGGTCCCGGAAGTCTCCGGAGAACAGAACCTTCTTGCCTTCTGCCTCCACCAGGAAGGTGTAGCTCATAAAAGGCAGACCGGGCTTGGGCGTACCCAGATGATAGTTGTGGAAAGCGGTGAGCTTGAAACCATTCTGATCGTAGGCCACGCCGTCTCGAATCAGGTGGGGATCCAGATGGAACACGGTCTCATAGTTGCCCTCGCTGGCCCGAAGCATGGCCATCACTCCGTCAAAGACGGAGAGGTCGGGCATGTGTACCTGAATCACCTTGCCCTCCATGTGGGCGGCAATGTCCGGATTGATGGTGCACAGCTTGCGGAAGTTCCACAGCAGATGGGGCAGGCCGCCGGTGTGGTCCATGTGGGTGTGGGTGATGAAAATGGCCTCGGTGTCCTGCTGGGGGATGCCCCCCAGATAGGAGGCGTAACCGGCATTCTCGCCGGCGTCGATGAAGTATACGCGGCCGCCGGTCTCAATGGCCACGGAGGTCTGATGACGATGAGGATAGGGCTCGGTGCCGGAGCAGCTGCCCAGAACAGTGATCTTCAAAGGAATCCATCCTTTCTGAAATGTGTGTGCCTAAAGCATAGCACACAGGTGGAAAAAGTCAAGGATAACCACTGGCGTCCCGGTAAGGTTGGTGCTATAATAGCGGAGACAATTTTTTGGAGGAGGAGTGCGCGATGTTTTGGAATAGTTGGAGCAGCATGCCCCTGATCACCGGCGGCCAGAGCCGGGCTATCAACGGGGAGAATCCCCATGGGGAAAAGGGCCGGGGAGGTATGGCCTCCAGCCTTTTGGGACCCTCCCGGAAGGGATCTCCCTGCCTGGGGGAGATCAAGCCCGGAGAGACCGCCGTCCTGGGAGAGATCCAGGGCTCCGGGGTGATTCAGCACATCTGGATCACCGTGACGGATAAGACCAGCGACGCCGACTGCTTTGTGCTGCGGGACTTGGTCTTCCGCATCTACTGGGACGGGGAGGAGCGTCCTTCCGTGGAAGTGCCCCTGGGGGATTTCTTCTGCTGCGGCTTTGCCCAGGGCTGCCTGGTCAACTCCTTGCCCGTGGCCGTGAACCCCACCCGGGGATTTAACTGCTATTTCCCCATGCCCTTCCGCAAGGGGGCCAAAATCACTGTGGAGAGCCAGCATAAAAACCCGGTGCCAGCCTTTTTCTACCAGATCGACTATTGCCTGCAAGAGGTGCCGGAGAATGCTGGGTACTTCCACGCCCAGTGGCGGCGGCAGCGGCTGACGGAAAAAGCCCGGGACTATGTGGTGTTGGACAATGTCCATGGCCGGGGGCAGTATTTGGGGACCTATCTGGCATTGACCACCCTGGAGCGCTATTGGTGGGGCGAGGGCGAGATGAAGTTCTACCTGGACGGGGACACGGACTACCCCACCATCTGCGGCACGGGCACGGAGGATTACTTTGGCGGCGCATGGAGCTTTGCCCACCAGGAGGAGGGCAAAACTGTGGAGCAGACCTACTGCACGCCGTTTTTGGGGTATCCCTTCTACTCCCGCCACGACACCACCGTGCACAACGACTACCACAACGACGATTGCCCGCCCATGCGGGGATTTTACCGGTGGCACATTCCGGATCCCATCCACTTTGAGCAGGATATCCGAGTGACACTGCAGCAGATCGGCGTGTGCCACCGGGGACTGTTTGAGCGCCAGGACGACGTGGCCACTGTGGCCTATTGGTACCTGGACAAGCCCTGGACGGACTTTCCTCCCCTGCCCAGCCGGGAGGAGCGCTGGCCCCGCTGAGTTTTTCGGGCCTGGGATGGAGGAACCCTTGACCGCATGAAAGAAAGGTGTTATAATTGGCATATGCCAATAATGGAGGTGGGAACATGCCAAGGCCCTGCAAACGGAGAAGGATCTGCGCGCTGCCCCAGTGCCGCCGGTTTGGCGGGCTGGAGGGGGAGCCGGGAGGCGAGCCACTGCAGATGGCCGTGGACGAGTTTGAGACCATCCGCCTGATCGACCTGGAGGGTTTGACCCAAGAGCAGGCCGCAGGGCGGATGGGGGTGGCCCGGGCCACAGTGCAGGCCATCTACAACGGCGCCCGGCAGAAGCTGGCCCTGTGCCTGGTGCAGGGGCGGGAGCTTCGGATTGACGGGGGAGAGTACCAGCTCTGCCCCGGCCCGGAGGCAGGCTGCGGCTGTCCCCGCTGTTCTCGAAAAAATGCGGAAGGAGCGGATCATCCCATGAAGATCGCAGTAACTTATGAAAACGGCCAGGTGTTCCAGCACTTTGGCCATACAGCACAGTTCAAGCTCTACGAGGCCCAGGACGGCAAGGTGGTTTCCTCCCAGGTGGTGGACACCAACGGTTCCGGCCATGGGGCCCTGGCGGGCTTCCTGCAGACCCAGGGTGTGGACACCCTGATCTGCGGGGGCATTGGCGGCGGCGCCAAAACCGCCCTGGCTCAGGCGGGGATCACCCTGTACGGCGGCGTTACCGGCAGCGCGGACCAGGCGGTGGAGGATCTGCTGGCAGGCAAGCTCCTGTTCCAGCCGGACATTCTCTGCAGCCATCATGGCGAGGGCCACGGCCACGGCGAAGGCCACTCCTGCGGGGAGCATGGCTGCGGAAGCCACGGCTGCCATCACTAATGGATAAGCTTTGCCTTTTCACTGACGCTCCGGTGGGCCACTGCGTCCCATCGGGATGCAGCCACCCTTTTAAAGACTGCGGGGCGAAGCTTCCCCCGACATAATCGGAAAGAAAAACCAGGCGCAGGGCTCCATGGCGCAAAACGCACAGGCCCACGTCCCGGTTCTGTAATCCCCATTTTAAAAAGGACATCCCAGCTGCAAAAGCCGGGATGTCCTTTTTTGTCTCAAACCAGCCTTGGAAAGGAGCCGGCTTAAAAGTACTCGTTGAGGAACACAGCACCCTTGGGGAAGGCCTTCTTCAGCACGTTCTCGTTGCCGCGGAGGACCACCCCAGGCTTAAACAGTGCCTCCTCCAGGGAGAGTGTCCCCAGGCACAGCTGGGTCAGGGTGCCGATGTCCAGGGACAGGTCCGCCGGAGTGCCCTGAGGCAGCCGTTCCACGGTGGGCGCAGAGCCGCCGGTCACCTGGAATACCCCATCGTTCTCCGGCAGCAGGGCGTCGGTCACCGCCAGAGTGTACGTTTCCCCGGCGGCGGGGGCTTTGGGCTCCAGAGCCTTCTCCAGGGTGACGATCCTGGCCATGGGCTGGCCGTCCCAGGAGCATTCCAGTTGGTAGCTCTCTGCCATCAGGGCGGCCAGGGGCAGGTCCCCCGGCAGGTTCAGGGTGTAGCTGGGGTACTCCGACGCCGCCAGCCGGTGCAGGAAGCCCAGAGCCTGGGCCGGACCCTCCCGGCCGGTAAAAGCCAGCTCCCTGATTTTGCCGTTTCTCCCTTTGGGGGTGTCCTCCATGGAGAGGATCAGGTAGGCCAGGGGCGTGCCCTCTTCCTCCAGGATGTAGGCATAGCGCCGCTCCTTGGTGGGATTCTTTCCGAAGAGCGCCTTCCACCGGCGGTCCTCCCGATCCACCGCCAGGTTGTGCTGTCCCAGCCAGGCTTGGTACACCTGGCGCAGCCGGGGCAGCTCCCGCTCCAGGCTCTCCCCGGGGGTGATCATCCGGGCTTTGCAGGTGCAGGAGAAGGAGGCCAGGGCCTGGGGTTCCACCTTGTAGCGGAGGGTGAGCTGGCACAGCTCATAGCCGAATTTCCGGTAGAACAGGTGGGAGAAGGGGTACAGGCTGGAGAACACGGCCCCTCTTTGACGCATCCAGGGCAGGGCGGCCTGGAACAGCTCTCGGATGCCGCCGCCCTTCCGGAACTCCGGCAGGGAAGCCACTCCGCCCACCCCCACCATGGGGACGGTTTGCCCTTGGTACCACACCTGGTACTCCGGCAGCTGCAGGCAAGCGGTGAGGGTTCCATCCTGGTCAAAGCGGCCCAGGGTCACGTTCCGGGGGGAGGAGGGGTCTTCCGGCTCTTTGGCGGCCTCCTCCCGGTCCCAGGGGTAGGTGAAGGCAATGCTGGAGATCCGGTCGCACTCCAGCAGCAGGTCTTTTTCAGTGATCTCTCGGACAGACATGGCAAAGCCTCCTTACAGTTCAGGTTGGGGTTGGGGGGCAGGGGTTTCCCGTTCCTGGCCGGGGAGCAGGGGGGTGACCTGCCCGGTGCAGGTCAGGGAGAGCTGGTGCATGGCCCGGGTGCAGGCCACGTACAGCAGGCTCCGGTCAAACTGGGTGTGGTAGGTCTCCTCATTCACCTGGGGCAGCACCACCTGGTCGAATTCCAGGCCCTTGGACATCTGCACCGAGAGCACCGTGGCCCCGTTGTGGAAGGTGCTGCTCTCCGGGGTGATCAGGGCCACATCAGCCCCCAGATCCCGGAGCTTCTGGTGGAGCTCCTTGGCGGCGGTGTTGGTCCTGGTGACGATGCCCAGGGCGTTGTACTTGCCCTGGTGGAATTCCTCCACCCGGCGGCAGAGCTCCTTCAGCTCCTCCTCCTCAGTGGCGAAGACGTTCAGGTCCGGGGCGGGGCCGTGACGCTCCACCGCCTGGAAGTCCGTCTCGCTGACAATTCCCTTGGCGTAGTGAATGATCTCCCAGGTGGAGCGGTAGCTCTTTTCCAGGCGCATCAGAGAGGAGCCCTCATAGAGCTGGTGGAGCTCCTCCAGGGTGTACTGGCAGTAGGGGTTGATGGACTGGCTGAAGTCCCCCAGGATGGTCTTGGGACACTGGAACAGGTGGTTTAAGACCGCGTATTGGATGGGGCTGTAGTCCTGCATTTCGTCGATGACCAGATGCTTGATCAGCCGGCTCTGCTGCAGCCCGGTGAAGGCCGCCTGCAGGTAGAGATAGGGGTAGACGTCGTTCCACTCCAGCACGTTTTTCTGGAAGGGCTTGTAGAGCTTTGCCCGCTCCTTGCCCAGTTGGCGGAAAAAGGCCCGGTAGGCAGAGAGGGTGGTCTTCATGGTGAGCATCTTCCGCAGGGCCTGGAAGATCCGGTTCCGGTGGGGCGGCTGCTCTTCCCGGAGGAACTCGTTCTCCAGCCGGGAGTGGATGTCGTCGGCCACCATCTCCAGCCGCTTCATCAGGGGGAACCGCTGGTACACGTCCACCCGCTGCTGGATCCACTCCGCCGGCACCTTCCACTCCTTGTACTCGTAGTCCTTGGGCTGGAAGGCCAGCTTGGGCAGCCGGGCGATGAAGTCGTCCATCAGATGCACAAACTCCACCGAGGACTTGAACCGCACCCGCTCCTCCCAGGCGGGGTCGTCGGCCTCCAGGGGATCCCGGTCCCCCACAAAATCGATGCCGTCCTCGATCTGCACCAGGGCCAAGTCCTCCAGGCTGGCCTCGAAGATGGGCTCCTCGCCCAGTTCCGGCAGCACCCCGGCAATGTAGTCCCCGAACACCTTGTTGGGGGAGATGATGGTGACGTTTTGGGCCTTGATGGTGTTGCGGTAGCGGTACAGCAGAAAGGCCACCCGATGCAGGGCGATGCTGGTTTTTCCCGAGCCTGCCACCCCCTGGATGATCATGACCTTGGCCTTTTCATCCCGGATGATCCGGTTCTGTTCCTTCTGGATGGTGGAGATGATGGACTTCATCTTCTCGTCGCTGGTGTGGGCCAGCTCCTGCTGGAGGATGTCGTCCTGGATGTTCTGGGAGGAGTCAAAGGCGTACTCCATCTGGCCGCCGGTGATCTTGAACTGGCGCTTGCGGGTCAGCTCCCCATCGGTGCGGCCCTGGGGCGCGGTGTAAAAGGCGGGGCCCAGTTCAAAGTCATAGAACATGCTGGCCACGGGGGAACGCCAGTCGATGATGTACAGCTGCTGCTGAAACCGGAAGGCGTACAGGCCAATGTAATAGGCGGCGCTGTCCTGCTCCCCTTGGGGGCGGAAGTCGATGCGGGCAAAGTAGGGGGAGAGCTTTGTCTTTTTCAGCCGGTCCCGGTAGATCACCGCGGAAACACCCCGGTTGTCCAGCTGACCCAGGGCCATTCTATTTTGGAACATCTCCTTGGCGTCGCCCTCGCCCCGGGTGTCCGCCATGTACTGCTGGGCTTCCCGGTATTCCTCGTCCATCTTCTCCACAGAGCGCTCTGCCTCGATGAGTTCCTCGTCCACCATGCGCAGGATGTCTGTCAGGTGGAGGAGTTCCTCCGGGGGAATGTTCTGCTGAGGGTTCTTTTCCTGATCCATGTTCTGGGCCTCCTTTTCCATTAAAAATTGTAAGTTTGCGCGATATAGAAAGTATACCAGAAAATGAAAAAAAGACTAGACTTATTTTTCAGCCTGTGGTATGTTATATACTAGATGTGCCCAAGAGAGAAAACATACTTATATTGACAGCGTAGGCCGCCGGGTACTGGGGCGGCGTGCTGCTTCAAAAGATGAGAGCGGCGAAAAGGCCGCTTTTTTTATTCCTATTTCTAACGAACAGAAAGGGGGCCGTGGTGTGGGAAAACGGATTTTGGTGACCTGCTGCACGCCCTATCAAGTGCTGACGGCCATGCAGGTGCTGGCGGCGTACTACCCTGAGGACCGGGCGGACCTGATTGTCACCGACCAGATGAGTGCCTCCCGCAAGGTGTGGGAGGGGGCCAAGAAGTGCGGGGCCTTTGGCCGGGTATACTATTTGGAGGAGAAGCGCTTAAACGGTCTGGCCCGGGGGGAGAACCTGAAGAACATCCTCCGGGGGGTCCTGGGGCCGGAGAAGCTGTTGGGGGACTTTTTGCAGCTGGAGGGCGCCTACGACGTGTTCCTGTTCTCCAACATGTCCCTGATGAACCAGTACCTGGTGCTGGGATTGAAAAAGCGGAATCCGGGGCTTTCCTGGATGCTTTTTGAGGACGGGGCCAGCACCTATTCCCGCCAGGTGGGGGACCTGGTGCTCAGCCGGTCCCTCAAGGTGCGGATGCAGCTGTACGCTCTGCAGGGGCTCAAGGGGATCTACCTGTTCCACCCGGAGACCTTGGCCTGGAAGCCTCCCTGCCCGGTGTACTCCCTGCCGGGGAAGTACCAGAGGGGGACCCTGGAGGCGCTGAACCGGATTTTCCAATACGACCAATTGCCGGACCGCTATGACCGGCCGGTGCTGTTTTTTGAGGAGTCCTACCCCTGTGACGGGGTGGACATCGGGGACGTGGCCCTGGTGGATCGGGTGGCCCGGCTGGTGGGCAAGGAGAACATCCTGGTGAAGATCCATCCCCGCAACCGGGTCAACCGGTTCCAGGAGGCGGGCTACGCCACCAACCAGGACACCTCCATGCCCTGGGAGCTGATCGTTCTGAACAGCTCCTTTGAGCGGACGCTGTTTTTGACGGTGGGGTCCTCGGCGGCCACCAATCCCTGGTGCGTGTTTGGGATCCCGGCCAAGGCGGTGTTCCTGTGCAACCTGGTGGAGGAGCCCCAAAAGCTCCGCACAGAGGTGCTGGACCAAACCAAGGAAATCTGCCGGCAGCGGCCGGACCTGTTCTTTTTCCCCAGCACCTGGGAGGAGTGCGAAGAGCTGATCCCCCGGCTGCTGAAGGAAGCCCGTGATAATTCCGGGGAAACCCGGGAAACTAAGAAGGAGGAGATCTTATGAAGATCGTGGCAGTAGTGCCCATGAAGCTGAACAACCGTCGCCTGCCCCAGAAGAACACCAAACCCTTCACCAACGGCAAGCCCCTGTGCTGGTATATCCTCTCCACCCTGCGGAAGGTGCAGGGCGTGGAGGAGGTCTACGTCTACTGCAGCAACCCGGAGATCCAGGAGTTTCTGCCGGAAGGGGTCAAGTACCTGCGCCGTGGGGAGGACCTGGACCAGGACACCACCAAGATGAACGAGGTGCTCCAGCGGTTTGCGGCGGACGTACCCGCGGACATCTACGTGATGACCCACACCACAGCGCCCTTCATCCAGGCTGAGACCATCCAGCAGGGGCTGGACGCGGTGGTCAGCGGGGAGTATGATTCCGCCTTTGCGGTCAAGGAGCTGCGGGACTTCCTGTGGAAGGACGGCAAGCCCTTCAACTACCAGCTGGACGCCATCCCCCGGACCCAGGACCTGCCCCCTCTCTATGAGGAGACCAGTGGGTTCTACATCTACCGGTCGGAGGTCATGACCCAGTTGGGCCGCCGGATTGGGGACAAGCCCAAGCTGGTCACCGTGGGGGAAGTGGAGAGCGTGGACATTGACGAGCCGGAGGATTTCCTCATTGCCGACGCCATTTACAACTATCAGCGGAGCCTGGGAAAGGGGGAGACCCTGTGAAAGAGATCCATGTGCTGGATTGCACCCTGCGGGACGGGGGCTATTGCAACGACTGCCACTTTGGGTTTGAAAACGAGAAATACATTGTAAAAAGCCTCCTGGCTGCTGGGGTGGACATCATCGAGTGTGGCTTTCTCACCCAGAAGGCGCCCTACGATCCGGACTACTCCCGGTACAACACGGTGGAGCAGGTGGCGCGGATCCTGCCGGAGGACCGTCAGGGCAAGCTGTTTGTGGCGCTGCTGGATTACGGCACCTACAACGGGGAGGACCTGCCCGATTGGGACGGCACCTCCATCGACGGCATCCGGGTGACCTTCCACAAGAAGGACCTGGCCCCTGCCTTGGAGCTGGCGGAGCAGGTGAAGAACAAGGGGTATAAGGTGTTCCTGCAGCCCATGGTGGCCCTGAGCTACAACGACCGGGAGTACCTGGAGCTGATCGAGCAGGCCAACACCCTGCGGCCCTACGCCTTCTACCTGGTGGACAGCTTCGGCACTATGAAGCGCAAGGACATGCTGCGGTTCTTCTATATGATCGAGCACAACCTGGAGGAGGGGATCCGGGTGGGATTCCACTCCCACAACAACCTCCAGCTGGCCTACGCCAACGCCCAGACCCTGGTGGATCTTCAGACCGGCCGGAGCCTGATTCTGGATTCCAGCATCATGGGCATGGGCCGGGGGGCGGGCAACCTGAACACGGAGCTGTTCCTGGACTACCTCAACGACAACGCCGGCGGGCACTATCAGATCAAGCCCCTGCTGCGGGCCATCGACCGGGTGCTCAACGGATTCTACCAGCAGAACTATTGGGGGTATTCCCTGCCCAATTACCTGTCGGCCAGCCACAACGCCCACCCCAATTACGCCTTGTTCCTCACGGAGAAAAACACCCTCACCGTGGAGGACATCGACAAGATCTTCGACCAGATGGCGCCGGAGAAGCGGGTGTCCTTTGACCGGAAGTATATGGAGGAGCTGTACCTGTCCTATATGGAGCGGGGGACCGGAGAGGATTCTATGGCGGCTCTGCGGGAGGCTGTGGAGGGCCGGAGAGCCCTGGTCATCGCCCCGGGCAAGAGCGCCCGGGAGGAGCAGGAGAAGATCGCGGCCTTTGCCTCAGAGCCGGACGTGGTGACCGTGGGGGTCAACTTCGACTACCAGCCCGTGACCACGGACTTTATCTTCCTGAGCAACCTGCGGCGTCAGAAGGAGCTGGGGGAGGGCAAGGAGCAGCGGCTCATTGTCACCAGCAACATTCCCGACGGCGGCGCCCGGTACCGGGTGGAGTACGGTTCCCTGCTGAGCCAGCCCGAGGCGGTGCGGGACAACGCCGGTTTGATGCTGGTGAAGCTGCTGATCCGCCTGGGAGTCAAGGAGATCTGGCTGGCGGGTATGGACGGCTACTCCCACGACCCGGCGGAGAACTACGTCCATGAGCAGATGCGCATGACCGCCAAGAACCAAACTCTGGACGCCATGAACCAGGGGATGTGCCAGGCTTTGGGGGAGCTGAGCCATCAGGCGGAAATCCGCTTCCTGACCACCCCTCGCCACATCACCATCGCCCAATAAGCAAACCTGCTTTCGCGCCCTGTGCCTTTGGCACAGGGCGCTTTTTGCTGCCCTTCTCTCGGCATTTCTATTCATGCCGCTCTATCCGCCATTTTCCCCTTTTCTTCGCCACCCCCGGTCCCGCTGGGGGTTTTGTCTGCTCCCTCCAAAATAGGCCGGGAGTGCCGTGGCGTTCTCCGCGGACCAGCGCAGGTTCTTTGCACCCGCTCCTCTTTCCCCCCCACCCCGTCCCCCTGTACAGCCCTGGCTCACCATCAGCCTTCCCCTTTCTCCAATTTCGCCCCCATCGCCCCATTTTTCCACAGCTTGCCCCAGGACTGTGAAAAAATGTGGCGTTTTTTTCGCGAAAAATGGCGGCGTATAATCCGACGGGCAGTGCAAAAACTGATAGCAAACGGTTTTGGGAGGCGGCAAATTTGGAAAAAAACATCCTGATCCTGGCCACCACCAACGACTTTCTCCTAAAGTTCGAGAGGGATGATGTGGCCCTGCTGCAATCTATGGGCTACACTGTCCATTACGCCGCCAATCTCCAGGAGCCCCACTACCTCAGCGACGTCCAGGCCATCCGTCAGGCGGGGGTGATCCCCCATCACATCCCCATCGCCCGTTCCCCCTATCTGTTGGGGGATAACAGCCGCGCTTTGGGCCAGGTGCTGGAGCTGTTAGAGCGGTGGAATATCCGGGCCATCCACTGCCACACGCCGGTGGGGGGCTTGGTGGGCAGGCTTGCCGGAAAGTTTTCTCCAGGGAACCCGGTGGTGGTCTACACCGCCCACGGGTTCCATTTTTACCGGGGCGCTCCCCTGTATAACCGGCTGGCCTTCTACCCGGTGGAGCACAGCTTGGCTCGCTTCACGGACATCCTAGTGACCATCAACGACGAGGATTACCGGGCTGCCAGAAAGCTTCCCCTAAAGCGGGGCGGGCTGGTTTTCCGGCTGCCGGGGGTGGGGCTGGACCGGCGGGTCTTTTCCCCCTTGCCGCCCCAGCGCCGGGCCGCCCTGAGAGGGGAGTTGGGCATCGGGCCGGAGGAATTTTTCCTGCTCTCCGTGGGGGAGCTGAACCTGAATAAAAATCACCAGGTGGTGCTGCAGGCCCTCTCCCTGCTGAAGGAGTGGGGCGCCCTGAGGGGGATCCGTTACGGCATCTGCGGGGAGGGATTTTCCCGGCCCCGGCTGGAGCAGGAGATCCGAGACCGGGGTCTGGAGGATGTCGCCGCGCTGTACGGGTACCGCCGGGACGTGGAGAGCTTTTTGGGCAGCGCCGATGCCACCGTGTTTCCCTCCCGACGGGAGGGATTGGGAATGGCGGGGCTGGAATCCCTGGCCATGGGGGTCCCGGTGATCGCCGCGGACAACCGTGGCACCCGGGAATACATGGCCTTTGGGAAAAACGGGTTGATCTACCCCTGGGACGATCCGGCGGGCTTCGCCCGGGGGATTGCTCTGCTGCGGGGGTTGGACGCTCCCCGGCGGGAGGCGCTGTCCCGGCGGTGCGTGGCGTCGGTGGCGCCCTTTGACAGGACATTGGCCCGGGACGCCATGAAAGCGGTCTACTGTGAGATGGACAGGAAAGTGAGGGAACGCAATGGAACAAAAACCTCTTGTCACCGTGTTGATGGGCTCCTGTAATCCCCGATGGGATAAGCTTCGCAGGGCGGTGGAGTCCCTGCGGGGGCAGACGCTGCCCCATTGGGAGCTGGTGCTGTGGGATGACGGCTCCGATCCCCAGGGGGCCCTGGCCCTGGAGCAGGCTGCTGCCCTGGACAGCCGGGTCCGGCTGTACCGGGGCCGGGAGAATCGAGGGCTGGGCTATGCCCTCAACCGCTGTATGGAGCGGGGGAGGGGCAGCTTCCTGGCCCGGCTGGACGACGACGATCTCTGCCATCCCCGGCGGCTGGAGCGGCAGGTGGAGTTTCTCCGGTCCCATCCGGCCTATGGCTGGGTGGGATGCGCCGCCCGGCTGGTGGACCGCTGGGGAGTGTGGGGAGTGCTGGCCCCGCCCCAGGAACCAGGCCCCAGGGACTTTTTGGCCCATTCCCCCTATATTCATCCCGGGGTGATGTTCCGCCGGGAGGTGCTGGAACAGGCGGGAGGCTACAGCCAGTCCCCTCGTCATCTGGGCTGTGAGGATTACCATCTGTTCTTCCGCCTTCATGCTGGGGGAGAACGGGGGTACAACCTGCCCGTATCCCTGGTGGATTACTGGGAGGACCGGGACTCCTACCGCCGCAGGGATCCCGCCCGGCGTCTGCGGGAGGCCTCCCTGCGGGCTTGGGGATTTTCCGCTCTGGGACTGCCACCGCTGCCGGCAGCAGTGGGGACGCTGCGCCCGGTGGCGGCTTGCTTGGTGCCGGGAGCCGTCCTCCATTGGGCCAAGCGCCGGGGTGGTCTCCGTGGATGAAGTGACCCGGGCCCTGGCACCCGCCATGGCGGAGTTTGTCCAGTGGACCTTGGAAAGCGCCCTGCGCAGGGGTATTTCCCGGCTGTACTTTCTCTCCCGGGACGGCTGGACTCCTTGGCGTATGGCCAGCCTGTTTTGCCGGGAGTGGCGCCTGCCCCTGGAGTGCCGGTACCTCTACGGCTCCCGCCGGGCCTGGAGGCTGCCCCTTTACCACCGGGACCCCAGCCGGGCGGTGGAGCAGCTCTGCGCCGGACCGGCTGTGATCCCCGGGGCTGTGCTGGAGGGAGCGGGCCTGTCCCCGGAGGAGCGCCGGGAGGTGCTCTTCCGGCTGGGAATCCCCGGGGAGGAGCCCGTGCCCTGGGACCAGCGGGAGGGGTTCTCCCTGGCGCTGCTGGAGTGTCCTCTGTTTCAGGAGCTGCTGGACAGCCGGTCCCGGTGGGCGCTGCCCCTGCTGTTGGGATACCTCTCCCAGGAGGGTCTCCTGGACGGGGAGGATTGGGCCCTGGTGGACAGCGGCTGGATGGGCACCACCCAGGAGACCTTGGGGGAGACCCTGTCCCTGTTGGGGGGGCCGGGGAAGGTGCGGGGCCTCTACGCCGGGCTGTACCGGGCTCCTGACCGGGGCGCCTGGGACGCCTGCTTTTTTCGGCCGGGCAGGGAGCTATCCCTCCAGGCCAAATTTGAGCCCAGCCTGTGGGAGGCCATCTCCGCCGCGCCCCAGGGCATGACCTTGGGATACAGCTGCCGGGATGGGGAATTTTACCCCTTGTTGGGTCAGCCGCCCCTGACTGCTTGGCGCACCGCCCGTCTGGGGGATGCGTTTCTCCGGTACGCCAAGGAGCTGGCCAGGTCCGGCTGGATGGGAGGCCGGGATTCGGATCGGGGAGCGGCGTCCCTGGTGCAGGTGATGACCCGGCCCACCTTAGCCCAGGCCAGGGAGCTGGGGGCGCTGCCCTTTTCTCCCCGGGCGGTGGAGGGCTCCGCCGGGCGCTTGGCTCCCTGGGTGGACTGGGAGGGTCAGGACCCCGGCGGTCTGCTGCCCCGGCTGCTTGGGCGGCGGGAGGAGCTGCCCAGTCCCTGGATGCCCGGCAGTGCGGCGCTGTACAGCGTCCATCCCCAGCGGGAGTTCCGGGCGCTGAATCGGAGGCGCTGGGCCAGGGTGCTGAGCCTTGCCTGGCGGTACCCAGTGAAGAGAAGGGAGGGATCCTCGTGGAAAAAGGGAGAAAGCGGCGACAGTATTGGTTCGTCATCCAACAGCTCACCCTGCGGGAGCTGAAGCGCCGGTATGCCCGGTCCGTGCTGGGGGTGGTGTGGAGCGTGCTGAACCCGCTGCTGTCCATGGCAGTGCTGTCCTTGATCTTCTCCCAGATGTTCCGCCGCTCCATTGAGAACTACCCCATTTACTACCTGACGGGCTACCTGCTGTGGCAGGCCTTTACTGCGGCCACCCAGTCGGCCATGACCACCCTGGCGGACAACCGGCCCCTGCTGGTGCGGGTGAAGCTCCCACTGGAGGTGTTCCTGCTCACTCGGGTCTGTACCGCTCTGGTGAATCTGGGGTATTCCCTGATCGCCTACGGGGTGATGCTGGCGGTGTTTCGGGTGGAGATCCAGTGGACTCTGGTCTTTTTGCCGGTGATCGTGCTGTGGCTGGCGCTGTTCTCTCTGGGGATCTCCTTTGTGCTGGCGGCGGCGTATCTGTTCTTTGGGGATGTGAAGCACCTGTACTCCGTGGTGCTGACCATGTGGATGTACTGTTCCGCCATCTTCTACCCGGCGGACCAGCTGACCGGGCCGATCCGGACCGTGGTGGAGACCAATCCCCTGTACCTGTTTATCCGCTGCCTTCGAGCCGCGGTGATGGAGGGTCTGCCTCCCACCCTTTGGGATCTGGTGCTGATGGCCCTGTGGGGTGGGGGCGCGGCTCTGGTGGGATGGGGGATTTTTCGAATTCTGCGAAATCCTATGTTGGTGCGATTGTGAGGTGAACCCAATGCCAACCGTGATACGTGCCCGCCATGTGACCATGGAATTTCTCCGGGGGACCCGGTCCCCTGGCAGCGTCAAGGAGCTGCTGCTCCGAGGCCGAGGGAAAGTCAGCCGGTTCCGGGCCTTGGACGACGTGAGTTTCACCGTGGAGCAGGGCCAGGTGGTGGGGATCGTGGGGCAGAACGGCTCGGGGAAGAGCACGCTGCTGAAGATCATCGCCGGGGCGTTGACCCCTACCGACGGCCGGATGGATGTGCGCCGGGAGCAGGTGCAGCTGCTGACCTTGGGTGCGGGGTTCGACCCGGAGCTCACCGGCCGGGAGAACCTGTTCCTCAATGGGGCGCTCATCGGCAGAAGCCGGCAGTTCCTGCGGGAGCACTACCGGAGCATCGTGGAGTTTGCGGAGCTGGAGGGATTTATGGACCAGCCGGTGAAGAACTACTCCTCGGGGATGGTGTCCCGGCTGGGGTTTGCCATTGCCGCTTCCGGGGACGCCCCGGAGATCCTGATCCTGGACGAGGTCCTCAGCGTGGGGGACATGTTTTTCCGCAAGAAGAGCGAGGCCCGGGTCCGGGAGCTGATCCATGGGGGATCCACCGTGCTGATCGTCTCCCATTCCCCCGGGGTGATCCGGGAGAACTGCACCAAGGCCATGTGGCTGGATCACGGAAAGCTGCGGGCCGTGGGGGAGCCGGGGGAGGTCTGCAGCCTCTACGAAAAAAGCCATTGACCAGGGAGGAGACCCTATGAAAGAGAAACTTTACCAAATGCTCACCGCTGGCCGTCCTGGGGCCCGGAATCGGTACCAGCAGCTGCGCCGGGAAGGAGTGCCCCGTTGGCGGGCGGCCCCGGCGCTGCTGCTGGGAGGAGGAGAGCGGATAGAACCCCTGCCGGCGGGAGGGGAAGCTGCCCAGTGCTTGAGGGAGCCGCCCCTGCTTCTGGCCCGGCGGCTGGCAGCCTTCGACGTGGTGTCCTTTGACCTCTTTGACACGCTGCTGCTCCGGGGGGTGAACCGCCCGGAGGCGGCCTTCTCCCTGGTGGGGGCCAAGCTGTACTTTCCGGATTTCCAGCGGCTGCGGGTGGAGGCGGAAGCCCTGGCCCGCCGTCGGAAATCCGAGGCTTGGGGCACGGGGGAGGTGACCCTCCGGGAGATCTGGGAGGAGCTTTTCCGCCTGGTGTCCATCCCCCTGGAGGAGGGCATGGAGGCCGAGCTCCAGGTGGAGCGGGCCCTGTGCCGGGGGAATCCCTACTTTCTCCCAGTGGTCCAGGCCCTCCGACGGGAGGGCAAGCCCCTGTGCCTGCTCAGCGATATGTACCTGCCGGGGGAGTTCCTCCAGGAGCTGGCGGAAAAGGCGGGCTTTGGGCGGTTTGACAAGGTTCTGGTCTCCGGGGAGGAGGGCGTCTCCAAGGGGGACGGCGGGCTGTATGACCGGCTGCGGCGGGAGTTTCCCCCCAGCACCCGGTTTGCCCACGTGGGGGACAACCCTCACTCCGACGGGGCCATGGCCCAAAGCCGGGGCTTTGCCCCCTTTTTCTACCGGAACGTCCATACAGGGGGAGCGGCCTGCCGAACCGAGGACCTGTCCCCGGTGGTGGGGAGCCTGTGGCAGGGGATGGTAAATCGGAGGCTCCGCTGCGGATTGGGCTGTTCCCGCCTGTTTGAGTACGGCTACGCCTACGGGGGACTGTTTGCCCTGGGGTATTGCCGGTTTCTCCGCCGGTGGGCCGACGATCACGGGGTGGACCGGCTGCTGTTTCTCTCCCGGGACGGGGAGGTGCTGCTGCAGCTCTACCGCCAGCTGTACCCGGAGGATCCCCGGCCGGTGTACGCCTATTGGTCCCGGTTGGCAGCGGCTAAAGTCACCGCTGGGCTCTTCCCGGAGGACTACTTCCGGCGGTTCCTGGTCCACCGGGCGGGGCAGGGGGTCTCCCTGGGAAAGGCTCTGGGCAGCATGGAGCTGACTCCCCTGCTGCCGGGGCTGTGCCGGGCTCTGGGGGCGGAGCCGGGGACTTTGCTGACGCATAAAAATACCGGCCCGGTCAAAGACTATCTTCGTGACAACTGGAGCCGAATTCTGGAGCTTTATGAGCCTCAGCGCCGGGGAGCCGGGGACTATTACCGCTCCCTGCTCCAGGACAGCGCCCACGCAGCGGCGGTGGATATCGGCTGGGCGGGCAGCGGCGCCTGGAGTTTGGACGCCGCTGTCCGGCGGCTTTGGTATATCCCCTGTCAGGTGGACGGTTTGGTGGCGGGGACCAACTCCGCCCACAGCCCGGAACGGGACGCTGCCGAGCCCCTGCTGCTCAGCGGGCGAATGGCCAGCTACCTCTTCTCCCAGGGGGAGAACCGGGACCTGTGGCACTTTCACAATCCCCGCCGAGGGGATAACCTGTTCTGGGAGCTGCTCCTGGGCGGGGAGGAGGGCAGTCTGCGGGGCATCTATAGCGATGGTGACGGGGGCTGGCGGATGGAGTTTGGGGAGAACCCTCACCGGACCCAGGTCCGGGAGATTCACCGGGGAGTGCTGGCCTTCTGCCGGGAGTTTTTGGAGCTGGAGAGAGGCCTGGGGCTGACGCTGCCCATCAGCGGCCGGGATGCCTACGGCCCCATGCTGGAACTGTTGCGGGAGCGAAATGCCCCCTATCGTCGGGGATTGGAGGGGCTGCTGGATGAACCAGGGATCGGATAAGGTGCTGTATCACGCCATTAGTTCCTATCAGCTTTTGGAGGTTCTGCTTCACCGGAGGCTGTTTCACCCGGAGAGCTGGGCGGCGCTGCTGCTGCCGGATTTCATCGTGGAGAAGTACCCTCAGTGGCAGCAGCTGGGAACCCGGGGCTTTTTTGACGTGGTCCGGCTGTTTCCCTACCTGGAGATTCCCCACGGGGACAGCCCCCAGGAGGCGGAGCGCATCGCCACCCAAGCCTGCAGCGCCTATGACAGCCTGGGCCTGCCCCCCTTGGAGGAATTCTCCAAGCGGTACGTGGCCGGAGCCCAGTTTTACTTTACGTTGGCGCTGCTGAAGCGAGGACAGCCCTTCTCCTTTTTTGAGGACGCCGCCGGCGCCCTGAGCCGCCCCCAGCGTGAGGCGGGGATCCTGGCGGCGAAATTCCCCGTCCACGCGGCCATTGCCCAGGAGCGGGGGCTGTTTTCCGGGAGGAATCCCCTGATTCGGGAGGCGTTCTGCTGCGGCGACGCCCAGACGGAGCAGATCACTTTGGACTGTCCTTTGTGGGATTTCTCCGTGGAGCGGGCGCTGCAGTGCCTTCCCCACCGGTGGAGGCGGCGGGTGGTGCGGTTTTTCCTGCCCCATCCCCTGCACACCCAGGCGGATACCATCCTGCTGACCCAGCAGCTGTCCAATCTGGGCCTGCTCACTCAGGAGGAGCAGCTGGCCCTGTACCGCTCCCTGTGGGAAGGGCTTTTGCGGGGGGCCAAGGTCCTGGTGAAGAAGCATCCCGATGACCCGTTGGATTACCGCCAGGCATTGCCCGGGGCCCAGATTGTGGAGGAGCCCTTCCCGGCGGAGCTGCTGCCCTACGCCTTCTGTGGAAGGAAGCCCCGGCGGGTGTGCGGAGTCAACTCCGCCGCTCTGGCCAATCTGGGGGAGAGCTTCCAGGTGGTGCGCCTGGGACCTTGATTTGATGTGAAAGGAGAAATGCCCTGTGGGAAAATCCCTGTATATTGCCAGCTCGGTGTACCACCTGCTGACGGAGGCCAACCTCCGCTGGCAGGAGTCCCCCCGGGGAGAGGCGGACCTGCTGCTCACCAACGCCACTCCGGGCCTGCCGGACTTGGCGGACCGGGCGCGGCAGAGCGGCCTGTTTTCCCGGGTGCTTCCCGTGCGGATCCGAGAGCTGGCCCAGCGGTTTCCCATGGATCGTGGGGAGGCAGCCTCCTGCTTTCGGGAGTGGCGCACCCATCTGCGGTGGATCCTGGGGGAGGATCTGGGGCGGGATTATGACCAGGTGTATTTTCCCAATTTCGACTGGCTGACCCGGCTGCTGGCCCTGGTGCTGGACTGCCCCTTCTACTGGGTGGAGGACGGTTTTTCCAGCTATGTCATCGACTTTCTCCGGGAGGACCGGGCGGCGGTAAACCGCCTGCCGGAGACGGAGCCTCTGCGAAGGAAGCTCACCGCCGCCCTGCTCTACGAGCCGGGTCTGGCCATGCGGGGGGACGGCCTGGCAAACCGTCCCCTGCCCAAGCTGTCCCGGGAGGATGGGGAGTTGCGGAAAGTGCTGAACTTTCTGTTTGACTATCACCCGCCTCGGTGGATGCCTTCTTTCCTGTTTTTGGAGCAGTCCTTTCGGGCGGAGGGCATCCGGGGCAACGACCTGGAGCTGATGGCTCTTTGCCGGGAGACCGTGGGGCCGGAGCGGTTTGGGGTGAAATCTCATCCCCGCAACGAGGATTGCCTTGCCCAGAACCTGGGCTTATCCCGGCCTCTGGGGATGACCGGGCCTTGGGAGCTGTTCCTTCTCAACGAGAGGAATCTGCCCAAGGTGGTGACCGTGTGCTCCAACGGGGCGCTGTCGGCCCGATTGTGCCTGGGACTGGATGAGGATACGGTGCTGCTGTACCGGCTGTACAACGGGAAGGTGCTGTGGAAGGAAAACGACACACTGACCCGGTTTTTAGAATCGTACCGGCGGCGGTACGGGGGAAAGCGGACCTATGTGCCGGAGACGAAATACCAGCTGCAGGACATTCTGCATCACCTGGGAGGGGAGAGCAATGGTTAAGGTATCGGTGATCATTCCCGTGTACGGGGTGGAGGCATTTCTGGAGCGGGCGGTGGACTCGGCTCTGGCCCAGACTTTGGAGGAAAAGGAGATCATCCTGGTGGACGACGGCAGCCCCGACGGCTGCCCTGCCATCTGTGACCGGTACGCCCGGGAGTACCCGGGGCTTGTCCGGGTGCTCCACCAGGAGAATCAGGGACTGGGCATGGCCCGCAACGCCGGGGCCGCCATGGCGCGGGGGGAGTACCTGGCCTTTCTGGATTCCGACGACACCGTGGAGCCGGAGATGTACCAGGCCCTCTATGAGAAAGCGGTCTCCGGAGGCTATGACATGGTCATGTGCGACGTGCACATCCTCTACGTGGACGAGGGCCGGGAGACGGTGGTGAAGAGCTATCCTCGGGAGGAAGTGGACCTGGGGGATTACATCGCCACGGGCAACAATATCACCTACAGCGTCAATAAGCTGTTTCGCCGGTCCATCTGGCAGGAGCACCGGTATGAGCGGATGCTTTTTGAGGATATCGCCCTGATCCCGGCCCTGGTGACCCGCTGCCGCAGCCTGGGTTATGTGCCCCAGGCCTTTTACAACTATTACCGCCGGGGCGGAACCATCTCCACCACCCAGACCGGGGCCATGGTGGACCTGGTGCGGGCCTTCCGCAGCTTTCTCACCCAGTGCGACCCGGCCTACAAGGAGGAGGCGGTTTACACCACAGCCCGGCAGCTGCTTTGGAATATGACCCAGTCCCGGCCTCTGTTTCTGCCGGACTTCATTGGCCTGCTCCGGGAGTTCGAGGCGGATTTCCGCCTGAACCCCTATTTGAAGAAGGATAAAAAAACTGCCAAGGTCCTGGAGTACCTGGATCGGCCGGTGATCCCCGAGCGGCTGATCTGTGCCCATTGCCGCCGGGAGCTGCCCCAGGCCCTGCTCCAGCGCATAAGGGAGGACTTTCCCCAGGGGGAGCTGGTGGAGCCCGGGGAGAGCTGGCTTTCCCGGGAGGACCTGCCCCCCTGTGTCCGGGAGGCGGCCTCCCTGGAGAAGTGGCAGTTTGTGGAGGAGTACCTGTGCCTGCTGGCCCTGTGGGAGGGGGGCGGGGTGGTTCTGGCGCCGGAGGCGGTGCCCCAGCTGAACCTGAAGCGCCGCCGAATGGAGGGGTGCTTTTTCGGGTTTGAGACCCGGGAAGAGCTGACGGACCTGTGCTTTGGAGCGCTGCCCCATCACTATGTGATCCGGGCGCTGTTGGATTCCTACCGGGAGGACCGGATCTACAACCGGGCGTTTTTGCCCTTGACCCACCGGCTGCGGGATTTTCTCATCACCCGGTTCGGCCTGCGGATGAATGGTCACCGCCAGCTGCTGGAGGGGGTGACGGTCCACCTGCCCAGCGTGCTGGCCTACGACCTCCAGGACGGGGAGAACTGCTGCAAGCGGGGACTTCCCGCCCCGGAGGGCTATGAGGTGGTCCGGCGGGAGGTGCTGGCCCAGTGGTCCGAGAGGATCCTGGAAAACTGGAACCTGTACAAGCAGGAGCGGGACAGAAAGCCCCCGGCCGGGAAGGGAGGCACCGCCCCAGCTCCGGGGAAGGAGTGGTTTACCCGGGAGCAGCTGGAGGCGGAGGGCTGCCGAGTGGCCCAGCTCTACGAGAGTTCCACCAGTTGGAAGGTGACCCGGCCTCTGCGGGCCGCAGCCAAGCTTTGGAAACGATAAGGAGGAAAACGCTATGCGCGCCATCGCCATTATTCCGGCCCGGTACGATTCCAGCCGGTTTAAGGGGAAACCCCTGGCCGACCTGTGCGGCCGGCCCATGCTCTGGTGGGTGTACCACCAGGTGAAGAAGGCGAAGAAGCTCCAGGAGGTGTGGGTGGCCACGGATCATGAGGCCATCCGGGCAGCCTGTATGGAGTACCGCATCCCCTGCCGGATGACCTCGCCCCAGTGTCCCACCAGCACCCAGCGGGTGTGGGAGGCTGCCCAGGAACTTCCGGCGGACGTGTATGTCTGCGTCAACGGGGACGAGCCGCTGATCCGCCCGGACCTGGTGGACTGCGTGGTGCCCGCCCGGCTGGACGGGTTCTTTGCCGCCAACCTCATGGCGCCGGTGAGCTCTCCGGTGGAGGCCGTGGACGAGACCAACATCAAGGTGGTGGCGGACGAGGACGGCCGGGCGCTGTTTTTCTCCCGGAGTCCCATTCCCCATCCCAAGGCCAGCGTGGACTATCACTTTTACAAGCATCTGGGGGTGCTGGCCTACACCAAGGAGGCTCTGGAGTTCTTTCACCGGACACCCCGGGGCCCCTTGGAGGCCATTGAGGACATCAACGAGCTGCGCTTTATTGAGCATGGCAGGCCTTTGCAGATGATCCCGGTGGAGGCGGAGAGCCTGTCGGTGGACACCCCCAAAGACCTGGAGTATGTCCGGGGACTGCTGCGGGAAAAGCTGAACAGGGGGGAGATCTGACATGGGGGTGGAGCTGCTGGACTGCACCCTGCGGGATGGGGGCTATGTGAACAACTGGGAGTTTGGCCGCCACACCATGGCCGCCATCCTGGATAAACTGGACCGGGCGGGCATTGAGATCATCGAGTGCGGGTTTCTCACCAGCCGTCCCCGGGACCGGGATTGCTCCCTGTTCGGTGGGCCGGAGGGGATCCTCCCCCTGCTGCCGGATCGGGAGCGCCATGCCATGTACGTGGCCATGATCGCCCTGGGGGAGAAGGAGCTCTCTCCCCAGCAGCTGCCCCCCTGCGGCCGGGAAGGCCTCACCGGGATCCGGCTGACCTTCCACCGGGATCAGGCGGAGCGGGCCTTTGCCTGGGCAGGGGCCATTATGGATAAGGGGTACCGGGTGTTTCTCCAGCCGGTGGGCACGGCCTTTTACCCCGATCTGGAGCTGCTGCACCTGGTGGAACGGGTCAACCGGCTGAAGCCCTACGCCTTCTATATCGTGGACACCTTGGGCAGCATGTACCGAGGACAGCTGGCCCGGCAGTTTCACCTGATCGACGGCAATCTGGACCCTGACGTGCGCCTGGGGTACCACGGCCACAACAATTTGCAGCTGGCCTTTTCCAACGCCCAGGCCCTGTCCGCCCTGCAGACCAAGCGGCAGCGGATTCTGGACTGTTCTGTCTACGGCATGGGACGGGGGGCGGGGAACCTGCCCACGGAGCTGGCTGCCCGGTATATCAACCAGAACATCGAGACCCGTTACCGGGTGGGAGAGGTGCTGGACATCTACGACGAGTATATCGCCCCTCTCCGCCGGGAGTACGAGTGGGGCTATACCATGGCCTATCACATTGCGGCGGCCCAGGCCTGCCACCCCAACTATGCGGCGTACTTGATCCACAAACAGACCCTGACCATGCAGGACATTGAAAGCATCCTCCAGTCCATCCCCCAGGAGAGCCGGGTGGAGTTTGACCGGGATCTGATCCGCCGGCTGTACGCCAGCTATCAGAGCCGCAGCATTGACGACTCCCACGCCCTGGAGGAGCTCACCGCCCTGCTGGACGGGGGGCAGCCCCTGGTGCTGGGGCCCGGGGTTGTCCCCAATGGGGCGCTGTGGGACCTGCTCCGGAAGGAGTCCCCCCCGGTGCTGTCTGTGGGCCCGGCGGACCCCAGAATTCAGACCCAGGTGTGTTTTCTCAGCAGTCACAAGCAGCTGGAGATCGCCGGGGGCAGGCTGGGGGAGTTGGGGGGCGCCCAGCGGGTGTACACCTCCAACCTGGCAGCCTACGGGGATCCGGGCTGCCTGTATGTGGACTATGGCAAGTGCCTGCTGCCGGATCCCATGGTGGGGGATGATTCCACCCTGATGCTGCTGCGGCTGTTGGAGCGCTGCGGCGTGAGGCGGGTGTGGCTGTCCGCCGGGGCTCCTCCCGCCTGGGGAGGGCTCACGGCCCGAGCGGAGCTTTTGGAGCGCCAGCGCCGGATGGAGGAGCAGCTGCGCTCTCTGAGAATAACGGTGGACTATGTGCAGCCTGTTGGAGAAAGGGGGGAGGCTTTGTGAAAGCTTCGGTAAAGAGAGGATTGCTGATAGCGGGAGGAGTCCTGGGAGTGCTGCTGATTGTGGTGGCGGTGCTGGTGGTCCGCCAGGCCAACCGGGCCGGGGAGGTGCTGGACCAGCTGGCCCAGCCCGGCACACCCCAGCGGGAGATCGGCGTGTACGTCCTGGATCAGGATCCTGCCCAGACCTTGGAGGACACGGTGGGGTATTCCTACGGCGGAGTGGAGGGCGGCGTGGCCACGGTCCAGGTGGCGGCCCAGGCCCTGGGAACCCAGCCCCAGTGGACCAGCTATCCCACAGCTTTTGCCCTGGCGGACGCCCTGGAGAAGGGGGAGTGCCAGGCGGTGGCCCTGGAGGAGGCCTATCAAAAGAGCCTGTCGGACGCCCGGGGGTATGAGTGGACGGAAACCGGGATGCGGAAGGTGGGTTCCTTCCAGGTGGAGGCGGAGAGCCAAACCCCGGCGCCTCCCCAGGGGACCCTGGACCGGTTCCTGGTGTATCTGGGGGGCAGCGACACCTTTGGAGAGGTGTCCACCCTGGCCCGCAGTGACGTAAATATCCTGGCGGCAGTGGACGTGACGGAGAAGCGTATGGCCCTGGTGGCCACTCCTCGGGATTTTTACGTGACCTTCCCCAAGACGGGAGGGGAGAAGGACAAGCTAGCCCACGCGGGGATCTACGGAGTGGAGTCCTCGGTGGCAGCGCTGGAGGAGCTGTACGGGGTGGAGGTCAGCTATTACCTGCGGATGAACTTCACCGGGTTTGTGGAGGTGATTGACGCCCTGGGCGGGGTGTCGGTCTATTCGGACCGGGAGTTCACCGTGGAGAATATCCGCACCTACCAGGAGGGTTTCAACCAGCTGACGGGGATCGAGGCGTTGGCCTTTGCCCGGGAGCGGATGAGTTTTCCCGAGGGGGACTATCAGCGGGCGAAGAACCAGATGGAGGTGATCCGAGCCGTGGGGGAGAAGCTCAGTTCCCCGGCGGTGGTGGGAGCGCTGCCGGGGTTGCTGGACGCGGTGGAGGGGAACTTTGAGACCAACCTTCCCCGGGAGCAGATTCTGGCCCTGGCGCCGGCCCTGGCAGGGGGATGGGAGATCTCCACCTATACTGCGGCGGGGCTCAGCGATTATCGGGAGACCTGGTCCATGCCGGGAGCAAAGCTGTACGTGATCCTGCCGGACCAGCAGAGCGTGGCCCAGGGGAAGGAAATCCTGGAGGAGGTGCTCCAGGGGGAAGCGTGACAGATTGTGGAAAACTCTGTGAAAATAGCTGAAAAATCAATAAAATATGGAAAACTTATGGTTGACAGTGGCGCTTTTGAGGCATATACTGATTCTTAGAGCAAGAGGTGGAATCTGTCGCAGCGGGAGAGAATCCCCTGTATTTTTCCAGTTTGCGCGATGAGAAGAAAGCGGGTTTCTGGCGAAAGATCCCGCGTTTTCTGGGCAACGGGGCGGCTCCCACAGAAGGGAGCCGCCTTTTTTGTCCCGCTGCAGCGGAAGCAGCTTCCCCCTCATGGGAAGAAATACGTTTTGAGAAGGGTTAGGTGATCCGTATGCCAGAAAGTCAGCTGGGCCTGTTCTATGGGCTGTCCTTCCTGTGCGTCGCCCTGGCCTTTGCCTTCGCCGCCTACCTGTACCTGTGGGTGAAAAAGCAAAGGACCGAGAACGCCAGGATCCAGGAGGTCTCCCTGCTCATCAAGCAGGGTGCCAACACCTTTATGCGCCGGGAGTACCTGGTGCTGGCCAAGTTCGCGGCGGTGGCCGCCGTGGTGATCCTCCTGCTGCTGCCCTCCCCCATCTGGAGCGGCAGCCCGGTGGATAACATCGCCATGGCCATTGCCTACCTCTGCGGCACAGCCCTGTCCGCCGTGGCCGGGAAGATCGGCATCCTGGTGGCCACCCTCTCCAACGGCCGCACCGCCGAGGCCGCCCAGAAGGGCATCAAGCCCGCCTTCCTCATCGGCTTCCGGGGCGGCGCGGTCATGGGCCTGCTGGTGGTGGGCTGCTCCCTGCTGGGTGTGGCCTCTGTGCTGCTGATCACCGGGGATTCCAGCATCCTGCTGGGCTTCTCCTTTGGCGCCAGCTCCCTGGCCCTGTTCGCCAAGGCAGGCGGCGGCATCTTCACCAAGACCGCCGACGTCTCCGCCGACCTCACCGGCAAGGTGGAGCTGGGCATCCCCGAGGATGACCCCCGCAACCCCGCCGTCATTGCCGACAATGTGGGCGACAACGTGGGCGACGTGGCCGGCATGGGCGCCGACTTGTTTGACTCCAACGTGGCTGCCATGGCCTCTTCCCTGGTCATCGCCCAGTCCCTCTCCGGCACCGGGTACAACAACATCAGCATGGTGTTCTGCTATGCCATCCTGGGGCTGTTTGCCTCCATCATCGGCATAGCCACTGCCCGGGTGGGCAAGAAGGGCCCCACCAGCGCCCTGAACTCCTCCACCTATGTGACCACCGTCATCTACCTGGCCCTCACCGCCGTGGCCACCGCCCTGTTCCCGGGCTTCTCCTGGAGGATCTGGGGCGCCGCCGCCGTGGGATTGTTGGTGGGCGTCATCATCGGCATCACCACCGACTACTTCACCGACGACTCCAAGCCCATCGTCCAGAGGGTGGCCCACGCCTCCTCCTCCGGACCGGCGTTTACCGTACTTTCCGGCATTTCCTACGGCTTTATCTCCGCCCTGCCCGCCATGGTGGGCATCGCCGTCTCCGCCCTGGTGGCCTATGAGCTCTGCGCACCCATGGGGGAGGGGTACGCCATCTTCGGAATTTCCATGGCCGCTGTGGGCATGCTGTCCATTGTGGGTATGATCATCTCCAACGACGCCTACGGTCCCATTGTGGACAACGCCAGGGGCCTGGCGGAGATGGGCGGCCTGGGGGAGGAGACCATCCGCACCGCCGATGAGCTGGACAGCGCCGGCAACACGGTGAAGGCCGTGACCAAGGGCTTCTCCATCAGCGCGGCGGGACTGACCGTCATCTCCCTGCTGGGTGCCTTCATGAGCGAGGCCAACGACGCTCTGGCCGCCGCTGGACGGGAGCTGCTCACCGGCTTTGACATCATGGATCCCACGGTGTTCTTCGGGGTGCTGGTGGGGGCTGTGGTGCCCGCCGTGTTCTCCGCCATGCTGATCCTGGGGGTGGACAAAAACGCCCAGAGGATGGTGGCTGAGATCCACCGGCAGTTCAATTCCATCAAGGGTCTCCGGGAGGGCAAACCCGGGGTCAAGCCGGAGTACGACAAGTGTATTGACATCGCCACCTCCGGCTCCCTCCACGAACTGATCCCCGCCGGGCTGATGACCATCATCGCCACGGTGATTGTGGGCTTCATCGGCGGCCCCTCCGCCATCGGCGGGTTCCTGCTGGGGAACATCGTCAGCGGGCTGCTCATCGCCCTGTTCATGTCCAACGCCGGCGGGCTGTGGGACAACTGCAAAAAGTACATTGAGGCCGGCGCCGAGGGAGGCAAGGGCAGCGATTCCCACAAGGCCGCCGTCATCGGCGACACAGTGGGCGACCCCTTCAAGGACACCGCCGGTCCCTCCATCAACACCCAGATCACCGTGGTGAGCCTGGTTTCCTCCCTGCTCTCCACCGTGTTTGTCATGTTCTCCTTCATCCGCTGAGGAAACGCACCCTTCCCGCTCTCCAGCCGGGGAGTGGGGGGATCCTGACCGGACCTTCCGGAAAAGTCTGGGAGAAAATCGAAAAGGGGCTGTTGCAGCAGGTTGCAACAGCCCCTTTTTTGCGGGGAAAAGAAAGGAGTTCAGCAGGAGTGGCGGGGATGCTGCCGCACCACTTTCAAAGCGGCGCTGATGGCAGCAATGATGTCCGCCCGGTTCTGGGAGTCACGGCTGTCCAGCTTCACGGCCACCCGGCCCACATCGGTGGTGACATAGCGGGGCGGCAGGTGGTTCAGTGCGTGGGCGACGGTGTCCGCTCGGCAGATGGGGCATTGGCAGCCTCCGTCGGAGGCCAGCGCGTCGTCCACCTCCTGCAGCACAATGTCCTCCATCAAATTGTGGAACCCGATGTTTTCACTCATCTTGCAACGACACTCCTTTTAGCCGCAGGGCGGCGGAAATCTGGGACAACTTGACAGCCCCTACTATCCTATCGGCAGTGGGTGGGAAAAGATAAGCTGCGGGGGGTAGCTGTTGTCAAAACAACAGGAAAAAACCGCTGGGATCCAAGATCCAAGCGGTTTTGGTTGGTGGGGACAACAGGACTCGAACCTGTGACCTCCTACGTGTGAAGCAGGCGCTCTAACCAGCTGAGCTATGCCCCCATACCACAGATATGCACTTTATTTTGAAAACGTGGGAAAAAGGCACCGCGTTTCAACGAACGATATTATATCAGGTTTTCTCTCAGGAGTCAACCCCCATTTTTGAAAAAATCCCCGGTGGGACAAAATCCCCCACAAACGCATACTCTGAAAGCGGGAATGCTTTTCCCGAAGAGGGGGTGAGATCATGGCACAGCTGCCCAAACGGGGGATCGACATTTCGGAGTTCAACGGTAACGTGGACATCGCCGCCCTGAAGGGCCAGGTGGATTTTGTGATCATCCGCTGCGGCTACGGCAGCGACCTCTCCAACCAGGACGACCCCCAGTTCGAGGCCAACGTGAAAAAGTGCCAGGAGGCGGGGGTCCCCTGGGGGACGTACCTTTACTCCTACGCCAAGACCCCGGAGATGGCCCGCAGCGAGGCCCAGCACACCCTGCGGCTGCTGAAGGGGAAAAAACCTTCCTACGGCGTGTGGTACGACGTGGAGGATACCTCCCTGCCCACGGGGACGGTTTTGGTGGACAACGTGGTGGCCTATTGTCAGGCGATCCAAAAGGCAGGGTATTACTGTGGGGTCTACGCCTCCCTGTCCTGGCTGGAGACCCGGCTGAACAGTCCCCGGCTGGACGGGTATGACAAGTGGGTGGCCCAGTGGAGCAGTAAGAACACCTACACCAAACCTTATGGCATCTGGCAGTACACCGATCAGCTTCGGCTCAACGGGAAGCTTTTCGACGGGAACTTGGCCTATAAGGATTACCCGGCGCTGACCGGCGCCCAGGAGGTGAAAGACATGACCCAGGCAGAGGTGGAACGCATCGCCCGGGAGCAGGCCCAGAAGGTCTATCAGGCGAACCTGGAGAAATACCCCACCATCGCCTCACTGCCGGCGTGGGCCAAAGAGGCGGTAAAGCAGGTCTATCAGGAGCTGGAGCTGGCCGGAACCGGCGGCTCTGGAGACAGCACCCGCATTGACGCCAGTGAGACCTATGTCCGGACCTTGGTGGTCATCGCCAAGGTGCTGGACAAAATGTCCCAGCAGTGACCAAGCCTCCCTCGGAGCCAGCCTCCGGGGGAGGTTTTTCTGTGGAGAAGTTCTTCGGAGGAAACCCATAGTTTTCCTTGTGTCTTTTGGGGATTTGTAGTACAATAAGGACACACTGAGAGAAAGGGTGAAGCTGTAATGGAAATGGAAAAGCTGAGTCTTCAGATCAGCCGTCTGATCAACTACGGCCTGCAGAGAGGGCTCATCGCCCAGGAGGACCAAGCCTATGCCGCCAACCGGATGCTGGCGTTGCTGGGCCTGCGGGAGTATGAGCCCCAGCCTGTGGAGGAGGAGCTGCACACCCCGGTGGAGCCTTTGGAGGCCCTGTGCCAGTATGCGGCAGAGCAGGGGCTCATCGACCCGGACACCCGGGATGGCCGGGACCAGTTTGACACCGAGCTGATGAACTGCCTGATGCCCCGCCCCTCCCAGGTGGTGAAGGAGTTCTACAGCCTGTACGATCAGGACAAGCAGGCGGCCACGGACTACTATTACGGCCTGGCCTGTTCCTCCAACTACATCCGGGTGGACCGGGTGGAGAAGGACCGGATGTGGACCGCTCCCACCCCCTATGGGGACCTGGTGATCACCATCAACCTCTCCAAGCCTGAGAAGGATCCCAAGGCCATTGCCGCCGCCAAAAACGCCCCCCAGTCCGGCTATCCCAAGTGCGCTCTGTGCCGGGAGAACGAGGGCTATCTGGGCAGCGCCAACCAGGCGGCCCGGGGCAACCACCGGCTGATCCCCCTGACCCTGGGCGGAGAGCCCTGGTTCCTGCAGTATTCCCCCTATGTCTACTACAACGAGCACTGCATCGTGCTCAGCGGTGAGCATCGTCCCATGAAGGTCAGCCGTCAGTCCATTTCCCGGCTGCTGGAGTTTGTCACTTTCCTGCCCCATTACTTTGTGGGCTCCAACGCGGACCTGCCCATTGTGGGCGGCTCCATCCTGACCCACGACCACTTCCAGGGCGGCCGGTACGAGTTCCCCATGGCCAAAGCCCCGGTGCGGGAGAAGGTGAGTTTCTCCGGCTTTGAGGACGTGGAGGCCGGCATTGTGGATTGGCCCATGTCCGTGATCCGCCTGCGGGGCGGTGACCGGGAGCGGCTGGTGGACCTGGCGGACAAGATCCTCACCGCCTGGCGGGAGTATTCCGACGAGAGCGCCCAGATCCTGGCCTATACGGAGGACACCCCCCACAACACCATCACCCCCATTGCCCGGCGGCGCGGGGAGGACTATGAGCTGGACCTGGTGCTGCGCAACAACCGCACCACCCAGGAGCATCCCCTGGGCTTGTTCCATCCCCACGCGGAGTACCACCACATTAAAAAGGAGAATATCGGCCTCATCGAGGTCATGGGCCTGGCCATTCTGCCTGCCCGCCTGCTGAAGGAGACGGCTCTGCTGGAGCAGGCCTTGAAGGATCCCGCCCAAGCCGGGGAGATCATGGCCCGGCCGGAGATGGAGAAGCATCAGGCCTGGTATGAGGAGCTGAAGGCCGCCGGCGCCGGAGAAGGGGACACCCAGCGGATGATCCAGGAGAGCATCGGCGCGATCTTCGGAAAGATCCTGGGCAACGCCGGCGTGTACAAGGATACGGAAGAGGGCCGGGCAGCCTTCCGCCGTTTCTGCGAGACCCTGTGAAGGTCTTTCGCAGGCTGACTGTGGGGGAGAGGCTCTGCTGCCTGGTGTTCCCCACCCGATGCCTGTGCTGCGGGAGGACGGTGCTCCCGGAGCGGTTGTTTTGCAGCAGGTGCGCCGAATCCCTGCCGGGGGATTGGGTGTGCCGTCAGCTGTACTTGAAAGAGGCGCCGGAGGGCGTCCTGCAGGTGAAGGCGTGTCTGCCCTATGAGAAGGGTTTTCGCCGGACGCTGCAGCGGTTTAAATTTGAGGAGGAGCGGGCGCTGGCCAAACCCATCGGGCAGCTGATGGGGGAGGCGGCCCGCTCCTTTGGGCTTGCGTTCCAGGCGGTGGTGTGGGTGCCCATGTCCGACAAGCGGCTGCGCCAGCGGGGGTACAACCAGAGCGAGCTGTTGGCCCGGGTCATTGCCCGGGAGCTGGACTTGCCGCCCCTGGATGCCCTGGACCAGATCCGTGAGACGGGATTCCAGCACACCATGCCCCTGGTGCGCCGGGTGGACAATGTGCGGGACGCTTACCGGGTGTCCCGTCCGGTGGCGGGGAAGGACCTGCTGCTGGTGGACGACATCGTGACCACCGGAGCCACTTTACTCTCCTGCGCCAAAACCCTGTATCAAGGGGGAGCCCGGTCAGTTTGGGGACTTTGCGCAGGAGCCACTCCCCGGATTGCCGGAGGAGAGAACCAATACGAAGAGGAGGGAGCCTAATGGCCCATCGTTTTTCACGAGAGGAGCTGCTCATCGGGCCCCAGGGCCTCGAAAAGCTCCAGAAAGCCCGGGTGGCCGTGTTCGGCATCGGAGGCGTGGGGGGCTATGTGGTGGAGGCCCTGGCCCGCAGCGGCGTGGGGGCCCTGGACCTGTTTGACGGGGACCGGGTGAGCCTGACCAATATCAACCGCCAGATCATAGCCTTGGAGAGCACTGTGGGCCGGCCCAAGGTGGAGGTGGCCAAGGAGCGGGTGCTGCAGATCAACCCGGAGTGCCGCGTCCAGACCTGGGAGCTGTTTTTCACCCCGGAGAACGCCGGGGAGGTGGACTTCACCCAGTACGACTACGTGGCCGACGCCATCGACACGGTGACCTCCAAGATCGAGCTGCTGCGGCTGTGCCGGGAGGCCGGCGTGCCGGTGATCAGCTCCATGGGGGCCGGGAATAAGTTTGACCCCACCGCCTTTCGGGTGGCTCCCATTGAAAAGACCAGCGTCTGTCCCCTGGCCAGAGTGATGCGCCGAGAGCTGAAGCGCCGGGGGATCACCGGGGTGAAAGCGGTGTACTCCACCGAGGAGAGCGCCACCCCGGCCGCGGCGGAGGCAGGGGACCAAAAGGGCACCGCCGGACACCCCACCCCAGGGAGCATGGCCTTTGTACCCAGCGTGGCCGGGCTGATCCTGGCCGGGGAGATTGTCAAGGATTTGCTGAAGGAGTGACCGCCCAGAGCGGCCGCTGGGGGAAAGCCCCCGTACAGGAAACCCGTACAGGAAAGAGAAAACCAGGAGGAACTGCAGATATGGATAAAGCCCGCATTGAGCGCGCCGTGCGCGAGATTTTGGAGGCCGTGGGGGAGGACCCCCACCGGGAGGGGCTTCAGGAGACCCCGGCCCGAGTGGCCAGAATGTACGAGGAGATCTTCTCGGGGCTGGCATCGGACCCCAAGGAGCATCTGAAGATCTTCAACGAAGGGGGGCGCCACGAGGAGCTGGTGCTGGTGAAGGACATCCCCCTGTATTCGGTGTGCGAGCATCACCTGCTGCCCTTTATTGGGCGGGCTCACATCGCCTATATTCCCAAGGATGGGCGGATCATCGGCCTGTCCAAATTTGCCCGGATCGTGGACTGCTTTGCCCGCAGGCCCCAGGTCCAGGAGCGGCTCACCGCCCAGATCGCGGATTTCCTTTTTGAGGAGCTGCAGCCTTTGGGGGTGGCGGTGTTCATCGAGGCGGAGCACCTGTGCATGACCATGCGGGGCGCCCGAGCAGCCGGATCCAGCACCCAGACTTCCGCCCTGCGGGGGTGCATGCGCTCCGACGCCAAGACCCGGGCCGAGGTGATGGCTCTATTGGGAGGGCGGTGAGTATGGCGTTCTTCCAAGCGGGGGAGTTCCGTCTCCCCTTAAACCGGACCTACGTCATGGGCATCCTCAACGTCACCCCGGACTCCTTCTCCGATGGCGGCCGCTACCTGGATCCCCAGGCGGCGGTGGCCCGGGCCCTGGAGATGAAGTCCCAAGGGGCGGATATCATCGACATTGGCGGCCAGTCCACCCGGCCCGGGTATGAGGCCATCCCTCCCCAGGAGGAGTGGGCCAGGATCCAGCAGGTCCTGCCTGCGGTGGTCCAGGCCACCGGGCTGCCGGTGTCCGTGGACACCTTCTACCCCTGGGTGGCCCAGCGGGCTCTGGAGGCCGGGGCCTCCATCCTCAACGACGTCAGGGGTTTCGGCCCGGAGATGCTCCAGGTGGCGGCAGCCTCCCAGTGTGGCTGCGTGGTTATGGACCCCGGCACCACCGGCGGGGACATCTGTGCCCGGGTGAACTCCTTCTTTCTGGACAGGCTCCAGCAGGCCCAAGCCCTGGGCATTGACCCTGCCCGGCTGTGCTTTGACCCGGGCATTGGCTTTGGCAAGACCATGGAGGAGAACCTGGAGCTGCTGGCCGGGGTGGCCCGAACCAAGGTGGAGGGCTGCGCCTTTTTGATGGCAGCCTCTCGGAAGCGGGTCACCGGGATCGTCTGCGGCAACCCTCCCTTTGAGCAGCGGCTTCCCGCCACCCTGGCGGCCCACACCGCCGCGGTGCTGGGGGGCGCGGATATTCTCCGGGTCCACGACGTGAAGGAGGCGGTCCAGGCGGCCAGAATGGCCGACGCCCTGGCCCAGCTCCGGCGGGTGACTCCGGCGGGGGAAAATCATACTGTAGAAAGGGGTGGTCCCATGGACACCATTCACATCAAAGGTTTGCGGCTGTTTGCCTATCACGGGGTCAACCCGGAGGAGAAGCGGGACGGCCAGCATTTCATTTTAGATATTGCCCTGAAAGGGGACCTGTCCCAGGCCCGGCACTCCGACGCCCTGGAGGATACGGTGAATTACGCCGCTGTGGTGAAGGCGGTGCGGAAGGCGTTTACAGCGGAGAGCTTTGACCTGATCGAGCGGGCGGCCCAGGCGGTGTGCGACGCCGTGCTGGAGGGCTTTCCCAAGGTGGAGGAGGTCACGGTGCTGCTGAAGAAGCCCGAGGCCCCGGTGAACGCGGAATTTGACTACATGGCGGTGGAGGTCACCCAGCGCCGGAAGGAGGATTGACATGCAGGTGGTATTGGGACTTGGCTCCAATCTGGGGAACCGGGAGGAAAACCTGGCCCGGGCCCTGGACGCCCTGGAGCGTCTGGAGGGGACGCAGCTGCTGCGGCTGTCCAACCTGTACGAGACGGAGCCCTTTGACGTGATGAGCCCCCAGGATAAGTACTTGAACTGCTGTGTGCTCCTGGAGACCAAGGAGAAGCCTCAGCGGCTGCTAGAGCACTGCCTGGAGATTGAAAAGAGCCTGGGCCGGGTGCGCATGGAGTACCACGGCGCCCGGACCTTGGACATTGACGTGCTGCTGTGCGAGGGGTTCACCTCGGACAGCCCAGAGCTGACGGTGCCCCATCCGGGGATCCGGGAGCGGGCCTTTGTGATGGTGCCCCTGTCGGACCTGTTCCCTCTGCACCAGGCCTTGGGGTACGATTTCCACCAGGCCTATGAGGCGGTGGACAAGTCCGGCGTCCGGCTGTACAAGTGAGGGCGCGGCCATGTTGGGAGAGCGCGTGCTGGTAATCGGAAGTCCGGGCAGCGGAAAAAGCACCTTTGCCCGGCGGCTGGCCCTGTTGTGCGGGCTGCCCCTGGTCTATCTGGACCGGCTGTATTGGAACAGTGACCGGACCACAGTGTCCAAGGAGGAATTCCGCCGGCGGCTCCGGGAGGTTCTCCAGGAGGACCGCTGGCTGATTGACGGCAATTACCTGGGCACCATGGAGCTGCGGATGGGGGAGTGTCAAACGGTGTTCTTTTTGGACTTCCCGGTGGAGACCTGCCTGGAGGGCGTCCGTTCCCGGAGGGGAAAGGAGCGTCCGGACATGCCCTGGATCGAGCTGGAGGAGGATCCGGAGTTTATGGAGTTCATCCGGCAGTTCCCCCGGGAGAGCCGTCCCCGCATTTTGGAGCTGCAGCGGAAGTATCCCCGGAAGCATTGGGTGGTGTTTCACACCCGGGCCCAGGAGGACGCCTATCTCCGGGGATTCCAAGCGGGAAGAGGCCCCCAAGCGTCTGGACAGAGCTAGAAGTTTTTTGGCGGGAAATCCTTGGATTTTGGGAAAAAGAGCGAAAAATCGTTCAGTTCCCGAACCAACCTTGCAATTGCCAAAAAGGGGAGTATAATAGCAAACTGGAGTAAATTTGAATTCAAAGTAACAGGAGGGATGGGCATGGAAGGCGGATACGGATTCCTGTTGGATCTGGCCTTGATTTTGCTCTCTACGAAACTGCTGGGACTACTCACCCAGCGGTTCCAGCTGCCCCAGGTGGTGGGCGCGCTGCTGGCAGGTTTGATCCTGGGACCGGCAGTGCTGGACGTGATTCAGGAGACCGAGTTTATCAAAGAGACGGCGGAAGTGGGCGTCATTGTGATGATGTTCTGCGCCGGTATGGAGACCGACGTCAACGAGCTCAAGCACAGCGGCAAAGCGGCCTTTGTCATCGCCTTGATCGGCGTGTTGGTGCCCATTGCCGGCGGTTTTGGCCTTGCCTACTTCTTCAACCAGCCCGGCATCATTGATTCCGACGCCGCGGCTTCCACGTTCCTGCAGAATATGTTCATCGGCGTGATCCTCACCGCCACTTCCGTGAGCATTTCCGTGGAAACCTTGAAAGAGTTGGGCAAGCTGAAAACCCGGTCCGGCAACGCCATTCTGGGCGCCGCCATCATTGACGATGTGCTGGGCATCATCGCCCTGACCGTCATCAGCAGCATGGCAGATCCCTCTGTGAGCATCTGGATTGTGCTGCTGCAGATCGTGGGCTTCTTCGTCTTCGTGGCGGTGGCCGGGTTCCTGTTCTACAAGTTCTACGTACATTGGGTGGTCAAGGCCGAAAAGGGCATGCACCGCCATGTGATCATCGCCTTCGTGTTCTGCCTGCTGATGTCCTACATCGCCGAGGTGGTCTTTGGCGTGGCGGATATCACCGGCGCCTTCTGCGCAGGCGTGATCATCTCCATGACCCAGCGCAGCCAGTACTTGAACTCCAAGTTCGACGTGCTGTCCTACGCTTACCTCTCCCCTCTGTTCTTTGCCAGCATCGGCCTGCAGGTGACCCTGCCCAAGATGACTCCGGCCATCGTGTGGTTCTCCGTGCTGCTGATTGTGGTGGCCGTGCTGACCAAGGTGGTGGGCTGCGGCCTGGGCGCCAAGCTGTGCCACTATCAGAACTATCAGGCCGCCCGAATCGGTGTGGGCATGATTTCCCGCGGCGAGGTGGCCTTGATCGTAGCCAGCAAGGGTATGGCTCTGGGCCTGATGGGCAACAACTTCCTGGGGCCGGTGATTTTGATGGTGGTGGCCACCACCATTGTCACCCCCATCCTGCTGAAGATTGTCTTCCGCTGGGGTCCTGCCAATACGCCTCCCGTGGAGAAGGGCTTCTCCGCGAACTATGCCGAACTGGGCGCCCTGCGCAGCGGCATTGGTGTGAAGGAAGTTGCGGCGAAGGTGGACGCGGCTGCATCTTCCCAGCAGCTGCCCAACACCAAGTCCAGTTCCAAGAAAAAGAAATAATCTCCTTCCGGGACTTTCCCGAAGGCTGCCAAGGGCATCCCAGCTGGGGCTGGGATGCCCTTATCATTTGAAAAGGACTTAGTGCTGCAAAACCACTGTTTTTTTAGCAATATTAGCAAATTTTTCACACCATTTTTTGCTTTTCTTTCCCGGATTCTTGCATTATAATAGGAGCAAAGGCTATAGATCCCCACAGTGGAACGGAGAGAGACGTCTATGAAAACTTCCCCTAGAAAGAAAAAAATCACCGCAGTGATCCTGTCCTTGGCGCTGTGCTGCTCCCTGGTGCTGGGAGGCCCGGCGGCCTCTGCCCAGGAGACTCCTGCCCCCCAGGAACCCACCCTGGACCAGCAGGTCCAGGAGCTGTTGCTCCAGGAGGAACCTCCCCTCAGCGATTCCCAGCAGGAACCGCAGGTGCTGACTGAGGCCGACGGCACCCAAGAGGAGGAGCAGGTGGATCCCAACACAGGGGAGGGCACCGGCACGGAGGAAGGCTCCGGCACGGAAGAGGGCCAAGAGGATCCCCAAACCCCTGAGGACGGCCCCCAGGAGGAGACTCCTGAGGAGGACGAGGACGGGATCTTCACAGTCACCTACAGCATGGGCTCTCACGGCAGCGTCACCGAAGAGGTGGCGGATGGAGAGCTGCCCCAGCAGGTGCCGGACATTCCCGCCCTGCCCGGAGCCACTGCCTTGGGATGGTTTGACCAGGACGGCCAGCAGGTGAGCCCGGCGGAAATCCCGGTCACCGGCGACGTGACCTATACCGCCCGGTGGACCCGGAACATGGAAGAGCTGCTGAAGATGGACTATCATGAGGTGTACATCACCGGCTATGAAAACGGTATGTTCTACCCGTCCAATAGCGTCACCAGAGCCCAGGCAGCCACCATGTTCTACAAGCTGCTCCAGAACAAGGAGTGGGAGCAGCGGACTTTCTCCGATGTGCCCGCCACTGCCTGGTACGCCGATGCGGTGAACACCTTGGCAGGGCTGGGGATTCTCTCCGGCTATACCGACGGCACTTTCCGGCCGGGTCATGAGATCACCCGTGCCGAGTTTGTCACCATTGTCATGGCCTTCAGCCAGCCCCTCAATGAGCCCTCCGGATTTTTAGACGTGCCGGAGACCCATTGGGCTTCCGACTCCATTGCCGCTGCGGTGAAGAATGGCTGGATTTCCGGCTATACCGATGGCACCTTCCATCCGGAGGACTCCATCTCCCGGGCGGAGGCCGTGTCCATCATCAATAAGATGCTGGGCCGCACCGCGGATCCCGATTACGTAAACGCCAAGGACGTGAAGAACTTCTACGATATGTTCCCCTCCCACTGGGCCTACGCCGCCATTGTGGAGGCCTCCACCGCCCACATTCATGAGCCGGACGCCACCCCGGAGAAGTGGAAGTCCTATGTGCCGGATACCGCTCCGGTCACCGGTCATTGGATTCAGGACGGCAGCCGCCGTTATTATGTGGACCCCTCCACCAAGAAGCTGGCCACAGGACAGCTGACCATCGGCGGCACCAAGTACCTCTTTGGCAGCGACCACCAGCTCTATACCGGCTTCTCCATGGACGGCCAGTGGCGGCGCTACTATAAGAACGGCGTCCAGCAGACGGATATCTCCGAGCTGGGTGTGGTCAGCGGCCCCTATTACATCAAGGTGTATAAGCCGGCCAACTTCCTGATCATCTACGCCAAGGATCCCTCCACCGGCAAGTATAACACCCCGGTGCGGGCCATGCGGGTGTCCTGCGGTTATGGCACCCCCACGGGCACCTATTACACCCCCGCCCGTTACCGCTGGCTGAAGATGGTGGGCAACACCTGGGCTCAGTGGTGCACCCAGATTCAGGGGAATTACCTGTTCCACTCCGTGCCCAACTGGACCAAGAGCAACAAGGACCTGGAGGTGGGAGAGTACAATCACCTGGGCGATACCCGGTCCTTGGGGTGCATCCGCCTAAACTGCGAGGACGCCAAGTGGATTTATGACAACTGCCAGCTGGGCACCCAGGTGTACATCTCCGCCACGGAGACCACCGGCCCCCTGTCCAAGCCCGCAGGGCTGCAGATCCCCTCCTGGCACACCTGGGATCCCACCGAT
This sequence comes from Acutalibacter sp., assembly GCA_050946975.1. GTDB lineage: Bacteria > Bacillota > Clostridia > Oscillospirales > Acutalibacteraceae > Acutalibacter. Next base: position 101,674 of record JBMNVU010000004.1, read on the forward strand.
CCCACCGCCTATGTCTACTGCGACCAGCATGGGTGCCATCAAAACCTGCACTAATGGAAAAAGGCCGGGTTACCCCGGCCTTTTCTGTTTGAAAACCTTGGATGCTGTCTTTCTTTGAAGGACAGCTGTGACGCTGAGAAAAATACCGAAAGATAACAAAAACGCTGTGGGAAAAACTCTCACAGCGCTTTTGTTGTCGGGCATTTCTGTCCGAGATTACGGGGTCTTTTCTTTCTGGGGGATCACCTTGTACTTCAAAAGCAGATCCTCCATGGCCTCGTCCAGCAAACGGGAGGCCGGAATCCGGGTTTTACCCGAAAGCCCCCGAAAAGCCTCCCACAGTTCTGGATCCACCGTAGAAGCGATCTGCTTTCTGTTCCGTTTTACCTGGCCCATCGTTTACCCATCCTTTCTTTGTGTCGGGAAATCGATACCCGATTATTTGTTAACATTATAAAGGAACCTTCTGGACTATTCAATAGATTTCCCCAGGTTTTTTTGGGGATTGTCCTGATAAAAAGCCATGTGAAGGGGAATTGTCACCTGGGGTTGAGAAAGTGAACAAAAGTTTATGGAGCGAAAAAGAGCATTTGATCCAAGTTTCGCCATGGCCCCTCAATGTCCACCCAGGGAAGAAGGGGTTGCCCTTTGTGGGGTGGGGATTTATAATGGAAAAAGAAACGCGACTACTGCCCTTGGAAAGGATGGAATACGAGATGGAAACACTGAAGATGGACGCTTTCACAGGATACACCTTCCTCTCCGGCCTGCGCCGGGGGCCGGAGGGCGGGCTGGCTTGGATCGCCGCCCGGGCCGATGTGGAGGAGAACGGCTACCAGCGGGATCTGTGGCTGAAGCCCGAAGCCGGGGAGGCCTACCAGCTCACCGGGGACGGCAAGACCGGGGGATTTCTCTGGGACGGTCCCCGCACCCTGCTGTTTTCCTCCGGCCGGGATCCCCAGCGGAAGAAGCTCACCGAGTCCGGGGAGGAGGCCACCACCTTTTACCGCTTGGAGCTGGGAGGCGGCGAGGCCCGCAAGGCCTTCCAGGTGCCCCTGTCGGCCAGCCTGCTGGATAAGGCGGGGGAGGGCCGGTACCTGCTGCGGGTGAATTGGGACCTGCGGTTTTCCAAGGCGTACCAGCTCAAAGGCAGCGCCAAGGAGGCCTTGCTCAAGGAGAAGAAGGAGGAGCAGGACTACCAGGTGCTGGATGAGCAGCCCTTCTACTTCAACGGCCAGGGATACATAAACAAGCACCGCACCGCGGTGTTCCTCTATGAGGAGGCCACGGGCAAGCTGACCCGGCTGACCAAGGAGAATTTTGACGTGGAGGCGGCCCACCTGAGCGCCGATGGAAAGCGCCTGCTGTATACTGGGGAGTCCTACACAGTCCGGCGGAAGCTCCGCTCTGGGGTGTACGTCTGCAACCTGGAGACCGGAGAAACCCAGGAGCTGCTCAAGCCCCGGACCTACAGCCTGTACGATGCCCAGTGGTGGGGGGACAAGATCCTGCTGGTGGGCACGGACTGCAAGCGGTATGGCCTCAACGAGAACGCCCAGTTCTACACTTTGGATCCCGCCACCGGAGAGGTGACTCTGCTGGCAGCCTATGAGGACGCCATCGGCTCCTCGGTGGGCAGCGATTGCCGGTTGGGCGGCGGCCGGGAGCTGGTGGTCCAGGGCGGAAAGCTGTACTTTGTGGCCACTATCCGCAACGCCTCCCAGGTGTACTGCCTGGAGCAGAGCGGGGAGATCCGGCCGGTGTTCACCCGAGAGGGCTCGGTGGACTGCATTGAAGTGGCGGACGGCAAGCTGTATTTCATCGGCATGCAGGACATGAAGCTCCAGGAGGTGTACCAGTGGGAGGAGTCCGCCCAGACGCTCCAGCCTCTGACCAGCCTGAATGAGAAGGTGTTGGAAGGGGTGTACGTGGCCCAGCCGGAGAAGCTCACCTATGAAAATGACGGCATGGACCTGGACGGCTGGGTGCTGCTGCCCAAGGATTTCGATCCCCAGAAGCGTTATCCGGCAGTGCTGGACATCCATGGCGGGCCCAAGACGGTTTACGGCGAGGTGTTCTATCACGAGATGCAGTACTGGGCCAACCTGGGGTACTTTGTGTTCTTCTGCAATCCCCGGGGTGGGGACGGCAGAGGCAACGAGTTTGCCGACCTGCGGGGCAAGTACGGCACCATTGACTATGACGATATCATGGCCTTTACTGACCGGGTCCTGGAAAAGTACCCCCAGATCGACCCCCAGCGGCTGTGTGTCACTGGCGGCAGCTACGGCGGGTTCATGACCAACTGGATTGTGGGCCACACGGACCGGTTCTGCGCGGCGGCCACCCAGCGGTCCATCACCAATTGGGTGGGCTTCCAGTTCACCTCGGATATTGGTGGGGAGTTTGCCCGGGACCAGATGGGCCTGGGGGACCGGGGCACGGTCTGGAACAGCGTGGAGAAGCTGTGGGAGCACTCCCCGCTGAAGTATCTGGATCACTGCACCACGCCCACCCTGGTGATCCACAGCGACGAGGATTACCGTTGCCCCCTGTCGGAGGGATACCAGTTCTACGCAGCCCTGCAGCAGCGGGGCGTGGAGAGCCGGATGGTGATCTTCCACGGGGAGAACCACGAGCTGTCCCGCAGCGGCAAGCCCAAGCACCGCATCCGCCGTCTGCAGGAGATCACAACTTGGTTCCAGAAGCACATTTGAGTTGCAAGTTCTATCAGCCAAAAAGGGCTGCCGCACTGCGGCAGCCCTTTTTTCTTGGAGCAGCGATGCTTCCTTCTTGGCACAAGCCCACCCCCAGCCCGGAGCGTTCCCCTGGGGGGAACGCTATCCCACACCCCTTGCACCTGACGGAACGGCTCTCCCTCCCAGGGCGGCCACTTTTTGACCCAGTTTCCGGGCATGCGTCCCAGGAGGGACGCCCAGCCTTTCAAACTCCTTTTTCCCTGGCAGAGAGGGTTTTGTACTAAGCACCCCCAGCTTCACATATCTATCTAACACAGTGGAAGCGAGGGGTGCATATGTCCAATCAAGTGATCGACGACCGGGCCACACGGCTTGGGGAGTACATCGTGGAAAACAAGGCCACCGTGCGGCGGGCGGCCAAGCAGTTTGGGGTCAGCAAAAGCACTGTGCATAAGGACGTTTCGCAGCGCCTCAAATATCTGGACAGCGGGCTCTACCGGGATGTGAAAAACGTGCTGGCGGTGAACAAGGCCCAGCGGCACATCCGGGGCGGGCTGGCGACAAAAAAGAAGTATCAGGCCATGAAATAGCGGGGGAACTCCACCGCTGAAGGGACACCCGGTGAACAGCCGGGTGTCCCTTTTTGCCTTATGCCTGGCCTTCCAGCACAGCCTGGGGATCCAGGGTTACGCCGTCCCGACGGACTTCCAGGTGCAGATGAGGTTCCTCCGCCGCCTCAAAGGGCACCGCGGTAACTACGCCCAGCTGCTGCCCGGCGGTGACCACATCTCCGGGGTTCACCAGGAAGTTCTCTCCCACTCCGCAGTAGTAGAACTGATAGTCCCCGTGCTCCACCAGGATCACGTTGCCCAGCATGTTGTCGGTGTAAGTCTCCTTCACCTGGCCGTTGGCACAGGCCAGCACCGGAGCCTCCGCCTCCGCCGCTACGTCAAGACCGGTGTGGATTCGCCAGTCCTTCATGGTCTCAGAGTACACCGGCGTTCCAGCACTGTAGGCCGCCTGCACTTCCCCCTGGCTGATGGGCCAGATCATCTCCGTGCTGATGGCGTACAGAGGCGCGTTGGCAGGCACCTGCTGGCTGGTTTCAGATTCCTCCTCCGGTTCCTCCGCGGCCTGGGGAGTGGGAGTTGGAGTGGCCTCCTGCTCCGGCTGACCGGCGGTCTCCGTCACATCCTCCCGGGGAGCCTCCGGATCATCGTTGTTGACAGCGGAGCTCTCCTCCTGGTCCTCTGCCTGGGACAGGATCACCGTCTCCCGATCCTCGTCGTCCTGGACGCCGCTGGTCTCCTGGCCTTGGCGCACGTCCTCCGCCTGCTGGCTGATCAGCTCGTCACTCTCGGTATTGGCAGCGTAGTTGTTCACCGCGTCATAGGTGCTCCAGGCGGCGATGCCCACCGCCACCAGGCATACGGCCAGGGCCAGATAGAACCCGCTTCGCCTGGTTTTCTCCTCTGTAAAGCGTTTTCCGTTCATAAGCACACGTTCCTTTCGGCTCAGATTACGTTTTCCTGCAACGATAGTCTGAACCGGTCCCGGCATCTTTATGCAAAACAGCTGGTTTGGCCAAAGATTTCACCACTTTGACGCTGGTGGCAAATGGCCCGGCTTTGCCAGGATGCTTACTCCGGAATCATGAGAAAAACTGGACTGTTTGAAGGTTTCTTTTGGCCCAGCCCCCGGCCCCTAAAAAAGACGAAAAAGCATTGCTTGGGAGAATTGTTCTTTCCCGGTTCTTGCCAAAGACCGGGAAAGGAGACCCACTGACTGCTCAGACCAGTTGCCTTTTTCCAGCCCCCGGCCCCTAAAAAGACGAAAAAGCACTGCTTGGGAGAATTGTTCTTTTTCGGTTCTTGCCAAAGGCCGGGAAAAGAGACCCACTGACTGCTCAGACCAGGTGCCTTTTTCCAGCCCGCAGCCCCCGAAAAAAGGGCGCAAAAAAGCCCCCGCTGAGGGGGGCTTTTTCACCGGTATGTTCAATAGTAACGCACCACGGCAATGACTTTTCCCAGCACCATCACATGGTCGGAGTAGATGGGGGAGAAGTCCGGGTTTTCCGGCTGAAGGCGCACACCGTCCTTTTCCCGGAAGAGCCGCTTCACCGTGGCCTCGTCGTCGATCATGGCCACCACAATGTCCCCGTCGTCGGCGGTGGGTGTCTTTTCCGCCACCACATAGTCCCCGTCCAGGATGCCCGCGTCCCGCATGCTCAGACCGGAGACGTGCAGAGCAAAGAGGTCCTTGCCCTCTTTCCTGGTGAAGGGCAGATAACCCTCAATGTCCTCCACCGCCAGGATGGGCATACCCGCAGTCACCCTGCCCAGGATGGGCACCTGGGTGGTGGGGGTTTCCCCCTGAATGCGGATGGAACGGTTGAGCCCGGCGCCCCGGGAGATGTAGCCCAAGCGCTCCAAGGTGCGCAGATGGGCGTGGACTGTGGAGGTGGATTTCAAACCGGTGGCGGCGCAGATTTCCCGCACCGTGGGAGGAACCCCGGTGGAGGCCTGCTTCCGGAGGAAATCGTACACCTTCTGCTGGCTTTTTGTCAGATGCTCCATACCCGCGCCCCGCTTTCCTAAATGAGATATTTTCAAGCCATATTATACCACAACCGGGGGAAAATCGCAAACGTTTGTTTGCAAAAACTGAAAAAATTTTTGCCCAAACTCCGGGAAGAGAGGCGGAAAAAAGGAGCGGGAAATGTTCATAAAATGGGCAGAAATTCTTTAAGGTTTATTCACAGCGCCTTAACAACTGCCCGGGGGAACGGGGGTATAATAACACCGTACTCAAAAGAAATGGACCGCACCTTTTCTTGAGATACATGTTCTACCCTCCTCAATAATACCCCTCAAGCTAAAGGAAGGGCCCCGGCGAAAGCTGGGGCCTTTCCTTTTGGTTTTGGGGGGGAGATTGAGTTCCCGACAGGTTTCTGGTAGAATAGTGGAAAACAGAAAAAGGGGAGTTGACATGAATCAGCTGGAACAGGCTCGGGCCTATTTGGAGAGAAAGCCCCTGGAACACGTGGACATGCTGGAGCCCATCCGCCGGGGCATGGTGGAGGTGACCGCCTGCCGGGAGGACGGGGTGCTGCTGTACAATGTGCCCGGGGAGCTGTATATGCTGGCATCGGACAGCCTCCAGTCGGCGGAGGCGCTGTGCCGGGAGGTGGAGTCCATGGACCTGGTGGTGGCCCACAGCCGGGAGGCTGGGGAGTACCTGAAGGAGAGGTACGGCATTCCCAAGTGCCAGCCCTGCACCCAGGCGGTGTATGAGGGAAAGGATCTCCTGCCGGAGGACTCCGCCTTTGAGATCCGCACCCTGGGGCAGGAGTTCTTTCAGATTGTGCTGGAGACCTACCACTCCTTTTCGGATCCCAAGTACATCCGAAACCGGCTGGATGCCGGCGTGATGCAGGGGGCGTTCCGGGAGGGGGAGCTGGCAGGCTTTATCGGTATGCACGCCGAGGGCAGCGTGGGTCTGCTGGAGGTGCTGCCCACCTTCCGGCGACAGGGAGCGGCCACAGCGCTGATGAAGCACATGGTGAACTGGTGCCTGGCTCGGGGGTGGATCCCCTTTTCCCAGATCTGGGAGGGGAACGAAGCCTCCTTTGCCCTCCATCGTCAGTTGGGGTGGACATTCTGCCAGGAGCCCCTTTTTTGGGTGATGGATTAAAAAATAGAGAAACCCTCTTGACAAACTGCTGTCAAGAGGGTATTCTTGTGTTACGGTTAGTTACTCAACTAATTAACTAAACAAGATAGGAGGCAGCCATGAAACTGGATCTCAACGGCGAGCGGCCAATTTTCCAACAAATTGCCGATTGGCTCGCGGACGGCATCCTGTCCGGAGCATTCCCGGAGGAAAGCCAGATCCCCTCCATCACGGAATTCTCGGTGCAGTACCAGATCAACCCTGCCACAGCGTTGAAAGGAATCAACCTGTTGGTGGAGGAAGGCGTGATTTACAAGAAAAGGGGAGTTGGCATGTTTGTGCAGACGGGCGCCGTGGAAAAACTGCGGGCCAAGCGGAAGGAAGGCTTTTACGACAACTTCATCGCCTCCATGATCGCGGAGGCCAAGCGGCTGGGACTGAGCCGGCAGGAGCTGCGGGACCTGATTGATCGGGGGTTTGCAGACCAAAAGGAGGATTTATGAGCATTGTTATGGAACACATCACCAAGGGGTTCGGACCGGTGCGGGCTCTGCAGGACGTCAGCGTCACTTTGGAGGAGGGCAAGCTGTACGGCTTGCTGGGGCGCAACGGGGCGGGGAAATCCACCCTGCTGAACATCCTCACCGGACGGCTGTTTCCCGATGGGGGCAGCGTCACCGTGGACGGGGAGCCCATTGAGGGCAATGACCGTGCCCTGTCCAAGATGTACTTGATGAGCGAGAAGCTCTACTATCCGGAATCCATGAAGGTGAAGGACGCCCTCCGGTGGAGCGCGGTTTTCTACCCTGATTTCGACATGGAGTTTGCCTATCACCTGTGCAGCGCCTTCCAGCTGGCGACCAACGCCAAGGTCAGCAAGCTGTCCACCGGGTACAGCACCATCTTCAAGATCATCGTGGCCCTGTCGGTGAACACTCCCTATGTGCTGTTGGATGAGCCGGTACTGGGGCTGGACGCCAACCACCGGGAGCTGTTCTACAAGACCCTCCTGGCCCGGTACAGTGAGCGGCCCTTTACCGGGGTGATCTCCACCCATTTGATCGAGGAGGCCTCAGGGCTTATCGAGGACGTGGTGATCCTCCATCACGGGCAGGTGCTGCGGCAGTGCTCCCTGGAGGAGCTGCTGAGCCAGGGGTACGGGGTCAGCGGGCCTCGGGCCAAGGTGGAAGCGTATGTTCAAGGGCGTCAGCTGTTGGGCACGGATGTCCTGGGCGGCCTGATGAGCGCCTACGTGTTGGGAGAGCCGGATCGCCAGGCCCTGGGCCAGGATCTGGAGGTCTCGGGGCTGGACCTGCAAAAGCTGTTTGTCCTGATGACCAGCGACCCGGAGCCAGTCATCTCCGGCAGCCCCAGAAAGTGAGGGAGAGGTATGAAACTGAAACAATCCATCCGCTATCAGCTGATTGATTATCGCCTGGCAATTGTGATTTACTACTGCGCAGTCATTGCCGTTCCCGTGCTGCTGACCGTTGGCCTTGCCACCCTTTCGGGCAGTTCCGGCGTTTACCTCAGCGGCGGCATTTCCGCCTTCAGCGCCCTGTTTCTGTTTATCTGCGGCATGTGCTCTGTCCACGAGATTCTTCCTATGAGCTTGCAGAACGGCGTCAGCCGCCGGACCATGTTCCTGGCCCGGCTGTGTGTCACCGGGATCGTGGCTGCCCTGATGGCTGTGGTGGACGCGTTGCTGTCCGTGGTCATTGATTTGACACTGTCTCCCCTGTGGGGCGGCGGCTCCTCCAATTTGTTTATCGAGCTGTTTGATTTGGCCCATATGAATTTTGAGACCGTGGCTGGCGCAACATTGCTCTCCGTGCCCTATAGCTTTTGCCTGCTGGTGTTTGTCTCTGCTTTGGGGTACTTTGTGATCCTGGTCTTTTACCGGCTGTCCCTTCCCCTGCGGATCGTGTTGGCAGTGCTCCTGGTGCTCACCATGGGTCCTGGACAGATCGCGGTCAAGATGGTGGATCAGGTGCTGCTCCACAACTTCCTGGCGGATACCGTTTCTGTGAAGTATGTTTCCCCCCTGCTCCACGCCATTGAAATCAGCCCCTACTGGACCATGGTTGCGTGGTTGGTAGCGGCAGCAGTGCTTTCCGCGTTGAGCTGGCTGCTGCTGCGAAAAGCGGTGGTCCGGCGGTAAACAAAGGCAAAAAGTTTTTGGGGGTCTCGCCTGCCGGCTCGGTCGGTGCTGAGCGGTCGCCACTGGCGACCAGCACCCTTTTTCAAAAAGGCGCGACCTGAAAACTGCGCGAAGCGCAGGAAGAAAAAGGAGCTGTGAGATTCGCACGCGCCCGCAGGGCGATAGAATCGAACAGCGGCTCTTCACCATGAACGATAAAAGGACACCCGAGTTTTCGGCTCGGATGTCCTTTTTTTGCCTTGTGGATAGGGTCAGGAAACCGTTCTGCAACGCTTTGCGTTGCCGCGCCCGGTTTCCTGGTTTCTTTTTTTACGGCTGCGCCGGTTTTAGACCTCGGGGGCTCTGCCCCCAAACCCCTGCAGCCTTTGAAAAGGCTGGCGAAACTTTTTAGTTTTCCACCAACACTGGCCGCACTTGGGCGCCGTCCAAGCCTCCCAGTTTGATGGGCGCCGCGCAGAGGAAGTATTCCCCCGGCGCCACAGCGCTGAGGTCCAGGCTCTCCAGAACGGCCACCTCCTGGCTCAGCAGTGCCACATGGACTGGGGTGGGTTCTCCCATGGGGGAGACGCTCATAGCCTCCACTCCCACCAGCAGCAGGCTTTTGGCCAGCTCCTGGGCGGCTTCCACGGAGAGCTGCATCTGTCCTTTGATCAGCAGCCGCTCCACGCCCGACTCCAGGACTGTCTTGGCCCAGGCCGCATCCACCGTGCCGGAGGCCTTCACCACCTGGCAGGGCCCCACACAGCGGTTCAGATCCACCTGGTCAATGGTCTTTCCTCCCAGGACAAAGTGACAGGGAGCGTCCATGTGGGTGCCGGTGTGGCTGCCCAGCGTCAGCTCCGTCAGATTGCAGTGATCTCCCTTTTCCAGCTGGTGGACCGGATGCCGGTCAGGCACCGGATCCCCGGGGAACACAGTGGAGGAAAACAGCTCTTTGGAAATGTCGTAAATCTTCATGATTCCACCTCACAGCTGGGGCAGCACGGCCTGGAGCAGCTTCTGGGCCTTTGCCGCGGAATCCTGGGCAAAGGTGAGAAAATCCACGGTCTCGCTGTCGTGGGCGTTGTCGGAGATGGTCCGCAGCACTGCGCAGGGCACTTTGTTGGCCAGACACACGTGGGCGATGGCGCCGCCCTCCATCTCACAGGCCAGGGCGTCGAACTCCTTTTGCAGGTAGTCGCCGAATTGGGGATCTGCCACAAACCGGTCCCCGGTGGCCACAATCCCCAGGTGGGCGTGGCCGTAAAGGTCCTCGCTGGCCCGGGCCAAAACGTGGGCCAGTGTCTGGTCGCAGGGCAAAAAGCGCAGGGGATGGTCCTCCTCTCCGGGCAGGGTCATCTGCCCAGCGGGCCAGCCGTCCAGAGCGGAGGTGTCAAAGTCGTACTCCACACAGGCGGTGGCAATGACCACATCCCCGATGTGAACGCCCTCGCCGATGCCACCGGCCACACCCAGATTCAGCACCAGCTTGGGGTGGTACAAATCGATCATGGCCTGGGCGCACAGAGCGGCGTTGACCTTCCCGGGGGAGCACTGGGCCACCACCACGGGCACCCCTGCCAGGACGCCCTGGGTGAAGGTCATGCCGCCGTAGGTCCGAGGGGACTTGTCCTCCATGGACTGGAGGATGGCGTCCACCTCCATCTTCATAGCGCCGATCAGACCAACACAGTTCTCACTCATGGCAGACCCTCCTCACTTCTTTTTCGCGGTTTTCTCTGCGATGAATTTCTGGAAGTCCTCCCACTCGCCCACGGTGAAGCCGTACTGATCCACCATGTAGGCATTCTCCGGGCCGTAGTAGAGGTACATATAGTGGCCATGCTTGCGCACATCCATGATCTGGAAATAGGGGAACACGCTGGAGGACTGGATCCCCGACACCCGGAACACCTGGTCGTAGAAGGCGTAATGGGCGGTGGAGGACACGCCTCTGTCAAAGACACGGCGCTGAGCCTTTTCCATGACATGGGGCATGTTGAAGGCCTTGTAGGCGTAGTAGATCACAATGGCGGCGGCCAGCAGCTTGATCCACCAGTCGGCGTCCACGGCGAAGGAGACCACAATGGCGCACACGCACAGCAGAGCGCCGATGATCAGGGAGCCCACATTCTTCACATAGCACTGGTAGATGCTGAAGGTGTGGATGGCCTCCTTGGTGCAGTCGGTGGAGTTGGCAAAGCGCATCTCCCCCTGGATGGCGTCGTTGTCGCTGTGGGTTTTGTGGTACTCGGTGAGCTGTTCCGCCAGTTTGGCCTTCATGCGCTTATCCCGGCGACTCTTCAGAGGCAGGTACACCACCGGCACCAGAATCACCAGCACCAGCAGGCCCAGCATGGCGAAGGTGGTGAGCAGTGCCCCGGGGGTCACGGTGACCTCGGGCTTTTCCAGGATCTGGGAGAAGGTGATGGAGTTCACCATGTTCAGCAGCATGTCCTCCTGCTCCTGGGTGACGGTCACATCGCCGCCATAGATGTCGAACATCAGGGAATAGCCGTTGATGATGGTGCCGTAGAAGACCTCATGGTACTCGGTGCCGTCGGAGGCGCCGTCCACCCGCACCCGATAGAAGGGCTGGTCGTTGATGTCCAGATAGTACTTGTCCACGGTGATGTCGTCGGTTTTGGACTGCATCAGTCCGTCCAAAAAGCTGTCCCGATCCTCCTGGGACAGGTCCTTCAAGTTGAAGATCTGCTGGGAGGTGTCGGACTCATTCTGCTGGACCAGCACGTTGGTGCCGTCAGAGGTGACCAGCAGAGCGACGCCGTTCATTTCCCGAAGGGTATCCAGTTGTTCCTGGGGATCCGTCAGGCCTGCCAGCGCCCAGGAGGGGTCGTCCACAGAGGTGGAACTTTCGAAGATGTAGGTCCCCTCAGGGAGCTCCACGGAGAAGTCGTCGGTGGCGAAGGTTTCGGCCGCTGCCGAGAGGGGCAGGGCCAGCAGGAAGACCAACGCCAGCAGGGCTGCCGTCCATTTGCGTTTCACAAAGCATCCGTCCTTTAAATGGTCTCTGCGTCAAGAACCGCAGGGTGATTTTTATTATACCATACTCCTGCCGGAGGGGACAGGCAAATTTCTAAAAAATTTGTAAACCTTTGCCCAAACACCGCATTGACGGGCCGCCCGGAAAAGGGTACAATAAAAACCATGCAGACACTCTGAAAGGAAGGGACAGTTTCTATGGTAACAGCCGTGATCACCGGGGCCTCCAGCGGCCTGGGGAAGGAATATATCAACGCAGTCATCGCCCAATACCCCAGCGTGGACGTATTTTGGCTGGTGGCCCGGCGCAAGGAGCTGCTCAAAGAGATTGCGGAGGAGCATCCGGACAAGACCATTGCGGCAATCTCCCTGGACCTTGCCAAGGAGGAGAGCATTGAGATCTTTGAAAAGCTGCTCAAAGAGAACAATCCGGAGATCAAGGTGCTGGTCAACAGTGCTGGGTACGCCAAATGCGGGGACTTTTTCTCCTCCAACCGGGGGTTCCAGACGGGGATGGTGGACGTCAACTGCCGGGCGCTGACAGCCATCACCCGGCTGTGCCTGCCCTACATGCTGGATGACAGCCTGGTGATCAACGTGTCATCCATTGCGGCCTTCGCGCCCACGCCTCGGATGTCGGTGTACTCCGCCTCCAAGGCTTATGTGCTGGCCTTTTCCAAGGCGCTCCACGACGAACTGCGTCCTCGGGGGATCAAGGTGCTGGCGGTGTGCCCCGGACCCATGGATACGGATTTCTGGCGGGTGGCCGGTGTGCCGGAGGGCAAGTCCCGGCTTATTGACAGGCTGCCCCGGGTCAATGCCCAGGAGGTGGCCATCCGGTCTTTGCGTGCGGCCAAGCGGGGGAAGATGGTGTACACCAACAGCATGTTCTACAAGTTCTACCACCTTCTGGCCAAGATCATCCCCCACAGCGTCATAATGGAGTTCACTGAGGTGTGAGGTGGGGAGAGCTCTTTTTAAAAGCGCCGATGGGCAAATAGGCAAAGAAAATGGCAGGCACACAGTGCCTGCCATTGTTTTGTTTCGGAGTAAAAGGGTTACAGCTTGGAATACCCGTACCCATTGACCAAAGCGTCCAGTTTGGTGCCGTTTTTGCACAGGGGGCAGTCGTGGGTGGGGTAGGTGGCGTAGCCGGTGACATCCTCGGGAGTAAACACGGATTTGATCTCCATGCCGTCCACCTGGGGCTGCGCGCTGAAGATGGCGCAGGCGCCGGCGGTGGTGCCGCCGTAGTACTGAACGCACTCCATGGCCTTGCGGATGCTGATGCCGGTGGTCACCGAGGCAGTGAGGATCAGGACGTGCTTGTCCCGGATCATGGGCTGCAGGTTGTCCCGGAAGATCAGCTGGCTGGTGGCGTCGTATTCGGGGGTGACCACGTAGATGGTCTGGTGAGCGTTGATGGATACAAACCCGGCGCGGCTGAGTTCCTGTGCCAGATAGGCGCCGATGATCTGGGTGCCGTCCAGGCAGAGGATGGTGTCCACAATGGTGGTGGCCACGTAGTGCTGTACCAGAGCTTGGGCCGCCAGCTCCGCCTCACTTTGGCGGGTCTTCAGGGTGGTCATGTCCAGATAGCAGTTGATGTGGGAATGGTTGGTGGCAAAGTGGCCGTGGATCAATTTCAGCGGCACGCTGCCATGCTGGGACAGGATTTTAATTGTGCGGGTTTCCATGGTTCTAACCTCCCTGCCGCCTCTTCCGGAAAGGAAGTGGAGCGGTATTTTTATCAATTATAACAACATTGCTGGAAAAATACAAGATGTCCCAGGCTGGTTTTTATGATTTTTTTCCAATAATCCTGTCGATTCTTGAAAAAAACAGGCGGGAAAACCCACAGCGTGTGGACGCCGGAGAAAGAGTGTGCTATAATACAGCTATACTTTCCTAGATCATTCTAGGACTTTAGATGTGCCCATTTTATAAAGAAGGCTCTTTTCTGGAAAGGAGGCAGGGATCGTGAGTCGATGGATGCGGTATGTGCTGATTGGATGCCTGGTGGGATGCGTGGAGCTGGGCGTCTGCTGGTTTTTGGCGTGCCGGGCAGAGGTGGCGTCCTTGGTGGATACGGTGTTTTTTGCCGGACTGTTCACTCTGCTGCTGGGGGGATGACCCTGTTCCGCTCCCTCCGCGTGAAGGGCGGCGGCTTAGGAAACCCCTACAATGCCGCTGCTCAGACCGCCTTTGACACCCATGCTGCCCTGGAAGAGGGCCGTGCCTTAGCCGGTATGGCCGGCCGAGTGCGAGCTGGGCTGTCCCAGGCCTCCTGGGGCAGTGTGGCCATCCTGATGGCGGCGGTGGTGGTGTGGATCGGTTTTGCGCTGATTCTGGCCGTGGGGTGAGCCGGGGGAAGCGCTCTGAAATCAACCGCCGTGCTCCGGGCCTGCGGGGATTTAAAAAAGCCTGCTGGAGAGACTCTTCTCCAGCAGGCTTTTTCACAAGCTATTACAGGGCAAATGCGATCTGAGAGGCCTCCAGCCCCAGACCGTTGAGGGCCACGGACAGCGCCGCCGTATCCCCCAGCTGTTCTCCCAGCACGGCGGGAACCACTTGGCAGGCGGCCCGGCTGCCGGGAAGGGCCTCCCGGGAGAGAACCTCCAGCGCCGCGTCCCGAAGGAGCTCCTGGCTGCGGGCGTAGATGCTGCCGATGACAATCCGCTGGGGATTCAGCAGGTCGCAGAGAAGCGCCAGAGCCATCCCCAGATGGCGGCCGCTGCACCGGTACACTTCCAATGCGGTGGGGTCCCCCGCCTGAGCCGCCTGGGCGATGGACAGAGCGGTGACACCTTCCAGATCTCCCCGGGTGGGACAGAAGGCGGGAGCCTCCCCCCGCTGCAGCCTTTCCAGAGCCAGAGAGCGTCCCAGCTCCGCAATGCCTCCGCCGCTGCAGAATCCCTCAAAGGAACCGGCTTTCCCGTACCCCACCGGAGCGTAAGGGGAGCCGTCCTGAGGGCTGCGGCAGTGGCCCAACTCCCCGGCCAGATTGGCCGCCCCGGAGTAGAGCTGACCGTTGAGGATCAGCCCGGCCCCCAGCCCGGTGCCGAAGGTGAGAAATACCATGTGGCGGCAGCCCTGCCCCGCGCCGAAACGCCACTCCGCCAGGGCGCAGGCGTCGGCGTCGTTCTGGAGAAAGCAGGGAGATCCAAAGGCCCGGGTGAAGTGGCTGCACACCGGCACCCGGTCCCAGCCGGGCAGGTTGGGCGGGGAGAGGATCAACCCTTGGGCGCTGTCCAGGGGCCCTCCACAGCTGATCCCGATGGCCTCTGGACGGCGGCCCTCCAGCAGCTCTCCCAGAGCGCTCTCCAGCAGGTCCAGGGTGGGCTGCCAGCCTCCCGAAGGGGTGGGCAGCTTTCGCTTGCCGGTGACGGTCAGGGTGCCGTCCTCAAACCGGGCCACCGTCACCGCCAGTTTGGTTCCGCCAATGTCCAGTCCCGCGATCCAGCCCATGTCAGCAGCCTCCTTCCAGTTCGGTGATGGGCAGTTCCTCCCAGGTACCACCCGGCTTTTGCCTCAGAGTCTTCAGCTCCTGGGGAGCAAAGTCCAGCTGGGCCTCGCCGCCCAAGAAGCTGTGCGCCAACTGAGTCCGAACAGGGGTGTTCCCGGCGTTTTGCAGCCGCACCACCCAGCCGTCCCCGTCCTCGGCCTCCTTGGCCGCGGTGAGCAGCACCTGGCCGCCCTCCAGCTCCACCCCTTGATACCAGGGTTCCAGCTGCCCCTGATGGTGGGTCTCCAGAAGCAGCTCGGGGGCCATGTTCAGCAGGTTGGCCCGGCGGGTCACCGAGGCGGGGTCCACATCGGTGGAGAGGGTGTAGGTGAAGAACTGTTCCCCCTGATCCTGATACTCCATCCGCTCATCCCGGAAGCCGTAGTGGTCGGCGTAGGCGCAGCCCCGGGCCACCAGCATCCGCAGCTCCGCCCCCTGAGGATGCTCCAGAATGGAGAAGCTGTACTTGCCGTCGTTGCACAGGCTCAGCCCGGCGCCCTCCTCGCCGGCGGCCAGCACCCACTTGTGGGCGGGGAATTCCTCCCGGGACAGGGGATGTTCCTCAAAGCCATAGGGCACGGAGTACAGCGCCCGGGGAGCCGAAGTCCTCACCGGGAAGGCCAGTTTCACCAGCTTCAGCTTCTCCCGGAAGTCCATCCGACAGCGGACCTCTACCTCTCTGCTGTGGGCCCCCAGCAGGAAGTCCTGGCGCAGGGTGCTGCCCTGGTAGGCCGTCTCCACCCGGATGCTGGCCCGCAGAGGACCCTCCTCCAGCAGGGAGACCTGAGCCTGGGCGAACTCTCCCACCACCCGGTCAAAGACGTTGATGCCGTGGGCCCAGGTGTCGGGCTCCTGGTCGTCTATGACCAGGGCCTTTCCCAGGGGACCGGCGGCCAGTTCCCGATTCTGCTCCTTGTCGTAGAAGCTGACAATACTCCCGGTGAAGGGGTCGAAGGTCACCTTGAGATACTGGTTTTCCAGGGTATACCCCTGGGCCTGGGCGGGGTGCTCCAGAGGCGCGTCAAAGGCCTGATCCTTAAATACGTAGTACAGCGCCCAGCCATAGGCAGGCAGCTCCCCCAGGAAGAGGGTGTTGTGTTTGTCCCCAAAGTTGGTCTGGGGTCCCCGCACCTGCTGGCAGGGGACGGGTTTGCCCTGATGGTCACACACGCCTTGAACCGTGGTGTTCAGCTGGACCGTGGTGGTCACCGGGAAGGAGTGGGGGTTGAACACCACCACCGGTGCTCCCTCCCCGTCCCGCTCCCAGAGGACCAGGGCGTTTTTCTGGCAGGGGGTCTGGGACAGCCCCCGGGTGGTCTGGATGTTCCAGGACAGCCGGTGCAGGGCCTCCTGGGTCACCTCCCCAGCCTCATCCCGGGCGGCGGCCAGAGCAGCCAGAGCGTCGTCGTAGGCCTCCCGGATGGAGCACCCGGCCAGGATGTCGTGGAATTGGTTGAACAGCACCTTTTCCCAGGCCTTCTCCAGCCGGGCCTTGGCGCTGGGTCCCCCTGCCAGCCGCTGGGCCAGCAGGGCAAACTTCTCCGCCTTCACCAGGGCGTTCTCCGCCTGGCGGTTGGCCCGCTTTACGGCGGCGCAGGCGGCATAGCAGCCGCTGGCGTGGTGCAGCAGGCTCCCCCGGACCACGGGCAGCTGCTGGGCCAGGGGGGAGGCTGCCACATCTCGGAAGTAGTCCTCGGTGCTGGCAAAGGCCACATCCGGCTGGTCCTTCACTGCCTGCTCCAGCACGGTGAGCCCCCGGATGGTGGGTCCGCCCCCATGGTTTCCCACGCCGTAGAAGTCCATGTAGGGAGTGCCCTGTTCCTGGGACAGCTCCCGGAGCTTCTGGATCTTCCAGGTGAGGGGTTCCGTGCCCTGGGGAACGCCCAAAAAGTCGGTGTACTCAAACTTGATCTTGTGGGTCAGCACCCGGCTGCCGTCGGGAGCCTCCCACCAGAACAGATCAGGAAGGTCCGGATTTTCATGGGCGCCGGGGCGCATGAAGACATAGGAGTCCATGCCGGACTTTTTCAGCAGCTGGGGCAGCATGGCGTTGTGGCCGAAGGAGTCCACATGGTAGCCCACCCGGGCCGAACGGCCCAGATGTTCCTGAAAGTACCGCTGGGAGTAGAGGGTGTGGCGGCAGAAGGCCTCCCCAGAGGGCAGGTTGCAGTCCGGCTGGACCCACATGCCGCCGGTGACGGACCAGCGGCCCTCCTCCACCCGCTGACGGATCTCCTGGAACATGGCGGGGTCGATCTGTTCCACCCATTGGTAGTAGCTGGCGCAGGCGCTGGTGAAGATGTAGTCCGGAAACTCCTTCATCCTGTCCAGAGCGGAGCGGTAGGTGGAAAGGATCTCGGAGAGACCCTCGCTTTTTTTCCAAAGCCACACCGGATCGATGTGGGCATTGCCGATGAGATAGATGGTGTTCATAAAGAGCATCCTTTCCCAGGTAATCGAGGTAACAATATGGCTTCATTATAGTCGGGGCCGACGGTGGAATCAAGAGTTGACATTGCAGGGGGTGGGTGCTATTCTGATACGGAAAAACTTGGACCGGAGGGATCGCCATGGATCAGATCCAAACACTGTTGGAACGTTACCCAGCGCTGTGTTCCCAAGAGACAGCCATTCGCAGAGCCGGGGAGCTGCTGTGCGGAGCGGCCCGGGAGGGAAAGCAGGTGCTGACCTGCGGCAATGGGGGGAGCGCCGCCGACGCCGAGCACGTGGTGGGGGAGCTGATGAAGGATTTTCACCGCAAGCGGCCCATCCCGGAGGAGATGCGCCGCCGGCTGGAGACAGTGGGCGCCGGGGACCTGGCGGAGGGGCTGCAGCAGGCGGTGCGGGCCATCTGCCTCAACTCCCAGACCTCCCTGCTCACCGCCCTGATCAACGACGGCGACCCGGACCTGGCCTTTGCCCAGCAGGTTTACGGCTACGGCCGGGAAGGGGACGTGCTGCTGGGGTTCAGCACCTCGGGGAATTCCCGGAACGTGTACCATGCCGTGCAGGTGGCCCGGGCTCTGGGGATGCACATCATTGTGATCTCCGGCGCCTCCGGGGGAGCCATAGCGCCCCTGGCGGACGCCGCTATTTGCGTCCCGGAGACGGATACCTATAAGGTCCAGGAGCTGACCTTGCCCATTTACCACGCCCTGTGCCTCCAGGCGGAGGACGCCCTGTTCCAGTAAAAGAAAAACCACCGGTATCGCCTACGGGCAGCCCGGTGGCTTTTTTTACTGTGCTTTGTTTTCCTTCCAGGAGAAGGAGAGTAAAGTTCCGACGTTCCCGGCATCTCCCCAAGACCTTGGGGGCCCATCCCCGCCTTCCCGGTCTCCGCTTCCAAACCAACAAAAACCACCGGTACCGCCCAAGGGCAGCCCGGTGGCTTTTTTTACTGTGCTTTGTTTTCCTTCCAGGAGAAGGAGCGGAAGGTCCCCAGGGCATCCCCCTGGGCGTACATGCCGTAGAAGCAGCCGGTGAAGGTGTGGCCGCTGATCTCGGTGGACAGAAGCTGGGTGCATCCGGTGCCCAGCGCAGTCAGCGGCTGGCCTTGCGCCCCGGCGGAGAAGGTGTATTCCAGCCGCCCCGCGTCAATGCGCAGGGTGATGGGCTGGCCCTCCGGCAGGGAAACAGGGGCGGATTCCACCACCATGTCTGCAACCCGGCGGCGAAGCACTGCAGCCAGGGCGCCTTCCCTGCGGGTGACGTACAGGTCGTAATGCTGATCCGGCACATGGAACACCGACAGCCCCAGCTGGGCGCCCTCTTCCAAGCGGCTCACCTCCAGGGTGGCCTCCACCACGGCGTCAAAATGACCTTGGCGCACCCCCACAAAGGTGGGAGAGGCGCAGTCGTCCAGGGTGGCTTCACAGCCCCGCAGGGTCAGGCCGTCTCCCAGGGTGTAGTTTTCCAGGGCGGGGTTTCGCAGGTACGCCCACCGGAGAGGCAGTTCCTTGCCGGAGAAAGTCTCTGTCCAGGCGGTCTCCTGCTCCTCAGGGGTGTACCCGGCGGGGGCCGGAGCTTCCATGGCCTCGGTGATGGGCTTTCCACGGTTGACCACCGGCCAGCCGTCCTGGTCCCAGGTCACCGGGGCGATCATGGTCTCCCGGCCCATGTGGTGCAGCATGTACTGGGAGAGCCGGATGCCGTGGAACACGATCCACCACTGACCGGCGGTGTCCTCCACCAGGTCGGCGTGGCCCAACCCCTGGGGGATCCCCTCGCCCAGGTTCAGGTCCCGCGCGGTGAGGATGGGGTTGTGGGGGCAGCTCTCAAAGGGGCCCCAGGGGGAGTCGCTCCGGGAGATGGTCTCCATGTGGCCGTACTCCGTGCCGCCCTCGGCGATCATCAGGTAGTACTTGCCGTGGATCTTGTACATGTGGGGGCCCTCCGGGTACTTGCCGCCGGTGCCCCGCCAGATGGGCCGGGTCTCGGTGAGCATCTCACCGGTTTCCAGATCCAGGGTGCACTGGCCAATGCACTGATGGCCGGATTCGTCAAAGTGGGTGCTGTGGAAGTACACCGTGCCGTCGTCGTCCCAGAACAGAGAGGGGTCGATGCCGCCCTGTTTTACATAGATGGGCTCGGACCAGGGGCCGTGGATGTCATCGGCCCAAACATAAAAGTTGCCGCCACCGGTGGTGTTGGTGGTGACCATGTAGAACCGGCCGTTGTGATAGCGGAGGGTGGGGGCGTAGATGCCGCCGCTGGCAGGGCAGCCGGATAGAGGCACTTGGCTTTCCCGGGTGAGGACGTGGCCCAGCTGTTCCCAGTGGATCAGATCCCGGCTGTGCCACAGGGGGACGCCTGGAAAGAACTCGAACGAGCTGTTGACCAGGTAGTAATCCTCCCCCACGCGGCAGACGCTGGGGTCGGGATAAAACCCGGGCAGAATGGGATTGGTATAGCGAATCATTTCAATACACTCCTTTCCCGCATATTGTAGCATAAACCCGGTATTCCGTCGAGATTTTTGCGAAAAAGAACGGTCTTGACAAATCCTGCCGGTGGGATATGATAGGCATACAAACCCAGAAACAGGGAGGAATTTGTCATGAGCTACACCGTGTTGCCGCCCCGCTGCCACAGGGACGGGGAGGAGTATTGTTTGCGGCCATTGGGGGACAACGCCTATGAGGGCGGTGGGTTTCGGGTGACCCTGCGTCAGGAGCCGGTGAAGGAAGGGTGCGTGAAGGTGACCCACACCTGGGTGAACACCGGGGCCAAAACGGAGCGCTTCCAGCCGGAGCTGCGAATTCAGGGGGAGTTCTCCTGCACCCATTACGTGATCCCCGGGGTGTCCTACAACGGAAACGGCTGGGGCGGCGGCCAGGAGCCCAAGGGCCTGGAGCGGGAGGGCAGCCCCTGGGTGTTCGACTATCACCGCACCACCATCCCCGGATGCACCCTCAGCGAGGACGGGGAGCACTATCTGGCGCTGTTTGCCTCGGATGAGGACGCCAGTTCCCTGACCTGTTCCTGCTCCATGATTCTCCCTGAGGATGGGCGGATGATCCACCGGCTGCTCTATCCTGTGATGGAGCGGCCCCTGACCTACTGTGCCCGGGATCAGTATTCCCCCGGGTATGAGAGCTACCTGACTTTGGCCCCTGGGGAGTCCTTCACCGCTCAGGCCTATATCGCCTACGGAGTTCCCCGGGCGCCCCGGTACGGCTGCGCCGATGTGGAGGACTTGGCCCTGGAGCTGCTGGGACAGGAGTACCCGGCAGCCTACCCCATGGACCAGCTCAAAGGGTTGTGCAAGAGCCACGCCTTGCACCTGCTCCGGGAGGACCACGGCCGGCAGATGTTCTGCATCGGGTTTCTGCCGGAGGAGGGGATCCAGCGCAAGCGTGAGGGCTCGGAGTTTGGCTGGTGCGGGCAGAACGGCATGTATGCCCGGCTCTTTCTCCAGGAGGCCCTGGAGACCGGGGACCGGGAGCTGCTGGAGATCGCCCTGAGCAACCTGGACGCCTGGACCCAGGAGTGCCGCTCCCCCAGCGGGCTGGTGATCACCCAGTACCAGCGGGTGTGGGATGGCCAGCCGGCGGTGGTGGACACCTGCAACCAGGGGTTTGCCATGGTAGAGCTGCTGAAAGCCTATCACCTGGCCAAAAGCGGAGGGATTCAGCGGGAGGCCTGGCGGGAGACGGCCATTGGTATCGCGGAGTTTTTCGCAGCCCATTGGTCGGACCGGGACGGCTTTGGGAAATCCTGGGACGCCCGCACCGGGGAGCCGGTGGATCCCAACGGCACCATTGGGGCGTACCTCATCCCCGGCCTGGTGGATGTGTCCCGGGAGACGGGGGAGAGCCGGTACCTGGAGCTGGCCAAAACAGCCTATCGCTTCTACACCCATCGAGACCTGAGCCGGTTCCTGTGCACGGCCGGGGCCTTGGATACCTATTGCATCGACAAGGAGACCTCCGGCCCCATGCTGGTGGGAGCCCTGCGGCTGTATGAGGCGGACTCCCGTTCGGAGTGGCTGGAGTGGGCCAAACGGGCGGGCTGGTATTTCTGCTCCTGGATGATGCACTACGACGGATTGTACGGGGAGGACACGGACTTTGCCAAGGCTGGCTATCACACCTTGGGAGGCACCACGGTGTCCGCCCAGCACCATCACATCGACCCTTGGGGAGCACTGATGGTTCCCTCTCTGACCCAGCTGTACCGCCTCACTGGGGATTGGCATTGGCAGCGCCGGGCCCGGCTGATCTGGGCCAATGCCATCCAGAATATCGCTCCTTGGCAGGGAAAGCTGTTCCACGGCCTGTGGCGCCATCCCGGAGCCCAGAATGAGGCCTATTGCCACTGCCGCTGGGGGGAGGTCCCCACTGGCGGGTACCTCAACGATTGGCTGGTGGCTTGGCCCCAGGCGTACTGCTGGAATACGGCCACCCTCCTAAAGGACGAGGACCTTCGCTGACCTTTTGGCTTTTTGTCCAGGCTGGGAACGCTGTCTCTCCCGGGAGCCCTGTTTTGGAAGGTGGCCCCCGCGCTCTTGGACAAAGGTCTGCTTAAAGGAGGGGACTCAGGGACAGGCAGGCCAGCAGATGCTGAATGTATGAGAGGTCCGGCTTTTCCACATGGTATTCCGTGTGGATCAGTGCCAGATCTCCCAGGCGGTTCTTGCGAAAGGTGTTCTCCTGGAAGAAGATGAAGCAGGTAAAGTGCTGATTGGTAAAGCTGGGTACCACAAAGTAAAGGCGGTTGATCAGACGGCGGTCGTCCTCAAAGATGTCAAAATTTCCGATGGGGTGGCTCAACAGGCTGGAGGCCTGATCCGGGCGTTCCGCCCATTGGGAGTAGAGGTCATAAAGCTGCGCTTGGGTCACAGGGATTCCCCCAATCCGCTGGAGTAGAGATTTCTGGAAAAGAATTCCAGATTTAACCAGAGTATACCACAGACAAAAAAAGCGGGCAGAGCGAAATCTGTCGAATCGGTCCTGGTTTCTTCCGCAATCCGGAGGAAAACGGGAGGAGTGTTGAAAAAAATCCGGCAGCACTCCAAAGGCTTGGGAAAAAATACCCCTGTTGCGAAAGGCCGAAATGCGCTATAATAAGTTATGACTAACAAGAAGAGACCAAGGAGGTCCCCATGAAACTGATTGTCAGCGACCGGCCTTTGACCCTGCCGGAAAGGGCGGATTTGGAGTGGATTGATCTGTCCCGACTTCGGATTGCCAACTGTGTAGGCTGTTATGGCTGCTGGACAAAAACCCCGGGGAAATGTGTGATCCGGGATGACGCGGTGAAGGTGTACCCCCGCATCGCAGCCAGCGAGAGGCTGATGTATGTCAGCCGGGTGCGGTACGGCGGCTACGACACCCCTATGAAAACCATGCTGGAGCGGGCCATTCCGGTGCAGCAGGCGTTCATCCGGCTTCACCATGGGGAGACCCACCATGTCCAGCGGAACGTGGTGCCCAAACAGGCGGTGATCGTGGGGTACGGAGCTCTCTCCCAGGAGGAGCAGGTGCTGTTCCAAAAGGTGGTGGCCCGCAACGCCCACAATATGAATTTTGAAAGTTACCGCGTGGTGTTCACATCCCAAGAGGACGTGGAGGAAACGGTGAGAAAGGAGCTGTTGGCATGGGAAAGATCCTGATCCTCAATGGCAGCCCCAGGGCGCCCCGGTCCAATTCCAAGGAATACGCCCGGCTGTTTCTCCAGGGGTGTTCCATGGAAGCGGAAACTTGTGAGATCACAAAAAAGAACCATCTGGAGTTGTGCCGGAAGCTGGACGGCGTGACGGATGTGCTGTTTGTTTTCCCGCTGTATGCCGACGGGATCCCGGTGACGCTTTTAAATTTTCTCAAGACCCTGGAGGAGCATCCTCCCCAGAACAAACCCACCCTGTCCGTGCTGATCAACTGCGGTTTTCTGGAGCCGGAGCAGAATGACATGGCGGTGGAGATGGTGCAGCTGTTTGCCAAGGAGACCGGATATCCCTTTGGTTCGGTGCTGAAGATCGGCAGCGGCGAAGCGATCCTCTCCACTCCGTTTCGCTTTTTGGTCCGGAGAAAGCTGAAAAAGCTGGCCAAGGCCATTGCCCAGGGCCAGAGCTGTACCATGCAGGTGACCATGCCCCTGACAAAGGGGATGTTTCTCAAAGCCTCCAGCACCTACTGGGAGAATTACGGCAAGAAGAACGGCATTACAAGAGCTGAGATGGAGACCATGTCCATCGAAGGAAAATGAAAAAGAGGGAACCCATGGCGGGTTCCCTCTTTTTTGCAGGGAGAGGTGGGATAACTTGGGCCACCCCTGCCAGCCTTTTGGAAAAATCCCGCCGGAAGGGTTTCTGTTGGGCTGAGGATCTTGGCGGGTGGCGGCTCCGTCCTTTGGAAGTGGGAAACCTTCGGGGGAGGGGCAAAGGCCTCTTGTTGGGATCCCCTTGTCTCTAAAAAAACCGCCAGTTTTCCCTTTTCCGAAAAAGAGCTTGAAAAGAGCTTGACAAACAACGGGAGTCTTTTTATAATTACCAACGGTAACTATTTGGAGGGATGCGGATGGACATTCAAACGATCAAAGCCATGTTTGATGCCTGCTACCAGGCCAAACGGATATGGGACATGCTGCCAACGCTGCCCAAGGGCGTGACACCGTCCTATATTCACTACCTGGATACCATAGAGTCCCTGGAGCAGCGGGGGACCCAGGTGAAGGTGTCGGATATCAGTGACGCGCTGAATCTTCCCCGTCCGGGCGTGACCCGCACGGTGAAGGCCATGGAGGCAAAGGGGTATCTGTGCAAGCGCGCTTCCCAAAAGGATGGCCGCATCACGTACATATCCATTACCCCGGCCGGAAAAGAGCTGTCCCAAAGATACAATGAACAGTATTTCAACCGGCTGGCCCCCTTTGTGAAAGAGATCTCCGAAGAGGATGCCAACTGCACCATTGAGACCATTGAGCAGTTTTATCGTGTCATGGCGGAAAGGAGAATTACGGTTGAATAAGAATAACGCAGATTTTACGCAGGGCAGTATCCTGAAGAAACTGTTGTGGTTCATGGTCCCCATCTTGGGGGCACTCATTTTGCAGGCGGCCTACGGCGCCGTTGACCTGCTGGTGGTGGGACGGTTCGGCTCCACCTCCGGACTCTCGGCAGTGTCCACAGGCAGCCAGGTCCTGAACCTGGTCACCTTTGTGGTGACACAGCTTGCCATGGGCATCACCGTGCTGATCGCCCGGTATCTGGGCGAAAAAAGCCCGGAAAAAATCGCCCCCGTCCTGGGGGGAGCAGCTATCGTGTTTGCGCTGATCTCGGTGGGATTGTGCGTGGTGCTGGTGGGCTTCGCCAGACCCATCTCCGTGCTGATGCAGTCCCCGGAGGAATCCCTGGATCTCACCGTGAGCTATGTGCGTATCTGCGGAGGCGGCATTTTCTTCATCGTGGCCTATAACCTGCTGTCCGCCATCTTCCGTGGGCTGGGTGACAGCAAATCCCCGCTGCTGTTTGTGCTGGTGGCCTGTGTGGTCAACATCTTCGGAGACCTTCTGTTGGTGGCTGTCTTCCGCATGGACGCCGCAGGGGCGGCTCTGGCCACCGTCTTTGCCCAAACCGTCAGCGTGGTCTGCGCGGTTGTGATGCTTTTCAAAAAGAAACTTCCCTTTACCCTCACCAGAAAGGACTTTCGCTTCAACCCCCAGTGCCGGAGATTTTTGCAAATCGGACTGCCTCTGGCCCTGCAGGAGTGCTTGACCCAGCTCTCCTTTTTGGCCCTGTGCGCCTTTGTCAACCGCCTGGGGCTGGAGGCCTCTTCCGGGTATGGCGTTGCCAGCAAGATCGTCAACTTCGCCATGCTGGTCCCCAGCGCCCTGATGCAGTCCATGGCCTCTTTTGTGTCCCAGAATGTGGGGGCGGGCAACCCCAAGCGGGCCAAGCAGTCCATGTTCACCGGCATTGGCGTGGGCCTGGGGTTTGGCTGCGTGGTCTTTGCCCTGGTGATGCTCAAGGGCGATGTGCTGGCCGGATTCTTCTCCACGGATGCAGGAGTGATCCAAAAAGGGTTTGACTATCTGAAGGGGTTTGCCCCGGAAACCATTGTGACGGCAGTTCTCTTCAGCATGATCGGCTACTTTAACGGCAATCAAAAGACCCTGTGGGTCATGATCCAGGGTCTGGTTCAAACTCTTCTTGTCCGTTTGCCCGTGGCGTACATCATGAGCATTCAGCCAAACGCCAGCCTGACCATGATCGGCCTGGCCGCTCCGGCTTCCACCGTGGTGGGGATCCTGTTAAACGTGGGATTCTACATCTACCTGCACCGCCGTCAAGGGAATCGATTGTCCTCGTGAGCGCTTCTTTCCGCAAAAAATCCGAACCCACACCTTTTGGTGTCCGGTTCGGATTTTTTGTTGCCAGGCACACGCAGAAACCTTGTGGGGATAGGTCAAAACGGCGCAACAAGGCTGGTTTTTTAAAGAAAGCCCTTGAGGAAGGAAGACATTCTGAGTGGGCTCCGAGGGGGAAGGCTCAAAATCCTCAGCCTGCCCAGTGGGGATTTTTGAAGATTGCCCGGCCTACGCCGATGAGGTCGGCGCAGCCCTCCTCTAGAAGGGCCTCAGCCTGAGCTGGGTTGGTAACCCCTCCCGTCAGAAGAACGGGGAGGGAGACCGCCTGCTTTACAGGAACAGACAGATCCCGGAAATACCCAGGTTCCCCGTGACCAGGGCGAAGGAAGCCGTTCATGCCGCCGGTGAGATGGAGCAGATCCATACCGCTGTGCTCCAGCAGCCGACAGGCCTCCACACAGTCCTCCACGGTGCTCCCTCCGGCTTCATAGTCGCAGCCACCTAACCGCAGAGCAATGGGAAAGTCCTCGCCCACAGTCTGCCGTACTGCATGGATAACCTCCCAGTGGAAGCGGATGCGGTTTACCACCGAATGAGGGCCATATTTATCGGTTCGCTGGTTGGCCAGCGGGGAGAAAAACTGATTGAGGAGATATCCGTGGGCGGAGTGGATCTCTACTCCGTCAAATCCGGCCTGCTTGGCCCGGAGGGCCGCCTGGGCAAACCATTCTGTCACTTGCTGAATCTGTTGGACCGTCATCTCCACTGGCAGTTCTTCCCGCTGCTTGGGGTGATAGATTGGGCTGGGGCCAACGGGGGGCTGCCCGGTGACCTTGGACAGCGCCGCCGATCCCGCATGGCTCAGCTGGGCAAAGACTTTAACTCCCTCCTGGTGGATACAGTCGGTGAGACGCCGAAGGGAAGGAATCACATCGTCGGAGGCGATGGAGGTCTGACCGGGATGTGCCTTGCCCTGTAGGTGAATATAGCTGTGTTCTGTGATGATCAGGCCAACTTTGCTGTACTTGGCCCGTTCCCGGTAGTATTCGCATACAGCATCGGTCACATAGCCGTTCTCGTCCGATTTTGCAGTGGCCATAGGGGGCATCACCAGACGGTTCGGCAGGGTCAGATTCCGGATGGTAATGGGATCAGATAGGTGTGTCATAAGAAGAATCCTCCCTAGAAAAATGATGGTGTTGTTTGGATGATGGAGCGGTTTTTCTCCATTCCGCTAGGCCAAAGGCCAGTGCCAGCACAAAGGCGCAGGCGTCGCCTACCGGTCCGGCCCACAGTGCGCCTTCCACCCCCAAAAAGTGGGGCAAAATCAGCAGGGCAGGCAACAGGAAAAGTACTTGCCGGGACAGGGAAATCAGCGTGGCCTGTACCGGCTTTCCCACTGCCTGGAAAAAGGTGCCTGTGCACAGCTGGAACCCGTTCAGAAGGATCAACAGCAGGAAAATCCGCAGGCTCTTAACTGCAAATTCCTGATAGAGCTGGGACTCCGAACCAAAAATACTGACGATGCGGTCAGGGAAGAGCTGAAACACCAGTGTCCCTACGCCCATGACCAGTGTGGAACAGATAATCGCCAAGAGATAGGTCTTCTGGGCTCGTTCTGTCTTTCCAGCGCCATAATTGTATCCGATGATGGGCTGGGAGCCCACGGAGATGCCGATGACAATACCGGTGATGATCTGATTGACCTTCATGGTAATGCCCAGGGTGGTCATGGGAATTTCCGCTCCATACTTGGAGGCTGCGCCGTATAGGACCAGCACATTGTTCATCACGGTAATGACGATGGTGGCCGCCAGCTGAAGAAAGAAACTGGAAATTCCAAGGCTGCAGACTCTCCCGCACAGTTTCCACCGGGGGATCAGGCAGTCCGGGGTCAGGGTGATGCACCGGAACCTTCCCAGGTAAAGTAAGGTCATGATGCAGGAGACAATCTGCCCCAGAACCGTTGCGATGGCAGCTCCTGTGACCCCCATGTGAAAGACAAAAATAAACAGCGGGTCCAGAATCGTATTCAAAATTGCCCCGCTCAATGTGGACAGCATGGCGTAGACCGGACTTCCGTCGGCGCGGACAATGGAGTTAAACCCCATGCTGAACATATAAAAGGGAAAGCCTACTACAATGATGAATCCATACTCCAGCGCATAGGGCATGGTGGCGTCTGTGGCGCCGAACAGGATGCAGAGGGGTTTCAGAAACGCCAGAGATAGGACGGTCAGCAAAATGCTGACTGCCACCGTCAGGGTGATGGCATTGCCCACGCCCTGTGCGGCCCTTTGACGGTTTTCCTGCCCCAGGCACAGACTGAAGTAGGCGGTGGTGCCGTCTCCGATCATCAAGCCAAGGGCCAGGGCAATCACAGTCAGTGGCAGGATCACATTGGTTGCGCCGTTACCCAAATAGCCTACGCCACGGCCAATAAAAATCTGATCTACAATATTATACAAGGTGCTGACCACCATGGAAATGATGCTGGGCACGGCAAACTTGCCAAGCAATTTTCCAATCGGCTCATACCCCAGGGGATTTGTTTCCGACTGCATGGTTTTTCTTCCTCCGTTTTACGTTTGATTTGGCGGGAAACATTCCCGCAATTCGCAATTATAAACTTTCCCATAATAGGAAGGTCAAGCGAAATATTGGAGGGAAGAACAGTTTTTTTAAAAGAAAGAGGGCACTGGGAAAACTCCCAATGCCCTCTTTCGTCAAATTTGTTCCTGTAGCTCCAGCGATGGTCCCTTCAGATCGAAGTAAGCGGATGTCAGATTGGTGATCACGACCTGCTTTGCTTTGGGATGCTGGACAAAGTACTCCGAAATCAGTGTATCCATATGCCCCAGCGCCTGTGCGGGTTTTTGCTGACAGAGATAGTCTCCCTCAGGCAGTACTTCCAGGTTGGAAATCCCATCCTCCTGCTGGAGCACCTCCAGAAAGATGTAAGTATCCGTGCGGTCTCCCTGCCGCCGGGCGATCAGACCAATGGGAAAGGTAAAAGCGGGCAGCAATCCCAAAGATTGTCCCCGAAGGAAAATCTTTGCAGAGCTCTGCTTGAACGCCAACTCTCCTCCAGAGGGGATGAAGGGCTCCTGCAAAATAAGCCGCTGACGCAGATGCCGTCGATAGACCCCCGCCTGTTCCTGATAGCGTTGGTTTTCCTCGATCCGGCGGAGTGCTTCCTCCATCTGCTGCATGGTATTGCGGAGGTGTGCAAGTTTTTCCTGGGCCTTTTGCTGTCCATCCTGAAGCAGATGCCGAATGTCCAATGTCTGGTTGGGCTGTCGGTATTGTTCCGCGTCCCGCAGGGGGATGTTCAGTTCCAGGCACATGAGAATCATGTCCATCTCCACCAGTTGCTCCAAAGCATAATACCGATAGCCTGTTTCTGGGTCGGTATAGGCGGGAATCAGTGCGCCGATCCGCTCGTAGTACCGCAGCGATTTGGGATGTACATTGCGCAGCTTGGCAAAGTCACTGATGGAAAGATAGCCTTGCATTTGCGGTTCCTCCTTGATTGCACCTTTACTTTCCTGTTATGGGAAGGTCTATTCTGCTATTATACAGCAAATCCTTAAGGATCGCCAGAGACAGGAGAGAACCGTATGATTTATGAGACCAAAGGCACCTGTGCCAAAGAAATTCAATTTGGAAGTAGACCGTGGAGTGATCCGGTTGGTGGAATTTGTGTTGGGCTGTCCCGGCTTTATCCAGGCGCTCAGCCGCCTCTGGTGGGAATGGGTGTGGAGGATGCGATCGCGCAACTGAAAGGAATTCAGTGCCTGCAGAAATGAATGGTTTGGTGGCAGCCACGGTTTCAAATAGACAGGCCCGTTATCCCTCGGCCTTTTGCAAAGGGAAATAGGTTTACAGCACTAATCGAAATCGGAACCAGCCGTCTACCAAGTCAAACTGGCAAACAGCCTGGTTCTTCCGACAAAAGGCCCAGATGGACTGTATCCCCAGGCCATGCCCCGCTTTTTGAGACACCGGAAGCCCGTGGCTGTCGAAAAGTATATCCCCGGTGCATGGATTGAAAATTTCCAGCATGATGCCGGGAGTTCCCACCATTTTGCAGCGGATTTCCCGCTGCTCCGGAGACAGCTCCAGATTGGCGTGGATGGCGTTTTCCAGGGCATTGGCCAGAACAATGGCAAGTTCTCCTTCGTCTGCTGGCAGATTATCAGGCAGAGAGATTTTTGCCTCCACAGAAATGTCCTGATTTTTGGCTTGCTCAAAGTAGGAGGAAAATACAGCGTCCAGCACCGGAGGGCGGCACCACCGGATTTCCTTTGGCTTATCCAGACGCTTTTGAGCGGCGTCCAAAAAGTCCAGTGCAGTCTCTCGCTCCCCACGGGCTACCAGTTCCATAAGGGTCTGGAGCCGGTGACGCAGGTCATGGCGCTCGGTGCGGATCCGATTCTCCGCAGCTCGCACCGCCTCCATACGGCTCCGCAGGGCGGACACCTGCAGGGTGGACAGCTGAGCCTCATAACGGGCGCTGTTTTCTTTCTGTACCCGGTCAAAAAAGAGATACATCAGGTAGTAGGCGCCGCTGCTCACCACCAGCAGGCCATAGACCAACACCAGAATGGAAGCTGAAGTGGTGAAATTGTTGACGACGTACAGCATGGTGATAAAAGCTGCAAACGGAATGATGCAGAGAATTCCCCAGCTGCGGTTGAGCTGGTGAAGCATTTGCCGGTATGTCATGCTGAACCGCCGCAGGATAAAAAACATAAGAAAGAAGGAAAGGGCTCGTACGGCAAAGGAATAGTATTCGCAGTATTTGCTGTGCTGGAGAAGCAGTGTGGTCAGCATTTCGTTGGCTGTTCCAATGCAGCCAACGAACAGGCCGGTAATAATACTGAATGCGGCGCGAAAGTCTCGATACTGGGAGCACCAAAGTGTGACCAAAATGTAGGGAAGCGTCACGGTAAAAAGACCCAAGCGATAATAAATCTCCCAATAATTCAGGAAAAGCAGAGCAATCAGATTGGTGCCCACAATCAGCACCGCTGCCACAATCCAGCGGGTCCGCCACTTGGTGACCGGTTTGCGGAAATCGATCAAAAGAAACACAAAGCTGCCCAAAAAAGCCTGTGAGATCCCAATATATAGAGTGTGATAAAAATCCAGTTGCACCATCATTCCTCATTTCGTCATGGGTTGTCACTGTTCATTGGTTTTTTCCAGCCAGCCGTTCCCTGAGGTTTACTTGAATTCCGTTGCCATCTCTATACGGCTCAGCAGTGCATGGCCACTCTGGAATGTTTCCGCTTTTTCATCAAGACGGGGATGGGATGGAAGATAGGTGTTCAGCGTCTTTGCTGTCTGATGGAGCTCATTGTTTGCGGTCAGCAGCATAGTAACTCTCTCTTCCACGGGGAAATGCAAATTTCATGCAGAGAACAGCAATATTTGAACTGGCTCTTTTCAACGTTAGAGTGGCTACTATAATAAATAACATGGAAGTGAAACTGCGTCAAGAGAAATATTGGAATGAAAGTGTGAGTATGGAAACGCGCTGCAAAGCAATCTGCAACCGGCGGGAGTGCACAGTTGGTGGGGGGTGGAATCCGCCAAACTAGCGGCGCTTTTTTGTATCTAGGGAATGACTGTGTAAAAAGGGGAAGCATCAATGAGCCGTATTTTTGTCCTGTACTTCCCAGCAGCGGTACACGATTACCTGTTCAGAGGTACTATCAAACCAAAAAGACCGGTAAGGGCCGGTGCTATGTTCAACGGCTGGAACATGAGGAAGAGCAGCCGATCTAAGGAGGCAGAAAGATGCAAAAACGGATTTTAAGTGTCGTTCTTGTGCTGTGCCTGATTTTGGGCATGGTGCCCGCTATAAGGATCCCCGCCGCTGCAGCCGAAGGCGGGGGGCTAACATTGCCCAAAGGGGAAGGCTCCGGCAAAGGGTTTATCTACTACAATTTTAAGGAGACCACTGAATTTGCCTCGGGCACCACGTACGCTTTTTTGGATGGGGTGTACAGTCAGCAGGATGCTGTGGCCCAGCTGGGTTCCGGGGCAGTGCTCCAGGCCACAAGCCAAGCAAATAACTCCACAAAATACATAAATCGGGTTTATCATTCCACCAAGGTGGCAGCCTATGTGAAAGTGGAGACGCCGGGTAAAGGGTTTGACCACTGCGCTTTTGGTGGGCTCTATCAAATGCCCGACACATCAAACCCCATCGAGTACCGGTATTTCTGCTGGGCGGGCGGCGCCCAGGACTGCGGCCCTCTGTATGCCTACACCTATGATACCGCGGAAATCACATGGGAAAACGTGACCGTTTCTCTCAAGGACCCCGGCAATACCCAGTCCAATGACAGCGCCGATTACACAGTGGAGCTGCGCTATGATGGGGACAAGGTTGTCACCCTGGACCCACGGAGTTACACGGTGCAGTGCAGCGGTAGGACCGCCACTGTCGCAATAACCGACAACGCGGGGAACACCATACGAGGCAATGTCACCCTGCCCTGCGGGGTGATGTACCAGCCTGGCGGGCTGAACGTCACTGGTATGCCCTCCAACCAGGGCATGCTCAGCGGCGGCTCGGTGACCGTTGCCCAAGGCCCCGCCCGTGAGGGCTACGCCTTTCAGAACTGGACAGACGGTACGCAGACCTTTACCGCTGGCAGTGTGATCTCCTATAAGGCAGAGAATAACTACACCCTAACCGCCGTGTGGAAAGACATCCAAGCACCACAATTTGAATGGAGCACCGTTGAAGTGATCACCGGCACTTCCGGGGAAGTGGTGCAAAACTCCATCAAGGCAATGCTGAAAATCACCGATAACGAGCCGGTGTCGGAGTGCACCATTACAGTGGACGCGGACGATACCACCGCCCAAATTCGGGGTGAAAAGGAGATTTCTGTTACCGTCACCGACAAAGCCAAAAACACCACCACGAAAAATGTGACTTTAAAGGTGCTTCCCGGCCCACTGTCCTTTACAGAACCCGCCTATAACAGCGACAGCAAAACCCTCTCGGCTACTTTGCGGGAGCCAGGGCCGGATACCCTTACAGAGACCGGTATTGTCTGGAGCGTGGTGAATAATCCCACCACGACGGTTAACAATGGAATATTTACAACGGACAAACCGGTGATGGCGCCGGACACTTCTCTCAGCACCCAGGTGGAGCTGGCAAAGGGTGTGACTTACTACGCCCGTGCTTACGCCAAGGTGGGCGGTATCACTTACTACGGCTCCCAGGCAACCATCGGAGAGGATGTTCCGGCATACGGCGTTTTTACGATTACCAATAGCGGCAGCAGCACGTTTACCGTCAGCCGCGCCAATGGCGACGATGGGGCACAGACCGTCTATTACCGTACCGTCAACGGCTCCGCCGTGGGTGGCATCCACTTTACCCATCAAAGCGGCACCTTGAACTTTGCCCCTGGGGAAACTTCCAAAACCATCACCATTGCGGAACAAGGCGTCAACGTCCCCTATAACGGCAATGCCGCCACCGGCTATGCCAACGATGTCCGCACCTATTCGGTGGAGATCTACCGAGTGGATGGCGGCGCGGTGATTGAGGATAACCGGGACGCAGCCACTCGGACCATGACGGGGAATAAAAGCGTTGACAGAAGTGAATTTGACGAAAAGAAGGTAAACGGAGATACCGTCGAAAAAGAGCGGGGCGATTATGAGGACGATGGGAAGAAAGGGTGGACAAATGGTGAGCTTGGAGCTGAAGATCAGAGGGATACCATCTCCGTTCAGCCCGCCGAAGCCATACGTCCCTATGTACAGGCAGTGTCCCAGGAGATTCAGTATTACGTGACCTTTGAAGCCAGAGAAGGGGAAAGCGGCTATCAGACTGTTCAGATTGTGCCTGGGAGTACCACCGATACCTCGATTTATCCCTACAAAGGCGATCTGAAAGGTGCATATTCCTCATCTGTGGGATATACGGTAGTTTTTGAACACGGAGGGGCTGACAAGAACACCAACTGGTCTTCCTATCGATTTCCGCCAACCAGCGGGTCTGTGACAATATCGTGTTGGCAAGGACCTCAATACGAAGGGTATATTGCCTTTCCTGTAGATACCCAGCAAGTCACCACCTCCTATGGTGCCAGCGGCGAAGGCAGCGATACCTGGTACACGAAAAATGTTGTCTACCACTATCGGTTTGTTGACACAAAGGAACCCACGCTGCTGGCTGTCGGCAGTATGGGAGACAGCACTTACCGGGTGGGGGACAGCTTCACGGTGTCCCTGATTTTCAATGAGATCGTGGACAGTCAGAACAGCAACAACCTAAGCAGCACGACTATCAGCACCAGCTGGGGTACTGCCACCTACTCCGGCGGCGCCAATACCAACGTGCTCTACTTCACCGGAACAGTGTCCGCAGATGCTTCCAGTCCCCTCTCCGTTACCGGCATCAGCTCTGCCGGGGAAATCAAAGATATGGCGGGCAATGCCGCCAAATCTGTCAGCGGCAGTGTTACAGCCAGTGTGAATACGAATACGCCGTCCTTTACCCTGTCTGCAGGTTCTATCTCCGGCGGTGTGGGCCGTGCAACCATCTCCAGCGCAAACGAACATACCACTTCTCTGCGGTACGTCTGGTCCAAGAGCCAGTCCATGCCCGCCACTGGCTGGATTCCCCTGACCAGCACAGAGTTGTCAGCGGCCAAAACTTCCGGCGGCTTTCAGGCAATGACCCGTCAGGAAGCGGGAAGCGGCATATGGTATCTCCATGTGCTGGGTGTTTGCGACACAAACGGCGCATTGAGCTACAAGAAAACCAGTGTGGATTTCGGTACGGGCGGCACGATTCCCGGCGATTCCAATCCTGTCCAGCCGCCCACTATCAGCGTCTCTGTTGATAACACCAATTGGGCAAAGAACCGCACCCTTACGGTGACCGCCGCAAGTGGCGCCGTGGAGTACCGTTATGGTGAGGATGGCTGGAAGTCGGTTTCCGGCGGCAGCGTCACTGTGGATAAAAACGGCACTTACACGTTTCGCTGTGTAGCTAACGGTGAGGCGGCCACTACTTCGGTCACAGTGGAAAAGATAGACTCTGTTTCTCCCATGGCCACAATCGGAGCTATGGTGGCCAACACGCCTACTCAAAAGAGCGGTGTCTACCACAGCGTCACCCTGCCCATTGCGTACAGGGACACTCAGTCCGGCATCAAGACGGTGGAATATGTGTGGAGCAATTTGCCAACTGTCCCCGAAGACGGTTGGTCATCGGTCAAGACCGATGAAACTCAACTGACCTACAATGCCGATGAAACCAACGAAATGCCAATCTATCTTTATCTCCGGGTGACCGACCAGGTGGGGAATACCGTCACCATTGGCTCCGAAGCCTATACGGTGATTTCAAAGGCGGGTGCCGAAGCCTATGCTCCCACTGTCACCATTGGTTTGCCCACCGAAGGTGTCACAGGCTTCACACCTTGGGATGGTGATAGTTGGACCAACGAGACTCAGACGTTGGAGTGGAAGTTGAGCGGGGTAAAAGATCAGAATTATGTGGTCACCCTTCCCGATGGCAGAACCACTGCTGACGATACCGGCACCATTCTGGTATCCCAGAACGGCACCTATACGGTTTCCGTGGTGGACAATACCTACGGTGGCAGCAATTCGGCCAGCTGCACCATTGAAAAAATCGACACCACCGCCCCCACTGTCACCCATACACAGGTGCCCACAGGGTGGCAGCAGGCTGCGGTGACCATTGATTTCACCTTTGCAGACCAGGGCGGCAGCGGTCTGGGTACTGCCCAATATAAGGTTGTAGGAAACCATACAGAAACTCCCTCAGACCTGACCGCTTTTCCAGCGAACACCGGCGGCAGTGTGACCGTGAGCCAAGACGGCGAATGGTACATCTACTATGAGGTCACCGACAACACCGCAGGCAAATACGGCGATGGCACATTTCGTGCCGCCAACACCACCAGCGGGTTTGTGGGCCCTGTCCGGATCAACACCAGTAAGCCAACTTTGGAGATTTCCGGAGGCAAAACCGGCGCCAGCAGCCTCCATCTGACAGTCACATCCCATGGGAGTGAGAGCGTCACAGTGGCCAAGGACGGCGGCCAAGCCCTGCCCGTTAACGGTTCGTATACTGTGACGGAAGCGGGGATATACACTTTCACCGCCACCTCCAATGCCGGACTGACCACCACAGAAGAAGTGCAGGTTCACAGCATCACCTTTGACAGCGGTGTTGCCCGGCAGTTGGTGGTCAGCGGTGGTAGGGCCACAGAGCCGGATGGCCCCCAAAAAACGGGGTACGCTTTCGGCGGGTGGTACAGCGGTCAGAAGGAATGGAACTTTGCAGATTTAGTGACCACCGATCTCACCCTTGCCGCCCAATGGACGCTGGAGGTCCCTGACGTTACATTGACGGCTGACAAGACAGAGGTCACTTACGGGGAGAAAATCACCCTTACTGCCGATGCCAACCACAGTGGGGGAGCTGGTGTGCCCCTCACTTATGCGTGGTACAAGGACGGAAACCTGCTGAGCGGGAAAGTTGAAAAGACCCTCACCCTCTCTGATGTGGCCGACAGCGGCAGCTATTATGTGGTGGTTACCGCTAGTGGAGACGGCCAGACCCAAACCAGTACCAGCAGTAGCGTGGAAGTCACTATCGTGCCCCTGCTGGTGACGCTGCGGTGGGATTACACAGGTCCCATCCCCTATGATGCCAAAAGCCACACCGTCACTGCCATCGTCGACAATCTGGTGGAGGGTGATTCCTGCGGTCTGACGTATGAGGGCACTAGGGAGGCTGTGAATGTAGACAGCTATGAGGTAACGGTCACCGGCCTGGATAACCCCAACTACACATTGGACGGCGTGGAAAACACCACGCTGGTTTGGCAGATCATAAAGGCCTCCGGGAATGCCTTCGTCACCCTGGCGGATTGGACCTACGATGGCACCGCCCAAAATGAGCCGATTCCTGAATCGGCCACCCACGGCACTGAAAATGTGACCTACTACTACACCGGCATCACCACCAGCGGCGCCATGTATAATAGCACTGAAATTCCCACCGATGCGGGAACTTACACTGTCACCGCCACTTTTGGATCCACGGCAAATTATGAGGAAGTCACCATTACAGATGGCTTTACCATCGCGCCCCGCCCAGTGGAACTGACTTGGAGCGGTGAAACGGAGACTTCTTATGACGGAAGCGAACACGTTGTTGCCGCCATTATCACCAATCTGGTGAGCGGCGATTCCTGCGAATTGACCTATGAGAATTGCCAAAAGACCGACGCCGGGAATTATACCGCCAAGGTTACCGCTCTGAGCAATCCCAACTACACCTTAGATGGTGGCACAAATACCACACAGGAGTGGCAAATTCGTCAGGTTCAAGGGTTGGCCTCTGTCACCATGGCGAATTGGACCTATGGCGAAGCACCCAAGGTGCCTGTCCCGGTTTCCGATACCAACGGTACCGACCATGTGACCTATCACTACACCGGTACCACCAGTGGAAACGCCGCATATGACAGCGGCGATGTTCCCACCGATGCAGGTAAGTATACGGTCACTGCTACCTTTGAGGCTACCACCAATCATACGGAAGTCTCCGCTGCAGCCGAGTTTTCCATTGCCCCCAAGACCATCACCGCCACCTGGTCGGAGCTGACACAAGTGTACGGAGATACAAAAAAGATCCAGGTGACGCTTTCCGGCGTAGTGAGCGGCGATGATGTTGCAGTTGATGTGGCAGGGGCCGGGCAAACAGCAGGCAGTTTTGATTTGACCGCTGCCCTTGACGGTGCCCACGCGGCCAATTACCTCCTGAAAAATGACAAAGCTACCCTGACCATTCAGCGAAAGCCAGTGGTCATCACAGTGACCAACAATGCCACCACAGTGGATAAAATCACTCTGCCAATGGTCAACGTTCCCGGTTTGGAAGAAGATGAGTACGAAATCATTTACAAGAACGAGGACGGGATGGAGGTGACAAATCCCACTGAGGTGGGAAGTTACGAAGTCTGGGTGAAGTTCCCCGATGACAGCAATTATTGCCATTCCCATGGCGGCAGTGAAGCACAGGTGGGTACTTTTCTCATTGCGGACATCCTGCCCTGCCTGTACACCGTGACCTTTGCAGGAGGGAATGGGGCCGAAGACGCAATGGACCCGCTGGAAACCGTGGGCGGCAGTGTTTTAACGCTGCCCGACTGCGATTTGGAAAAGGAGGAATACCGGTTTACTGGCTGGATGTACGGTGGGAAAACCTATCAGCCTGGGGACAGCTTTATCATGCCTGCCAGAGACGTGACCTTTGTAGCTCAGTGGCAGCAGGAGTTTGAAGTGACAGGTACCGTCTCGGAGAAAACAGACGGTGCTGACGTGGCAACAGTTTCCAACGCAGTGGTCAGCCTTTGGCTGGGAGCCCATAAGATCCAGGAAATCACTACCGGCTCGGATGGGAAATACGTGTTTCATGAACTGATCCCCGGTATCTACAATCTGGTAGTCACCAAGGATGTGCGTACCGTCACCAGTAAGGTGGAGATTACCACGGAAAACAAAATCAGCGACGCAACCCTGCCAAAAGGCGCCACCAATTCAATTGTGGATGTAGCGCTCGGCAGCCCGAACATTGTGGTGGGAAACCTGGACAAGGTGTTTGAGAAAACCGACGATACCGTTTACACCGAAACGGATAAAACAAACGTAGAGGCTGGCGGCAAGGTGGAGATCACTTTTACCGCGGAAGAAAAGCAGCAGGAAGATGGTGCCATTGCCGAGGATATGGAAAAAATTGCGCAACTCAAGAATAACTCCGTTACTCTGGGTCTGGTGATGGACTACACCCTGAAGAAAGAGGTCACCACGATGGGGCAACCCACAGCGGAGCGCAAGCTGATTCCCCAATCCAATGTGCCGCTGGAAGTTCTGCTGCCGCTGCCCACGGAATTGCAGGGAAAGACCAGCTATACCGTCTACCGGGTGCACAGTGACTCTGGCCAGGCAGCAGATAAGCAGGCGCAGCAGCTGAAAGAGGGGAAAACCAATCAAAATCAGTTGGGAGAGTATTTTACCGTCAGCAGCGATAAGACCAAATTGATTCTTTATGTAAAGTGTTTTTCCACCTATGCTGTTGGTTATACAGAGTCGACCGGGGGTGGAGGAGTCTCCGCTCCAACTTATCATCCCAATGTGACGCAGACAGAGCATGGCACGGTGTCCGTCAGCCCTGCCAGCCCTGAGGAGGGCGATCAAGTGACCATTACAGCTACACCGGAGGAAGGCTATACCGTGGGGACAGTTACGGTCACAGACGTCGCCGGCCAGGGGGTAGAGGTGACTTCCAACAACGATGGGACATATACTTTTGTGCAACCAAGTGGACAAGTGACCATCACAGTCACTTTCCGGAAACTGGCGAATGCCGAAAAATGTCCCCAGGACGAAAGCTGTCCTATGGCAGATTTCGTCGATATGAGACCTGCCGACTGGTATCACGATGGAGTACATTACTGCCTGGATGAAGAAATTATGGCAGGCACAAGCGGCACCACTTTCCAACCCAATGCTTCTCTAAGCAGGGCGATGGTGGCGCAGATCTTGTACAACCTGGAGAAACAGCCCGTTGTAACGGCAAGTAGCAGCTTTACGGATGTCAGCGGCCATTGGGCTGTGGATGCTATTACCTGGGCGGAACAGGCAGGCGTAGTTTCTGGTTATGGGAATGATACGTTCCAGCCGGAACGCAGCGTCTCCCGAGAAGAGCTGGCGCAAATGTTGTATAATTACGCTACAATCAAGGGCTATGACCTGGCTGCCGAGGGCGATCTCTCTCGGTTCCCGGATGGTGGAAAAGTGCAGCCCTGGGCGGCAATTGCCATGAAATGGGCCAATGGGAACAGACTGATCAACGGCCATGATAACGGAACTTTGGACCCCGGTGGAAACGCCACCAGAGCCCAGGCTGCAACCATTTTCATGGGGTTCTGCTTGGGACTGATGAAATAGGGGAGAAGGTGCTTTACGTGGCATGAATTTCAATTTGGCCGGTGCAGGTCCCTGCCAGAATAACCTGGTTTTTATTATCAGAATTTAACTAAAAAGAAACGGCTTTTTCAAAGTTGAGAGGGCCGTTTCTTCTTTATAATCGACAGTGTTCTTGTACCAACCTACATAAAGAATTTGGTTGAGAAAAAAGTGGTCAAAAAATACCCCTCTCCTTCCGGAGAGGGGCAGGGTGAATCAGCGATGTAAATGTCAATGAAAAAGTGAACCAGGCGCTCATGAAAAAGTGAGCCACAAACGACCACGAAAAAGTGAGCCAGAACGCTCACGAATAGTTGAGCCAGTCTGCTAAGACATAGACTGGAGAGTTG
>JBMNVU010000005.1:0-104143 GCA_050946975.1 Acutalibacter sp.
CAATAAAACTGAAAGAGGTATGTGTTATGAAAGAAGTCAGAGTCGCATTGATTGGGACCGGTGTCATTTCCCATCAGCATATGCAACGCTATGCTGACATCCCCAACGCAAAGGTGGTTGCCGCCTGCGATATCGACAAGAAAAAGCTGGAAGCCTGGGGCGGAAAATACCAGATTAAGGACCTATACACCGACTTCCGAGAGATGCTCAAACGGGATGATATTGATGCAGTAGATGTGTGCTTGCACAATAACCTACATATGCCTATGGCGCTGGAGGTATTGAAGTCTGGGAAACACTGCTACTGTGAAAAGCCAATGGCCGCTTCATACGCAGACGCAAAGCTACTGTATACTCTCGCGAAAAAATCGGGCAAAGAACTGTCCATTCACTTGGATATGATGTTCCTTCCCCAGAGCCGTGTGGCACGGCGGATGGTGGAAAACGGGGATCTGGGCCATGTGTACCACGCCCGTTCTGTGGGACTGCGCCGCCGGATGCGCCCCGGCCTGGACGTGCCGCCCCCTATGTTCTCTCGGGATTTTATCACCAAAAAGTGGGCAGGCCACGGTGCACTGTATGATATGGGCGTGTACCACATCTCTCAGCTGTTATACATTTTGGGTACACCCAAGCTGGAACGTGTCACTGGCCACACCTATCAGGAGGTCGCTTATATTGATGGACCTGCCTCGGATGCGGGCATGGAGGTAGAGGAGCTGGGCGTGGGGTTCGCTACTTATGAGAATGGCCTGACCCTGGACGTGATCGAATCCTGGGCCATCCATATGGACGAGTTTGGCCCAGCATTTTTAGTGGGCAGCAAAGGTGGCCTCAAGCTGACCCAGGAAACCGTGTTTGGACGCGATGAACCCAATCTCAAGTTCCTGACTGCCAGTGGCTTTGCGGATATGGACATCGACTTAAAAACTGGCTCCAACGCTATGATGGAGGGCTTCATCGATCCGAAATCCCGGTTCCTGGCCAACGACCAGGCCTGTTGGATCGCCTATCTCTCCGGTGAACTGGAGGAGCGGTACGACACGGCATGGCTGGCGCTGCAGACTATGTTGGTCAGTGAGGGGATCTTCCTGTCCAGCGAACTGGGTAGAGAAATCAAGGCTGACGAGATTGCGGAACTGTCCAAATCCACGGCCATCCGCGTGCAGGAGACTGTGTGGGGCACCTTCCGTTACGATTTCTGACATCACCTGTTTGAGTGTGCGAAAATACACATCCGTTCCCGATGTTAAGCTATGAAATGTAACGGACATAAGGAACCACATTTTTTGATAAAAGAGTTCATTGAGATCTATACATTTTTTGGGAGGAAAAACATGAAAACAAGACAAATTCTGGGCCTGATTCTGGCTTTATCATTGTGCGTCAGCCTGTTTGCTGCCTGCGGCGGCGGCGACACCAGTTTTACCGATGAGTCCGCCAATGATGGTGCAAACGGCGGCACATCGGTCTCCGAGTCCAGTGAAACCAACACTGGCATCAACGGCGAGATCGTTAAGCTGCGCATCTGGGGTATGACTAACTCGGCCACCAACCCCGACATTGACGAGGTGGCTGAGGCCATCAGCCAGCTCACTCGCGATAAGATCGGTGTGGAGATTGAAATGATCCGCTCTAACGACGGCGAGAAACTAAACCTGGCTTTGACCTCAGGTGAGCAACTGGATCTAGTAAACATGCACACCTTCTCTGGCGGACTGCCAAGTATGGTCAGCACTGGCTACTGCACCCCCATGGACGACCTGCTGGTCCAGTATGGTCAGGATATTATGACCGTGGTACCCGAGGACTACCTGAGGTGCGGTACCATCGACGGCCAGCTGTACATGATCCCCAGCCTGAAGGATACCGCCCGAGCCACTGGCTTTGCTATGCGCCAGGACATATTGGACGAACTGCATATTGATGCCAGCACCATCAAAACCTGGGACGACGTACACGACGTATTCGTAAAGGTTAAAGAGGTCAAGCCCGATATGTATCCCCTGGTGCCCACCTGGGCCAGCGGCGGTATGCAGGATGTTATCCCTTATGACAACTTGGGCGGTGGCCAGGGGGTGCTGGAGAACTGCTTTGAAGACAGCACAACCGTTGTGAACTTCTATGAGACCGACGCCTATCGCGAGTTCTGCGAGCGCATGTACCAGTGGAAACAGGAGGGCCTGATTTATCCCGATGCTACAACCACCACCGAAAGCAACCTGATGTCCACCGTAGGCTTCGCGGCCTATGACAACATCAAGCCCGGCAAGGTTCTGGAGTGCAAAAAGAGTGGAGGAGTAGATGTGGTTCTGATCGAGATGACACCTCCTTACTGCAACACCCTCCTGATCGGCGGCTCCTCCTTTATCATCCCCACCATCAGCGAGCATCCGGACAAGGCTATGCAGCTTTTGAGCCTGATGTTCACCGACCCGGAGATCTCCAACCTGTTCATCAACGGTATTGAGGGTAAGCATTGGGTGTACACCGACGACACCAAGCTCTTTATCACCACTCCCGAGGGTGTTGACCCCACCGCCAGCGGCTACGAGTCTCTGGACTGGGCATGGCCTAATATGCGCATCACCCCTGTTTGGGAGGGCGGCGACGCCGACCTGTGGCAACAGATGGACGACTTTACCACCAATGCGCGGCAGAGCCCCGCTCTGGGTTTCCGTTTCGACAGCACCAACGTAATGAATGAGATAACTGCCTGCAGCAATGTGGTC
The DNA here is from genome assembly GCA_050946975.1 of Acutalibacter sp. GTDB lineage: Bacteria > Bacillota > Clostridia > Oscillospirales > Acutalibacteraceae > Acutalibacter. The sequence continues at coordinate 2,733 of JBMNVU010000005.1, forward strand.
AGCAAATATAATATTCCTCTGCGCTGGGGTGAGCTGGATCCTGATGAAGCCCTGCCCAAGTTCAATGATGAGCTGAAAGCTGCCGGCGTAGACACCATCATTGCTGAGAAGCAGAGACAGCTGGATGAGTGGCTTGCTGCCCAATAAAATTGGTTGATTGATCAAAATCTGACCGTTGGAAACGGCGGGCTCGGACGGGCTCCGGTCTGCTGTTTCCTGCTACATATCCAAATGATAAGGAGGGTTACTTGTGCAGAAAAAGCTGAAAAGCATCCTGCGGTTCTGGCCGCTACATCTGATGATGGTACCGGGGCTGGCATACCTGGTAATCAACTGCTATATGCCCATGACCGGCATCGTAGTGGCCTTTAAGCAATACAACGTACGTGACGGCATCTATAAAAGTCCCAACGTGGGCCTGAAAAATTTTGAGTTCCTCTTCAAGACTAACGACGCCTGGAATATCACCCGCAACACCATCCTGTACAACCTGGTGTTCATCGGGCTGGGTACGGTGTTGGCCATCACTGTGGCAATCATCCTCAACGAGATCCGCAGCAAGCCCGCGAAGCAGGTCTATCAGACCGTGATCCTCATTCCTTACCTGATCTCCATGGTGGTGGTCAGCTACCTTGCCTTTGCCTTTTTGAGCGACGGCAACGGCTTTATCAACAACTCCATCCTGCCGCATTTCGGCAAGGAGTCCATCAGCTGGTACAATTCCCCCCAATACTGGCCCTTTATCCTGGTGCTGATTCACGTGTGGAAGAGCATCGGTTATAACTGCATCCTGTTCTACGCCACTATCTGCGGCATCGACCACAGCCTGTATGAGGCCGCCGTGGTGGACGGTGCAAACCGCTGGCAGCAGGTATGTAATATCACCTTGCCGTGTCTGAAGTCCACTATTATTATAATAACTCTTATGAGCCTGGGCAATATCTTCCGCTCGGACTTCGGTCTGTTCTACCAAGTACCCATGAACTCCGGCGCTCTGATTGATGTGACTAACACCATTGACACCTACGTGTACCGGGGACTGATGCAGACCAACAACATCGGCATGTCCTCTGCCGCGGGCGTGTACCAGTCTGTAGTGGGGTTCATACTGGTCATCACCGCCAATACCGTTGTCCGCAAGGTGGACAATGAGAGTTCGCTGTTTTAAGGAGGAGCATTACTATGGTAGAGAAAAGCAAAAACTTTCAGATAGCGGCCCATCTGGTAATGACTCTTTTGGCGGTATGCAGCGTAGCGCCCTTTATACTTCTTGTCGCCTCATCTTTTACTGATGACAAGGTCCTGACCACCTATGGCTACTCGTTCTTCCCTCGGAAGTTCAGTCTGGAGGCATACAGGTATTTGCTGTCCGATTCTACCTCCATCTTCCGAGCTTATGGCATATCTATAACAGTCACGGTGGTGGGCACCCTGTGTAATCTGGCCATAACCACCTTGTATGCTTATCCCCTGTCCCGTAAGGACCTGCCTGGGCGCAATATTTTCGCATTTATCCTGTTCTTCACCATGCTGTTCTCCGGAGGTCTTGTGCCCTCCTATATCATGTGGACCCGCACCTTTCACATCCAGAACACCTTGCTCGCCATGCTTATTCCTAACATGCTGATGAGTGCTTTCAATGTCATCATGATGCGCACTTACATTAACAGCAATATTCCCGATGCAGTCATCGAGGCGGCGCGAATCGATGGAGCCAACGAGTTCCGCATCCTGTACAGCGTGGTGCTGCCCATGGCCACGCCCATCCTGGCCACCCTAAGCCTGCTGGTGGGTCTGGCCTACTGGAATGACTGGGCCAACGGCCTGTACTACATCAACGATGCCAAAATGTACAGCGTGCAGGTGCTGCTGATGAATATCCAGCGCAACTTAGACGCCCTGCGGCAGAACGCCCAGAACGGCGGCAACGTGACCACCGCCAACCTGCCCTCAACTTCTGTGCGCATGGCTATTACAGTAATGGGGATCTTACCGATAATGGTTATATACCCTTTCCTGCAGAGGTACTTTGTCAAGGGTATCGCAATTGGCGCGGTGAAGGGATGATTTAACACTGCATAGCATTATAACAGATTCTCCTGATTTCTTCGCAGGGGAATCTGCGGTATATATGGAGCTGTTTGAGACCGAAACAATTCAAGGAGAAACGGATTATATCGGCTCCTCGCCTTATCAACAAAATGAAAGAATAAGAATGCTTATGCATTAAACATATGTGTACTGCGTCAATGGGGTGATGGGGATCTTAAAGGAGTGGCTGGGGGAGGGCTTTCCCTTTCCCTTTTCCTCCCGGAAGTTTGGAGAGCTGGTGTTGAAGATGTCCGCCAGCACCACGGAGGAGTGAGAGCGGTCGGGTCTTTGAAAAAAAGACGGATTGCCGCGGCTGGGAGCAGTCCCGGTTTTTTGCCTGCCCATTCGAGAGCGCTTATCCACCTCAAAATTTGCGGGACAATAAGCAAAGAAAAGGCTTCGCAAAACGGGGGTGGCGGATGAAAAGCTGGACAGGAAAGGGTATACATATGAGGAGCGGATGCGAGCGGTAAAAGCATATATCGCGTCAGGATACCAAGCGAATCAGACGATACAGGAGTTAGGATACCCATCGCATGAAGCATTGCGGGGATGGTATCGGGAGTATCAAAGAAACGGGGATCTGCACCGAGACTTCAACAGGGCTCCTCTGCATACAGAGGAGCAAAAGGCAAAGGCCGTGGCTCATTATTATGCCAATGGCTGCAACTATAGCAAGACCTCCAAAGCTCAGGGGTATGTCAATCGAGATCGGCTGCGTCAATGGATGCTGGAAAGCCAGCCGTCGGAGGGACAGCGTTGCAAAAGCGACATTTTCTTGCTCGCTTTTTTGCAGGAAACAGAAATATTGAATTCTGGAGAGAGGATATTATGAAACCAATTCCCGTGTTACGCAGCCAGGGCAACGGCCCTGCGCTGGTCATCGATGGAAATCCCACTTTGCTGTTTGCCGGAGAGCTGCACAACTCCAGCGCTTCCAGCATGGAATATCTGGAACGGGAGGTTTGGCCCCATCTGCGGGGGCTGCACCTAAACACAGTGGTCGCCCCGGTCAGCTGGGAGTGCCTGGAGCCCCGGCCCGAGGAGTTCGATTTCACCTTGGTGGACGGCCTGCTTGCCCAGGCCCGCCAGGAAGGCGTGCGGCTGGTACTGCTGTGGTTTGGCCTGTGGAAAAACGGCATGAGTACCTATGTCCCCGGCTGGATGAAGGCCGACCGGCAGCGGTATTTTCTCATGGAGGACAGGAGCGGACGCTCTGTGGAGGCGATCTCCCCCCTGTGCCAGGAAGCTGTTCTCAGGGATGCTCACGCCTTCGCCGCTTTGCTTGCCCATCTGCGGGACGTGGATGAGGAGCGCACCGTGGTGATGGTGCAGGTGGAAAACGAGATGGGCCTGTTGGGCGATGTGCGGGATTTCTCTCCCCAGGCCGAAGCCGCCTACGCCCAGCCCGTTCCCGCTCCGCTGGAGGAATTGTGCCGTGTCTCCGGCACCTGGCAGGAAGCCTTTGACGATAACGGCCCCGAGCGGTTTATGGTCTATCACTACGCCAGGGCGGTGGAACATATCGCCGGTGCCGGCAAGGCGGAATATCCCCTGCCCATGTATGTCAACGCCTGGCTGGAGCAGTACCCCTGGACCCCCGGCACCTATCCCAGCGGCGGGCCCATCGCCAAGGTGATGGACCAGTGGAAAGCATTGGCCCCCTCCATCGACCTGTTGGCGCCGGACATCTACCTGCCGGATTTTGAGGCTGTCTGCCGGGAATACACCCAACAGGGCAACCCCCTGTTCATTCCGGAGGCCCGCCCCTGTATGGATTCCGCCTCCAATGTGTTCGCCGCTTTTGGGGAGCACGGGGCCTTGGGGTTCTCGCCCTTCGCCATTGAGAGCGTGGGAAAGGGCTCCCCCCAGCCCCTGGCCCCGGACCTGGCGCAGCTGAATATCATGGCGGAGGCCTTTGACGTCTACCGCTCTGGGGAGTATTTGGCGGAGAGCTACGCTCTGCTGGAAAGCATTGAGCCGCTGCTGCTGCAGTACTGGCAAACCCCCGCCCTGCGGGGCTTTACCCGCAATGGCCGGGAAGAGGGGACGCTTCTCCAATTTGCTGGCTGTGATTGGTTGATTCGGTACACGCAAACTGCCGGCTCCCCCAAAGGCGGCGGGCTCCTTATCCAGTTGGGAGAGCATGAATTCCTGCTGGCTGGGTTGAACTTCCAGGCAGTGCCTCAGCCCAAGACAGGGGATCCCGGGTTTGTAGAGGTGATTTCTATCACCGAGGGCGCCTATAAAAACGGCCGGTGGATACCCGGCCGCAGGCTCAACGGGGACGAGTTCCGGGCGCGGCTGGGGAGCCATCCCTCCCTGCTGCAGGTGCGCTTGGGACATCGCGGGTGATTAGTTTATGAAAATAGGAGGAATTCAGATGCCCCATACAACCCTTGTCCGACAGGCGGTGGAAGAATCCGCAGTGCTTTTGAAAAACCAGGGGCTGCTGCCCTTTGCCCCAGGACAGACATTGGCCGTGTTCGGCCGGACCCAGTATGAGCCTGTGCTTTCCGGAAACGGCTCAGGGGCATCCTATGGAAAGAACAGGACCTCCTTTCTGGCGGCCCTGGAAGAGGCGGGAGTGCGGGCGGTCCCTGCTCTCAAGGAGACCTACGCCCGGCTGGTGGAGGAGGACAAAAAGAACCTTCCCCCGGAGATAGACTTCACCCAGATGAAACACGCCGTCACCAGAGGCCTGATGTATGAAATGTTCGGGAAATACGCCCCCGCCTCTCGGGAGTTTTCCTCGTGGGAGGAGCTGCTGGACTAAGCCGCCAGCATCCTGATGAACTTTGACCAGAACTTGGTAGAGAATTGAATCTTTATGCAAGGGCCGGGAGCAATCCCGGCCTTTCGTTTTCCTGTTCGAGAGCGCTTACCCACCTCGAAAATTGAGGGACAGTAAACAAAGAAAAGGCCTTTGCAAAAACAGTTTTGAAGAGAGGTTGCAAGAATATGCCTGTGAATAGACTGTAAAATTCATTTTCTCTATGGCCATAAGCTGGAACATAGGTGTAGAATTTGTAAAAATCATTGCGGAGATAACGCTACGGCATTCAAAAACACTTACACTGATCGCAGCCCACTAAAAAGATATTTTCTTCTGCCCAACGAGATCTTTACCCTGGGACTCTGCCCCGGCGAGCTGGCTGTTTACGCCTACCTAATCTTCTGCGAGGATCGGGATACCCACCAGTGCTGGCCCAGCATCGGGCGCATTAGCCAACACACCGGCATGAGCGCCAACACGGTCGCTAAGTACATTCGCCAGCTGGAAGAGAAGCGGCTGATCGACACGGAACCCACGAAGGTAAAAACCAAAGCAGGCTTAGCGCGCAACGGCAATTTGCTTTACACGATTCGGTCTATCCAGGAAGCGGTGGAACACAAGCTAGAGCGGGAATTCTCAGCCCAGCCCGAACCAAAGCGCTCCCGCAAGAAGCGCTGAAGCCCAAACTCGGCTCCGTGTGCCCCTGTGTGCGGTTTTGGGAGCAAGGTGGGGAAACGGACACCAGCTACGCCCCAAACAGGCCCTGTTGGAGCCGTGTGGGGCAGTTGCCAAGGGCAACTGCCCCGAGAAGTCTGAACAACAAAAAATTGGAGAAACCCAGCCCCTCCCCCTTTAGGGGGAGGGGTAACCTCGTTTTTGGAGAGAAAAAGCAAACCCTGCCCCGTGTGCCCCTGTGTGCGGTTTTGAGGGGGAGGTAGGGAAACAACACCAGCAAGGCCCCGAACAAGCCACGTTGGAACCGTGTGAGCCGGTTGTGGACAAATCCGGCAGACCAGGAAAACGACGATTCGAGGACAAGCCCGCTTGTCCCCGTAGGGAAAGGGTACAGAGGGAGTGAGCAGCAGAAGAAAAAACTGGCCCGGAGGCCAGCAAGGACACTCTTCCAAGGCTCATAACATAGCCCCAACATTGAGCGAAGATTTCGGGGTGTGATTTTCGAGCAGGAGAAAGGATAGGCGCCAAAGAGCGGCACCTACCCGGGTTCACAGCGCCCGGCAGAGCCGGTCGCTTCGGGCTTTTTCGGAGGTTCCAACAGGGCGGAAAAGTGTGGGTCGGTAAAAAGGTCTTGGCGTCAAGCTATGGGTCGTGGGTGTGCAGATTGCCCGATGTAGAGCCATTTTGTACGGTGTCAGGATAGGCGCTACAGAATTTTCCTGCTTTCGGCAGGGCAAGCAGAGCACCTGGCTGTCCAGCCTGGCGCAAAATGCGGGACTAAGCCCCGTGGCCCCATATTTATCAGCCAAATTACTGATTAAAAATGGAGCATAACAATCCATCCAGGTTGGCTATTTTTTCCTCTGCCCAAAAACTGTGGCCACCTCACAATTTGCGCCGCATAAACAAAGAAAAGGACTTCGTAAAACTCCCTGCCCAAGGGTGGTGTAAAACTACCAAAAGGTGGGGCTATTTTTCTCCGATTATTCCAGAACATAAGGGTGGACATAGGCCAACCTTCTAGGGTAGTGTTGGTGGTTGATAAAACAACCTGAGGGGAGGAACCACCAACTATGTCCCAAAAACGACTAACAACGAACGGCAATGTATTCCGCCGCACGGATGGCCGCTGGCAAAGTGTCATCTGGTACTTTGACGAGCAGGGAGAGAAGAAGCGCAAAGTGTTCTCCAGCAAAACGAAAACCGAGGCCCAGCAGAAGATCACAATTTACATCGCCCAGTTCAATGAGGAAGTACGTAACTCGGACGAAGCCCAGAAAGCACTTCAAGAGAGTCTGACCAATTGGCTGCAAGTTTTCAAGTTCCCCTCAGTAGAGCGAACAACTTACGACCAGCTGGAATGCACCGCAAACCACCAGATCTATCCGCTTATTGGAGAGAAAATCGTGGGGGACATTACCGCTGCAGACCTAAAATCCGTTCTGAACCATTGGATGGACAAAGACTATGCTTACACCACGGTGAAGAAGGTGCATATTCTCCTCAACGAGTACTTCCGCTATTTAACCGAGGAAGGGTTCATTCAAAAGAACCCCATGCAGAGCGTTCCTATGATGAAGCGCAGCATCTTCCTGGCCGCCCAAGACAAGGAATGTTTACCAGAGCAAGAGCAGGTTACGGTGTTCACACCCACGGAGATTGCAAAATTCAAGCAGGAAGCGTTCTCTACCTTCGCCAACGGCAAGCGCAAATACCAAAAGGCCGCAGCATACATTCTCATGCTCAACACTGGCTTGCGGACTGGAGAATTGCTTGGCCTCCTTAACAGCGACATCGACTTACAAAACAAAGTGTTGCGCCTGGAGCGTGGCGTAAAAGAGGTGTGGAGGCGGGACGGTTTGCAAGCTGAACCGGGCAGAGATGTGAAGGTTGGCAAGCTGAAGTCAGCCACCAGCAAGCGCACAGTTCCACTTAACGACACAGCGGTTGACATGATCCAAGATTTGCGGAAGGAAGCCTACTTCGGAGAGAACACGCCACTGGTGCCGGATGAGCATGGCAACTTCACCAGGCCCGTGAATTTCCGAAAACGCTATTACAGAATCTTGGAAGCAGCGGGAATAGAAAAGAAAGGACTGCACAGTTTGCGGCACACATTCGCCTCCAACTTGGTGAATGGAATAAAGCAAGAGGACGGCACCATAAAATCGCTTACTCCGAGACAGGTAGCAGACCTGTTAGGTCACAGCACCAGCCAAATTACCGAACTGTACTATGTCAAAAAGGACACCTCTCGTCTAACGGGTATCACCAACGACTTCAACCTGTAAACACTACGTGGCAGAATGCACAAAAGCAAGATCAAAAATTTTGCACGTCCAAAAGGGCGAAAAACACAAAAACGCACCCGAAAAAGCCTGAAAAAGGCAAAACCGGGTGCGTTTTGGGTGCTGGAGGGGATGGAAGCGGGTAAGGACGGGTGCAAACGGATACAAAAATCCAGGAAGCTAGGAGGAAATAATGGGACGGACTCGTCTCGCCTGCCGGCTCGGTCGGCACTTGACGGCCGCCACCGCCGGCCAGCGCCCCTCGCCACGCTCCGCGTGCCTTGGTTTCGCCCACTACCATTACGAAAAACAGCGCCACTGCAAATGCAGTAGCGCTGTTTTTGGCAGGGGCAGAAGGACTTGAACCCTCGGCACGCGGTTTTGGAGACCGCTGCTCTACCAACTGAGCTATACCCCTATCTCAAATTTTGCTTGATTATTCTACCATTTCATGGAGAAGTTGTCAATGGGTTTTTGAAAAAAATCGACGGAATTTAAAAACAGTGCTATAATAGTGCTCAGAGCAATAGAAAGGAATGGTTGCATTGGATAAGGTGTGGAATTATGGAAAACGGTATTGTGTGCTGCTGGTGGGGTTAGCTGTGATGGCCTTCGGTGTGGCGTTTTCCATCAAGGGGGATTTGGGTACGTCACCCATTTCCAGCGTCCCTTATGCAGTCAGCACCTTTGCGCCTCTGACGGTAGGGCAAGCCACAATTGTGATGCACTGTGTTTTTATCTTGCTGCAGATCTTAATCCTGCGGAAAAACTATCGGCCCATTCAACTGCTTCAGCTGCCGGTTGCCTTGTTCTTTGGCTACCTGACGGATTTGGGCGTTTGGGCGGTCCAAGGGATTGCTTGCCCGGCCTACTGGCAGAGGTGGATCGTCTGTCTGGTGGGCGTCCTTTTGGTGGCGATTGGTGTCACCCTGGAAGTGAAGGCCAATGTGGTTGTGCTGGCTGGTGAGGGCGTGGTACTGGCGATCTGCCAGGCTTTCCCCAAACTGAAGTTTGGCACTATGAAGGTGGCCTTTGATGTGACTTTGGTGGTGATCGCTTGCGTGCTTTCCCTGGTGTTCACTGGACGGGTACAAGGTGTTCGTGAAGGAACGTTGGCAGCGGCTTTGTTGGTGGGAACCATTGCCAGACAGTTGGGGAAATTGATCGAATGATGGCATCTGGTTCCTGATGAACCCAAGAATAATTAGCACTCAAAATAAAAGAGTGCTAAAATTCACAGAACATTCACAAAGGTGACATAACTTTTTCACAGAGCACTCCTAGAATGATAATCAGAAAAGGGAACAAGGCCAAAGGGAATCCCCCAAAGGCTGAAAGCTCTTCTCGAAAGAAACAATAAGCTTACGCATTGGATATCATTCTATTGGAGGTATGAGTTATGAGTATGTTTGATATGATGCCTTTTGAACGTAGAAACCATTTGTCCCACTACAATCCTTTCCGGGATCTGGAGAATTGGGAGAAGTCCTTTTTCGGGGATATGACTACAGGCTTTAATACCGATATCAAGGATAAGGGCGACCACTTTGAGTTGGAGGCTGATCTGCCCGGTGTGAAGAAGGAGGACATTGCCGTGGACATTGATGGCGATTGCCTGACTGTATCGGCTCAGCGTAATTCCGAGACCGAGGAGAAGGACGACAATGCCAACTATATCCGCCGGGAGCGCTCTTACGGCTCCTTTAGCCGGAGCTTTGACATCTCCAACATCAAGAGCGATGAGATCAGCGGCAGTTATGAGAACGGTGTGCTGAAGCTGACACTGCCCAAGAAGAATCCCACCCAGGGTTCCACTTCCAGACGGCTGGACATCAAATAAGACTTCCTGACACAAAAGCAATTGCACAGTGTGACAGAGATGCCGCATAAGCGGCAAGAGGGCGTCGGCACAGGCCGGCGCCCTCTTTTTGTGGCGTTGACAAATGAGCGGCAGTTTTCTATAATCAAAGCAATGTGCGCCCGCTGCCGGAGAAACCAGTGCTGATTACATTTGACGACGGCTATGAGAGCGTTTATACGTTGGCGTATCCCATCCTTCAGAAGATGGATTTCCATGCTGTGACGTTCCCTGTGGGGGTTTCTGTGGGGAAGGACACCTATAAAGACACGGGCATTTCAATCACTCCCCATTTCAGCTGGGAACAGGGCGCCGAGATGGCCGCGTCTGGGGTCATCTCGATTCAGAGTCATACTTACGACATGCATCAATGGAGGGAGTTTGAGGAGACTGCAGGCCTGGAGTTTCTGCGACCCAACGCTCTGCGCCGTCCGGGGGAATCGGTTTTTTCCTATGCCAACGCTCTCTGGGATGATCTGCAGCGGTTTCGCCAAGAGGCGTCGCCCACTGGGGAACCAGTGGTGGCATTGGCTTATCCGGGCGGCAGCTGGGATTCGCTCAGCGAGAAGCTGCTGGCTTCCTACGGGGTCAAGTGTACCTTTACCATCCGGCCGGGAAAGGCCTCTGTGCGGCCCGGATCCCAGAAGGATCTCTATGGTCTTCACCGCTTCTATGTGACCCCGGAGGTCACCGATGAGGAGTTCCTGAACTGGCTAAAATAAAAAAATAAAAAAATGGCGAAAAAAGCATTGACAAATGGAACACCGTGTATTATAATAGCATACGTCGCTCGGGGGTGCTTCGGGCAAAGACAAATGGCCCGGTAGTTCAGCTGGTTAGAACGCTAGCCTGTCACGCTAGAGGTCGACGGTTCGAGCCCGTTCCGGGTCGCCATTATGCTGCTATGGCTCAGTCGGTAGAGCGCGTCCTTGGTAAGGACGAGGTCACCAGTTCAAATCTGGTTAGCAGCTCCAAGAACGCAGGAAGTGATTTGCTTCCTGCGTTTTTTGTTTTTCTACCCGTTTCCTGCGGCGATGAAAATACCCATGTTTTTTCCGTATTCAATTCCTGGGGGGATAGGAGAGAAGCTTTGGGTCGTGGCTAAGGAATACGAAACAAAAAACTTTACCGGGCTTTCGGATGATCCCAGGGGGAAGCCGTGAGGGAAAGTCGGATGCTTAGAATCAAGAGAGGGGCTGCTGCATGGTCTGCGGAGGCCCCTTTTTTGTATAGAGCGTTTCCCATCCAGAGGTGTTGCTGGAACCGGGCGTGCCGTTTGTCGGAATTGGAAATGTGTGCGCTTGTTTAGCAGTTTGTATCTTCCTGGGGAATCCAGTGCAAAATTGGTTCCTTAGCAAGGCAAGGGAAGAGGCCGGGGGAGAAAGGAATGGGGGGGCGCAGGCTAAGGCCACACTGGATAAAAAGGGTTCCCATCCCAGTAAAACGTTTACAACTTGCGCGTTTTTGCTCCGTGCACTTTTTGTATGATACGTTTAAAAAATGTTCTATATCGTTTTTGGAAATGGACTTGACAACAAAAACTCTTCATGCTATGCTGACCACGTAATAGAAAAACGTTTCATCCGGTGGGGAGCCGGGTGGCGGATTTGGGAGGTCCTTCGAGGACTTCCGGAGCTGTAAAAAATTGTTTTAGAAAGAGGTGTTGGCAATTATGAGCCAGCGGTTTGACGCAACATTTGATTCCTTGAGGACCTACGAGTGTCCCGATTGGTTCCGGGATGTGAAGTTCGGCATCTGGAGCCACTGGGGCCCGCAGAGCGTGCCCATGTTTGGTGACTGGTACGCTCGCAACATGTACATTCAGGGTTCTCCTCAGAACCTGTACCATGTGCGCCACTATGGTCATCCCTCCAAGTTCGGCTACAAGGATATCTGCAATCTTTGGAAGGCTGAGAACTTCGATCCCGAGGGGCTGATGGATCTGTACTATCGGGCAGGCGCTCGGTATTTTGTGGCCCAGGCCATGCATCATGACAACTTCTTCAACTACGATTCCAAGATTCACTCCTTCAACTCCGTGAAGATCGGCCCCGGAAAGGACATCTGCTCCCTGTGGAAGGCCGCTGCTGACAAGTATCATATGCCCTTCGGCTTGACCGAGCACTTGGGTGCTTCCTTCAGCTGGTGGATCACCAACAAGGGCTGCGATCACTACGGCCCCTACAAGGATGTTCCCTATGATGGCAACGATCCGGCTTACGCGGAGCTGTACCACAACAACCAGGAGCATGTTTTCCCCGAAATGAATACCGGGAAATTGGCTCAGTGGCTCACCGAGAACGAGGAGTTCCACAAGTACTGGGTTGCCGTGATGAAGGAGCTGGTGGACAAATTCCATCCCAACCTGCTGTACTCCGACAGCGGCCTGCCCTTCGAGGAGGAAGGCGGCGGTTTCCAGCCCGGCTTGGACGCTGTTTCCTACCTGTACAATGACTCCATTGAGTATTATGGCTCCAACCAGGCCGTGTACACCCAGAAGGATCGCCGGTCCGAGATCTACGAAGTGGGTGTGCTGGACATCGAGAAGAGCCAGCTTCCCGGCGTGCAGAATCGCCCCTGGCAGACCGATACCTGCATCGGCAACTGGTTCTACGACGCCAAGCAGCCCTACAAGCACCCCGATCAGATCATCGAGATGCTCATCGATATCGTTGCCAAGAACGGCACCATGCTGCTCAACGTCCTGCAGCGGCCTGACGGCACCATTGACGACGAGGCCCGCTACATTCTGGAAGAGCTGGCCACTTGGTTCCCCATCTGCGGCGAGGCCATCTACGGCACCCGTCCCTGGCGGACCTTCGGCGAAGGCGACACCCGTGTCACCATCGACGGTTTCACCGAGGACAAGACCATTTGGAACTCCTCCGACTACCGCTTCACCCAGAAGGACGGCAACCTGTATGCCTTCCTGATGGAGGCTCCCGAGAGCCGTGTGGCAGTGATCAAGTCCCTGACTCCTTCCGACAAGGTTGCAGGTGTGGAACTGCTGGGCCATGGTCCCGTGGAGTTCGCGCAGAATTATGGCGTGCTCACTGTCCAGCTGCCTCAGGAGCTGCCCACCAAGTACACCAACTGCCTGAAGATCAAGTTCGCCTGATACATAAGATAGCAAAAGGAAAGACCTCCCCGGCGGGAGGCCTTTTCTTTTGGGCAAAAAAAGGAGCGCCCAGAAGCGCTCCTTTTCGCTGTTGGATTCTATGTTTTGCGTTGGCGGGTTACAGCTCCTGCCGGCCTTCCATGGCCCGCTGCAGCGTCACCTCGTCGGCGTATTCCAGATCCCCACCCACGGGGATACCGTAGGCCAGACGGGTCACTTTGACGCCCAGGGGCTTCAGCAGCCGGGACAAGTACATGGCAGTGGCGTCTCCCTCCACCGTGGGGTTGGTGGCCATGATGACCTCCTTCAGGGAGGGGTCTATGCGTGCCAGCAACTCTTTGATTCGCAGCTGATCCGGTCCGATGCCGGACAGGGGACTGATGGCCCCGTGAAGCACATGGTACAGCCCGTGGTACTCTCCGGCACGTTCCAAGGCGAACACGTCCTTGGGTTCCTCCACCACGCAAATGGTGGAGCGGTCCCGGGAGTCACTGCGGCAGACGGGGCAAAGTTCGCCGTCGGTCAAGTTACAGCAGACCTTGCAGGTGTGCACCTGCTGATGGGCGTCCAGAATGGCCTGGGCAAAGGCTGTGGCTTCCTCCTGGGTCATCCCCAGCACGTGATAGGCCAGCCGCTGAGCGGATTTGTGGCCGATCCCGGGGAGCGATTCAAAGCGGTCCACCAGCACGTCCAGAGGCGGCACATGATAGCCTGCCATCTCAGAACAGCCCCGGGATATTCATCCCGCCGGAAAGGGCGGACATGCGCTCTTCCTTCTCCTGAGCAGCAGCACGCAGCGCCTCGTTGACGGCGGCGATGATCAGGTCACCCAGCATCTCAGAATCCTCGGGGTCAATGACCTCGGGCTTGATGTCGATGGACTTCACTTCCATCTTTCCGGTGACCACGGCCTTCACCGCATCGCCGCCGGCGGCTGCAGTGTATTCCTTTTCCTCCAGCTCTGCGGAGGCCGCCTCCATCTGTTCCTGCATCTTCTGAGCCTGACGGGCCAGCTGCTGTAGATTGGAGGGGCCGCCTCCACCGAATCCCTGGGGCAGTCTTGCTTTCATAACTAACCATCCTTTCCGGCATTATGCCGCTGTTATTTTTTTAAGGTATCCTCAAAGGAGATTTCCATCTCCATCGTAAAAGGCGTCACAGTAGATCAGTTTTCCATGGGTCCGCTCCCGGGCGCTGGCGTCCAGAAACAGGATCTGCAGGTGGTCATTTTCGAAGTCGCTTTCTGAGACGGTGATCCCATAAGTGCTGGCCTTTTCAAAGCCAAACCTGGTGTAAAACGGCCCGCCCAACAGGACGATCCAAGGGTAGCTGCCCTCTTTGGCCCGTCGGATGCTCTCCTGGACCAGGGCGGTGCCAATGCCCTTGCCTTGATGGGCGGGAGCCACTCCCAGCGGTCCCAACCCAAGGCCTGGAATTCCGCCAATGGTGGCAGTGGTCAGCGCGTTGTAGCCCACAATTGCGCCGCCCTCTTGGGCGATGAGGCAGAGCTGGGGGACATAGCCCTTGGAGGTCAGCACTCGCCGGGCAAATTCCCACTCGTTGTACTCCGGGTGGGAGTCCTCTCGGAAAAACGCTTCTTGGAGAACCTGCTGGGTTTCTTTTAGCCGGGAGGGGTCAAAGCTGGTGATTTCCATACCGGAACCTCCTGGTTAAAAGGGAATCTGCTCGTCCGGCAGCGGGGGAAGTTCGTCCTCCTCCTGAGGGGGAGGAGTGACCTCCTCTTGGATCTCCACGCCCTCTTCCCGAGCGCGGCGCTCCAGCTCCTCCAGGGGATCTCCTCGGTCCTCTTCTTTTTTTGGCTCCACATAGGGCCCCACACTGCAGGGACGGCCCAACACTTGGGTGATAGCCCGTTTCAGCGCTTGTTTGATGTTTCGCTGATGGTCGGTGTGGCGGAGCAGATCCATGGCCAAGTCCGACGCTTGGATCAACACAAAGTTCCCGTTGACGTAGGCCTTGGAGTTCTCAAAGGCTTTTTCCACGCTTTTGGAACCGGACTGGAACCGCTGCAGCACCTCCGGCCACTCCCGCAAGCGCTGGGCACCGGCGGAAAGCTCGGCTGCAGTGGGCTTGTTCTCTTCGGAAGTTTTGGCAGAGGCACCCTTTTTGGACTCTTTTGTTTCCTTAGCAGATGCTGTCCCGGAGGAGGCCTCTTGTCCGTCCTCTGTGGAGGCAACGGGCCGCATCAAGGCTTGTCCGCTCTCCAAGGCTTCCAAACGGCGGAGGAGCGCCTCTGGGGTGGTGTCCAGCTCCGGGCTGCACAGCTTCACAAAGGCCATCTCCAGCTGGGAGCGGGGATCGGAATAGCGCATCTTGTTCAATGCGTCCTCAAAGGTGTCCAACCCGTGAAGAATGGTGGGCAGGCTCATGGCCAGGGCTTGGGCGGTCATGGCCTCCATCTCGCTGGCGGAACACACCACCAGCTGGGAGGCGTCCTTCATGGTCTTGATGAGCATCAGCCCTCGGAAATACTCCGCCAGCTCCTCACAGAGCCGCCCCATATCCTTGGAGTTCCTGTGAAGGTTATCGATGGTTTCCAGTGCTTGGGGGATCTCGTGGTCAGCCACGTTTTGAGCCAGGGAGGTCAAATATTCCCGCCCAGCCAAGCCGGCGGTCTGGTTGACGATCTCCAAGGTGACGTGGCGATCTCGGCCCAGGCACTGATCAAAGAGGGAAAGGGCATCCCGCAGGGCACCGTCGGCGATGCGGGCGATAAGCAGACCGGCCTCCCGGTCCAGCTGGGCACCCTCCTGCTGTGCCACGTACTCCAGGCGGTCCGCAATGGCCTCTGGAGCAATGCGCTTGAAGTCAAACCGCTGGCATCGGGACAGAATGGTGGGCAGCAGTTTGTGGACCTCTGTGGTGGCCAGAATGAAGATTACGTGGGGAGGAGGCTCTTCCAAGGTCTTGAGCAGGGCATTGAGCGCCTGGGGGGAGAGCATGTGCACCTCGTCGATGATGTACACCCGATACTTGGCAGTGGCGGGAGTGAAGTTGGAGCTCTCGATCAGGGAGCGCACGTCGCTGACACCGTTGTTGCTGGCGGCGTCAATCTCCTCCACGTCCAGAATGGAGCCCTCCTCCAGGCCGCGGCAGATCTCGCACTCTCTGCAGGGATCCCCGTCCTTGGGGTGCAGGCAGTTGACCGCCTTGGCCAAAATTCTGGCGCAGGTGGTTTTTCCCGTTCCCCGGGAACCGGTGAACAGATAGGCGTGGGCGATCCGGCCGCGCATCACCTCGTTTTTCAGGGTGACCGTCACCTGGGGTTGACCCACCACATCGGAAAACTGTTGGGGCCGGTATTTGCGGTAGAGCACCTGATACACAGCGGCGACCTCCCTTTCGGCAAAATTTCCCCACAGAAAACACAGGGCAGTGATCCGGTAAGATATGGGAACGGACAGGCGACCTGCATCGCCCGGGAACTTCCGCTTAATGCTGCTCGGTTCCCCGCCTGACATGGTTCACGGCGTCCCGCCGCGCAGACCTGCCCGCTCCCATATAGTACCGCACCCTGCCCCTTACTTTCTTGAAAGAAAGTAAGCAAAGAACTTTTTTGCTGCGGCTCTGCCCGCTTGGTAAGTTCCCCTGTTGTGGAGAAGTCCGCCGCGCAGACCGCAATCTCTGCAGTGTGTCGTTTCACTACAGCCCGATGCGCCTTGAGTGCTTTCCTTTTAGCTTAATAAAGAAGCACCCCTGGTTGGCTGCAGTTTGAAATGTGCTGACAAAGAGTATTATATCGGATTTCGGTTGAAAAAACAAGAGGAAATTGTTATGATAAAAAAGCTGTCCAAGATTCGGCAGATTTTTGCCTCGGGCAGCTGGAACATCGTGAAAGGAAGTGCCGTGAATGAAGCTGCGCAAAGCGTCCCCTGAGGACGAAGCTGCCGTGTTGGAACTGTACCGGGAAGCCTCCGTTTTTTTGGCGTCCCAGGGCATTGACCAGTGGCAGGATGGCTATCCCAATCGGGAGGCTTTCCAGGCGGATTTAGCCCGGGGAGAGTCCTGGGTGGTGGAAGAGGGGGGGAGAGTCCTGGCCACAGCCTGTCTTGGCTTTGGCAGGGAACCCACCTACGACCGGATTTATCAGGGTTCCTGGGCTGTGGAAGCAGAGGAGTACGCCTTTCTGCACCGTATCGCCGTGTCCGGGGAGCTGCGTGGGAAAAACGCCCCGTCCCTCTTTTTCGGCCAGCTGGAGCAGGACGCCCGCCGGAGAGGCCTGCCCTGCCTCCGGGGGGACACCCACCGGGACAACAAGATCATGCAGCATGTGCTGGAAAAAAACGGCCTGAGTTACCGGGGAGTCATCTACCTGGCAGACGGGGGAGAGCGGTTCGCCTTTGAAAAGGTGCTGTAACGTGGTTGGTGCTCACTTTAGCCGCACGTACTTTTGAGGGGAGCTGGAATCCTTTTTCATATCCTGGATTTCGAACATGTCCAGGGACTCCAGGAAGGGAGTCAGCTTGGAAAAGCCGAAGTTCCGCACGTCGAAGTCGGGATACCGCTTGTCCAGCAGATTGCCCACCTGGCTGACCATGATCCAGTTGTCCTCGTCTGAGTTCTCCCGCACAATGGTCCGCAGAGCCCGGCGGATGGTCCGCAGGCTGGTGCGGGGTTCCTCGGTGGGTTTGGATTCCTTTTCCTTGGGTTCCTCCTTGGCCTTTTTGGCGGTGGATTTCTGGGCCGCCTTTTTGGGCTGGGAGGACTTTTTCGCCGGCTCGGGCTTGGGGGCGTCTTCGGTTTCCTCCTCGTCAGCGGCGGCAAGAATGTCCAGGTATTTGAACTTGTTGCAGGCTGCAATGAAGGAGTTGGGAGTCTTGCTTTCGCCCATGCCGATGACTGTCATGCCGGATTCCCGCAGACGGGAGGCAAGGCGTGTGAAATCGCTGTCCGAAGAGACCAGGCAGAATCCCTCCACCCGTCCGGAGTAGAGAATGTCCATGGCGTCAATGATCATGGCGGAATCGGTGGAATTTTTTCCAGTGGTGTAGCTGTACTGCTGGATGGGCGTGATGGAGTTGTCCAGCAGCGTGCTCTTCCAGGAGATCAGAGCCGGATTGGTCCAATCCCCATAGATGCGCTTGTAGGTGGCGATGCCATCCTTGGAAAGCTCGTCCAAAATGATCTTGATGTACTTTACCGACACGTTGTCCGCGTCGATCAGCACGGCGAACCGGCTGTCGCTTGCCATAAACAGTCCTCCTGTTACTTGTGTACTTACTCTGTTACCAGTATACCGCAAATCAGGAGGGTTCGCAAATATTTTTCAAGAGGAGGCTTACTCATGTCCGTGGAAGCCGTAAGAAATGATTTGAAAGAGTTCGGTCTGGCAGAGAAGATCCAGGAATTGCCCCAGTCCAGCGCCACGGTGGAGCTGGCGGCTCAGGCGTTGGGCACAGAGCCCGCCCGTATCGCGAAGACGCTGTCCTTTCTCACGTCGGATGGCCCGCTGCTGATTGTGGCGGCAGGGGATGTGAAAATTGATAACGCCAAGTATCGAGGAGAGTTCCATCAAAAGGCAAAGATGCTCACGCCGGACCAGGTGCTGGAACTGGTGGGCCATCCCGTGGGCGGGGTTTGCCCCTTTGCACGGAAGCCGGGAGTCACCGTCTGTTTGGACGTCTCCCTGAAGCGGTTTGAAACAGTGTACCCCGCCTGCGGCAGCGGAAATTCCGCTATTCAGCTGACCATTCCTCAGCTGGAACAAGCTTCCCGTTTTGACCGCTGGGTGGATGTGTGCAAACCGGCATAAGGGTAGTTTAAAAAAGGTCTGCCGCGAAATGCAGCAGACCTTTTTGTTTTAGCATGTTTGAACGTCTTCCATGACATCCTTGGAGGCTTCCTCCACATGGGTGGCGTAATCGCCGGTAAAACAGCCATCGCACAGCTTCAATCCGCTGCCCCGGCAGGCTTCCAGCAGCCCCTTTACACTGATATAGCCCAAGGTGTCCGCACCAGTTTTCTTTTCGATCTCCGGGATGGTCAGCTGATTGGCAATAAGGTTCTCCTCACTGCCGATGTCCGTGCCAAAATAGCAGGTGTGCACAAAGGGCGGGGAAGAGATCCGCAGGTGGACTTCCTTGGCCCCGGCCCGGCGGATGGCGTCCACGGTCTTTCCGCAGGTGGTTCCCCGGACAATGGAGTCGTCCACCAAAACAACCCGCTTGCCCTCCACGGCCGCCCGCAGGGGGTTCAGCTTCAGTGAGACGGCGTTTTCCCGCTGAGCTTGGGTGGGGAAGATGAAGCTACGCCCAATGTAGCGGTTTTTCACAAAGCCTGTGGCAAAGGGGATGCCGCTTTCCAGGGCGTAGCCCATGGCGGCCTCCATGCCGCTGTCCGGCACACCGCAGACCACATCTGCCTCCACGGGATGCTCCTTGGCCAGCATCCGGCCCATGTTCAGCCGGGCCTCGTAGACGCTCAGCCCGTCGATGACAGAGTCCGGCCGGGCAAAATACACATATTCGAACACGCACAGACTCTGGCGGGGAGCTCTGGCCCAGATCTCGCTGTGGACCACCTTGCCGTTTTCAATGAGCACAACCTCACCTGGCTGGATGTCCCGCACAAAGCGGAATCCGCAGCTGTCCAAAGCACAGCTTTCCGAGGCCACGGCAACGCCGCTCTCATTTTCTCCCAGGCACAGGGGACGGTAGCCGTTGGGATCCCGCACTGCCACCAGGCGGCCTTCGCCGGAGAGCACCACCAGGGAGAAAGCTCCCACCAGCAGTTTGCAGGCGTCCTTGACTCCCGTCAGCAAACTCCGCGCCCGAATGGTCTTATAGGCGATCAGAGAGGAGATCACCTCGCTGTCGCTGGTGGCGGAGAAGTCCAGCCCGAAGGGGGTGAGCTTCTCCCGGATCTCCCGGGCGTTGACCACGTTGCCGTTGTGAGCTGTGGCGATGCGCCCGGTGAGAAATTCCGTCACAAAGGGCTGCACATTCCGGATGGTGTTGGACCCTGTGGTGGAGTATCTGGCGTGAGCAATGGCCTGCCGGGCCGGTGGAAGCTTCGCCATTTCCGATGGGGGGAATGCCTCTGTGACAAGTCCCACATCCTTGTGGCAAGTGATGGCGTTTTGACGGGCTGCGGCAATTCCCGCGCCCTCCTGGCCCCGGTGCTGCATGGCAAGCAGCCCATTGTAACAGATTCCAGCGGCTTCCTCCGGGCAGTCATCCCGCAGGCTGATGCCGAATACGGCACACTCCTCGTGGAGCTTTTCCAGCGTTCCTCTCAAAACAGTTCCTTCCTTTCCCATCCATATCACCCAATTCCGCCGAACATTAACCGTATTCCTGCAGGATCTCCTCGGCTACGGCCCGGCGGGTTTTGCGCTCCTCCATGGAGAGGCGCTCGATATATTTGTGAGCCTGCTCCTCGTTGAGGTGGAGGTACTCCACCAACAGGCATTTTGCTCTGGACACCACTCGGAGCTCCTCCAGCTTTTGGCGGAGTTTTCCGTTTTCCGCCTGACATCGCTGGAGCTTTGCCCGGCTGGCCCACAGCAATCCCAGGGCTTGAGAAAGCATTCCCCGGGAAAAAGGCCGCCCCAGTGTGAGAATCCCATCGGGAGAGACCCGCTCGTTGACCTCTTCCCACAACTCGCTTTTCACCACGAGAAGGACGCCGCAGTCCTCCTCGGCGGCGTCCATGGCCAGCTGATGGCCAAATTCATCGGACAGGGGCGCGTTGATCACCATCAGATCCCACTGCCCCGAAAGCAGCAAGCGTCTGGCTTCACCGCCATTGGAGGCGGTGCCCAGTTCCCGATACCCCTCCTCCTGGAGCAGCCGGCTCCACTGGGTCCGGTTCTTTTCCCCGGAGGTGACCAGCAGCACCCGGCGTCCGGCGCCCTCTTCAGCGCCCGGCGTACGCACGGAGAATCTCCTGGGGGAGCAGCTCCCGGAGGAAGCCGCTCTCCCTGCAAAGGGCCTTGGCCTCGGACAAAGTGGTCGCCAGGGACAGCCCCGTCTCCGCCTGGGACAGCTCCAAGCCTCGCTCCACACCGTCCACTCCGGCGTGGATCAGCAGGGCAAAGGCAAGGTAGGGGTTGGAGGCCCCGTCTGCCGCGGCAAACTCAATGCGGCCGTCGGGCTTGCGGCGCAGCAGGGTGGCCCTGCCAGTCTCGGCCCAGCCCACAGAGTCCGGCGCACCAAAAGTGCCCAGCCGGTCGTAAGACTCCTCCCGGGGGTTGAAGAACACCTGCATCTCCCGAGTGTGGGCCAGGATTCCCGCCATAAAGGGATCGGCGCAGCTTTCACCATCTTTGGTGGGACGCATGGCAATGCGGAACCCGTTGCCCGCCTCATCCGGGATGGGCTTGGGGGAGAACACAGCCCACAGTCCGCTGCGAGAGGCCATCATCTTCACCACGGACCGGAAGGTGATCACATTGTCGGCGCACTCCAGAGCCGGGCCGGGGGCAAAGTCGATGCGGTTTTGTCCCGGTCCGCTGATGTGCTGAGAATACTGGGGCTCAATGCCCATGGCTTCCAAGGTCAGGCAGATGTCCCGGCGGACGTCCTCGCCGTGGTCTTCGGGAGCCTCGTCCATAAAGCCGGCGCTGTCAAAGGGAATGTCGGTGGGGGCGCCTTCGTCGTCTGTACGGAACAGGTAGAAGTCGTTCTCCGCCCCAAAGTTCACCCGGATGCCCGCCGCTTTGGCCCGAGCTACCGCGTCCCGCAGGATCTTTCGGCTGTCCTGGGCAAATTCTCTGCCATCCTGGTCCTTGATGCGGCAGTAGAATCTCGCCACCCTCCCGTGGGAGGGACGCCAGGGCAGCAGGGAGATGGTGTCCGTGTCCGGAAAGAGAAACAGCTCGCTGTCGCCGGGCTTATAGAACCCCTCAATGCGGGAGGCGTCCACGGCAATGCCCTGGGCAAAGGCCCGGGGCAGCACGCTGGGCAGCACGGAGATGATCTTCTGCTTGCCAAACACATCGCAAAAAGAGAATTTGATAAACTTGACGTCGTTGTCCGCAATGAACTCCTGGATATCCGCTTCTGAATAGCGCATGGTGTTGCCGCCTTTCCTGTGTGTTTCCTAATATATTAAGAAGTATACACCTTTTTCTCGGTGGGGAAAAGTCCGAAAAGGGGCTTACTCTCCTGCGTGCTTGATGCCGAGGATCCGCAGCTCGGTCTCTGTGAGCCCGATGCCTCGGAGCATCAGCCGGTTGCCCCGCAGGGCCTCGATGGAGTTGATGCCCATGCCACCCATCATTTCCTTCATCTCGTGAGTCCAAGCGTTGACCAGGTTCACCAGATGTTCCGTACCGATATCGGGATTCAGGCGCTTCACCAGGTCAGGACGCTGGGTGGCGATGCCCCAGTTGCACTTGCCACCGTGGCAGCTGCGGCACAGATGGCAGCCCAGGGCCAACAGGGCCGCTGTGCCGATGTACACCGCGTCAGCTCCCAGCATGATGGCCTTCAGCGCGTCGGCACTGGAACGGATGGAGCCGCCCACCACCAGGGAGACGTTTTCCCGGATGCCCTCGTCACGGAGGCGCTGGTCCACCGCGGCCAGAGCCAGCTCGATGGGGATGCCCACGTTGTCCCGAATGCGGGTGGGAGCAGCACCAGTGCCGCCCCGGTAGCCGTCAATGGCGATGATATCCGCGCCGCTGCGGGCGATGCCCGAGGCGATGGCCGCCACGTTGTGCACAGCGGCGATTTTCACGATGACGGGCTTCTCGTAGTGGGTGGTTTCCTTCAGGGACTGAACCAGCTGGCGCAGGTCCTCGATGGAGTAAATGTCGTGGTGGGGGGCGGGGGAGATGGCGTCAGTGCCCTGGGGGATCATGCGGGTCCGAGAGACGTCTCCCACGATCTTGGCCCCGGGCAGGTGGCCGCCGATGCCGGGCTTGGCGCCCTGGCCCATCTTGATCTCAATGGCAGCGCCGGCGCTGAGGTAATCCTTGTGGACGCCGAACCGGCCGGATGCCACCTGGACGATGGTGTTGGGGCCGTACTTGTACAAGTCCTGATGGAGTCCGCCCTCGCCGGTGTTGTAGTAGATCCCCAACTCCTTGGAGGCACGGGCAAGGCTCTCGTGAGCGTTGTAGCTGATGGAGCCATAGCTCATGGCGGAGAACATGATGGGGGTGGAGAGCTCCAGCTGGGGAGGCAGCTCGGGAATGATGTTGCCGTCGCTGTCCCGCTGGATGTGGGTGGGCTTCTTCCCCAGGAAGGTCTTGGTCTCCATGGGCTCCCGCAGGGGGTCAATGGAGGGGTTGGTCACCTGGGAGGCGTTGATGAGCATCTTATCCCAGTAGACGGGGTACTGCTTGGGGTTGCCCATGGAGGACAGCAGCACGCCGCCGCTCTGAGCCTGGAGGTAGACCTCCTTGATGGTCTGGCCGGTCCAGTTGTTGTTCTCTTTAAAGGTGTGATCCGTCTTGACGATCTTCAGCGCCCGGGTGGGGCAGAGGGTGACACACCGGTGGCAGTTGACGCACTTGCTCTCGTCGGCCACCATCTTCTTCAGGTCCGGGTCGTAGTGATGGACCTCGTTGGCGCATTGGCGCTCACACACCCGGCAGGCAATGCAGCGGTCAGTGTTTCGCACCACTTCATAATCGGGATAAATCATATTCAAGGACATAGAAGTACCTTCCTTCTCGGTTTCTGAAACGTGAGGAGCGATGGAAATCGACGGATTACTGGTTCAGCCGGAACACCACGGGCTCGCCGCCGCGGGGAGCGTACAGGGTGTCCAGTTCCGGCTCGATGACCCGGATCGCGGATTCCTCACTGGCAATGTAGACGTTGTCTCCCCGCTGGCCCACCACCATGCTGCGCAGCTTCAGGCGGTCGTTCAGGGCCATGATGCCCCCGGTGAAGCCCACCAGAATGGAGAACGGTCCGGTGATCAGCATGCCGGCAAAGGCGCTGCGCAAATAGGTCAGACGGGCCTTTTCTTTGTCGTCCATGCGGTCGATGGTGCTCCAGAAGGGAGCTGCCATCACGCTGGCGGCCTCTTCGTAGGACATTCCCCGACGCCGCACGAGAAAGTCGATGATATAGGTGATCACTTCCGTGTCGGTGAGCAGGTCGCACTCATAGCCGTACATCTCAATGGCACGGCGGTTGGCGTCATAGGAGGAAATCTCTCCGTTGTGGACCACAGAGCGGTCCAGCAGTGCGAAGGGGTGAGCGCCGCCCCACCAGCCGGGGGTGTTGGTGGGATACCGGCCGTGAGCGGTCCAGCAGTAGCCCTTATACTCCTCCAGACGGTAGAAATCGCCCACATCCTCGGGATAGCCCACGGCTTTGAACACGCCCATGTCCTTGCCGCTGGAGAAGATGTATGCCCCGTCGATCTGGGAGTTGACCCGGATGACGCACCGAGACACAAAGGTGTCGGGGTCCAGCTGGCTCTCGGCCAGCTTGGTGTGCAGTGGCTCCACAAAGTACCGCCAGATCAGGGGCTCATCCTTGATCTTGGGGGTTTTGCGGGTGGGAATCTTGGAGAGGTTTACCACGTCGAAATGCTCGTTGATAAACTCCTCACACACCTCCTTGGGGCGTTTGCCGTCGTAGAATACATGGAGCGCGTAGAGCTCCTTGTACTCCGGGTAGATGCCATAGGCGGCAAAACCGCCGCCCAGTCCGTTGGAACGCTCGTGCATCAGGGCGATGGATTTGATAATGTCCTCTCCGCTGCGGCGCTGGCCGCTTTTGGAAAAAATCGCCGATACCGCGCATCCAGAGGGGACCCGCACGCCGTCCAAGCCTTCACGCAACATCTTCATGACCTGCCTTTCTTTGCCCACCGCCCATTCCCACAGAGGTTTGAGCGGGACATTTTCCCATATTCCGGGCTGCGTTCTCAAAAATGCATTTCCACTGGGAGATTCATGCATTTTACCTTTGAGAAAAACAGCAAAAAGGCGCCCGGCTCCAGAGGGTACAATCCCCTCTGCGAAAGCCGGACGCCTTTGTCCGCTTTCTGGATTATAATACGGATTCAAGGAGTTTGTCAATCTGTTTTTGCAATTCTGTAGATTTGATCTTTCATATCCCGGCCCAGCGGGAGTTTTTGTTCACATGGCCGGGAGAAAACGGCTTTTCCTTTCCCGGGAGGCTGTGGTATACTAGGTAAAAACGCATGGGAGGTGTATTCATGGAAAAACTGGTGATCTGGGATTGGAACGGCACGCTTCTCAACGA
This sequence comes from Acutalibacter sp., assembly GCA_050946975.1. Lineage (GTDB taxonomy): Bacteria > Bacillota > Clostridia > Oscillospirales > Acutalibacteraceae > Acutalibacter. The sequence goes on from JBMNVU010000005.1 coordinate 27,733, forward strand.
CGTGAATGTGGCGCTGCAGGCGATGGACACCATGTTGGCCCGCCGGGATCTGCCCCTCCTGAAAAGCTTGGATCGTTACCGGGAGATCTTTACCTTCCCGGTGCGGGAGTACTATCAAGCCGCTGGTCTGAACCTGGAGCGTGAACCCTTTGAGGAGCTTGCGGTGGAGTGGACCCAGCTGTACCACCGGTTTTACCCCAGCTGCGGTCTGTATCCCGGAGCCCTGGAGACGGTGAGGTCCCTGAGAGAACAGGGGTTCCGTCAGGTGATCGTGTCAGCCTCTCAGCAGCAGGCGTTGGACCGCCAGGTGGAGGAGCATGGGCTGAGTGGGTTTTTCCAGGCGCGTCTGGGGATTTCCGACATCTATGCCGGGAGCAAGGCGGGCCTGGCCAGGGACTATCTGGAGGGCCAGGGGCTCTCTCCGGCCCAGGCACTGTTTGTGGGGGACACTCTCCACGATTGGGAGGTGGCCCGAGAGGCGGCCTGCGGCTGCATACTGCTGGCCCAGGGGCACCAGAGCCGAGGAAGGCTGGAGACGGCGGGAGTACCGGTGCTGGAGGAGATCTGTCAGGTGCCGGTTTTGCTGGCGAGGGACACCGCCCAATCTTGAGAAACCGCCGACCCGAGGAAAGGCTTCAGAAAAATGAAAGAAACGGGGCTTGACAAGCGGGGAAGTGGAAAGTATAATAATTTGTGTTGTATTGCTGACGCTACGACGAAAGAACCCCTGCCTTGTGGCGGATGGGAGGGATATAAATGGCTGAGATCCGGCTGAAGGAAAACGAGTCTCTGGACAGCGCGCTCCGACGCTTTAAGAAGCAGTGCGCCAGAGCTGGCGTCATCCAGGAGGTCCGTAAGAGAGAGGCTTACGAAAAGCCCTCTGTCAAGCGTAAGAAAAAGTCAGAAGCAGCTCGCAAGCGCAAGTACAAATAAGCTGCTGGTTACAGAAAGCGGGCGAAGTGCCCGCTTTTTTGTTGGTCACGGAAAAAACTTGAGCGCAAGGAGAAGGTCAGATGGGCATCTTTCAGCCGACTGCCGTGCGGGAGCGGGTCACGGATATCTCCCCGGAGTTTTTAAAAAGCTTGGGGGTTAAGGCTCTGCTTCTGGATGTGGACAACACCCTGGCAACCTACACCTCTCACAAGCCCTCCCAAGGGTCATTGGAGTGGGTGAAGGCCATGGAGAAGTCCGGTTTTCGGATGATCATCATCTCCAACAATTTTAAAAAGCGTGTGGGGTCCTTCGGAAACGTCTTCGGTCTGGACACCTTGAACTTTGCCGTCAAGCCGCTGCCTGTGGGGTATCTGCGGGCGGCAGGGCGTCTTGGGGTCAAGCGACGGGAGTGCGTGATCATTGGGGACCAGATCTTCACCGACATTGTGGGAGCCAACCTCTGCGGGATGAAATCCATCCTGCTGACGCCCATAGAGCCGGAGGAGGGCTTCAGCTTTCGGGTGCGCAGGTTCTTTGAACGGGGCCTGCGGGAAAAATTTCATAGCAGAAAGGATGTTTTGTGATGAAAAATCCTGTGGAACGCCTGAGGGATTGCCTCATCGGAGGCGACAGCCAAAAGGCAGTGTTGGTGTTTTCTGAGAAAAATCGCCGGTACTTCACCCAGTTCCCCGCCTCTGACGGAGCGCTGCTGGTCACCGCAGAGGAGGCCTATCTGCTGATGGACTTCCGCTATGAGGAAGCTGCTCACTACCAGGCAAAGTACTGCACGGTGCTGGGCTTCACTTCTCTCATGGCAAAGGTGGCGGAGCTGCTGAAAAAGCACGGCATCCAGCAGGTCTACATGGAGACAGAAATGCTCTCCGTGGCACAGGCCCGCCGGTTTGAGCAGTGCTTTGAGGGCGCCGGCGCTCAGGCCGTCCTGGACGACAGCCTGGACAACGCCATTCGGGACCTGCGCATGATCAAGTCCCCGGAAGAGGTGAAGAAGATCGAGGCTTCCCAGGAGATCACAGACGCGGCGTTCCAGCATATCCTGCCCTACATCAAGGAAGGTGTTACCGAGCGGGAGCTGGCTTTGGAGATCGAGTTCTTCATGCGGCATCAGGGTGCCGAGGCCGTGGCCTTTGATCTGATTGTGGCCGCCGGCAAGAATGGCTCCCAGTGCCACGCTGTGCCCACGGATTACCAGGTGCAGCAGGGAGATTTCATCACCATGGATACCGGCGCGCTGCTGGACGGGTATCACTCCGACATGACCCGTACTGTGGCCCTGGGCCAGGTTTCTCAGGAGCAGAAGGACATCTATAACACCGTGCTCAAGGCCCATCTGGCGGTCATTGACTATGTGAAGCCCGGTGTTCTCTGCTGTGACGTGGACGCTGTGGCTCGGGACATCATCGACAAGGACTACCCCGGCACCTTCGGCCACGGCTTGGGCCATGGGGTGGGCTTTGAGATTCATGAGTGGCCCCGGTTCTCCCGTGCGGACAAGACTCCCTGCAGCGAGGGCATGGTCATCACCGACGAGCCCGGCATCTATATCCCCGCAAAGTGCGGTGTGCGCATTGAGGATATGCTGCTGGTCACTGCGGACGGCTGCCGCAGCCTGACCAAGTCTCCCAAGGAACTGATCTGCCTGTAAAAAAGGCGGGTTGCATTCGGGAAATGCTTGCAATCCCAGGGAGAATCCTGTAAAATAGAGACAAGAGAAGATTTTTGGAGGTTGTTTATAATGGTAACAGCAGGCGATTTCAGAAACGGCGTGACGTTTGAAATGGACGGCGGCGTCTATTCCATCATCGAGTTCCAGCACGTGAAGCCTGGCAAGGGCGCGGCCTTTGTCCGCACCAAGATTCGCAATGTGATCACCGGGGCTGTGACGGAGAAGACCTTTAACCCCAACGATAAGTACCCCACCGCTTACATTGAGCGCAAGGACATGCAGTACCTGTACAGCGACGGCGATCTGTACTACTTCATGGACAACGAGACCTATGAGCAGATCCCGATCAACGCCAGCGTCCTCAGCGACAACTTCAAGTTTGTCAAGGAGAACATGGACTGCAAGGTGCTTTCCTACAAGGGCAACGTGTTCGGCATTGAGCCTCCCAACTTTGTGGAGCTGGAGGTCTCTAAGACCGAGCCCGGCGTCAAGGGCGACACCGCCACCAACACCCTGAAGCCCGCCACTCTGGAGACTGGCGCTGAGATCCGCGTGCCCCTGTTCATCAACGAGGGCGAGATGATCCGTATCGACACCCGTACCGGGGAGTACATGGAGCGCGCCTAAGCGATCCATTGACCAAATACACTGCGGGGCGCTGCCGCCCGGCTGGAAAAGGGAGGAATTGACCATGACCAATTCTGAGAGAGCTTCTTACATTCGCGGTTTGATGGACGGTCTGGAGCTGGACCCCAATGCCAAGGAGACCAAGGTGCTCAATGCCATTGTGGAGCTGCTGGACGACCTGTGCCTGTCCGTGGATGAGATGGATAACTGCCTGGACGAGCTGTCCGAGCAGGTGGACGAAATCGACCACGACCTGGGTGACCTGGAAGAGGAGTACTACGGCCTGGACGATGAGGACGAGTGCGGCTGCGGCTGTGGCCATCATCACCACGATGACTTTGACGACGCCGAGTTTGAGGTGACCTGCCCCAGCTGCGGGGACACCATCCAGCTCAACGATGAGATGCTGGAAGAGGGCAGTATTGTCTGCCCCGGCTGCGGCGAGACTCTGGAGTTCGACTTCGACGATGACGAGGAAGAGCCCGAGGAGCCCACTGAGGAATAAGAGAAGCGAAAAAAGCGCTGAAAAAGCCCTCCCACAGCGGGAGGGCTTTTTTGCGTCCTTATGTTCTGAATTTACTTCTCGGACCGGGCTTCCTTGACCAGGTCCATGCACTCTTTGGCCCGCTGGGTGATGGCCTTCCAGTTGCCCTCGTTGATGTCGTCGGCGGGGCAGAGCCAGCTGCCGCCGCAGGCAATGACGTTGGGTTGGGTCAGGTATTCCTTCACATTCTTGGGGCTGATGCCGCCGGTGGGCATAAACTTCACGCCGCGGTAGGGACCGTACAGCGCTTTCAGCATCTTGACGCCGCCCACCACCTCGGCGGGGAAGAGCTTCACAGTGGTCAGACCCATGTTCATAGCGGACTCAATCTCCGAGGGAGTGGCGCAGCCGGGGTACACGGGCACCTTGTTCTGGATACACCATTCCACCACTTCCCGGTTGGTGCCGGGGGAGATGACCGCTTTGGCGCCGCAATCCACTGCCAGCCGCGCCTGCTCCACGCTGAGCACGGTGCCGGCGCAGACAAACATCTCCGGAAGGGCAGTGGCGATTTTTTCAATGGCCTTGGCAGCCGCTGTGGTGCGGAAAGTGATCTCTGCCGCGGGGATTCCCCCTTCCAGCAGGGCGCTGCCCAGGGGGACGGCACGCATCTCGTCCTCCAGCTTGATCACCGGAATGACACCGGTGTCCCGCAAAACCTGTTCAATCCTATCCATGTTGATCATCCTTTCCTATCAGATTGTGTGGGCGTCAGTCCATGTATCCGCCCTTCATGGGGGATGCGGCCGTCTTGGTGAACAGCCCCAGCGCCCCAGTTTTATATTTTGGTTCTCTCGGGTGCCAATTCTCTCGGCGGCGGGCCAGCTCTTGGGCGATTTCCTCCTCGCTGGCCTCCTGACCGTGGATGCCGCAGATACGCAGCACCCGGCTGGGTATGTCGATCTGGATCAGGTCGCCTTCTTCCACCAAGGCGATGGGTCCGCCTTCTGCGGCCTCCGGGGAAACGTGCCCAATGGCCGGTCCCTTGCTGGCTCCGGAGAACCGCCCGTCGGTGATCAGCGCGATGGAAGCGGACAGCTCCGGATCCGAGGAGATGGCCTCGGTGGTGTAGAACATCTCCGGCATGCCGCTGCCTTTGGGTCCTTCGTAGCGGATGAGCACCGCGTCGCCGGGCTGAATCCGTCCGTGGAGAATGGCATCGATGGCCTCCTCTTCACAGTCGAAGGGGCGAGCTTTCAGAATGGCCTGATGCATCTCCTTGGGCACGGCGCTGTGCTTGACCACGCTACCCTGAGGGGCCAGATTTCCCTTGAGCACGGCGATGGTGCCGTTGGTGCCGATGGGGTGGTCGAAGTCCCGGATGACGTCGGTGCGGGTTAGCCCAGTCTTTTTCAGCAGCTCCTCACAGCGGTCGTAGAAACCGTTGTGCTTGACCTCCTCCAGGTTCTCTCCCAGGGTCTTGCCGGTGACCGTCATCACATCCAGATGGAGCATGGATTTGATCTCCTCCATGATCCGGGGCACGCCTCCCGCGTAGTAGAAGTACTCCGCGGGCCACCGTCCCGCAGGACGGATATCCAGCAGATAGTGGGCGCCCCGATGCATCCTGTCAAAGGAGTCCGCGTCCAACTCCACGCCAAATTCACGGGCAATGGCCGGCAGATGCAGCAAAGTGTTGGTAGAGCCGGAAATGGCTGCGTGGACCATCACCGCGTTTTCAAAGCTTTTCGCTGTGACGATCTGCCGGGCAGTGATGCCCTCCAGCGCCATGGCGGCGGCTCGGGCTCCCGCCTTGCGGGCCACCTCTTCCAGGTCCTGACAGGTGGCTGGCATCAGGGCGCTACCGGGGAGCATCAGCCCCAGCGCCTCTGCCATGATCTGCATGGTGGAAGCTGTTCCCATAAAGGAGCAGGCTCCACAGGAGGGGCAGGCGTGGTGCTTATAAAAGGTGAACTGTTCCTGGGTGATCTCTCCCCGCTGGAACATGGCGCTGTATTTGCCGATCTGTTCCAGAGTCAGAAGGTCGGGGCCGGCCTCCATCACTCCGCCGGTGACCACAATGGCTGGAATATTGATCCGGCCAATGGCCATCAGCTGGGCGGGAACGGATTTGTCACAGCTGGAGATGAACACTCCGGCATCAAAGGTGGTGGCGTTTGCGTGGATTTCAATCAAGTTGGCGATGGTATCCCGGCTGGCCAAGGAGTAGTTTCCTCCATCGTGGCCCTGGGACATGCCGTCGCACATGTCCGTGGCGAAATAGAGCGCCGCCTTGGCTCCTTGCTGGTCCGCAGCCTGTTGGGCCTTTTGGGCGAGGCGCAGTAGGTGAGCGCTGCCTGGATGACTCTGCCCGTAGGTGCTTTCGATCAGAACCTGGGGCTTTTCCAGGTCAGCGGCGGTCCAACCCATGCCCATGCGGAGAGGGTCCATTTCCGGGGCAAGACGGCGTGTTTCCTGGCTCTTCAATGTCATGGTGAAGTTCCTCCCACACTTGTGGTTTCTCTGGTGATCATTATACAATATCTGGTGACTATGTTGCAAGGAGTGGGGGAAATTAAATTTTCACTCTGTGCGGTTTGACAATTTCTTCCGCCCCCGGTATACTTTTAGATATGCCCGCAGGAAACTAGCTGTGGATTATCAGGCAATGGGGAGAGAACACAATGAATGGGAACCATGTATTGGAAATCAAAGGCGTGAGATTTGGAGAGGGACTCCCCAAGATCTGTCTGCCGCTGACGGGCCAAGGAATTCCGGCTCTGCTCAGCCAGGCGCAGCAGATGGCGTCCCTGCCCGGGGACTTGTATGAGTGGCGTATGGATGGCTTTTACGGAGAACTGCTCCCAGCCCTGCCCCAGCTGCGGGAGGCACTGGGGGACAAACCTCTGCTGTGTACACTGCGCACCAAGGAAGAGGGCGGCCAAGGGGAGCTTTCTCCGGAAGAATACGAGGTACAGCTCACCGCACTGTTGGAGGCCGGAGGCGTGGACCTAATTGATATTGAGCTCTCCAGCGGGGAGGAGTGCACGGCCCGCTTGGTGGAGCTGGCTCACAGCCAAGGAGTGGCAGCGGTTGTTTCCAAGCACGATTTTGCTAAGACTCCCCCCCAGGAGGAGATTGCCGCCACTCTGGTGCGGATGAAAGACCTGGGAGCGGACCTGCCCAAGTACGCGGTCATGCCCAGAGATCCCGGGGACGTGCTGACACTGCTGGAGGCCACGTGGCAGGCGAGCCGCCAGGTGGGCCCGGTGATCACTATGAGCATGGGGGAGCTGGGAAAGCTCACCCGGGCAGCGGGCGGCGTGTTTGGTTCCTGTGTGACCTTTGGAGTGGGGGTGCAGGCCTCGGCTCCGGGGCAGATTGGCGCCGAGGACCTCCGGGCAATCCTGGAGGACTTGCAGCCCTATGATGGCAATCCCCTGCGCTGATTGGCGCAGTATCCCGGTGAATGGAAAGGATCTTGTCCCATGAAAAATGATATTGATTCCATCCTGGACTCCATGTTCCGGGGTGGGAGGCTCCACTTTAAAAGCGGCCAGACTTCCCAGCCGGAAGCAGAGGCCCAACAGCCCGTCCAGGAAGAGAACGCGCTGTCCCGGGCCCAGGCCAACGCTCAGGAAGCTCAGCGAACCCTGGAGGCTGTGGATACCGCTGGGGATCAGCTTTCCCAGTCCCTCCAGCAGAGCCTGGAGCGGCTGACGCAGGAGGCCAAAGCAGATATGGCAGACCTGGAGCGCCATCTGCGCCAGGATGGGGTGGACACAGAGCGGGTTTCCCACAATGCCGGGGATCCTGTAGATCTGGAGATGGCCTTCCAAGTGGCGCGCCAGGAGGCGGGTGTGCTGGTCCTGGGCCAGGAGGAATTTCTGGACGGCCTGCTCATCGCCTTTAAACGGCCTTTTGTGGCAGGCAGCAGGGAGGGGAAACCCCTGTGCCGTGCTGTGGTGTCCGGACCCCACGGCACGGGACGCCACAGTGCCTTGCGCTGTGTCACTGCGTCTTTGGGCAGGCAGGGCGTGCTGAAAAGTCCAAAGTCCGCCTTTTTGGATTTGTCCCGGTACAGCAATCCCGGCTCGGAAAAGCTGTTTGTTCAGGACTTTTACGCGGCCATCAAAAGCGGAGCAGCGGCCCTTGTCTTGGAGCACTGGGAGAAGTGCCACACCGCGGTGCTGTCCATGGTGTCCGCCTTGTTCCGGGAGGGTGAAATCCCGCTGCCCAGCCGCTATGCGGAGCAGAAGGGGATGCTGGTGGAGATCGGCACGGCGCTGGTGCCGGGAGCGGTGTCCACCTTGACAGCGGCGGGAAAATATCTGTTTCTGTTGACGGATCAGCCTTCCGGCAAGCTGGCGGACGCCTTTGGGGCGCCCTTCCTGGCGGCGCTGGATGACCGCTGTGCCACCAAGCCCTTTACCCAAGAGGCTTTGGATCAGATTGCCCGGCGGGAGCTGGAGGACCTAGTAGTTCGATGCGAAAAGCAGCTGAAGATGACCTTTACCTTCCAGCAGGACGCAGTGGACGTGCTGACAGGAATGTTTACCCCGGACAGGGGGGCCTGTGCCATACAGGAGGGAGCGGATCGGATGTACCGCGCCCTCAGTGAGGAAAAGCTGCGGAAGAACCTAGGCCCGGTGGAAGGCAGATTCCTGGCGGCCGAGGGGACGCTCCAGGCGGAGTACACCCAGGCGGGCCTGCCGGTGCGTGTGGGGGAGAAGGACGACTCCGCCGCACGGGATGCCGCGGTGGCTGCGGTGAAAGAGGAGCTGTCCCAGATTGTAGGCCTGCAGCCGGTGAAGGATTACATCCTATCCCTGGAGGACAACTTCAAGATCCAGCAGCTCCGGCGGGAGCGGGGCCTCAAAGCGGATTCCCCCTCCATGCACATGATCTTTACAGGCAATCCCGGCACGGGCAAGACCACTGTGGCCCGGATCGTCTCCCGGTATCTGAAGGCCATGGGTGTCCTGACGGGAGGCCAGCTGGTGGAAGTCACCCGTGGAGACTTGGTGGGCCAGTATGTGGGCCACACGGCTCCCCTGACCCAGAAAGCCATTCAATCGGCGCTGGGGGGCGTGCTGTTTATCGACGAGGCTTACTCTTTGTACCGGGGCAAGGATGACAGCTTTGGCCTGGAGGCCATCGACACCCTGGTCAAGGGAATGGAAGATCACCGGGATGAGCTGGTGGTGATCCTGGCGGGGTATTCCCGGGAGATGGAGGAGTTCCTCACAGCAAACTCCGGATTGAAATCCCGGTTCCCCAACATCATCCAGTTCCCCGACTACACCGCTCAAGAGCTGTGGGAGATCACCAAGAGCATTGTCCGGTCCAAGGGGTACCGGATGGACCCAGCCTGCCAGCAGCCCCTGACCGCTTATTTTGAGCAGCGTCAGCGGGAAGGGGATCCTCGGGTCAACGGCAACGGCCGGATGGCCCGCAACAAGGTGGAAGAGGCGGTGATCGCCTGCTCCCGGAGAAACGTCCGCGCACCGGAGGAGGAGCGGGATCTGGAGCTGCTGCTGCCTCAAGACTTTGGTTTTTCGCCTGCTGTCACAGAGTGAGTGCTTTCTAGGGCATGAAAAAAGAGAGAGGAAGAAATTCCTCTCTCTTTTTTGCGTTTTGGAAAGTTACCAGGGGTTGACCTCCGTGCCGCCGCGGCACCACTTCAAGTACTGCAGTGCGTGGAGCTGGCCGGCCCATTCCCGGTCGTCCTTGAAGATGGGATCGTGGAAGCCCTCCACCACCAGGTCACCCTGGAAGTTGTGGGAGTAAAGAATGTGGAACACGTCCCGCCAATCGGTGTCACCATAGCCGGGAGTCCGGGATTCGGCAAACTCTGCGGCGCCGAAGACACCCCACTTGCGCACCCGATCCCAGTGCAGGGTCACGTCCTTGCCGTGAAGGTGATAGACCCGGTCAATCCACTGCTCCAGCTGGGGCAGCGGATCAATGAGCTGCACCATCTGATGAGCCGGTTCCCACTCCAGGCCAATGGCCTTGCTGGGCACTGCGTCAAACATCATCTCCCAAGCCTTGGGGTTGAAGCCGATGTTGCAGGTGTTCCGTTCCCAGGTGCCGCCCATGGGGCAGTTCTCAATGCAGAGCTTCACGCCCTTGTCTTCGGCCCGCTTGGCCAGCTCCCCGAATACCTCTTTGTACAGGGGGATGGCCTTCTCCACCGACTCGCCTTCCACGGCGCCGGCAAAGGTGGTGACCAGATTGGTGCCGAAGAGGTGGGCGTTGTCGATAAAGTGCTCCAGCGTTCGCCGCTGCTCTTCGTTCTGCAGAGCGTTGCAGTAGTAGCCGATGGAGGACACCTTGACGTCGGAGCCGTCCAGCAGCCGTTTTACCTTCTCGGAGTAAGTGGCCAGGTCCTTCTCAGGGAACTCCATGTGGAAGTTCAGGCCTACACACTCAAAGCCGGCTTGGATGAAATGGGGCAGAAGCTGTTCCGTGCCCTGTCCGGGAACACAGGTTCCAATGCGAATTGTTTCCATAATACATAACCTCCAAAGGAGAGAGCGCTCAGCGCTGCATCTCCAAAAATTCATCGTAAGTGGTGACCCGATCCACCACGCCGCCATCGGGCAGCAGCTGGATGATCCGGTTGGCCACGGTTTGTACGAACTCGTGATCGTGAGAGGTGAACAGCACAATGCCTTTGAATTCCGCCAGGCCGTTGTTCACCGCGGTGATGGACTCCAGATCCAGATGGTTGGTGGGCTGGTCCAGCAGCAGCACATTGCTCTCGAACATCATCATCCGGCTGAGCATGCAACGGACCTTCTCACCGCCGGAAAGCACCTTCACTGGTTTGTACACCTCGTCCCCGGAGAAGAGCATCTTCCCCAAAAAGCCCCGCAGGTAGGTCTCGGTGGTGTCCTTGGAGTAGCGCTCCAGCCAGTGAAGGATGGAGTCGTCCACATCCTGAAAATAGGGGGAGTTGTCCTGGGGGAAGTAGGACTGGCTGGTGGACACCCCCCACTTGAAGGTGCCGGCATCGGGCTCAAGCTCCTCCATGAGGATTTTGAACAGGGTGGTGATGGCGATTTCATTCTCTGCCAAAAAGGCGATCTTGTCCCCCTTATTCACCCGGAAGGACAGGTTGTCCAGCACCTTGACCCCGTCCACGGTCTTGGTCAGGCCGTCCACTGCCAGGATCTCTTTGCCGGGTTCCCGGGCCATGGTGAAGGACACATAGGGGTACCGTCGGGAAGAGGCGGGCATCTCCTCCACGGTGAGCTTGTCCAGAAGCTTTTTCCGAGAGGTGGCCTGACGGGACTTGGATTTGTTGGCGGAGAACCGGCGAATAAACTCCTCCAGAGCTTTCCTCTTTTCCTCGGCCTTGCGGTTCTGATCCCGGAGCATCCGCTGGATCAGCTGGCTGGACTCGTACCAGAAATCGTAGTTGCCCACGTACATCTTGATCTTGGTGTAGTCGATGTCCACGATGTGGGTGCACACGTTGTTCAGGAAGTACCGGTCATGGGAGACCACGATCACCGTGCCCTCGTAGTCCATGAGGAAATCCTCCAGCCAGGCGATAGAGTTGAGGTCCAAGCCGTTGGTGGGCTCGTCCAGCAGGATGATGTCCGGCTGGCCAAACAGCGCCCGGGCCAGCAGCACTTTCACCTTTTCCCGTTCCGCCAGGGCACTCATCTGGCTGTACAGCAGCATGTTGTCCAGCCCCAGGCCCTGGAGAAGCTTTCCGGCTTCGGTCTCGGCGTCCCAGCCATTGAGCTCTGCGAATTCTGCCTCCAATTCGGCGGCCCGGTTGCCGTCCTCCTCGGAGAAGTCCTCCTTGGCGTAGAGGGCGTCCTTTTCCTTGAGAACCTCATAGAGCCGGGGGTTTCCCTGGAGGATGGTCTCAAACACGGTGTATTGTTCATAGGCAAAGTGGTCCTGTTTCAGCACGGACATGCGGCTTTTCTCGTCGATGACCACCTCGCCCTTGGTGGGCTCCAGCTCTCCGGAGAGCACCCGCAGAAAGGTGGATTTGCCAGCGCCGTTGGCGCCGATGACGCCGTAGCAGTTCCCCGGTTGGAACAGCAGGTTCACCCCGGAGAAGAGATTTTGGCCGTTGAAGCTCAAGGCCAGGTCAGATACTGTGATCATAGCAGTAAAGGGTCCTTTCCCACAAAGTATTGGGAAACCCGGGTTTTTGACCCCGGGGTTCCAGCAAGGTCAGGCCTTTTCCAAGACCTTCACGATTTCCCCGATGAACATCCGATGCAGGTCGTTCTGGGGGTAGTTTTTGGTCAGCACTTCCTTGTCCAGGAAGCAGCCGGTCTCCATATCCTGACGGTACAGCTTCCGGCAGAGGAACACCAGTCGGGCCTGCTCGTAGTAAGGAGCGAGCTGGTCAAAGCAGGGAGTCAGGCCGGTGGCAGCGTCTTTGTCCACGTCCCGGCCGGACTTGGTCCCGCACAGGTTCAGAGCCGGGCGGTACTCCGGGTCAAAGAAGCACAGGGAGTAATAGTCGCTGTTTTCAATGAACTCCAAGGTGTAGCGCTGGGGCCGGATGTAGATGGTGGAGACATACTTGCCCCACAGCTCGCCTACTCCGCCCCAGCTGGCGGTCATGGTGTTGTGCTTGTGTTCATCCCCAGCGGTGATGAGCATCCAATCCTTGTTGATGAGGGTAAAGGGATTGTCCTTGAGCTCCTCCACGGAAATCTCCCGAAATGCCATAGATATCATCCTTTCCAAAATGTATTCCAACTATGATATGGAGCGGCCAGCCGGATTATGCCGGATTTACTCCACAAGGTGTTCTTCCGTCCACTGGAAGGTGGCCTGGCACACGTCCCGGACGCACCCTTGGTCGATGGGGGAGCGCAGGCCCACGGAATGGGCCAGGTCCACAAAGGTCTTGGTGCCTCCCTGCTTTACAAAGGCCATGTACTTGTCCCAGGCCTTTTCCCGATCCTCCAAAGACAGGGCGAAGTACTGCAGGCTCATGACCTGGGCCATGCAGTAGTCAATGTAATAGAAGGGGTAGAGGTAGATGTGCAGCTGCCGCTGCCAGCCGGCACCCCGGCTGTAGAAGGGCAGGTTGTCAAAGTCGATGTAGGGGCGATAGAGCTTCTCCAGCCGGAGCCAGGTCTGATTGCGCTCCTCGGGAGTCATGTCGGGATGGCGGTAGACCTCCTCCTGGAAGTGGTCCACCAGGCATCCATAGGGGATGAACAGCAGAGCGTCTTCCGCGTGGGAGAGCTCGTACTTGTCTGTCAGGTCCCCGAAGAACAGGTGATGCCAGGGGGCGGTGAGAAACTCCATGCTCATGGAGTGGGTCTCCGCGCCCTCCATGGAGGGGCAGCGCAGAGCGTGAACAGGCACCGTCTTGCCGGAGATGAAATCAGCAAAAGCGTGACCGGCCTCGTGGGTGAGCACGTCCACGTCCCCGGAGGTGCCGTTGAAGTTGGAGAAGATGAAGGGATAGCCGTAATCCGGCAGGCTGGTGCAGTAGCCGCCGGGTGCCTTGCCGTCCTTGGCCAGCACGTCGAACAGGTCATTGTCAAACATCATGTCAATGAACTCGGCGGTTTCCGGGGAAAGCTCCCGATACATGGTCTTGCCGGCGGCGAGGATTTCCTCGGGAGTGCCTTGGGGAGCGGCAGAGCCATCTTTGAAGGTCAAAGCGTTGTCCTGGAATTTGAAGTCCTCATAGGGGATGCCCAGACGCTTGGCCTGACGCTGCTTCAGCTTCACCGTCAGGGGGACCAGATCCTGGACCACCTGTTCCCGGAAAGAGGCCGCGTCCGCCGGGGTGTAGCAGTTGCGCTGCCGCCGGATAGCGCCCAGTTCCACAAAGCTGTCAAAGCCCAGAGCCTTGGCCTGGGCGGTGCGGTTCTTCACCAGCTTGTCAAAGAGCTGGTCAAACTGCTCCCGGTTCTCGTCGAAGAAGGAGCCTTCGGCTTCCAGAGCAGCTCGACGGGTGGCCCGGTCGGTGCTCTCTTTATAGGGCCCCAGCTGGGCCACAGTGACGGTCTTCCCCTGGAAGGGAATCTGCGCGCTGGCATACAGCTTCTGGTATTCGTTGGCCAGCCGGTTTTCCTCCTGCATCAGGGGGATGATGGACTGGGAAAAGCCCTTTTCCTCCAGCTCCATGTTTTGAAACAGAAGCGCTCCCAAGCTCTTTTCCAGCTCCGCCCGGCAGGGAGAGGCCAGCAGGGCCCGGCGGAATTTCTGCAGAGTCTCCTCCAGCAGGGGGGCCTGCTGGTCGTTGTAGTCGTTCTCTTCCTCGTAGAAGGGGTCCCGGGTGTCCACCGTGTGGCGGATGGAACACAGGGTGGCCTGGGTGGTCAGGTGGGAGAGGATGGTTTCATACTCCTTGTAGATCTCCAGCTGAGTTTGGGCGCTGGCAGTCTCTTCCAGACGGGCGGCTAGAGCTTCCAGCTGCTGGGTAATGGCTGGGTAATCCGGGCGGGTGTACTTCATTTCTGAGAATTTCATTGGGAATCTCCTTTCTTGACAGAGTGCTTATTTGACGGACGAGATGGGTCCGGTGAGAAATCAGGTTCAGCCTGGGCCGCCTGGTTGGGAGGAGGGCTCCCTCGGAGAAAGTCCATGCCGTGGAGCATGATGTTCTGGGCCATGGAGGCCATCTCCTCCACAGAGGTGGTCATGCCCTCCTCCAGCCACTTTTGGAGCAGGCCGATATGCCCATTGCTCACAAAGGCGTAGAAGTACTCCAGCTGTTTGGGAGAGGCTCCCCACAGGTGGTTGGAATAGGCGGCCAAACAGCTCTCCCAGCCCAGGGACAGCAGCCGGACGGCAAAGGCCTTGTCACCGTGCTCTCCCAGGGTGACTGTGCAGATATCCCCGTTATCCTGCAGGCACTGGTAGATCCCGGTCATGATCCGCAGCAGGGAGGGTTCCGCCATCTCCGCGTCCAAGGGGGCGGTGAGTTCTGCTCCCCCCTTGAGCAGGGGTTCCAGTGCTCGCTGAAAGTCCTCCACCATGTCTTCCTCCAGCTTGGCCAGCAGATCGTAGATGTCCGCGTAATGGGCGTAAAAAGTGCTTCGGTTGACTTCAGCCCGCTGGCAGAGTTCCTTGACGGTGATGTGGCCGATGGGCTTTTCCACCAGCAGCGCCGTGAAGGCTTGGCGGATCCGGGATTGGGCGTCCCGAGGATGGCGGCAGGTATCTTTCACGGCGGGCTCCTTTCTCCGCAGGGCGGCGTTTGATGCTGTGACCCTCATTATAATATAAGAAAAAAGAAAGCGCAAGAAAGCCGCCCTCATTTTTCCCTTTGCAGGCTTCTTCACCTTCTTGCGCGGCTGGGGAAAGGGTGCTATACTGAGGGCAGAGTACAGCAACTGGGAAAGGTGGTTTTTACCATGGGAGAAGAGGAACGGATTTTTCAAGGCATCGTGTTTTGCCCCGGGGACCCGGAGCTGCGGGCTATCAAGCTGCGCACCCACAACCTGAATGTGGAGTACAATCAGACCTTCGAGGATGAGACGGAAAAGCGGGCCCAGCTCCTCTCCCAGATGGTGGGCCAAATGGGGGAGAACGGCTTTATCCAGGGGCCAGTGTACTTCCACTATGGAAAGCATACGAAGATCGGCAAGAAATTCTTCGGAAACTTTAACTTGACCATCCAGGATGATGGGGAGGTGACCATTGGGGACCGGTGCAATTTTGGCCCCGGAGTCACCATTGTCACCCCGGTGCACCCCATGATTCCCGAGGAGCGCAATGTCCTGATGTCCCCGGAGGGGGTCCCCACCCGTCTGTGTTACGCCAAGCCGGTGCACATCGGCAATGACGTGTGGCTGGGTGCCAATGTGGTGGTATGCCCGGGAGTGACCATTGGAGATGGCTGCGTCATCGGCGCCGGAGCGGTGGTCACCAGGGATGTGCCGCCCAGGACCTTTGCGGCGGGGAACCCCTGCCGGGTGATCCGGGAGATCACCGACGCGGACAGCATGCGTCACAAGCCCGAAATCCTGGCGGATTTCACCGTGCCGGAGAGCTTTGAAGGGCTGTATTGAGCGAGGAAAAAATAGGCAAAAGGTAAGGGGCCGTCTTGGGAGGAGACGGCCCCTTTTTGAGGAAGTAAGGAGATAAAATGAGGATGTAATGAAAAAGATTTTGTCCTGCATCCGAACTGGATGCAATGGCCTACTGGAGGCCATGTGGTCCTGGTTTCCGACCACGCTTACAGGATACCTTTACAATGTGAAGATACTTTGAAGATTTCGGGAAGCTTTTCTAAAGATCCTGTGACCTGGGCCCGGGAAACAGGGTGGTTTTCCGCACTTGACAACCCCCTGGGAACATGTTACACTTACAATCGATGTGGGGGAGTAGCCGGCATGATGCGATGTAGCTAAATCAACACCCTGGGCGTCTGCGCCCTGGTTTAGCTTGAAACGGCGAGACCTATGCTTTCGGGCATAGGTCTCTTTTTTTATCCGCAGCACGGCCCATCCCCTGCGGGAGAGAAGAGAATTGTTATAAGGAAGGATGAAGGAAACAATGGAATTTTTGTGGGAAGGTCTGCTGTCCATCACTTGGCAGCAGGCGGTCATGTATGTGGTGGGCGCAGTGCTCATCTGGCTGGCCATCAAAAAGGAGTATGAGCCCACACTGCTGCTGCCCATGGGCTTCGGTGCCATCCTGGTGAACCTGCCCAGTTCCGGCGTGCTCAACCAGATGATGGAGGGCGCCGGGGAAACCCACGGCATCATCCAGTGGCTGTTCGAGGTGGGCATTGAGACCTCGGAAGCGTTCCCGCTGCTGTTGTTCATCGGCATCGGCGCCATGATCGACTTCGGCCCCCTGCTCTCCAATCCGAAGATGTTCCTCTTCGGTGCGGCGGCCCAGTTCGGCATCTTTATGACCATCGTGCTGGCAGCCCTCCTTGGGTTTGAAATTAAGGATGCCGCTTCCATCGGCATTATCGGCGCGGCGGACGGCCCCACCTCCATCCTGGTTTCCCAGGTGCTGGGCTCCAACTACATTGGGCCCATCGCGGTGGCTGCCTATTCCTACATGGCCCTGGTGCCCATCATCCAGCCCGCGGCCATCAAGCTGGTGACCACCAAGAAGGAGCGGGCCATCCGTATGGATTACCGCCCCAACGCTGTCACCAAGACCACCCGCATCCTGTTCCCCATCATGGTCACCTTCGTGGCTGGCCTGGTGGCTCCCGCCTCCGTCTCTCTGGTTGGTTTCCTGATGTTCGGCAACCTGATCCGGGAGTGCGGCGTTCTGAACCGGCTCTCCGAGACCGCTCAGAACGACCTGGCCAACCTGATCACCCTGCTGCTGGGCATCACCATTGCCTTCTCCATGCGGGCTGAGGAGTTCGTCAAGCTGCAGACCCTCATGATCATGGCTCTGGGCCTGGTTGCCTTCATCTTTGACACCGTGGCCGGTGTTGTCTTTGCCAAGATCCTGAACATCTTCAGCCGCACCAAGATCAATCCCATGGTGGGTGCCGCAGGTATCTCTGCGTTCCCCATGTCCGCTCGGATTGTGGAGAAGATGGGCATTGCCGCCAACAACCAGAACCACCTGCTGATGCACGCTGTGGGCGCCAATGTTTCCGGCCAGATCGCTTCCGCGGTGGCCGGCGGTATTGTGCTCGGGTTCTTTATGTAAGCGGTTCGGCTGGAAGGCCGTCCATGAGGAGGGATTTCCCTGTGAAATCCGCTCCGCGCTGCCTTCGCTGGGATGGCGAAGCGGCGTTTGAAGCTGCTGTGAAATCAACCACGTTACGGTTTATGAGAATGGAAGGAGCAACAAGATGACCTCTGAATATTGGGCAACTGTGGAACAAGCCCTGGGCATCATGGGCAAGGGGATGCTGGGCATCTTTGTGGTGATCGTTGTGATTGCGCTGCTGGTGTTCGCGCTGACCAAGATCACCTCCAAAAAGAAGTCCTAAGGTTCCATGAAAATAGGGAGCGGGCCTGCGGGTCCGCTTTCTTTGGTTGGAATAAGTAAAATATAATTGACTTTTTGAGTGACATAGTATACAATGAGCTTGCAAAGGCTCAAAGATGGAGGCCTGACGGCGGGATGCGAAGGGAGGCTAAGCCATGGGGAAGAATTTGAAAATGAAGGCTGCCCGTGCGGCCCTGGAGCTGACCCAGCAGGACCTGGCAGAAAAGGTGGGGGTCACCCGCCAGACGATTGTGGCCATCGAGCGGGGAGACTACAATCCCACCATCAAGCTCTGTGTCCAGATCTGCAAGGCTTTGGGCAAAACCTTGGATGAACTTTTTTGGGAAGGGTAAAGGAGTGTGTGGGATGAACAAGCAATCGAACTTGGATGAGCGACAGCTTTGGCAGCGGGGAAACGTGTTCAAGCATGTCCTGATATACTTTATTGCAGCCTTGGCAGCGGAGGCCTTCTTCCAGAATCTGGAACTGCGGTGGGCGGAATCCGGCTGGGAGATGATCCTTATCCTCTGGGGAGGCATCACTCTGTGTTGGTGGGAGTATATCCTCCGGGATATCCGGCCCATGGGAAAGGAGCAAAACCGCTTTTTCCTGATCCTGGGAGTGTGCGGAGTCTGTATCCTGCTGCTGACCGTTTGCCTGATGATGTCCGGGCAGGGGGAGGGATTTCTGCAGGGCACCATGCTTTCCCAGCGGGGAGCCATTGTCCTTGTGGGGGTCATGATGATCAGTATCCTGGGGGTCAATCTGGTGAAGTCCCAGCTGGAAAAGCGCCGGATCCAGGAGGATGAGGATTGATTCTGCAGCAGGACATGGAGGTTCCTGCAAAAATTACTTTTCATCCCCGGCAAGACCTGCTATAATAGAGGACAGTTTGAAAGAAGGGGGAACCTTTATGACCATCCTGCCGGAAAATTACCAGCCTGCTCTGGGCCTGTATGAGACCCAGAAAGCCATCGGGCTCATCAAGAATATCTTTCAGGTAAAGCTGTGTGCGGCACTGCATCTGAAGCGCGTCACCGCGCCGCTGTTTGTGGATCCAGCCACGGGCCTCAACGACGACCTGAACGGCGTGGAGCGTCCCGTGAGCTTTGACATCCCCGCGGTGGGGATTGAAGGCCAAGTGGTGCACTCTCTGGCCAAGTGGAAGCGGCTGGCCCTTCACGATTACAATTTCTATGTGGGCAACGGTTTGGTGGCGGATATGAACGCCATCCGTCGGGACGAGGAGCTGGACAATCTCCACTCCATCTACGTGGACCAGTGGGATTGGGAGAAGGTTATTGACGAGAGCACCCGCAACGAGGAGTACTTAAAGGAGACAGTCCGCCGGATTGTCAGCGCCATCTGCGGCACTCTGGACGAGCTGAAGTGGCAGTTCTCCAACCTGTCCACCGAGCTGTGCCGGGATGTGACCTTTATCAAGTCCCAGGAGCTGGAGGACCGGTATCCGGATAAGACGCCCAAGGAGCGGGAGCAGCTTATTGTCAAGGAGCACGGCACGGTGTTTATCCAGCAGATTGGCGGAAAGCTGAAAAGCGGCCAGCCTCATGACGGCCGTGCCCCGGACTACGATGATTGGTCCCTCAACGGCGACCTGCTGTTCTGGCACGAGCCTTTGCAGTGTGCCCTGGAGATCAGCAGCATGGGCATCCGGGTGGATCCGGAATCCCTGGACCGGCAGCTGACCTTGGCAGGCTGTGATTCCCGCCGGGAGCTGCCCTTCCACAAGATGCTCCTAAACGGGGAGCTTCCCTTGACCATTGGCGGCGGTATCGGTCAGAGCCGCCTGTGTATGCTGTTGTTGGGCAAGGCCCATATCGGTGAGGTTCAGGCCTCCCTGTGGGACGAGGAAACCAAGCGGGTCTGCAAGGACGCCGGCATTGTGCTGTTGTGAGGTGAGTCTGTGAAAGCCTTTCTCAAAAACTATTGGCTGGAGTCCCTGCTGTTCGCTGTGGGAATGGTGGGAGCACTGATTGCCTTTCCCTTTTTGCCAGGGAGCGTCCCTCTTCAGTGGCATGATGGTGAGGTGACCACCACCGGTCCCAAGTGGGTTCTGATCCTGGTCCCTCTGGTCCAGCTGGCTGTAACGGTGGTCTTCCACTGGTGGATCCAGCACTCGCTGAGCAAGTTTCCGGGAGTGGGAACCACGCTCTCTGGAATGGAGAAGCTGCTGCCTTTGATTCTGGCTGTGGTGGTCCTCACCCTGGAGCTTTGCATCATGCTGGCAGCCTGGGGAGTCGCTGTGCGGCTGGAGATGGTGCTGGTGGTGGAGCTGCTCTTGGTTCCCATTGTGGTCATCGGTTTCGTGGCGGCAAAGATCCTGAGCAATATCAGCAATATCAAGTGAGCCTGAGGGCGCTGGAATAACCTGGGAAGTTCCCCTGTGCTTTTTTGCGGAGATGCCTTGGGGATTCCCATTTTTTCCATGAGAAAAGGAGCTGTTGCAAGAAGCAACAGCTCCCCTTTTTATAGGTTTCCTTTGTGGAAGTGTCTCTCCAGTTCCCGCTGGATAGCAGCGGCGTTTTCCTCGGGAGGTGCGGCGCCGTCCAGGAGTAGCACCGGGCAGGGCAGGGTTTCCTGCCACTGATCCTGTTGGACCTTGCTCCGCATGGAACAATCCCCCGTGTCGTAGGAGGCAGCCCAAGCGAGAAATTCCCGGTGGGCTTGGTACATGTCTCCGCCGGGATCCAACCGGCTGCCGAAGTGCTCCCGCTCCCGGCGCTTCAGCCGCTCCAAGCGGAGGGCCGTGTCCGTGTGGAGCCGCACTGCCAAGGTGAGCCGGGGAATCAGCGGGTTTCCCCAGGAAATCATGGCACCGGAGAGCACCACGCTGCCCGGTTTGTCCAGCTCTCTTTCCAGGAGTGCCAGACGCTGCTCCAAAGGGCGGCTTTGGGTGTAAGGGGGATCGGTGGGGAGCCAAAAAAAGTCATCGGTGTCCAAAAACCGAAACCCGCACCGGCGGCAGAGTTCCCTCCCCAAAGTGGAAGTCCCGGACCCGGAGGCGCCAAAGATGTGGATGACCTGTTTCATAACGTTTCTCAGCTCTCCAGATAGTGGACCAGTCCCTCCATGCGCTCCAGGCATACCCGACGGCCCTGAGCATACAGCTCGCGGAGCTTGACCAGGTCTTTTTCCGTGCGGGAGACCGTCACCGGCTCCGGCGGACGCAGCACAAAGATCTTGCCCTCTGCTTCCAGACGGTCCAGCTCCTCCAGCTCCCGTCCGTACCGCCGGGGAGTGTCCAGAAGCGCCTGCACCAGCTGGGGGTACTGCTGGTAATGCTTGGCGTACAGCTTTGCCAGAGTGTAGGGAACCTGGGGTTTCCGGTAGCCATGCTCCCGGGTGGTGATCACCACCACTTTGTCATAGCCTTCCTCCAGCGGCTTGGCGTAGGGGATGGAGCAGGATACCCCGCCATCCACATAGGGGGCGCCTCCCACCTCTACAATGGGAGAGAGCAGAGGCATGCTGGCGCTGGCCCGAATGGCGCCGTAAATGTCGCCGCAAGCGTGCTTTTCAAAGAAAGTTGGCTGGCCGGTGCGGCAGTCGGTGCACACGGCTGTGAACTTCATCGGCGACTTGGCAAAGGCCTCCCGATCCAAGGGGATCAGCTTGTCGGAGATCTCTCCGAACAGGAAGTCAAAATTGAAGATGCTCTTTTTAAAGATCAGATTTCCCAGACCCAGATAGCGCTTGTCATTGACATAACTCAAATTGACCTGAGCGGTACGGCCGATTTGGCCGGAGACATAGCTCACACCGGTGAGCGCTCCAGCGGATACGCCGAATACCCCGTCAGCCCAAAGGTTGTGTTCCATCATCACATCGGCCGCTCCAGCGGAGAACATGCACCGAAGTGAACCGCCCTCCAGAGCCAGCGCCCATTTACTCATGTGAAATCTCCTCCTTTACACCTATTCTACACCAAGTCCCGAGCAGATTCAACGTCTTCCCTTGATTTCCTCCTGGCGCCCGGGTATAATAGTCAGGAAAAATCGCGAAAGGAGTGAATCCATGCGGATTCGTAGAAAAACCTGGGCCAGGCCCGAGCTGGCTGCCTGTTCCTACTTTATCGGGGAGCCGGAGGCTCAGAAGGGCCGGTGGCAGCAGGCTTTCGGAGAGCCGCGCCCCTTGCACCTGGATCTGGGCTGCGGGAAGTGCGTGTTCCTGGCAGAAGCTGCTCACACCCATCGGGATGTGAATTTCCTTGGTATTGACATCAGCTATGACATCCTGGGGGTTGCCCGGCGGAATATCCAAGAAGCCTTTGGGGAGGAACAGCCGGAAAATGTCCTCCTGTGCGCATATAATATAGAAAGACTGGACCAGCTGTTTGGGCCGGAAGAAAAGGTCCAGCGGATCTACATCAACTTCTGCAATCCCTGGCCGGCGGCGGGGCATCACAAACGGCGGCTGACCTACACGCGGCAGCTGTTGATGTACAAATCCCTGCTGACCCCAGAGGGGGAGATCTGGTTTAAAACCGACAATGACGACCTGTACTTGGCCACCAAGCGGTATTTTGCCCAGGCAGGGTTTGAGGTCTTTTTCGATACCAAGGATCTCCATGGGGAGAACGATCCGGAGAATATCCTCACGGAGCACGAGGTGCGCTTTACCCAGGAGGGGATCCCTACCAAGGCCCTGCGGGCCAGAAAATTGCCGGAAGGGGAAAGAGGAAAGGACTCTTGACTTTTTGGGATAAATTATGATACCATATCTCCAAAGAGAAGAGAACTTCTGAAAAATTCCATAGTTAGCAAAGCCGTTGAAAGGCGGCGACGCAAAGCTGTGAGTCTACGGCGGGAAATCCGCTATGATTGTCAAGCTGCAAAAACGATTTCGTTTTTGCAGCTTTTTCTTTTTTCTTTGATAGAAAATTTCGGCATCTTTCACAGGAGGCGCTGAATGAATCAGGTGTTTCGGCAGGAGAAGAAATATTTGATGAATCTGCCCGCCATGGAGCAGCTTTCCCACCGGCTGGGTTCTGTGATGCTTCAGGATCCCCACAATGGTGTCCGGGGGTATTCCATTCGATCCCTGTATTTTGACACCCTGGACGACGGGGACTATGAGGGGAAAATCAATGGCTTGGAGGTGCGCAGGAAGATCCGTCTGCGAATCTACAGCCCGGATTCCCCCTTTGCCATGCTGGAAATGAAGCAGAAGGAAGGGGCTAACCAGAGAAAGCGTTCCCTTCGGGTACCTCGGGAACTGGCCCAGGAGCTGGTCCGCGGCCGGTACGAAGGATTGCTGAAGTTGGAAGACCCCTTTGCCGCGGAGTGTTATGGCCTGATGCTGTACCGGTGCTACCGGCCAAAGACGGTGGTGGAGTACCTGCGGCAGGCATATATCGCCAAGGAAAACAAGATTCGGATCACCTTGGATCGGGAAATCCGGGCCAATGAGGCCTGCATGGATCTGTTTTCCCCCACGCTGAACCTGGTCCCAGTGCTGGATCCCTTCAACGGTGTGTTGGAGGTGAAGTATGACGGGTTTTTGTTGAGCTACATCAAGGATCTGGTGAACAGCGCGGACCGGTCCGAGCTTTCGGTGAGCAAATACTGTCTGGCCCGCAGTGCTGGGTTGAAATTTGGGTTTTAGGAGATCTGCATTGGCGTTGGCCCGGGGAAGCGGCTTTGGCTGGCTCGAAATTGGCAAAGGTGCCCGGATCCAGCGGTTAGGCTCTTGAAGGGGCTTCGGTAGAGCTTCGGCGGAGGACAAAGGAGGATATCTATGAGAAGTGCGCTTTTGGATTTGTTTGAGAACACGGGAGACCTGGAATTTGACGCGATCCTGCTGCGGATGGTGGTGGCTACAGTCATTGCCTTTTTCATCTACCTCTCTTATCGGATCTCCCATGAGGGAACCATCTACAGCAAGAAGTTCAATGTCTCTCTGGTGGTGCTTACGGTGATCACCACAGCGGTGATGATTGTCATCGGCAACAATATCGCCCTGTCTTTGGGCATGGTGGGCGCTCTGTCCATTGTCCGTTTCCGCACGGCCATTAAGGATTCCAGAGATACGGTGTACATCTTTTGGACCATTGTGGCGGGCATCTGCTGTGGTGCAGGGGATTTTCTGGTGGCATCGGTGGGCAGCGGATTTGCTTTCCTGGTGCTGCTGGTGTTTGGAAGAATCAAAAACGACAACCGGATGCTGCTGATTATTCGAGCCTCCCGCGCCAATGAGGAGCGCATTGAGGCGCTGATCTTTCAGTACTATGCCCGCAAGGCAAACCTGCGGGTGAAGAACACCACGGAGAACTCGGTGGAGTTTATCTATGAGCTGAGCAGCCGCCTGATGGAGCAGAGCAGGCGCCGCGCCAATGTGAAAAACGCCAAGAGCATCACCGACGCCATCTATCAGATCGGCGGCATCGAATACTGCAACTTGGTTCAGCAAAACGACGAGATCAGCAGCTGAGATGTTCTACGGATTTCGGGAGAGAGGAGTGACAGTCCATGAAATACAAGCTTGCGGGATTAGCGGCATTGGCTCTTGTTTTTGTCACCGCTGCGGCAGCCACCGCCTTGGAGAGCGACAATCCCAACTACCGCGTGCATCAGCATCTGACAGCCCGCCAGCCTGATCAGGGCTGTGACTGCGACGGCTCCCAACTGTGCACCCATTTGCCGCTGGTCATCATCGATACCGGCGGGGTGGAGATCCCGGGGGAGCCTGTGGGGGAAGACGGAACGATTCTGGAGCAGGACGCCCAAGAATATGAGTATTCGGAGGTCACTTTGGCGGAGGATGGCAGCAAGACCATCCGCTGCAGCGTATCCGTGATCGATGGGGATGAGACCAATCACCACCCCGGGGATGAGCCGACTCTGGAGACCACGGCCCAGATCCGCATTCGGGGAAACACTTCCCGTCTGCACGACAAGAAGGGGTATCTGCTGGTGACCACAAAGGAAGACGGCCTCACCAATAGGGACGTCAAAATGCTGGGGATGGACGCCCATCACGAGTGGGCGCTTCACGGGCCCTATTTGGACAAAACCATGATCCGCAATTATATGTGGTACAACATCGCAGGGGAGATCATGGATTATGCTGCCAATGTGCGCTTTTGCGAGGTGATCCTGAACGGGGAGTACATAGGGCTGTACCTCATGACAGAGACCATCACCAATGGGGAAGGGTGCCGGCTGGATATGACGTTGCCGGAGGATGACGCCCAGAATGCCGTCAGTTATGCGGTGCGCATGGACCGGGGAAGCAGCAACCCGCTGAAAAACATCGAGACGTTTACCCAATACTCCCTGCGCTCCAGCAATGTCATTGATATCGTGTACCCGGGCGCGGGCAACCTGACAGAGGGGCGGATCCAGTACATTGAACAGGATTTCTCGGATTTTGAGAAGGCGCTGTATTCCTATGACTATGACACGGATCCGTATGCTTGGTGGGACTATTGCGATATGGATTCCATGGCGGACTATTTCATCCTCAACGAGTTCACTGTGAATTACGATGTGGGGTCCCGTTCCACCTATCTGTATAAGGACCTTCGTGGCAAATACAAGATGGTGATCTGGGATTTCAACTCCGCCTGCAACAATTTCCACGATTCCCAATTTAAACCCCAGCGTTTTCAGATGCAGTATATCACGTGGTTCTATATGCTCACCAAGGACGAACACTTTGTGGATCTGGTGGTCGAGCGCTACCGGGAGCATCGTGAAACCTTCCTCAGCGACGAATACCTGATGAATTACATTGATGAGACCATTGCCTATTTGGGGGATGCGGTGGACCGCAACTTTGAAGTGTGGGGCTATTCCTTTGAAGATTACCGCCCTTTGGACCCGGACAGCCGCAATCCGGATTCCTATGAGGAGGCAGTGGAGGGGTTGAAAGACGCCATTCTGGAGCGAGGCGCCTGGATGGACTACAACATCGAAACACTGTACCAATACTGCCACGAGTCAAAGGTGAAAAAGTTCAATCATTGACAGGAGAGGAGGCGCCGCTGTGAACAACATCATGAAGAAATTCATCATCGGGGCCCTGGCGGCGGTGCTGTTGTATTTCCTGGTCAATACGGCCTATTACAGATTTGGCATCTACATAGACTTGCATCCCGACCAGCCGGTGGAAACCTTTATGACCACGGACGAGGACACCATCTACATGGAGCGGGATGGTCAGACAGTGCCCTTTGAGATCCGCGGGGTAAACCTGGGAGTGGGGCTTCCCGGAGAGTGGGCCACTGACTACGCCATTGATCAGGAGACCTACCTGCGGTGGTTTGGCTGGATTCAGGAGATGGGGGCCAACACCATACGGGTGTACACCATCCTCCACGATGATTTCTACAACGCCTTTTACCAATACAACGCTGCCCGGGAAGAGGCAGGGGAGGAGCCCCTGTGGCTGATCCACGGAGTGTGGGTCAACGACTACGTGCAGAACTCCCACCGGGATGCCTACGACGACGATTTTCGCCAAGCACTTCTGGACGACTGCCGCACCTTGGTGGATATTCTCCACGGGCAGAAGAACCTGTCCCTGGGCTATGGCCTTGGGTCAGGAAGCTATCGGAAGGACGTGTCCCAGTGGGTGATCGGGTACATCCTGGGGGTGGAGTGGGAAGACGTCACCGTGGTCTACACTAATGAAAAGTACCCGGAGCGCAATGAATACCGGGGCACTTACCTGTACACCTCCCCAGAGGCCAGCCCTTTTGAGGCCATGCTCTGCGAGGTGGGGGATAAGATCATCGAGTACGAGTCCAACCGGTACAAGCAGCAGCGTCTGGTGGCCTTTTCCAACTGGCCGACCACGGATCCCTTCACGTACTCCGAGGATATCACGCGGTTTTTCATGAAGTGCGCCCAGGTGGATGTGGAGCACATCCTGTCCACGGAGAACTTCCTGTCCGGCCAGTTTGCCTCCTATCACGTCTACCCCTATTATCCGGACTACCTCAACTACGAGAAGAACACTGCCGGCTTTGACCGCACCGAGGATGGCACGCTGAACACCTATCGAACCTACCTCCGGCGGCTGACGGAGCATCACACCATGCCGGTGGTCATATCGGAATACGGCGTTTCTACTGGTCGTGGCATGGCCCAGCGGGACTACAACACCGGACGCAACCAGGGGCACATGTCCGAGCAGGACCAGGGCTACGCCCTCATTGAGTGCTATGAGGATATCATGGCGGTGGGGTGTGCAGGAAGCTGCCTGTTCACCTGGCAGGACGAATGGTTCAAGCGCACCTGGAACACTATGGCCGCCGTGGATTTGGACAACACTCCCTATTGGAGCGACTATCAGACAAACGAGCAGTACTTTGGTCTGTTGGCCTTTGACCCCGGCAAGGAGGAGAGCGTCTGTTATGTGGATGGGGATGTCTCGGAGTGGACTCCCGAGGACTTGGTCATCGCCCATGAGGACATGACAGTCTCCATGAAGTACGACGAGAAATTTCTCTATTTTTACATCACCAAGGAGGATTTTTCTCCGGAGACGGACACACTCTACCTGCCCATAGACACCACCCCCAAGACGGGCAGCACTTATTGTGCCAACTACGATTTGGACTTTGAGCGGGCAGTGGACTTTCTGATTGTCTTGGACGGGAAGGAGGAAAGCCGGGTTCTGGTCCAGGAGCGATATGAGCTGCTCCGGGCCATGTATTCCCACGAGGTGTACAACGAGGACGCTTACGTCAATCCACCTCAGGTGGACAGCTCCCTGTTCAAGCCCATTCATCTGCTGCTGCAGACGGCCACTCCCCTGCTCACCGGCAACTGGGAGGCTTCCTCGGAGACCTATGAGACGGGGCTGTTGACCTATGGCAATGCCAACCCGGAGTCGGAGGACTTCAACTCCCTGGCGGATTTCATCTACACCGAGGACGGTGTGGAGCTGAAACTTCCCTGGCAGCTGTTGAACTTTGCCAATCCTGCGGAGAGGAAGATCCACGATGATTACTACGAGCACTACGGTGTGGAGTATCTGACCATAGAGGAGATGTATGTGGGAGTGACGGAGGGTGAGGACAGTTTCCGGACACCCTTGGAGGCCTTCCCGCTGGAGGGGTGGGGCAAGCGGGTGACCTACCATGAACGGCTGAAGGAATCCTATTACATTTTACAGGAGTATTGGACCTCACTGGAGAGCTGACAGCTGGGAAAGAGTTTAAAGAGAGGAGGGGGACCGTGGGTGTTGAAGTGATGATCTACATCTATGGGGCAGTGTGCCTGAGTATGATCGTGTTCAATACGGCCTATAACCTGGCCATGCGTAGCAGTGAACCAAGGCTGGAAAAGCAGGAGGCCAAACTGCGGGCCCGGGTGACGGAAGAGCTGGCGGCGGTCCGCCGGGGAGAGCCGGTGAGCGCCGCTCACATGGACTACTTGGCCCGGGCGCTTTCCCGGGTGAACAATCTGCTGGCTTTTGACCGTGTGCTGACTCCCCTGTTTG
This sequence comes from Acutalibacter sp., assembly GCA_050946975.1. Lineage (GTDB taxonomy): Bacteria > Bacillota > Clostridia > Oscillospirales > Acutalibacteraceae > Acutalibacter. The sequence goes on from JBMNVU010000005.1 coordinate 55,848, forward strand.
CCAATCAGGTGAGCAGCACCAACCGCAGCTATCTGGACCAGCTGCAGCCCATGGTGCTGCGTTTGGCGATGGCCTACCGGGAGCGGGAGAACACCCAGGCGGCCTGCTTCACCTATTTTCTCTCCCACTATACCCAGAGACGGGATATGCCCATTGACTCCCTTCAAGATATCCTGGTAGACTATGTGAGAAAGGACAGCCTCTACTGCCGGGTGAACGCTCTGGATGCCCTTTATACCTTCGGCAGTGCGGATCATGTAGTCCAAGCGGTGGTGCTTCAGGACGACGGGAAAGTGTTTGTCCACGACAAGCTGCTCACAGAGGGGCTGCTGACGTTCCATGGGGACCACCGGGAGCTGATTGGGAAATTGCTTTCCGTCCTGGACCGCCTGAGTCCGCGGACACAGTTGGCGGTGCTCAACTATATCCGCTTTTGTACTGCAGGGTACGAGAGGGAGATGTTTGCCATCATGCAGGACGAGTCCCGGGACAAGGAGCTGCGCCTTTCCGCCATCCGGTACTTTGGACGGTATGAGTATGCCCCTGCACTGGAGCCTTTGCTGGCGTTTGCTTCGGACAAGAGCCTGGATAAGTGGGAGTACACCACGGTCAGTGTGTCCTCCCTGGCCAGGTATCCGGGAGATCGAGTGATTGAAGTGTTGAAAGGAGCGCTGCACAGCTCCAACTGGTACGTCCGCTCTGCCGCGGCTCAGAGTCTGGAAGCCCGGGGCGTGGGGTATGGGGATCTGCTGGATGTGGTGTCCAGCGGGGATCGCTACGCCAGAGAGATGATCCTGTACCGCTTGGAGTCCCACAGGCTGAAAGAGGGGGAACCAGAGTCATGATGGACGGAATCAAGCTTTTTTATGAACTGGTGGGGTACTTCTTCGTAGTCTATATGATCGGCTATGCCAGCTTTCTCTTTTTGGCGGTGACGGTGGGCTCTTCCACCCTGTACCAGGTGAAGCGCCGCAACCGCCTGAAGAACGAGCTGCATCAGGATATCTATGTTCCCGTGACGATCATCGTCCCTGCCCACAATGAGGAGGTCACTATCCAGTCCAGTGTCCGTTCCCTACTGGCATTGGATTACAAGCTCTACGAGATCATTGTGGTGGACGACGGCTCCGGGGACAACACCTCTCAGGTGGTCCGGGATGCCTTCCACATGCGTCAGGTCAGCCGGCCCATCCAGCGGCGGATTCCCTGCCAAATGGAGGAGGCGGTCTACGAAACATACGAGTATAAGGTGCCCATCACCTTGATCCGCAAGCGCAACGGTGGCAAGGCCGATGCCTTGAACATGGGCATCAACGCGGCGAAATACCCCTATTTTATCTGTATGGACGCTGACTCCGTTCTCCAGCGGGACTCCCTGAGCAAGATTGTCCGGCCCGTGCTGGAGGAGGGCAATGTGGTGGCGGTGGGAGGCGCGGTGCGTCCCTGCAACGGCACCGAGATCGTGGACGGCAGAGTGGTGTCCTACCACATGCCCAACAAGCTGCTGCCCTGTATGCAGGTGCTGGAGTATGACCGGTCCTTTCTGGCGGCGCGGATTCTCTTTGACAAGTTTAACGGCAGCATCATCATCTCCGGGGCTTTTGGACTGTTCCAAAAGAGCGTGGTGGTGGATGCCGGCGGTTATGACCCCACCACCATGGGGGAGGACATGGAGCTGGTGGTAAAGCTTCACGTGTTCTGCAGGGAGCATGACATTCCCTACCGGATCCGCTATGCCACCGATGCCATCTGCTGGACCCAGGCCCCCGAGAGCCTGAGAGATCTGTGTAAGCAGCGCAGGCGTTGGCATATTGGGTTGTTCCAAAGCATGCAGAAACATCATTTTATGTTCCTCAACCCCAGGTTTGGGATGGTGGGGAGTCTTTCCTACCTGTATTTTCTGGTGTATGAGCTGCTTTCTCCCTATATCGAGGTGTTTGGCATTGTCACCATGGTGATGGCCTCCCTGGTGGACTTGCTGAACGTCCCCTTTATGATTCTGTTCTTTTTGATCTACGTGGCCTATTCCTCCATACTGTCGCTGACGGCATTTTTTGCCCGGATTCACACCATCGACTTGAAGCTCACCTTTCTGGATGTGCTGAAGGCTGTGGGGTTGTGCGCTGTGGAGGTTTCCTGCCTGCGGCTGATTTTGGCGTGGGTGCGGGCCACAGCGCTGTTTGGTTATCGAAAGCGGAAGCACTCCTGGGGCAGCATCCAGCGCAAAACCATCAAATTTAAGTAAATGGAGGGATTCTCATGAATCTTGGAAAATTAAAGACGGGGTTCGGCTATCAGAAGGCCAGTGTTTATGCCTGTATCGCGGAGGTGGAGGAGGAGTTTTCCTCCAAGCTGGTGGAGCAGGAGCGCAAATTCAAGGAGAGCGAGGAGCGCTATCTGGCTCGGATCAAGGAGTTGGAGACAGAACTGGAAGGTTCCCGCAGCCAGGTGGAAAAGAATCTGGGGGACCAGCTGATGATCGCCAACACACTGATGGATGCCAAACGATATGGGGAGGCGTTGAAGCGGGAGACGGAGGAGCAGGAGAAAACGGTGCGCCGGAAGCTGGAAGAAGAGCGGGAACAGCTCCAGCAGGACCTGGAGAGGTACCGTGTGCAGATTCAGGAGCTGCGTGAGTACCTGCAGGGAATGCTTGTCCGGATGGACGGCGAAACGCAGCAGGCCCAGGGCCAGGTGGATCAGATCAAGGAGTCCGGGCGGAATCTGGGGCTGTTCCGGCGGAAGACGGCAGGGCAGACTGCTGCTCCGGAGGGGCAGCCTGCAGAGTCGGAAGAGAAGAAGTAAAGCGGAGGGCTTGATGGTGGAAGAGCGAGGGACCGTCTACGTGGCGGGAAACCCGGATGCCTACCCGGTGGAGTACTACGACAAGGATACCGGGACCTATCAGGGGATTCTACCGGATCTGCTGGAGAAGTTTTCTCAAGAAAGCGGCATCCAAGTGGTGTACTACCAGCCCGGGGAGGTGGACCGGCGGGAGCACCTGGCGAAAAATCAGCAGGTGGATTTGGTGTCCGGCTATGGAGAGGGGGATGCCCTGCCCCGGCGAACGGGGGAGGTAACGGCCTTTGTGGTTCAGCAGGATGGTGAAGAGGCCGCCTGGTCCCTGGGGGTCACGCCAGCGGCCCCGGAAACCTTGGAGGAGGAGCTGGAGGCGTTTTTTGCCGGAGTCTCCCAGGAGGAGATCACGGGCAGCCTGTTGGAGACTGCCACGGCCCCTAAGCCCAGTGCCGCTTTGCTCTGGACCGCAGGAGGATTGGCGCTGGCCCTGGTGCTGGTGGTGGTGGCCCTGGCGATGGTGGTTCGAAGGTATCGGAAGAAGCTGACGCGGGCACAGCAGGACTTGGAGGCGGATCCGGTCACCGGCCTGGGGAATGGGGAGTATTTGAAGCGCTATTTCCGCCAGTATGTCAACGACAAGAACCGGATTCTCTACAGCGTGGTGTACTTCTATGTGGACACTGACCGGCTCCGCCGTCTGAGCAGCAGTGGGGAAACAGAGGAATTTCTGCGCTACTGCGGGGCGGTGTTGGAGGAGTATACGGGGGATACGGATCTTCTGGCCAAGGTGGGGGATCGAGGATTTGCCATTTTGAAACTGCTGGGGGGCAGCGACGAACTGCACCACTGGATCCACCCGATCTTTGACAGGGTGCGGGAATACACGCGGCTGTTTTCCAAGCCTTATGAGGTGGGGATAACCGCCGGCGTGTATCCCTTGAAGGAGGCGGATAACAACCTGGACGAGATGCTGGTCAGCGCCAGTGAGACGGCTCGCTTGGCTCAGCGGGATGGCCAGGACTACATGGTCTGTTCCCAGGGGATCCTGGAACGCATTGCCCGGGAAAGCCAACTGCAGGCTGGGTTGGAGCAGGCATTCCTCCGCAAGGAGTTCCAGCTGTACCTCCAGTTTTATGTGGATGCGGTGTCAAAGCAGGTGGTGGGCGGCGAGGCGCTGTCCAGGTGGAACCACCCCCAGCGGGGCACCTTGTCCCCCGGGGTGTTCGTGCCACTGATGGAGCGTGAGAAGATGATCTCCCGCCTGGATTACTATTGCCTGGAGGAAGTCTGTGCCTTTTTGGAGGACTTGTATAAGCATGGGGTGGAGACCTTCTTCATCTCCTGCAACTTCTCTCGGGAGACCTTTGCGGCGGGGGATTTTGTCCAGCGCTGCCGGGAGATCGTGGAGCGGTATCGCTTCCCCAGGGAACTGCTGATTCTGGAGCTGACCGAGAGCGCATCGGTGAAGAATATGGACCAGATTAAAACCAACATGATGGCTCTGGAGGAGAGCGGTGTCAGCGTGGCGCTGGACGATTTTGGCGAGGGCTTCACCTCCTTCTACGACTTGCAGAAATACCCGGTCAACGGCCTGAAGCTGGATAAGGGGCTGGTGGATTGTGCCACCACTCCTTCGGGTCGGGCGATCCTGCGTGCCATGATTCAAGTGGGCCACGAACTGGGAATGACTATCCTGGCCGAAGGAGTGGAGAACGACGGTCAGGCTCAGGTCCTGGAGGAGCTCAACTGCGACGTGATTCAGGGGTTCCACTACTGTGTGCCCCTGCCGGATTGGGAGGCGCGCCGCAGAATTTTGGAGCTGTTTCCGGCGTGAACAAAATAGATTTATGGATGGCGGCGTCTCGGAATGGGGCGCCCCTTTTTGCAAAATAGAGTAAAAATGTCGGAAATAAAAAAATCGGTGCTTGACAACTTTGTGGAGATGCGCTATTCTCTGAATAGTGGAGTAAAACGTTTGCGCCTTTTCCGGGTTTTTACCAGCGGAGGGACATCCTCATGCGGAAGGGGCGCTTTCTAATTTATCTTTTGCGGAAGGAGAGGGCAGAAATGCGGCGAGAATTTGAACGGGTGACTCCGGAAAGTGTGGGGGTTCCCACCGCGGCAGTTAATCGGCTTTTGGACAGGTTGGAGGAGAGCCAGACAGAGATGCACGGGTTGATGGTGATGCGTCACGGCAAGGTGTGCGCGGAGGGCTGGTGGACACCCTACGCTCCCGGACTGCGTCACGGGCTGCAGTCCCTGTCCAAGACCTATGCCGCCACCGGTGTGGGACTGCTTTACACCGAAGGGCTCATCCGCCTGGATGAGCGGGTCATCGACATTTTCCCGGAGGATGCCCCGGCCGATCCCAGCGAAAACCTGCAGAAGCTGACTGTGCGGGACGTGCTGTGCATGGGCAACGGCATGGACACCATGCCCAGCCCCTCCGAGCATTGGATTCGGGATTTCCTGCACACCCCGGTTACTCATGAGCCGGGCAGCTGTTTTATGTACAACAGTGTGGGCTCTTCGTTGTTGGCTGCCATGGTGGTGAAAAAGACTGGACAGAGCCTGCAGGAGTACTTGACTCCCCGGCTCTATGAAAAGCTGGGGATCGACCCTGCCAGCACCGGTTGGTACAATATGCCGGACGGTGTGGAGTGCGGCGGCGCAGGAATGTTCTCCACCACGGAGAACAATCTGCGGCTGATGAAGCTCTATGCAGACGGCGGCCTGTGGGAAGGGGAGCGCATCCTGGCAGAGGACTACGTAAAGCTGGCCACCTCCGCGCAGAACGACTCCTCCACCGAGGCCAAGGGCAATCCGGAGGCCTATGACAACTTTATGGGATACGGTTTCCAGATTTGGATGTGCCGGCCCCGGGGCGTCTACCGGGCGGACGGTGCCATGGGGCAGTTTTCCGTGGTGGTGCCCGACAAGGACATGATCATCTCCATCAACGAGACGGCAACCGGTGCCCACTGGGCTCAGAACACCCTGGATATCCTGTGGCAGTTCCTGGGAGAGATCCCCGAGGAGGATCCCCTGCCGGAGGACTCCCAGGTCAGTGACGCCCTGCGCCGCCGGATGAGCGCCCTGTCTTTGCCCAATCCCCCCTTCACTCCGGAAAGCCCAGTGGCTTCCCAGGTGTCCGGCCAGTGGTATGCCCTGGAGCAGGGCAGCTTTACCCTGCGCCAGCGGATCGGCGGGATCCTCAGCGGCACGCCGGTGGGCGGGGAGATTACCCGGTTCCGGCTGGATTTTTCCTATGGCAGTGTGATGCTCACCGCTCTGGAGGACGGCAAGGAAGTTCAGTATCGGGTGGCCGTGGACGGCACCCGGGCTTTGAACCTGGTGGAGACTACGACGCTGCCGGTCAGCCGGCTGTATCTCCACGGCTGGTGGAGTGGGGAGGACACCTTCTCCATCGCCCTGCGCTGGGTGGAGACCTGCTTTGAGGATAGGTTGGACCTGCATTTTGTTGACGGCGGCGTCGAGCTCCGCCGGGAATCCGTTGTGGGCGGATTCGGACCGATGACTGGGAAAGGGGAGACGCTGCTGGCCAAGCGCTGCTGAAAGGCCGGGAGCTGAGGATACATGGAAAAGAAGACAATCAAAGCGGATAAGAAGTACTTACTCATTCCTGTGGCGGACTCCAAGGGATGGTTTCTGCCGGTGGACGAGATGCAGTTTTTGGGTGTCTACCGGGACGGAAAGCTGCTGGAGGAGCACGAGGTGGTCCTTTCCCGAGAGCCTCGCTGCTGGGCGTGCCTGTACCTGGAGCGGTATGCGGGCCAGGAGTTGGAACTGCGCTTGGAGGGCGGGGACGAGTCTCTGCTGGATTTGGTGGAGACCTCCGACGTCTTGCGGGATCAGGAGACCCTGTACCGGGAGCCCTCCAGACCTCTGGCCCATTTCACCCCTATGCACGGGTTCATGAACGACCCCAATGGCCTGTATTATCATGGGGGGAAGTATCATCTGTTTGCCCAGCTGAACCCCTATGGCTTTGGCGTGGGAAACACCCATTGGCTCCATGCGGCCAGTGAGGATTTGATCCACTGGGAGGAACTTCCCTACGCGCTGCTGCCGGACGAGTCCGGCCGGATGTACTCCGGAGGAGGTGTGGTGGATACGGAGAACACCTCCGGCCTGGGAGAGAACGGAGAGCCTCCCGTGCTACTGTTTTACACTGCGGCGGGGAGCAAATCCCGCTGGAGCCGGGGGCGCTATTTTGAGACTGCCCTGGCTTACAGCACGGACGGCGGGAAAACGTTCCAGAAATACGCAGGCAATCCCATTGTTCCCCATATGGCGTTTATGAATCGGGATCCCAAGGTGGTTTGGGAGCCGGAGGGACAAAATTGGGTGATGTTCCTCTTTTTGGACAACTGCCGGTATCAGCTGCTTTACTCCAAGGACCTGATCCATTGGGAGGAGGGCCAGGTGTTTGCTCTGCGCACTGCGGCAGAGTGCCCGGATCTCTTCTGTCTGCCCTTGGACGGGGACCTCAACAAAATGCGCTGGGTGCTGTGGGGCTCTACGGACACCTATCTGGTGGGACGGTTCCAGGGTCGGGAGTTTATCCCCGAGACTGAGGTGATCCCCGGTCCCACCCATCAGATTTACTCGGCGTACAGCGATTGGGCCCGGTCCCCCGGCGGCTATGCGGCCCAGACCTTCACCGGTCTGCCGGAGGGACGGGTGGTGCAGCTGTCCTGGATTCGCACCAGGGTGGGGGAGGGTCCCTTCTCCAGCTGCATGAGCGTGCCCAATGAGCTGAAACTTGTCACAACGGAACAGGGTCCGCGGCTCACCGTGTGGCCTGCCAAGGAGGTGGATCTGTTGCGGGAGGAGAGTTTTTCCTTTGTTGACCGGGGCCTGGAGGAGTTGGAGCGGATTCCGGTTCAGTACCAGGGAGAGGCCATGGATATGACCTTCCGGTTCAGTGTCCGGCCCGGGAAGCTGCTGGCCATGTCTGTGCGGGGTGTGCTGGTGGTTTACGATCCGGAGAGCGGCAGGCTGCTGCTGCCCACCGGCGCTTACGATATCGGCCCTGTGGGGGAGACCCTGGAGCTGCGGATCATCACAGACCGCTGTTCCATGGAGTTCTATGCCAATGGCGGGCTGTTCCACACCTCCATCGCCACGGTATTGGATCCTACAAAGGTCCAGGTGACCCCTGTGATGGTGGATCCCGGTACGGCGGTGGATCTGGAGATTCACAAGCTGAAGAGTATGTGGGAGTGAGAAACAAAGGGGTGTTTGTATCCCCTTTGAGAATAGATAACAGGAGTTGATTGAAATGACAAATCAGGAACAATACCCTTGCGCAGCGCTGAACGCTGCGTACTATGACACCCCGGTGGGCTTCGAACCCCAGTTGCCCATGGGAGGCACTGTGGGCACCAGCGGCTATGCGGATCACGACGGGGTGACTCCTCCCGGTGCGGTGCTGCTGCCTGAAGGCAAGCTCCGTCTGAACTTCCTGGCTCCGGAGGCTTCCAAAGTGGAGGCCATTCTTCGCTACCGGGAGCATTATGACCTGGTCCGGGGTGAGGACGGCCTGTGGTCCGTGGAGGTGGACGGCGGCGACGGCGGGTTTATCCCGATCCTGTTCCGGGTGGACGGCACGGAGGTGCTCAATCCCCTGGCGCCGGTGGGGTACGGCTCTTCCCGTCCCATCAACTATGTGGACGTCCCTCAGAAGGATGTGGATTTCACCCTCTGCCAGGATGTGCCCCATGGCACTGTGACGCAGGACTACTTCTACGCCAAGACCCTGGGCCTGATGAAGAGCTGCCTGGTGTACACCCCGCCCAAGTACATGCTGGGCGGCGACGAGACCTACCCGGTGCTGTACCTGCAGCACGGTCATGGTGAGAACGAGAAGTGCTGGATCCATCAGGGCCGGGCCAATTTTATCTTTGACAACCTGATCGCCCAGGGAAAGATGGTTCCCTGTGTGGTTGTGATGAACAACGGCATGGTGCAGCGGGAGCGGGACGGCCTGCGGGTGTTGGACACCAACGCCATCGGCAAGTTCCTGCTGGAGGACTGCATTCCCTTTATTGAGAGCCATTACCGGGTGAAGACCGACAAGTGGAATCGTGCCATGGCCGGCCTGTCCATGGGCTCCATGCAGACCAGTGTGGTCACTCTGGGCAACCCGGACAAATTTGCCTATGCAGGTGTGTTCAGCGGCTTTGTGGCGGCACTGAGAATCGGCCAGTCCAAGCCGGACTCCAGCTATCTGACTGAGCTGGATGACAAGGAGAAATTCACCAAGGATTTCAAGGTGTTCTTCCGGGCCTGCGGCGACGGGGATACCTTGGCTCTGCCCAGGTTTGAGGAAGATCGGGCAATGTTTGCCCAAAAGGGACTTTCCCCGGAGGAATGTCCCGTACATGTGGAAAAAATCTATCACGGCGAACACGAGTGGAATGTCTGGCGCATGTGCCTGCGTGATTTCGCCCAGATGCTGTTTCGCTGAGGCGGCAGCGTCCAAAGAGAAATGAGGGGAGCTGGGCTCCACGGAAAGAAAGCAGGGAGGTACGCATATGGCAACGCTGAAGGACATCGCAGAGAGAGTGGGGGTTTCCATCACCACGGTCTCGCGGGTATTGAACGGGAAAGGCTCCATCAGCCAGGAAACCAAGGACAAGGTGTTCCAGGTGATGAAAGAGCTGAATTACTATCCCAATGAAATGGCCCGTTCTCTGGTGAACAGGAACAGTCACCTTATCGGGTTGATTGTTCCCTATATCAGCCATGCGTTTTTCAGCGAGCTCACCGCCGCGATTGAAGAGGCCTGCTATGAAAATGGCTACAAGCTGTTTCTGTGCACCTCCGGGGGCAACCTGGAACGGGAACGGGAACAGTTTGCAGCCCTGCAGGGCAACAACGTGGCCGGAGTCTTGGTGTGTAGCCGTCACATGGAAAGCGTGCTGCTGAGCATGCGGGATGTGCCGGTGGTCAGTGTGGAACGGACCATTGAGGGTGTGCCCTCGGTGGCCTGCGACAACTACCAAGGAGGTGTCTTGGCCGCTCAGGAGCTGTTGGCCAGCGGCTGCCAGATGCCCCTGCTTTTCGGCAACCGGATCGTCTCCAACAAATTGCCGGCTTACCGGCGGTACCAGGGGTTCATCGAAGCCTGCCGCAAGGCCGGCTGCCCCTGTGGGGAGTACTATATTGACGCCGAGGACCTGTTTGGACAGAATTTGGAGGCGGATATCCGCCGGGCTCGGACGCTGTTCCCTCAGGCGGATGGTTTATTTGTCACCAGTGACGTGCTGGCTGCCAGCATTCAGTCCACGTTGTGGAGGATCTCCCCCAACTGGGTGGGCAGTGTCCCCATTGTGGGATTTGACGGTGTGGACGTTTCCAACTATTGCAATATCAGCACCGTGGCCCAGCCTATCCGCCAGATGGGACAGCAGGCTGTTCGCACTCTGATCGGCTGCATCAATGGGGAAGAGGCACCAGAAAGCTCTATTCTGCCGGTGACCCTGGTGCGCCGCCAGAGTTCCGGACCCCGAGTTGTGGGCTGCAAGGCGGCGGTTTCTCCCAGGTTTTAGAGGAGAAAATGGCCACTTTTTTGACCGGTTTTGACAAGAAAGGCAATCGTTTGCGCTGGTTTGCTTCCAAAAAGTGACCAAAAAACCCTGGAAATGTCCAATATTCACCGTGCCTTAGGGAACATTGCACAAGGGCTTCACAAAATTTTCATTTTTTTGTTGACATTTCGCCCTCGATGGTGTATCCTTATTTGCGTAAGAGTTAACGTTTGCTCAACGCAAGCGGACGTTATCAAAATTCTGAAAGGATGGTAAACTATGAAAAAGTTCCTTGCGATCCTGCTGGCACTGGCTCTGTGCGTGAGCTGCTTTGCTGCCTGCGGATCCGACTCTGGCAGCTCCTCTGCAGCCGGCGATTCCTCCGCTGCTGGTGATTCCTCTGCTGCTGGCGATTCTTCCGCTGCGGAAGAGAGTGGCACCACCGCTGAGAACGGTGACCTGCCCACCATCTCCCTGATGATCGTTTGCGGCACCACTCCTCCCGATGCTGATGCTGTGGCCGCTGCTGTCAGCGAGATCACTGCTGAGAAGATCGGCTGCAACGTGGAGTTCATCACCTTTGAGGTGGGCAACTCCAAGCAGCAGATTCAGCTGCTGCTCTCCGGCGGCGACGACACTCTGGACGTCTACTGGGCTGACGGCGGCGGCACTTCTGTCAACTTCGTCAACGCTGCTCAGAGCGGCCAGGCCCTGGCTCTGGACGAGCTGATGGCTCCCTATGCCGACGGCATGAAGGAAGCCCTGGGCGAGAATGTGTACAACGCTGGTATCGTTGATGGCGTGCAGTACGGCGTTGGCCGTCTGCTGGACCAGGCTTCTTCCGCTGTGTTCACCATTCGCGCTGACGTGGCCGAGGAGTTCGGCTACAAGAACGGCGACACCATCGCTAGCCTGGACGAGCTCACCGAGTTCTTCCGTCAGATTCATGAGAAGTACCCCGACATCCCGATCATCGGGCCCAACAACGGCTCTGTGAACTGGGGCGACACCCGTGTGGACAACCTGGGCGACGCCAACATGCTGGGTGTTCTGGACAACTACGGCCAGGATGAGACCATCACCAACTACTGGGAGAGCGACAAGTACCAGGAGCGTCTGGACTGCGTCAAAGAGTGGATGGAAATGGGCATCTATATGACCGACCTGATGAACGTCACTGAGGCTCCCTCCGACCTGATCCCCGCTGAGCGGTGCCTGGGCTGCTTTGCCGGCCACTTCTCCGCTGAGATGAACGGTATCTGGTCCACCCAGAACTTCGGTGTGGAGTGCGCTTCTCTGAAGCTGTATGACGACGCTGTTGCCGTCACTCCCGGTGCTTACTACTGCATCAACCCCAACACTCAGAATCCTGAGCTGTGCGCTGCCTTCCTGAACGAGATGGCAACCAACCCCGACATTGAGAACCTGCTGATCAACGGTATCGAGGGCACTCATTATCAGGTTCTGGAGGACGAGAATGGCCAGTACGCTGCCTACATGGATGGCAAGGACGTTTCCTCCACTGGCTGGTGCATGGGTTACAGCTGGACTGCTCTGAACTCCACCATTTCCCTGCCCTTCGAGTATCCTTCTGATTACTTCCAGCAGCTGCTGGATTCCAACGCCAGCGCAAAACAGTCCAAGGCCTTCGGTGTGCAGTTCAACACTGACGAGTGCGCCGACGCCCTGGCTGCTTGCACCAACGTTGTGTCTCAGTACAACAACCCCATCCTCTCCGGCTCTGTGCAGGATGTTGACGCTACTGCTGAGCAGTTCCGTCAGGCTCTGAAGAGCGCTGGCATCGATGAGATCATCGCTGTCAAGCAGGCTCAGCTGGATGCGGCTCTGGGCAAGTAAACTCTATAACAAAGCTTGAATAAAGCTTGATTTGTGTGTAGGCCGATAAGTGTTTATCGGCCTATACGCAAATTATAGGTGAGGTTTAACGCTTTACCTGATCATAGTTTTGCCCCTTTCGCTCTTCTTTTAGAAGGCTTAACAACCTGTGGGCTGTGTTTATAGTCTGGCCAATGTTTTTTTCAAAAAGAGAGGAAAGTGATTTTCAAATGTCTACGATGGTTCCCGCTGAAAAGGGGAAAAAGGTCAAAAAGAGCAGTTATCTGTCCCGGACGCTGCCTCTTTACATTATGATGGTGCCGGGTCTGGCGTACCTGGTCATCAACAACTACCTGCCCATGTTCGGCCTGACCTTCGCCTTTAAGGATATCAACTTTACCACAGGCGTGTGGCAGAGCCCCTGGTGCGGTGTGAGCAACTTTGGTTATCTGTTCCGTACCCAGGATGCCTTCATCATCTTCCGCAACACCGTGCTGTACAACGTGGTGTTTATTGTGCTGGGCACTGTGCTGGCCATCGCCGTGGCCATTCTGCTGTCCCAGGTCAAGGGCAAGATGATGCGGGTTTATCAGACCACCATTCTGATTCCCTATCTGATCGCTATCACGGTTGTGGCTTACTTGGGCTATGCCTTCCTGTCCACGGACACTGGCTTCATCAACAAGTCCATCCTGGTTCCGTTGGGATTTGAGCCTATCAGCTTCTACTCCAACGCCAGTTACTGGCCCGCCATTTTGATCTTTATCTACCTGTGGAAGAACTTCGGTTACAACACCATCCTGTATTATGCAACCTTGATCGGTATTGATGACTCTTATTACGAGGCTGCTGTGATCGACGGTGCCAGCACTTGGCAGCAGATCCGTCACATCACTTTGCCTTGCCTGAAGACCACCATCATCACCCTGACCATCATGGCCATTGGCCGTATGTTCTACTCTGATTTCGGTCTGTTCTATCAGGTGCCCATGAGCAACGGCCTTCTGTACAACGCCACGCAGACCATCGATACCTACGTGTTCCGCGCTCTGCTGCAGAACAACGACGTGGGCCGTTCCGCTGCCGCCGGCTTCCTGCAGTCCATTCTGGGCTTCGTGCTGGTGCTGGGCGCCAATATGGTTGTGAGAAAAGTGGATAAGGACAGCGCGCTGTTCTAATTTCTATACAGGAAAAGGGTGAATTTCAAGTGATTACATCAAGCAAACTTTCTCGAATTATTCCCAATGTAGTGCTGGTCATCCTGTCGCTGATGTGCGTGCTGCCCCTGTTGCTGCTGGTTATGGCCTCCTTCACCGACGAGGCTGTTTTGACCGCCAACGGTTATTCTTTCTTCCCGGCTAAGTTCAGCCTGGGCTCTTACCAGTACATCTTCCGCGCCAGCCAGACTGTGTTCCGCGCTTATGGCATGACTTTCCTGATCACCATTGTGGGTACTGCCTGCAACGTGGTGTTCACCATTGGCCTGTCCTATCCTCTGTCTCGTCCCGAGCTGAAGGGCCGCAATGTCATTGCCTTCCTGGTGTTCTTCACCATGCTGTTTAACGGCGGTCTGGTGCCCACCTACATCATTTACTCTCAGGTTTTCCACATCCGTGACACCATCTTCGCCATGATCGTTCCCACCTTCCTCATGAGCGCATTTAACGTGATCCTGATGCGGAACTACTTCAAGACCAATGTGCCCGATGCCATCATCGAGGCTGCTCACCTGGACGGTGCCAGCGAGCTGCGCACTCTGACCAACGTGGTGCTGCCCATCTCCGTGCCGATCATCGGCACCATCGGTTTGATGGCCGGCTTGGCTTACTGGAACGACTGGACCAACGGTCTGTACTACATTGTGCAGCATCAGGAGTACTACAGCATTCAGAACGTGCTGACCAACATGCTGAACAACCTGCAGTTCCTGAAGTCCTCCGCCCAGATGCAGGGCATCAACATCGAGTTGGGCACCCTGCCCAGCGCCGGTGTGCGTATGGCCATCGCTGTGGTGGCTGTTGTGCCCATCATGATCGTGTATCCCTTCATTCAGAAGTCCTTTGTCAAAGGCATCGTCATCGGCGGCGTGAAGGGCTAATCCTCTAAGAGTTCGCCGGTAATAGTGGATTGATCCGCCCCAAACAGGGAGTTTTCTGCTGTAAGCCCTGGTTGGGGCGGTTCTATATTTTGATATCATAACAAGGAGGTTTTCTCATGGCACAGATTCAGTGCAATTTCTTTTCCTATGCGCTGGGACATGGCGTGGACATTGCGGTTACACTGCCTTCCTTTACCTCGTGCAATATGGACCAGGAGCACACCCATCAGCTGCCGGCAAAGTTTCCCGTGTTGTACTTGCTTCACGGCCACGGCAACGACTACATGGTTTGGCATCGGTACACCAGCATTGACCGCTACGCGGAGGAGCGCAGGATTGCGGTGGTGACATTTTCTGTGGGGAACAAGGCCTATGTCAACGCCGGTCTGGGGGACAATTTCTATGACTTCCTGGAGCAGGAACTGCCCCAGTTCGTTGAGAACTATTTCCCCATTTCCAATAAGCCCGAGGATCGTTACATCGGCGGTCTGTCCATGGGCGGGTATGGTTCCTTGATTCACGGCCTGCAGAATCCGGAACGCTACAGCGCCATTGGAGCCTTTTCCCCTGGAATCTTCACTCAGGAGGAGCTGGATCAGGGCAGGACGGACATGCCCACCGCCTCCATGGTGGACTGTTACGCCGCAGTGAAAGAGGCCATCGCCAGCGGGAAGAAGCTGCCGGATCTGTTCCTGTGCATTGGAGACAAGGATTTCCTCTATGAGAAGGTCACCAAGTTCCACGGGTTCCTGGAGCCCATCTGGAAGGGATCCAGGCTGCGCTATGATGACCTGCCTGGATATGAGCACGAGTTTGCCATTTGGGATCGGGAGGTTCAGGAGTTCCTGGACTGGATCGACCGAAAGGATGTCTATCAGGCCATGGGCCGCAATAAAGTGTGAGAGGAGAAAGCAACTATGAAAATTTCTGAAATCATTCAAAAGGTGGAGGCCTACCAAGGTCCCCTGCGGGAAGGCGTTAAGACCTGCGACATTGTCCAGTACGGGGACGCGGACAAGGAGTGCACCGGTATTGTCACCACCTGCTGCCCCACAGCTGCTGTGATTAAGAAGGCTGCTGAGCTGGGCTGCAACTTCATCATTGGCCATGAGCCCCTGTTCTTTGATGGATGGGATCGGACGGATTGGCTCCAGGACAATCCCACCTATCAGGCCAAGAAGCAGCTGCTGGACGAGACGGGGATCACCGTGTACCGGGATCACGATCACATGCACGGCCAGAAGCCCGATGGAATCTTTTCCGGCCTGACCAAGTTGTTGGGCTGGGAGAAGTACCTGGCGGACGAGAACTACATGCCCGGCTGTGTGTACCGGTTCCCGGCCACCACGCTGGGGGCAGTGGCGGATCAGCTGGCCAAAACCATGCGGATCGACGGACTGCGCATGGTCGGCGACCCCAATATGGAGGTCACCAGAGCCGGTGTGGTGTTCCATTTCCTGGGCAATGAGCTGGATCAGAAGACCATTCAATTTATCGAGGAGAATGACATCCAGGTGATTATTCCTGGCGAGACTGTGGATTGGACCATTGTGGAGTATGTTCAGGATTCCCAGACTCTGGGCAAGACCCGGGCGCTGCTGAATCCGGGCCATTTCAACTGGGAAGAGCCTGGCATGGAGTACATGGCTCAGTGGCTGCCCAGCGTAATCGGGGAGGAGATCCCTGTGAAGTTTGTTCAGTCGGGAAACCAGTTCCTCTGGCACAAGGCCTCTCAGAAATAAAGCCCCAAAAAAGAAAACGGGCCCGGCTCTCTCAAAAGGAGAGCTGGGCTTTTTTGCGTGTGCTAGTGTTCCTCCAGCACGTATCCGGCGCCTCGGAGGAATCGGATCTCCACCCGGGAATCCAATGCTGCCAGTTTTTTTCGGATGTTGGAGATGTGCACCCAGACCACACTGGTGTCCACCTCACTGTCCCATCCCCACACGTGAGAGAGAAATTCGCCGGTGGTCACTACAAAGCCTGGCCGCTGCATGAGCATCTCCATTAGCTGAAACTCCCTGCCGCTGAGCAGTTGACTGCGTCCCTCCCAGGTGAGCTGAAAGGAGGAACGGTTTAAGGACAGCCCACCCCAGGTGAGCAGATCCGGGGTAAAGCTGTCCTTCCGGCGAAGCATGGCCCGCACCCGAGCCAACAGCTCAGAGAGGGGAGCCGGTTTTGCCAGAAAATCGTCAGCTCCCGCGTTTAAACATTCCACCCGCAGACGAACCTCATTTCTGTCGGTGAGAAACAGCGTGGGTGTGGAGATTCCCTTTGCCCGCAGGCGGCAGAGCACCTCCAAACCGTCCATCCCGGAGAGTTCCATGTCCAGGATCAATCCGTCGTATTCCCCGGTTTCAGCGTAAAGCAGAGCGTCCCTGCCGTTGGTCACACCGTCCGCCAAATAGTTGTTCGTCTCAAAGAAGCGCTTTAGGGCCTTGACGGCCTTGCTGTCTTCCTGAGCGATCAACAGCCGCATGGCGACACCACCTTTCCACTGTCACAATAGCACCCCAATCTTAAGGGAATCCGAAGGGAATGCGAACTTTCTGTGAGCTTTAGCCTGGCTTAAGGTCCAGGCCGTAAGATGAGCTGGAAAACATCAAGGGAGGTTTCCCCATGGACCAGGAACTGTTTGAAGGATTAAAAAAAGGGAGGCGTTGGGCCCTGGAGGCTGTCTGTCAGGAGGACCTGCGGCGCACGTGGTATCTCAGCTGCCAGCTGGCGGGGAATCCCGCATCGGGGGTGCCGCTGCTTTTGGCGGTATGGAAGGAAGTATTGGCGGAGATCAAGGGCGCCAAGACCCCGCCAGCGGACAGCTTTCAGACACTCCTCTCCCAAAAGCTGTTGGAGCTCTCCCACAAAGGGGTGGATCCCAACCCAGACTATGAGGATTGGAAAGCCCCCCAGCTTCCTCCGGAACTCCAGCCATTGGAGAAAGAGGTGGCAACTTTGCCCCAGGCCATCCGCCCCGTATTTTGGGTGAACACCTATGGGAGCCTTCCAGTGGCACAGGCCGCTCGGATCACCGATGTTCCTCAGGAGCAGCTGGAATCCCAGCTGGAAAAGGCGGAAGAGGCTCTTTCCAGGCGGCGTTCCCGGTGGACCATGGCCCAGCGGGCGGCCTATGTGAGGCTGTCCACCTTGCTGCGGGATATTGGAGGCAATGGGTTTGCCCAAGTGCAGCTTCCGGATGCCCTGCTGGAACTCCTCTGGAAGGAGGATGGCTTGCCGGTAAAGCCCCCTAAGCAGCGTACGCGTAAGCCCTGGACGCGGCGAAAGGTGCTGTCCGTGGGAATCGCTGTGGGAGTGGCAGCGGTTCTGATTGCGGCGTTGGCGGTAGTGCTGGCGTTGACCTTCTGAAAAAGTGCGGCCTGAGCGGGCCGCTTTTTTGTTCGGTTTCTATTCGAGAATCTTTCACTCTGCTATCACGAAGTATTTAAGCTCGACTTTAGCTGGGCAAGGTACACTGATACCAGCGGCTGAGATCCGGCTGTGCTTATGAAACTCAGAGAAAGAAGGATTTCCGTATGAAAAAAATAGCTTCAATGGCAGCGGTTTTGATGGCAGGGCTCCTGTGCTTTGGCGTATTTGCCGGCTGTTCTGAGGCAGAGGAAAGCTCCTCCAGCGAGAGTTCCTCCGCCACCAACAGTACTTCCTCCAGTTCCAGCGATGTGAGCAGCCAGGAGGAGGACTCCGGGGCCGTGATTGGTCAGATCACCTACATTGGCAGCTCAACTTTGGTGCTGGACGTGTATCAGGCTGATGAGGAAATCACAGACTACACGGACATGGGCCCGGTCACTCTCACCGACGCGGAGGAGACTCAGTCCATCTCAGTGGACGATAACACGGTGTATGAGTCCGTTGCGGACGGGACGGTGGATTTCATCATGTTGGATGATTTGACAGAAGGAGACATGGTAGCTGTCACCACCGACGAGGCCGGGATGCAGACTGTCATTGTGCTGAATGTGGAGACTTCCACTGAGGATGTGGGCTCTGACGAAGACAGCAGCATGCTTTCGGAGAGTCCCGAAGTCTCCATGGAGCAGTCCGCTTTGGAAGAGGCAACCGGAGAGATCACCTCTGACGAAGACTGAAGTGTGAGAAAAATCGGATAGAAAAAGGGAGCCTCCCGGTGGGAGACTCCTTTTTTTGCGTGGGGAGGAAGTTATTCTGGTTTGGCCAGCCGGTAACGCCCCTTGCCGGTCCGGAGCAATTTACCCTCTTGGCAGAGTTTTTTCAGCACCCGCTGGAGCTGGCGGCGGCTGCATTGAAGCTGCAGAGTAGCCGATTCAATGCCTTTCAGTTCCCCGTCAGGACCGGCCTGGTCCAGGTAGAGCAGCAGCCGCTGTTCCACGGTGGGAGCCATGGCCGCCACTGTGGAGATTGCCCGCAATTTCTCCACATAGGAGCTCATAAGCGTGTGCAGGAACCGCAGATCCCGGTCCAGCTGCTCCCGGTATTCCGGCACCGACAGAGCCAAACAGTCCACCGACGTGCTGGCCTTGGCGAAAAAGGGGGAGAGTCCACTTTGAAACTCCACATCTCCGATGAGGGTGGGGCTTTCCGCCTGGCTCACCGGGGAGATGCTGCCGTCATCTCGGATGCCATAGATCTGAATGGTGCCCTTCACCAGGAAGAGCAGTTTCTCAAAGGGAATGTCCGGCGCGGTGAGAAATTCCCCTTTTTCATAGCGGTATCCCTGGAACACCAGGTCTGGTGTGTCAAAACACTGGAGCACCTTGCTGCGGCGAATCCAGTCCTCCAAGGTTTTCTTGTCCTCAATCTTGCGCACAGTCATCCCTCCTTTGCCTCTTATTGTGCCATAGGGCACAGAAAAAGACAAGAGGATCTGCTATACTATTCTGGAGAAAAGCCCTGTTCCGGGGCGAAATGAGGGAATTTCATGGAAAATGCGGTCTTTACCGAAACAAAGGTCTCCAAAGCCTATTTGCGATTGGCGGTGCCACTGGTGTTCAGCATGGCGGTGGGGTTGATCTACAACTTGGCGGACACCTTCTTTGTGGCCCAGACCAACGATACCGACATCGTGGCGGGAGTGTCCCTGGGCATGCCCCTGATGACAGCGCTGATGGCCATCGGCAATGTGTACGCTCAGGGCGGCAGCTCGCTGATCTCCCGGCTGTTGGGCAAGCAGGACATCCCAGGAGTGCGCCATGCCAGCTCGTTCTGCTTTTATGGGGCCATCCTCACCGGCGCTGTGATCGGTTTGGCGCTGCTGGTGTTCCGGGTGCCTCTGCTCTATGTGCTGGGCGCCAACGAGCAGACATTTGGTCACGCTTCGGATTACTTTTTCTATTTGGCCATCGGTGCGCCAGTGATTGTGCTGACCTTTATCCATTCCAACCTGCTTCGGGCCGAGGGTATGAGCAAGGAATCCATGCTGGGCAATGTGGTGGGATCCGTAGTGAACATTGTGCTGGATCCCATCTTCATCTCTGTCCTGGGGTGGGACGCGGCAGGCGCGGCCATTGCCACTGTCATCGGCAACCTGTGCACGGATTTGTTTTTCCTGTTTGTGGTGCTGAAAAGGAGCAAAATCCTCTCGGTCAATCCTCGGGAGGTGCGGATCCCCTGGGACCATGTGGGTCAGATTTTGGGAATCGGTGTGCCGGCGGCCATTGTCAACCTGATGTCCAGCGCTAGTTCCGTGGTGATCAACCAGTTTCTGCTGCCCTTTGGCAACGACAAAATTGCCGCTATGGGCATTGCCATGAAGGTGAGCATGATCGTGCTGCTGCTGATCACAGGCTTGGCCTTTGGAGGCCAACCCCTGTTTGGCTATTATTACGGCTCTGGGGACAAGAAGCGCCTTTCCCAGCTGCTGCGCTTCTGCCTGAAGTTTATCAGCGCCATTGCCTTGGGGTTGAGCATCCTGGTGTTTGTGGCCGCGCCCATGCTCATGCGGGGCTTTATGGACAACGATGCCATCGTGGAGGCCGGTACGGTTATGCTGCGCTGGCAGGTGGCCAGCATGGTGTTTGTGGGCGTAGTGCTGCTGTTCACCATTATCTTCCAGTCCTCGGGAAAAGTGGTGGGTTCTTTCCTGTTGTCCATCAGCCGCCAGGGAGTGATTTTCCTGGTGGTGATCCTGATCACCTACAACCTGTTGGGCTATTACGGAGTGGTGATGGCCCAGGCCATAGCGGACCTGCTCACTGCGGCCTTTGCGGCAGGACTGTTCTTTAAGCAGCTTTATCGGGAGTATCACTGAGAGACCCCAGCGCTTGTCAGCTATTAACTCCTCTTCCAGAAAATATCTTGGGGATTTCCTGGGCGGTTTTCTTGAAAAAGCACAGGCAATGTGCTACAGTAGAAAAAACGGCGATTTTGCCGCGAGAGGAGGAATTCGAGATGAGACGCAGCAGGATGAAACGGATGATGGCAGCGGTGCTGACCCTGGCCATGGTGTTCTGCTTGGCAGTGACCCCTGCCTCGGCGGAGACCGTTTACCAGGACAGCGGCGGCACGGAGTTTGCGAAACTCTCCAAGAAGGAGATTGCCTCCCTGCTGGAGGAGAACTCCTTAGACCTGCCTCAAAAGCTCTATGAGCAGGAGCCGTCGGTCACCGCGCCCTATCAGGCGGGCAAGGTGACTGCAGAAGCTTTGCAGGTGGCCGCAGACCGGCTCAATGCCATTCGCCGGATCGCCGGCCTGCCGGAAGTGACATTGGATCTCTCCCTGTGCGAAGAGGCACAGTATGGTGCGATACTCCTGGCAGCATCGGAGTTTTCCCATACACCCTCCAAGCCGGCGGATATGGACGACGCTTTCTATCAGAAGGGCCTTGATGCCACCAGTTCCAGCAACATCGCCATGGGCAGCAACCTGGCATGGTCTGTGGACCTTTTCATGTACGACAGCGATTCTTCCAACGTCGCTGTGGTGGGCCATCGCCGGTGGCAGCTGAACCCCACTCTGGGGAAGGTGGGATTTGGTGTGGCACAGACCACATCCCAGTTCTTCCAGATTCCCTATGTGACGGAAAAGGTCTTTGACAACAGCGGATCCGGTTGTGACTATGATTTTATCGCTTGGCCTTCCTCCGGTTATTTCCCGGTGGAGGATGAGAACACCTTGGAGGAAACCGCCTTTTTCAACCCCCTTAACGCATGGAGTGTCACGGTGAATACAGAAAAGTACGGCATCCCCCAGCTAGATTCTGTCACGGTGAAGCTCACCCGGGAGAGCGACGGCAAAGTCTGGAACTTCTCTTCTGACAATAGCGATATCAACGGGAACTTCTTCAATGTAGATAATTCGGGCTATGGGGCTTCAGGGTGCATTATTTTCCGGCCTGCGGGGATCGAAAAGTATGAGGGGCTCTACACCGTGGAGATCTCCGGACTGTCCGGGGGTACCTTGGCCTATCAGGTGAATTTCTTTGATGTGGCCGATGCCAATAAGCCCGATCCCTCCCGGTATTTCAACGATGTGTACAACAATGATTGGTTTTTCAATGCCGCAGAGTACGTCTATGAAAACGGCATCATGGCAGGTACGGGAGCATCCCGGTTCCAGCCCAACACCCCCTTGACTCGGGCCATGGCAGTGCAGCTTTTCTACAATCTGGAGGGCCAGCCCAGTTTGGAGGGTGAGAACCTGGGGTATCCCTTTGAAGACGTGGACGCCTCTCTTTGGTATGGGGATGCCGTTTATTGGGCCAGGCTGCACCAGATCGTTTCTGGCGTGGGAGAGAATTCCTTCGCGCCGAATGCTCCCATCACCCGGGAACAATTTGCCCAGATGCTCTATGGCTACGCCAAGTACAAGGGCTATGATGTGACAGCCAAAGGGGATCTTTCCGCGTTTCTGGATTCTGGGAAGATCAGTTCTTGGGCGCAGGCAGCTCTTCAGTGGGCCAACGGAGAGGGCCTGATCAATGGTGACACCAATGGGTATCTGTCTCCTGGCGGCAGTACCACCCGAGCTCACGCAGCCAGCATCCTGATGAAGTTTGATCAAAACATTGTGGGCGGATGACGCCCTGGGATTCCAGAAGGCAGACGGCCGCTCCAAAAGGCGTGACCGCCTGCCTTTTGGCTGTTTCTGCCAACCGGCCGAGCAGCAGAAAAAAGTGGGCTGCTTTGGGAACGCCCCAGAGGATTTGGAAAGATGGAAGTCTGTGAAGCGGCTCAAGGGAGGAAGCAAGATGGAGAAAGAAAGGAGCAGACAGCGATGAAGCGGATTTTGGTCATAGGCAGCATGAATATGGACTTTGTGACCAGTCTTTCCCACATGCCCGTGGTGGGGGAGACGGTTCTTGCCCAGGGGCTGGAGTTTATTCCCGGAGGAAAAGGGGCCAACCAAGCCTTTGCCATGGGCAGATTGGGTGGAAGTGTGACCATGCTGGGCAGCGTAGGGGCGGATACCTACGGTGAAAAGCTTTGTGAGAACCTGGCATACGCCGGGGTGGACGTGTCCCATGTGCTGCGAAGCGCCCACGCCTCCACCAGTATGGCAGTGATCGGTGTGACGCCCCAAGGAGATAACAGCATTATCGTGCTGCCCGGGGCCAATGGCTGTGTGGATCCGGCGTACCTTCAGGAGAATCACAGGCTGCTGGAGGAGTGTGATCTGGTGGTGATGCAGTTGGAAATTCCTCTGGAAACGGTGGTCTATGCCGCTCAGGAGGCTAAACGCCTGGGAAAGACCGTGGTGCTGGATCCTGCCCCGGCAGTGCCGGACCTTCCGGTGGAGCTGTACCCCTGCCTGGACTTGATCAAGCCCAATGAAACGGAGCTGTCCATCCTGGTGGGGAGACCGTACACCTCGGAGACCTTGCGAGAGTGTGCCGGACTGCTTCAGGAAAAAGGAGTGAAAAATGTGCTGGTCACCTTGGGCGGGGAGGGTTCTTACCTGCTGAAGGAGGACGGCACGGAGATGAGGCTTCCGGCAAAGCCGGTGAAAGTGGTGGACACCACCGCAGCGGGGGACAGCTATTTGGCGGGTCTCTGTGTGGGGCTGTCCCAGGGGCAATCTCTGGAGGAGGCCGTGGAGTTGGCCGGGGAGGTGGCCAATATTGTGGTGACCCGGCGAGGCGCCCAGACCTCCATTCCCACTTTGGAGGAGGTGCAGGAGGCGAGAAAGGGCTCCCAACTGTCCAAGGAGTCAAAGCCCTGTTGAGAGAGCGGAGAACAAAAAAGCAGACACACGCTTTCGGGGCGGTGTCTGCTTTTTTATGTGGTTATTCCACCGGCTCCATAGAGAGCAGTTCCAGAGTGCGGGTGAACTCCTCAGAGGTCAAGCCGTGATCAGGGTATTCTGCCTCGCCGCTTTGGTTGTCATAGGGATCGCTGCGGCGCTGAGCTTTGGGCGGGTCAAATTCCCACTGGAATTGGGAGTTAGCCGCCATGCGGTAGGGATCCAGGTTGCCGAAATAGTGGTCGTGGCGCACTTGATTGCCAGCGCGGTAAGCACTGCCGCCAAAGGAGGGATCGGCAAACAGCCAACCATAGGGAGCCACGTAGAACTGGGCCCAATCATGGCTGCTCTGGTCGTAAGGAGTGATGTACAGCCCCGACTGCCACCGGGCCGGGATCCCGGCGCAGCGGCACAGGGTGATGAACAGCAGGGCTTGGACGCCGCAGTCCCCCTTCAGGTTCAGTCCGGCGTATTCCGGGATCTGGGTTAGGGCGAAATACTCCCGCATGTAAGAGTAGGTCACCACGGTGGTGCAGTAGTCATAGAAGCGGCGGGCCAACTTCAGGGGATTGCACTCCCCGGCGGAGAGCTCTTGACACAGTGCCCGGATAAAGGGAGTAAAGCGGATATGGGGTGCCTGCTCCTGAGTGTCAAAGTCCGGCTGGATGGGGGAGACCATCTCCGGATCCAAACGATGATAATCCGCCCGGGACACATACTCATACTCCACGGTGAAAGGCTTGTTTTCCGTGGGGCAGCAGGTGAAGCAGATGGTGCGCTGTCCGGCACTCTCTGGGGCAAGATATCCACCCTCGGGTTGGGAGCTGAGGATTTGAATCTCGCTCATGTTCACCGCAGGAGTGGGGATGGGCAGGTGCACCCGCAGAGGCTGCCCCGGCCGGAAAGCGCTGTCCGCGATCTGGAACCCGGCCCGCAGGCGAATTCTCCTGGCGGCAAAGCCCTTTTCCTGCATCTCAGCGACAACGTCATTGAGCAGCCTTTTTTCCTTGCTCTCCTCAGAGATGGGCTCCCCGGCACGGCGGGCAATGTTCGGGTAGACCTTCACCAGGGTGTCGTAGAAGCGGGAGCAGAAATAGGGCTTTCCTTTCACATAGATCCAGTCAATGGCGCTGGAATCCTCCAGGTCCTGGAGCTCCTCCCAGGTGAAATCCGGGATGTGGTCCCGCAGAATCTGGAGCCCCTCTTCCTCGCTGTAGCAGTAATCCAGCTGCAGCCGCTTGAGGATCTCCCGCTCCACCTCCAGCCGTTTCTGAGCGGCAAAGGGCAGCTTGCCTTCTTGCAGTTTGCGATCAATCAACCGCTGAGCCCGGTCAAAATCACCGCACCATTTGGCCTTCTCCACGTCCTCCGGCAGGGGGATCTCCAAATAACGCATGATGTCCAATGTCATAACCAACTTCCCTCCTAAGCCTGTTAAGCAGGCAGTTTTTGTATGGCGCAATTCTGTATGGCGCCATTATACCACGGTACAGCAGAAAAGCAAAGGTTTCCACAAAAAAACAGGCTGCCTTCTGGGCAGCCTGTTTTCGTCTCATTGCGCCTTGTTAGAAGGTTTCGTACCCATGTGCCTCCTGCAGCATCATGTCCTTGACCTTCATCAGCCGGACTTGGGTGGAGCGCTCGTTTTCGTCCAGCTTCATGGTGATGTATCGGATGGTCTCCTGAAGCTGGGGAATCATCACATGCTCCAATGCGTTAACCCGGCGCCGTGTTTTTTCAATTTCCGCAGCCATCAGCTGGCAGGCCTTTTCACTCTCCGCCAGCCGCAGCATGGCGGGGAAGACCCGGGCCAAGGATTCCACCGCGTCGTCCAAGTCCCCGGAGGTGAAGGCGAATCCGTAGGAAAACATATCTCCCTCTTGGGGTGTCCTGGTATGAAAGGTGAACTTGGGCACCTCCACGCTCATGACATTCTCCACGCTGCATTCCAGGCTCACTTTCTGCTTGGGCGCCAGCAGCGCCGTGTTCAGCGCGGCATCCTGCATGGCGGCTCGGGCCAGCATAAAGTCCTGGTTGGTCGAACGGATCCCCGCCTCCACCTGAAGGCGCAGCCGTCTGTTTTCCCGCACCCGGTCCAGGAATTGCCGCATCAGCTCATCCCGCTTATCCTTGAGCAGCTTGTGCCCCCGAGTGGCGGTGGCCAGCTTTTTCTTTAGGCGGGTCAATTCCATACGGGTGGGGTTTACCTGCAAACGTTCCGCCACAGGCTATCACACCTTTCCGTAATACTCGTCCAGCAGCTTGTCGCTGATGCGCTTCAGTTCGCTTCTGGGCAGCAGTTTCAGCAGTTTCCATCCCAGATCCAACGTCTCCTCAATGGACCGGTCCGTCTGGTAGCCCTGGGACACGTACTCCCGCTCAAAAGCGTCGGCAAACTGGGCGTACAGCTTGTCGATATCCGTCAAGGCGGCCTCGCCCAGCACCACCATCAGCTCCTTGGCCTCCTTGCCTCTGGCGTAGGCAGCGAAGAGCTGGTTCATGGTGGCGGAATGGTCCTTGCGAGTCTTGCCCTCACCAATGCCCTTGTCCTTCAGACGGGACAGAGAGGGTAGCACGTCGATGGGAGGGGCTATGTTCCGGCGGTACAGCTCACGGCTGAGGATGATCTGACCCTCGGTGATATAGCCGGTCAGGTCGGGGATGGGGTGGGTCTTGTCGTCCTCTGGCATGGAGAGGATGGGAATCAGGGTGATGGAACCGTTCTTCCCCTTCTGACGGCCAGCCCGTTCATAGAGGGAGGCCAGGTCCGTGTACATGTAGCCGGGATAGCCCCGGCGACCGGGGACCTCTTTCCGGGCAGCAGAGACCTCCCGGAGGGCGTCGGCGTAGTTGGTGATATCCGTCAGGATCACCAGCACGTGCATATCCTTTTCAAAGGCCAGGTACTCCGCAGCGGTCAAAGCCATGCGGGGCGTGGCAATGCGTTCCACAGCCGGGTCGTTGGCCAGGTTCACAAAGAGCACTGTCCGGTCAATGGCGCCGGTCTCCTGGAAGCTCTTGACAAAGAAGTCGGACTCCTCAAAGGTGATGCCGATGGCGGCAAACACCACGGCGAAGGGCTCGTTGACGCCCCGCACCTTGGCTTGCCGAGCAATCTGAGCTGCCAGCTGTGCGTGAGGCAGGCCGCTGGCAGAGAAGATGGGCAGCTTCTGGCCCCGGACTAGGGTGTTCAAACCGTCAATGGCGGAGACACCGGTCTGGATAAACTCTTGGGGGTAATTCCGAGCGGCGGGGTTCATGGGCAGACCGTTGATATCCGCCCGCTTTTCGGGGAGGATGTCCGGGCCGCCGTCCATGGGCCGGCCCAGGCCGTCGAAGACCCGGCCCAGCATGTCGGTGCTGACTCCCAGCTCCATGCTCTTTCCCAAAAAGCGCACCTTGCTGCTCTCCAAGTTGATGCCGGTGGAGCTTTCAAACAGCTGGACCAGGGCGTTGCCCTCGTTGATTTCCAGCACCTTGCACCGGCGTTTTTCCCCGCTGAACAGCTCGATTTCGCCCAGCTCGTCATAGGCCACGCCCTCCACGCCTTTCACCAGCATCAGAGGACCTGCCACTTCTTGGATCGTGCGGTATTCCTTTGGCATTACAACTCCTCCTTTGCGGCCCGGGCTTGGGCCAATTCCTCATCCAGCATGGCAAGCACCGCCTCATAGCGGGATTCCATTTCCTCCGGTTCGGTATACTTAAACCGCCCGATCTGCTCCCGCACGGGCAGGGAGACCAGCACGGAAATCTCCACCCCGTCCTTCAGAGCATCCAGGCTCTTTTGGTAGTAGCTGAGAATCAGCTTCATCATGGCGTGCTGCTTGGCAAGGGGCGTGTAGGTGTCCACCTCGTCGAAGGCGTTCTGATGGAGGAAGTCCTCTCGGATGGACCGGGCGGCCTCCAGCTTCAGACGGTCCGGGGCGGAAAGAGCATCCATGCCCACCAGCTGGACAATTTCCTCCAGCTCGGCCTCGTCTTGAAGCAGCCCCATCAACGCCGTCCGCAGGGAAACCCAATCCTCTGCCACATTCCGTGCAAACCAGGGCTCCAGGGTGTCTAGATATAGGGAGTAGCTGGTCAGCCAGTTGACAGCAGGAAAGTGCCGCTTGTAGGCCAGGGAGGAATCCAGTCCCCAGAACACCTTGACAATGCGCAGGGTGGCCTGGGAGACCGGCTCAGAGATGTCGCCGCCGGGAGGGGAGACTGCGCCGATGACGGACAGGGTGCCCTCCCGCTGCTCGTTGCCCAAGGTCATCACCCGGCCGGCCCGTTCGTAGAACTGGGCCAGACGGCTGCCCAGGTAAGCGGGGTAGCCTTCTTCACCGGGCATCTCCTCCAGACGGCCGGACATCTCTCGAAGGGCCTCGGCCCAGCGGGAGGTGGAGTCTGCCATCAGGGCCACGGAATAGCCCATATCCCGGAAGTACTCCGCAATGGTGATGCCCGTGTAAATAGAGGCCTCTCGGGCAGCCACAGGCATGTCGGAGGTGTTGGCGATGAGCACCGTGCGCTTCATCAGGGAGTAGCCCGTTTTGGGATCCTGCAGCTCGGGGAACTCGTTGAGCACGTCGGTCATCTCATTGCCCCGTTCGCCGCAGCCGATGTAAACCACGATGTCCGCCTCTGCCCATTTGGCCAGCTGGTGCTGCACCACGGTTTTGCCGCTGCCGAAGGGCCCGGGCACAGCGGCCACGCCGCCCTTGGCAATGGGGAAGAAGGTGTCGATGACCCGCTGGCCCGTGACCAGGGGCATTTCCGGGGACAGCTTCTTCTGATAGGGGCGGCCCCGGCGCACCGGCCAACGCTGGATCAAGGTCAAGGGCGTCTCCAGACCGTCCGGAGTCTCAATGACGGCGATGGTTTCCGTCACAGTGAAGGAGCCCTCATGGATCTCTTTGACAGTGCCCAGCAGTCCCGGAGGCACCATGATCTTGTGACAGACGATCTCCGTCTCCTGCACAGCGCCCAATACATCGCCGGCAATCACAGTGTCTCCGGGCTTCACCCAGGGGGTGAAGTCCCACTTCCGTTCCCGCTTCAGGGCGGGAACCTCCACGCCTCGCTGCAGGTTGTTGCCGGAGAGTCTCATAATGTCGTCCAAGGGCCGCTGGATGCCGTCGTAGATGCTGCCGATCAGCCCAGGTCCCAGTTCCACGCTCATGGGGGCTCCGGTGGATTCCACCGGGGCGCCCGGCGCCAGACCGGAAGTCTCCTCATACACCTGAATGGAGGCCTCGTCCCCGTGCATTTCAATGATCTCGCCGGTCAAGCGCTTTTCGCTGACCCGCACCACATCGTACATATTGGCATCCCGCATCCCCTTGGCGATGACCAGGGGACCGGCCACTTTCTTGATGGTGCCTTTGCTCATGTCTATGATTCACCCGCTTCTCAATTAGGATTCGTCCTCAGCGGACAGGATATCGGAGCCGACCGCCTGTTCCACAGAGTGTTTCAGCTGGGCCAAGCCCAGGCCTGTGTTGCCGGAAATCCCCGGAATGGGGATCACCGCCGGCAGCGGGCGTTCCCGCAGCCGGTCCAGTTCCTCGGGGATCTGGGCGCACAGGGCCTCTGTGATGTAGAGCACAGCATAGTCCTCCTCCGCCAGGCGGCGCAGGGTTCTGGCCCCGGTCTCCCCGTCATCAATGGGGAACACCTCCAGCCCCACGGCGCCAAAGCCGTAGACGCTGTCCCGGTCCCCCAGCACCGCGATTTTATACATAGGTTTCCCTCAGCCTTTCTCGGAGCTTCTCCTCGGCCAAGCCGTTGCGTTTGCCCGAAAGGATGATCCGTGCTGTATCGATTTCACGGCGGCGGGCCACCGCATAGGCAAACAGCGGCCCCGCCGATTCATATTCCGCTTTTTCTCCCTTGATCAGCTCCATGGCCCGGTCGTCCCGCCACTTCTCAAAGGCGGAGGCCGAAGCCCGCAGCTTTTCCGCACCCTCCCTATAAGGAGTGGTTTCCAGGTAGTTCAGCAGTTCCTCGCTGCCCTGCAGGGCAGCAGCAATGAGTTCCTCGGTGTTCAGACCATCGCAGGGGGCCAGGGCCAACTCCAGAAACTCCCGGTTTTTCCCAGCCTTGCAGCAGCGGTAAGCTGTCTGGATGTCCGCCGCCGCGGTGATCCATTGCCCATACTGCTCCAATACCGTCAAGCCGCTTTCCTTGCCCAGCCGGAGGATTTCCTCCAGACAGGCTCGGTCAATGATGGCGTCACAAAGTTGACCATCCCCGGTTTGCAGCAGCGCGCTGAGAGCCTTGTCCGCCGCCTGGGCGAGAATGGGGGAGAGGCTGGAAAAGTCCCGTTCCTTTGCCATGGAGAACAGCTCTTCTGCCTCCCATCTGCCGCCGGGCAGGAACACGTCCCGGGGCTCCAGCCCCAAGGCAGCACACTTGACGGCGGCTTTCAGGTTGTTTCCGTCCGTGGGCACCTGCAGCGGCCCAAAGGGAGCGGCGTCCTGGGTCAGTTCCCCTAGAAACTCCCAAGTCTTGGCCTCTTCGGCGGCCAGCAGTTCCCCGGCGGTCAGGCTGCTGTCTCCCCGACCCCAGCCCTTGTCCCGCAGGATCCGCAGGCACTCTTCCTCCGTGGGGCTGGCCATCAGCCGTTCCATGTCGTTTTTGGTGAGCAGGGAGACCTCCCTGGCGCGCACGCGGGCTACCGCGTAGATGTAATCCTGGCTCATGGCTTCTCCTTTCCCGCTTACGCTGTGGGGAACAGGATGGCCCCTGCCGCGTCGCGCAGTCCTTCATAGGCAGCCTGGAACAGGGCCTGGAAGGTGCAGTCCATCTCAATGGGGCCGTATACCAGCACAAATCCGCCGGGAATCTCCCGGGGCGTCTGGGACACGGTGATCTTTCCCTGGGGCGTCACCCGGTCCAGCTCTTGCTGGAAGTTCTTAGGCAGACGGCTCAGGTCCTGGGCCCGTAGGTAGAGGATCCCATCACCGGGCTGTGCTGCTCGCTGAGCCAGTTCCACCAGGATGGAAAAGTACTCCTGTTCCGGAGCGTTTTCCAGATCCTCGCACACAGCCTCCAGGGACTCCCGGATCAGCTGCTGTTTGCAGCGCAGCAGTCG
Source organism: Acutalibacter sp. (assembly GCA_050946975.1). Taxonomy (GTDB): domain Bacteria; phylum Bacillota; class Clostridia; order Oscillospirales; family Acutalibacteraceae; genus Acutalibacter. The sequence continues at coordinate 86,386 of JBMNVU010000005.1, forward strand.
GTCCCGCCGTTCCAGTTGGGCGGTAGATTCTGCTCTCTCCACCAAAGAGGTCGCTTTGGCCTTGGCCTGATCCAAAATCTCCTGAGCTTGGCGCTGCGCCTCCTGGCGAGCCTCCTCTAACGTGGCCTCGGCGTCGGCCTTGGCAGCGTCCAGCAGGTCCTTGGCCTGGGTGTCCGCCTCTTTGCCGATCTGTTCCAATATGGCGTCAAGTCCCGTCATGGCCAGCCCTCCTTTTCAAATTGGAATATGTCAGGCTCATACCTGCAGCCCGCCAATGCCGAAGATGGACAGGATGGAGATCAGAAGAGCCAGCACGGCGTAAGTTTCCACCATGACGGGCAGGGTCATGGCCTTGCCGAACTGCTCGGGCTTTTTGGAGAGCAGGGAGATGCTGGCGATGGAGGCTTTTGTCTGCCACTTGGCAGAGACGTAGCCCACAATGGCCATGGGAAGGCAGGCTGCCAGATAGAGCAGGCCTTTGACCGCGCTGATGTTGGGGTCGCCGCCCAGGATGCCCACCTGAGTGAGCACGATAAAGCCGATGAGCAGGCCATAGATGCCCTGGGTACCGGGCAGCAGCTGCAGCACCAGCACCTTACCGAACAGGGAGGGATTCTCAGTCACGGCGCCGGCGGCGGCCTGACCGGCCATGCCGACACCCACAGCGGAGCCGATACCGGCCAGCAGAGCGGCCAGGACGCCGCCCAGCAGGGCGAACACAATACCCAAATTGTTCCAATCAAAAGCGTTCATGTCATTTTTCCTCCTTGATTTGAAAATGCTTGGTGTTGGCGGCGAAGGGCGCGTAGGCCCGCCCGCCCCCTTCATAGAACTTGCCGAAGAACTCCACAAACTGCAGACGGTTGGTGTGGACGTAAGCGCCCAGAACGTTGATCGCCATATTCATGGAGTGGCCGATGAGAAAGACCACGATGAAAAAGATGGCGCCTACCACGCCTCCGCCCAGCATGGCACCCAGCTGGTTGAACACGGTGGAGATGACACCGGTGGCAAGGCCCAGTGCCAGCAGCCGGGAGTAGGACAGGATATCGCTGAGGTAGCTGGAAACGCCGTACAGGCCGTACAGCCCCTTGAGGAACCGCTTGACCGGATTGCGGGATTCCCGCCCGGCGGTGAACAGGATGCCCACCGCGCCGATGCCGGCCAGAACTCCTGCAGCCGTTGCCACAGAGCCGGGGACCTGGAAGGGGAGCTCGGCGATGTTCTGGAAGATCTCCGTGGAGAGCAGCACCACGATCAAGCCGCCCACCAACAGATACCAGAAGACCACGTCGTAGATGGCGTCCGCGTATTTTTTACGCCTTGCCAGCTGGTAGAATTGCACGCCCAGCCCGGTGAAGAGATGCAGCACACCCACTCCAAAGGAGAAGATCAACAGCCGCATGGGATCGGACAGGGGTTCGAACCAAAGGGCGGGGACCGTGATCTCCTTGTGGAAGAAGGTCTCCGCGATCACGGGGATTGCGTCGCCGAAGTAGCCGCCGAACAGCACGCCCCACACCGTGGTGGAGATGCCGCAGAACAGGAACATCCGCAGCATTTTCCGCATGCTCTGTTCCATGTTGCGGAATTTTTTCAGGCTCAGTGCCAGGCCGCAGCCCACCACCATCAAAAGCCCGTAAGCCGCGTCGGAGAGCATCATTCCGTAGAGCACATAGTAAAAGATCGCCATCACCCGAGAGGGATCCACTTCATCCTTCTTGGGCAGGCTGTATCCCGCCACAACGGACTCCATGGGGGCGGAAAAGAAGCCGTTTTTCAGCTTCACAGGGGGATCCTCTTGGGGCTGCGGTTCCAACGCCTGGGCCCACAGAGTGAAGCGCTTGTCCAGTTCCCCCAAGAGACCGGGGGCGTCCTCCGCCGGCAGGTAGCCGGTCAGACAGAACACGTGGGGACTCTGCCAAAGTTCGCCCAGAACCTTGTACTTTTCCCCACGGCAGGTGCAGTAGTCCGCCGCCAACAGCAGATCCTCCCGCTTTCCGGCTTGGGAGCGGATGGCCTCCTTGGCCTGTTCTGCCTCCTGCTGGGCTTTCTGGATTTCCTGTCCCAAGCGGGCCGACTCCTGAGCAGGTGGAAGCTCCGGCGTGAATGCAGGGTATGTAAATCCCAGGGAACGGAGCGTTTCTTCCACCTGGGGGCCATCCCTTTTCAGACAGAGCAGGAAGACACAGGTCTGCTGGGTTTGGTGGCTGAGAATCTCCGCCTCCACTCCGGTGACCTGGGGCAGCAGCCGGCCCAGCTCCTCCTTGAGACCAGCTTCATCCCATTCCTCCGGGAACGTACCGATAAAAGCCCGCGTGTGCCCGGTGCCCTTCCAGCCCAAAGGGATGTCCAGGGACTTCCAGGGCTCCAGACTTTCCTGCTGGGCTTGCAAACGGGCGACTTGGGCGCCGCAGTCCGTGATCTGCTTCCCCAGTGCCAGCAGACTTTTGGCGTCCTCCAGCATGGCCGGCGCTTTCTCCCGGGACTTTTCATAGGCTTCCGGGGAGATGGGCGGACGACCTTCCAGCATGGAGAGCAGCCCCTTTTTTACCGGCACATACTCATCCAGCAGTGCGGCCGCCTGTTCCAGCAACTGGGCATCCTGTTCCAGTTCCTGGCAGGTTTGGGAAGTGTCCATTCGGGAAAACAGCTCCGCTGTCTCCTCCGTGGTCTCCACATCCACCACGCCCCGGCGCTGCAGCAGCTCCAAGATGGCCTTGCGGTCCTTTTTCATGGCGTATAGCTCAAAATGTTTCATGGCTGCTACGGCCATGCTCTCACCTCCTTCTGGGGTGGCCCAGGATGATGCGTTCCGCTTCCCTGGCCACCTGGCCCTGACGGTCTGCGGCCTGGGCCTGCAGTTGTTTTTGTTCCTGCCGGGTTTCCTCCAGAACGGCGGCCTTGGCGGCGTCGCCTCGGGCGGCAGCCTCCTCCAGCAGAGAGCGTTCCTGACGGCGGGCATCTTCCACCGCCTCCGCGATCAGCTGCTTGCCTTGTGCGGCAGCCTCCTGGCGGAGACGATCGGCTTCCTCCTTCGCCTGACGGACTGTGAGCTGCGCTTTTTCCTCGGCTTGGCTCACAGCCTGCATCGTTTCTTTTGCCAAGCAATTACACCTCCTCATCCCCCGGTATCCCCTGGGGATACGTACAAGGAAAAGAATGGTTCTATTATACTCAGAAACATACCTTTTGTCAAAAATAAATTGTATGTTAAATTGATTTTAGTCAAAACATCATAATTGGCCCGGATTCTTTGTGCCAAAACACCTTTTGACAGTTTTTTATCATTCTGCCCCAAGAGATTCGGCTCCTTGGGAGGGGAGCCCCAGGAACTGGGGGAGGGAGGGCATAAAAAAGCAGGCGGGGAAAACTCCCCGCCCGCTGGCGTTCAAACGTATATTTATTCCTTGGATCGCAAGTGGATTACTCAGCGTCGCTGGCTTCAGAGGAGACCTCAGAAGCGACCTCGGAGCTGGACTCCTCCACAGCGGAGCTCTCCTCAGCAGTGGAGCTGGTGTCCTCGGAAGCAGAGCTCTCGGTATCGGTAGAAGAGGACTCACTGGAGGTGCCGTTACGGTTGCTGTCGCTGACCAGCTTGGAAAGCTTCACGTTGTCGATGGCGCTCTGGTTGATCTCCACGCCCTCCACAGAGGCGGCCTGCTCCAGTACGTAGTCGTAGTACTCCTGGCCCTTCATGTCGGACAGCAGGCTGATCTGCTGATCCTCGCTGGCCTCGATCTCGTTGGCGTAGGCGTCGTCGATGGACAGGCGGCGGATCACATACAGTGCGTTGCTGGTCTGAGCAATGGTGGCTTCTCCCTCTTTCACAGACTCCACAGCGGTGGCCAGCTCGCTGGTCAGGTTTTCCGCTTTGGTGGCTGTGGGCTTGTAGTAGGTGGAGTCGGTCTCCGCCTGGGCCGCGTACGCGTCAGCGGCTTCGGTGACGGTCTGGTCCCCAGCGTTGATCTTATCCACGTACTCCTGCAGCTCTTTCTCCAGAGCATCCTGGTCCTCGGAGGAAAGGGTCTCGCTTTCACCGTCCTCATTGGTGGTGGTCAGGGGAGCGTAGAAGTACTCGTAGCTGTAGTAGTTGTCCTCAAAGTACTGCTTCAGCTCGCCGTCAGCCAGGGCAAGCTCGCCGCCCTCGCCATAAGCTGCTTCCATCACTTTCTGCATCTTCACGGTGTACTGACCGTAAACCTGCTCGAAGGAGGACTGGGCAATGCCCATGGGCTCCATCACGCTCTGGTAGTAGCTCCAGTAGCTGTCGGTGAGGTTCTTCGCCTGGGACTGATCCTCATCGGTCCACTCCAGGCCGTACTCGGTAAACTTGTCGCCGATATAATAGTAAGCCTGCAGGTAGTTCATGGCCTCATCCCGGATCCACTGGGAGGCGTCCTCTCCATCAATCTGGGCATTCAGCACGCGAGTTTCGGTGTCCACTTTGGTGGCAGCGTCGGAGTAGGCGCTGTACAGATAGTAGATGTACCCGCCAATGGGCAGGGTGTCGTCGCCCTTGCGGGCAGCCCAAGTATTATTCTCGCTGTAGCAGCCGGCAAAGCTCAGGCACAGAACCAGGGCCAGCAGCCCGGCGGCGGCACGCTTGCAAATGTTTTTCATGGGTGATCAGCCTTTCACATCTTGTTTTTCTTGGATTTCTGCATAGGATTTCTGCAAAGAACGACAAACATTATACTCCACTTTTCCCGGTTTGTCTACACAGAAATTGTGAACAGTGGCTCTGGAACCGGAAGGGGAGAGCAGCCTCTGGAAAGGAGAAGGAACATCACGCTGGAGCAGCGGTAGCTTCCATGGCGGTGAGAATCTCTCCCAGAGCCTGGGTGGGCGGCTGGCCCGCCATCTTGACGCTGATATAGGGCTTGCTCCCGGCAGAGAGCAGCACCCGTCCGCCCAGCGCTTTGATCAGCGGGGCCACCTCCTGGACGTCGAACTTCTCCTTGTACACCAACAGGGAATCCCCCTGCTGTTTGACCTCGGTGATGCCCAGTCTTGCGGCGGTGTTGCGCAGCAGAGCCACATCCAGCAGCCCCTTCACCGAGGCGGGAGGCTCGCCGAACCGGTCGATGAGTTCGTCCATCACATCCATGGCGTCCTCCTGTGTCTCCACTTCGGCGATGCGTCGGTACACGTCCAGCCGCAGGCTCAGGCTGTCAATATAGCTCTCGGGGATGTGGGCCTGGACCTGCATATCCACCAGGCAGTCCTGATCCACCGGACGGGTGGGTGTCTCGCCCTTCATCAGGGAGACCGCCTCGTTTAAGAGCTTTACATACATATCATAACCCACGGCCTCCATGTGACCGTGTTGCTCGCCGCCCAGAATGTTGCCCGCGCCCCGGATCTCCAGGTCCCGCATGGCGATCTTAAAGCCGGAACCGAACTCGGTGAACTCCCGGATGGCGGAAAGCCGCTTTTGGGCGATCTCAGAGAGGGCCTTGTTGGGGGTAAAGGTGAGGTAGGCGTAGGCCCGGCGGTTGCTGCGGCCCACCCGTCCCCGGAGCTGATGGAGCTGGGAAAGACCCATCCGGTCGGCGTTTTCAATGATAAGGGTGTTGGCGGTGGGCACATCCACCCCAGTTTCAATAATGGTGGTGCACACCAGCACGTCAATCTCATGGTCCAGCAGCTGGCGCCATACTTCGGAGAGCTCTTCTTCGTTCATCTTGCCATGGCCCACGGCGATGCGAGCCTCCGGAACCATCTGCTGGATCTTTGCCACAGTCCGCTGTATGGAGGCCACGTCATTGTGCAGGTAATACACCTGCCCGCCCCGGCGCAGTTCCCGGCGGATGGCGTCCCGGATGACACCGGCGTCGTACTCCAGCACGTAGGTCTGCACCGGATGCCGGTCATGGGGGGCCTCCTCGATGACGGACATGTCCCGGATGCCGGAGAGAGCCATGTTCAGAGTCCGGGGGATGGGGGTGGCAGAGAGGGTCAGCACGTCGGCGGTATTGCACAACTGCTTGAGCTTCTCCTTTTGGGCTACACCGAAACGCTGTTCCTCGTCGATGATCACCAGCCCCAGGTCGTGGAACCGCACGTCCTTGGACACCAACCGGTGGGTGCCCACCACGATGTCCACGCTGCCCCGCTTTACCCGGCGGAGGATCTCATCCTGCTGTTTGGGGGTGCGGAACCTGGACAGCAGCTCCACGTCCACCGGGAATCCCTCCATCCGGCGGAGCATGGTCTGGTAGTGCTGCCAGGCCAAAATGGTGGTGGGTACCAGGATGGCGCACTGCTTTCCAGCGGTGACGCATTTGAACGCCGCTCGGAGGGCCACTTCGGTCTTGCCGAAGCCCACGTCTCCGCAGAGCAGCCGGTCCATGGGAACTTCCCGCTCCATGTCATCCTTGATCTCGTTGATGCACCGCAGCTGGTCCTCGGTCTCATCGTAGGCAAAGTGGGACTCAAAGTCGTGCTGCCACTCCCCGTCGGGAGGGAAGGCAAAGCCCTTGGTCTGCATTCGCTGGGCGTACAGCTGGATCAGCTCCTTGGCAATGTCCTTGACCGCCTTCCGGACCTTGGTCTTCTGACGCTGCCAGTCCGCGCCGCCCAAACGGCTGAGCTTCACGGCGGAGTCCTCCCTGGGGCCGATATACTTGCTCACCAGGTCCAGCTGGGTGACAGGGACGTAGAGGGTGTCATTTTTGGCGTAGCGCACCTTGATGTAATCCTTGGTGACGCCGTTCATCTCCAGCTTGTGGATGCCCTCGAACAGGCCAATGCCGTGGGTGGCGTGGACCACGTAGTCTCCCGGAGCCAGCTCCGACAGGCTGGAGATCTCCTTGCTGTTCTTGTCCCGCTTGGCCTTTTTGCGCTTGACTTCCGTCATGCGGCCGTGGGTGATCAGAGCAAAGTTGGCATCGGGCAGCTCAAGTCCGGCGGAGAGCGTACCGCCGGTGACAGTCACTGTCCCGGCCGCCGCCGTGGAGGGGTCCTGCACCCAGGCTGCCGGGAGACCGGCCTTTCGCAGGTCCTCCGCCAGAGCCTCCCCGGCCCGCTGGGTTCCTGCCAGAACGGCGCAGGTCCGTCCCTGGTCCAGAAAAGCTTTCAGGTCCTCGGTGAGCAGCTCCACACTGCCGCCCCAGGGAGACAGCTGCTTGGCTGTCATGTTCACTAAGGTCTTGGTGGGAACTTCATAGCTGCCCCGGGCAAACAGATCCAAAAACAGGGTGGGGATCTTCTCCGCTTGCCCCAGGGCGTATTCCCAGTCCTCGCTGTACTTGTCCAGACCCTTGCAGAGGACTCCTTCCGCCAGATAGCCCTTCACGTCTTCGCCCCACTGCACCAGAGTGGTCCGCATCCGCTCCTTCAGCTTGTTGCCCTCGGAGAAGAACAGCAGGCTGTTCTCGGCGGGGAAGTAGTCCAGCAAGGTGGCGGTTTCCGGATAAACCAGGGAGAGAAACTTGTCTATGGAGCCGATGCGCAGGCCGTTTTTTAACTTATCCGCCTCGCTGTGGAGGATCTCCTTTGCTTTGGGGGCGTTCTTGCCCCGGAGGGAGGCGGCCAGCTTCTCAATGCGCTGGGCCAGAATCTGGGGCTTTGAGGGGATCACTTCCACGCAGGGGGCAAGTGTCACCTGGGGGATGGCGTCGGTGCGGCGCTGGCTTGCAATGTCAAAGTTGGAGAGGGAGTCCACCTCGTCCCCCCAGAACTCCACCCGAACCGGGGCGTCGGCCCCGGGGGAAAAGAAGTCCACAATCCCGCCTCGATGGCTGAACTGTCCCGGAGCCTCGATTTGGTCCTCACGAGTGTAGCCGCAGTTTACCAAAGCGGCCAGCAGGGCGTCGATCTCCAGCTGGTCCCCAGCTTGGAGGGTGAACATCCGCTTCTGGAGCTCCTCGGGGCTGATGGTCAGCTGCAGTGCTGCGTCCATGCAGGCGATGATGCACCTGCACTGACCGCCCTGGAGTTTGGACAGGGCCTCCAGCCGCAGCCGCTCGTACTCGTGGGAGGTGACCGCCGTATCTCGGAAGTTGAAATCCCGCAGGGGATAGTACACCGGTGCCATCCCCAGGGAGGTGAGATCCTCCAGAAAGCGCTGGGCCTCCGCCTCGTCCGCGGCCAGGATCAGCGCCCGGCGGTTGGTCTCCTGGCACAGGGAGGCGATGATGCAGCACTTGTGGATGCCCGCCAGTCCCGTGACCGCAGCAGGGACCTTGCCCTCTTTGACGGCCTGCTCCAGACGGCCGTAATCCTTCCAGCGCTTTAGCGCGCCGCGGATCAATTTCATAGGGATCCTCCTCTCCCGTGACGATGGAATCAGCTATTATATAGGTTCATGGCCCGGTCAATATCTCCCCGGACAATGAGCTCTGCGGCAGCGGCGGCGTTGTCCAGGGCCGTGGCCAGGGACTCCCGCTCCTTGTCCGTGAACCGGGAAAGCACCCAATCTGCCAGATTGTAATCGGGATGGGGTTTCTTGCCCACGCCCAGCTTGATCCGGGGAAATTGGTCCGACCCGGCAAGGTAGATGATGTTCTTCATGCCGTTGTGGCCGCCGTCACTGCCCTTGCGGCGGATCCGCAGCTTTCCCGGGTCCAGGTTGATATCGTCGTAGATCACCAGGACTTTTTCCGGGGACAGCTTGTAGAACTGCATGGCCTCTTGAACAGCCTGGCCGCTGAGGTTCATGTAGGTGCTGGGCTTCAACAGCAGGACTTTTTTGCCCCCCAGCACGCACTCGCCCACCGTGCCCTTGAACTTAATCCGCTTGACCTCTGTGTGGTGTTTCTGGGCAATGGTGTCCACGGCCATAAATCCGGCGTTGTGCCGGGTGCCCTCATATTGTTTCCCGGGATTCCCCAGGCCCACCACCAAAAATTCCACGGGGCCGGGGGAGGGGGTGTTCTTTTGAAATAGGTGCAGCATCCTTTGGATCCCTCCGCAGTGTGATTCATTTTGACATTCCGGGGCATAGAGACAGGGCGGCCCGGAAACACCGGCCCGCCTGAACAGCCCCAAAAAGAGGATTTCTTTTCTAAGTCGCATACATCCTTATTATGCCAGAGCTGTTCAAAATTTGCAAGCCCAGCGTAAACATAGGGGTCTTAAGAGGTGCGTTCCACCAATTATGGGAAAAAACTTTGGTTTTCTTTCAATTAGCTATGGAATTTTCGAAAATACTTTGCTATAATTCTCAATAGGATACCCGTGGACGGGCTTTTTCGGCCTGCTCCGGCGGTTCCATTCTGCTGTCACCCGGAAGGGCCATGACCGTTTGGTCCGGCGTCCGGTTGAACATTATTAGGAGGTAAGATACCAATGAGCTACAAGTATGTCTATCTGTTTAGCGAAGGCGACGGGTCCATGCGTGAGCTTCTTGGCGGCAAGGGCGCGAACCTGGCAGAAATGACCAAGCTCGGCCTTCCTGTTCCCCAGGGCTTCACCATCACCACGGAAGCCTGCACCCAGTATTATGAGGACGGACGCCAGATCAATGACGAGATCCAGGCCCAGATCATGGAGTATGTGGGCAAGATGGAAGAGATCACCGGCAAGAAGTTTGGCGACAAGGAGAACCCCCTGCTGGTCTCCGTCCGTTCCGGTGCCCGCGCTTCCATGCCCGGCATGATGGACACCATCTTGAACCTGGGCCTCAACGAGGAAGTTGTTGAGGTTATGGCCAAGAAGTCCGGCAATCCTCGTTGGGCTTATGACTGCTATCGGAGATTCATCCAGATGTACTCCGACGTGGTTATGGAAGTTGGCAAGAAGTATTTTGAAGAGCTGATCGACCAGATGAAGGAGAAGCGCGGCGTCACCATGGACACCGAGCTGACCGCTGAGGACCTGAAGGAGCTGGCTGAGCAGTTCAAGGCTGAGTACAAAGAGAAGATCGGTTCCGACTTCCCCTCCGATCCCAAGGAGCAGCTGATGGGCGCTGTCAAGGCCGTGTTCCGTTCTTGGGACAACCCCCGCGCCAATGTCTATCGCCGCATGAACGAGATCCCCTATTCCTGGGGCACCGCTGTCAACGTGCAGATGATGGCTTTCGGCAACATGGGCGACGATTGCGGCACTGGCGTGGCCTTCACCCGCAGCCCCTCCACTGGTGAGAAGAAGCTGTTCGGTGAGTTCCTGACCAACGCTCAGGGCGAAGACGTGGTGGCCGGTATCCGTACCCCCATGCCCATCTCCCAGATGGCTGAGAAGTTCCCCGAGGCTTTCAAGCAGTTCCAGGAAGTCTGCAACCTGCTGGAGAGCCATTACCATGATATGCAGGACATGGAGTTTACCGTGGAGAACGGCAAGCTGTACATGCTGCAGACCCGTAACGGCAAGCGTACTCCCGCTGCCGCTATCAAGATCGCTTGCGATCTGATCGACGAGGGCATGAAGACCGAGCAGGAAGCTCTGCTGATGCTGGATCCCAAGCAGCTGGACGCTCTGCTCCATCCCCAGTTCGATCCCACCGCTCTGAAGTCCGCGAAGCCCGTTGCCAGCGCTCTGGCTGCTTCCCCCGGCGCCGCCTGCGGCAAGATCGTCTTCACTGCTGAGGACGCTGTTGAGCAGGGCCAGGCTGGTGAGAAGGTTGTTCTGGTTCGTCTGGAGACCTCTCCCGAGGATATCGAGGGCATGCAGTACGCTCAGGGCATCCTGACCGTGCGCGGCGGCATGACCAGCCACGCGGCCGTTGTGGCCCGCGGCATGGGCACTTGCTGCGTCTCCGGCTGCGGCGAGATCAAGATGGACGAGGCCAACAAGAAGTTCACTCTGGCTGGCCGCGAGTACCATGAGGGCGACTACATCTCCCTGGATGGCACCACCGGTAACATCTACGGCGAGGCTCTGCCCACCGTTCCCGCTTCCACCGAGGGCGGCTACTTCGGCCGGATCATGGAGCTGTCTGACAAGTATCGTCAGATGGAGGTCCGCACCAACGCTGATACTCCCCGTGACGCTAAGCAGGCTGTGGCCTTCGGCGCTCAGGGCATCGGCCTGTGCCGTACCGAGCACATGTTCTTTGATCCCGATCGTATCGCCGCTATCCGCGAGATGATCTGCTCTGACACCGTGGAAGAGCGCAAGGCTGCTCTGGCTAAGCTGGAGCCCATGCAGCAGGGTGACTTCGAGCAGCTGTACGAGGCTCTGGGCGGCCGTCATGTTAACATTCGCTTCCTGGATCCCCCGCTGCACGAGTTCGTTCCCACCGAGGAAAAGGACATCGAGCTGCTGGCTCAGGCTCAGGGCAAGAGCGTTGAGGACATCAAGGCCATCATCGCTTCCCTGCATGAGTTCAACCCCATGATGGGTCATCGTGGCTGCCGTCTGGCTGTCACCTATCCTGAGATCGCTGCTATGCAGACCGAGGCTGTGATCAAGGCTGCTATCAACGTTCAGAAGGCTCATCCCGATTGGAACATCGTTCCCGAGATCATGATCCCCCTGGTGGGCGAGGTCAAGGAGCTGAAGTTCGTCAAGAAGACCGTCACCGATACTGCCGATGCTATCATCGCTGAGTCCGGCATGGATCTGAAGTACAAGGTTGGTACCATGATCGAGATTCCTCGCGCCGCTATCACCGCCGACAAGATCGCGGAAGAGGCCGAGTTCTTCTCCTTCGGCACCAACGACCTGACTCAGATGACCTTCGGCTTCTCTCGTGACGACGCCGGCAAGTTCCTGGGCGCTTACTATGAGAACAAGATCTATGAGAATGATCCCTTCGCTCGTCTGGACCAGGAAGGCGTTGGCCAGCTGGTGAAGATTGCTGCCGAAAAGGGCCGCGCTACCCGTCCCGACATCATGCTGGGCATCTGCGGCGAGCATGGTGGCGATCCCAGCTCCATCGAGTTCTGCCACAATGTTGGTCTGAACTACGTCTCCTGCTCTCCCTTCCGTGTTCCGATCGCTCGTCTGGCTGCTGCTCAGGCTGCTATCAAGAACCCCCGCAAGTAAGAGCTTTGTGATCTGCCATTGGATTTGAGAAGATGTAAACCTTCTATGGATCCTATGGATATCTGTTACAGGCATGATATGACCGTTTAGGTCTGTCTCTATACGCCAAAAATCCCCGTACATTCCTTTTTGGGAAATGTGCGGGGATTTTTTATTTGGGACTTGCTTCTTGTGTGTTTTGGGAATATACAAGTTTGGTAGAAAGCAGTTACTTTGCTTTTTGTTCAGGCAGAAAGCGAACGGCCACCAGCTGGTGAAAGATTGCCGCGAAAATCAGACCAAACGTTACGCCTAGAATGGTATCCGCTACTCGTAGGATTACGGCGCCTTGGATGCCGTATATTCCTGCTCCTAGCATTAGTGCTCCAAGACAGTTCATTGCTGTCTTATACTTATAATCCGTGCAAAAACCCAGGCATAACCCTCCCAGAGGCCCCAGCAGTGAATGAAGGGGTGCGGGTGTTACCGAATACAGGACAAAAAACAAGCAGGAACCTACCACAGCCCCAATAATACGCTGCCGAAAGCGACTAAAAGTGTTTCCGGAGTAGGGATATTCCGATAACAGGGAAGCGCAGGCAAATCCCATCCACATGAACCGTTCTACACCAAAGACTTGTCCGGCTGTCATTACCAGACTTACACCGAGAGCCATGCGCAGCTGCCACATGCAGGCAGGATTGGACAGATCAAACTTTTGTACCACATGATGGAACCGAGTGGTCTTGTGTTGATGCCGGTGTTTGAAAAACAGGATCGCACCGCAGATCAAATAACCTGTCACAGCCAAAAGACTACGACGGATCAGAGCCTCCCCAGCGACAGGATTTCCGATAAGGTAAATATAAGCAAAACTGTATAAGCCGCCGTTTCCCATCTCGGGACGCTGGGTGGTTATGTAGAGAAGCGAGAAAAAGCAGACAAAATGGAGCGGGATCAAAAACAGCGGAGGAAGCATTGCCGCAGCAGATGGAGTCAGCAGCAGAATAGCCAGTGCCACTGCCAAGGTCAAAAGAGAGTCGCCGACGCAGTACTCAAAATTGACGAAACGGATGCCCAACATAATGCAAAACAAAGCCACCGCGAACGGTGTGTTATCAGAACCAAACACACTGGATAGCCCGCTTATGAATACGATGGCAAAGAGCACGATCAATACAGAACGCAGCGCCATGGCTGTCCAGTAATACAGTTTTTCCTGCTTTGTATCGCAAGCAGCGATTTCTCGCTTGAGTATAGCAGGATCCATTTGCAGCGCGTCATAGAATTTCATCTTCATGGATAGTTTCCTTTCCTTTCTCCAGATGCGCGGCAAGTTTGTCCGCGTAATACATAAACATCTCAAAATCTTTGCCGGAACTTCGCCACAGATCATAAAACGGCTGTAAAATATTTTCGTATCCCTTCTTCAGCTCGGCCAGTCCGGTCTCTGTGATGGAAAGCTGGTAGCTTCGTTCGTCTGTGGCGTTCCGCTGTTTGCTGATACACTTTTTTTCATAGAGTGTCTTTAGGCAGCGGCTTACAGCTTCTTTTTTCATTCCGCTTCCCTGGCTGAGCAGAACAGGCGTATTTTGTTCAGGCTGCAAGTACAGGTGGGCCAAAAGCTCGCATTCACTGACGGTCAGTACAGATTTACGCTCAGGCAGCAAAGACCGCATGATCTTTTGCATCTGCTGCTGATAATGAACCATATCTGTCCACTCCATGTGGATCCCCCTTGCAATATAATTAACTTTGTTAATCATATTCCTCGGGGAACTTTTTGTCAATAGCAGCTATGCAATAATTTCCCAGTTTGCCCTGTGTTTTTCTGACGATTGGTTTTACTCTCCTGTTTCCAATGACTTTTCCTGAGTTCGACTGTTCAGTAGCGGGTCATCCTGTACGGGAAAATGCAGGCAAAGAACCCCCGTCCATTCTTTTGTGGGAATGGGCAGGGGCGTTTCGTGGGAGGTCATCGGTTCTGACGACTTCTGGTGTCACCGGTTTTCAGTAGGACGGCGAAGGCTGTCATCAACAAGTATGTGCCCAGCTGGAAAAGAGGGAAGATCTCTGTTCCACTAAAGTCTGCTAATACGCCGAACAGTACCGGTGTCGCCAGAATGCTCAGATAGTAAAAGGCCATTTCCATGCCGATGATGGACTGGGAGCACCTTATCCCGAATAGTTTTGGGGTCAAATGGGTCATGTTGGGGAGCATAGGGCCATTTCCCAAGCCCACCAGAAACAGGGCTGTCACCGCGGTGAATACATTGGACTGGAGCAATAACAGTAGGACAGCGAACGCCAAAGTGAGTAGTCCTCCAGCGATAATCTGCCAGTCAGAGTATTTCAAGGTGAGCAGCCCGGAAGCGAATCGGCCCAGAGTGATCCCTATGAAGTAGAATGATATCAATGCCGCTGCGAGGTCAGCGGAAAGCCCTACTGCACCCGCCAGATAGGTGCTGCCCCAGATCAGGCAGGTGGATTCCAGCGCACCGATCCCCACGAATACAGCGCAGGAGGAGAGGATCTTCTTCCGCCGGAGCATGTGTGTGATGGGAATCACACACAGAAGTTCTTCTTCCGTTTGAGCGGCCTTGATCTTCTTCCAAAGGGGCAGTGTAGCAAACGCCAGCACGGTGATGATAAGTTGGATGAAAAAGACAGTCTGGTATCCTCGTTGCCAGTTCATGTTCTCTGATAGTGCCATAGACATGAGAAAGGGACTTGCAGTGACGCCGATGCCATAGAAGCAGTGGAGAAAATTCATCTGCATGGAGTTGTAATGGAGAGCCACATAGTTGTTCAATGCCGTGTCAACAGAGCCTGCGCCGATCCCCAGAGGTATGGCGAACAAACACAGCCAAAGAAAGTTCTGAGAGCAGGAAAAACCCAGCAGAGCCCCAGCGGTAAGGGCAGTGGAAAGGGCGGTGATTCTTGCGGTGCCCAGCCGGGAAATGATCCTGGCGCTGAACAAACTGGAGACCACAGTCCCTCCGGATATAATGACCGAGATTACGCTGGCCCAGGACACGGGCACACCAAACTGAGTGTAGATAGCGGGCCAGGCCGCGCCCAGAAGAGAATCCGGAATCCCAAGCCCTATGTAAAAAAGGTAGATCATAAGAAGCAGCACAGTTGCCATACCACCACTCCTATTGCAGGGTTGAAATTGAAACAAGGGGCGTTAGCCGCGAAAGACGGCAAAGGGCCCTACGATCATAATAGCGTCCCCGCCGATGAATGTGCCACAGAAGTGAAAAGGGTGGAACGTCTTCAAATCTTCCGGGGTTTGTGCTACAATAGGGGGCAAGAATTTTACCGGGAGGGGGAGCCAAATGCTGTACGGGGCGCGGTATGAAAAAACATTTTCCAGCCGCAGGGAAGAATTAGCGTTTCAGCGTACCTTAGCGGAAGAACTCCTCCGCTGGGCTTTGCTTAATGAGAGAGGATTGCACTTGTCCGCCCTGCGCCGGGAGCGGACCCCTGACGGGAAACCTTTCTTTTCGGACTGTCCAGTCCAGTTCAGTTTGAGCCATTGCCGGGGAATGGTGTGCTGTGGTCTCAGCGACAGCTCTTTGGGTGTGGACGTGGAAAGTGCCAGACCTTTCAGCCGTCGGCTGGTGGAGCGGGTCTGCACCCAGGAAGAACTAGCCTGGCTGGAGGCACAGCCTGACCGGGAGAGAGGATTCCTGGTTTTGTGGACCCTAAAAGAAAGCGTGATGAAGCTCTCCGGCAAAGGTATCGCCTACGGCTTCCAGCAGGCGGCCTTTATCTTCCCGGAGGGACGACCAGTCTTTCGGGAACCGGAAGTGCAGCTTTCTCAGTTTGAGCTTCCTGGTGGGTGGATTGTCTCCGCAGCTTCCAGAGAGGAGAGTTTTTCCCAGCTGCGGATGGTGGACTTGGCTTGAGGGTATCATAACTTCCCTTTGTCTCTCATATGTATGCCACAAGGAACACATGAGAGAGGAACGGTGGAAACTATGGTCGTATCGCTGAAAGCCAATCGGAAACGGATTATTGCATTTTTACTTCTGGCGGTGGTGGTGGCGGGAGCGTGCCTGTTCCTGCAAACCAGGGGAGAGGAAGAACCTCAGCTGATCCCCGGCGGCACAAATGAGGAACGGGTGGCATACCTGCAAGGGTTTGGCTGGCAGGTGCAGACGGAGCCCACCGAGACCCGGGAAGTGATGATTCCAGCTCAGTTCAACGATGTATATACCGCCTACAACGTGATGCAGAAAGCCCAAGGGTTTGACTTGGAACCATACGCCGGAGAGATCTGCACCCAGTACATGTATAAGATCGAAAATTATCCCGATGAAACAGAAGTCTATGCCACATTGTTGGACTACGGAGACCAGATCATCGGCGGCGACGTGGCCTGCGCTGAAGTGGACGGTTTCATGCACGGCTTTGCTCCGGACAGCGCTCACTTCGGGGAAACGGGCGTAGGCACCTCGGAAAGCTCTCAGCCGACGGCCAGCGCCAGTCCCAGTCCTGCCGTGAGCATGGCACCGGAAAGCGGCTCCCAAGCACCTGCTGAGGACACAGCCGCTGAAAGCGCCGTAACAGAGGAGAGTGCTGTGACTGAAGAGAGCGCCGTGTCCCAGACCACAGAGGAGACAGAGACTGCCGGGGATGTGATCCCTGAGGACGCGTATCCCATCGATTGAGGATATAATTGGAAAGGACGTGAAAAGAATGGGGGAACGGTTGGATAAATTCCTGGCGTCCCAAGGCTTGGGTACCCGTAAAGAGGTGGGAAAGCTGATCAGGTCCGGAGCTGTGACTGTGGACGGTCTTTCCCAGCGGGATCCTGGTGCTAAGGTGGATCCTAGGAAACAGCAGGTGGCCGTAGAGGGCCGCTCAGTGTCTTATCAAGAGCACTTGTACATCATGATGAACAAACCGGCGGGAGTTCTCTCTGCCACGGAGGATCGCCACGCCGAGACCGTCCTGGATCTGCTCCCGGAGGAACTGCGCCGCCGGGGGCTTTTCCCGGCGGGGCGTCTGGACAAGGATACCACCGGCCTGATGCTTATTACCGACGACGGGGACTTGGCTCACAGGATGCTTTCCCCCAAAAAGCATGTGTACAAGCTGTACCTTGCCACATTGGACGCCCCTGTCACGGAGGAGGACGTGGAGGCGTTCCAGGCGGGGATTCACTGGGCAGGGGAGAGTTACGCGCCCGGACGCCTGTGGACGAAAGAGGATCCTTTCCAGGGGTATGTAGAGATACGAGAGGGCCGGTTCCATCAGGTAAAGCGCATGTTTGAGGCCAGAGGGAAAACTGTTCAGCAACTGAAGCGGCTCAAGATAGGGGGGCTGGCGCTGGACGATACACTAGGGGAAGGGGAATGCCGCCTTTTGACCCCGGAAGAGGTAGAATCTATCTTCGGTTAGCAACTTGTACTAAAAATGACTAAATGATTTGTATTTTAGAGAAAGTCCATAAATGACGGAAAAAATCTTTGGGCAAATAAAGACTTTCCCCAGCCGGGTTTATCTGGTATACTTAGGTCAATCAAACATGACCTGTATCTGGTAGCTTATCAGGCGCAGTCATGAATAATAGGAGGAAAATCTGAATGGCAAGCGTAACTCTGAAAAATATTTACAAGATCTACTCCGGTGGCGTTACTGCTGTTACCGACTTTAACCTGGACATCGAAGACAAGGAATTTATCATTCTGGTCGGCCCCTCTGGCTGCGGCAAGTCTACCACCCTGCGTATGATCGCTGGCCTGGAAGAAATCAGCAAGGGCGAACTGTACATCGGCGATGTGCTCTCCAACGACATCGCTCCCAAGGACAGAGATATCGCCATGGTGTTCCAGAA
>JBMNVU010000006.1:0-97029 GCA_050946975.1 Acutalibacter sp.
CCAGGTAGAGCACCCGGGAAAGGGAGTCCGGCAGCAAGGTGTGAGCCACCAGACGGTAATACATCTCCTGAGGGTATTGCTTGGTCACTGGGGCGTTTTGAAACAGCGCTTCCGGAACCGTTTGGGGGCATAGCTGTATTTGCAGCCCATCGCATTGTTGACGAAGCCGTTCCAGTTGCTCTTCCGGGATGCCCCGGTGGAGCAGGTGCACCACAAACTGCTCCTGGGAGCGATTGACCGCCAGGGAGGTGAGCAGCACTTGAAGAGGGGTCAGATATCGTTGATCCAACGTGACAAGCACATGAATGGTCTCCATGAGTGATCTCCTTTCGGGCAGGGGTCTGCCTTTGTTGTTTTCATGATACTGTGTTTTTGGGGAAGGATCCACTGGTAAAAACGTGGTTTTGTCCTTACAAAAGGGGGAAACTGTCAAAAATCCTGACAGATTTGGATTTTTGTAAGGACACAACGGGAAAAATGGCCATGGCGCTTTTGGTGGATTGCTGGTATAACAGGATGCAGAAGGCAAATCCGCCTGGAAAGGAGCGATGGAGGGACAATGGAAAATCGATTGTTCACCAGCAAGCTTTTGGAGTTGGAAAAGGGATGTGAGCAGCTGCAGAGCCGTCTGCGGACGTTTCAAAGCCAGCAGCGTGAGCAGATCCGCCAAGAGCGGCAGAGCCTGGAACAGCAGCTGGGGGAGAATCAGCGCCAGCTGGAGCAGCGGGTAGCCAGTTGTCGTTCTCCGGCGGTGGCGGCCCTGGCGAAGGTGCAGCTGGACCACCAGAGGCAGCTGGACGCCCTGCTGCAGGGGGAGCTGCCCGGGGATCTTCACTGTGAAGCGGACACTCCCCAAGAGGACCGGGCGGAAGCGGCTGCGCTGTTTGCAGAGTACGCCATGGATTTTGCCGTGCAGTCCACCAACTATGCGCTGTTGGCGGCGCTGAAGGCAGCGGAGTTGCAATTATCGCTGGATGAGGAAAACGAAGAAAAGGAGGCATCCCATTGATGAATGAAGTAAAGCGACCCAAGAAGCCATTGATTTTTTACTATGCCATCGTGTTGATTGTGCTGTTGCTGATCAACCTGCTGACCGTGCCGTGGCTGTCCCAGCTGCAGGTGAAGGAGGTGGATTACGGCACCTTTGTCCAGATGGCGGAGGACAAAGACCTGGGCCTGGTGGAAATCCAGGAGGCGGAGAATCAGGTGGTCTTCACCAATAAAGACCAGACGTCCGTGTATAAGGCGGGCATGATTCCGGATCCGGATCTGGCCCAGATGCTGAAAGATTCCGGAGCCCAGTACTCCGGAGAGGTTATTGAGCAGGCCAATCCCATTCTCACCTTCCTGATCAGCTGGGTGCTGCCCATTGTAATCTTTGTGGCCATTGGGCAGTTCATGTCCAAGAAGCTGATGCAGCGGGCCGGCGGTCCCAATGCCATGAGCTTTGGCAAGGCCAACGCCAAAGTCTATGTGAAGTCCTCGGAAGGCATTCGGTTCTCCGATGTGGCCGGTGAGGACGAAGCCAAGGAAAACCTTTCGGAGATTGTGGATTATCTCCACGACCCCAGCAAGTACAAAGAGGTGGGCGCCTCCATGCCCAAGGGCGTGCTGTTGGTGGGCCCTCCCGGAACCGGCAAGACCATGCTGGCAAAGGCTGTGGCAGGCGAGTCCAATGTTCCCTTCTTCTCCATGTCCGGTTCGGAGTTTGTGGAGATGTTCGTGGGCATGGGCGCTGCCAAGGTCCGGGACCTGTTCAAGCAGGCCAAGGAGAAGGCGCCTTGTATCGTGTTTATTGACGAGATTGACGCCATCGGCAAAAAGCGTGAGGGGAACATCTCCGGAAACGACGAGCGCGAGCAGACCCTGAACCAGCTGTTGACGGAGATGGACGGCTTTGAGGAAAACAGCGGTGTCATCATCCTGGCAGCTACCAACCGGCCGGAGTCCTTGGATCCCGCCCTGACCCGGCCCGGACGGTTTGACCGTCGGGTGCCGGTGGAGCTGCCGGATCTCCAGGGACGCACGGAGATTCTGAAGGTTCACGCCAAAAAGGTGAAAATTGCCGGGGACGTGGACTTTGACAAGGTGGCCCGGATGGCCTCCGGTGCTTCCGGCGCGGAGTTGGCCAATATCGTCAACGAGGCCGCCCTGCGGGCAGTGCGTGCCGGGCGAAAGTCCGTCACCCAGGCCGACCTGGAGGAGAGCATTGAGGTGGTCATCGCCGGCTATCAGAAGAAGAATGCCATCCTCACCGACAAGGAAAAGCTCATCGTTGCCTATCATGAGACGGGTCACGCCCTGGTGGCGGCATTGCAGACCCATTCGGCGCCGGTGCAGAAGATCACCATTGTCCCCCGCACCAGCGGCGCCCTGGGGTACACCATGCAGGTGGACGAAGGCAATCACTACCTGATGAGTCAAGAGGAGCTGGAGAACAAGATCGCCACCTTGACAGGAGGCCGTGCGGCGGAAGAGGTGGAGTTCCAGTCCGCTTCCACGGGGGCCAGCAATGATATTGAGCAGGCCACCAAGCTGGCCAGATCCATGATCACTCGTTACGGCATGAGTCCGGATTTTGATATGGTGGCTCTGGAGTCGGTGCAGAACCAGTACCTGGGCGGGGATACCAGCCTGGCCTGTTCGGCTGAGACCCAGGCAAAGATAGACCAGCAGGTGGTGGACCTGGTGAAAGCCCAGCACCAGAAGGCAGTGAGGCTGCTGGAGGAGAATAAGTCCAAGCTGGATGAGATTGCCAAGTACCTGTATGAGAAGGAGACCATCACCGGCGAGGAGTTCATGAAGCTGTTGGAGCAGTGATGGAGCAGGAAAGGAGCGGAAGCTGAGATGAAGACCGCTGTAGTGGATGTGGGCGGCGGACTGCGGGGGATTTACGCCTGCGGAGTTCTGGACCGGTGCATGGAGGATGGCGTGGCCTTTGATGTGGGCGTAGGGGTGTCGGCAGGAGCGGCCAATATCGCCTCCTATCTTGCGGGGCAGAAGGGGCGCAACTACCGGTTTTACACAGAGTATTCCCGGCGCCGGGAGTATATGAGCCTGGGGAACTTCCTGCGCAAAGGCAGCTATATCGACATGGACTACGTCTATGGAGAGCTGAGCCGCCACGATGGGGAGGATCCTCTGGACTATGACGCTCTGGAAAAGGGTGCCGCAGAGATGGTGGTGGTTGCCACCAACGCCCTGACGGGAGAGGCAGTTTACTTCACCAAGAAGGATCTGACCCCGGACCACTACGACGTGGTAAAAGCGTCTTGTTCCATTCCCTTTGTGTGCCACCCCTATGTGATTCAGGGCACACCCTATTATGACGGTGCCCTGGGGGATCCCATCCCCATTGAAAAGGCCTTTTCCATGGGGTGTGACAAGGTGGTGCTGCTCCTGACAAAACCCAAGGACTTGCGGCGCACCCCGGAGAAGGACTGTTTCCTAGCCAAGCGGATTCGCCGGAAGTACCCCAAAGCGGCTGACCAGTTGGAGCGGCGGGCTTCCCATTACAACCGGGGAGTGGATCTGGCATCCATGTACCAGCAGCAGGGAAAGCTGCTGGTCGTGGCCCCGGATGACACCTGCGGTGTGGATACCCTCACCCGGGATCGTGACGCCTTGAAGCGGCTGTATGAAAAGGGATTCCAAGATGGCGGACAGATCGCTGATTTCGTGAAGAAGCCCTGACAGGGCACGGAAGCAGAGAAAAAAGTCCTGCTGCATGACTGCAGCAGGACTTTTTTCGTGGAAATAGAGCGGATTTTGGCGACTTTAGTTCGTCCATCCCTCGTCCGTTTTCGTCCATTTTTTTCTGAAAACCGGAGCCTTGGCTGGCTAAGGGTCGCAGCGGTTAGAGCTTCAGCTCAAAGGGTGATCTCAGTCCCCTCCAAACCGGCGGCATGCAGGCGCAGAACTCCTTCTCCCGTCACCCGCAACACAGCCTGCATCAGCCCGTGGAAAGCACTGAAGCAAGGACCTTTGGGGGATTCGTGGCAGGAGGGATCCCCGTTGGCCAACCCCAGAAGTTCTCCTTGGCCGGGCAGCTCCAGGAAAACCTTGTTGTCCCCATCCTCTGCCAGATTGCCGGACTCATCCAGCAAAGCGATATTGACCACAACCGTGCGGCTCCCATCCCGCTCCGGGAAGGAGCCATCCACCCAAGCATTGAGGCTTTTGGCCGGACCCCAGGGAAGCCTTTCCCGGCGCAGCACCTCCTGGCCGTCTCGGTACCCCACAGCGGTCAAAGGCTGGCGGGGAGAAACCCCAGGCCACTCCAGAAGGCTGTTTTTCTCCACAGCCTTCCTGCCCAGGCAGACGCCATCGCTCCAGAGTTCCACCTCTTGACAGTTGGTGAAGCACCACAGCCCATCTTCTCCAGGGGTCAGGTGGAGGACGTCTTCGTTCCCCCACCAGGACTTGTAATAATAGTAGGTGTCCTTGGGGAATCCGCACAAATCCATGATTCCAAACTGGGTGGACACTGCGGGCCAGCCATAGGGGGCGGGCTCTCCGTAGTAGTCGAAGCCGGTCCACACAAAGGTACCGGCCAGGTACTCCCGCTGAGCGTCCTTCCAGGAGCGCTCCCCAGCGCGGTAGTTTCCCTGGGACTTGTCCGCAGCACAGAGATGGCCCAGATCTGCCCGGGTGTGGCGGCAGCCCCGGGTCTCGGAGAAGGTGCTGTCCTCTGTGACAATCAGGGGCAGGTCCGGATGGCGGTGGTGGAAATCATCCCAGACATCGGCAAAGTAATTGAAGCCAAACACGTCAACAGAGGGTGCCAGCATCCCCTGTTTGTCCGGGTCGGTGACCACCTCGTTGCAGTGGCCAGCCTCCCACATGCACACCGCTGCGGTCACTGGGCGGGAGTCGTCCAGACTGCGGATGACATTGCGCATGGTGGCGGCAATCTGCCTGGCTTGGGGAGTGAATTGAATGTGGGATTCCTCGTTGCCGATGGACCAGAGGATCACGCTGGGATGATTGCGGCCACACAGCACCAGCTGCCGCAGCTGACCCAAATCCTCCTGGGAGCTGGAGAGCAAGCGGTTTTCATCCATCACCAGTATGCCCAGCCGGTCACAGGCGTCCAGCAGGGCAGGGGATGCCGGGTGGTGGGAACAGCGGTAAGCGTTGCAGCCCATCTCCTTGAGCTTGCGGATCCGATATTCCCAGATGCCGTCGGGAATGGCAACGCCCAACCCACCGTGATCCTGGTGGCAGCACACCCCCTTGAGCTTTACCGGACGGCCGTTGAGGTAAAAGCCATGGTCCTTGTCAAATCGGATGTGCCGCACCCCGAATGTTGTGGAGGTGTCGGGGTTTCCGTCCACCAGACTCTCCAGAGTGTAGAGCTGGGGAGTGTCCAGATCCCACCGCTGAGGATGTGGGAGCGTCAGGGTGTGCTCCACGGTCTGGGTATCCCAGCCTTCCAGAGCCACTTTTTTGCCGGGCAGCTGCGTCTCCTGGCCGTTGGGGGCTTGGAGGCGATGGCTCACCGTGGCCTCTACTGGCTCTCCGGAGCGGTTGGACACCGTGGTCCGAATGGTGAGCAGAGCCTCGTCCCGCTCCAGATCCAGCTCCGCCTTGGCCCATACCCCATGGTGGTCGATGGACACCGGATCAGCCAGGATCAGCCACACGGGGCGGTAGATTCCCCCGCCCTCGTAGTACCAGCCCTCTCCCAGACGGGCGTCCACCCGCAGGGCGATGAGGTTGTCCCCACCCGGGGTCAGAAAATCGGTGATGTCGTAGAGAGCCTCGGTGTAGCCGCTGAGGTGGCTGCCCACATAAAACTGGTTTACAAAGAGCTGGCTGGCCCGGAAAACACCGTCAAACTGCAAATAGACCCGTTTGCCGGGAGCGTCCACTCGCAGATGTTTGCGGTACCAGGCCACGTTTCCGGCGCGGCAGCCGTGGAGGACGTGGAGGTCCGCCAGGTAGTCCATCTCCGGAGCGGAGTGGGGCGTGCCTGCGGGACGGGTGGAGGGCGTGGGGGGCTGCTCCATCACAAAGTCGTGGGGGATGCGCACTTCCCGCCAGCGGGAATCGTCCAGCGCCTTTGCAGCGCCGGATTGGTTGTGCGCACCTGCCTTGAGAAAGCCCCATACAGGTTCGGAGGGCGGAATGTCCCCCAGGTGGAACTTCCACCCTGTGTCCAATAAAGTGATCTGGCTCATACGGTACTCCTCCCAAATGAAAATGACGGGCAATCCCGAGGATGGCCCGTCAGCATCATAGCATATGCCCATCGGTTTTACAAGGTGGGAAACCCTCACCATTCCACGGAAACCGTCAGCTGCCCTTGGAAGAAGGAGGCATGGATGGTGCCGCCCATCCGTTGGGTCAACTCCCGAGCAATGGAAAGTCCCAGACCGGTGGAGTTTTTGGCGGCTTCCACGGTGTAGAACCGGTCGAACAACCGCCCAGCCGTGACGGAGTCCAGCTCCGGAGCGGAGTTGGTGAAGGTCATCCGCCCGGTTTCCTCCAAGGTGACGGTGAGGTCTCCGGCGCTGTACTTCAGCGCGTTGGAGAGCAGATTTCCCAACACCCGGTTCAGTGCCGCCGGATCCAGACTGCGGACCACTTTGGTCTCGGTCAAGTGGATTTCCGGGGTGATTCCCCGGCTTTCCAGGGCACCGTAAAAGGCCAGCAGCGTTTCCTCCAAAGCCCTTCCCAGATCCACCGGCTGCAGTTCCAATTCCTGGGAGGACGCCGCCACTGAGTATTGAAACAGCTCTTGTGTCAGGCGCTTCATGGCTTGGGTGCGGGATTCCACCTGCTCCAGGTACCGGCGGGCATCGGGGGATAACGGCTGGGATTTCAGCAGCTCCAAATAGCCGGAAATGGCAGTAAGAGGCGTGCGCAGATCGTGGGAGATCCCAGCCACCGCGTCCTTGAGTTCCCGGTCTCCCTGCTGGTACTGCAGCCGTTGTTGACGGAGCAGCCGCAGTTCCTTGTTGAGACAGGCTGCCAACTTCCGCATTTCCCCATCCCGGTTGGGCAGGGAGAGCAGCGTGTTGGTCTCCTCCTGCCGCCGCCGGAGCAGCTCCTCCCGGAGTGTTCGGGCACTTTTCCGCAGCAGGACCACCTTGATGGCCAAACTAGCCGCCAGAAGTCCCATCAGCAGAATCGCTGCCCAGAGCCAAACCATGAAATCACCTTCTTTGCTGTGTAGAGAGATTTTCTGCCCATGGGAACGTCAGAAGCAGGCCAGGAGCCCTTTTGAACGGTGTGTTCGGAGGGGTTATTTGATGTCCTTGCGGCAAAAGAGGACAAGGCCCACACCAGTGGTCAAAGCGGTGAATAGAGCGGAATACCCCACCAGCAACGCTGGCCGGGTTACCTGAAGGAAGGCCAGCTGAAAGCATTGACAGGCTGGGAGGAAATCCCACAGGAAGAAGACCGCGCTCCGCAGAGGTCCCTCCAGGTAGAGGGGATTGGCCATCTCCGGTTTGTCCCAGTCGATTTGGTAGAAGACCCGGCCACTGGGATCCTCAATCCGGGTGGTGTGGGGGATCATCTTGGGAGCTGCCATCAGCTCCATCACAAATTGCGCGGCGAAAAGCAGTGCAAAGGCCAGCACCACGCTGACCACGATCCCCACTGCCCAGTGAGAGAGGTTCATGGAAATCAGGGTGGAAAGGGAGGCGCTGGCCACTGCCACTCCCAAAGAACAGATCAAGTGCCAGGCCACCTGATCCGGCGATAGATGAAAGCTGGCCAGCCGAAGGTAACCATAACACAGTCCCACCGCCGTTGCAGCCAGGGAAAAGGCGAGGGAAACCGCCGTGCTCAGTGCCAGATTGGCAAGGTACACGGTGTGCTTGCGGTAACCTACGGTCAGCCGGTTGCGCAGACTGCCGCTGCTGTATTCGCCCCCTAAGAAGAGACCGGAGAAAGCGGCAATCCCAATGGTTATCGCCATGGGGAAGCTGAAAAAGCAGGACTCCAGACCCAAGTCACCGGCCAAGACGGCATCTTTTTTGTTTTCAAGAAGATAGACCTGCAAAAGAGCTAGCATGCCAAGGCCGGCATAAAACAACTTGTTTCGAAGAAGCCGGTACAGTCCTGCAGAGAGAAGATTTCCCATAAAGTTCCCTCCTCACTTGATGTCCTTGCGCTGAAAGACGGCAAGGCCCAGGAGGGTGGCAACAGCCAGGAACACCACGCTGAAAAGCCCCAGCACCCAGAAGGACTCCACCTGTGCGGAGGCCAGCTGCATCCCTTGACCGGAGGGCAGGAAGTTCCAGAAGAATTCCAGTATAGCCCGATAGATTCCTTGGGGGTAGTCCGGATTGGGCACTAGCGGCAGGGAGGGATCCGCGGTGTAGATGGTGATGCCGTTTTCCAGTTCCTGGGGCATGAATTGGGGGATGGTTTCCGCCTGGTCCATGGGGGTGGAGAGAAACCCGGCGCAGCAGAGCAGGACAAACGCCAACAGCAGATTTGCCACGATTCCCAAAGACCGATTGGAGGACAAGGTGGCGATCATGGCAGCCAGGGAGGCGGATGCCAGGGTTGTCAGTAGGGAGCAGAGGAAATATCCGAAAAGCTCTCCGGCACTTGAGGTGAAAACCCTTCCGTCCGCCAATCCGTAAACCAATCCAGTGGCAATGGACGCTCCATAAAAGCAGATACCAGCAAAGAGCGATAACACCAGATTGGACAGATAGATCTGTGCTTTTGTGTGTCCGCAGATCAGTTGGCTGCGCAGAGTGCCGTTGGGATAGTCCGCCCCAAGGAGGAGCCCGCAGAATGCCGCGGACACAAAGGGGAGCATCTCGGTAAACCCAAAAAAGTTCTGGGACTCCATGCCCTCGGTAATAGCCGAATCGGAGACGTTGAATAAAAAGAGGACCTCTGTGGCGGCCATGATCAGCATCCCCGCATACAAGATCTTGCTTCGCGCCAGCCGGTACATCCCGGCGGCAAGGAGGTTACCCATTCTGCCCACCTCCTACCAGGTTGATGTAATAGCTCTCCAGGCTCTCATCCCGCTCCTTGACAGAGAGCAGATCACTGCCCTGAGCTTTCAGCGCCTCCACCAGCTTGGTGATGTTCACCCCGCTGTAGACGTCCACCGTGGTGTCGTCCACCACGCTGTACTCCAGCGCCCAGCTGTCCAGCACCCGGCACAACACTTTGGCGTTGGTCACCTCCACCCGCAGGCACTTGCGGCAGGAGGCCTCCAGCTCCTGAGCGCTGACCTCCTTCACCATCCGGCCCTGGTCGATAAAGCCGTAGTGGGTGGCTAGCTTGGAGAGCTCATCCAGAATGTGGGAGGAGATCAGCACCGTGATCTGCCGTTCCCGGTTCAGCTTCAGAATCAGCTCCCGGATCTCCACAATGCCCTGGGGGTCCAGCCCGTTGACCGGCTCATCCAGCACCAGAAAATCCGGGTCCCCGCACAGGGCAATGGCGATGCCCAGCCGCTGGCGCATGCCCAGAGAGAAGTGACCAGCCTTCTTTTTGCCGGTGTGGGAGAGACCCACCAGTTCCAGCAGCTCCGGGATTCCTGTGTCGTCCGGCAGGCCCAGCACCCGGTATTGGAGCTTCAGGTTCTGTTCCGCGGTCATGTCGGGGTAGAGGGAAGGGGTCTCCACCACCGCGCCCATGCGCCGTCGCATCCGGTGGATCTCCCGATCCCCGCAGTCCACCCCGTAGAGGGAATAGCTCCCGGAGGAGGGCCTTTGCAGCCCACAGATCAGCCGGATCAGTGTGGTTTTGCCGGCGCCGTTTTTGCCCACCAGGCCGTAGATTGCCCCTCGAGGGACTGCCATGTCCAGTCCGCTCAGCGCTTGAAAGTGGCGGTAGCGTTTGCTAAGGCCTTGGGCCTTCAGTATCGTTTCCATTTCAGATACCTCCTTTTTGAATGTGAGAGTATCTTAGCAAGGGATAGTCAAGAAGGCGGTAAAGAAAAGGGTAAAGAAAGAGTCAAGTTTTTCCCTGCTCCTCCAACTGTCCCAGGCGGAACCCGATGCCCCACACAGCCTCGATGGTGGTGGAAGCCCCGGCCTCCCGAAGTTTCTTCCGCAGGTTGCTCACATGCTGTTTCAGGGAGCTGTCGGTGCAGTCCGGGGTGTCCTGGGCGATCCTGTCCAGAATGACGGACTTGGAAACAGCCTGATGAGGGTTTTGCATCAGCAGTTTCAGAATGGCAAATTCCGTCTTTGTCAGGTGAACCGTTGCCTCTCCGGCGGTGACCTGTCGGGAGGAGCTGTCCATCCGCAGATCGCCGGCTTCCAGCAGGGAGGGGGAGGCAGGAGCGCTTTTGCGCAGCTGTACCTGGATCCGGGCCAGCAGCTCTTTCAGCTCAAAGGGCTTGGTGATGTAGTCCGCCGCCCCTTCCAGCAGCAGTCGGACCTTGTCATCCACACCCACTTTGGCGCTGACCACGATCACGGGGATCCCCTCCAGGTAGGGCAGCACCTGTTCGCCGGATAGGCCCGGGAGCATCAGGTCCAGCAATGCCAGGTCCGGCCGGTACCGGGAGAGCAGGTACACGGCCTCGGTACCGGAATAAGCCCTGCGCACTTGGTAGCCCTCTTTGTGCAGCACCTCTTCCAACAGGTCCCCAATGGTCTGGTCGTCCTCGATGATGGCGATGGTCTTCACAGCGTCCCCTCCTTTTCTTCTTATCAGGGTAGCGGAGATGAAGCACCTTGTCAAGGGCCCGCCTGTGGGCTTTCCAGCCTTCCTCCCCATAGAGTTTCCCAGAGGGGAGTGCTTGCCCAGTGTCGGACGGCTTGTTTTCAGTCCCATTGGGAAGAGAAATTAGGACCGCAAGTAACCCTGAAAAATTACGGGAACCCCCAGGAGGTGGAGAGCTTGAAAAGCGGGTGGGACGGAAAATGAAAGGTCAAAAAATTCTCCCGAACAATTTGTGCAAAGCGCTTTACATCTGCGCACGAGGTGGGTATAATCGCAGTATTCCCATTATTTTCTTCTTTTTAATCAAAAAATTTATGGAGGATTCAAGGAGGAGTTTGACATGAATATTCCACGGCCGGAGCATCCCAATCCCCAGTGGCAGCGGGAGAACTGGCGGAATCTCAACGGTATCTGGGAATTTGAATTTGATTTTGGCTGCAGCGCCATTGACCGGGAGCTGTGGAAGAAACAGGAGCTGGACCGGGAGATTCTGGTGCCCTTCTGCCCGGAGAGCAAGCTTTCCGGCATTGGCTATGTGGACTTCATTGGAGGCGTGGCCTACCGCCGCACATTTGTCCTCAGCCAAGAGGAGACTGCCGGCCGGGTGCTGCTCCATTTTGGCGCGGTGGATTATGAGACAGCGGTGTATGTCAACGGCCGGTTGGCGGGCAAGCATGAGGGCGGGTACACCTCCTTCACATTGGAGGTGACGGAACTGGTGGTTCCCGGGGAAAACAGCCTGTTTGTGGCAGTGCGGGACGACGTTCGCAGCGGCCTTCAGCCCAAGGGGAAGCAGGCGGACAAGTATGCCTCTTCCGGCTGCGACTACACCCGTACCACGGGAATTTGGCAGACAGTGTGGCTGGAGTTTGTGCCCCGGTCCTATGTGGAGTGGGCCCACAGCTACCCGGATCCAGAAAACGGCTGGGTCACCGTCACAGGCAAGGTGCAGGGTCAGGGAACGCTGCAGATTGCCGCCTTCTGGGAGGGCGCCCAGGTGGGCGCTAAGAGCCTTACTGTAAAGGATGGCTTTTTTACCGCCCAGGTGGATCTGTCCCAGATTCATCTGTGGGAGCCGGGCAAGGGTGGCCTGTATCGGCTGACCTTCGACTTTGGTCAGGACCATGTGGAGAGCTACTTTGGCCTGCGCACAGTGAAATTTGAGGGGAGAAAGTTCCTCCTCAACGGCAAGCCGGTGTTTTTGCGGATGGTGCTGGACCAGGGGTTCTATCCCGACGGCATCTATACCGCTCCCAGTGAGCAGGACTTGGTGAAGGACATTCAGCTCTCCCTGGACGCGGGGTTCAACGGAGCGCGGCTCCATGAGAAGGTCTTCGAACCCCGCTTCCTCTACCACTGCGATCGGATGGGCTACCTGGTGTGGGGAGAGTATCCCAACTGGGGCCTGGATCACTCCAACCCGTTGGCGGGGGAGATCTACCTGAACCAGTGGAGCGAGGCGGTGGTGCGGGACCTGGATCATCCGGCCATCATAGGGTGGTGTCCCTTCAATGAGACATGGGGCTATCATGAGGAGCGGGAGAAAAACCAGCTGCTCAGCAGTATGTACCGGCTGACCAAGCGGCTGGATCCCACCCGGCCCTGCATTGACTCCAGCGGAAACTTCCGAGTGTTGTCAGAGGTGTACGATATCCACGACTACGACCAGAACCCGGAGACCTTCCAAGCCCGGTGGGACACCTTTACCGCCAAGGCCAAGGAAGGCCCCATTCCGGGGGAGGATCCCTTCTTTGGGGAGATGCCCTTGGGGGAGAACGGCCGGAGTCCCTTCTTCAATCAGCCCTATGAGGGCCAGCCCATCTTCATCAGCGAGTACGGCGGCATTCGGTGGGCGGAAGATCAGGGCCAGGGCTGGGGTTACGGCACTGCTCCCGCCACGGCAGAGGAGTTTTTTGCCCGGTATCGGGGGCTGACGGAAGCCATGCTCCGCAATCTGGAGATCTGCGGATTCTGTTATACCCAGCTCTACGATATTGAGCAGGAAGTCAACGGCCTGTACACGTACGACCGTCAGGAGAAATTTGACATTGGCAAAATCCGGGAGGTAAACCAGCAGAAAGCCGCAATGGAGGAGTGACCTCTGTCCGTTGGCGGTGGGGTAGTTGTCCCATGAACGAGGAAGGGATGCCTGCCCATGATCGTCTGGTGTGTTTTGGAATAGCACAAAGAAAAGCAGGGAACCACAGCGGGTTTCCTGCTTTTTTCTTGTCCGGCATCAGTGGGGAATGGCCGCCGCAATGGGCTCCAGGGAATCTAGGTCCACAAGGTCCACTTTGGAGCGATACGCCTGGATCATGACGTTCACATCGGCAGTCTTCTTTTCTTCGGGGAGATTTTTCGCCGTTTGGCAGAAGAGGGCA
Source organism: Acutalibacter sp. (assembly GCA_050946975.1). GTDB lineage: Bacteria > Bacillota > Clostridia > Oscillospirales > Acutalibacteraceae > Acutalibacter. The sequence continues at coordinate 13,038 of JBMNVU010000006.1, forward strand.
ATCAGCGCTCGGTGTTTGAGGTTCAGCTTGTGGTAGTCCATTCTGCCCCCCAGGTGAAACATGGTCATGTTCCCCAGAATGGATGGAGGCACTTGACTGCGAAGGGACGCTTGAAAATTGTCTTGATCCGCCCTGCGGGATACATCGGTCAGCCCCACGGTGACAAGGATCAGCTTTCCGTGATCCCCCATGGCCTGAGCCGTTCTTTTCAACCCTGTGATATTCCCAGCGTACAGCGCGCCAAAATAAACCACAAGGTCATACTCTTTCAGATCCCGGACTTTTTTGCAGTTGGCCACCGGGAGGCCCGTGATCTCAGCGCATTTTTCCGCGTACTTCTTTGCTGTTCCGTACTGGCTGCCGTAAAGAATGATCTTTTTCATAGTGTTCCCCGATTCTCCCAAGATTTCCGTTCAGCATTTTCTCTCTCTATCCTACTATAGCAACCAGCGTTTGGCAAGAGTTCCCAGCTGTGGAATACGGCTGTTTTCCGGGGAAGTCCTCCCAACGGGGGAGAAAAGGTTACTTTTTCCGAGGTATGCTGGGCAAAGGGCCCGCCCCTGCTGCCAGGGATTTACCGAAAGATCCGCCCAGGAGGAACCAGCTCGAGACGGATGTTTCTCACAGAGGGTTGCCTTAGAGGGCTCCCCACAGGGAGACGGCCAGGGCCGCTGTGCCCAGAACTGCCCCGCATCCCCGGTCAATGGCAGCCAGAGGGAGTCTGGGACGCAGAATGGCCAGCACAGCGAAAAAGCCGTTCCACAGCATGGATCCCACCAAAACACCCACCAGCAGGCTGAAAATACGATCCGCTCCTATCCCAGCAGCCCGGCCTAAAAGCAGTGCGGCCAAGGACCCGGGGCAGCTGAGGGCCACCACCAGCGCCGAGGGGAAAAAGTACGCTTTGGGAAAAACCTCCTCTTCGGCCCAGTCCCGTTGAGGCCAGAGAATCCGCTGCAGAGCCAGAAGCAGAACAGCAGTGCCGGCCACAAACAGCACTTCCTGGGAGAACGGTTGCAGCAGGGCAAAGAGCGCCAAGCTCAGGGCTCCATAACAGGTGATCCCGCAGGAGGTACCCAGTCCTGTGAGCAGCCCAGCGGTGAGTCCCTGCCCACGTGCCCGCAGAAGCAGGTGGGCGCTGGACAGCCCGGAAGGGATCCCCAGAATCACACCCCACAGAATTCCCCAGAAAAAGCCTTCCATGTTCCATCTCCTCGCTTTCTGTTGTTTTTAGAGTGTCTGCGTGTCTGCTTGAGCGGTTTCGCCAAAGCCGCCTTCCGCACCGTCAGGCGGTTCCGGAGGAGTGTCACCGGGGGCTCCATCAGGAGCTTCCGGCGGCTCCCCGAGGCTGTCGTCCAGGCCACCTTCCGGGATTTCCGGAGGTTCCCCAGTGCCGTCGGAGTTCCCAGGAGCTTCCCCGGGATTGCCTTGGGGCCTGCCCATCCCACCGTCTTTGCCCCCGGGACCTCCCATGGCGCCGCCGCTGCCAGAGCCATAGACCAGGCTGTCCATGGTGACCTCCGTATCTGTGCCATCGGTGGTCAGGGTGTAGGTGGAACCCTGGGTGATTTCAGGGCAGCTGACAATCACGGAGTCAAAGGACTTGTCGGGTTGCCAAGAGATCAGTTCCTTTCCGGAGGAGTCCTTCAGGGAGAGGGTGCTGCCTGCGGCGGCAGAATTGACGGTGACCATCATGACCCCCTGTGTGGAAGAGCTGCCAAAGTTCTGGGCCATTCCAGAAGACCCTGCCGCCACAAAGACTCCTCCGCTGATGGAAGCGTCACTGGCGTAATCCAGTGCACCATCTCCGTTGCTGGTGGGTCCGGACACATAGGTCTCTCCGCCGGAAACGGTGAGGGAGCCGTTGGAGTCGATCCCGTCCCCAGAGGCGTCGATGTGCAGAGAGCCCCCGGAGATGGCGATGTAGATCCCCTCGGTGTCGGCAAACATGTCGTCTCCCCGGCCGCCAAAGCCGCTGCTGTCAGTGCCTCCGGCTGCGTTCAAGCCGTCATCCGAGGCGACCAGGTCGATGCTGCCCCCCGTGATGTCAATGGAAAGTCCTTCGATCCCTTCGTAACTCTGGGTAATCTCTATGGAGCCGCCCGAGATGGTTACAGCTCCATCTCCATGGACACCGTCGTCCCCGGAAGCAATGGTGAACTCCCCGCCGGAAATGGTCACGCTGCCATTGGAGTGAAGCCCATCGTCAGCGGTGTCCAGGGAGTAGGTGCCGCCGGTGAGGAGCAGGTCCGTTCCGGCTTTGATTCCCTTGGTGCTGGCAGTGGAGTCTTCTGTGTCGGCGGTCTCTTCTGCGGTGGTGGATTGCCCTTGGGATCTGGGGCCAAAGTCCATGTCACTGCTCTTGGGGGAGGCATTGGCACTGCCGCCTCCTGCCTGGATGGTGAAGTTGCCATCTTCCGCCAGCAGATAGGCTCCCGCGCTGAGACCGTCACCCTGGGTGGTGAGCTGGAAAGTGCCGTTTGCGATGTACAGGAATCCCAGGCTGGAGTCCTCATCGTTTTCGCTGTGGATAGCATCCTTGCCGGAGGAGATGGTGTAAGTCCCGCTGGCGATGCGCACGCTGTCTTTTCCAGAAAGCCCGTGGCTTGCGGCGGTGATCTGGTAAGTCCCGCTGGTGAGAACCAGGTCATCCTTGGAGACGATCCCATGGCCCGCCTCAGCGTTGACGGTGAGAGTCCCGGCACCGTTGAGTGTCAGGTCAGCCTTGGAGAAAATGGCGGCGTCGATATTGTTGTCGTCAATGGCCACATAGTCCCCGCCGTTGGAGAGGGTGTTCTCCGACCCAGAGGCTGTGGTGAGAAACACCTTGTCAGCCTGGGCCACATAGATAGCGGCGGAGGTGGCGTTGGTGATGTCCACGTTGTCCAGCACCAGCTGGACCTTGGCAGTATCCTCCGTGTTTACTGCCACCATGCCGTTGTCCAGGGTGCCGGACAGCAGGTAAGTCCCCTCCTGGGTGATGGTGACGGTTGAGCCGGAGATCTGTACCCCGTCGGAGTCGCAGGAGGCGCCGTCCCCGGACAGGGTGATCCGGGTGCAGGTCTCCTCATCGTAGCCGATTTCCATATCCCGGTCGGTGAACATCTCCGAAGTGTCCACCGAGACGGCGCTGTCTCCGGAGTCCGCTGACCCGGCTGCATCCGTGGAGGCGGCCTCCACCCCAGAGGAGGCCTGGGAAGAGACTGGCTGGGAATCGGCCGCGGCGCACCCGGACAGGGCCAGCAGGGCTGTCAGAAGCAGGGCGAGCGCTGTATGTGTTTTCATAAGGCGCCTCCTTTACAGTTCGTTGATGGTGGTTTCCTGCTTGGAGACGGTGATCTCCAAGTTGCCGTTGCGGCAGCGGAGCTGGTCGATCAGTTCTTTTTCCGTACCGGCGTTGGACAGAGTCAGATCGTAAGTCAGCCGAAACAAGCTGCCCATGTGGGTGGTGCGCACCTGGGTCAGCTCATACTGGGAAGTGTATTGCTTCAAGATGGGGTCAAAGACATCGGAGTAGTCCAAATCCTCTGGGATGGTGATGTGGAGTGTCTTGTAGAGAGAGGCTTTTTTTGTGAAGCCGAAATTCAGCCGGCTGTAGAGCATGGTCATGGCTCCCAGCAGGATAGCGAAGAGGAAAGCGTACCCCAGATAGCCCATGCCCACCACCAAACCGGTGCCCATGGCCAGGAAGATGATGCAGATCTCTTTGGCGGAGCCGGGGACGGAGCGGAACCGAACCAGGCTGAAGGCACCGGCCACGGCCACACCGGTGCCCACATTGCCGTTGACCATCATGATGACCACGCACACCACAGCGGGCAGCAGGGCCAGCGTGGCCACAAAGCCTTTGGAATACCGGGTGCGGTACATGTAGCAGCCTGCTAGGATCAGACCGATGACCAGGGAGCAGCCCAGGCAGAGGAGAAAGTCCTGGATGGGGATCACGGTGATGAGATCGGAGTCAAAAATACCGGAAAAGAGAGTGTCAAGCATACAGATACCTCCTGGACTCCCGGGGCTGTGTCCCGATGCGTGTCAACTGTTGATACGCGGAGCCGTACTTGGAAAAGGATGTTTTGTAGACCCGCTGCCGGTTGAGGCTGTGGCTCATCCATAGGGGGATGCCTCCGGAGGTCTTCAGCTCCATGAGGGTCTGACCGTCCTCCAGCAGAGGGGTGCCGTAGACCTCGCAACCCAAGGAGAGGTCCTGGGTGCGGTAGAGGATGTTCTCGTCAAAGGTGACTCGGAAGTCCCCGCCGTCCAGGGCGTAAAAGGCCTCCCGCTCATAGGAGAGAAATACTTTGGGCTGAAGGGAATCGTAGTACCTGCGAAAGTAGGCGATCTCGTCCCCAATCTGGGAGTGGACGGGCAAGGGCTTGCCTTGCTGGAAACAGGTCAGAACCTGTTCCTGAGGCAGGGAAAGCCGGCGTTTGTAGACCACGGACTTGTACTTTTTCTTCAGCTCCACGAATACTGGGTCCTGGGAACCGGCTTGCTGGTAGCTGCGGATCCGCAGTTTTTCCTTGTAAGCAGGGTGTTCCAGAGACCGCCGAATCAGACGGAATGTGTCGGTGTCCAAGTAGACGCTGCGGATGGTGGTCCTTCCGTAGGCGTCCAGTTTCATGTAGGGCGCCATGGCTTCCAGGATGGCCTTCTTTTGGCGGCTGTTTAGCAGGTATTTGATTTCGTAGCGTTGAAAGGTGTCCTGATATGTCACAGATGGAACCTCCTCAAGGGGAAATGGGGGAAAGGCGGGTCACAGCCCGGTCCTTTCTGAGAAGAAAGCATACCCGGCAAAGCTTAACCAAAGTTTAAAGCTCCCTTAACAAGCTGGAAAAAGCTATCCGCCTGGGGAGGGATCCCCATTTTGGACAGAAAAAAAGCCCGGCGCTGGGCTGCGCCGGACTTCTATCAATAAGGAAGAGAATTGCGCTGGGAACAGACCGGAGCGGAAGGGGGCTTATATCTCCATGCGCTTGTAGAACCGCAGGCTCACCAGGAAGGAGACTGCGTACAGCAACGCCGCTGCAGCAATGCCCAGCAGGCTCAGAGGGGCGGCGTTCTGCTGGATAAAGTCGAAGGCGCCCTCAATAGCAGCATTGGTGAGAATGTCCACTCGGTTGAGGAGAAACAGAGCGCTGATAGGGAGAAACACCAGGAGCATGAACACGGCCACCACAAAATTCTGTCCCAGCTTCAAGCATACCGGAAGCATCACCGCCTGGAGGAACAGGGTGATGCACAGCAGAGCCGCATATCCCCAGACAGGCATGGGGGATCCCACTGCCATGTTGTCCAGTACGATGACCAGATTTATCGCAGCGATGCTGATCAGACCGGCCAGGTACTTGGAGAGCACCACTTGTGTCCGGCTGATGGGGGAGGCGCAGATAAATTTATCCCAACCGTTAGTCTTGTCGTAGTGGATGGAGTAGGTGGGCATCAAGCTTCCCACGGAGATCAGCACGCCGATGGAGGGGCCCAGCATTTCCTTTTGGGCGATGGTCACATTGAATGCCACAAAGATCAGCGCGATAAATCCTGTGAGCAACAGTTCTTTTTTTGAAGTGTAAAAGTCCTTGCGGAGCAGACCTAACATGAAAAAACTCCCTTCTCAATGCTCAATGATGACGGCCTTTGATGCTGTACAGCATGATGTCATCCAGGGAGGCGTGTTCCACGGAACAGCCGCCGGGCATGCGGTAGCGCTTGACTAAAGCAGTTACGCCGAACTCGTTTTGCCGGTACCCTGCCACTGCGGAGGGGTCCAGCTGGGCAAGTTGGTCCTTGGAGCAGTGGAAGAGGCCATAGGTTTCCAGAAGCGTATCTTTTTCGCCGCACATAATCAGCTTCCCCTTGTGGATAAAGGCGATGTAGTCGGCGATTTTTTCCAGGTCCGCTGTGATGTGGGAGGAGAGGAATACACTGTGCTGTTCATCCTGAATGAAGTCGTAGAGGATGTCTAGAATATCGTCCCGGATGATGGGATCCAGGCCGGAGGTGGCCTCGTCCAAAATCAGCAGTTTTGCCTGGTGGGACAGGGCCACTGTCAGGGAGAATTTCATCACCATGCCCCGGGAGTACTCCTTGACCTTTTTCTCCAGGGGAATCTCAAACCGCTGGAGATACTGGTAGTAGGTGCCCTGGTCCCAGTTCCGGAAGATGTGGGAGAGGGATTTTTCCAGCTGCTTTGCATTCATTTCTGGGGGGAAGAATCCGCTGTCCAGCACCATGCCCACCTCTTCCATCACCGAGCGGTGGGCGGAAGGGTCTTTCCCCAGCAGGCGGATCTCCCCGCCGTCGATGTGGATCAGCCCCAGCATTGCTTTGATGGTGGTGCTTTTCCCGGCGCCGTTTTCCCCGATAAATCCCAGAATACATCCCATGGGCAGCGTCAAGCTGATGTTGTCCAGGGTGAAGTATTTGTAGTTCTTGCGCAGATTGCGCAGTTCAATGGCATTTTCCATAGGTATCTCCTTTGTCTCTGTGATGGAAGCTGGGCTCTGGAACTTGGGAGAGTTTCAGCATTTGATCCAGACAAGGCGTCTGTCGTGTTTTAAACTCATTCCTCCCACAGCAGGTTCAGGGTGTCCAGCAACTCCTGCTTCTCCATGCCGCAGAGCTGAGCGGCGTGCACTGCCTCCTGCAGATGCTCCTCCACCTTGCGCAGCTGTTCCTCCTTGAGAAACTCCGTATTCTTGCCTGCCACAAAGCTGCCCTTGCCGGTGATGGAGTAGAGAAATCCCTCTCGCTCCAGTTCCTCATATGCGCGCTTTGTGGTGATGACGCTGATGCGCAGCTCCTTGGCCAGCACCCGCATAGAGGGCAGAGGGTCGCCCTCCTTCAGCTCCCCGGAGATGATCAATCCCTTGATCTGCTCCGTAATCTGTTCGTAGATGGGCTTTCCGTTTTGGTTGCTGATGACAATGTGCAAACCGTCACTTCCTCTCCGCCGCGCTTTCCCCAGGGGGCCAATCCCGGAGAAAGGGCGGCAACATTTCTTCGCGTTGAAATATTGTATATATACTATATACACAATAGGAACGGATTGTCAAGACCTTCCTCCAACTTTTTTCTGCCGGCCGAAAGAGAGCCATTAGGGTGGCAGCTGTGGGATGTCTCTGGAAAAGCACAAAAGAGGCCCCGCCGAAGCAGAACCTCTTTTTTACAATATTTACTAGGCGTTTAGCTGCCGAAGGCGTTGATCACCAGATGTGCCAGCCCGGGGGCAAAGACGTTTCCCAATTTCCACCGCAGCAGCCCAAAGCCCAGACCCAGGAGCAATCCAGTGACTACTTTCCAAAAGAGAATTGTCACCACATCTGCGCTTGGAGAGAAAAGGGATGTCCTCCACAGCACCGTGTCGGCGTATCCCAGGTGCCACAGGCCGAAGAGAACGGAAGAGCCCAGCCAGGGAAGCGCTCCTTTCCCCAGGGAGCAAAGTTTCTGCCAGACCCAGCCGCGAAAGAGAACCTCCTCAAAAGTTACCGTAACCACAGCCCCATAGACCAGGGATAGCAGCGCCTGGAAGGAGGTGTTCCGGGTGATGAGAGGCGTGCTGACGAGAAAAGCACCTGCCAGAATGGCGGCTGCGAGGTAGCCCTTTCCAAAGCGGCGGGGCAGCAGTGAGAGGAATTCTCCCTGATGCCGCCACCACCCCAGCAAAAAGACGGTCATAGCAGCCATGTACACGCAGCTGCATACAATATCGGCGGAAATGGTCCGGGGAAGAAAGGTGAATACCAGGGATTTAAACCCGATGCGAAGAAGCTGCAGCCCAGCCAGAAGCCCAGCCCCCCGGCCCCAGATCCCCATAGTTTTTCTGACAGTCATAGCATTCCCCCTTGGGCAGGTTGCTTATTCTAGCATAGCAAGGGCGGGAAATCCCGTCAAGGACCTGACTTTTGGGGATGGGTGGAATCTCTTCAAAGTCCCCGCCTCCCAGCGTCACAGCCCGAAGAAAGTCAGAGCCTTTTGAATGAACAGATCCCAGAACGCCCACTCGTGAGCAAATCCGGGAGTTTCCTCAAAGGTGGCATCAAGACCGATCTGGTGGGCGTACTCTTTGAAGGCCTTGTAGTTGTCGTAGAGGAAATCCTCGGTGCCAATGCAGAAATAGAGCGGGGGGAGGGTTCCCTCCTTGACCAGTTCCGGAAGCTTGTCCCAAACGTTGGCCGGGGACTGGAGATACCCTTCCAAGCCCCCAAAGTTCTGGATCAGGTTCCGGGTCCGCTGGTTAAAAGCGGCTTGGTCCCCGGCGGCGTTGCCGTCCAGCTTCAGGTCGTGGAGGTTGTTGGGGGCGCAGGACAGCACCGCGGCCCCGGCGAACTTCTCCGGCCGGCCTGCCACATACTGGAACACGCCCCGGCCTCCCATGGAAAGCCCAGCGATGAAGTTGTCCTCCCGCTTTTCCGAGGTGGGGAACCAGTGGTGCACCAAGGGCATCAGCTCGTCGAAAAGGTAGTCCCAGGCGTGGTAGCCCGTGCCGAAGCCGGGCCAGTTCAGATAGTTGGAGTTCATCCCGCTGGGCATGACCACAATCAGGTTTTTCTCACAGGCGTACCGTTCGATATTGGACTTGCGCACCCAGTCGGTGTGGTCGCCGAAAGTGCCGTGGAGCAGCCACAGCACCGGATATTTTTTCCCGGAGCTGTAGAAGTCCGCGGCGTCGGTGGTGTGGGGTCTGTCCGGCAGGATGATGGACAGGTCGGTGTTGTTCTGGAGATATTGGCTCTCAAAGTTCAAATGCAGCAGTGCCATGATGCCGCCTCCTTATCCGTTGACATTCCCGGAGCTGACACCCTGATGGGATTCCCCCAGAGGCAGCCACTCCAGAACCTTCAAAATGTATGTGTCCCAGAAGTACCAGTCGTGCACGCCGGGACCCTCTTCATAGGTGACGTCAAATCCCAGCTGCTGCAGGTGATCCCGGAACTCACGGTTGACGGTGATCAGGCCGTCCTCCGTGCCGCAGGCCATGTAGAACCTGGGCTTTTCCACCAGAGGAGCTACTTTCTCCGCCAGAGCGTCATAGTCGTTGACGCCGCCCCGCACTTGGGAGAGATCTCCGAAAACGGTCTCGTAGTAACCCTTGTTGGTCATGAGAAAGTCGGTGTACTCCGTGTGGGTCATCATGGAGTCCAGGATCAGCGCCGAGGACAGCGCGCACACTGCCCCGAAGGTGCCGGGATTCTGCAGCCCGTTGACGATAGCCCCGAAGCCGCCCATGGACAGCCCGCCGATGAAGGTGTCCTCCCGCTTGTGAGAGAGGGGGAAGGTCCGCCGGGTGAAGTCCACCAGCTCCTGGCCGATGAACCGGCCGTAGTAGGAGCTGGCCTTGGGCTGGTCCACGTAGAAGCTGTTGTCTCCGGCGGGCATCACCAGGGCCAGGTTCCGATCCTGCGCCCAGCTCTGGACCCGGGTGCCGCAGACCCAGTCGGTCTGGTCGCCGAAGATGCCGTGGAGCAGGTACAAGGTCTGAAAGGGGCCTTTGGGGGGCTCACCATTGGGGAGCTGTTTGTCGGTGGGCAGCACCACTTGGATGGGTACGGTTCGCATGAGAGATTTTGAAAAAAAGCTGCACTGGAGCAAAGCCATAAAAGCAACACGTCCTTTTCGAAGGTTTTTATTCATTATACGAAAGAATCCTCCAGGACGCAATGTGTTTTTCTGCAGCTTTTTCTTTGAGATGTTGCAAATTCCGCCTGGGCTGTGGTATGCTAGGCGGGTACTTGAAATGAATCCATCAACGAGGTGACAGTATGAAACCAATGATCGCCATCGTCTCTCTTTACGATGAAAAGCTGGAAAGTTACTGGATGCTGCCCGGCTATGCCCAAGGCTTGGAGGATGCCGGGGCGGCGCCGGTGATCCTGCCCCTGACCACGGATGAGGAAGCGCTGCGGCGCTATGCCGACACCTTTGACGGCTTTCTCTTCCCCGGCGGCCACGACGTGGACCCGGCCCTGTACGGCCAGGCTCCCTCGGGGAAATGCGGGACACTGTGCCCCCAGCGTGACGGCATGGAGTCCAAGTTCTTTCCCATGGCTTTGGAGACCGGCAAGCCCATGCTGGGAGTGTGCCGGGGGATCCAGCTGTTCAATGTGATGCTGGGAGGCGACCTGTACCAGGATATTCCCACCCAGTGCCCCAGTGATGTGGAGCACCACGAGACGCCGCCCTATGACAAGGTGGCCCACCAGGTGCACATCGAGCCTGGCACGCCTTTGCAGGAGATTGTAGGCCTGACGGAGATGGGGGTGAACTCCTACCACCACCAGGGAATCAAGAACCTGGGCAAGGGATTGCAGGTTGCGGCCAAGGCTGCGGACGGCATGGTGGAGGCAGTTTACCTGCCGGAGCACAAGTTTGCTCTGGCGGTGCAGTGGCATCCGGAGTTTTCCCGTCTGACCGATGAAAACAGCCGGAAAATTTTCTCGGCTTTTGTCCGAGCTTGTGGGGGAGAGGGCTGAGGACTTTGAGCGTTTTTGCTTGGTAAAGTCGCAAAGCGGTAAAATTTTTGGGGAGTTCCCCATTTTTGCAGGAACTGGGGGATGGTTCTTGCAAAATCTGGTTTAAGTGATATAATCAATAATAATCCAATGAAAAATAAGGCGCGTCAAAGGCCCAGTGCGGCAAAAGCGCTGACGAAGAAAGGTGTTTGCTATGCAGGAAATCAAGATCGAGCTTACAAAAACGCCCAAGCAGAAGCCTACGGATCAGTCCAAGCTGGGGTTTGGCAAGATCTTCACCGATCACATGTATGTCATGCCCTATGACAGAGAGCACGGCTGGCACGATCCCAAGATTGTCCCCTATCAGCCCATCACTCTGGATCCTTCCGCCATGGTATTCCACTATGGCCAGGAGATGTTCGAGGGCCTGAAGGCATACAAGACCGAGGATGGCCGTGTGCTGCTGTTCCGTCCTGACAAGAACATTGCCCGGGCAAACCACTCCAACGACCGGCTGTGCATCCCCGAGATCCCTGCCGACGATTTCCTCAACGCTCTGACCACTCTGGTGGGCGTGGAGAAGGATTGGATTCCCACCCAGCCCGGAACTTCCCTGTATATCCGTCCCTTTGTCATCGCCACGGATCCCTTCCTGGGCGTGCGTCCTTCCGATACTTATCTGTTCATCATCATCCTGTCCCCCTCCGGCGCTTACTATGAGAGCGGCCTGGATCCGGTGAAGATCTGGATTGAGGATGACTATGTCCGCGCAGTCCGGGGCGGCATCGGCGAGGCCAAGACCGGCGGCAACTACGTGGCCAGCCTGGCGGCTCAGGTGAAGGCTCACGACGAAGGCTACTCCCAGGTGCTGTGGCTGGATGGCGTGGAGCGCAAGTACATTGAGGAAGTTGGCGCCATGAACATCTTCTTCAAGATCAACGGCAAGGTGGTCACTCCCAAGCTCAACGGCTCCATCCTGCCCGGCGTCACCCGCGCCTCCTGCATCGACCTGTGCAAGCACTGGGGCATGGATGTGGAGGAGCGCCGTATCTCCGTGGACGAGTTGGTGGAAGCAGCCAAGACCGGTGCTCTGGAGGAGTGCTGGGGCAGCGGCACCGCGGCGGTTATCTCTCCCGTGGGCGCTCTGCGCTACGAGGACACGGTCATGACCATTGCTGACGGCGGCATTGGCCCGGTCAGCCAGAAGCTCTACGACACCGTCACCGGCCTCCAGACCGGCAAGGTGGAGGACACCTTCGGCTGGACCGTGGAAGTGAAGTAAGCAAAGCAAAAACTGCTGCACTTTTCAGGAGGGGGGAGACCCCCTCCTTTTTGCTGCCACGAAAAGGGGAACAGCCCTTGTCTTTTCCCCACAGCTTGAGTATACTACAAGAAAACGGAAGGGGGGACGGCATTGAAGCGAAATGGACTTTCCCAGCTGCTGGCGCTGCTGTTGACCTTGACCTTTTTCTTGGCCGCCGGCTGTGCTGCTGGCTGGAAGCAGGAGGAAAGCCGGGCGAAATCCTCCTTGGGGGGCAGCTCGGGTTCCTCCGCCGTGGAGGCCGACGCTGTGCCGGAAAGTGTCCCTGAGCCTGTCACCCAGACGGGGGAGGCGGCACGGGTGTCCGACCTGTCCTTTGAGCTTCGGAAACCGGACGGCTCCGCACTGACGGTGGTGCTTACAAGGGAGACCCAGCTTACGGGGGATCCCTTGGAGGAGGGCAGTTCGGTGACTGTCACCTATGCAGGTCCAGCTAAGTCGGAGGGAACCATCCTAGCTCTGACGGTGGAGGTGTCTGCTCCGGACATGCCGGAGGCGGAGCAGTCCCCCAGTCCCGCCCCTTCCCCGCGGCCTGCCCCTGCCACGCCTGAGGAGTACCTGGCCTCCATGACGTTGGAGGAGAAGGTGGGTCAGCTGTTTTTCGTTCGGGTGCCCAAAGAAGATGCCGCGGCTGTGGCTGCTCAGTATCAGTTTGGAGGGTACCTTCTCTTTGGCAGGGATTTTAAGGGCTTGACCAAAGAGCAGGTGCAGAGGAATATCCAAAGCTACCAGGACAGCGTGAAGATCCCCTTGCTTATGGGAGTGGACGAGGAGGGCGGCACCGTGGTGCGTGTCAGCGCCAACCCCAACCTCTGTGAGGAGCCCTATTGGTATCCCCGGGCCTTGTACGACGCCGGGGGTCTGAATTTGGTCACTGCAGTGGAGCGGGATAAGATCCTCACACTGCAGGGTTTGGGGATCAACGTGAACTTTGCCCCGGTGTGCGACATTGCCCAACAGCCCGACGCCTTTCTGTATGACCGCTCTTTGGGGCGGGAGCCTCAGGAGACTGCTGCCTATGTCCAGCAGATGGTGGAGCTCTACGGGGAACATTCCATGGGCTGCGTCCTGAAGCATTTTCCTGGGTACGGGGAAAACGGGGATACCCACACCGAGGTGGTGGTGGACCGGCGTCCCTACGAGACCTTCCAGCAGCGGGATTTTCTGCCTTTTGAGGCGGGAATCCAGGCAGGGGCAGGGTGTGTCCTGGTCAGTCACAATATTGTCACCTGTCAGGACGAGACGTACCCGGCCTCCCTGTCCCCGGAGTGGCATCGGATTCTCCGGGAGGAGCTGGGCTTTGAAGGCTGCATCATCACAGACGATCTGATTATGGATGCCATCCAGAAGTACTGTGACGCTTCCAGCGCGGCAGTCCAGGCGATCCTGGCCGGGAATGATTTCCTGTGCTGCTCCGACTACGAGACCCAGTACCCGGCGGTCCTGGCTGCGGTGAAAAGCGGTCAGATCAGCCAGGAGCGCATTGAGGAGTCCGTGCTGCGGATTCTCCGTTGGAAGGAGAAACTGGGCTTGCTGAAAGCAGAGTAGCCAGGAGGCTGCCTCTGCCGCTCAACCGTGGGGATAGGGACCCGGATCCCCGGACTGTGCCCGGCATCCAGAAGGGCTCTCTTCGAAAACGTCATGAAGTGATAAGGGAGGAAATAGCCATGAAAATTACAGAGTTTCCCCGGGAAAACCGGGAGTGGATCCATCAGTTGATTTGCCTGCTGCAGGAGTGCTTTCCCCATTCCTACAGTGAGGACTTGGCCCGTCAGCAGGCGGCGCTGTGCATGGAGGAGGACCGCATAGCCCTGATGGCGGAAGAGGATGGCAAGCTGTTGGGGTTTGTGGGGGCCATGCCCCAGTATGGGGATACCGCCTGGGAGCTGCACCCCTTGGCGGTGACAGCCAGCCGCCGGGAAGAGGGGATTGGCAGGGCATTGGTGGCCCAGCTGGAAAAGGAGTGTGCTTCCCGCGGCTGCCTGACCTTATACCTGGGCAGCGATGACGAGTTTCAGCAGACCACTCTCAGCCAAGGGGACCTGTTTGAGGACACCTTTGAGAAGATCCAGCACATCCAAAACCTCCGTCGTCACCCTTATGAGTTTTATCAGAAGCAGGGGTTTCAGATTGTAGGGGTTCTCCCGGACGCCAACGGGCCTGGCAAGCCGGATATTTTTCTGGCCAAGCGGGTGGGCAGGGGAACCTGACAAAAACCGCCGGACAGCCTGAGCGCTGCCGGCGGTTTTTCAATTCTGTTCCTGTTTCCAGTGTTGGATCTCCTCCAAGAAGGCTTTCCCATACTGTTGAAGCTTGGCTTGGCCCACACCAGGGATCTCCAAGAATTCCCCAGGAGTGGTGGGCTGGTAGGCGGCCATTGCTTCCAGAGTGGCGTTGGAAAAGATGATGTGTACCGGGATGTTCCGAATTCGGGAGATCTTTCCCCGCACCTCCCGCAGGCGCTGATAAAGCTCCGGATTGCCTTTGGGCAGGCTGCTGAGCGGGCGCTTTGCCTGGGCGGGGAGGTCGCCCTCCCGCACCCGCAGAGACACCTGTGCCCTACCTTGAAGCAGCTCGCTGCCTCGGCGGCCCAGGGAAAGGGTGGGGTACTCCCCGCCGGACTGGGCCAGAAAGCCTTCCAGCAGCAGGGTGTTCACCATGTCCCGCAGCTGTTTTTCCGGATATTGCCGCAGCTTGCCGTAGCAGGGCAGCCTTTCGAATCCCAGTCGGGTCAGACGTTCACCTTTGCCGCCCCTCAGCACGTCCAGCACCATCTTCACTCCATACCGTTCCCGCAGATACCGCACGCAGGAGACGATCTCTCTGGCCGGCTGGGTGATGTCCAGCTGAGAGAACTTTCCCAGGCAGTTCTGGCAGTTGCCGCACTGGGTGGGAGCGTGTTCCCCAAAGTAGTGGAGAATGTATTCCCGCAGACAGCTGGTGGTCATGCAGTACCCGATCATCGCCTGGAGTCGGGCCTCGTTCTGCCGGGAGAGCTCCTCCAGCAGCTCCTCATCCACGTATTGTCCCTCGTCCCCATGGGTCAGGAGGAAACGGTTCAGGATGATATCCTGACCGCTGTAAAGAAGAAAGCATTGGGCGGGAGAGCCGTCCCGGCCGGCCCGACCCGCTTCCTGGTAGTAGCTCTCCAGGTCCTTGGGCATGTTGTAGTGGATGACAAAGCTCACGTTGGACTTGTCAATCCCCATGCCAAAGGCGTTGGTGGCCACCATCACAGAAGCCCGGTCGTAGAGAAAGTCCTCCTGGTTTTGCTGACGCTCTTGGTCGGTGAGCCCGGCGTGGTACCGGGTGGCGGGGATGTTCTGTTCCCGCAGCTTCTCGCAGAGCTCTTCCACGGCTTTGCGGGTACCGCAGTAGACGATGCCGCTCCGGTCCCTTCGCTGAGAGATCAGCTCCAGCGTCTCCTGAAATTTATCCTTGGGACGGCGCACCTCAAAGTAGAGGTTAGGCCGGTCAAAGCTGGTGACTGTCACCCAGGGGTCCTTCAGCTCCAGCAGGGAGAGAATATCCTCCCGCACTCTGGGGGTGGCAGTGGCGGTGAAGGCGGAGACCACCGGGCGGCGGGGCAGCGCCTGAACAAACTCGGGAATGGACAGATAGCTGGGGCGGAAATCCTGCCCCCATTGGGAGACGCAGTGGGCCTCGTCCACGGTGACCATGGAGATGGGTGCGTTTTTGGCAAAGTCCAGGAACTCCGGGGTGAGCAGGCGTTCCGGCGCCACGTAGATGATCTTGTATACCCCGGCTCTGGCGTTGCGCAGAGCTGCCCGGTATTGGTTCCAGGTCAGGGAGCTGTTGAGATAGGCGCCGCGGACGCCGTTTTGCACCAGAGCGCTGACCTGGTCTTTCATCAGGGAGATCAGAGGGGAGACCACTAGGGTGATGCCCTTCATCAGCAGGGCGGGCACCTGATAGCACAGGGATTTTCCAGCGCCGGTGGGCATGATCCCCACCGCGTCCCTGCCCTCCAGCAGGGCGTCGATGACCTCTTCCTGTCCCGCCCGGAAGGAGGCATACCCGAAATATCGTTCCAGCACCTGGAGTTTTGTGGCCATAACGTACCCCTTTTCTGTCATCAGCGTTTGTTGGTCGTCCATATAGTATAGCAGAAAAAGGAGGCGAGGGAAAGCGTCCATGAGCAAGGGAGTTGGAAGGAGGATTGGGGGGAATCAAAATGCTGAATTTATAAATTATCTTCTGTCTATTTTAACTTTTTTGTTTGGTTCACCTAAATTTTGCTTGCGAAGGTCCCCTAGGAGGTGCTATACTGAGCCAAGAGCAACCGGAGGTGAGAAAGAGCTGCCTCCGTTTTTCGGGAAAGGAGCGTTATCTATGGCGCGCAAAACCTGGATGCAGCGGGCGGCGGGGGTGCTGCTGCCCGTGAGCAGCCTGCCGTCCAAATACGGCATTGGGACATTTGGTCCTGCCGCCAGGGAGTGGGTGGATTTTCTCTCTCGGGCGAAGCAGCGCTATTGGCAGGTGCTGCCTTTGGGGCCCACCAGTTTTGGGGATAGCCCTTACCAGAGCTACTCTGCCTTTGCAGGGAACCCGTTGTTGATTGACCTGCAGGAGCTCTGCGAGGAGGGCCTGCTGAAGAAGGGACGCTGTAAGCGAACGGAGTGGGGGGAAGATCCCCACTCTGTGGACTACGACCTGGTGCGGGAGGGAAGAGAAAAGCTTCTGCGCCGGGCCTTTGAGAACTTCAAGGACCGAAAGGCCCTGGAGCGGTTTCGCCGGGCCAATAAGGCCTGGGTGGAGGATTATGCCCTGTACATGGCGCTGAAGGCCCAGAAAGGCGGCCGGCCTTGGACCCAGTGGGAGGACGGCCTGCGGCTGCGGGATCCCGGGGTTTTGAAGCTGTGGAAGCAGCGGCTGGTTCAGGACGTGGACTACCACGTGTTCACCCAGTTCCTATTTTTCCGTCAGTGGTACGCCTTGAAGTCCTACGCCAACGGCAAGGGTGTGAAGATCATCGGGGACGCACCCATTTATGTGGCCCTGGACAGTGCGGACGTCTGGGCTCACCCGGAGCTGTTTCAGCTGGATGAGAACAACGTGCCCACAGAGGTGGCGGGCTGCCCGCCGGACGCCTTCTCCGCCGACGGCCAGCTGTGGGGGAATCCCCTGTACCGTTGGGACGTGATGAAGCGGGACGGTTATGCCTGGTGGATGGCCCGGATCAAGGCCAACCTCTCCATGTATGACGTGCTGCGCATTGACCACTTCCGCGGCCTGGAGAGCTATTACGCCATCCCCTATGGGGACGAGACGGCGAAGAATGGCCGTTGGTGCAAAGGGCCCGGGATGGACTTTATCAAGGCGATCAACTCTGCGGTGGAGGACGCCGCCATCATCGCCGAGGACTTGGGAATGCTGACCCCAGCGGTGCACCGGCTGCTCAAGAGCAGCGGGTATCCGGGAATGAAGGTGCTGCAGTTTGCCTTCAGTGCCAGCGAGGAGAGCACCTATCTGCCCCACAACCTGCCCAACCACTGCGTGGTCTACACCGGCACCCACGACAACGACACCACTCGAGGCTGGCTGGATTCCGCCTCGGAGGAGGATCTGCAGCTGGCGCTGGATTATCTGGGCCTGGAGGATTCGAAGGATGGCTGTTGGGCCTTTATCCGGGCGGCGCTGGGAAGCGTGGCGGACTTGGCGGTGGTGCCCTTCCAGGACTATTTGGGCCTGGGCAGCGAGGCGAGAATCAACACGCCCTCCACGGTGGGAGGAAGCAATTGGAGGTGGCGGATGGCGAAGGACTGCGCCACCAAGAAGCTGGCGAAGAAGATGGCCCGGCTCACCACGATCTATGGCCGTGCCCGGGAGTTAGGAGGAAGCAAGCATGCGGATGCGTGATGAATTGGAACAGAAGGTGGGCCTGCGGTTTTCCAAGGGCTTGTTGGCGGCGAGCGATCAGGAGACGTACCTGGCATTGCTGGAGCTGGTCCAGGACCGGCTTAAGGCATCGCCCAGAATCTCGGGGGAGAGGAAGCTCTACTACATCTCCGCGGAGTTTTTGGTGGGAAAGCTGCTGTCCAACAACCTGATCAACCTGGGGATCTACGATGAGGTGAAGGCGGCCCTGGCTGAGGCTGGCAAGGACCTGGCAAAGGTCGAGGAGCAGGAGACGGAGCCCTCCTTGGGCAACGGAGGCCTGGGGCGCCTGGCGGCCTGTTACCTGGATTCCATCGCCACCCTGGGGCTGCCCGGGGACGGCGTGGGGCTGCTGTATCATTTTGGCCTGTTCAAGCAGTATTTTCAGGATTACAAGCAGCAGGAGAAGCCGGATGTGTGGCTGTCTCCCAAGAGCTGGCTGGAGAAGACGAAGGTGTCCTTTGAGGTTCCCTTCCCCCAGGGGAAGGCCAAGGCCGTGATGTACGACCTGTACGTCTCCGGCTACGAGAGCGGGGTCAACAAACTCCACCTGTTTGACCTGGAGACCGTGGATGAGAGCCTGGTTCACCAGGGCATCGACTTTGACAAGACTGACATCCTTCACAACCTGACGCTGTTCCTCTATCCTGACGACAGCGACCGGGCGGGGCGGCTGCTGCGGGTGTATCAGCAGTACTTCATGGTCAGCAGTGCGGCCCAGTTGATCCTAAAGGAGCTGGAGGAAGCGGGCCATCCTTTGAAGGAGCTGCACAAGTACGCTGTGATCCAAATCAACGATACCCATCCCTCCATGGTGATTCCGGAGCTGATTCGGCTGCTGACCCAGCGGGGAGTCAGCTTGGATGACGCCATCGCCACAGTGAGCAAGACCTGTGCCTACACCAATCACACCATTTTGGCGGAGGCCCTGGAGAAGTGGCCCTTGGATTATCTGGAGGAGGCGGTTCCCGACCTAGTGCCTATCATCCGGGAGCTGGACCGTCGGGTGCGGGAGAAGTACCCCCAGGAAGAGGTTGCCATCCTGGACAAGAACGACTTGGTGCATATGGCCCATATGGATATCCATTACGGGTTCTCAGTCAACGGCGTGGCCAGCCTTCACACAGAGATCCTGGAGAAATCCGAGCTGAAGGCCTTTGCGGATCTCTACCCGGAGAAGTTCAACAACAAGACCAACGGCATCACCTTCCGGCGGTGGCTGCTCCACTGCAACCCGGCCCTGGCCCAGTTTATCACCGACCGCATTGGTTCCGGCTGGAAGAAGGACGCCAAGGAGCTGGAAAAGCTCCTGCCCTACCAGGACGATCCCCAAGCCCTGGAGGAGCTGCTGGCCATCAAGCAGGAGAACAAGCGCGCCCTGTGTGCCTATGTGAAAGAGCAGGAGGGCGTGGAGCTGGACGAAAATTCTGTGTTTGACATCCAGATCAAGCGGCTGCATGAGTACAAGCGCCAGCAGATGAATGCCCTGTACGTCATCTGGAAATACAAGCAGATCAAGGCCGGTCACAAGCCGAAGCGTCCCATCACCCTGTTGTTTGGGGCAAAGGCGGCGCCCGCCTATATCATCGCCAAGGACATTATCCACCTGCTGCTGTGTCTCCAGGAGTTCATCTCCAAGGACCCGGAGGTCAGCCCTTGGCTGAAGGTCCACATGGTGGAGAACTACAACGTCACCTGGGCCCAGCAGCTGATCCCGGCCTGTGACATTTCCGAGCAGATTTCCCTGGCCTCCAAAGAGGCCAGCGGCACCAGCAATATGAAGTTTATGCTCAACGGCGCCGTGACCCTGGGCACCATGGACGGCGCCAACGTGGAGATCCACGACCTGGCAGGGGAGGAGAACGTCTACATCTTCGGCCAGTCCAGCGAGACGGTGATGGACCTCTATGCCAAGAGTGCCTATCATCCCTGGGAGTATTACGGAAAGGATCCGGAGATCACGGACCTGGTGGACTTCATCATCAGCCCGGCCATGATGCGCCTGGGGGATCCGGAGAACCTGGCTCGCCTGTACAAGGACATGACTCGGAAGGATTGGTTCATGGCGCTGCTGGACGTGAAGGAGTACATCCGCACCAAAGAGCGTGTGTTCCAGGACTTTGAGGACCGCAAGGCCTGGGCGAAAAAGATGCTCATCAACATTGCCAAAGCCGGCTATTTCTCCTCGGACCGCTCCATCTCGGAGTACAATCGGGATATCTGGAAGCTGTGACGCAGGGGGCTCTCCTCCATGTTTGCCTTGACTTACTGACCCTGTCTGGGCTATAATCTTAACCATGTCGGCCGGCGCCGATATCACATGGGGGAGTAGTTTGCGGCACAGCCGCGGCAATGTCAACACATTGGTCGAAGGATCTGGTATTGCCTGAAAAAACGAGACTCATGGAAAATGCCCGTCAAAATCAAGGACGGGGTGTTTTCCGCGAGTCTTTTTTCATGCGCGGAGAGCACAGAGAAAATCAGTTTGGAGGGTAAAACAAATGGGTTTGCTGGAATTATTCCTTGTGGCGGTGGGGCTATCCATGGACGCCTTTGCCGTATCGGTGTGTAAGGGCTTGGCACTGCGGAAGGTGAACTGGGGCCAGATGGCTTTGGTGGGCCTTTGGTTCGGCGGCTTTCAGGCGCTGATGCCCCTGATCGGGTATTTTGTGGGGGTGCAGTTCCGGGCGCAGATCACTGCCATTGATCACTGGATCGCCTTTGGCCTGTTGGCGGTGATCGGCGGCAACATGATCCGGGAGTCCCTCTCCAAGGAGGAGGAATGTCCCGATGCCTCCCTGTCGGTCAAGGCGATGCTGCCCATGGCCATCGCCACCAGCATCGACGCCCTGGCCGTGGGTGTGGGCTTTGCCTTTTTGAGCGTAAACATCGGCGCGGCGGTGACCTTTATCGGATGCACCACCTTTGTACTGTCCATGATCGGCGTGAAGGTGGGCAGCCTGTTTGGCGCTAAGTACAAGAGCAAAGCGGAGCTGGTGGGCGGCATTATCCTGGTGCTGATGGGCCTGAAGATCCTGCTGGAGCACCTGGGCGTCCTGGGATAATCCTGGGCTCACAGAAGCGAAAAAGCCTGGCCAGCCCGCTCATTTTTTGGAAGGTGGTGGTTCCATGTCCCTGTTTTCACAGAAGAAGAAACTTTTGGTACTGTTTGGATCTCCCCAAGGCCATGGGCATACCCATCGGCTGTTGGAGGCGTTTCTCCATCCCTTCCGGGAGCACAAGGGCTGGGAGGTGGAGCTGGTGGACCTCTATGAGCTTTCCCCCCATCCCTGCACGGGATGCCGGGCCTGTGCCAAGGAGGAAGCCTGCGCTTTTCAGGATTTGGACGAGTTGGATAAGGCGCTGCGCAAATGCGATCTGCTGGTGGTGGCCAGCCCTGTGTACAACTATTCTTTCCCGGCTCCCCTGAAGGCCTGGCTGGACAGAACTCAGCGGTACTTTGAGGCTCGGTTTTCCCTGGGGAAACAGCCCCCCATCAAAAAGCACCGGGACGCGGTGCTGCTGTTGACCATGGGATCCCAGGACAGCTATGGAGTGGAGGTCTGTTCCCATCAGTTGGAGCGGGCGTTTTCGGTGATGAATACCACGCTGGAACGGTGTGTGGTGTGGGAAGGCACCGACCTTGGGGAGGAACATTGGCGGCAGGCCCAGGAGAGTGCTGGGGTAATCGCTCTTGAAATCCTGGAAAAACTGTGATATAATCCCCAGAAGAAACTCTAGTTTGGATAGGCGGTTGAAACATGTCAGGACATTCTAAATGGAACAACATCAAACGGAAAAAGGAAAAGGCCGATGGCGCCAAGGCGAAGGTCTTCACCAAGATTGGCCGTGAATTGGCGGTGGCCGTAAAAGAGGGCGGCAGCGCGGATCCTGCGGCGAACTCCCGCCTGCGGGACGCCATTGCCAAGGCAAAGGCAGCAAACGTCCCCAACGACAACATTGATCGCATCATCAAGAAGGCTGCCGGCGAGGGCAACAACGACAACTACGAGAACGTCACCTACGAAGGGTACGGTCCCAGCGGCGTGGCCGTGATCGTGGAGGCGCTGACGGACAACCGCAACCGCACTGCCGCAGATGTGCGTCATGCTTTTGACAAGTTTGGCGGCAACCTGGGCACCACGGGCTGCGTGTCCTTTATGTTCAATAAGAAGGGCGTCATCGTCATTGAGCGGGAAGGCCTGGATGAGGATACCGTCATGACCGACGCGCTGGAGGCAGGCGCCTCTGATTTTGCCGCCGACGAAGACGTCTTTGAGATCTCCACCGAGCCCGATGATTTCAGCGGTGTCCGGGAGGACCTGGAGAAGAAGGGCTACGAGTTCGTCTCCGCGGATGTGGAGATGGTGCCCGATACGTACACCACCATCGCAGACGAGGACACCATCGTCAAGATGCAGAAGATGCTGGATCTCTTGGAGGACAACGACGACGTGCAGAACGTCTGGCACAACTGGGACGCCCCCGAAGAGGAAGAAGAGGAATAAACCAAAGGAGGCAGGGCCTGCCCACTCTTTTGGCAGGCCGCCGCGGTGGTATTCGCGGCGGCCTTTTTTGAGAAATTTTAGAAATGATGGGAAAGGAAGGGACACTATGCGACACCTGATTGACCCGATGGATTTTTCCAGGGAGGAGACGGACCGTCTGCTCTCCTTGGCGGAGGATATTCTTGCCCGGCCCCAGGATTACGCCCACGCCTGTGACGGGAAGATTCTTGCCACCCTGTTTTACGAGCCCAGCACCCGGACCCGGCTGAGCTTTGAATCCGCCATGATGCGTCTGGGAGGGAAAGTGCTGGGATTTGCCTCTGCGGACAGCAGCTCTGCCACCAAGGGAGAGAGCGTGGCCGACACCATCCGCATGATCTCCAGCTATGCGGATATTGCCGCCATGCGGCACTCCAAGGAGGGCGGCCCCTATGTGGCGTCCCGCTACTCCAGGATCCCCGTGATTAACGCCGGCGATGGCGGCCACCAGCATCCCACCCAGACCCTGGCGGACATGCTGACCATCCGTCGGCATCGTGGGAAGATCAGCGGGGTGACCATTGGCCTGTGCGGCGACTTGAAATTCGGACGTACCGTCCATTCCCTGATCAAATCCCTGGTGCGGTATGAGGACGTAAACTTCATCCTCATCTCTCCGGAGGAGCTGCGAGTGCCCAGCTACATTTTGAAAGAAGTGGTGATTCCCTCGGGCCATCCCTGGCGGGAGGTCCGGACTATGGAAGAGGTCATGCCGGAGCTGGATATTCTCTACATGACCCGTGTCCAGCGGGAGCGCTTTTTCAACGAGGAGGACTATGTCCGTTTGAAGGATTCCTATGTGCTGACTCAGAAGAAGCTGGACCTGGGCAAGAAGGACCTGGCAGTGCTTCATCCGCTGCCCCGGGTCAATGAGATTGCCCCCGAGGTGGACAACGATCCCCGGGCCATGTACTTTGAGCAGGCCAGGGGCGGCGTGTTTGTCCGCATGGCATTGATCCTCACCCTGCTGGGACTGGCCCCCGGGGTCCTGGACTATGAATAAAGGGAGGGCAAACTATGCTTAATATTGACAGCATCGAAAACGGCATTGTGATCGATCACATCACCGCAGGCTTGGGCATGCGCATTTACGAGCTGCTGGAGCTGGACAAGCTGGACACCTGTGTGTCCATCATCAAGAATGCCCGCAGTACCAAGTACGGCAAAAAGGACATCATCAAGATCGACGGGGTTATGAACATCGACCTGGATGTCCTGGGCTTTATTGACGACAACGCCACAGTGTCCACCATTGTGGACGGCAAGCTGGTCAGCAAGAAGAAGCCTCCCCTGCCCAAGCGGCTGGTGAACGTGGTGTCCTGCAAGAACCCCCGGTGCATCACCTCGGTGGAGCATGTGGATCAGGTCTTCGTCCTCTGTGACGAGGCAGCCCACCGCTATCGGTGCCAGTACTGCGAGCAGGAGTACAAGAAGTAAAAAAGGGGAGAGTCCCTGTGGAACCGACGAAACGATTGCCCTTGTTTCTGGTGTCCGGAGCCTCCTGTGTGGGAAAGTCCACCGCCTGCCAGCTGCTGTTCCAGCGGGAACAGGAGTACTTGGTGTTGGAAAGTGACCTGCTTTGGGAGGAGCGGTGGAATACGCCGGAAAACCTCTATGCCCCCTACCGCAGCCTGTGGATGCGCCTGTGCGCCAACATTGCTCAGGGAGGCAGGCCGGTGGTGCTGTGCGGCTGTTGTGTGCCGGAGCAGCTGGAGAGCCGTCCCGAGCGAAAGCTGTTTTCCAGCCTGCACTATTTGGCCTTGGTCTGTGGGGAGGAGGCTCTCAGGCGGCGGGTGGCCCGCCGTCAGGTGACGGATCCGGCCTTGGTTCAGTCCACACTGGACTTTAACGCTTGGCTGCAAAAGAACGCCGGGACAACGGACCCGCCCATGGGCCTGTTGGATACCACCAGCCTCACCCCGGAGGAAACAGCCCAGAGGATTCACCAGTGGATCCGGGAGACAATGGAGCAGGAAAGGAGCGCCCAATGAGAAAACCATGGGATCTGCCGCCGGGCAGCCAAGGCTGTACCGGGACGGGAAGAGAGTACAGAAGACGGCGGGGCCGCCGCAGGATTGACGGCGGAAGGCTGCTGCTTGCCTGTGTGACGCTTGCAAATGTGGCGCTGAGCCTGGCGCTGGCGGTGTACAACCGGGGGGAGATTCTGCACGCGGTGCGCACCCAGGACGGGGAAGGGGCCCAGGTGCTGCTGACGGCGAAAAAAGGGACAAAAACCTGAGGGATCCCTTGACTTCCGGTGTCCCATATGGTACACTGTATAAGCCGCATGCTGCGGGCTGTGGGCGAGTTCTGCCCATTTGCT
Source organism: Acutalibacter sp. (assembly GCA_050946975.1). Classification (GTDB taxonomy): domain Bacteria; phylum Bacillota; class Clostridia; order Oscillospirales; family Acutalibacteraceae; genus Acutalibacter. Next base: position 37,581 of record JBMNVU010000006.1, read on the forward strand.
AAGTGAGCCCAGGCTCCGCCCGAGAGCAGCGAGATCAAAGAAAAGGATGAAAAGAGAATGTTTGCAGTCATCGAGACCGGCGGTAAGCAGTACAAAGTGCAGTACGGCGACGTGATCTATGTGGAGAAGCTGAACGCCGCAGAGAACGACACCGTGGAGTTCCCCGTGGTGGCCGTGTTCGGCGAAGAGGGCACTAAGATCGGCACCCCCTATGTGGAAGGCGCATCTGTCACCGGCAAGGTGGTCAAGACCGGCAAGGCCAAGAAGATCACCGTGTTCACCTATAAGCCCAAGAAGAACTCCAAGCGGAAGATGGGCCATCGTCAGCCCTACACCAAGGTGCAGATTGAGGCAGTGAAGGCCTAAGTATGGTCTGTGTCCGCTTTCTGAATGACCCGGAGGGTGCCTGTCATGGATTCCTGATGGAGGGCCATGCGGAGCAGGGGGATGTTGGGCAGGACATTGTGTGTGCCGCCATCTCTTCCGCCGCCTATCTGACAGTGAATACCCTTACCGAGGTGCTCCACATCACCCCGCTTTCCCTGAGAGTGGGAGAAGGCGAGATGTATTTCCGGGCAGAGCCCAAGGATGTTTCCCAGTGCAGGGACATGCTCCTGGGGCTGAAGCTTCACTTGCAGAATCTGGAGGAGCAGTATCCACAGGCGTTGCAGGTGACGTATTTGGAGATCTAAATCCACATTTTTCAAAGAAAGGAAGACGATCGTCATGCTGAAGATCAATATCCAGCTTTTTGCTCATAAAAAAGGTATGGGCTCCACCAAGAACGGCCGCGATTCCGAGTCCAAGCGTCTGGGCGTCAAGCGTGCTGACGGGCAGTTTGTGCTGGCCGGCAACATTCTTGTCAAGCAGCGGGGCACCAAGATTCATCCCGGTGTGAACGTGGGCCGCGGCTCTGACGACACTCTGTTCGCCCTGGTGGACGGCAAGGTGAAGTTTGAGCGCATGGGCGCCGACCGCAAGAAGGTCAGCGTTTACGCCGAGTAAGAGAAACGGCAAAACAAGCATCCAAGGGCTTCTTCAGGCACTGCCGGAAGAAGCCTTTTTCTTGAGGAGAGAAAGGGGACACAGCCATGTTTATCGACACCGCGAAAATCGTGATAAAAGCCGGGGACGGGGGCGACGGGGCCGTCTCCTTCCACCGGGAGAAGTATGTGGCGGCCGGCGGCCCGGACGGCGGCGACGGCGGCCGGGGAGGCAGCATTGTCTTTCAGGTGGACGACAACCTGTCCACCTTGGCGGATTTCCGGTATAAGCGCAAGTACACGGCCCAGCGTGGAGAAAACGGCCGGGGCAACCGGTGCTTTGGAAAAAGCGCCCCGGACCTGGTGATCCGAGTGCCGCGGGGCACCCTGGTGAAGGATGTGGCCACAGGCCGGCTGCTGGCGGACATGTCCGGGGACGATCCCCAGGTCATCGCTAAGGGCGGCAAGGGAGGCTGGGGCAACAGCCACTTCGCCACGCCCACCCGGCAGGTGCCCCGGTTCGCAAAACCCGGTACCCCTGGCGAGGAGATGGAGGTCCAGCTGGAACTGAAGCTTTTGGCGGATGTGGGCCTGGTGGGCTTCCCCAATGTGGGCAAGTCCACGCTGATCTCGGTGGTCAGCCAGGCAAAGCCCAATATCGCCAACTACCACTTCACCACCCTGACCCCGGTGTTGGGTGTGGTCACCATGCCCCAGGGCAAGTCCTTTGTCATGGCGGACATCCCCGGCCTGATTGAGGGTGCCTGGGAAGGCGTTGGCCTGGGGCATCAGTTCCTGCGCCATGTGGAGCGCTGCCGGCTGCTGATCCATGTGGTGGACGTCTCCGGCAGTGAGGGACGGGATCCCAAGGAGGATTTTGACATCATCAACCAGGAGCTGGCTCGGTTTAACCCGGAGCTGGCTCAGCGTCCCATGCTGGTAGCCGGCAATAAGTGCGACTTGGCCACGGAGGAGCAGATTGCCGACTTTGCGGCTTTTGTCAAGGAGCGGGGGTACTGGTTCTTCCCCATTATGGCGCCCATTCGGGAGGGGGTGGATCCCCTGCTGAATAAGGTGCTGGAGGAGCTCTCCAAGCTGCCGCCCATCCGCCGGTATGAGGCCGAGGCGCCGGTGCTCCAGCCTGTGGAGGAGCTGAAGCGGGGCCAGGTGGAGGTGCAGGACCACGACGGAGTGTACTTTGTGAAGGCGCCGTGGCTGCTGAAGATCATGAACACCATCAACTTTGACGATACGGAGTCCCTGCAGTATTTCCAGCGGGTGCTCATTGAGACCGGTGTGATCGACGCCCTGCGGCAGGCGGGCTGCCAAGAAGGGGATACCGTGGACCTGTACGATCTGGAATTTGACTTTGTGGAGTAAGGAGCGTCGCCATTGGAAAAGCTTTTACAAGGGGGCACTCCCCAAGGCCTGAGCCCGCTGCCCCTAGCCTTTGTGGGGGACGGCGTGTTTGAGCTGCTGGTGCGGGAGTACCTGGTTGCCCAGGGGAACTGTCCGGTGCGCAAGCTGCACAGCCGGAAGGTGGAGCTGGTCCGATGCCAGGCCCAGGCGCAGGACCTGGAGGGGCTGTGGCCCCAGCTTTCCCAGGAGGAGCGAGATGTGGCGCTGCGGGGGCGCAATGCTCACGTGGGGCATGTGCCAAAGAACGCTGAGGTGGCGGACTATCACGGCGCCACCGCGCTGGAGACTCTGTTTGGATATCTGTACTTGAAAGGGGACCTGCCCAGACTGCGGGAGCTCTTTGCGCAGATCATGGAGAAGCGGGATCAAGCATAAATCATGAGAGAAAGGGGCGATGGGATGCGAAAAGCCCAGGTGAAAACGTGGATTCTGGACCTGCTGTTCATGGTGTTGGGATCCATGGTGTATGCGGTGGAGGTAAATGTCTTCACTGCACCCAACAACATTGCCGCGGGAGGCGTGACCGGCGTGGCCACCATGCTGAACTATGTGTTCAATACGCCCATCGGCCTGGTGTCCTTTTTGATCAACGCGCCCATTGTGGTGTGGGCGGTGATGGAGATCGGCTGGAAGCTGGTGGCAAAGACCTTGGTGGCCATCTTCCTCACATCATTCATGATCGATTTGTTTTCCCATTTTCTTCCGGTGTACCAGGGGGACCCCATCTTGGTGGCGCTGTGTGCAGGCGCCCTAGAGGGGGTTGGCCTGTCGCTGATCTTCATCCGGGGAGCCACCACTGGGGGTACGGACCTGGTGGCCCGGCTGTTGGGCAGGCGGCTGCCCCACCTTTCCATGGGCAAGCTGATGTTGGCGGTGGACGGGGTGATTGTGGCCATATCGGCCTTTGTCTACGGGAGCATTGAAAATGCCATCTATGCCTGCATCGTCATTTTTGTGTCCACCAGGCTCATTGACGCCATTCTGTACGGCACGGATACCGGTACAGGGAAACTGTTTCTGGTGATGTCCCCCAAGGTGCGGGCTATGGGGGACCGGGTCATTCAGGAGCTGGAGCGCACGGTGACCTACCTGGATTCCCAGGGCGGCTACACAGGGGAGCCTGGAGAGACCATGCTCTGTGTGGTGCGGCGCTTTGAGGTGTACCATCTGCAGCGGATCATCCGGGAGGAGGATCGGAACGCTTTTGTCATTGTAGGTGAGGCTGCCCAGGTGACAGGAGAGGGATTCCGTTCCATGCACCCGGATGACCGGTCCCTCAAGGAGCTTTTGCAGGGGCTGCGGGAGAAGCGCCAGAAGGCGCAAAAGATGGAGAAGTAAAAAAAGAAGCGCCCCCCGCAAAGGAGGGCGCTTGCCATGTGTGTCAGTCGCGGCAGTTTTTCTGATCCATTTTCGGCTGCTGAGACTGGCTCTTGGAGCCGTAGTCCGGCACTTCCTGCCGGGGATTGCGGGTCTGATTGGGCTCCTGCTGGCCGCGGGAGTTTTCAAAGGACTTGTTCTTGTGTTTGTTGCTCATGAAGTTTCGCCCCTTTCCACCCATAGTGTGGGAGAATGGAGGCGGCTCTATGCGAAAAGGAGCGTGGAATTTTATGGAATTTCCCAAGGCGTTTCTTCTGGAAATGGAGGAGCTTCTGGGGCAAGAGTATCCGGCTTTTTTGAAAAGCGTTCAGGAGCCGCCTCACCGGGGGCTTCGGCGCAACCCGCTGAAGTGCAGCGAAGCACAGCTGCGAGAGAGCCTTCCCTTTCCCTTGACCCCCACAGCCTTTTCCCCTTTGAGCTATACCTTTCCAGCGGAAGTGGAGGGCATTGGCAGGCTGCCAGCGCACCATGCCGGCCTGTTTTACGTCCAGGAGCCTTCCGCCTGCTCGGCGGTCACGGTCCTGGATCCCCAGCCCGGGGAGCGGGTGCTGGACTTGTGCGCTGCCCCGGGAGGCAAATCCACCCAGATTGCAGGTCTGCTCCAAGGGAAGGGGCTGCTCTGGTCCAACGAGATCGTCAAGAACCGGGCCCAGGTGTTGGCCTCCAATGTGGAGCGCCTGGGCGTTCGGAACGCCGTGGTGTCTTCCTGCCATCCCCAGCAGCTCTGCAGTGCTTTGCAGGGATTTTTTGACCGGGTTCTGGTGGATGCTCCCTGTTCCGGAGAGGGGATGTTCCGCCGGGATCCGGAGGCCATTGCCCAGTGGACGCCCCAGTCTCCGGGAGCCTGCGCCCAGCGTCAGCAGGCCATTTTGGATTCCGCTGCTCTGGCTGTCCGGGAGGGCGGTGTGCTGGTGTACTCCACCTGCACCTTCTCCCGGGAGGAAAATGAGGACAATGTCCGGTGGTTTCTTTCCGCCCATCCGGAGTTCGTCCTGGTACATTTGAGCCTGCCTTTCGGCCGGCCCGGTGTGGATGGACTGCCTGTGTGCCGGATCTACCCCATGGACGGGGGAGAGGGGCATTTCGTGGCCAAATTCCAGCGGGTGGGGGAGAACACCTGCCTGGCGGGGAGTTTTTCCCAATACCTCTCAAAAAAGGAGGAGCCGGAAGTCCGTGCCCTCTATGAGGAGTTGTTCACCAGCCCCTACCCAGGAGGAGCAGCACGTTTTGGGGACCGGGTGCTGCTGGTGCCCCCTGAGTCCCCGGCGCTGGACCGCCTAGGCGTGCTGCGGGCTGGCGTGGAGCTGGCCCATCAAAAGGGACGCCGCCTGGAGCCCTCCCACGGGGTGTTCCAGGCAGCCAAAAAAGAGGAGTGCCGCCGGATCCGGGACCTCTCCTGGGATTCTCCGGAGCTTTTGGCCTTCCTCCGCGGAGAGGAGATCGACTGTGACGGCAAGGGCTTCACGGCCCTCTGCGCTGGAGGCGTGCCCACCGGTTTTGGCAAGGCGTCGGGGGGCAGGCTGAAAAACCGCTATCCCAAGGGGCTGCGGAATCTCCAATAACTCCATAAAAAACAGCGGCTCGGAGCGTGTCCGGGCCACTGTTTTTATGGAAGCTTGATCAGCTTTTCCGTGTAGTCCCTGCCACAGGGCTGGGGTGTGGGGAGGGCCAGAGCGTACAGGTCATCGGCTCGGGCCTCCAATTGGAACAGATCCAGTGCCTCCCCGCCCAGCCGCTGGAAGTCGGCCGGCCGCAGGGCCAGGGGCAGACTGGGAACTGCCTGTTTCAAAATGGCAGCCCCGGTTGTGGTCATACCCAGCACCCGAAGGTAGGGGGGGAGGTTGGGCAGATTTTTTGTCAGGCCCAGGAAGGCTGCCATTGCCAGCCGCCTCACCCTGGCGTGGGAGTACCGCTTGGACTTTACCAGGCGGTAGAACTCCTCCAGACTGCACGCTTGCCGGGCCGCTTTGTACAGCCGGAACTCCAGCCCCTCGCTGATGTCAGGCAGAGCGGCAAAGTCCTCTGGGGTCATAGTGCGCAGCCGGGAAAGCACCGCTGGCTCCAGCCGCTCCAGCGAGGCTGGACACTGACCCTGAGCGGCCAGTTCCCGCCACAGGGACAGGGTTTCCTCCGGCAGCAGTCCGGTGAGTTCTCTTCCCTCCCGGAGCAGCTGCCGGGCCTGGCTGGCGGAAAGGAGGGGCCCACTGGTTTCCGGAAGATCGTGTCCAGCTCCCAGCCGGGGAAAGACCTGGGCGGAAAGATGAGCATCCTGCGCCAGAATCGCCTTTAGGTATTCCACTCCCAGAATGCAGTTGGGTCGCTCCAGCAGAGAGGCGGTGGAGTCTCCCACCAGCTGTGCCACAGCCCGTTGCCGCTGAAGGGCAAAGGGCAGTCCCTCCTCCTGCTGCCGCAGCAGGGCGGAAAAGTCCGGGGAGTTCAGGACTTTGGCCAGCTGCCATAGGAGAGAGATTTGGGAGGTTTCTCCGCCGAAGAGCAGGGTGTCCACACAGCCCAAGGCGTTGGCCAAGGCCACGCCTCCCGCGGCGAACCGTTCTGCACCGGCGAGGGCCCAGGGCAGTGGGAGCTCCACTACCAGGTCAGCGCCGGAGAGCAGAGCAAGCCTGGTGCGGGCCCACTTGTCCAGGATGGCGGGTTCTCCCCGTTGGACATAGTTTCCGGAAAGAAGGCACACCAGACCGTCAAAGTGGGACTTGGCGTGGGAGAAGAGAGCGCGGTGGCCGGTGTGGAGGGGATTCAATTCGCAAATGACGGCGGAAATCTTCAATTTCTCCTGCATTTTCCTATAAAACTCCTTGAATTTACACGGGAAATGTTCTAAAATAGATCTGCTTACATTGCAAACTATTTTACATCAACGAGCCCTCCCGTACAAGGGGCGGGCAAAAAATGGCGCCCGGAAGGTTCCCCAAAGCGGCTGTGACGCAGGTTTTGGGGCGTTTTGCCGTGCCAAGGGCCGACTCCGGGGTATTATTGGAAAGGAAAGATTAGGAACATGAAAATTCTCGTCATCAACGCGGGCAGTTCTTCTTTGAAGTACCAGCTCATCGACATGGACAACGAACAGATGGTCTGCAAGGGCAACTGTGAGCGCATCGGTATGCCCGGCGGCATTTTCACCCACAAGACCGCCGATGGACGGGAGCTGCAGAAGAACGTGAACATGCTGGACCACGCTGCGGCTTTCATGCAGGTGAAGAACGCCCTCATCGACGAGGAGTACGGCGTGATCAAGCATCTGGATGAGGTTTCCGCCGTAGGCCACCGCATCGTGCAGGGCGGCTCCATTTTCCACGAGTCCGTGCTGGTGACCGAGAAGGTCATCGAGGATATCGAGAGCCTGATCCCCCTGGCTCCTCTGCACAACAAGGCCCACAGCCAGGGCATCCGCGCCTGCCGCGAGGTCTTTGGCGAGGACGTTCCCGAAGTGGTGGTGTTCGACACCGCATTCCACGCCACCATGCCTCCCAAGGCCTACATGTTCAATGTTCCCTATGAGTATTACGAGAAGTACGCTGTGCGGCGCTATGGTTTCCACGGCACCTCTCATCGGTATGTGAGCCATCGCTGCGCCCAGCTCATGGGTAAGGATCTGAAGGATCTGAAGATGATCACCTGCCATCTGGGCAATGGTTCCTCCATCACCGCCATTGACGGCGGCAAGGTAATTGACACCAGCATGGGCCTGACTCCTCTGGACGGCTTCATGATGGGCAGCCGCACCGGTACCCTGGATCCCTCCGTGGTCACCTTCATCATGGAGAAGGAGCACCTGACCCCCTCTGAGATGGATCAGATCCTCAACAAGAAGTCCGGCCTGCTGGGCATTTCCGGTGTTTCCAGCGACGACCGCGACGTGACCAAGGCTGCTGCCGAGGGCAATGAGCGCGCCAAGCTGGCCCATGACATTTTGGAGTACCAGATCTCCAAGTTTATTGGCGGTTACCTGGTGGCCCTGGGCGGGTGCGATGCCATTGTGTTCACCGCCGGCGTGGGCGAGAACCAGGCATCCCATCGTGCTGCTGTGGGCAAGTACCTGTCCTTCCTGGGCGTGAAGCTGGATCCCGCCCTCAACGAAGAGATGGTTCGGGGCAAGGAGGGCAAGATCTCCACTCCCGATTCCTCCATGGAGGTCTACGTGATCCCCACCAACGAAGAGTTGGTTATCGCACGGGACACCAAGGCTCTGGTGGAGAAGCTGTAAGGTTAGAGTGTGTCAAACAAAAGGCTGCCGCAAACATGCGGCGGCCTTTTTTGCTGGGAATTTCCGCCAATTGTGAATTGTGCCGCCAAAAGATTGCAATTTTGTAATCTTTCCGCTATAATAAGACCGACTATTTTCGAAATCGGACAGCTGATTTTGTCCGTTTAGGAGGTCCATCGTGGGAAATACGAGAAAGAGAACGTTCGCCACATGGGTGGCGCTGTTGTTGGCGCTGCTGCTTATACTGCCGGCTCCGGCGGCTTTGGCGGAGACCCTTCCTCAGGAAACCGAGGCGGTCTCCCAGGAGGAAACTTCGCCTTCGGAAGCAGTGTCGGACAGCCAGGAGGAGTTCCCCCAGCCGGAAGGGGAGGGAGAAACCCAGGAGGAGCTGTCCTCTGCTTTGGAGGAGGACCCGGAGGAGACTGTTGAAGAAACAGGAGAGCCTTCGGAATCAGAGAGCTCCCAGGATCCTGAAGAGGGGGAGGAGACATCCTCGTTGGAGGAGACTCAGGAGGAGACTTACAAGGCTTATCCTCTGTTGGTGACCACTGGGCATAAGGCCTACATGTCCGGAGAATCCGGTTCCCGTTTCTACCCGGAGCGGGCTATGACTCGGGCGGAGATGGCCCAGGTGCTGTACAATCTGCTGGCGGCAAAGCCGGCGGTCCAGCAGGGGCATTTCTCCGACGTTGCCAAAGGCCAGTGGTACTACAACGCCGTGAACGTCCTGGTGGATGTGGGTGTGCTCAGCGGTTATGGGGATGGCACGTTCCAGCCCAACAAGATCGTAACCCGGGCGGAGTTTGTGGCGGCTCTGGCCAAGTGCTTCCAGATGAAGACCGGCACAGAAACTTTTACAGATATCAAAGGCCATTGGGCGGAGAGTGTCATCTCCTCCGCAGCCACCATGGGGTGGATCAGTGGGTACACCGACGGTACCTTCCATCCCGAGGAGACCTTGAAGCGGGCTCAGGTCACGGCGATCCTGAACAATGCCCTGGGACGCACGGGGGACGGCTTTGCCGCTGACAAGACCCTCCAGGAGTTTGAGGACGTGTCCACCAGCTACTGGGCCTTTGAGCACATTGCAGAGGCAGCGGATCCGGTGGAGGAGACCATCAAAACCGGGGATACGGTGCGGGTGTTGGCCGTGGGCGGCCTGCGGATGCGCAAGGGCCCCGGCACCAGCTACGATCCCATAGAAGTGCTCAGCGTGGGTACCCTGCTCTCAGTCACCTCCGTGTCCAATGGATGGGTGGGGGTCAAGACAAAGACGGGCGCCTCCGGCTATGTCAGCCAGGAGTATGTGGCCTTTACCAACCAGACTTTCACAGCGCCGGAGCCCGATCCCGATCCTGATCCTGGCACGGGCGGCTTCCAGGTGGGGCAGACGGTGAAGGTCACCGCGGAGCCCAGCCTGCGTCTGCGCAGCGGCCCTGGCACCAACTATGATGCCATCACCACTCTGGCCACCGGTACGCTGGTCACTGTCACCTCGGTGGAAAGCAACGGCTGGCTGGGCGTGAAGACCCAGGGCGGCATGACGGGATACGTCAGCGGAGACTATGTGGTGGTCAATACTGGCGGCCAAGGCACGGCCACTGGGGCGTCCCTGAGCAGCAGCAAACTGACCATCGCCCAGTACCGGAGCGTCCGGCTGGACGGCTCGGTCACCTCCAATATCAGTGCCATGCACTGGGAGAGCAGCAATACCGGCGTGGTGTCCACCGGCTATACCGTCAGCTACGGCGGCAACAGCCAGGGTGCCATGCTCTACGGCGTCAAGCCCGGGACGGCCACCATCACCTTCACCGATGGTTCTGGCACCAAGGCCACCTGCCAGGTGACGGTTACAGCGGCGGAGCCTGTGCGCTTTGCCTATGCCGAGGGCAACATTGTCCCGGTGAATACGAACTTTGATCTGGTGGGCATCACAGACAGCAGCCGTGCTGAGATGAAGTTTGTCATTGTGAAGGGTCCGGCTGAGGGTTCCTATGTGGCCACAGAGTACGAGACGGCCAGCCGTACTTCCACCCATGGCCTGCCCACCAACACGGTGAAGGTCTTCCACCGGACGGTGCAGTTCAGCGCGGTTGGTGATTACACCATCCGGGCCTATTCCAACACAGTGAAAGCGGGTACCTGGTCCACGGGCTACTATGAGTTCACCCTGCGGGTGACGGGGAGCAATGTCAACTCTACCACCGCCACCTATGATTCCAGGATTCCCAGCGGAGACGGCATTTCGGTGCTGGCCAACTTTGAGGGTCTGATTGCCGAGATCCGGGATGATACCATTGCCACGGGCAATCCCACGGTGGGCTATGGCTACGTGGTGCAGAAGAATTCCTCCTTCTACAACAACCTGACCGAGGAGGAGGCTTACGCTCAGCTGGTGAACATGGTCAACAACGGCGGGTATGGAAATGCCGTGGAAAACTTCCGCACGAAGAACAACATCAAGATGAGTCAGGCCCAGTTCGACGCCTTGACCAGCTTTGTGTACAACCACGGCTCCGGGGTTCTTTCCACCCAGTATGGCTATTGCTTGGCGCTGCTAAATGCCACGGATCCTCGAGGGATCTCCGAATCCAGCCCCCGCACCGGCACGGTAAACGTCACCGATGTGGACCTGGGCAAGGCGCCAATTTACTCCAGCACCAGTACGAGCAGTAGCTTGGTGACCTCGCTATCCCTGGGCAGCACCGTGACGGTGAAGGGATATAAAGATTTCCGCTCCACCACTCAGCAGGAGGTCTGGTACCAGGTGACCACCTCCAGCGGCCAGGTTGGGTGGATGCCCGCAGGCTATGTGAGGCTTTCCGGCAGTGCCCCCTGTGATCTGGGCTGGGCGGATTCCACCGTTCTGGCCAACAACTTCCTCCAGTGGAATACAGGAGGGATTGAAGGCTTGGTGTACCGCCGTTTGGCAGAGTGCAAGATCTTCTTCTTCGGCAACTACTTTGAGGCCTATCACAGCAGCGGCTACTGGAATAAGAATACTTACGGGTTCCATTTCCCGAAGAATATCAGCGGCTTAGACAGCAACCGCTAAATAAAGAGCAGCAGAAAGCCGCCCCTCCCCAACGGGAGCGGGCGGCTTTTTTGCGTCTGTTTACCGGTCCATCCAGTACTTTCGGTCCAGAGTGCGGTATTGAACAGCCTCTGTCACGTGATCCACGGTGATTTTCTCGGAATGGTCCAGATCGGCGATGGTGCGGGATACCTTCAGTACCCGGCTGTAGGTCCGGGCAGAAAAGCCCATGGTTTCGAAGGCTTGCTGCAGCAGCTTTTGGGCTTCCCGGGTGGTCTGGCACATCTCCTGCAGGTCCCCGGCAGGGATGTCTGCGTTGCAGGTGTAGGGCTTTCCCTCATAGCGTTGATTCTGCAGCTGCCGGGCAGCGGTTACTCGCTGGAGAATTGCCGCAGAGGATTCCTCCTCCCCGGTGGAGGAGAGCTGATCAAAGGGCACTGCTGCCACCTCAATGTGCAGGTCGATCCGGTCCAGCAGAGGTCCGGAGATCTTCCCAAGATAGCGCTCCACCTCCCGGGAAGAGCACAGACAGGGATGGGTGGGGTGGCCGAAGTACCCGCAGGGGCAGGGATTCATGGCAGCTACCAGCATGAACCGGCAAGGGTAGGAGTGAGTCCCCGATGCCCGGGAGATGGTCACCACCCGGTCTTCCATGGGCTGGCGGAGGGCCTCCATTACGGTCCTGGGAAATTCCGGCAGCTCGTCCAGAAACAGCACACCGTTGTGGGCCAGGGAGATCTCCCCCGGCATGGGCGGGGAGCCGCCGCCGGTCAGGCCCACGTTGGACACAGTGTGGTGGGGCGACCGGAAGGGACGTCGGTGGAGCAGGGAGGTCCCGGGAGGCAGCTCTCCCCGAATGGAGTGGATCTTCGTGGTCTCCAGGGCCTCCTGAAAGGTCATCTCCGGCAGGATAGAGGGCAGGCGCTTTGCCAGCATGCTTTTGCCGGAGCCGGGAGGTCCGATGAACAACACATTGTGGCTGCCGCTGGCGGCGATCTCCAAAGCGCGCTTGGCATCCTGCTGACCTTTGACGTCCGCAAAGTCCAGGGCTTCCAAGGGAGTTTCCTGGCCGAACTGCGGCACGGCGGGGGTGAGGGTCAGAAGGCCCCTCAGGTGTTCCGTCAGCTGGGTCACATTGCGGATGCCGTAGACCTCCAAGCCTTGAATCACCGCACCTTCTCCGGCGTTGGCAGCTGGAACGTACAGCCTGCGGAACCCGGCGGCCTTGGCCTTGTCCGCCATGGGCAGCAGGCCCCGGATGGGCCGGAGCTCTCCGGAGAGGGAGAGTTCCCCCAGAAAGATGGCGTCGTCGGTGGAACAGGCCAGCTGACGGGAGGCCTTGAGCAGTGCCACCAACAGGGGGAGGTCGTAGATGGGCCCCTCTTTCCGCTTGTCAGCGGGAGCCAGATTCATGGTGATGCGGCTGACAGGGAACTCAAAGCCGCAGTTTTTTATGGCAGAGCGGACTCGGTCCCGGGATTCCTTCACAGCGGCGTCGGGCAGGCCCACTAGGTCAAAGGCGGGCAGCCCCTGGGAGAGGTCGGCCTCCACCTCCACGGGGAAGGCGTCCATGCCGAAGAGGCCCATGCTGTAGATCTTTTCCACCATGATTCTTCACCATCTTTCCCAAAAAGTCGATCTTTTCCCTTTTAGTATACAGCATAGTGATGTGTAAAACAACAGAATGTTGTACTGGTTGGAGGAATTACTGGCCCGCAAACAGAATCTTGACGAAACAGCTGCTTTAGGATATGATAGGTGGCAGGAAAAGAGGTGCAGCATGGAGTTTCAGGATTGCAGCGATGCCCGGCTTGCCGCCCTGGTGCGGGAGCGTCAGGGGGATGCCTTTGCCGAGCTTTCCGCCCGCTACCTGGGGCTCATCCGGGCAAAGGCGAAGCTCTTTGAAGGCGCCGCCGCCCCGGAGAAGGAGGACCTTTGGCAGGAGGGGCTGTTGGGACTGTATGCAGCGGCCATTTCCTTTCGACCGGAGGGGGGCGCGTCCTTTTCCACCTATGCGGGGGTGTGCGTGTACAACCGGATGGCCAGTGCAGTGCGCCGCCACGGCAGCAGCGGCAACCGCCCGCTAAATGAGTCAGTGCCCCTGGAGGATGCGGGGGACGCCGCAGTGGAGGTGGGACCCGAGGACCTGCTGGAGCTGCGGGAGGATTTCCGTGCCCTGCAGCGGAGGATGGGCGTGTCCCTGTCCCCCTTGGAGCGCCGGGTGTTGGTGTTGTACCTCAGCGGTTACCGCAGAGGAGAGGCGGCCAAACGGGCAGGGATCACAGTGCGCTCCTATGACAACGCCCTGCACCGAGTTCGCGGGAAGCTGAAGCACCTGTGAAGCTGGGGGCAAAGACGATCAAAGAGAGGTAATGAACCATGTATCAGGATAAGACGCTTGTGTGCAAAGAATGTGGCAAGGAATTTGTGTTCACCGCTGGGGAACAGGAATTCTACGCGGAGAAGGGGTTCCAGCACGAGCCTCAGCGGTGCCGGGAGTGCCGTCAGGCCAGAAAGAACGGCGGTCAGCCCCAGCGGGAGATGTACACTGGGGTGTGCGCAGCCTGTGGAAAAGAGGCTCGAGTGCCCTTCCAGCCCAGCGAGGACCGGCCGGTGTACTGCAGTGATTGCTATGCCCGGATGCGGGAAGAGCGGGAATAAAGCGGAAGTTCAGCGTCCCAGCGGAAGCGGGGACGCTGTTTTTTGCGATTTTTGTGTTGCGGAGAGAAAGAAAGGGTATTATAATAATGTCAACGAAAAAAGAAACGGAGGAAATCTCAATGGCTTCCATTACAAAAGATACCATTATTGGCGAGATCCTGGATCTGGATCGGACCACAGCGCCTTTTTTCCTGGAGATGGGGATGCATTGCCTGGGCTGTCCCTCTTCCCGCGGTGAGACGGTGGAGCAGGCCTGCGCCGTCCACGGTGTGGACGCAGATGAGCTGGTGGCAAAGCTCAACGAGCATTTGAAGGACAAGTGAGAACACATCCCGCTGCCGCGCGACATCTCCTGCCGTGCGGCAGCACTGTATCTGGAGTAAATTTATGCGACCACTGTTTACCCTAGGCCCCAGGCTGGCGCTGTGCGCAGATCTGGTGCGCCCGGGCAGCGCCCTGTGCGACGTGGGCACGGACCACGCCTACCTGCCCATTTGGCTGTTGAAGCAGGGGAAAATTCCCCGTGCCCTGGCCTGTGATGTGAATCCCGGCCCCCTGGAGGCTGCCCGCCGGGACGGCGAGAAGTACCAGGTGGGGGAAGGACTGACGCTGCGGCTTTCCGACGGATTGTGTCAGGTGGCCCCCCAGGAGGCCGAGGATGTTGTCATTGCCGGAATGGGTGGCGAGCTGATCCTGCGCATTGTGGAGGAAACTCCCTGGCTGCAGGAGGGGGAGAAGCGGCTGATTCTGCAGCCCATGAGTTCCGTCCCAGAGCTGCGGGAGGGCCTGAAACGCCTGGGCTTTGAGGTCCTGGAGGAGCATGCGGTCCAGGACAGTGGCAAGGTCTACTCAGCCTTTGCCGCTCAGTACCGGGGAGCTCCCTTGGAGACGTCCCCCCTCTATCTCCTGATGGGCAAGCTGGCACCTGGAGAGCCCCATGTGGATACCTATGCCCGCAAGGTCCTGCGGGAGCTGGCCGCCCAGCGGAAGGGTGCCCTCCATCGGGAGGATACCTCTCGGGCGGAAATGTTGGAGGGGTGGATCCGGCAGATCCAGGCGGCCTACTTAGAGGAAACCTCCTTTTGAGGAAATGGGTGCGGTCCCAAGCTTCACGGAAAAAGGAGTGGATACCTATGGCAAGAATTTGTGACATTTACGATATCATCAACGCGGCGGCGCCCTTTTCCACCGCGCTGGACTTTGACAACGCCGGGCTGTTGGTGGGGGACGGCAATACCCAGGTGACGCGAGCCCTGGTGGCTTTGGACATCACGCCTACAGTGGTGGCCGAGGCAGCCTGCATGAACGCCAACCTGATCATCTCCCACCACCCGGTGATCTTTCACCCCTTGAAATCCCTGGGACCCCAGGATGTGGCCTATCAGCTGGCCAGCAAGGGGATCGCTGCCCTGTGCTGCCACACCAATCTGGATCTTTCCCCGGTGTGCGGGGTCAATGTGGCGCTGGGCAGTAAACTGGGGCTGAAGAACCTGCGCCGGGAGGACGTGTTCGGCGAGGACTGTGTCCTCTATTCCGGTAGCCTGGAGGAACCCATGGATCCGGAGAACTTTGCCGCGCTGGTGAAGGAAAAGCTGTCTGCGCCGGGGGTGAAATTCTGTGCCGGGGACCGGCCGGTGCAGCGGGTGTTTTTGTGCAGCGGCGCCGGCGGGGAATTTATCCATCAGGCGGCCTGCCGTGGGGCAGATGCCTACCTCACCGGGGAGATGAAGCACCACGAGGAGCTGGAGGCGGCTCTTTCCCGGCTCACCTGTGTGGTGGCGGGACACTATCAAACGGAGAAGGTGTTCGGGGAGTTTCTGGCATCGTACCTGCGCAAGCGGGTGCCGGATACGGCGTTCCTCCTCTCCCAGACAGAAGCAGCTCCCATGAGGGTGCTGTAAGTTAAGCATATTACCAGAAAGGACTTGCATACCTATGGCTTTGGACGGCGCGTTTCTGCGGCACATCAAAAAAGAGCTGGAGGGGCAGCTGATTGGTTCCCGGGTGGACAAGGTGTACCAGCCCAACCGAGAGGAGCTGCTCATTGCCTTCCGCAGCAGGGAGGCTGCCTGCAAAGTGCTGTTTTCGGCCAGGGCGAACTCGGCGCGGGTGCACTTTACCACCATCCCCCTGGAGAATCCCAAGCAGCCGCCCATGCTGTGCATGCTGCTTCGCAAGAAGCTGCTGGGGGCGAAGGTGGTGGCTATCCGCCAGCCGGAGCTGGAGCGGCTGCTGCACTTTGACTTTGACTCCATCAATGAGCTGGGGGATCACGTGACCCTCACCCTGACCATGGAGGTCATGGGGCGGTACAGCAACATCATCCTCTCCGACCAGGAGGGCAAGATCATCGATGCCCTAAAGCGGGTGGACGCGGAGATGTCCTCTCAGCGGCTGGTGCTGCCGGGGCTCACCTACCGGCTGCCCCCGCCCCAGAATAAGCTGTGCCCTCTGTCCACCGGTTCCCAGCAGGTGGTGGAGGCGCTGAAGGCTCTGCCCCGGGACATGGAGCTGTCCAAGGGGTACTTGGCGGTGCTTCAGGGCGTGTCGCCCATAGTCTGCCGGGAGCTGGCTTATCAAGTGGGCCGGGGCCGGGAGCTGACCGTCAAGACCATGGACGAGGAGCAGATGTTCCGGGCGGGCTTCTTTTACCAGCAGATGCGGGACGCGGTGGAAGAGGTCTCCGGAAAGCCTTATATGGCGGTTAATCTCCAGGGCAAGCCCATGGATTTCTCCTTCCTGGAGATCCACCAGTACGGCACCGCCGCCGTGGTGAAGGAGGCGGAGAGCTTTTCAAAGCTCCTGGACGATTTTTACCGGGAGCGGGACAAGCAGGAGCGGATGCGTGTCCGGGAGCAGGACCTGCTCAAACTGTTGTCCACCCATTCCGAGCGGCTGTCCAGAAAGATCGGTGTGCAGCGTGGAGAGCTGGAGCAGTGTGCCGACCGAGATGTGCTTCGGGTGGCTGGGGACCTGATCAGCGCCCACATGTACCAGCTGGAAAAGGGGGCATCCAGCGCCGACCTGCCCAACTTCTATGAGGAGGGCAGCCCCTTGGTACATATCAAGCTGGATCCTGCGCTGACCCCTTCCCAGAACGCCCAAAAGTACTACAAGGAGTACCGCAAAGCCAAGACGGCGGAGGAGAAGCTCACCGAGCAGATCCACTTGGCGGAAGGGGAGCTGGAGTACCTGGAGACCGTGTTGGACGCCCTGGCCCGGGCGGAGACGGAGCGGGACTTGTCGGAGATCCGCGGGGAGCTTCAGGAGCAGGGGTACCTGCGGAAGCTGCGCAGCAAGAAGGAGAAGCCTGCGGCGGTGAGCGCGCCCATGAAGTTCACCACTTCCGATGGATTCACCGTGCTGGTGGGCAGGAACAACCGTCAAAACGATAAGTTGACCTTGAAGACGGCCAACAACAATGATATTTGGTTTCACACCAAAAACATTCCCGGCTCCCACACTGTGCTGGTCACCGAGGGGAAGACACCCACGGAGACGGCTATGACAGAGGCTGCCCAGTTGGCGGCGCTGCACAGTCGGGCCAAGGATTCGGCCCAGGTGCCGGTGGATTACACCCAGATCCGCAACGTGTCCAAACCGGCGGGTTCCAAGCCTGGAATGGTGATCTACGTCAACTATAAGACGATTTACGTCACTCCTGGTCAGGAAACTCCCCAGGAGGGATGATTCGACTCTACTCTGGAAAGGAGCGCATGATTATGGTATCCAAGAAAGTGGTTTTGAAAAACAGGGAAGGGCTGCACGTACGGCCGGCCGGTCTGTTTTCCAACGAGATGCAGAAGTTTCTCTCCGACGTGTGGGTTTGCCACAAGGACTCCCTGGTCAGTGGGAAGAGCATCATGAACCTGATTGCTGCTGGAATCCAGTGTGGAGACGAGGTGGAGATTCGCTGTTCCGGTGAGGACGAGGAAGAGGCGTTGGCCCGGGCGGTGGAGCTGGTGGAGACCGGCCTGGGAGAAGCGGGAGGTGGTCGGCCGTGACAGGCGAGCGGGTGTTATACGGTGTGGCGGCATCCCCGGGCATAGGGATTGGGCATGCGCTGATCTATAAGGAGAAGCCCATGGGCAGCCTGGAGCGGGAGATCGCGGACCCCAAGATGGAACTGGAGCGTTACCACAGCGCGGTGGATACCTTCTGTCACGTGACGGAGGTGAAAGCCGACCGGGTGGCGGAGATGGCTGGCAAGGATCGTGGGGACATCATCCGCTGTCAGGTGGACATGATCCGTGACCCCTACTTAAACGGCCAGGTGGAGGGCCGTATCGCCTCGGGCCAGTCGGCGGAGGCGGCTTTGTCCGCCAGCTGCGACCTGTTTATCGACTTGTTCACCGCGTCGGAGGACGAGGTGACCCGCCAGCGGGCTGCGGATGTGCGGGACTTGCGGGGCGGAATTCTGCGGCTGCTGCTGGGCCTGCCGAAGATGGATTTCTCCACACTGCAGCCCGGCACTGTGCTGATGGCGGAGGAGCTGTCTCCCTCGGCAGTGTCGGTGCTCAACTCCGCCAATGTGGCGGGGATTGTCCTGGGCAAGGGCGGCCCCACCTCCCACAGCGCGATTTTGGCCAGAGCCCTGGAGATTCCTGCGGTGCTGGGCCTGGAGGATCGGGTGTTGGACACCACTCCCGGAGAAGTTGTGATCGTGGACGGCAACCGGGGCTGTGTGGTGTTTTCTCCCGGCCAAGTGATGCGCACCGTCTACGAGGACCGGCAGAAGGAGTTCTTGCAGCTGCGGGCGTCTCTGCGGGAGTTTGTGGGCCGGGAGACCGTCACAGCGGACGGGGAACGGATTCAGTTGGCGGCAAACGCCGGCAGCGTGGGGGATGCCACCAGAGCGGCGGGCTACGGATGCGACGGTATCGGCCTGCTGCGCACGGAGTTCCTCTATTTGGACCGGACGTCTCAGCCGGGGGAGGAGGAGCAGTTCCACGCTTACCGCCAGATTTTGACCGCCATGCGGGGCAAACGGGTTGTGATCCGCACGCTGGACGTGGGCGGCGACAAGACCCTGCCTTATTTGCATCAGCCCCATGAGGAGAAC
This sequence comes from Acutalibacter sp., assembly GCA_050946975.1. Lineage (GTDB taxonomy): Bacteria > Bacillota > Clostridia > Oscillospirales > Acutalibacteraceae > Acutalibacter. The sequence goes on from JBMNVU010000006.1 coordinate 56,339, forward strand.
CCGTTCCTGGGCTGCCGCGGCCTGCGGTTTTCCCTGCGGGAGGAGGACATGTTCCGTTCCCACCTGCGGGCGGTGCTGCGGGCCAGTGCCTATGGCAAGGCTAACCTGTTGCTGCCCATGGTTACGGGAGTGGAGGAAGTTCGCCGGGCCAGGGAGATCCTGGAGGAGGAGAAGGAAGGTCTCCGCCGCCGGAACGTGGAGTTTGATGAGAACTTGCCTTTGGGCGTGATGGTGGAGACGGTAGCCGCCTGTCTCATGGCGGATGTGTTTGCCAAAGAGGCGGACTTTTTCAGCCTGGGCACCAATGACTTGACCCAGTATGTCCTGGGTGTGGACCGGGGCAACGCCCGGGTGGCCCACCTGTACTCCTATTTTCACCCGGCGGTGCTGCGGATGATCCGCCAGGTGTTGGAAACGGCCCGGCAGAACGGGATCCCGGTGAGCATGTGTGGCGAAGCTGCTGCGGAACCTGCCCTGGCGCCGGTGCTGCTGTCCTTTGGACTGAAGAACTTCAGTGTGGCGCCGGTAGCGCTGCTGCCCCTGCGCAAGACCCTCTCTCTGTGGACCATGGAAGAGGCCAACGCTGTCACCCAGGAGGCCATGAGCCTGGCCACGGAGGAGGAAGTCCGGGAGTTCTTGGAACAAAAGGAGAAAAAGTGAGCTCCCTCCTGGAGAATCCCCCAGGCAGGGACCCAAAATAAGAATACAAAAAGGCCTCCTGAGCTTACTGCTCAGGAGGCCTTTTTTCAGCGGAGTTCCCGTTTGATCTTGTTCAGGGCACCCTTTTCCAGACGGGATACTTGGGCCTGGGATATGCCGATACGTCCAGCCACCTCCATCTGAGTTTTGCCCTCCAGAAAGCGCAGGGAGAGGATTTTCTTCTCCCTGGAGGAGAGGTTCTGGATGGCCTGTTTCACGGCGATCTCCTCCAGCCAGTCCCCATCGCCGGAGGGGTCTCCCACCTGGTCCATGATATAGATGGTGTCGCCTCCGTCGGAGAAGACGGGCTCGTAAAGGGAGACGGGCTCCACAATGGCCTCCAGCGCCAGCACCACATCCTCCCGCTTCATGGAGAGTTCCTCAGCGATCTCTTCCACAGTGGGTTCCCGGTCCTTCTGGGCGGTCAGCCGTTCCCGGCATTGGATGGCCTTGTAGGCTGTGTCCCGAAGGGAGCGGCTGACCCGCACGGAGTTGTTGTCCCGGAGAAATCGCCGCACCTCGCCGATGATCATAGGTACGCCGTAGGTGGAGAATTGCACACCCTGGCTGACATCAAAGTGGTCGATGGCCTTGATCAGCCCAATACATCCCACCTGGAACAGATCGTCGGGGCTTTCTCCCCGGTTGCCGAAGCGCTGGATCACGCTGAGTACCAGGCGCAGATTTCCGTAGATCAAAGCGTCCCGGGCGGATTTGTCCCCGTTGTGGCTCTTTACCAGCAGCTCTTTCATCTCATCGCTTTTGAGCACTTTCAGACGCGACGTGTTCACGCCGCAGATCTCCACTTTTCCCTGCATAGAAAAAGACCACCTCCGAAATATCTTCCAAAGGTAGTCTTTGCGTTTTTTACAATCTTAATCAAGAAAGGGCAGGGCTTCCTGGACTCTTAGCGATACTCAGCGCCCGCCCATATAGCCTGGAGCTTACAGATCCCGGCCGCAGCACTTTTTATATTTTTTTCCGCTGCCGCAGGGGCAGGGATCGTTTCTGCCCACCTTGGGTCCCTTGACCACGGTCTTGGAGAGCTTCTGTTCTTTGTAGAGCTCCTTGCGGCGCTCCTGGGGGATCAGCTTGTCCCACTGGGGCAGCTCATAGAGCCACTGGGCTTTGGCTTCCACCATGTTTTTGTACAGCAGCTCCTTGTCATAGTTCAGGTTGACCTCAGTGTCTTCCTCCATGGTCTCCAGGGGATTTTTCTCCTTCAGGCTGTCGTTGATACCGTCCAAAAATGCCACCATGGTCATCAGATCCACGCCGTATTTATCCGCATAGCCCTTGACGGTGTTTTTCCGGGGCTTGCTCTCCAGGATCCGCTGATAGACCTCTTTCTCCCGCTGCAGGTAGTCCTTCCAAAACTGGGTGCCCTGGGGGCCGTTCTGCTGTTCTTCGGCGTACTGCCGCCACTGCTCCAGCAATGCCATAGTTGATCTCTCCTCGTTCTGAATTGAATTTCTGATTCCTTCCGGTTTTGTATCTTACCATGTTTCCCGGCCGCTGTCAACGCGAGGTCTTTTCAGAAAAGGGCGTTTGTGGTATACTGGGAGCCAGTAACAAGAGAGGAGGCCCGCTATGTCAGGGAGTTTTTCCGCCCATCCGCCAAAAGCGGTGAGGGAAGCCATTGCCCGCCTGGAATCGGCGGGCTATCAGGCCTGGTGCGTGGGGGGTTGCGTCCGGGATTCCCTTCTGGGGAAGGAGCCCACGGATTGGGACGTCACCACCAGTGCCCGGCCGGAGGAGACCGCAGCCTGCTTTGCGGGAGAGCGCCTGATTCAGGTGGGAGCAGCTCATGGAACCGTGGCCCTGGTGACAGGGGAGGGGCACCCGGTGGAGATCACCACCTTCCGTCGGGACGGTGCCTATACCGACGGCCGCCACCCGGATTCCGTTGGCTTTTCCCGAGAGCTGGCAGATGACCTGTCCCGCCGGGATTTCACCGTCAACGCCATGGCTTGGCATCCAGACCGGGGCCTGGTGGACCTGTTCCACGGACGGGAGGACCTGGAGGCAAAGCGGCTGCGGTGCGTGGGGGATCCTGCCACGCGCTTTTCCGAGGATGCTCTGCGGATCCTCCGCTGTCTGCGGTTTTCCTCCCAACTGGGATTTGCCATAGAGCCCTCCACTGGGGCAGCTCTTTGGGAGACACGGGAGCTGCTCCATCACCTCTCCCAAGAGCGGGTCCGGGAAGAGCTGACAAAGCTGCTCACAGGGGAGAATGCATCCTCCGTGCTGCGGGCCTACGATGAGGTGGTGTTCACCGTGCTCCCGGAATTGGCTCCCATGAAGGGGTGTCTTCAGGAGACGCCCTTCCACTGCTATGACGTCTGGGAGCACACTCTGCACGCACTGGCTCACGGACCGAGGTTGACGGATTTGAGCTGGGCGGTGCTCCTCCACGATTCCGGGAAACCGGCCAAAAAGACGATCTCCCCAGATGGCCGGGCCCACTTTTATGGCCACCCGCCGGAGAGCGGCAGAATTGCCCGCGAGCTGCTGGAGCGGCTGCGGTTTTCCAAACGGGAGCAGGAGTGGATCTCAGCCTTGGTGGACCACCACGAGGACCCCATACCCATGAGTGCCAAGCGGCTGAAGAAGCTTCTGGGGCAGTATGGGGAGGAGTTTGTCACACGGCTGTTCCAGCTGCAGGAGGCGGACATGTCCGCCAAAGCCCCGGGGATCTTCCAAAGCCGCCTGCCGGATCTGGAGCAGAGCCGTGCCCTGGCCCGAGAGATCCTGGCCCGCGGCGAGTGTCTGACACTGGGGGATTTGGCGTTCTCTGGGGAGGATTTGAAAGCCATGGGGATGGTGCCTGGCCCGGAGATGGGGAAACTGCTGCACCAGCTGTTGGAAGCCGTGCTGGAGGGGCGTGTGGAGAACGACCAGCCAGAGCTGGAGGCCATGGCAAGGCAGCTGATAGACCGCCTGTAGAAACAGAAGCGCCGCTGGAAGAGACTCCAGCGGCGCATTTTGCGCCCTTATGTAGGGCGCAGACCGAAGCTGATGGAAAGGGCCTGATCCACCCGGCCCATGGAATCCGGGTCCAAGCGGCCCATTTTCTCCCGCAGGCGGTGCTTGTCCAGGGTGCGGACTTGTTCCAGAAGGACGATGGAGTCCTTGATAAGTCCGGAGCCTTTGGCGTCCACGGCGATATGGGTGGGGAGGTTGGCCTTATCCTTTTGGCTGGTGATAGCAGCGGCGATGACGGTGGGGCTGAACTTGTTGCCCACATCGTTCTGCACAATGAGTACAGGCCGAACGCCGCCTTGTTCTGAGCCCACCACAGGACTTAAATCCGCGTAATAGATTTCTCCTCTGTGTACGATCACGGTTTTCACACTCCGATGAAGTTATTTGTCTCTAGTTTTGCCTCACTTTGGCCGGTTTAATCACCCGGAGGCAATTCCGGGCGGGCCTGTTCCATACTATCCACAAAGGGGCAACTTGGTGCGTAAAAAGAGTCCGCGAAAAAAATTCGAAGAAATTTGAAAAAAGGGGTTGCAATTTCCAGAGACCTGTGGTATTATAATCAAGCGCCAGGCGAGAGAAACAAAAACGCCGGACGGACAAGTGAATATGGGGGTATAGCTCAGCTGGGAGAGCGCTTGAATGGCATTCAAGAGGTCAGCGGTTCGATCCCGCTTATCTCCACCAAAAATCCGTTTCCAAAAGGAAACGGATTTTTTCTTTTACAATTTCTCGGAACGCTCTGAGTAAAACAAGATATCCGATTGTTGGAGAATAGAATGTACAAAAGCCGCGGTCATGGCAAGAACCTTGACTGCGGCTTTTGTAGGCCAAAATGGGTTTGGCGGCACTGTCGGGGGATGCAAGAAACGGAAGGTCACTGCGTCCCCCAACCTCTATGGGGTGATCGGCAATCCTGTCAGGCAGGTTTGCGGGAAGGTTACTGCTGGCCGCAGCCGGTGCATAGCATGGCGCGGATATCGGCAAGGAATTTCCGCTTGCCCTCTGTGCTGGAGTACACCCCGTGACCTCCTTCATACTCTCGCAGGGTTAGGTTTTGACGCGGCAGCCCGGCATGGCTGAAGAGGTATCTTGTATTTCCAAGCAGGGTACACAAGTCATATCGGCCGGAGGCGACAAATACCTTCATCTCCGGCATGCGGTCCATGGCGTGCTTGAGGCAATCCATGTTGCCGATGCCGTCCGCGGACTTGTAGCTCCAGGCGTCATTTACGTTGATATTTCCAGTAAAGTACAGTCTGGCAGGATCCAGCGACAATTTTTCGGCGAGCTTGCCGTTCATCAAAAGGAGGGGGATGTTGCTGTCCCCCACTGGGTTATACGCCTTGGAAAGGGGCTGGGTAACCCTGCCGTCGTAGATGTCAACGCGGTTCCCCTGGGCTGCAGCCACCTGTGTCATGAAATCCTCCACATCCCGGAGCGTGAGCCTTGTCTTCACAAAGTAAGAGGCGTCCATGCCCGTGATTTCACTGAGTTTTTCCGCCAGCCGCTGAATATCGCTGTCAGGGCACTCATCGCCTTGGAACAGGGCAGGGCAGAGCTCTTTGGCCACGAACTGCCAAGCGTTTTCCACGAAGTCCTCTTCACGGATGGGAGTCTCAAACTCCTTGTGGTTGTGGTACCAATTCACAGCCGCCATGGTGGGCAATGCGCTTGTGAGCAGGTCCAGTTTTGGGTCATAGATGCTGCCCTTCTCATCAACAGAGAGGGCAACGCCTACGAGAATGATGCCAGCGATCTTCAGGCCGAGCATCATTTTGTTTCCAACCATGGGGTTCCTGCCGAACTCCTCGAGCATCCTGCTGACCCGAACCGTACCGTAGCTTTCCCCCAGGAGGTAAATAGGACTGTCCCAGCGGCGGTGCGTCCTGATCCAGTCCAGGACCGCATAGGCGTTGCTCCGGGCGTCTCCGTCCAGCGAATAGTAGGTTTCCTGTTTCTCGCTGTTCAGAAGTCTTGAAAAGCCCACTCCCACAGGGTCGACAAAGACAAGATCGCAAATGTCCAGCAAGCAGTTTGGATCTTCCACCAACTCGTTGGATGCCGTCATGCCGTCGCCGTCTTTCTTCATCTGATAAGGTCCAAAGCATTCCAGATTGAGGGTTGAGGTTGCGCTTCCGGGGCCACCGTTCCACAGGAACATAACTGGCCTGGGTTCATCAGAGGGCCTTGTATAGGCAATCGTATTGATGACAGCTTCTTCTCGGCCGCTCTCATCGTAGAAAACATGGTCCTCAACAAAGCTCTCCATGACAAAGGTTCCGGTTTCGTGTTCAAATGGATGTTGGCTGTGAAAGCTCATCTTTTGAAAGACTTCCGTGTTATAAATCGCGGGTGTTGTCATTTGCCGCCTCCTGTTTTATCTCGTTTATACCTTTTGCTGCCAGCTAAGGGACTGTACGCCGGCAGTTTCGCCTTCTATTTTGATTTCATACTTGTCATAGCCGGTTTGCGGCAAAGTCCAGCTCAGCCTTACTGTCTCATTTCCTTTTATGACAGGAAGCCGCTCACTGAGCAGCAGTTCCTTTCCTTTTGAGGAGATTCCAAAGATCCGGACCACACCGGTGCCGCATGTGCCCTTTTCGTGGGCGTGGAAGGATTTGGTGGAGGGGAAACGGCCAATGTTTGCAAGCACAGCAGCTGCATTGCTACCGTCAACAGCGAAGGATTGCAGCTTGATGTTGGCGGCTGCTGTCATGTTACCCAGATAGAATTGATACTGCAGGCGGGATTCATTTTCCACATACTCTTCCGGCAGATTCCAGATGGGGTTCGTTTCGTTAGATCTGCTCCACCCTCCGATTTCGATGGGCCCAAACTGGGGGTGATCGTACGGATGCCACTCCAGAAACAACCTGTCTTGGTTGTGCTCCTTGTCCCATTTGACAAGCTGCTGATGGTGCTTTACCACTTCCTCTTCGCTTGAAAGCTCGTTCATCCACATCATGGTTTTCTTGGCTTTTGCCTGTTCCTCTCTGTTGGTATACAGCTGTTTGAGCGAACCGATTTCGGAACACCACGCTGGGATTCCCAGATCATAATACAGCCAAGTTGTAAAGGAACCCGGCGCCGGGCAAACAGCCTCAACGGGGAATATGTCGCGCACCTGATACCCGCTGTCCTGGGTCAATTCATCACCCAGGGCATACATCAGCTGGGTGTCCTCCTGATTGGACTCCAGATGCTTGCAAAATTCCATAGGCGTCAGGTGTGCGCCCATATTGGTGTGGGTATCAACCACCATGACAATCTCCGGGTGGGCAAGAACAAATTGTGCCAACGCTCTGGTCTCGCAATCCATCAGTGGATAATCTCCGGCTGACGGGCGTAGCGTGTACCCCATAGAATCCTTTTTCCACTCAAAGGGGAAGGAACGGTTGGGGTCGATGTCGCACTGGCACCTGGCCTCGGTAAAACTGGGTTCGGAACTGCCCTGATAAAATCCTTCGGGAATCATGTCGTACAACGTGGCGCCCTCGGGGACCGGCATCCCCGGCCAGATCCGGAACAGGACATTATTGTCAAGCTTGCTGGCGTAAAAGCTGCCTTGGGGATTGGGCCTTCTCATGTACCTGACTGCTCCATCTCCATCAACGTCCGCTCGTTTTACTCCGTCCTCTTCCTCGTGGAAAGGCATGGTTGAGCCTCGGTAGAACTCGTCCGTGAAGAGGTCTCTTTCGGCTGCATCCACATTGATCCTGGGGATGCAGTACACAATCTTATCGGTCAGGAGTGTCTGAATCTGCTTATCCGCTTTGCTGCCTTGAAGCAACCCGTGGATCGCATACAGTACCGCGCAGGAAGACATCAATTCGGCGCTGTGGATATTTCCTGTAAGGAGCACAGCGGGTTTCTTACCGCTCCCCATGGTGAGGGAAATAAGCGGAATCTCTCTGCCCTCATAGGAGGTTCCTATGCTCCCCAAAGTAACGATTTCAGGGTATTCCTCTTTCCAAAATTTCAGGTAATCCTGGATTTCGTTGTACGAGTAATAGTGTGATGGATCGAATTTCATGGTTCTCCCCCTTGAATCCCACAATGTTGGGTGGATGGTCAGGCCTGCATGGCCTTCTGTTCCGATAATTGGTGGATACTCTCCTGGTGGTTGGACGCAGAGCGTCTCCATCACCGGTAAACTGATCATATCTCTGATAACATTAGTTCGTCAAGCCCTTTGTGAAATTTTCCTAACTGGTTATATTCACTGATGATATCACTTGCCTTATGAAATGCGACATGTTATAATCGGATTAAATACACGGAGAACGGTCGGAGGGATTCTGATGAAGGAAAAGATATCCGATACCATTTATGACGCGATCCTGAAAAATATAGTCACAGGGGTATACACGCCCCGGGATTTTATCAGCGAGGCCCAGATCGCTGCCCAGTACGGTGTGAGTAAAGCTCCTGTGAAGGAAGCCATGCACATCCTGGCCAGCGAAGGGTTTCTGGTGAGCTATCCCAAGCGGGGGTACATGATCAACGTCTATACCACCGAGGAGATGAACAAGATCCAAGAGGTGCGCCGCGTTCTGGAAGCCTTGGCAGTGCGCAAAGCGATCGTGTCCGCCACAGATGACGAGCTGAAAGCTCTTCGCTTTTACCGGGAGAAAAAAGAGCTGCAATACCGTCCCGGTGAAACCGTCAACACGAAATTTCATATGGGCATAGCCAAACTGGCTGGAAACAATTTCCTGGAAGAGGCGCTCTATCCGCTGCTGATCAAGGCCTCTGTCTACAACATAACAGGGGAGCCCGATGCCGAGAATTTCGACCACATAGTCGATGCCATGCTGGCCAGGGATACGGAACTTGCCGTGCAGTGCTTGATTGAAGATATTTGCTTCTCGTGAGGGAAGGTAGGAGTGGGGCCAAAAGTGGTTCGGCACACTGTATAAAAATAAGTGAATAGTATTGACCAAAATAACTGTCCCTTGGCCGGATTCCGGCAAAAAGGGGCAGTTATTTGCCTTTTCTCACCAAAAGAGCATTGACAATCTGATGTTATCACTGGTATTATTACACTAGCTAAAGATATCAGTGATATGTTTAGCAGCCGGCCAAAATGGATGCATACATAAGCCGGCGGTAAGTTCTTGCATTGACAAGATCAAATAAAGGTAAGGAATACTATGTCAAATTGCAGTAAAACAATTGCAGCGTGCAGAGCTCACTTTCCGGTGCTGAAAGAATGGGCATATTTTGAAACGGCCAGCACAGGTTTGATCCCGGACTTTGTTTACGACGGCGTGCGCCGGTATATGGATGGTCGCTATTATCGCGGAGGTGACTCCGTATGGCACTATGCAGATGGCGATGTCTCCACATTGGAGATGATGCAGCGTTCCAAGAAAGCCATGGCCGACATGATCCATGCAAATCCCGAGGACATCGCCTTCGGTCAAAGCTCCACCCAGATGTTCACAATGATTACGGAAGGCATTGATTACGCTCCAGGTGACAACATTGTGACGGTGGGGGACGGTTGGATTGGCGGACGGTATGCGTGGCAGAAGCGCCAGTCCGAGGGTCTGGAGGTGCGCTTTGTAGGCTCGGAAAAGGGGGCTGTAACCCCCGAGATGCTCCTTGCAGAATGTGATGAGCACACCCGTGTTGTCTCGGTGAACCTGGTGGAGAGCACCACTGGCTACAGGATCGACATTGACAAGCTGGGCGCATGGTGCAGCGCCCACGGTGTGCTGCTGGCGGTGGATGCTGTGCAGGCACTGGGCGTCCTGAATGTGGACGTAACCCGTGGAAATATTGATTTTCTGGTTGGCAACGACTACAAATGGATGATGAATTTCTGCGGAACGGGATATGCCTATGTTGCCCCAAAAGTCCGGGCCGTGGTCAAGCATTGGGGTGTGGGGTGGATGTCCGACACGGATCGGTTCAACACCGCCAAAAAGCACATCGACCTCCGCAGCGATGCAGGCCGCTATGAGATAGGCCATCAAAGCACGGACGGCATCTACGGCTTGGGGCTGGTGGCAGCTCAGGCGGTGGCTCTGGGACAGGAGAATATTGAGAACTACGTCATGGAGCTGGCAGATTACTTCCGGCAGCGGGCAGAGGAAACTGACGGCGTGGAGCTGAGCTATGAATTTCCCAGAGAAAATTGCAGCCAGATTATTTCCATCCGCCTGGAGCCCCAGGTGCGCGTTTCAGACGCCGATTTTCAGGCGGCTAAGGTTTTTGCCCATGTGGGGGACGCCGATGGAGCAGGCCGGCGGGAGATCCGGGTGGGTCTGCATTACTATAATAACCAAGAGGACATCGACAGATTTTTTGCTGTCATTGACAACAAGAAGAAATAAGAATGACTCAGAAAGGAAAGGACGGTAACCGTTATGCATGAGATTGAAAAGAAGCTGGAGGAACTGGGAATCAAGTTGGACGCAGGTCCGGAGCCCATGGCCAATTATGTCAGTGTTCAGAAGGCTGGAAACCTGTGGTTCTTTTCCGGCGCGGGGCCCTTTCAGGACGGAAAGCCCGCTGTGTGCGGCAGGCTGGGGGAGAATCTGACCACTGAAGAGGGGTATCAGGCAGCCCGCCTTGCCGGGATCAACCTGTTGGCCGTCCTCAAGCGCGAACTCTGCGGCGATTGGGACAAGCTGGAGCAGATCGTCAAATTGCAGGGATTCGTCAGCAGCACAATCGACTTTTATGAGCAGCCCAAGGTCATCAATGGCACCTCCGACCTGTTGGTGGAGGTGCTGGGAGAGAAGGGTCGGCATGCCAGAACGGCGGTTGGCACCAATGTGCTTCCCTTTAAGATTCCGCTGGAAGTTGAGATGATCGTCAAGGTCAAGGACTGAGAATTCCCATCGGCAATAGGCCGGGAGGTGCGATATGCTACTAAAAAATGTCAGGCTGCTGGCAGACCTGTCCGACGGCTGTGCAGCCAGCAGCGGCTGTGTCCGGGTGGAAAACGGGAAGATCGTGGAAGTGTCGGCCCAGGAGCTGCAGCCGGTTGAGGGGGAAGAGCTATTTGACGCCGGAGGAAAAACGCTCCTTCCGGGTTTGATAGATCTGCATACCCATATCACCTTGCTGAGCGGTGTAGGGGAAACCACCAAAGGCGAGCCCATGCAGCTGCTGATTGACGCGGCGGAACAGGCCGGACGCTTTCTGAAATACGGCTTTACAACGATCCGTGATTGCGGCAGCTATGACCGAGTGGCGACCTATGTGAGGAACATGATCGAAAAAGGCCTGTGCGAAGGCCCCACCATCATCTCTTGTGGCAATACCTTGGCCAATAGTGCCACGGAAAAAGAGGGATACCTGGTGGACGGTGAGCTGGGATTCACCATTGGCGCGCGAAAAGAGGCCGCCTATGGGGCGGACTTCATCAAGATCTACGCCTCTGGTTCCGCCTACAATCCCTCAGGTGTGCCGCTGAACCCGGTCATGACCCGGGGGGAAATCCAAGCGGCGGTGGATACGGCCAAAAGCAACGGCCTGTATGTGGCAGCGCACTGCCACGCGGACAAAGCTGTGCGGGAGTGCATCCAATGCGGCGTCAGGACCATTGAGCATGCCACCTATATCAGCGACGAGACCACAGAGCTGCTGATGGCAACCGATGGGTGTTACCTGGTTCCCACCTTGGCGGCCACCTATGTCAGCCAGACCGACCCTGAGCAGCGGAAGTTCTGGTTGGAACGATTGACCCCCATGAGGGAGAATATGTGCCGGGCTATTCAGCGGGCGTACAGGGCCGGCGCCATGATCGGCTTTGGGACCGACAGTGCTCCCGGCGGGCCTCAGTATGAGCAGGGAGTGGAATTCCGCTTCCGAGTGGAGGAGGCAGGCTTGTCGCCGCTGGAAGTGCTCAAGGAAGCAACCATTTACAACGCAGAAATCGCCGGCAGATCCCACAGGATCGGATGCATCAAGGCGGGGCTTGACGCTGACTTGGTGCTGGTGGACGGACATCCGGACGAAAACATGGAGGTTATGTATCATCCGCCGGCTGCTGTTTGGAAGAGAGGAAAGATGATCGTACACAACACAATTGCAAGCTGACAAGCGGGTATACGCTTTGCCTGGCAGAAGGAGAATGGAAATGGAAAACTCAGTGCACAAGAAATTGCCCATGAATGTGAAATGGCTCTTTGCATCTGGAGACTTTGCAAAGACCCTGCTGGTGGTTATGACCGCCGCCTTTTCCCTGTATTTCTACACCGATATCATCGGCATGGATCCCAAGGTTGTGGCAATGATCATCCTGATAGCCAAAATCTGGGACTTTATCAACGACCCCATGATGGGAGCCCTTGTGGACCGCACAAAGTCTAAAGAGGGCAAATGCCGCATGTGGCTCAAGTACATGTCCGTACCCGGGGGCGTAGTCCTGGCGCTGAATTTCATAATGCCGGAGCTGAGCGTCACCGGCAAGATCGTTTGGGTTGCCATCACCTATACGCTCCAGGGCATGGCCAGCACAGCGCTGATGATTCCCCAGAACACCCTGATGAGCCGCATCACCACCGATCCTGCGGAGCGCGCGTCCATCAACGGGTATCGCGGCTATTTTGGCCTTGCAGCCAACCTCATTGTCAGCTCCTTTGGCGTCCCCTTTGTGCAGCTGGCCGGCAACGGCGATATGAGGAGAGGTTTTGCCATATTTGGAATCGTCTGCGGTGTGGTTTATGCGATCAACTATCTGATTGTTTATTTCTGCACCAAGGGGTATGAGCCCATGGAGAGCGCCCCGGCAGTGACTCACAATGCCGCGCCGGAGGTCAAGGAGAAGATCAAGACCTCCGAGGTCTTGACCAACTGGCCTTGGCTGGTGGTTCTTCTGTCGTATTTCTGCACCATGATCGCCGCATCCGTGTCCGGCTCCACCGGGCTCTATTATGCCCAGTACAATCTCGGGGATATCAATATCTATTCCGTTATGAATTTTATCGGTATTGTGGGCGCTGTGTTGGTGTATCCTCTCATGGGCAGCTTGGTGAAGAAGTTCGGCAATGCCAAGCTGGTTTTCTTTGGCTCTTTAATTGCGGCTGTGGCGTACCTGTTCCGGTTTGTGACGGCTGATGCAAATATCTGGATCATTTACATCGGGTACTTTATTGGCAGTTTCGGCCAGACGCTGGCTTCCTGTGTCGTGATGCTGGTTGTTTATGACAGCTACATCTACATGGAGCACAAAACCGGAAAGCCTGCGCCCGAGGCGCTGTTGGTGTCCGGCTACTCTGTGTCCTACAAAGTCGGCATGGCCTTGGCCACCCCCCTCGCTGGATGGCTGTTGGGTATGGTGCCCTTTGTTTCCGGTGCAGCGGTCCAGGAGAAGAGTGTGCTCAACCTGTTCTTCTATGAAAATACCTTGTTGCCCGCAGTGTCCTTTGTGATTTCCGGTTTGCTGGGGCTGCTGCTCATCAAGTTTGACAAGCAGATCCAGGCCTATAAAGCCATTGACGCGGCGGCTGCTCAGGGTCATACTATAGAAGATACGAACAATTGATGTCTCCGGCAGTAGCTGAGACGGGAAGTAACGAAAAGGAGAGCGGCTATGCAGATCAAGAAACACTCTGGCAAAGAATTCGTCGTGGAAAGGCAAGTGCAGATCAACGGCGCTGAAATTCGCTATCAGTCGGTGTCCCAGGATTGGATCCTCACGGACTCTGCCGGAAATGAGGAAGTGTCCTTCTTTACATACAGCTATATTCGCACGGACACCGCAGAAAAAAAGCGCCCGGTTTTGTTTGCATTTAACGGCGGTCCCGGTGCCTCTTGCTCTCAGCTGCATCTGGGCATCCTGGGGCCCACGAGGATTGACTTTCCCGATCCCCGGGAGCAGCGGCCCGGGAAGTTTCCGGAGCTGATCCCCAATGACGCAAGCCCCTTGGACGTGTGCGACATTGTCATGATTGACCCGCCGGGGACGGGCTATGCCCGCTTGCTGGATGAGGAAGCCGCAGGAAAATACCTTTCCGTGGAGGGCGACGCGGCGGCGGTGGCCCTGTTGATAGAGGCATGGCTGCTTCGCTATGACAGGTTTCATTCTCCCGTGTACATCATGGGGGAGAGCTACGGCGGCATCCGGGCGCCGGAGGTGGTTGGCAACCTGATGGGAGGCCCCACCTATGGCGGCTTGCGTGATGTTGCAATCCCGGTAGCCGGGACCATCACCATCGGAAATACTGGCTGGAACGTGCGCAGTGCACTTTACAGGGATGAAACTCTCCCGGAGGAGTCGGTTGTGGGCCTGCCCGCCTATGCTGCAGCGCATTGGTACCACCATTTGAGCAAAGACGGCACGCTGAACCGCGATTTCGTGGAGGAGGCATATCAGTTCTCTGCCCAGGAATATCTGCCGGCGTTGTATATGGGGCAGGCACTCTCTCCGGAAAAACGGGCACATGTGGCGGAGCGGCTGGCCTATTTCACCGGGATGGATCCGGAGGAGCTGTTGAAACGGAATCTTCGGGTGACGGTGAAGGACTTCGAGAAGCTGTGCTGTGCCAAGGAAGGCAAAGCGGTGGGCATTTATGACAGCCGCTACACCATGCCCCTGAGCGCTGATGCCGGCCTGCTGGATCCGGTGGCGGATGACGCTGCCATGGGGATGTACATGCCCGCGTTTACTGCGCTGATGAACAGCGAAAAGCGCGAAGAGCTGGGCATCCCCGCTGGGGAGCGTTACGACCAGATCAACTTTGACGTGAATGGCCGTTTCAAGTTTGACGTTACAAGGACGCCCCTGCAGTGCCTGGTTCAGGCCATGCGCAGGGATCCGAACTTCCGCGTGTTCGTGGGCAGCGGCTACTATGATCTGTGCACCTTGTTTACCGATATCCGCGCCATAGTCAACAGTGGCAAGCTGGACGCAGCCCGGGTGACGGTGAAGAACTACGAGTCAGGGCATCTGATCTACATGGGCAGGGAAAATGCCTTGGCCTTTGGGCAGGACCTTCGTGAATTTATCTGCGCAGGCAAATGACAAAACCACGGGATTACAGTCAGGAGAACGAGTATGAGTACTTTTCAACCCTTTGCATTTGAAAAAGAGTGCCTCCACACCCAGTCCGGTATAACCTTCAAAACAGTGGTTGAGGACTACGTGTTTTACCAGAATGACGATCAGCCGGAGGCCTCAATTTACAGCTATTCCTACATTGCGCAGCCATCCAATGATCCCGGCAAGCCGGTCATGTTCTGCTATAACGGGGGCCCCGGTGCAAGCAGCAGCTGGGTGCACATGGGGCTGTTGGGGCCCAAGCAGGTGACCTTTCCCCATCATCCGGGCAAGGAGAACCATGCTGCCGAATATGGGGAAAACCAGAATTTCCTGTTGGACTGCTGTGACCTGGTCATGATCAATCCCCCGGGGACTCAGTACACCTTTGTGACCAAGGAGGCGGGGAAAAAGTATTTCTCCACAGCTGGGGATGCCGAGGCCATTGTGGAATTCATCCTGGCTTGGCTGAAAAAGTATGGCCGGGAGCATGCGCCGGTCTATCTGTTAGGGGAGAGCTACGGTACGATCCGCAATCTTGCCGTGGCGGATCTTTTGATGGATCAGGCGAACTTGGCGGGCATTGTCAGCATAGGCACCTCCTTCAACGTGGGCTCTCCGACCACCATGCTGGTGGAACCCAACGTCCGAAGACTGGGTGCCAACGCGGCTTGCTGTTGGTTTCACCTGCATCGGGACGAAAAGCCCCTGGTCCAGTTTGTCCAGGAGGCAATGGACTTTGCCTACGGTGAATATGCTCATGCCCTGTTACTGGGCAGCCGCCTGCCTGCTGAGGAAATGGAGCAGACGCTGGAGAAGCTGCATCACTACACCGGGCTGGACAAGGAGCTTCTGCGGGACGGCGGCCTGAGATTTGACGAGATGACCTATCTCACGAAGATGATGCCCGGGCAGCTAATCAGCGCTTACGACTCCAGGGTGATGCGTCCGCTGCAGGGGGAGATGACTGAGGAGGAGTGGAACGAAGCTTTCTCCAGCGAACCCTTTGTGGCCATGGTGGACGGTCCAATCAACCAGGCCCTTGCGCAGTACACAAGAGACGAGCTTGCGGAGCCGGAAAACCGTGAGGCGGAGTTCAGCATGCTGCAGATTGCCACGGAATGGGGATACGACACCCTGAAAAAGGATACGATCACCTTGCCGGGAGAGCTTATGGAACGCAGCGACAAACTGCGGATTTTCTTTGTGGCAGGATATTATGACCTCCAGTCCACCTTCGATTTCGTAACCTACTTTTTGGGGCGCTACCCCTTGCCGAAGGACCGGGTGATGTTCCGGGTATATGAGACTGGGCATGCCACCTATGTGGGAGGCACCTCGGCGGGGGAAGTCAGCGAAGATATCCGCAGCTTTATCAAGGCTGGGAAGTGAGCCAAGGGAGGAAAGCATCATGCTTCTGAAGAATTGCCGGTTGGTCCCTGAACTGACCGAGGAATACCATGGGACAATGGCGGACGTGCTGGTAAAAGGCGACGAGATCGTGGAGATCGGGCCCTGCGGCACGCTGACAGACGAAGACGATGTGATTGACGCAGCCGGAAAAACCCTTCTGCCGGGCCTGTTCGACCTGCATGCTCACCTGATGTTTACCGATGCCGACTTCAATGGCCTTTTGATGAAGAGCAGCAATGCATCGCTGATAGACTGCATCCGCTTTGGGAAAAACTATCTGAAATACGGGTATACCACTGTCCGTGATTGTGGGAGTCCCAGCTATGTTAATATCGCCGTCCGTGATGCCATCCGGGACGGAGTGGTCTGTGGTCCGGATGTGATCAGCTGCGGCCTGATCCTCACGCCGACGGCAAAGGGAAACGGGACCTTCAGCAACCTCTATGAAGAAGTTGACGACCCTCGGGACCTGATGCACGCTGTGCGGAGGGATCTGTGCCACGGCGCGGATTTCATCAAGTATATGGCTACGGGGTCCGTTGCAAACCCGGGAGGAGAACCCGGGGAGCTGATCGCCACGCCGGAGGAGCTGCGGGCGGTCAGTGATGCCGCGGCTTTCTGCGGCACGTATGTGGCGGCCCATTGCCACGGGCTGGAGGGGATCAAGCAGTGCATCCGCAACAATGTGTACACCATCGAGCACGCGACCTATATCGACGAAGAGTGTATTGATATGATCCTGCATCAAGAGCGTCAAAGCGTTCTGGTGCCCACCTTCGCCTGTTCCTATGAACGGTATATCCACTTCGATTACGAGCGGGATAAGGATAACGAGCTCTCTGTGCAGTGCCATGCTGCTTTCGCGGCCTCCATGGACGGCATCAAGAAGGCCAGCGAGGCCGGTGTGCTGGTGGGCTGGGGTACGGACCAATCCATGGAGGAGCTTCTGGAAATGCCCGGCCGAGAGTTCATCGCAAGAGAACTTATGGGCTTAGGCAATGTGGAGCTTTTGAAGCAGGCCACCATCAACAGCGCGAAAATTGTCAACCAGGAGAATCGCAAGGGCAGCATCAAAGTGGGAAAACTGGCAGACCTCATCGTGGTGGACGGCGATCCCGTGGCGGACATATCTGTCATGAACAAGGAACCTCTGCATTTGATCAAACATGGAGTGAGAGTTTCTCTGTAAGAGCCCAGTTTCTCGCTTGCTGACAGACAACCCATCTCTTCTTGAATGAAAAGGGAAGCACCGGCTGTGAATCCGGTGCTTCCCTTTTTCAATGCAGGAAACTTGCCAAGTGGTTTCTGGTCTGTAGGCAAGGCGGCTTGCCGCCACGGGTCTGTCCACATTCCACTTGGAAGAAGTGGACGGCCTCATTCTGGCGCTCCAAAGTGGGAAGCTTTTTGTGACTGTGCCGCTGATGGGAAACCTGTATTCCCCCGCCACCATCTCCACCACCAGGAAAAGGCTTGAAACTGAAGTGTTTCAAGCCTTTTTTCGTGGGATGAACTTTCTGCGCGGCCAACCTGGAAACGTGCGGACCTCTATCCCCGGCGAAAGTTCCCCGAAAGCGGACCCGCTGTTCCTCTGGAATTTGGCGCGGGAGTACCGGCTCAATTATTCTGAGGGGCTTTCTAAGAGTTCCTGCTTTAACCGCTGAGCCGCAAGGCTGAGAGGGCGATGGTGATCATAGACCATGCAGATGTGCCGTTGAGGAATATGCTCCCGCAGCGGAATCTGGACAACTTTTTGTTGACGAAGTGCCTCCTGTGCCATGGGTTCTGGGAGGAAAGCAAGTCCAAGATCGGATTGCACCAATGGCAAAATCTGATCCGCAGTTGCCACTTCGGTGTCAGGGTTCAGCTCCAAGCCGTGGGCTAGGAATAGATCGTGATAGAACTGCCAGGTCATGGTCTCCCGTCCAAGGCAAATCAGTGGATAATGCTGCAGTTCGGCAAGGCGGAGTTCCTGACGGCTCAGTGGTGCAAAGGTCTTTCCCCCCACCAGAATGTCATGGAACGGTTGAACGTTTATTTCTTTGAGAGGGGCAACCCCATTGGTGGGTGTGGAGACAATCGCAAAGTCAATTTCGCCGTTTTTCATGGCACGGATCGCCTGTGGAGTGGAGTGATTATAGAGTTTCAGCCGAATACCGGGGTGTTCCATGTGAAAGGTCCTCAACTTGTCCAGCAGGTAGATGTTCAATGCTGTTTCGCTGGCGCCAATGGAGATGCTGCCATTTTCCAACCCCATACTGGCTGTCAGTTCCGCCTCTGCTGCCTGTAGTTGGGACATTGCCGGGGCAACGTGCTCAAATAGCCGAGTTCCTTCCGGCGTGAGTTTAACCCCTCGGTTGGTTCGAATAAAAAGAGTGCAGTGAAGTTCCTGTTCCAGGCAATTCATAGCACGGGTGACATTTGGCTGGCCACTGCCCAAAGCGTTGGCAGCTTTCGTGAAATTATTGTATTTGGCCACGTAGTAAAATACTTTATAGTATTCAAAGTTAACGTCCATCTCCCATACCCCTGCCATATTATTTTATAATATCTATCATATCAATAATGCTTTTTACAAATTTCCATGTGATTAGTATAATGAATCACAGGTGGAAAAACAAGTGGGGGAGAGCTTATCAGGAAGAAATCCTCCTTTTGCCATCAGGACTTGCAGCTGGGTGCAGCGAAGGGATTGCCACCTTGGAGGAGAACCCCTGGGGATTGATTCGAGGGGAGCGTACCGCTTCCCCGCTGTAAGTAAGTATTTTTCTAAAAAAGATGCTGGGGGATGATGTGATGTCATTGGTACTTCCACGGGAAGAGGCAGGGGAGAATATTTTTTCCAGAATTCTTTCCTCCGAAGCGGCCTGTGAGCGGCTCAGCGAAACATTTTATACCCATCTGCTGGATGAGAACCGGTCTGCTGATCCCGATCCCCATCATTTGGCCCAGGTCCTTTTCACCGCATATCAAAATGGGGATGTCAGCGCTCTGTTGCTGGAGCTGTGCAATCGCAGTCTGTTTGATCTATTAAAGGAATCCTATCTGATTCCCAAACGCTTTCACGGAAAGTCTGGGGAAAATCCCGTCCTCCTTACCGATGAATCTGGGATGTTGTTGGAAGGCAAACAGGATGGGGTTCCCAAACACGAATACAAAAAGTTTTTAGAAATATATCAAGCCCATTCGGCTGTTCCCAGTTCCAAATTGTATTTGGCGGATGGGTATGATCTCACCAGATATTACACCGAAGGGATGGAGATTACGGAAAGGAAAGAACAGAAAAAGCGGGGAATCTTGATCCTGTACGCTCTGCCGGACACCAAAAAGCTGCACTTTACCGAAGCTCAGGCCTATGATGTTGTCTGGACGACCTTTCAGGAGATTCAGAAGGTGGCGTTTTCCGCAGTGGTATACTACGGTCAGGAGACGGAGACAAGCAGGGGAAAGTCCTTTGATGAGCTGGGCGTGCTGCTCCCCATCCACCAGTTTGAGAATAGAATGCTTCAGCATCTGGAGAAGATAGACCACCTGGTGTTGGCCTGTAGAGAGAACATGAGAAACCTGGCAGGGGCCCAGAGGCCGGATGTGTAAATAAATGGAGCAACTACTGCCGCAGAGCCTTGTTTGTTCCGCAGAGGGAGACCATGGGGCTTCACAGCAGGATCTTGGGGATGCCGGAGGAAAGAGGGAATTGCAGGATGTTTCCAGAGCATAAAACACGCAGAAAGAAAGCACGCAGCTATCACTCCCACGGACAGATGTCGGAGTCTTTTTTGACAGCGGTTTTCCTGTCGCTGTCCGGCGGCCTGCAGGACGCATATACCTATGTTTACCGAGGCAAGGTGTTTGCCAATGCGCAGACGGGAAACATCGTTCTGTTGAGTCAGAATATTTGTGAACGAAACTGGCCAACAGCGCTCCATTATCTTGTTCCACTGCTCTCTTTTGTGCTGGGTGTGGCGATTGCGGAATGGATTCGGCAATCCTTTCAAACGTGGCAGGCGATCCACTGGCGTCAGATTGTCTTGTTCAGTGAGATCCTGCTGCTGTTTGCGGTGGGCTTTCTGCCGGAAGACCTCAATATGCTGGCAAATGCGGTTGTATCCTTCTCCTGCGCCATGCAGGTGCAGGCCTTCCGTAAAATGACGGGTTACGCCTTTTCCAGCACAATGTGCATTGGAAATATGCGCAGCGGGATGGAAGCGCTGTTTACATACATGCGCACCCACAACCGGGAGACGCTGAAAAAATCCCTGTGCTATTGGAAAATCATCTTCCTGTTTGGACTTGGCGCAGGATTGGGCGGTCATTTCGTGTCCGTGTTTGGCGGGAAAACCATTTGGTTTTCCTGTGGGCTGCTGCTTGTGGGATTCTTTTTGATGTTTATCAAGGAGGAGATTGCGGAGCACGAAGAGGTCCAACAGCTGCAGAACGCGGAGCAGACAATCGTATAGATGGATGGACCAAGGATTCTGCAAACCACCCAGGAATCCTTCCCCAAAAAAGCAGCGGCTTTCCATGAGATAGAACCACATGGGAAGCCGCTGTTTTAGGAATTCAAGGATGTTTTAACCCCAGACCTCTTGGGCGATTTCTTTGACCAAGGCAAGTTTTGCCCATTGCTCCGCCTCAGTGAGCTTGTTGCCGATTTCGCAAGAGGCAAATCCGCACTGGGGGCTGAGATACAGGCGCTCCAGGGGAATGTACTGGGCAGCCTCGTGGATGCGGGCGATTACAGCCTCCTTGTCCTCCAGTGTGGGGGATTTTGTGGTGATCAGCCCCAGAACGACCTTTTTCTCCCCAGTCACTTCTTTGAGGGACGCAAAGTTGCCGGAGCGCTCATCGTCAAATTCCAAGTAATAAGCATCCACATTCTCCTGACCGAAGACCAGGGGGGCAATCTTGTCATAGGCCCCTGTGCAGGCCCAGGTGGAATGAAAATTGCCCCGGCAGATGTGGGTGTTGATGACCAGATCCTCAGGCTTGCCCTCAATGGCCAGATTGTTGATGGTCAAAAACTCCTTCTGAAGGACTTCCAGCTGAGCGTCATCGGCTCCGAAGAACAGATTGGCTTTCGGATCCACAAAGCATCCCCAAGTGCAGTCGTCAAACTGAATGTTCCGACAGCCTGCCTCATAGAGATCTGCGATGACCTTTTTGTATCCGGCCACGATATCGGCAATAAGTTCTCCATCCGTGGGATAGAACTTCCGAGTGGATTCCAGATTCATGGGCATGATCAGCTGCTCCAGGAATTGGGCGGGAGCCGGAATGGTCTGCTTGGCCACTGTGTTGGCGTCCTCCAGGGCTTTTACAAATTTAAAATGCTCCACAAAGGGGTGGGAGGTTACGGACAGCTTGCCGGTGAGATAAGTGTCATCGATTTTTGCGGCCTCATCGTGGAAGGGCAGCCCCGTCTCTGTTTTCTTGTGGCCGATGCCCTCAAATCCCCACATGAAATCCAGATGCCAAGTGGCCCGGCGGAATTCACCGTCTGTGATGACGTGATAGCCAGCAGCCTTCTGTTTAGCCACCAGCTGGGTGATGCACTTGTCCTCCACCTCAGTTAGCTGGTTGGCAGAGATGGTTCCAGCTTCATAGTCTGCACGGGCCTTTTTCAGTTCCCAGGGGCGCAAAAAGCTTCCCACATAATCATAACGAAAGGGTGTTTGAAGATTGCTCATATGAAATCCTCCTTGGAGTTTGTGTATGTACCATATATTTTTTTGCCTTTTCCAGTATACAGAGCAGCGGTCCCCTTGTAAAATACAGAAAACAGGCGGTTTGCCATAGGTTCAATCTATAGCAATCCGCCTGTTGTTCGTTAGCCCTGTGCCGAGGCATATTTTTTCAGGATCTCAATGTAGAAATCCCCAAATCGTCCTGTGCCGACTTTTCTGTGGGTGATGTAGCCGATTTCCATATAATCGTCCACATCCAGAGGAATTGCCACAATGTTCTTCCCGTTCAATTCCTCATTGATGACCCCGCTGCAAATGGTATATCCGTTGAGTCCAATCAGCAGGTTGAACAGGGTGGCACGGTCGGAGACCATGATGTCTTTTTTGCTTTCCAAGGTGCTCAGGATCTCCTCGGAATAATAGAAGGAGTTGTGTTCTCCCTGCTCATAGGAGAGACGGGGATAGGGGGCGAGGTCCTCCAAGGACACACGGTTTTTTTTGGCCAGGGGATTTCCCGCACCCACAAAAATGTGGGGTTTTGCCAGAAACAGCCGGTGGAACTTCAGGTTGTTTTCCCGCAGAACCTTGCGCAGGATGGTTTCATTGAACTGGTTGAGATAGAGCACCCCCACCTCGCTGCGGAGTTTTGCCACATCGTCTATCAGTTCATAGGTCTGGGTCTCACGGATTCGGAAATCGTATTCTTCTCCTCCATACTGCTTCAGCAGCTCCACAAAGGCCTCCACCGCGAAGGAGTAATGCTGGGTGGACACGCAAAATTGATGCTTGACCTGTCCCGTTCCCAGATAGCGTTCCTCAATCAAGCTGGTCTGTTCGATGACCTGCCGGGCATACCCCAAAAACTCCTGCCCTTCCGCCGAAAGCAAAACTCCCTTATTGGTGCGTTTGAAAAGGGTGATTCCCAGTTCTGTTTCCAGTTCCTTGACGGCGGAGGTCAAACTGGGCTGTGCAATGTATAGCTGTCTCGCTGCCGCACTGATGGTTCCGGTTTCCGCAATGGTCACAACATATTTAAGTTGTAGAAGGGTCATTGAAGTTCCTCCTCATGGAAATGTGGAATCGGGGCAGCCAGTTTTTGTCATTCTCCTGCCGCCTTTTCCAAAGCATCTCCGCCGTGTTGGATTCTGAGGAATATTATACTGGAAAAAAGGCGGCTTGTCATCGTCGTCAGATTGCCGGACCTCACTTTACAGCCGCGAAGCCGTTCTCCAAATCCTCGAGGATGTCATCGAT
This sequence comes from Acutalibacter sp., assembly GCA_050946975.1. Classification (GTDB taxonomy): domain Bacteria; phylum Bacillota; class Clostridia; order Oscillospirales; family Acutalibacteraceae; genus Acutalibacter. The sequence goes on from JBMNVU010000006.1 coordinate 79,367, forward strand.
ATGTTCCGTTCCGATGGACAGCCGAATGGTGCCGGGAGTGATCCCCTGGTCGGCCAGTTCCGCCTCGTTCAGCTGACTGTGGGTGGTGGTGGCGGGGTGGATCACCAGGGACTTCACGTCCGCCACGTTGGCCAGCAGGGAGAAGATTTTCAGATGGTCGATAAACTGCCAGGCTGCTTCCTGACCGCCCTTGATCTCGAAGGTGAAGATGGACCCACCGCCCTTGGGGAAATACTTCTTATACAGCTCGTGGTCGGGATGGTCCGGCAGGCTGGGATGGTTGACTTTGGCAACCTGAGGATGGGAGGCCAGAAACTCCACCACCTTATTGGTGTTCTCTGCGTGGCGTTCCAGGCGCAGGGAGAGCGTTTCCACACCCTGCAAGAGTATGAACGCGTTAAAGGGGGAGATGGCGGCACCGGTATCCCGCAGCAAAACAGCCCGCACATAGGTGACAAAAGCGGCAGGGCCGGCAGCGTCCACAAAGGAAACGCCGTGATAGCTGGCGTTGGGCTGGGCGATGGGGGCGTACTTGCCGCTTGCCTTCCAGTCGAATTTACCGGAATCCACAATGACGCCGCCCAGGGACGTGCCGTGCCCACCGATAAACTTGGTGGCGGAGTGGACTACGATATCCGCGCCGTGTTCGATGGGGCGGATGAAGTAAGGGGTTCCGAAGGTGTTGTCGATAACCAGGGGCAGGCCGTGTTTGTGAGCGATGGCCGCAATGGCTTCCATATCCGGAATATCGCTGTTGGGGTTGCCAAGGGTTTCCAGATACACTGCCTTGGTATTGGGCTGGATGGCGGATTCCACCTCTTCCAGGTTGTGGGCGTTTACAAAGGTGGCGGTTACACCGTATTGGGGCAGGGTGTGGGCCAGAAGGTTGTAGCTGCCGCCATAGATGGTCTTCTGCGCCACAATGTGGTCCCCTTGCTGGGCCAGGGCTTCCAGGGTATACGTGATGGCAGCGGCGCCGGAGGCCACCGCCAAGGCTGCCACACCTCCCTCCAGGGCGGCAATTCTCTTTTCCAGAACATCCTGAGTGGAGTTGGTCAGGCGGCCATAGATGTTGCCGCTGTCAGTCAGGTTAAACCGGGCGGCTGCATGGGCAGAGTCGTGGAACACATAGGAGGTGGTCTGGTAGATAGGGACCGCTCTGGCGTCGGTTGTCGGGTCGGCCTGCTCTTGTCCTACATGAAGTTGAAGTGTTTCGAATCTGTATTTGCTCATAGTCGCATCTCCTTTGAGTGGGATATGGGTTCTTCAGATGGTGTGGAAGCAACGGTTGAAAAAGAAAAAACCGGAAGCTTTTTCTAAGCTCCCGGACAAAGGGCCTGCCTTGGGGGAAAGGCACCTCTCCCATGGTTTTGAGGTGAGTGCCCGCGATGTCCACGGGCTCACCCTAGCCATGTGGTTGTCCGGGAGCAGCGCATTCGGCAGGACAGAAGGGCAGTACACCCAAAAACCTGGTATCCGTTCATCCCCTTGGCCTCCTTTGTTCGCGATTTTAGTACAAGGAGCATTGTACCAATATTGACCTACTATGTCAATAGGTAAACAAGAAGTTTCTGGTAGAGATGGATTGATTTGCCGATTGACCCTGTGGTACAATAGGTCAAACGAGGTGAGCAAGATGGTTTCCACAAAAGGACGTTACGCGTTGCGGGTGATGATTGATTTGGCGGAGCACAGGGGAGAGGGCAATATCCCATTAAAGGACATCGCCGCCCGACAGGAGATTTCCAAGAAGTACCTGGAAATTATCGTAAAAGAGCTTGTTCGGGGGGGAATGGTGCAGGGTCAAGGGGGGCACGGAGGGGGCTATGTGCTGTGCCGTGCCCCAGAGGAGTACACTGTGGGGGAAATACTGGAGTGGATGGAAGGTTCCCTGGCCACCGTCAGCTGTCTGACAAAGGGGGCACCGCCATGCAAGCGAGCTGGAACTTGTAAAACGCTGCCTCTTTGGAAAGAGTATGATCACATGGTCCGCAGCTTCTTTTACAGCAAGCGGCTGACGGATTTGTTATAACGTCCACATATCAAGACGAAAAGAACGCCGGAAGCAAATTCCGGCGTTCTTTTTGTCTTGGAATAATGTCTTGAATTAAACAACTCAGTTGAGTATTTTCTCGATTTGCCCATGTTTGCCCCATCAACGCGCTACAAGGATGGTTGTTTTCCCTAACTTGTTCCGGAACTCGCCGTTATTGTGCTATTTTGAATTGCATAAGGTTGTTGCGGTCTATGGAGTATGTCATCTGTTGATAAGGAGGAAAATATGTAACTAGAATAAAAAGCCGGAGCAGTAACAATACAAAGTTGCGTGTCGGTTTGGCTGTATTCTAATTGACTTTGGGACAGGAAAAGAATACAATAAAAAATAAAGAAGTTTGCGTCCGAACAAGATGCTTTGGCACAGAGAAACGGCGGTTAAAATGGGCAAGGTGCTGTTTCAAAACGAAATTAGGAGAGGTATGATGACAATGAAATCCTCAGTCCGTTTGGTAGCCCTGTGGCTGGTCACCTGCATAGTTGCTTCACTGTTCCCGGTGGGAGCGTTGGCGGAAGGGAGTACGTTGACCTGCCAAACTTATTCTAAGAAAGTAGAAGGTTCTGAGTTTTCTGCCCAACTAAATGAAGGCGCGTTAAATCGTATCGACCTTCCAATCTATGGGGGAATTCAGGTGGTTTTCTGTCTGGACGGGGAGAGAATTACTCCCACCAGCGTCACGGTCACAGGAGCTGATTCCGCTTCGGTGACAGTGGAAGAAGATCCGGACCTTCCGGATCAGGGCTACTACCTGGTGAGAGCAGGTGGCGATGTGGGAAATGCCAATCTCACCGTCATGTCCGATGACGAATCCTACACGTTTCCTGTTTCTGTGAATGTTCCTGAAAACGGGTTATCTTCCTCTACTGTACTAAACCAGGATACCTATCTCAACGGATTTACGTATACGGACACTTCCAGTGCTTTTTACTATGTGTGTTCCCAGAAGATAAATGAGTCCACCATTTCAGTACAAATCAATGGCCAATCGCTTTCTGATTCTACAGAAGGGTTGGTGTCCTACTCTTTGATGGAGGATGGGAAGGTAATCCAATTTGTCGTGGATCCTTCTGCAAGCAGTGACATGTTTCTCCAGCTGCAATTCCGGCCGGAAGGGCAGGACAGTGGGGACTGGTTCGATGGCATCACCCTAACCAACGGGAAAAGCCGGTTGGAAACAACTTCCCTGTGCTTTGAGGACAATGGTTCCGTTTCTCTCCAGGATCCCGAGAGTTGGTGGCCCCAGGATTTTTCCTACAGTTCCTTGGGAACGAGGCAAACGGTAGTCCTTCGGTACGGTTCCGAGGGAGAAGACTATTCCTATGTGACGGCCCTGCAGTCCGCAAACCCAGAGATTCTTGCAGTTTCCCACCGTGGAACGGTTACAGTGGGTACGACCCAGGTCCCTGTTTTTGACCTAGAAAGTAAGGCGGTCGGTGCAACCACGCTGATTTGTACTCTTGGGGGCGATCCCTCCAATCTCATTGAGATCCCGGTAACCATCTCTCTGCCGGAGTGCGGTGCGTTTACCTCTCAGAACCGTTCGAAAGAGACCTTTGTCAGCGAGGTCAGTTACTATGATCTGGAACAAAAGGAGCTGTGGTTTTTAAAGGAAGGCGGTTTTACCGAAGCGGAAAAAGACCAACTTCAAGTGATGCAGAGTGAAAATGCCCCTGTGGATAGCACGTGGATTTCTTGGGTAAAACACTCTACAAACCCTCCAACCTATGACCTGAAGATTACCCTGCCTCAACCGAGCGAGGACTTAAACCGGCTGAACTTGAATCTGGTGCAGGAGAACAGAAACTTTTTGGTCTGGGCTTCTGTGGATTACATGCCCAGAACTGGCGGCGTCTATGTGGACGTAGGGGGTAAGCAGTACTTGGTGGGGATCTCTATGGACCCAGATACCCCCGGTGCTTTTGAGATCAACGAGGAAAACAGAGGCATGGGATGCGATACCCAGGGAGAGGCGAATCCATCCAATCCTAGACAGTCTTTCCGGAAAATCCAAGTGGTTGCAGGGGAAAAAATAATAGATACGCAGGGAGGTGTCTATTATAAACAGGCATCTTCCAGAGTAGTAAAGCTCGAGGTGACGGATATGACCTTGGAACACCTGTGGGGCGATGAGGAAACCTTTAGCTGGTCGCAATCAAAAGACAGGGTTTCTCGGATTACTTCCGGTTTTTCCGAGGATACTTGGGCTACTCTGTATTTTAAGGAGGGGTATGTCGGCTCTGACTTGGTGAAAGTGACAGTTGAGATCACTGCCGGGGGATCCACCACTACAGAAACGGTGAGCGTCCAGGTCAGCACCTGGAAATACGAACCCACAATTATTGACTGCACAAACTGCGAGACCGTTAAAGAGATCAACCAACAGTTGCAGAAAGAATGGCCCACGGACAATTCCCAGGATGAAGTGAAGCTTTGCCTGAAACCTGAGCATACCTATGCGGGAACGATTGAGCTTCCGGAAGCCAAAGGGGGAAACAGTGCCACGAACTTTGCCATTGAGGGGAATTATACCATGCTCAAAGGTGGCATTGATTTAAACGGCAACACCATTGGCGGGATTTATGCCATCCATTTCCTGGGAGATAAATTGGGAACCTCGGCTGTGTTTGGCGGGAGTACCTCGGTGCTCAATTCCACATTCCAGGGTTATAAATTGGCTTTGGATGGTTCCCAGGGGACGGTCAACCCGGTAAATTGTGTGTTTGTGGATAACACGGTGGCAGCCAGGGTGGACATTGCCAATGTCACCAATGGAATTAATGCAAACTACTGGCAGAATAATATTTTCCTGGAAAATGAAACAGCGGTTCAGGTGAGTTCTCTAAACGCTGTTCTCAGTTCTTACTATTTCCGTGTTTACAACAGCAACTTTATTGATAACAAAACAGACTTTGACGTGAGCTGCGGCGGAACTCTCTATTTCTATAAAAATTACTTTGGCAAGAAAGTTAAGGATGCTCCCAGTGATTCCAGAACGTTCCTTAACCAACTGACCAGTGCGATCGATGGGGGTTCCTCACAGTTGAAGGACCTTGTCACTTCCATTGCTCCCAAGGTGAACAAGGACAATAAGTCGAAGGTGGTTACCAACCCGCGGTGGAAGGAGCCTGTGGGTAATGGCGTGCCAAGTCTACCGGAGACTGCAGGGGTCACCACAGCACAGACCTTCGCAGCACCGGCGGCGTTGAACGAGACGGAAAGCGCCAACTATCTCACTGCCGACTGGGAGCTTCCCACCCAGATTGTCAATGAAGATGCAGCGGATCTGGTTCTGAGTGGTAACGCCTTTGGGGATGTTACTTCGGATGCCAAGGTCATCCGGGTGGATGATGATCAAGGTCAAGAAATAGGTTCCTGGACGTTCCAAAAGAGGCAGACAGGATTGAGTGGTACCTTTAATGCCGGATTGGACATCAGGGAAGATGAAGAGAAGATTGCTGTAACAGTGCAGGGAGGGGCTGTGGTGGAAACCCTCCAACCCACTTTGACCATTCCCTGTGAGTTCACCGCCATGGTTACCTGTGACGGAAAGAAGCTGGCCGTAACCAACACCCAGGACGAGGTGACTTTCCCGGTGGCGTCCGGTGGAACCTATGTGATTGAAAAGGCGTCCACCACGCAGACACCTTCCGGCGGCGGTTCGGGTCAGCAGGCTCAGCCCAGCAAACCCTCCACTTCCGATGGGAAAACCACGGTGACCGCTCAGGTTACCCCCTCCATCACGGGAGATACTGCTAAGGTTCAGATCAGCGCTGATGTGATGGATTCGGCGGTGGAGCAGGTCCTTCAGACTGCCCAGGCAGAGGGAACGGCTCCCGCGGTAGAGGTGCAGGTGAATTCCGGCACTGCCGCTGGAATGGAAGTGACCTTGCCGTCAAAAGCTTTGGGCCAACTGGGAGAGAGTGCCAGCGCCTCTTTTACGGTGAAATCTGGCAAGGTTTCCATCACTTTGGATAGCCAGGCTCTTGCGGCGGCTGCGGAGAATGCTTCCGGCACAGTGACCTTGGCAGTGGCTCCTGTGGAACAGGAAGAGCTGAACCCTCAGCAGCAAGCCACCGCGGAGGATTCTCCTGTTTATGAGTTGTCTCTGAGCAGGGGCGGGCAAAAGATCTCAAATCTTGGGAGTGGGAACGTCTTAGTATCGTTGCCTTACCAGCTGAAGGAGGGGCAAAAGGCCCAGCGTGTGGCGATTTGGAAGATGGATAGCGAGGGAGGGGTTACTCCTCTGGAGGCAGCCTATGACGCTGCCAGCGGCATGGTTTCCTTCCAAACCTCGGAGTTGGCTGCGTGTGTCATTGCCTATGAACCTTTTGCCGATGTTAAGGGAAATGCCTGGTATTTTAAGTCGGTGGATTATATGTACGATTATGGAATTATGGCTGGAACCAGCCAGACAGAGGATACCTTTGAGCCTCAAAGCCGGTTGACTCGTGCGCAAGCAGTACAGATTCTGTACAATTTGGAGAGAAAGCCCCAGGTGGAGACTCAAGCTGCATTCACAGATCTTCCTCAGGATTGGTCTACTGACGCTATCTCTTGGGCGGCGGAAAACAAGGTGACGGCGGGCTTTGAGGACCATTCTTTCCGACCGGAGAAGAATGTGAGCCGGGAGGAATTTGCCCAGATGCTTTACAATTATGCTGACTATAAGGGCATAGAGCTTTCCGGTGGAAAGGACTTGTCCGAGTTTCCTGATTGTGGCAATGTCAGTGATTGGGCTAAGGCAGCTATGTCTTGGGCCAATGGCAATCAGCTTATCAATGGCCACGATGACGGTAGGTTGGATTCTCGGGGAACTGCAATCCGCGCCCAGGCGGCGAGCATTTTGATGCGTTTTGACCGAGATATCGTACAAAACTAACTATTTGAATACGAGCTGGGAGCTGACCTGGCTCAGAAAAAACGGACATTAGACAACGGCCTCCTGATGTGGAATTCTTGTTGACATCAGGGGGCCTTCCTTTTGAGAATGAGCCAAGCAGACATTCCACCCCTGCCCCGGAAAGCAGAAAGCAAGTTGAAATTCAGGGAGCGGTTTTCCCGGCCGTGCAGGGACGGAACGGAAAGGATAGCAAGTTGGCGGCGTTCCTGTTAGGATAAAAGGCAGAGCCTAGGAAAGGGACATCCCCATGCTGGGCTTTCTGTTATCTATTCCAAAGCCTTTCCCAATCTGTGCCATTTTCCCTTCCAATGGTCGGGGAGCCCAGATGTGCCAAACTGCATCCAGCAGATCCGCAGGAGAACGCTTGAAACCTATGGCCAGCTTTGCTATACTTTGAAAAAAGGAGGGGAGCCAGATGATCAAGGTCGCAGATACGTTGGGTGAACTGCAAACTCTATACCCTGGCGGAATGTTTGATTTTTCTTCCTGGGAACGGTATATTCAGGGCTGTTTTGGAAAGGACAGCCATATCTTTCGCGATGATATGGAAGGAGAACTGAGTTCAGGGAAGTATTCCTACGAAAAGGATTATCTGCCGGTTATCCAAGGGGTGTACGGAGATCCCAGACTGGAAAGGGTGCGGCGCTTTTTCTCGCAGGTGACGGAGGGCTTGAACGAAAAGGTACGAGATCAGTTTGGAAACGAGCTGGATGTGGACGTTGTTTTATACCTGGGTCTGTGCAATGGAGCGGGGTGGGCAACTTCCATGAGTGGCAGGGATCAGGTGCTGTTGGGCGTTGAGAAGATATTGGAGCTGGATTGGACCAGCTTGAAGGACATGCAGGGATTGGTTTACCATGAGTTGGGTCATTTGTATCACGGGCAGCACGGAGCCATTCCACAGGTGCCTTCGGAAGGCCCGAAGCATTTTTTGTGGCAGCTGTTTTCCGAAGGAGTTGCCATGTGTTTTGAGCAAATCTTGGTGGGGGATTGGGAGTGTTTCCAGCAGGATCAGGGTGGATGGAAAGCGTGGTGTCAGGAGCATTTCTTGGATATCCTGGGGGATTTTGACAACGACCTCCCCGGAATGACCCGTTTTAATCAGCGCTATTTTGGCGACTGGGTGGACTATGAGGGCCACGGGGATGTGGGGTATTACCTGGGATCGCGCTGGGTCCGTAGTCTTCTTGAACGGTGGAGTTTTGATGAGGTCATCCATTTTTCTCTGGAGACGATTTGTGACAAATACCGTCAGTATGTGGCAGCGTTCCTGGGGAGAGAGAGTTGCGCATTGTAAAAGTCGCGGCCGCGTGTTCCTCCAGAAAAAAGGCGGGGCGCCACTGACTTTGGAAGCTCTCAAAGTCAGTGGCGCCCCGCTGGCGTCGCCGGATTCCGTCACCCAAAGCGCAACCCCAGGGACATACCAGTCCCGCAGCATCCCATGGGCACGGGCGCAATTTTCGGAAACCAATATATGCGTCTGTGTGGGTTTCCTGGGGCTTCCAATGGGCCGAAGGAGCCAGGGGCGCTAGCCGTCTGGAACCTCATTATAGTAGTGGTAGCTGAACATATCCACCTTAACCTGTGTGTTCCGTTCAAGGTGTCAAATCATCAGAAAGCCTTCTTGAAGCGGGAAGTTAAAAAAGCTAATTTTCGCTAAGTTTTTCCCCGGGAGTGTCCAGCCTTGATTGGAGTTCCCTTGTTTCTGTGGCTTCGCGGACCAGAACATAGATGGTGGAGGAAAGCGGCACTGCCAGGAGGACGCCAATGGGACCGGCAATGCCCCCGGCGATCGTGACTGCGACTAAGATCCACATACCGGGTAAATTTACACGACTGCCCATGACTCTGGGGTAGATGACATTTCCCTCGATCTGCTGCAGAACGAGCAGAAAGACGAGAAATCCCACTGCTTTCATAGGGCTCACTGTAAAAATCATGAAAGCGCCCACAATTGCGCCGATCCAAGATCCCACCACGGGAATCAATGCGGTGACACCCACCAGAGCTCCAACCATGGGAGCATAGGGAAGGCGGAGAAGCAGCATCCCAATCATGCAGAGAAATCCCAGAATGCCGGCCTCCAAGGTTTGCCCGGACACGAAATTCTGAAAGTTGCTATTGGCAATGGAAGCTGCGTGAAGAAACCAAGAGCCAAAGCTTTCAGGAAGCCAGACATGGATCAGCCGGGAAGCTTGTCTTTTTAGTTTTTCCTTGCCAAACAGGACGTAGATGGCAAAGATGAACGCAATGAAAAAGTTAAATACACCGCCGACGATGGACCCAATTGTGCCGAAGGCAGTGTTTACAATGGTCCCGCTCTGGTTTTTCAGCCAAGTCTGCAGCGAGGCGAGAAGCCCATCCCAGTCGATGCTCAGCAAGGCTTTTCCAAAGGGAAGTTCCGCCAATTTAGTCGGGTCCATGACACTGAGATCCCGGAGCAGTCCCAGGATGCTTTGAGAAATAATTGTAATGGCGTTGACCAGTTCGGGTATCACCAGCCGCACCACCCCAACGATAACCGAGAGAATCACTGCCAGAGAGATGAGAAAGGAGACAGGCCGGCGCAGTTTTTGCAGGATGGGCTTGTCCGATCTCTTCCAGAGGTGTGTTTCGAAGAAGCGCAGGGGCACGTTCAAAATAAGGGCGAAAAAGAATCCGATGAGAAGCGGAGAGATCAATTTTGCCGCCCAAAAGAGGGTGCCGGCGACCACATCGATATGTTGCACGCCCAAATAAATCACCGTGCAGACAGCAATGATTCCGATCAACCATTTGGACAGTTTTTTCATTTGCTCTTTGCTCAGTTCCATGTTCCTAGTCTCCTTTTTCCTGGGTGGCATGGAGAGGAAAGCCCCCTCCTGGACGGATCTTGTTTGAGCTGCCCCGGTTTGCAAAGCAGCGTGTAAGGGGCTGTTATTGGCTGTGTTTAATATGCCCGAAAGCTTTGGAAAGTTCCATTACCACAAGGGGAACCAGAATCAGTCCAACCCCAATAAGGTACAATTTTGTCGGGAGTATCACCAGGTCAAAGGCGATGCGCACGGGGGTAAACAGGACAATCCCCACCAGAAGGAGGGAGATAAGCACAGCCCAGTTGAGCTTGTGGTTGGAAAAGGGCCCGATGCGAAACAGGGAATGTTCCGAACGCATGTTGTAAGCCTGGACGAGCTGAGAGAGGGAAAGCACCAGGAATGCCATGGTTTGCCCCCCTTCCAAAGTGCCGGTGACCGTCTCTCCCAATCGGAAGCCGATCAGAGAAAGCGCGGCGAACAGGATGCCCTGCAGTACCACTCGGACTCCCAGCCCGTTGGCAAAGATTCCCTCCTCTTTTGGCTTGGGCTTGTGCTCCATGACGTCGGACTCCACTGCTTCCATGCCCAAGGCAATGGCAGGCAGGGAATCGGTGACCAGATTGATCCAGAGAAGCTGCATGGACAGCAGGGGTGTCTTGTGCCACAGCAGCATGGCCAGGAATACGGTGATGACTTCCCCGATATTGGTGCCCAGAAGGAACCCCACCACCTTTTTGATGTTGGCGTAGATCCCCCGGCCTTCCCGGACAGCGTCAACAATAGTGGCAAAGTTGTCGTCGGTCAGCGTCATGTCAGCGGCACCCTTTGCCACGTCGGTGCCGGTAATTCCCATGGCACAGCCGATATCCGCGGCTTTCAAGGCCGGAGCGTCATTGACGCCGTCCCCGGTCATGGAAACCACTTGCCCCTTTCGCTGCCAAGCTTTGACGATGCGGATTTTGTTTTCCGGGGACACTCGGGCGTAAACTCCAATGGTTTCCACCTGGGCGTCCAGTTCTCTGTCGGTCATGGCGTCGAGCTGAGCTCCGGTGATTGCCCGGTCAGTTTCCTGCAAAATTCCCAGTTCCCTTGCAATGGCAGAGGCTGTGACAATGTGATCCCCTGTAATCATAATGGGTTTGATCCCGGCTTTCCGGCAGACAGCGACCGCCTTCTTTGCTTCAGGCCGGGGAGGGTCGATCATGCCCACCAGGCCCATAAATGTCAGGTCGTTTTCCAAGTCTTCCGCAGTGGGCGTTTGGGGAACCGCGTCAATTTCCTTGTAGGCGATTGCCAAGACCCGCAGCGCTTTTTCGCTCATGGAATCGGCCATGAATTTCGCCGTTTTAAGGTCCCCTTTGACACAAAGCGGTTCCATCACGTCAAAGGCGCCTTTGACGATGACTACATTCTTGCCGTCGATTTGATTTACAGTGGTCATCCGCTTGCGGTTGGAATCAAAGGGGATCTCTGCCAGACGGGGGTACTTTTTGTTCAGTTCGTCTTTGGGCATGCCGTTTTTATGGGCTGCGAGCACAATTGCGGTTTCCGTGGGGTCCCCCACATGGATCTCCTCGCTGCCGCTGAAGGCCACCGACCCATCACAGCAGAGTGTCCCAAACTGGAGAAGTCTGCGGATGTTTTCCGTGTTGCTGCAGCTGATGGCCTCTGGATCCAGATAGCCATCCGCATAGGCGGTGGTCAAGGTCATGCGGTTTTGGGTCAGGGTACCGGTTTTGTCGGAACAGATCACCGAGGCGCTGCCCAGTGTTTCCACTGCGGGAAGCCTGCGGATCAGCGCGTTTTTCTTGACCATGCGCTGCACTCCGATGGACAGCACAATGGTCACAATGGCAGGCAGTCCTTCTGGGATCGCAGACACGGCCAGGGACACCGAAGTCATAAAGATCTCCAGAACGGGGATGCCGTTGATCAGCCCCACCACAAAGATGATAGCGCAGGCCGCAAGGGCCATGATGCCAAGGTGTTTTCCCAGTTTAGCCAGTTTTTGCTGCAAGGGTGTTTGGGTTTCTTCCTCGTGGTCCAGGAGGTTGGCGATTTTTCCCATTTCCGTGTCCATGCCTGTGGCGGTCACCACGGCGGTGGCGGTGCCGTAAGTGATGCTGCAGCCGGAAAAGACCATGTTATCACGATCCCCCAGAGGAGCGTTCTCCTCCACTTGGGCGGCAGCGTCTTTTTCAGAGGGGACGGATTCCCCGGTCAGGGCGGATTCCTCACTTTTGAGACTGGCACTGTGCAGCAGTCTGGCATCTGCGGGGACGTAATCCCCTGCCTCCAAGCGGATGATGTCTCCCGGGACCAGTTCTGAGGCATCAATCACCGCCTCTTGTCCGTCGCGCATGACGCGGGCGTGAGGGGCGGATAGGTTCTTTAATGCATCCAGTGCCTTTTCCGCTTTGCCTTCTTGGTACATGCCCATGATTGCGTTGAGGAAGACAATCAGCAAAATCAACGCTGGCTCAAAGAGTTCAGCCCAGTTCTGTTCCACGCAGACGACGACAAAGGAAATGACTGCTGCGGCAATCAGAATGAGGATCATAACGTCCTTGAACTGGTCTAGAAATCGCTGCAGGTTGGTTTTCTTCTGCTTTTCACGAAGCTTGTTTTCTCCGTATTTTGCCTTTCGGGCAAGAGCCTCTGTGGAGGAGAGGCCCACTGTTTGGTCCACTTCCAAACGTTTCAAAAGATCGCTGGTTGGGGTGCTGTGTGCTGGCAATTTCGTGCCCTCCATTCTTGGCGTTCTAAAAAAGAGTTCTTGATCAGTTTAGAGCGCCTGAGTAAACGGATTCTCAACAGCAGATCAACAATCGTTGAGGAAGAATTGAGAACCAGTTGACAAAGCGCTTCTATCATGGGGCCAAAACAAGGCGATAAGCCGAATGGAGAAAGGATTGGGTACCATGAGCGATAAGTCGATGAAAGAGACGATGCAGGCCTTTGCTGTGAAGCAGATCCTCAAATATTTGGACGAAGATCCGGATAAGAGTTTGCCGAAGCTGCTTGCTTGGGCGGATAAATTTGACAAAGAGGATCAATTTCTCAGTCAGCGCAATGTGTTCCGGAATATCATCAGCGACCACAATAACAATTGGTACCAGCTGATGAAAAGTCTCTGGACCGACATAGACCCCCAGGTGAGGAAGGTGTTCTTTGAGAATTTCTTTGTCAACACCTCCTTGGTGGGGTATGGCCGCCAGCAGGAGTGGAAAGCGGAGCACGGCTGCAACATTCCCTGGGCCATTCTCATGGATCTGACCTCTGCCTGCAACTTGAAGTGTACAGGTTGTTGGGCGGCGGAATATGGGCATCAGCTGAACTTGGAATATGAGGTGCTGGACGATATCATCCGCCAAGGCACCCAAATGGGCACTTACATGTATATTTTTTCCGGGGGAGAGCCTCTTGTCCGCAAGGAGGATGTGATCCGTCTGTGCGAGGCCCACCCGGACTGCGAATTCCTGGCATTCACCAACGGCACGCTGATCGATGAAAAATTTGCTGATGAAATGCTCCGGGTTAAGAACTTTGTGCCGGCAATCAGCATTGAAGGTTTTGAGGAGGCCACGGATTCCAGACGGGGAAAAGGGACCTATCAGAAGGTGATGGAGGCAATGGACATCTTAAAGGAGAAGAAGCTTCCCTTTGGAGCGTCCTGCTGCTACACGTCGGCCAATGTGGAATCTTTGAGCTCGGAGGAGTATATGGACATGCTGGTGGAGAAGGGGGCAAAATTCGCCTGGTTTTTCCATTACATGCCGGTGGGAAACGAGGCGGCACCTGAGCTGCTGCCCACACCGGAGCAGCGGGAGATCATGTACAACCGGATCCGTTCCTACCGAGCGACCAAACCCCTTTTCACCATTGATTTCCAACAAGATGGGGAGTATGTGGGCGGGTGCATTGCCGGGGGACGCAATTACCTGCATATCAACGCCAATGGTGATATTGAGCCCTGCGCGTTTATCCACTATGCGGATTCCAACATCCGGGAGCAGACCCTGTTGGAAGCCTATCAGCGTCCTCTGTTTATGGCCTATAAGGAGGGACAGCCTTTTAATCAAAATATGCTGCGTCCCTGCCCCATGCTGGAAAACCCCGAGGCACTGCGGGAGATGGTGAAGCGTTCCGGCGCCCATTCCACCGATATGCAGTCCCCGGAGGAGATTGAGGATCTGTATCAAAAGTGCAAGCCCTATGCGGATCGATGGGAGCCCAAGGCCAATGAGCTTTGGGAGAAGAGCCACCCCTGCGGTGAATGTGGTGGCTGTGCTAAAAAAGCATAACCTGGTAAAGCTTCCAACAGAACTGTGTTTCCGCCAACAGTTTGCCATCCAGGGGGCACACCCCGAATGGGACTGCGGCGATCACAGTCCTTTGGGGCCTGGATACCATCTGTGATAATACGCCTGCAGGAAAGTACAGGGGTGAACGTTCCCCTGTATCCGGTGCAGGCGTATTTATATTGGAATCCCTTTTGGCGATCCTGTGTTGACAGGGTTCCGGTATCAGAATACTATAAGAGATAAGCTTTGACGGGAGAAGAGGGCCCTCGATGGCAGTCCAGAGGGACAGGGCAGCGGCAGATGGCTTGCCAAGAAATAACCAGCAAAAGAGGTCCTTGGGTTGGGGAAATTTCCGGTCCTCGGCAGGGCAAGCCTTGTGAAAGAAGAAAATAAAATAGGTCTATATTTGTGTGGGAGGCGGATGAAAAATGCTGAAAATACTGGTGGCTGAGGATGATCGGGAACTTCGACGGCTGTTTGCCCATGTATTGATCAAAAACGGCTACAGCGTAAAAGAGGTGTCCAATGGAAGGGAAGCCTTGGAGGCAATGGAGGAGGATTACTTTGACCTGATCATTTCTGACATCATGATGCCGGTCATGGACGGATATGAGCTGGTGCGGTCTCTGCGGGAAGCGGGAACTACCACACCGATCTTGATGATCACCGCAAAGGATGCTTTTGACGATATGCGCCGGGGATTTCTGTCGGGCACGGATGACTACATGGTCAAGCCCATCAATGTCAACGAGATGGTACTGCGTGTACAAGCGCTGCTGCGTCGTGCCCAGATGATCCATGAGCGCAAGCAGAGCATTGGGGGTACGGTGCTGGAGTACAACACGTTTACGGTATCGTTTGGAGACCAAAAGATGACGCTGCCCCAAAAAGAGTTTCTGCTGCTGTACAAGCTGGTGTCCTATCCCGGCAGGATTTTCACTCGCCAGCAGCTCATGGACGATGTGTGGGGATACGATTCCGACAGTGATACCCATACCATTGATGTACATATTGGCAGGCTGAGGGAGCGGCTGCGGGGGAATGAAGATTTTCGGATTGTCACCATGCGGGGAGTGGGGTATAAGGTGGAAAAGCTATGAAGGAAACCGAGACAAAGGAGCGATATGATCAACTGAGGGACTCAAAGAAGCGGCTGCGATTGAGTCTGCAGACACGGCTGACCATTGCCATAGGGATGCTGGTGATGTTCAGCATTTTGTCGGCATATGGAATCGCCTTGTTTATGGAGGTGGTATTTCCCTTTTCCACCCATATTCCGCTTTTTCTGCAGCTGAATCTTTACGCTCTGGTGATTGGGACCGTTGCGGCCAGGTTGTTGTCCAAGGTCTTTTTTGAACCGATCACCAAGCTGCGGGAGGCCATGCGGAAAGTGGCGGACGGACAATTGAACACAGTGTTGGAGACGAAGTCCAATTCCACGGAAATCCAGGAGCTATATGCGGGGTTCAATTTGATGACGCAGGAATTGAGCTCCACCGAGATGCTGCAATCCGATTTTGTGTCCAGTGTTTCCCACGAGATCAAGACACCCATCAACGCAATTGAGGGGTATACCACGCTTTTGCAGAGCACGGACAACATTGACGAAGTGGAAAACGAGTACATTGAAAGGATCCTGTTTAATACAAGGCGGCTTTCCACAATGGTCAGCAATATTTTGCTGCTCTCAAAGCTGGAGAACCAAGCGATCTCTACCCAGCGGACGCAGTTCAGCATGGACGAACAGATCCGGCAGTCTATTTTGGCATTGGAGCCGGCTTGGACCGAGAAAAGCATTGAGTTCGACGTCATTCTGGACTCCATCACCTATTTTGGCAATGAGACTTTACTGCGTCATGTGTGGGACAATCTCATCGGCAATGCCATAAAATTCAGCCCGGAGAAAGGGCTGGTGTCCATTCGGTTGTACCAAAAAGAGCGGGAAATTCTTTTCACAGTGGACGATGAGGGTCCGGGATTTTCGGAGGAGGCCAAAAATCGCCTGTTTGATAAATTTTACCAGGAGGACAGCTCTCACAAGCAGGAGGGGAATGGACTGGGCCTGGCTTTGGTGAAACGCATCCTTTCCATCAGCAAGGGAGAGATAACCGCGGAAAACCGACCACAGGGCGGGTGCCGATTTACGGTTACATTGCATGTGGAGTGACAAACAGAATCCGCAAAGGGATGGGCAAGCTGGGTCCTTTTCCAGAGAGGACTGCGATCACTCCGTGGTGGCTGGCGGCAAATCGCAGAGCCCAGGCGGCAGGGTTCCAGTCCGGGTTAGGGAGAATGCCGCGGTTGGAAGGAATCAGCAAATGGGCGGCCTCCAGAGTGGGGGCAACCAGAAATCGGCTGCCGAATCCCAAGGTGGGGAGTAGTCCCGCTGATGCTCTTCCTGGCCTGGAGAGGCCACCAGGACACAGGCTGCGGAGCGGATCTCCTTCAGGGAGAGTGATGACTCCCGCCCAGCAAAGCCTCCCCGGCCACAGACTTCCGCCAGGGAGAGGGAGAGCTCCTTCCCTGACGTACCAGCAGGGGCACACCCACCTCTTCTTCCGAGGCTTTGATTTGCTGGGAGATGGCAGATTGGGAGATAAAACAGGCTTCCGCAGCCTTGGTAAAGCAGCTCCGCTCCACCACCTCCAAAAAATAGTGGATCTGTCGAAGTTCCATGGGAGGACCCTCCTTCACTTTTTTCTGAGTTATACCATGGGTCAAAGGGGCTGGAAAGGGATCTATAAACACAGATGATGAACTGCGTCATTTAGGTGCTGGTCACAGCAGGGTTTTATGGAAGACTGCATCCGTAAAGAGCCACAGCATCCAGCAAAGGGGTGTTCCGGTTTAAACCAAGGTTCCTGGTTGTGGGAGGCAAAAAGAATGGGGAGGCCCCCACAGCAGGGCCTCCCCTTGGAGAGATTGTCATTCAATGGTGATGGAATGATGGTGTTCCGGAAGCTTAGGCATCGCGGCTTTCGGCAAGGAGAGCTTCAAAATGCCATCCTCAAAAGAGGCGTGAACATCCTGAGGCTTAATGGACTCGCCCACATAAAAGCTGCGGCTGCATTGGCCGGAGTAACGCTCCTGCCGGATGTAGTGCCCCTTTTTCTGTGTCTCGTCCTTATCCAGCCCTTTGGCGGCGGACACGGTCAAATAACCGTCCTGCAGCTCAGCGGTGACTTCGTTCTTCTTGAAGCCGGGCAGGTCAATGTCCACTTCATAGGAGTTCTCTGTCTCCCGGACGTCAGTTTTCATGACGTTCTTGGCGTGCTTGCCGTACAGGGTCTTCTCCACAGTGCCCAGGGGCTTCATCATGTCATCAAACATCTCATCGAACAGGTTCTCACCAAACAAAGCAGGCAACATAAGTCATTCCTCCATTTCCGTTTTGCAAACGGCCCGTAGCTGTGTGGGAGAGAAAATCCCGCAGGATGGCGGGCTTTTGTCACCATGCTGTGGCCGGGGTAAAATTTCCCCGGCCTTTTCGCAGTATAGCATTGCGGTTCAGCGCCGTCAATGGGCGGCCATGATATTGCTACAATTTGGCACAATTCTGCAACTTTTAAGATCGCATATTGCAAAATTTCATTTTCGGAATGTGCGGG
>JBMNVU010000007.1:0-95209 GCA_050946975.1 Acutalibacter sp.
ATGTTGTTGTTGGGCTTGAAAGTGCCGTCGCTGTAACCGGACAGGATGCCCAGATCCACAGCGCGCATCACGTTGTTGTAATACCAATCGCTCTCGGAAATGTCGGAGAACTGGTCACCGGTGGTCACGCTCACGGTATAGGTGGCGGTGTTCACACCGTTCTCAGAATAGACAACAAAGGTTTTGTCAGTCAGGAAGTTGAAGGAATCGCCTTCCTTAACCACACTGCTATTGTACTTCACATAAGCGTTGGTGGATACGTTGAAGGTGGGAACCAAAGAGGTGACCTCAGTGCCAAAGGGCAGCACGATGGAAACCTTGTTGCTGGAATCGGGAGTAGCAGTAACACCCTTAATGCTCACACTATTCAACTTAGCCTCGGTATTAGCATCGGCAACCTTAACGGTGAGAGTGTATTCTACAGAAAGAGTGGATCCATCTTCGCTGGTTGCAGTGATCTTATCAAAGCTATTAGAGTTGATAGCCAACTTTTTATCGGTGGCATTGTACGTAACTTCAATAGAATTGCTTACGTCAACAGCACCGTCCTTCTTCAGGGTCAAATCCTTCAAAGGAGTAGAACTAGTGTCATTTGCCTTCAAAGACTCGCCGCCACGGACGGAGTAATCCAGGTACAGCTTGCTGCCGCGAGTAGCATCGGTGAAGTAGTAGGGCAGAGTGATGGTGATATCCGTGCCAGAAACCGTGCCAGTAACAGTCTTCTTGCTGGTAGCATCATACACAGAGAAGCTAGTCAGCTCAGCAGTTTTGCGCGCATCCTGCTTCAAAACAGCCAGCTCGTAAATAGAATATTTGCCAGCATTGGTGTTTTTCTGCACATCTGTCAAAGTAGTGACGCCATCATCAACAGTAAGAGCCTCGCTGGCAACAACCAGAGTCAGAGGAGTCTTCTCACTGCTGTAATCCGGACAAATACCTGAAGCACCTGCAATAGAGGGAAGCTTGTTGGTAACAGTATCGTTGTTCTCATTTAAAGTATCAACTGCATTCAGGGTCTTGTCATCCTTAACATAATACAGCTTTGCACCTTCGGGCAAGGTGGTAGCCACAACAGCTTCGTCAAAGTTACTCCACTGGCTGTAAGGCACTTTCACAGTGATCTTCTTACCGGACACAGTGGCCTTAATGGTGTTGGAATCGTTCATCTTGTCAAACTCATCCACACTGGTCAGTTCTACAGTGCCCAGAGTGCTGCCGGTCTTAGCAGGAGCATTCTTAAAGACAATAGTGTAGGTCTTGCTGTCCAGATCGGGAGTGGTCACAACGATAGAAGTGGTAGCGGTAGCATTCGCACCGGTGAAGCCGTCATCGGAATCACCAGCAGGAATGAAGTTTTCGTTGTCGCTCAGCTTGAAACCGGAAGTCTTCAGCTCAGTAACGGTAGAACCACTGCTGATGGTATAGAACAGTTTCCAGTCCTTAACGCCGGACTTTTCTTTAACAGAGTAAGGAACCTCAAAGGTAACAGTGCCCTTGCTCTGGTCAATGGAAGCCTCATACTGGTTGCCCTTGGTGTCTTCCAGGGTCATGGTGTTCAGCTTGGCATTCTCAACCGCAGCAGTCTTGATGGTCAGAGTGTAGTCCACGACCTGCTTAGGATCGGTACCCTCAGCAGCAGCAGCGGTAACACGTAGGGTATAAGAATCCTTCGTCAAGTCAACATTAGAAATAGTGGCAATGCCAGCAGAGCCGTTATTGAGATTGGCACCAACAATAGCTACCTCACTAGTGGTGTCCAGAGTAATGGTGCCAGTAGCAACCCGCAGGGACTTGGGCAGAGTCAGAGTGATATTGGTGCCCTCGATGGTAGCGGCGTAGCTGCCCACGGACAGGCCCTTAATGGCAGCCACAGGGTCGTTAGTGGGAACATCAAAGGTCAAAGTCCAGTCTTCTGTTTTGCCTTCGCTGTAGGTGACTTTCAACGTGACAGTAACGTCCTCAATATCGTTAGAGGAGAGATCTGCAAAATCGGAAAGTTCTACTTTCTCACCGCTCACCAGTTCCACATAAGAAGTATCGGTCTTTTGGGCTTCGATCTTTGCACCCTCATAAGCCTTGGTGAAGGTAGGAGTAAACTGGAACTTGTTGTTATCGTCCTTTTCGGTGCCATAGGGCATAAAAACTTTCACAGTTTTGCCGGTCACACCTTCGGTAACCAGACCGATCTCAGCAGCCTTGCGCTCGCCAGCTACGGAGAACTCAGTGAAAGCCTTGGCGGAAACCAGCTTCACTGTGTAGACAGTTTTATTGCCGCTTTCAGCTTCAACAGTAAAGGAACTAGCTGTACCAATAGTCAAGCTCGTCACAGTGTAAGCGCCATCAGACTCAGTAGCGCCGGTAACTTTGGCTTTGTCATTGTTAAGAACAACCTTAGCGGAATCTGCGGTGGAACCATAAGGCACAATCACAGTGTAAGCATTGCCGTCCACAGAAACGTCATACATGCCGTCCACAGAGACAGACTTCACAGAAGTGTCAGTGCTCTTAGCAGTGATAGTGTAGGTAACAGTTACAGACTGAGTCTTATTGTTGTCAGTGTCATACACGTCAAAAGACACGGACTTGGCATCCTTTTCCTCAGCAGACAAGGTGATCACGTACTGATTCTTGCCAGTATCCTCGGTACCCTTGTTGATGCTGCCTACGCCGTTTTTCAGCGTAACAGCAACCTCGACAGCGCCATCACCAGGATCGGCAATCTCAGCAGTGTAGCTGTCGCCGCTGCCAGTGGCAACCACGTCATTCACAGTAATCTGTGAAATAACGGGAGTCTCCGCAGCAGAAGCGCTGAGCGGAATCATTGCGACGACCAGCATGAGAGCCAGGAGCATCGCAAGTGATTTCTTCAGAAACTTGCTTTTGTTCATAGATTTCAACCTTCTTAATTTTAGATTCTCACAGGGCATGATCCTGTGAGTTTAAGTTATCTATAAACTCGCACAGGGGAAATCCTCCCCCATAACCCCAGGAAAAGCGCGATGTTGTCCCTTTTTCCAGGTAAAGGTGGTTGAACTTTCTCGTTTCCTCCGCCCCACCCGGTTTTCGACAAAAAGTTTTTTCTGAATGGGTGCGCACAGCATTTCCCCAAAAAAGACAACCCCGTCAG
The DNA here is from genome assembly GCA_050946975.1 of Acutalibacter sp. Classification (GTDB taxonomy): domain Bacteria; phylum Bacillota; class Clostridia; order Oscillospirales; family Acutalibacteraceae; genus Acutalibacter. The sequence goes on from JBMNVU010000007.1 coordinate 3,128, forward strand.
TACGAGGACTGACGGGGTCATCTTTCCGGAAAAGCGGTATCTAGCCCACATGGACACGGACCAGTCCAATGAAGGATTTCCCAAAACAAAAGGACACAGCCCCTGGGGACCGTGTCCTTTGTGTAATATTCTGAAAAGATGATAGCGCTGTTATCCCAGCTGAGCCAGAGCCTTGAAGCTGCTCTCCATGGCAGGGTACAGGGACTTATAGACCTGGTAGAAGGCCTCGTACTGAGGCACATTCTCCGAGATGGGCGCCTGAGGATCGTTCAGCTGGATCATAGCGTCACAAGCCTCCTGCACGGAGGGGTACAGTCCTGCCCCCACGCCGGCCAGGATCGCCACGCCCAGGGCGGGGCCTTCCTTGGACTTCACGGTGCGCACCGGGCAGTTGTAGGTGTCTGCCAGCATCTGACGCCACAGCGGAGAGCTTCCGCCGCCGCCGCAGGCCAGCATCTCGCCGATGTCCACTCCCATCCCCCGGAGAATTTCCATGCAGTCCCGCAGAGAATAGGTCACGCCCTCCATGACGGCCCGGAGCATATCCCACTTGGTGTGCATGGCCGACAGGCCAAAGAACACGCCCCGGCAGTCGGGATCCAGGTGGGGCGTGCGCTCGCCCATCAGGTAGGGCAGGTACAGCAGCCGGTTGCAGCCGATGGGGGACCGCTCGGCCTCCTTATCCATCAGGTAATAGGGATCCACCCCCATGCCGGCGGCGGTGTCCTTCTCCGCCTGGCAGAAGTTGTCCCGGAACCACTTCAGAGACAGCCCGGCGCCCTGGGTCACGCCCATGACATGCCAGGCTCCCGGCACGGCGCAGCAGAAGGTGTGCACCCGGCCCTTGGGGTCAATGGAGATCTTATCCGTATGGGTGAACACCACGCCGGAGGTGCCGATGGTGGTGAAGGCCTTGCCGTCCCGGACCACGCCGGTGCCCACCGCCGCCGCGGCGTTGTCACCGGCGCCGCCCACCACCAGGGTGCCGGCCTTCAGGCCGGTGAGGGCAGCCGCCTTGGAGGTGATTTCTCCGGTGACCTCGGGGGACTCGTACACCTTGGCCAACAGGGCCGGATCGATGTCCAGCTTCTCCAGGACCTCCTGGCTCCAGCAGCGGCCGGGCACGTCCAGCAGCTGCATGCCGCTGGCGTCGGAGACCTCGGTGGCAAACTCCCCGGTGAGCTCGTACCGGACATAGTCCTTGGGCAGCAGAATGTGGGCGCACTGGGCGTAAATCTCCGGCTGGTTCTCCCGGACCCACAGGATCTTGGAGGCGGTAAAGCCCGTCATGGCAGGGTTGGCCGTGATCTCAATCATCCGCTCCTTGCCCACCAGCTGGGTCATCTCCTGGCACTGCTTGGCGGTGCGCTGGTCCGCCCAGATGATGGACCGCCGCAGCACCCGGCCCTCCTTGTCCAGCATCACCAGGCCGTGCATCTGCCCCGAGATGCCCACGGCTTTGATGTCGCCGTTATCTACGCCGCTCTTCTCCACAACCGCCTTCAGCGTCTGGCAGGTGGCGTTCCACCAGTCCTGGGGATCCTGCTCCGCCCAGCCGTTGTGCTCCTGATACATGGGGTACTCCACTGTGGCGCTGGCGATCACCGCTCCCGTGCGGTCAAAAAGCACGGTTTTGGTGCCGCTGGTGCCTAGGTCGATACCGATTAAATATTCCATACAACTCCCATCCTTTCTCAAAGTTCGCCCGGACGTCCTCCGGTGAACCTGTCTGTACATCTTTACTCTCTATTTTCCTCGATTTTTCCTGGCCTGTCAAGAGAACCGGCGGATTTTTCCCAAGTTCTTCCCCGCCGGGGAAATCCCCGTTTCCATTCTTGCGGTGCGAGGCGGTTTGTGCTATGCTAATACAGGAAATGCCGTGGGGATTTTCCTCGGCAGATCGCAGATCTCAAGGAAATTGGGGCGGTGAAGGAATGGAACAGTATGACGTTATTGTAATCGGCGCCGGAGTGGTCGGTTCCGCGGTGGCCAGGGAGCTCTCCCGCAGGAAGGGCAAGTTCCTGGTGGTGGAGAAGGCCGTGGATGTGTGCGAGGGCACCAGCAAGGCCAATTCCGCCATCATTCACGCCGGGTTCGACGCGGAGCCCGGCACTGTGAAAGCAAAAATGAATGTCCGGGGCAACCGGATGATGGATCAGCTCTCAGAGGAGCTGGATATCCCCTTCAAGCGGGTGGGGGCCTTTGTGGTGTGCTTCTCGGAGGAGGAGCTGCCCAAGCTTCAGGAGCTGTATGACCGGGGCGTGAAAAACGGCGTCACCCATATGAAGCTGCTCACCGGGGACGAGGCCCGGGAGCTGGAGCCCAACCTGTCGGAGGAGGTGGCCGGCGCCCTGCTGGCTGAGACTTCCGGCATTGTGTGCCCCTTTGAGCTGACCCTGGGCATGGCGGAAAGCGCCGCCAAGAACGGGGTGGAATTCTCCTTCGACACCCAGGTCACGGGCCTGGAGCGCCGGGAGGAGGGCTGGACCGTGCACACCAGCAAGGGCGACTTTGCCGCCCGGGCGGTGGTCAACGCCGCCGGAGTCCACTCCGACGAGCTCCACAACCTGGTGTGTGAGAAGAAGCTGCACGTCACCCCTCGCCGGGGCGAGTACTGCCTGCTGGACCGGACCGCCGGGAAGCACGTGGCCCACACCGTGTTCCAATTGCCTGGGAAATACGGCAAGGGCGTGCTGGTGAGCCCCACGGTTCACGGGAACCTGCTGCTGGGCCCCACTGCTCGGGACATTGAGGAGAAAGAGGACACCGCCACCACGGCGGCGGGCCTTGCGGAGGTGCTGGAGAAGTCCGCCCTGGGGGTGAAGAATATCCCCACCCGGCAGGTGATCACCTCCTTCAGCGGCCTGCGGGCCCACGAGGACGGGGACGACTTTGTCCTGGGGGAGAACGCTCCGGGGTTCTTTGACGCGGCGGGGATCGAGTCCCCGGGCCTGACCAGCGCCCCGGCCATTGGGGAGTATTTGGCGGGGCTTATCGGGGAGAAGCTCTCCCTGGGGGAGAACCCGAACTTTGACCCCATCCGCAAAGGCGTGCCCAAGCTCAAGGAGATGGAGCCGGAGCGCCGGGCGGAGATGATCCGGGAGAACCCGGCCTATGGCCAGATCATCTGCCGGTGCGAGGAGGTGTCCCAGGGGGAGATCCTGGACGCCATCCACGGGATCTTGGGGGCGAAGACTCTGGACGGGGTCAAGCGCCGCACCCGGGCAGGCATGGGAAGATGCCAGGCGGGATTCTGCTCGCCCAGGGTGATGGATCTGCTGGCCAAGGAGCTGTCCATGGACTTGACCCAGGTGCGCAAAAGCGGCAGACAGTCCCAGATTGTGCTGGAAAAGACCCGGGGGGAGGATTGACCTATGAAACATGACATCGTGATCATCGGCGGAGGCCCGGCGGGCCTGGCGGCAGCCATCTCCGCCCGGGAAAGCGGCGCCCAGGACGTGCTGATCCTGGAGCGGGAGCCGGAGCTGGGAGGCATTTTGAACCAGTGCATCCACAGCGGATTCGGACTGCACACCTTTGGCGAGGAGCTGACCGGCCCGGAGTACGCGACCCGGTTCATTGACAAAGCCATGGAGCTGGAGATCCCCCACTGGCTGTCCACCACTGTGGTGGATCTGCAGCGTCAGGGGGACAGCCTGTTTGTCACCTGCGTCAGCCGGGAGCAGGGTCTCCAGGTGGTGGAGGCCGGGGCCGTGGTCCTGGCCATGGGCTGCCGGGAGCGCCCCAGAGGCGCTTTGAACATCCCCGGCACCCGGCCCGCGGGAATCTTCTCCGCAGGCACTGCCCAGCGCCTGGTGAACCTGGAGGGCTACCTTCCCGGCCGGGAGGTGGTCATCCTGGGCAGCGGCGATATCGGCTTGATCATGGCCCGCCGCATGACCCTGGAGGGCGCCAAGGTCAAGTGCGTGGCCGAGCTGATGCCCTATTCCGGCGGCCTGAAGCGGAATATCGTCCAGTGCCTCAACGACTACGGCATCCCCCTGAAGCTGAGCCATACGGTCATCGACATCCAGGGCAAGGAGCGGGTCACCGGGGTGACCATCGCCCAGGTGGATGAGCACTCCAAGCCCATCCCCGGCACCGAGGAACAGATCCCCTGTGACACCCTGCTTCTCTCCGTGGGTCTGCTCCCCGAAAACGAGCTGTCCAAGGCCGTGGGGGTGGACCTCTCCCCTGTGACCAACGGCCCCAAAGTCAACGAGAGCTTGGAGACCAACATCCCCGGGGTGTTCGCCTGCGGCAATGTGCTCCACGTCCACGACTTGGTGGACTACGTCTCCGAGGAGGCCGAGCAGGCCGGACGTCACGCCGCGGCCTTTGTGGCCGCCGGCTGCCAGGAGGAGAACGTGACGGAGATCCCCCTGAAGCCCGAGGGCGCTGCCCGGTACACCGTGCCCGTGGCCATCAGCCCCCAGCGCATGGAGGAAAAGGTCGTGGTCCGGTTCCGGGTGGGCCGGAATATCCGCAAGGGCGTGGTGAAAGTCTACGCCGACGATAAGCTCCTGTACCAGCGGAAACGGCCCGTCATGGCCCCCGGCGAGATGGAACAGGTGGTCTTTGAAAAGAAGTGGCTCACCGGCGGGGAGAGCGTGATCCGCGTGGTGGCCGAGGAAGAGGAGGCGCAGTGATATGGCAGTGATTGAACTTACCTGTATCAGCTGCCCCTTGGGCTGCCCGCTGAAGGTGGAAACGGATGCCCAGGGCCAGGTGGTCGGAGTGACCGGGAATACCTGTAAGCGGGGAGAGATCTACGGCAGGAAGGAGGTCACCTCGCCGGAGCGGGTGATTACCTCCACCGTGAAAGTGGAAGGGGGCACCGCTCCCCTGGTCCCCGTGCGCACCAAGACCGAGATCCCCAAAGGGAAGATCTGGGAGTGCATGGCAGCCATCCGAGAGGCCAAGGTCCAGGCCCCGGTGAAATTAGGAGACGTAATCATCCCCAATGTCTGCGGTACCGGCGTAAACGTGGTGGCCACAAAGACCGTGGAATAAAGGGGAAAACGCAAAAGTTTTTGGGGCGCCTTTTTTCAAAAAGGCGCGACCTTAACCGGCGCAGCCGGAAAGAAAGCAGGGCGGCCGGCGGGTCTGCCGAAGGCAGTAGCCGGAAGCCCTGGCCTCTTTTGAGGGAACTTCCCCCGAACAACGAGGCGGGAAACGAAAAAGTTTCGCCAGCCTTTTCAAAGGGGCGTTGCGTGCCAGTGACACGCTGCCCAACGACCGACCGAGTCGGCAGACGAGAAGCAGGGTGTGGGGCAGCGCCCCACGACCTAAAAAGAACAGGGCGTAAGCCAAAAGGAGGATTCTATGCTGGACCCACAGATTACCACGGTGCTGTTTGACTTGGACGGCACCTTGCTGCCCATGGATTTGGAGGCCTTTACCAAAACATACTTCGGGCTGTTGGCCAAAAAAGCCGCCCCCTACGGCTACCAGCCGGAACCTCTGGTGGCCGCAGTGTGGAAGGGCACCAAGGCCATGGTGGCAAACGACGGCACCATGACCAATGACCGCAGGTTCTGGGACGTGTTCTGCCAGACTACCGGCGGGGACGAGTCCCTGCTGCGGCCGGAGTTCGACCAGTTCTACGCCCAGGAGTTCCACGGGGCCAAAAGCGCCTGCGGGGAGAATCCCCTGGCCAAAAAAGCGGTGGAGGGCCTCAAGGCCAAAGGGTACGATGTGATCCTGGCCACCAACCCCATCTTCCCCTTGGTGGGGGTGCGGACCCGGCTGTCCTGGGTGGGGCTGACGCCGGAGGACTTCTCCCACGTCACCTCCTATGAAACCTATACCACCTGTAAGCCCAATCCCGCCTATTACGCCGAAATCCTGCGGAATACCGGCAAAACCCCCCAGGAGTGCCTGATGGTGGGCAACGACGCCCAGGAGGACACCGCCGCGCTGGAGGTGGGGATGCCGGTGTATCTGGTCACCGACTGCCTTTTGAACCCCACCGGGCGGGATCTCAGCGGGATCCCCCAGGGGAGCTTTGCGGAATTTCTCCGGTGGGCGGGATTGGAATAAAAATTTTTTCCAGTTGTGGCATTTGCAACAGCGAAAACCGTTTATTTGGGGTATCATAAAGGCACAGAGTTCGCAATACCCTAGAATGAGACACTGGAAAGGATGGATAGATTATGGCAGTTTTGACCATTACAAAAGACAATTTTCAGCAGGAAGTTTTGAATTCCCAGACCCCCGTGCTGGTGGATTTCTGGGCCAGCTGGTGCGGCCCCTGCAAGATGTTCTCCCCCATCGTGGACGAATTCGCTGAGGAGAATGAGGGCAAGGTCAAGGTCGGCAAGATCAACATCGACGATGAGCCCGATCTGGCCGCTCAGTTCCGAGTGATGAGCATCCCCACCGCTATGCTGTTTGAAAACGGCCAGGTGAAGGAAGCCATGGTGGGCGTGCAGCCCAAGGCCCGTTTGGAAGCACTGCTGAAGTAAGCGAAGGAAACGAGAGGATGGCTATGGCGGATACACTCTACGACGTGGTGGTGATCGGCGGCGGACCGGGAGGCTATACGGCTGCGCTGTACGCGGCCCGGGCCAATCTCAGCGTGCTGGTGCTGGAGAAGCTGACCCCCGGCGGCCAGATGGGCACCACGGATGTGATCGACAACTATCCGGGTTTTCCCGAGGGCGTGAACGGCTTTGACCTGGCCATGCAGATGAAGCAGGGCGCCGAGCGTTTTGGCGCGGTGACCAAGCTCAGCGAGGTGGACCGGGTGGAGCTGGCCGGACCGGAAAAGCGGATCCACACCCCGGAGGGGACCTATCGGGCCCGGACGGTGGTGCTGGCCACCGGAGCGGCGCCTCGGGAGCTGGGCTTGCCCGGGGAGCAGGAGCTGCGGGGCAGGGGCGTCTCCTACTGCGCCACCTGCGACGGGATGTTCTATCGGAACAAGACCGTAGCCGTGGTGGGCGGCGGGAATACCGCCGTGGCCGACGTGCTGTATCTGTCCCGGATCTGCAAGAAAGTCTACCTAATTCACCGCCGGGACGAGCTGCGGGCCTCCAAGGTCTACCTGGATCCCCTGCAGAAGGCGGAAAACGTGGAGTTTGTCTGGGACAGCGAGGTCCGGGAGCTGCTCCACGGGGAGACCATCACCGGGGTGCGGGTGCACAACAAGAAGACCGGCCAGGACCAGGACCTGTCCTGCGACGGAGTGTTTGTGGCTGTGGGTCACGTGCCCAATTCCGGGCTGTTCCAGGGCCAGGTGGATCTGGACGAGGCGGGCTATGTGCTGGCCGGAGAGACCACCAAGACCAACCTCCCCGGGGTGTTTGCCGTGGGCGACCTGCGGAAGAAGCCTCTGCGCCAGGTGGTCACCGCCGCCTCGGACGGGGCTGTGGCCGCTCACTTTATCGAGGAGTACTTCACCATCACCCTGCAAGGGGAAGCCAAATAAACGAAAAAGTTTTGCCGGCTTTTTCAAAAGCCGCAGAGCGCGAGACAGCGTCTCGCGACCTTAACACGGCGCAGCCGGAAAAAAGAAACCAGCGCCGCAGGCCGCACGCGCCCAACGGGCGATAGGCCAAGGCGCGGCCCTTCTCAGCATAACAAGAAAAGGACATCCGAGTTTTCCAGCTCGGATGTCCTTTTTTTACTTGATGGAAAAAAGCCGGCATCACAGCCTATCTGCCTGCGGCAGCGTGCGGCTGTGATGCCTGGTGTTTTTTTTCTGCGCTTCGCGCAGTTTTAAGGGCTTTACGGTCGCGCCTTTTTGAAAAAAGGTCGTTGCGTGCCAGTGGCACGCTGCCCAACGACCGACCGAGCCGGCAGGCGAGACCCCCAAAAACTTTTTCGCTTCTTACTCGGACTTGGTTTCCCGCATCAGCACGAAAGGTGTCATCTCGTGACCGTTGCCGGCAGGGTTGTCCTTCAGCAGGGCCTGGAGCAGGGGCTTGTCCATGGGGGACTTGGGAGAGATGGCCAGCACTTCCCCGCCAAAGTCGTTGATGTCCGCCACGCAGCAGTGGATCCCCGTCTCCTCCTCCACCTTGGCCACGGCCTTGTCCGGGTCCTTGGGTGAGAGAATGCCGAAGTTCTTGTAATCTTCAAAATAGGTGCTGTAAAATCCGTCCAGCCCGGCCACCTGGGGACCGGTGATCTCGTAGAACACACCCCGCTTGCCAAAGATCCGGCCCACCCCTGCGGCCAGGGCAGCGTACAGGACCTTGGGCTTGCCGCAGAGCATGATGGCCACCTGCATCTTGTACACGTTGTGCACGCCGATGCCTGCGCCGTCGTTGGTGCTGGCAAACCGGGAGAGGAATTTCGCCAGGCCGGAAATCTTCACGTTCTCCTTGGGGATGATGTCCTTCTGGCACAGGGAGACAATCTTCTCGCTGATATAGACCACGTCCCCCTCCTGAAAGTAGGGCAGGACATACTGGCGCATCAGGCCGGACAGGTCCTCCCCCACCTTGATCAGATGGGTGTGGATGGGGCAGCGGTAATACTTCTTTCCGTCCACCTCTTTCACCAGGGGCTTTTCCGGGTTGGTTTTGGATATTTCATCAATGGAACGCATACGTAACCACCTTTCGTTTTCCTTACGTTTCCTCATTATGCAAACATTCCAGCGGGGTTTTTGACGTTCCGCCGTCAGGGTTACTTGGTTATTATAGCATAAATCTGCAGGGATAGTGTGGTATAAGGGGAAATTTATCAACTTTTTTTCTACAGCCGGTGACGAGGGCCCTGACGGGGGTATATGTGGGGGGAAAACTGCATAGTAATTCCAAGACAGAAGGGAGGGAGGACGGTGGCCTATTCGGATGTGGAGCTTCTGGCGCGGCTGATTCAGTGCGAGGCGGGAGGCGAAGGGGATACCGGCATGAAAGCCGTGGCCAGCGTCGTAATGAACCGGGTGCAGGTGGATTACGGGGAATACGGCAGACTGTACACGCTGCGGGAGGTGGTGTACCAAAAGGGGCAGTTCACCTGCGCCATGGAGACTGTGGGCGGGGTGTACAACTATCAAAACATCTACAATATGCGCCCGGAGCAGCAGCATTACGACATAGCGGAGTGGGCTATGGCGGGAAACCGTCTGACCAACCTGGGCTTTGCGCTGTGGTTTTACAATCCGTTTTCGGTGACCTGCCGGGGGAATTTTCCCAGCAAGGTGGGGCAGCTGGTGATCCGGATCGGGGACCACTGCTTCTATAACCCCACAGATGCCTACGCCCTGACCTAAAGGAGGGAGCACAATGCCTGACAGAAATATGGAAACGTCCAACAGTCAAATGGACCGGCTTCGGCACCGGAGTGATTTCCACGAAAACTCAGACGGCAGCCGGATGCTGGACAATTTTTCCACACCGCCTCAGGAGAAGTTTGACAGCGAGGAGATGCGGGGCTCCATGCAGGCGATCCTGGCTCAGAACATCGGGGCGTATGTGGTGATCGAGTTCCTGATCGGCACGGCGCAGATGATCCGCAAGCAGGGGATGCTGTACTTTGTGGGGCGAAGCTTTGTCACGCTGTACGACGAGAACGTGAACAACTTCATCACCTGTGACATATTCTCGGTGAAGTTTGTGTACTTCTATATGCCCGGGGACCGGCCCAGGTACAATTACAATTTGCTGCCGCCGGTGAGCGGGGAGCCGGGGATGGGGGCCAGACCCCGGTAAACGAAAAAGTTTTTGGGGCGCCTTTTTTCAAAAAGGCGCGACCGTAAAACCCTTAAAACTGCGCGAAGCGCAGAAAAAGAAATCCAGGTCCAAGGGCCGCACGGCGCGAAGCGCATAGGCCCTTGGACCGACCCTTTTGTACCCAACTAAAAAAGGACACCCGAGCAGGAAAACTCGGATGTCCTTTTCTTGTTATGCTGAGAAGGCCCGCGCCTTGGCCTATCGCCCGTTGGGCGCGTGCGGCCTGCGGCGCTGGTTTTCTTTTCCGGCTGCGCCGGTTAAAACCTTGGGGGCGCTGCCCCCAAACCCCTGCGGCTTTTGAAAAAGCCGGCAAAACTTTTTCGTTTAACCCTTCATCACGTCTCGATTATCCTTGATATAAATCACTCCGGACACCACAGTGAAGAAGGTGGCGATGACGATAAGCACCTGCCCTGCCAGAGTCATGCCGGGAAGGGCAGAAGGGACATAGGTGCCGATGTACTGCATCAGCAGGATGGCGATGATGGCCACCATCTGGGACACGGTCTTGGCCTTGCCCCAGTTGTTGGCGGCAATGACCCTCCCCTGCTCCACGGCCAGCATCCGCACCGAGGTGATGGCAAACTCCCGGATCATGATCAGCAGCACGCACACGGTGGAGGCCAGGTCCAGCTTCACCAGGCAGATCAGCGCCGACACCACCAGGATCTTGTCCGCCAGGGGGTCCATCAGCTTGCCGAAGTTGGTGATCAGGTGGTCACGCCGGGCGATTTTGCCGTCCAGGTGGTCGGTGTAAGAGGCGGCGCAGAAGATGATCAGCGCGAACAGGTACCGGTGGGGCACAAAGTCCGCCAGCAGGAAAAAGACGAAGAACGGCACCAGGATGATTCGCAGCACCGTCAGCTTATTGGGCAGATTCACGGTGATTCCCCCCTTTACTCAACCAGCTCGCCGGTGAGATCGGCGTCCATGCACTCGGTGATCTTCACCTTCACAAAGCTCCCAAGCCGGGGACGCTTGCCCTCGGTGGTGAAGAACACCTTGCCGTCAATGTCCGGCGCGTCCCGGTAGGACCGGCCAAACCAGCACTCCGCGTACCGGTCAAAGCCCTCCACCAGCACCTCCAAAGTTTGGCCGATGAGCTCCTGTCCCTGGGCGTCCATGATGGCCATCTGGTCGTCCATCAGGATCTCCGCCCGGCGCTCCTTGACCTCATCCTCCACCTGGTCCGGCAGCTCCGCCGCTGCAGTGCCTTCCTCCTGGGAGTAGGCAAAGCAGCCCATGCGCTCAAACTTCACGTCCTTGACAAACTCTGCCAGCTGGGTGAAGTCCTCTTCGGTCTCCCCGGGGAAGCCGGCGATCAGCGTGGTCCGCAGCACCACCCCCGGCACCTTCTCCCGGATCTTCTTCATCAGCGCCGTCAGGCTCTGCCGGTCGCCCCGGCGATTCATGGCCTTGAGGATCTTCCCGGAAGCGTGCTGCAGGGGCAGGTCGATGTAGGGCACGATCTTCTCCTCCCGGGCCATCACCTCCAACAGCTCGTCGGTGATGGAATCGGGGTAGCAGTACAGCACTCGCAGCCAGTGGAGGCCGTCAATTTTGCACAGGCGCTCCATGAGCTTCGCCAGAGAGTACTCCCCGTACAGGTCGATGCCGTACCGGCTGGTGTCCTGGGCGATGAGGATCAGCTCCTTGGCCCCGTCGGCCACCAGGCCCCGGCACTCCTCCTCGATGCTCTCCATGGTGCGGCTGCGGTAGCCTCCCCGGATCAGGGGAATGGCGCAGTAGGAGCACCGGTTGTCACAGCCCTCGGCGATCTTCACGTAGGCGAAATAGCTGGGGGTGGTCAGCACCCGGCCCCCGCACAGGGGCATCTTGTCCTTCTCCGGGAAGGACTCCACATACTGGTCCTCCTCCATCATCTGGGTGAGAAGCTTTGCAATGTCCCCGTTGGCGCCGATGCCGATGACTGCATCCAGCTCCGGCAGTTCCTTGTGGATTTCCGCCTGGTACCGCTCTCCCAGACAGCCGGTGACCACCAGCTTTTTGATTTTGCCCTCTTTTTTCAGCGTGGCCAGCTCCAGGATCTCCTCAATGGATTCCCGCTTGGCGCTCTCGATGAATCCGCAGGTGTTGACAATGGCGATGTCCGCCATGGCCGCATCGTCCACCGGCACAAAGCCCCCCTCCTGAAGGGAGGCCATCAGCACCTCGCCGTCCACCTGATTCTTGGCACAGCCCAAGCTGACCATTCCCACTTTATATGCCATGTCGTTCTCTCCTTATGGTTAAGTCTCAAAAAAACGTTTTCCGTCTTTGTAGTCCCGCAAGGGCTTGTACAGAGGCTGAATAAATTGCCGGTGCCATTCCGGGGAAGCCTTTCCTGCCTCCTCTTGTTCCAGGATCCAGGTGTCAAAGGGAACCCATCTAGCCCCATCGGTTTCTCCTGGCTGCAAAATGATTTCTTCCAGCGGCACGTCCCTGGTCAGGCCGTAAAAGGCCGCGTGAAGATGGGGCCGCACTTGCCACAGCAAAAGGGTCAGTTCCTCCGGAGCTGCAGTAATCCCGGTTTCCTCCCGAAGCTCTCTGCAGGCGGCGGAAACAGCAGATTCTCCTGCCTGTACACCACCTGCGGGGATTTCCCACTGGCCAGGAAAAGTCTTCTCAGGTGCCCGTCGGGTGGAAAGAATCTCTCCCTTGGCGTTGAATACCGCCACAGTCACTCCCAAGTGGTATTCACCTTTCTGCAAGGGCCTCCCCCGTGGGATCGTGCGTCCCAGGGGTCGGCGGTCTTTGTCGTATAAGTCCCATCGTTCGGGAGGGGTGTTTTGTAAAGTGAGCTTTGACTTGCCCCGGCGAAAAGCCTCCATCCGGGAGAACAGGGAGTCCCCCTCCCTGCGGTGCCAGGAGGGCATCAAGTACTCCCCACGGCCCGCCAAGCGTTTCCACCGGGAAAAGTCCATCCACTGGGCGGCGTCGGTCTCCCCGGGCTGGAATACCACCTGATCCAGGGGCATGTCCCGCTCCACGGCGTAAATGTCCAAAAAGGCGGTGGAGAGGCAGTCCGTCCACAGGAGGGTCAGCTCCTGGGGCTGGACCTGGATGCCCGTCTCCTCCCCCAGCTCCCGGCAGGCGGCGGTGAGGGAGTCCTCCCCCGCCTTGGCACAGCCTCCGGTGATCTCCCAGCAGCCGGGGTGCTTTTCCTTTTCCGGAGAGCGCCTGGTGAGGAGGATCTGTCCCTGGGAGTTGAACACCGCCACGGCCACAGCCAGGTGACGGGTACCCTCCGGCAGGGGCGTGCCTCGGGGATGGGTCCGGCCCAACAGGTTGCGGTCCGGGCCGTACAGGTCCCACAGCTCGGGGGCGGCGGGCTTTTGGGAGAAGTCCCGCCTGCCCTCCAGGTATTGGCCGATGCGGCGGTACAGTTCCTGGCGGAACCGGGGGCCCACCGGACAGAGGGTGCCCCCCGTCCCGGCCACCTGTTCCCACTGGGTCAGGGGGACCCACCGGGCGGCGTCCGTCTCCTGGGGCTGGAAGTGGATTTCCTCTAGCATAACCTCCCGGGTCAGGGCAAAAATGTCGAAATGACAGTCCCCCCGACAGTTTTCCTGAAACAGCAGGGTGAACTCCTCCGCCGAGGCGGACAGGCCGGTCTCCTCCCGGAGCTCCCGGGCGATGGCCTGGAGGGATGTTTCCCCCGCCAGTGCCGAACCGCCGGTGTTCTCCCACCAGCCAGGGCAAGCGGCTTTTTCCGGTGCCCGGCGGGTGAGCAGGATCTCCCCCTTGGCGTTGACAATGACCACAATCACCGCCAGGTGATAGGCCCCGGCGGGCACCGGTTCTCCCCGGGGATGGGTGATCCCCAAGGGGTGGCGGTCCTTGTCGTAGAGGTCCCACAGTTCCATGCGCAACAGTCCTTTGTCCAGGGATATGCCGCAAAGCGGCCCGAGGAATGGGGCTTCCCAATCCCCACCGGATTTTTTACCGATACCTATCATTAAACCATAAAACACAAAAAACCGCAAGCCTTGTGCCTGCGGTTCCCCTTTTCCATACTTATTAGACGCTGCAGCTGGAAAAAAGTTACAGCCTTTTTGAAAAAATTTTTTCTTGTGCGTTCCTCCCTGGACAGCACTGGGTGAAAGCAGGCCGGTGATTGCGGGGCCTGGTGTGGCTGCCATCCCCCGCCGCACACAGCCGACAGAGGGAAAATCACTCCTCCTCCAGGGCCTCTGCGGCGGCCTGGACCGCCAGCTTCACGTAGTCCCCCAGAGGCAGCTGCTCCACTCCCACCACGGTGACCGAGCACCGGTTTACCGGGATCAGCACCTTTTGGGCGGGGCTCTCACTGACCGCCGCGGCCATGGCCGGGGTGATCTCTCCCCACAAGGCGTTGGCGGTGAGGATCCCCATGGGCCCCAGAATCACGGCGGCGTCCCGGGCGTTGACCATCACCGGGTTTTCCCCGGTGGCAGCGGCGTCGGCCCCGGCTTTCAGCATGGCGTTGGTGGCGGCAGAGTTGGCCCCCACCGCGATGATCTGGGCGGTCAGCCCGGCAGCCTTGCACTGGCTCACCAGCGCGGCTCCCATCCGCCCTCCCTGGCCGTCAATGACCAGCAGTTTCTTCGGTTTCATGGCAAGTTCCCTTTCCTAGGTACTAGGGGCGCTCCTTGGAGTTCCCTTTCTATAATATATGTTTGGATGACCCGAAACAGCGGGTGTCAGCTCCGGTAGTCCGTCTCCGTTGTGCGGATGATGGTCAGCTCCGTCCCCAGAAAGTCCTGGGCGGTTTTGCCGTTGACCGTCAGCTCCTGGCCCTGGCAGCGGATGGACAGCGTTTCCAAGTGGTCGGTGTAGCCGGCGAAGGTGGCCGTCATGGCCTGGAGCATCCGCTCCCCCTCCTCCCCGGAGAGGGATGCCGCCTGGTCTGACAGCTCCATCGTCAGGGTGGTGCCCAGAGATTGGAGGTCGTCGCTGTTCTCCAGGTGGGAGGACAGCAGACTCACACCCTCCGGCGCGCCGCCCAGCAGCACCATCTGCCGGAGGACCTCCTGAGGACTCTGGGGGGTGTTGTGGACAATGTACTGGGCAAAGCCCCCCTCTTCCGGCACGTAGACGGTTACGTCCCCAACGGCCAGGGTGTCGGAGGCGGCGTCCCCGTCGTAGCCCTCTTCCACCACCACGCCCTCCACCGGCTGGGTGGGGGTGTAAGCCGTGCCGAACCAGCCGTACTCCACCCCGAAGTACGCCGCCGCACAGAGCACCACCACGCCCAATGCCAGGTAGGGCACCGCCGCGTCCAGGGCTCGGCGCATCCGCCGAAACCGCTGCCTGGCCCCAAAGCTGGGCTGGGACTGCTGGTGCTGGAACTCCTCCCAGGCCCGGGTGAGATCCCCCTCCCGCGGAGCCAGGGATTCCAGAACGGCTTTGGCTTGGCCCTGGGTGATGCCCGCCTTTTTCAGGGCGGCGCTGTGGAGCCGCTCCTCCCGCAGAGGGGAACAGCCCAGCAGCCGTCCGGCAGCGTCGGGCTGCAGTTCCAGACGCTCCCGGCAGAACAGCGACGCCGACAGGGGCAGCCGCAGCTTCATCAGCTTTCGCAGGGAATCGGTCATGAGGAAGGGCAGGGCCGGCCGGGGGCCTTCTTGGGGGGCGTCCTTCCGGCGCTTGAGCCGTTTGGGCCGGCGGTAGGAGGCGTCCCGGCAGGTCAGGTAGCCCGCTCGGAGAAATCCCTCCCGCCCGGACAGCGCCAGGGTGTGCAGACCCGGGTTGGAGGCCATGTCGCACAGGGCGCTGATCACCAGGTCCTGGGCGTAGGCGGGGCGTCCTCCCTGCAAAAAGCACAGGGCGTACAGGTCGGCGCCCCATTGGTCATACAGCTCCTTGAGCTGGGGAAGATCCGGTTTGAATGAGGCCACAGGGTATCACTCCTTTTTCTGTGGGGGCCGCTGGCAGCGGCTTTGGCTCCGGCGCAGCTTCCGCCGCGTCCGGTGCTTTTTCCATTTTTTGCGCAGATTTTTGCAGTCGTTGGCAATGGAGCTGGTCTCCAGCCACATGGTCACCTCGGCCCCCAGGAACATGATGTACATGCAGGAGAACAGCCAGAACATCAGGATCACCAGGGTGGCCAAGCTGCCGTAGATGGAAAAGTCCGAGAAGTTTTCCACAAAGATGGAGAAGAAGGTGGAGAACACCACCCACCCTCCGGCGGAGAAAGCGGCTCCCGCCAGGATGTGGGGAAACCTGGTCCGGCGGCGGGGAACTCCGGTGTACAGCAGGATGAAGAAGAGAAAGAGCAGCACAAACCCGGCCAAGGATTTGAACTTGATCAGCAGCCAAGCCAGGGAGGAGGACACGTGATTCATCAAAAACTGGTACACGGAGGAGCCGAACACCAGAAGGGCCGCGGCCAGGATCAGCACGGCGGCGAAGATGAAGACGTAGATCACCGCGGTGATCCGCAGCCGAATGAAGCCCCGCTGCTCCTCCACCTGGAAGATCTGGTCCAGCCCCTTGATGATGGCCAGCATGCCCATGGAGGAGGACCACACTGCCGCGATCACCGCCACAGGTAGCACGCCGCTGGAGTGGATGGGATCGGGCAGCAGGGCCTCCAGGTAGACGGCCACGCTTTCGGGGAAGATCTGCAGGGCCGCCTCAATGAGGGTGACCCCGTCGGAAAAGTGGATCCGCTGCATCAGCGTCAGCAGAAAGGCCACAAAGGGCAGAAAGGAGATCAACAGAAAAAAGGCTCCGTGGGCCGCGGTGGAATCCAGGCGGTCCTGGCCGATTCTGTCCCAAAACCAAGCAGCGTGTTTTTTCAGCAGCTTCACCGGCGTCTCCTTTCCCGTCCTCCCCAAGGGATTGACGTTTCACTTTCAAAGGGTATTTTACCACAAACCCCTCTATTTTACCAGGCAGCGGGGAGGTTTTCCCGGGCAGCAGACGGGATTCGCAAAAATGTGGGCAATAAAATGCAAAAAGACCATTTATAGACAACTGTGCGCCATCCGTGGATTTGTGCAAACCGCTTGTGCACCTGGGGGGGAATCCGCAAAAACTCCGGGGAAAATGGTTACAGAATTGAGATGTTTTCGCTGGAAAGGGCAATGATTTCGAAAAAAATAGGAATTACTCACAAAAAGCCCTCGGGTCAGATTTTGCATTTTTCATTTTTGCCAATTGCAAAAAGCCCATTTAAGGTGTATTATTACAGTGTCGTGAGTCGATGGGGACCCGCAAGGCAGTCCCGCGACTCACATAATTTTATATCCTAAAAGTATTAGGGGGAATTCGAATGAAGCTCAGAAAGATCCTGGCTCTCGTCATGGCTCTGGCTCTGGTGTGCGCAACGTTCACCGCTTGCGGCAACGACAGCAGCACCAGCACCACCTCCGACGCGACCACCTCTTCTGGCACCGGCTCCAGCGAGGCTGAGGCCGGCGACACCGGTGCTTCCGGTGACACCAACATGGACAACTACATCAACATGGAGCCCACCAGCCTGAACACTCTGCTGGCCACCTACGCCGCAGACTTCAACGTGCTGAACTCCCTGTATGAGACCCTGCTGGAGCTGGACGGCAACGACGTGGCACAGCCTGCCGCTGCTGAGAGCTACGAGGTTTCCGAGGACGGCCTGACCTACACCTTCCATCTGCGCGATGACGGCGTGTGGTCCAACGGCGATCCTGTCACCTCCGCGGACTTTGTGTACGCTTGGCAGCAGGCCCTGAATCCCGATGTGGCTTCTGACTACGCCTACATGCTGTTCTTCATTCACAACGCTGAGGCTTACCTCAACGGTGAAGTCAGCTGGGATGAGGTCGGCGTGGAAGCTCCCGATGACAGCACCATCGTTGTCACCCTGGACGATCCGCTGCCCTACGCTCCCTATATGTTCACCTTCAAGACCATGGCTCCCATCAACCAGAAGTTCTACGAAGAGGTTGGTGCGGACATGTATGGCACCGATGCCGACAAGCTGTGCACCAACGGCGCTTACACCATCGAGGAGTGGAGCCACAACAGCTATGTGAAGGTCAAGAAGAACCCTGACTTCCACGACGCGGATTCCATCACCGTGCCCGAGATCACCTACAACATCGTCACCAGCGCCAACTCCGCTGTGAACTCCTTCCTGTCCGGCGAGCTGGACTTCGTGACCATGTCCACCGGCGAGCTGATCGACCAGGTGAAGAACGCTGGCTATGAGGTTGTCAACCAGGAGCCCAGCTCCGCGTTCTACATGTACGTCAACTGCAACAACGAGTACACTTCCAACGTGAACCTGCGCCGCGCTCTGGCTCTGAGCTTTGACAAGCAGGCCATGATCGACGCTGTGTACAAGAACGGCAACCTGCCCATGACCAGCTTCTGCCCGCCCGCCGTGATGGGTGCCAACGAGACCTCCTTCCAGGCTGCTCTGCAGGAAGAGCTGGGCGATCTGGCTCCCGCTACTGGCGATGTGGAGGCTGCTAAGGGCTACTTCGAGACCGCTCTGAGCGAGCTGGGCATCACCGCTGAGGACCTCAACGGCAAGCTGTCCATCGACGTTTCCGATGATCCCACTGCTCAGGCACAGGCTGCCTTCTATCAGGAGCAGTGGAGACAGAACCTGGGTATCGAGGTCACCATCAATCCCATGCAGGCCACCCAGATCAACTCCAACCGTCAGAACGGCAACTACGTGATGTCCATCAGCGGTTGGTCTCCCGACTACAACGATCCCATGACCTTTGAGGATCTGTGGGTGACTGGCGGCGGCAACAACGACACTGGCTGGAGCAACGCTGAGTACGACCAGCTGATCGCTGACGCCACCGTGGAGACCGATGAGAACGCCCGTCAGGAGATGTTCTACAAGTGCGAGCAGATCCTGTTTGACGAGTATCCCATCATCCCCTGCTACTGGAGAGCTGACTCCTACGCCATCAACCGTGACCGCGTCACCGGCGGCGAGCGGATCACCGCTTTCCAGACCAAGTTCTTCTGGGCAGATCTGGCGTAAACAAGGGGACATTCACCCAACAGCCTGATTTTGAACGACTAATGTAAGTTTTACCGCAGGCGGGGGCGCTTTATCCGAAGTGTCCTCGCTTGTGGGTGTTTCTGAGGGCGACTGGCAGAATCTGCCGGCGTCCAAGGTCCTGGTAACCGTACAGACGGAAGGGAATGGGGAAGGCTCTCCTTTCCCGCAGCGCGCGGGGCCTGCCCTTGGGCCGGCCCCGTTTTTGCGCTTATTTGCAAGCGAACTGTGAAAATGAGAAAAAATTAGGAAAGGAGGGAATTGCCCCGTGATCAAATATACGTTAAAGCGTGTGGGCTATGCGGTGGTGACGCTGTTCGTGTTGGTGACGCTGACTTTCTTTATGCAGCGGATGCTGCCCGGCGACCCCTTCGTGGGTGAAAAAGCCCTGCCGGAGGCCACTATGGCGGCTCTTCGTGCCAAGTATGGCTTGGACCAGCCCGTTTTCATTCAGTATTTGATGTACCTCGGCAATTGCCTGCACGGCGATTTGGGTCTTTCCCTGCAAAACAACCGTCCCGTTACACAGATTATCGCAGAGTCCTTTGTGGTTTCTTTTGACGTTGGTATTCGCGCGATTATCTTTGCCTTCATCGCAGGCGTGCTGCTGGGCACTCTGGCAGCCATCAAGCACGGCAAGGCTGTGGACACCGTCTGCATGCTCATCGCTCTGGTGGGCATCTCCGTGCCCAGCTTCATTGTGGCAGCAGTGCTCCAGTACTTCCTGGGCCTGCAGCTGACCATGGCCAACCACGGTCACGCCATCTTCGCCACCACCGGCTGGGATGCCTGGAATTCCAAAATCCTGCCTGTGTTCGCCCTGGGCTTCGGCTCTCTGGCACAGATCTCCCGCTTGACCCGCACCTCCATGCTGGACGTGCTGGGCCAGGATTACATCAAGACCGCTCGAGCAAAGGGCCTCTCTCAGCCCGCCATCATCTGGAGACATGCCCTGCGCAACTCCATCATGCCCGTTGTCACGGTGTTGGGCCCCATCACCGCCGGCGTGCTGACTGGCGGCTTCGTGGTGGAGAACATCTTCGCCATCCCCGGCCTGGGACGCTATTTCGTGCAGAGCACCCAGTTCCTGGATTACACCATGATCTCCGGCACAACCATTTTCTACGGCGCGTTCCTCATCCTCGCCAACCTGGTTGTGGACCTGGTGTACGGCTTCATTGACCCGAGAGTGAAACTGGAGGAGGGCTGAGCAGAATGGAAAAAATCGATAAGAGCAGGTTTAGCTGGGTGGGCGCCGACCCGGAACACCGGGAAGGCATCTCCCGCCCCAGCGTGACCTATTGGAAGGATGCCATGAACCGCCTGCGCCGCAACCCTGTGGCCATGGTGTGCCTGTGCATCATTGTGCTGCTGATCTTGGCCTGTGTCATCATCCCCTTTGTCACCCCCTTTGACAGCCGGGAGCAGCATCTGGCCGAGAGCAACGCGGGATTCTTCACCAAGTGTGTGGACGAGCGCTATGCCGGCCAGAACCTGGTTCACGTGTTCGGCTGTGACCGTCTGGGCCGCGACCTGCTGGTGCGTACCTTTGACGGCGGCCGTGTGTCCCTGATGATCGCCTTCTCCGCCGTGTTTGTCAACCTGATCATCGGCATGATCTACGGCGGCGTCTCCGGCTACTTCGGCGGCCTGGTGGACAACATCATGATGCGTATTGTGGAAGTGGTCAACGGCATCCCCTACTTGATCGTGGTGGTGCTGCTGATGATGGTGCTGCCAAAGGGCATCTTCACCATGGTGGTGGCCTACGCCACCGTGGGTTGGACGGGCATGGCCCGTCTGGTGCGCGGCCAGTGTCTGGCTTTGAAGAACCAGGAGTTCGTGGTGGCCGCGGAGGCCATGGGTGCCAAGGCCAGCCGGATCATTGCCCGGCACCTGCTGCCCAACACCCTGTCCGTCATCATCATCAACGTGACCCTGGCAGTGCCCAGCGCCATCTTCACCGAGGCGTTCCTGTCCTACATCGGCATGGGCGTGCCGGTGCCCCAGCCCTCTTGGGGCATGCTCGCCCAGGAAGGCGCCAGCGTCTTCCAGACCTACCCTGCCCAGCTGTGGATCCCGGCAATCGCCATCAGCTTGACGATGCTGTCCTTCAACCTGTTGGGCGACGGCTTGCGGGATGCCCTTGATCCCCGCTTGAGGAGGTGACCACAATGGCTAAAGATATGAAAAACGTTGTTCTGGACGTGAATGATCTGCACGTCTCCTTCGACACCTACGCCGGCGAGGTCCAGGCTGTGCGGGGCGTCACCTTCCAGCTCCACGAGGGCGAAGTGCTGGCCATCGTGGGCGAGTCCGGCTGCGGCAAGAGCGTCACGGCCCAGACTGTTATGAAACTCAACCCCATGCCCCCCGCCCGCATCCCCCAGGGCGAAGTGCGGCTGGGTGAGCACGATATTGTTCGCGCCTCCGAGAAGGAGATGCAGAAGCTTCGCGGCAAGGAAGTGTCCATGATCTTCCAGGATCCCATGACCTGCCTGAACCCCACCAAGCATGTGGGCAAGCAGATTGTGGAGGCCATCAAGCACCATCAGCATCTGAGCACCAAGGAGGCCCAGGAGCAGGCCATCAAGTACCTGAAACTGGTGAACATCCCCAACGCCGAAGAGCGCGCCAAGCAGTATCCTCACGAGTTCTCCGGCGGCATGCGGCAGCGCGCCATGATCGCCATGGCCCTGTCCTGCAACCCCAAGGTTCTGATCGCCGATGAGCCCACCACCGCTTTGGACGTGACCATCCAGGCCCAGATTATGGACCTGCTGGCCGAGATCAAGGAGGAGACCAATACGGCCATCATCCTGATCACTCATGACCTGGGCGTGGTGGCCGGCATGGCCGACCGTGTGGCTGTTATGTACGCCGGCAAGATCGTGGAGACCGGCGATGTGGAGGACATCTTCTACCACAACGCCCATCCCTACACCCAGGCTCTGCTGAAGAGCCTGCCCACGGTGGATTCCGACAAGAAGGACCGCCTGGTGTCCATTGCGGGCACCCCGCCGGATCTGCTGGATCCTCCCAAGGGCTGCGGCTTTGCTGCCCGGTGCAAGCACTGCATGAAGATCTGCCGGGAGGAGCAGCCCCCGGAGTTCACCCTGAGCGACGGCCATGTGGCGTCCTGCTGGCTGCTGCATCCCGACTGTCCCAGCGCCGAAGAAAGGGGAGAGAAAGATGTCGACTAACACAAGCGAGGTGCTCCTCTCCCTGGAGGACATCTGCAAATACTTCAAGGTGTCCGGCGGTACGCTGAAGGCCGTGGACCACGTGACCTTTGACATTCACAAGGGCGAGACCGTGGGCCTGGTGGGCGAGTCCGGCTGCGGCAAGTCCACCCTGGGCCGTGTGGCCATGGGCATCTATGCCCCCACCAAGGGCAAGCTGACCTATAAGGGCAAGGCTGTGAATCTGAAGCACGCCAAGGACCGGTTCAACTATTCCAAGGTGGCTCAGATCATTTTCCAGGACCCCTATGCCTCTCTGGACCCCCGTATGACCGTTTCCTCCATCATTGAGGAGGGCATGGTCATCCACAACATGTACGACCCCAAGCGCCGCAAGGAGCGGGTCTACGAGCTGCTGGAGATGGTGGGTCTGAACCGCGAGCACGCCAACCGTTTCCCCCACGAGTTTTCTGGCGGCCAGCGTCAGCGTATCGGCATTGCCCGTGCCCTGGCCATCGAGCCGGAGTTCATCGTCTGCGACGAGCCCATCTCCGCTCTGGACGTGTCCATTCAGTCCCAGGTCATCAACCTGCTGTCCGACCTGCAGAAGCGTCTGGGTCTGACTTACCTGTTCATTGCCCATGACCTGAACATCGTCAAGTACATCTCCGACCGAATCGCCGTGATGTACCTGGGCAATGTGGTGGAACTGGCCACCTCCGAGGAGCTGTATAAGAACACGCTGCATCCCTATTCCAAGGCTCTGCTGTCCGCAGTGCCCATTCCGGATCCCAGCGCCGAGGCTCAGAAGCACCGGATCATCATCTCCGGCGATGTGCCCAGCCCCATCAACACCCCCAAGGGCTGCAACTTTGCCGGCCGCTGCCCTCAGGCCTGCGACCAGTGCAAGGAGTCCAAGCCCCAGCTGAAAGAGATCACTCCCGGCCACTACGTGGCTTGCCACCTGGTGCAGCCCCAGAAGTGAGTCTTTCTCCATGGATTATCAAAGAGATCTGTCCCCCCGTGGGGCAGGTCTCTTTTTTGTTGTCACCCTGACCGGCATGGACAAGGTCCGGGGTTTTTCGTCTCCGGGCATTTGGCGGCGGTGGAGTCCCGCCGGGCTGGCTCCCGGCCTGCTGCCGGTCTGCCGCCGCTGGGTGCGCTTCGGTGGGAGCGTGGAGGATGTTTTCTTTGGCCATTCCTGGGGTGGTGGCCCGGGCCGGGCTTGGGGTTTGGCCACACTTCCCCAGGTGCCATGGGGGCCAAAAAGCCCCCAAAGGGAGACCGCCTGTCCCCGGGGGAGGGGCAAAGGAGGGACGATTGCTTTTCAGAGATGTGCAATTCTGTTGAAAAAGTCAAAAAACAGGCAGAAAATTAGTGGAAACACCAATACAAATTCTCTTTTCAAATGGGGGGAAACAAGGTACAATGAAATCAGTATCCCCGGCGGGAGCCGGGCAAAAAAGGGAGGAACCATCCATGAACGTGCTGATCCCAAAATACCCCCACATGCTTCACGGGGGAGACTATAACCCTGACCAGTGGCTGGATCGACCGGACATTCTGGAGGCGGACATCCGTCTGATGAAGGAGGCCCACATCAACTGCGTGTCGGTGGGCATCTTTGCTTGGGCGAAGCTGGAGCCCAAGGAAGGGGAATACCACTTTGACTGGCTGGAACAGGTGATGAACACCCTGTATGAAAACGGGATTTACACAGTGCTGGCGACGCCCTCCGGGTCCAAGCCCCTGTGGATGAGCGAGAAGTACCCGGAGATCCGCCGGGTGAGCCACAGCCTCCACCGGGAGCCCAGCGGCGGCCGGCACAATCACTGCTACACCTCTCCGGTGTACCGGGAGAAGGTCCGGCAGATGAACACGGCTCTGGCCCAGCGGTTTTCCAAGCATCCCGGGGTGATCCTGTGGCACCTGTCCAACGAGTACGGCGGGGACTGCTGCTGTCCCCTGTGCCAGGAGGCCTTCCGCCAGTGGCTCAAGGAGAAGTACGGCACTCTGGATGCCCTGAACCACGCCTGGTGGAATGACTTCTGGGCCCACACGGTCACGGATTGGGCGCAGATCCACTCCCCCGGCCCCGAGGGCGAGGACGGCGCCTTTATCCAGCATCTGGACTGGAAGCGCTTTGTTACCCATCAGGTGGTGGACTTTGTCAAGGCGGAGCGGGACGCGGTGAAGGCCGTGGATCCCACCATCCCGGTGACCACCAACTTCATGTATTTCCACAACGATTACAACTACTTCCAGTTCAAGGACGAGCTGGATGTGATCTGCTGGGACGCCTATCCCCAGTGGAGGGGCGGCAACAACGGGGATCTGGCGGCTACCTATGGCATGTGGCACGACGCCATGCGCTCCATCAAGCGGCAGCCCTTCCTGCTGATGGAATCCACCCCCAGCACTGCAAACTGGTGGCCGGTGTCCAAGCTGAAAAAGCCCGGCATGCACATGATGAGCAGCATGCAGGCAGTGGCTCACGGGTCCAACTCAGTGCAGTACTTCCAGTTCCGCAAGAGCCGGGGCGCCTTTGAGAAGTTCCACGGCGCGGTGGTGGACCACTACGGCGGCACGGACACCCGGGAGTTCCAGGACGTGAAGGCCGTGGGCCAGCGTCTGGAGCAGATGGACACGGTGACTCAGGCCAATGTGAACGCCAAGGTGGCCCTGGTCTACGACTGGGAGAACCGCTGGGCTCTGGAGGACGCTCAGGGTCCCCGGAACAAGGGCATGCACTACGTCCAGCAGGTCCAGGCCCATTACAAGGCCCTGTGGCACATGGGCGTGGCCGTGGACATTGTGGACGAGGAGTGCAGCCTGGATCCCTACCAGGTGGTCATCGCCCCCATGCTGTACCTGATCCGGGGCGGCTTTGAGGAGAAGCTCAAGGCCTTTGTGGACCGGGGCGGCACGCTGATCGGCACCTACCACACCGGCATTGTCAACGACTGCGACTTGACCTACCTGGGCGGCTGGCCCGGCGCCGGGTTGATGGACGTGTTCGGCATTTGGAATGAGAACATCGACGCCCTGTGGGACGACGAGAACAATGTGCTGGAGATGGGCGGCAAGGAGTACCCCTGTCACGACCTGTGCGCCCTGATCCACCTGAAGGGTGCCCAGGCCCTGGCCACCTATGGCAAGGACTTCTACAAGGGCGAGCCCGCGGTCACCGTCAACCAGTACGGCAAGGGCAAAGCCTATTACATCGCCTCCTTTGGAGAGGACGCCTTCTACCTGGACTTCTACCAGAAGCTGGCCGATGAGCTGTCCCTGGAGCGGGCGCTGCCTCAGCTGCCTCCCTTTGGCGTGGAGGCCTGCGTCCGGGAGAGCCAGGACACCCGGTGGCTGTTCCTGCAGAATTTCACCGGAGAACCCCAGACCATCTCCCTGCCCGAAGGCTACACGGATTTGAGCGGAGCGGCCGCAAAAGAGGCCCAGTTGGCGGAGTACGACAGCCAGGTTTTTCTGCAAAAGAAGTGAGATTGGGGAAAAAATCGGTCCGTGAGGACAAAACTGTCTGAAAACGGGCGATAAAAATTGTCTGGTACGGAAAAAATAAAAAACAGGCCCGCTTTTCGGTAGAAACCTGCCGAAATGTATGTTAAAATTTTATAAAGAGAAGGCGGGGCTGCCCGGCTGCCGCTGCAAACAGCACCTGTGAGAGCCCCCAAAGGGGAAAGAAAGGAATGGCCTGATACTATGGAACAATCTGCTCAGTTTTTTTTCAGCCCGGAGAACCGCGTCGCCCCGTTGGGCATCGTGGCCTTGGAGGGCGCCGGAGAACTTGCCGATAAGATCGAGGCGCACCTGGTGCGCTGGGCAAAGCAGGCGGGAATGGATTTCGACACCTTCCGCATCGGCTGCAGCTGCCCCCGGTTTTCCTCCGGCGACGGCAAGGGCATTTTGGAGAGCTCTGTGCGGGGATATGACCTGTACTTTGTGGTGGATGTGGGCAACTACAGCTGCACCTACAAGTACTTCGGACAGGAAAACCACATGTCCCCCGACGACCACTATCAGGATCTGAAGCGGCTGATTCAGGCTGCCATGGGTAAGGCCCACCGCATCACCGTGGTGATGCCCCTGCTGTACGGCGGGCGTCAGCACCGGAGAAGCTATCGGGAGTCCCTGGACTGCGCCTTCGCCCTGCAGGAGCTGCAGAGCATGGGCGTGGAAAACGTGGTCACCTTTGACGCCCACGATCCCCGCGTGTCCAACGCGGTGCCCCTGATGAGCTTTGACAACCTGATGCCCTCTTACCAGGTGCTCAAGGCCATGTTCCGGGCCTTCCCGGACATCTCCACCGAGCGGGATGACTTCATGATCGTCTCCCCCGACGAGGGCGCCTTGAACCGCAACATGTATTACGCCTCCGTGCTGGGTGTGGAACTGGGCATGTTCTACAAGCGCCGGGATTACTCCCGCGTGGTGGACGGCCGCAACCCCATCGTGGCTCATGAGTACCTGGGCTCCGATGTGGCCGGCAAGGATGTGTTCGTCTCCGACGACATCATCTCCTCCGGCGAGTCCATGCTGGACATCGCCTACAACCTGAAGGCCCGCAAAGCCAAGCGGATCTTCACCTACGCCACCTACAGCATCTTCACCAACGGCCTGGAGAGCTTCGACAAGGCCTATCAGGATGGCGTCATCGACGGCGTGTTCGGTTCCAACCTGACCTACCGCACCGAGGAGCTGAAGAACCGTCCCTGGTTCTATGAGGTGGATGTGTCCAAGTATATCGCCTACTTCATCTCCGCTCTGAACCACGACATGTCCGTCTCCGCCATGATCGATCCCCATGAGAAGATCAAGGCCCTTTTGGAGCGCCGCCGTCGGGAGCGCAGCCAGCAGGAAGGCGCTCAGCTGACTTTCTGATGGGCTAGGCAGCAAACCGAATAGAAATTTGCCGGGAGGGTCCCTTTTGGGGCCCTCCTTTTGCGTTGTGCCCAGAACAGAAGGAAGTTTCCTCCCCGGCACCACCCCCCACGCGAACGTAAAACTTACCCCCTTCCAAAAAGGGAAGAGAGCGAAGCGAACGAATCCGCGACGAAAAAACGCGACGAAAAAAGCGGAGGGAACTTGTCTCCTCGGTACCACCTCCTACGCGGACACAAACCTTCCCTTTTCCAAAAAGGGAAGAGAGCAAAGCGAACGAACCCGCGACGAAAAAGCGCGACGAAAAAAAGCGGAGGGAACTGGCCTCCTCGGCACCACTCCCCACGCGGACACAAACTTAGCCTTTTCCAAAAAGGGAAGAGAGCGAAGCGAACGAATCCGCGACGAAAAAAAGCGGACACAAACCTGGCCTCTTCCAAAAAGGGAGAGAGCGAAGCGCACGAAGCCGCGACGAAAAAGGGGGAACCCCCGGCGAGGGTTCCCCCTGGGAGCCGCCCCGGCGGGGACGTCTCCCTTCCCCCTCCTGCGCTTTGGGGAGGCAATGAAGGCCGCGAGACGCTGTCTCGCGCTCTGCCAGCTTTTTGAAAAAAGCTGGACCAAAAACTTTTCTGTTGTGCACTAGGGCAGAGGGAATGATCCTCCCCAGCATTACCTCCCACGCGGACACAAACCTGGCCTCTTCCAAAAAGGGAAGAGAGCGAAGCGCACGTCCCCGCGACTCAAAAAAAGGTTTACAAATGGGGGGGAAACGCATATAATAGAGAAAACGCTGAGAAGGGAAGAAGTACCTGTCCGTTCGGACGGCAGAGAGAGGGGGCCACCGGCTGAAAGCCTCCTTCGTCCAAAGATAGGGAAATGCGTCCCGGAGCGGGCGGGGGGAAATCCCCGCACGGTGGGAGCCGTTAACAGCCGGCTGAGTGCCCGGGAAATCCCGGGAAAGCGAAGTGGGACCGCGGGAGATCATCGCCTTCGCAAACGCGTGTGCGTTTGCGGGGGCTTTTTTTGTTGGGCTGAGAAAGGAGTCGCTGCCATGTTCCGAACGTTGAAAGAGGATCTGGACGCTGTGATGGAGCGGGACCCCGCCGCCCGTTCCCGATGGGAGGTGTTTTTCCTCTATTCGGGGTTTAAAGCGGTGCGTTCCCATCGGAAAGCAAATTGGTGTTACCGCCACAACTTGAAATTCCTGGCCCGGTGGATCTCTCAGCACAGCCGACGAAAAACCGGCATCGAGATCCACCCGGCTGCCAAGATCGGCCGGGGACTGTTCATCGACCACGGCATGGGTGTGGTCATCGGCGAAACCACTGAGATCGGCGACAATTGTACCCTCTATCAGGGGGTGACCTTGGGAGGTACCGGCAAGGACCACGGCAAGCGCCACCCCACTTTGGGGAATAACGTGCTGGTGGGCGCCGGAGCCAAGGTCCTGGGCCCCTTTACCGTGGGGGATAACGCCCGGGTGGCCGCCGGCGCCGTGGTGCTGGACGCCGTGCCACCCGACGCCACCGCCGTGGGCGTGCCCGCCCGGGTGGTGCGCATCGGCGGCAAAAAAGTGGAGCATCCCAGCCAGCAGCTGGATCAAATCCACGTGGCGGATCCGGTTTCCATGGAGCTGTGCCGCCTGCGCGGGGAAATGGAGCGCTTGGAAAAGCGCTTGAAAAATTTGGAGTCAAGCGGAAAGGACGAGGAAAATGGAACTGTATAACACCCTTACCCAAAAGAAAGACGAATTTGTGCCCCACACCCCCGGCCAGGTGAAAATGTACACCTGCGGCCCCACGGTGTATCACTACGCCCATATCGGCAACCTGCGGTCCTACATCATGGAGGACGTGCTGGAGAAGTTTCTGCGGTATGACGGCTACCAGGTGGATCGGGTGATGAATATCACCGACGTGGGCCATCTGTCCAGCGACGCCGACACCGGCGAGGATAAAATGCTGGCCGGCGCCAAGCGGGAGCATAAAACCGTGCTGGAGATCGCCAAGTTCTACACCGACGCCTTTTTCGGCGACTGCCAGAAACTGAACATCCGCAAGCCCGACACCGTGGTTCCCGCCACCACCCGGATTCCCGATTTTATCCACATGGTGGAGGTGCTGCTGGAGAAGGGCTACGCCTATGAGGCCGGCGGCAACGTCTATTTCGACACCGGCAAGCTGGAGAATTACTACGTCTTCGGCAACCAGACCGGCGAGGATCTGGCTGTGGGCGTCCGGGACAGCGTAGAAGAGGATGCCAACAAGCGCAATAAGACCGACTTCGTGCTGTGGTTCACCAAGTCCAAGTTCGAGGATCAGGAGCTGAAATGGGAGTCCCCCTGGGGCTTGGGCTACCCCGGCTGGCATATCGAGTGCTCCGCCATCTCCGTCCGGGAGCTGGGAGAGTATCTGGATATCCACTGCGGCGGCATTGACAACGCCTTCCCCCACCACACCAACGAGATCGCCCAGTCCGAGGCATTCTTGGGCCACCCCTGGTGCAAGTATTGGTTCCATGTGCTCCACCTCAACGACGCCCGGGGCAAGATGAGCAAGTCCAAGGGCGGCTTCCTCACCGTGTCCCTGCTGGAGGAGAAGGGCTATAACCCCCTGGTGTACCGGCTGTTCTGCCTCCAGTCCCACTACCGCAAGCCCTTGACCTTCTCCTTCGACAGCTTGGACAACGCCGCCCAGGCTTACCAGAAGCTGGCCGCCCGAATCGGCTCTCTGTCCAAGGAGGGACAGCCCGACCTGGACGCCGCGAAACCCTTCCAGGAGCAGTTCAAGGCCGCCTTGGGCAACGACTTGAACACCTCCCAGGGCTTGACCGTCCTCTATGACGTGCTGAAAGCGGACTTGTCCGACGCCACCAAGCGGTATCTGGTGGAGGACTTCGACCAGGTGTTGTCCCTGGGCCTGCTGGAGGCCGCGGAGGCATCCAAGCCCGCCGGGAAAGAGCTGTCCGCCGAGGAGACCGCCGAGATCGAGGCGTTGATCGCAAAGCGCGCCGAAGCTCGGAAGAATAAGGATTGGGCCACCGCCGATGCCATCCGGGATGAGTTGGCCGCCCGGCACGTGGTGATGAAGGATACCGCCAACGGCGTGGAGTGGCACGTGGAAGGCTGAGCAGAACCAACGCAAAAGTTTCGCCAGCCTTTACAAAGGCTGCAGAGCGCGAGACAGCGTCTCGCGACCTTAACACCGCGAAGCGGAAAAAAAGCAGGCGGACCCGGCGGGCCTGCCGAAGGCAGTAGCCGAGCCGCCGTCCCTCGCGCAGGGGCCGGCCCAGAGTGAAAACGAAAAAGTTTTTCGGGCGCCTTTTTTCAAAAAGGCGCGACCTTAAACCGCGCAAAGCGCGGAAAAAAAGCAGGCGGCTCCGGCGGGCCTGCCGAAGGCAGTAGCCGAGCCGCCGTCTCTCGCGCAGGAGCCAGCCAAGAGCGACAACGCAAAAGTTTCGCCAGCATTTCCAAAGGGTCGTTGCGTGCCGGTGGCACGCAGCCCAACGACCGGTCTACGCTTCCGCTTCGGTCGGTGCCGATCCTGTGCCACTGGCACAGGGCACCCGAGCCGGCAGGCGAGAAGCAGAGCGCGAGACAGCGTCTCGCGACCTTAACACCGCGAAGCGGAAAAAAGGCAGGCGGCTCCGGCGGGCCTGCCGAAGGCAGTAGCCGAGCCGCCGTCCCCCCACGCAGGAGCCAGCCCAGAGCGCCGGAACGCCGTCCCCCGCGCAGGGCCTTCCCTCTTGACGGAAGAGCTTCCATGGTGTATAACTTTAGTAGAGCAAAGACCCGGGGGGAAGCCGCCGGGTCTTGTGCTACGTGAAATGAGAACTAAGGAGGATTTGCACCATGGAAATTTGTGGGAAGCGGGAAATGGAGCTGCTGGAAAAAATCGGCTTCACCCGAATGGGCGGAACCCCGGAGGAGCTGAAGGCCGCCGAGATCTTGAAGGCCGAGTGCGACGCCATCGGCGTGCCCGCCATCATCGAGCCCTTTGAGATCGAGCAGGGCATCGTGGAGGAGGCCACTCTGGAGATTCTGGAGCCCTTCCATCAGGAGTACCCTGTCACCGGCTACCAGTGCGCCGAGAACACCCCCGAGGGTGGCCTGACGGCGGAGTTTGTCTATGTGGAGAACGGCACCGACGTGGATCTGGCCGATGTCAAAGGCAAGATCGTGCTGGTCAACGGCTTTATGCGGGTGCCCCTGTTCCGCAAGCTGATCAAGGCCGGTGTGGCCGGTGTGGTCACCATGGAGGGCCAGCTGCGGGATGACCGGGCGGAGACCGACCTGGGCACTCGGAAGCTGCGCCGCACCCTGCGGGCCTTCGGCAATGTGCCCATGGTCCACACCCGGGTGCTGGACGCCTTTGATATGGTCCGCCGGGGCGCCTGCAAGGCCCGTATGGTCCTGAAGGGCCGCACCGAGGAGTGGACCTCCCACAACGTGGTGGCCACTGTGCTGGGCACCGAGAAGCCTGAGGAGATCATCTCCTTCGGCGCCCACTACGACTCCGTGGAGTTTTCCAAGGGCGTCTACGACAACGGCGCCGGGTCTGTGATCAATATGGAAGTGCTGCGCTACTTCAAGGAGAATCCTCCCAAGCGCACCCTGAAGTTCATGTGGTACGGCTCCGAGGAGATCGGCCTGGAGGGCAGCTGGGCCTATGTGAAGGCTCACAAGGACGAGCTGAAGCACCACCAGCTGATGATCAACGTGGACGTGGGCGGCCCTGTGCTGGGCGTGGACGGCATTTCCGTCACCGCCGAGGAGAAGCTGGTCAACTACCTGGAGTACTTTGTGAAGATCCGCGGCCTCAGCGCCGAGGTCAAGCAGAGCATCTACTCCAGCGACTCCATCCCCTTTGCCGACAGCGGCATCCCCGGGGTGAACTTCACCCGGTTTGGCGCCCAGGGCGCGGCGTACATCCACAACCGCTTCGATACCCTGGATTTCCTCTGCCCCGAGGCTCTGGCCAAGACCACCCGCAATGTGCTGGCCTTCGCTCAGGAGATGGTCAATTCCACTGTGCTGCCTGTGGAGCGGAAGATTCCCCAGAACATGGTGGAAGAGGTGGAAAAGTACCTGTACAAAAAGGAACTCTCCGAGGTGGAGGACAAGTAAAGACCACCCCGGCAGCAAAAAAAGACCGTCGCTTTCGCGGCGGCCTTTTTTATTTTTCTCTGGGTTCTGGCTTACAGGGTGCTTGCCACCTCGTAGGCGTCCCAGATGGCGTACATGATGTTGGACACCTTGTTGGCGTCGCCGATCTGGTAGATGCTGTCCACAGTGTCCTTGAGCTGGTCATACAGGCTGTTCTCGGACTTGTAGCCCACGCAGAGGATCACGGAGTCGGCGGGGATGGTCTCCTCGCCCTCCTCCCCGGCAATGACCACGTGGCCGGGCTGGGCACTCTTCACTGTAGAGCCGCACTTGACCTGCACGCCCTTGAAGGGCACCAGGGCCTCCAGCATCTCGGAGTTGGCGTGGCACAGGGGGCCATTGACCGCCAGGAGCTTGGAGAGGGCCTCCACGATGGTCACGTCCTTGCCCTGCTCCCGGAGCCACAGGGCGGTCTCGCAGCCCACCAGGCCTCCGCCCACGATCACCGTGTTCTGGCCGGGATCCACCTTGCCCAGCAGCACGTCCTCGGCAGTGAGCACGTTGCCCTCCAGGGGGATGCGCTTGGGGGTGGAACCGGTGGCCAGGATCAGCACGTCAAAGTCCTCTTTCTGGATGTCCTCGGCGGACAGCTTGGTGTTCAGCCGCACGTCCACCTTCAGCTCCTTGAGCTCGTGGGCGTACCAGCGGGCCAGAGCCAGGTCGTCCTCCTTGAAGTCCGGTGTGCCGCCGGGGATCAGGTTGCCGCCCAGGGTGTCCCGGGCCTCGCACAGCACCGGCTTGTGGCCCCGGATGGCCAGCACCCGTGCTGCCTCGCAGCCGGCAGGACCGCCGCCGATGATCAGCACCTTCTTGGGGGTGGTGGTGGGCAGCAGCTGGGCAATGCGCTCCCGGCAGCAGGCGGGGTTCACGGCGCAGTTGAGGGCGGAGTACTCCTGGATGCGGCCCATGCAGCCCTCCTGGCAGGACAGGCAGGGACGGATGGACTCCACTTTGCCAGCCTTGAGCTTGTTGACATAATCCGGATCCGCCAGCAGGGGCCGGCCCAGGGAGACGATGTCGCAGGCGCCGTCCTCCACGGCCTTGGCGGCCATATCGGGATTGTCCATGCGGCCCGCGCAGATGATGGGCACGTCCACGGCCTCCTTCACCATCTTGGCGTACTCAATGTACAGGCCCTTCTTCTGGTACATGGGGGGATGGCTCCACCACCAGGCGTCGTAGCTGCCCACGTCCACGTCCAGGCAGTCGTAGCCGTACTTCACCAGCAGCTTGGCCGCCTCGATGCCCTCGGGCAGGTCGCGGCCCTTCTCCTCGAACTCCTCCCCGGGCAGGGCGCCCACACGCCAATCCTTGATGAAGCTCTTGGGGCTGTAGCGCAGGGCCACCACAAAGTCCTCGCCGCAGCGGGACTTGATCTCCTCCACGATCTCCCGGGCAAAGCGCAGCCGGTTCTCCAGGGAGCCGCCGTACTCGTCGGTGCGGTGGTTGAAGAAGGAGATGGCAAACTGGTCGATGAGGTACCCCTCGTGGACAGCGTGGATCTCCACCCCGTCAAAGCCCGCCCGCTTGGCGTGGAAGGCGCCGTTGCCGAACTGCTTGACAATGTGGTGGATCTCATCCACGGTCAGCTCCCGGCAGACCTTGTCCAGCCACCGGTGCATGATGGGGGAGGGGGCCACCGGAGGATACTCGCCCAGGTTGGTGGGGATGGTCACCCGGCCAAAACCGCCGGACATCTGCAGCCACACCTTGGATCCGTAAGCGTGGATCCGCTCGGTCATCTCCCGGGCGGTGCGGGTGAACTGGATGGGATCGTAGGTGGCGCAGGGACAGTTGGGCATGCCGTGCTCCTCCACATCGTTGTCGGCAAAGGTGACGCCGGTGATGATCAGTCCGGTGCCGCCCTTGGCCCGCTCGGTGTAGTAGTCAATGCCCCGCTGGTTAAAGCCGCCGTTGGCGTCGCCCAGGCCCAGGGGTCCCATGGGGGCCATGGCAAAGCGGTTTTTCAGCTCCATGCCCCGGATGTGGGTCTTGTCAAAGAGAATCTTGTGCTGTGCAAGCATTTGTATTGCTCCTTTCCCATTGATTTTGAAAAAATCTACAATGTTTTTGTGTGTCAATTCAACATACATAAAGTATACCGCATTTTTTGGCCAATGACAACCTGCCGCCGTTGACAAACCGGTGGGGCTGTGCTATCCTAGGAGCCAGAAAACGCGAAGGAGTGAAAGGATGTTAGTATAAGCCTCAGTTTTGGGAAAGTCGGAATCGCTGCTGTCGGGCATCGCCCGAGAGCTTGATCCCCTTTGCCGTGCTGCGTGGCTTATCCATCCTTGATCCTGCCGGGAGTGGGTCCCGGCGGGCTTCTTTGGGATACGTGGGCCTGCCCCGGCATGGGGGCGGGCCCTTTTTTGCGCCCAGAGGAGGAATATCATGCTGCAAGTGCGAAATCTGTCCATCACCATGAAAAAAGACCTGCGGGACCTGCTGCGGGATTTCACCTTCGCGCTGAATCCCGGGGACAAGGCCGCCATCATCGGGGAGGAGGGCAACGGCAAGTCCACCCTCTTAAAGCTTCTGTACGACCCGTCCCTGGTGGAGGGGTATGTGGAGTACAGCGGCACCATCCAAAAGGACGGGATGGTGCTGGGGTACCTGTCCCAGGAGCTGCCCCCGGACCAGGCCGCCATGACGGCCTATGAATTCTGCTGCGAGAGCCCGGGCTTTCTGGACAGCTCGCCGGGGGAGCTGGCCGCGGCGGCCAAGCGGCTGCGGTTTCCCATGGAGTGGTTTTACGACGACCGGCCCATGGGGACTTTCTCCGGCGGGGAGAAGGTGAAGCTGCGCCTGGCGCTGCTGACCCTGACCCAGCCGGACTGCTACCTGCTGGACGAGCCCTCCAACGACCTGGACATTGAGACCCTCCAGTGGCTGGAGGAGTTCATCCAGAGCTGTTCCCAGCCGGTGCTGTACATCTCCCACGACGAGCTGCTGCTGGAGCACACGGCCAATGTGATCCTGCACATGGAGCAGCTGCGGCGCAAGACGCTGCCCCGGTGGACGGTGGCCCGGATGGGGTACCGTCAGTATGTGGAGGAGCGGCTGCAGAAGTTTGCCCATCAGGAGCAGCAGGCGAAGAAAGAGCGGGAGGAGGACAAAAAGCGCCAGGAGAAGCTGCGGAAGATCCAGCAGAAGGTGGAGCACCGGCTGGACACCATCTCCCACGCAGAGCGGGACCACGTGGGCCAGCTGCTGAAAAAGAAGATGAAAGCGGTGAAGTCCATGGAGCACCGGTTTGACCGGGAGCGGGAGGACATGACCGAGTTCCCGGACAGCGAGGAGGCCATCCTGGTGGGGTTTGGGGAGGACACGGCGGTCCCTGGGGGCAAGACCGTGCTGGACTTCACCCTGCCCCGGTTGGAGGCAGGGGGCCAGGTGCTGGCGGAGAACCTGCGGCTGTATGTCCGAGGGCCGGAGCACCTGTGCATCATCGGACGCAACGGCATTGGAAAGACCACCCTGCTGCGGCAGATCGCCCAGCAGCTGCTGGAGCGCCGGGATCTCCGGGCGGCGTACATGCCTCAGGATTACGGGGAGACGGTGGACCAGACCAGGACGCCGGTGGAGTTTCTGGCCAGGACCGGGGAAAAGGAGGAGCGGACCCGGGTGCGGACCTACCTGGGGAGCATGAAGTACACCCCTCAGGAGCAGGACCACACCATCGGGGAGCTGTCCGGCGGACAGAAGGCCAAGCTGTTTTTCCTGAAGATGATCCTGGACGGGGCCAATGTGCTGGTGCTGGACGAGCCCACTCGGAACTTCAGCCCCTTGTCCGGGCCGGTGATCCGGGGGATCCTGGAGGACTTCCCCGGGTGCATCCTGAGCATCTCCCACGACCGAAAGTACATCGGCCAGGTCTGCGACACCGTCTACCGGCTGGAGGAGTCCGGGCTGGTGAAAGTGGAAAACCTGTGGAAGGACGCTGGAAAGGAGAGGTGATCATGAAGGAAAGACCCACGCTCACCCTGATGGTGGGCCTGCCCGGGGCGGGAAAGACCACCGCCGCCCGGCAGCTGGAGCAGGAGACAGGAGCCGTCCGGTTTACCCCGGACGAGTGGCATCTGTTTCTCTTTGGCAACGACTTTCACGACCCCCAGGAGCACGCTCTCCACGACAGCCGTCACGATCGGGTGGAGGCGCTGATGTGGTCCCTGGGGAAGCAGCTGCTGGCCCGGGGGGTCAGCGTGATTTTGGATTTCGGCTTCTGGGCCAAGGAGCAGCGGGAGGAGAAGTACCGGGAGGCCCAGGCCCTGGGGGTGAGGTTTGAGATCCGCTATGTCCACGCCCCCTTGGAGGAGCTGTGCCGCCGGCTGGAACAGCGCTCCCAGGAGGGGCGGGAGGACGTGTTCACCACCATCACCCGGGAGGACATGGAGGCTTGGGCGGCTCTGTTCCAGCCCCCCGACCAGGAGGAACTCCAGGGTAGGTCCCCCTCCTAGCCGACGGTTTTTCGGACAGGGGAGGAGTGAGTTTTTTTAGGAAGACGCCCGGAGGGCCTCCCTTGCCGCCTGGGCAGTCGGACGTCATTGGGTACCGGTTTCGTCCCGGCTTTGTGGGGGCTGCGGGGGCTTTGGCAGCTCCGGAAAAACGGCTTCCGGGCTGGCGACTCCTGCCCTACTTTGTGAAAGAATCATAAACAAACGTTCGATAAATTTTGGAAAATCCATTGCTTTTCCCCGGGGATTCTTTTATAATAGAGAAAGAAATCGCAACGCTTCACAGGAGGTTTTTCATATGGCGGAAAGCAAGCGCGCGGCCAAGGCCGCCAACCCCGCGGAGGACAAGGCCAAGGCCTTGGAGACGGCTCTGGCCCAGATCAAAAAGCAGTTCGGCGACGGCGCGGTGATGCGTCTGGGGCAGGATTCCGCCCTGAACGTGGAGGCCATCCCCACCGGCTCCCTGTCCCTGGATTTGGCCTTGGGCATCGGCGGCCTGCCCCGGGGGAGAATCATCGAGATCTATGGGCCGGAATCCTCCGGCAAGACCACCTTGGCGCTGCACTGCATCGCCGAGGGCCAGAAGCGCGGGGGCAACGCCGCCTTCATCGACGTGGAGCACGCCCTGGATCCGGTGTACGCCGGCAACCTGGGGGTGGACGTGGACAGCCTGCTGGTCAGCCAGCCGGACACCGGTGAGCAGGCCCTGGAGATCACTGAGGCCCTGGTTCGCTCCAACGCCATTGACGTCATCGTGGTGGACTCTGTGGCAGCCCTGGTGCCCCGGGCGGAGATCGAGGGCGAGATGGGCGACTCCCATGTGGGCCTCCAGGCCCGGCTGATGAGCCAGGCCCTGCGGAAGCTGGCCGGCGCCATCTCCAAGTCCAACTGCGTGGCCATCTTCATCAACCAGCTGCGGGAAAAGGTGGGCGTCATGTACGGCAACCCCGAGGTCACTCCCGGCGGCCGGGCGTTGAAGTTCTACTCCTCCGTGCGCATTGAGGTCCGCAAGGCGGAGGCCATCAAGAGCGGCACGGATATCATCGGCAACCGCACCCGGGCCAAGGTGGTCAAGAACAAGATCGCCCCGCCCTTCCGCACGGCGGAGTTCGACATCATGTACGGCACTGGCATCTCCCGCACCGGAGAGCTGCTGGACATCGCCGTCCAGCTGGAGATCGTCCAGAAGGCCGGCGCTTGGTTCTCCTACAACGGGGAGCGGATCGGCCAAGGCCGTGACAACGCCAAGAACTTCCTGGCGGACCATCCGGAGATCGCCCAGGAGGTGGAGGAGCAGGTCCGAGCCAACGTGGATAAGCTCTACGACAAGCTGCCTCGTCCGGCGGCCCGGTCGGCTGCCAAGCCGGTGGAGCTGCCGGTGATCGAGATGCCCGCCCCGGGCACGGAGCCCGCCGCTCCTGCGGGGCGGACCGCGGCCAAGCAGGACATTGACATCACCGTGGACGACGACTGATGGAGCTGACCGCATCGGAGCCCCGGCGGAAGAGCCTGGTCCAGTTGTACCTGGACGGGGAGCCGGGGCCGAAGATTGACAAAGAGGTGTTCCTGCTGTCCCGGCTCAAGCCCGGGGACACCCTGAGCCCGGAGGAGCTGGAGGACCTGGTGGAGCGCTCCGACGTCCGGCGGGCCCGGGAGAAGGCGATGTACCTGCTGGAGCACCGCAGCCACAGCAAACGGGAGCTGACGGAAAAGGTGGCCCGCAGCGGGGCCTCCCGAGAGGCGGCCCAGGCGGCGGCGGACCGGCTGGAGGAGCTGGGGCTGATAGACGATGGAGCCTATGCCAGGGACCTGGCCCGGGAGCTGGTGGAGCGCAAGCGCTACGGCCTGCGCCGGGTCCGGCAGGAGCTGGCCCGCAAGGGCATCCGCCGGGAGCTGGTGGAGGAGATCCTGGCCCCCTACGGGGAGGACGGGGATTCCTTCCGGGAGAACATGACCCAGGTGTTGGAGCGGAAATACCCCCAGTGGCGGGAGGACGAAAAGACCCGCCGCCGGGCCATTGCCGCATTGCAGCGGCTGGGATACTCCTACGATCAGATTCGGGAGACCATGGGTACGTTGCAGGACAGCTGGGAGGATTGGGAAACGTAAAAGTTTTTGGAGGTCTCGCCTACCGGCTCGGGTGCCCTGTGCCAGTGGCACAGGATCGGCACCGACCGAAGCGGAAGCGTAGACCAGTCGCTGGACGCGTGTCACTGGCACGCAGCGACCTTTTTACAAAAAGCTGCGACCTTAACACCGGCGGAGCCGGAAAGAAGAAATAGGGTCGGAGGCGCGTCAGCCGAAGGCTGTAGCCACCCGGCCCGACCCCAGCGCGGGAATTGCCCTAGAAGAGCGAGGCGGACAACGAAAAAGTTTTTGCAGCAGCTTTTTTCAAAAAGCTGCGACCTTAACACCGGCGGAGCCGGAAAGAAAAAGTAGGGCCGGAGGCGCGTCAGCCGAAGGCTGTAGCCACCCGGCCCGACCCCAGCGCAGGAATTGCCCCAGAAGAGCAAAGCGGACAAGCGAAAAAGTTTTTACAGCAGCTTTTTACAAAAAGCTGCGACCTTCAAAGCTCCGTAAGGCGCGGCCTGCAAAGCAAAAAACGTTAAAAGGACACCCGGGGTTTGCTGCCCGGATGTCCTTTTTCTGTGATGTCCATGGGGCCAGCGGCAGTTCTTTCGCCAGACCTGGGAAAAAATGTGAAAACCTCCCGGGTTGAAGTGGGGTTCAGCGCCTTGACAAGGGGGCAGAGAGCCAGTATAATCAAGCAGGAAAGAAACTATACCGAATCGGTATACATTCCCCGAAGAGGAGGATTTCGGGGAGCGGGTACACGCACGGAAGGGGCGGTATGATTGTGAGCGAGACGATTCTGAGCCTGCAGGGGATCACCAAGAGCTTTGACGGCACACCGGTGCTGCGAGGCATTGACCTGGAGGCCGCTCAGGGGGAATTTATCACATTGCTGGGGTCCTCCGGCTGCGGAAAGACCACCACATTGCGGATCATCGCCGGGCTGGAGAGCCCGGATGAAGGACGGGTGCTGCTGGAAGGTCGGGATATGACCGACGCGGAACCCAATAAACGGGACGTGAACACTGTGTTCCAGAGCTACGCGCTGTTTCCCCATATGACGGTGGAACAGAATATCGGGTACGCCCTGAAGCTGCGCAAGCGGCCCAAAGGGGAGATCCGTGAGGAAGTGAAAAAGATGTTGGAGCTGGTGCAGCTGTCGGGCTTTGAAAAGCGCAAGCCCGGAGAGCTGTCCGGCGGCCAGAAGCAGCGAGTGGCCATTGCCCGGTCGCTGATCAACCGGCCTAAGCTGCTGCTGTTGGACGAGCCCCTGGGGGCGCTGGATCTGCAGCTGCGGCGTCAGATGCAGCAGGAGCTGAAGCGCCTGCAGAAAAAATTGGGCATCACCTTTATCTACATCACCCACGACCAGGAGGAGGCCCTGAATATGTCCGACCGGATCGCCGTGATGCGGGAGGGCAGGTTCGAGCAGATCGGCACCCCGGCCCAGGTGTACGACCAGCCTAAAACCGCCTATGTGGCTCGGTTTGTGGGAGAGGCCAACAT
This sequence comes from Acutalibacter sp., assembly GCA_050946975.1. Classification (GTDB taxonomy): domain Bacteria; phylum Bacillota; class Clostridia; order Oscillospirales; family Acutalibacteraceae; genus Acutalibacter. Next base: position 43,078 of record JBMNVU010000007.1, read on the forward strand.
CGTCAAGGGCAAGGTGGGCGCTGTCCACGGGGATCAGGTGGAGTTTGTCAGCGGTCCCGGGAAAGCCTCCTTCCTCAGCCGGGGGTATGGGTTTGCCTCCGGGGAGGAGGTCACCCTGGCGGTCCGGGGCGAACAGGCCCAGGCCGTCAAGGGGGAAGAGGGTCCCGGCCTCCCCGGTGTGGTCAAGGAAAAGAGCTTCGCCGGCGGTATGCTGCGCATCTGCGTGGAGCTGTCCGGCGGGGAGGACTTTATCTGCAGCCGTCATGGAATCGACTCGGAGCTGGTCCCCGGGGACCGGGTGCGGGTCACCTGGGAGCCGGACCACGCATGTCCCGTGGACCGGCCTGAGTCCGGAACTGGGGAGGCGTGACCATGGCAAAGGAAGTCTCCCGATTGCAGAAAAAACGTGCCCGTGGTCAGATGCTGATGGCCCTGCCGCTGATCCTCTTTACGGTGCTGTTTTTGGTGGGGCCCATTGTCTATATGGTGGTGCTCAGCTTCCTCACCCGGGCGGAAACCTGGGGTGTGGTCCCGGAGTTTACCCTGAAAAATTACACCGACATTGCCCAGCCGGTCTACCTGCAGACCTTCGGCCAGTCCCTGCGGCTGGCGGTGATCAGCACCGTTTTGGTGACCGCCTTGGGATATCCCTTCGGGTACTTTATGGCCAAGCTGGGCCCCAAGTGGAAAAAACGCACCATGCTCTTGCTGATGATCCCCTTCTGGACCAGCTCCCTGATTCGGCTGTATGGGTGGATCATCATCTTTCGGGCCGGGGGCGTGCTGGATACGGTGCTCCAGGCGCTGCACATCACCAGTGAGCCCCTGAAGCTGCTGTATACCTACCCCGCTGTGGTGGTGGGCATGATCTACGCCCTGCTGCCCTTTATGATCTTCGCTGTTTACTCCAGCGCCGAAAAGCTGGACTTTAGCCTGGTGGAGGCCGCCCGGGACCTGGGCGCTTCCCCCATGCAGGCCTTTTTGACCGTCAGCCTGAAACTGACCTTGCCCGGCCTGCTGTCCGGCGTGGTGCTCACCTTCGTGCCCAGTATGGGATTGTTCTTTATCGCCGATATCTTGGGCGGCAATAAGGTGGTGCTGGTGGGCAACCTGATCCAGGAGCAGCTGATGAAAGCCCACAATTGGCCCTTTGCCGCTGCCCTGTCGGTGGTGCTGCTGGTGCTGACCACCGTGATCATCTGGCTGTACCGGAAGCTGTCCGGCGTGAAGGACCTGGAGGGCCTGGTGTAAAAGCCAAAGAAACGAAAAAGTTTCGCCAGCCTTTACAAAGGGTCGTTGCGTGCCGGTGGCACGCAGCCCAACGACCGACCGAGCCGGCAGGCGAGAAGCAGGGTGTGGGGCAGCGCCCCACGACCTTAAAACCGGCGCAGCCGGAAAGAAAAAGCAGCAAGGCGCGGCGCGCCAGCGCGAAGCGCTGTAGCCGAGCCGAGGGGCCCGCGCATAATGAAAAGTCCGAGAAAGAAGGAACGCTGATGAAAAACCGCACAAAATTGCCCAACATCTACCTGGGCGTGGTGCTGGCGTTGATGTATGTCCCCATCCTGCTGGTGATTGTCTACTCCTTTAACGAGAGCAAGATCAGCTCCGTCTGGGATGGATTTTCCCTGAAATGGTATCAGGAGCTGTTCCGGGATGAGGACCTGTTCCAGGCCCTGTGGAACTCCATCCTGCTGGGCGTGCTCTCCAGCTGCGCCGCCGCTGTGATCGGCACCTTGGGCGCCTACGGCATGAGCAAGGTCAAGTTCCCTCTGAAGGGCGCTGTGGAGTACGTCTCCACCCTGCCCATCATGATCCCCGAGATCATCCTGGGCATGGTGTTCATGGCCTTCTTCTCCCTGGTGGGCATTCCCTTCGGTATGGGGACTTTGGTCATCGCCCACACCGCCTTCTGTATCCCCTATGTGTTTATGCTGGTGAAGGCACGGCTGGTGGGCATGGATCAGAGCCTCCCCGAGGCTGCCCAGGATCTGGGCGCCTCCCCCGCCAGGGTGTTCCGGGACATCACCTTGCCCCTGGTGGCTCCCGCCATCGCCTCCGGGATGCTGCTGGCTTTCGCCATGAGTATGGATGACGTGATCATCAGCGTTTTTGTCACCGGCGTGGATACCAACACCCTTCCGGTGAAAATCTATTCCCAGTTGAAAACCGGGGTCACCCCGGAAATCAACGCCCTGTGCACACTGCTGTTCTTAGCCACTCTGCTTCTCTGCGGGTTGGCTGCGGTGCTGGGCAGGACGCCTAAAAAACGAGAGATCAAAAAGGATGTGACCAAACCATGAAAAAGTTTATTGCCCTGACCTTGGCTGCCCTGATGCTGGGCTCCACCCTGGCCGGATGTTCCGGCGGCGGTGACGCCAAAAAAGGCGAAGTTGTGCTGTACACCTGGGAGAATATGTTCCCCCAGGAGGTCCTGGACGGCTTCACCGAGGAGACCGGCATCGAAGTGACCTACTCCAACTTCGACACCGACGAGACCATGCTGGCTCGTCTGGAATCCGCCAAGGGCGGGGATTACGACGTGGTCATCGCGGATGACTATATCATTGAGACCGCCATCCAGGAGGGCCTGGTCCAGGAGCTGGACACCTCTAAGCTGGAGAATTACGGCAGCATCAACCCCGTCTACCAGGGACAGTTCTTTGACCCCGAGAATAAGTACACCGTGCCCTACGGCGCAGGCGTGCAGACCATCGTCTACAACCCCGAGGCTGTGGATATTGAGATCAACGGCTACGCCGACCTGTGGGACGAGAGCCTCAAGGACAACCTGGGCGTCATCGGCAACTTCCGCGTGGTCAATGGCATGGCGCTGAAGGTCCTGGGGGAGAGCTATAACACCGAGGACGTGGCCACCATCGAGGCCGCCGGGGATAAGCTGCTGGAGCTGGCTCCCAACGTTCGGCTGATCAAGGACGACAACACCCAGGATGACCTGCTGTCCGGCGAGGTGAACGCCGCCGTGCTGTACACTTCCCAGGTGACCATGGCCAAGATGGCCAACCCCGATTTGAAGGTGGTCTTCCCTGAGGAGGGCATCGGCTTCGGCATCATGGCCCAGTTCATCCCCTCCGACGCCCCCAACGCCGAGAACGCCTATAAGTTCATCGACTATATCCTCCAGCCTGAGGTGTCTGCCAAGTGCTATGAGTATATCGGCTATTACTGCACCAATAAGGACGCAGAGGAGTATATCTCCGAGGAGTATCGGGACTTCCTGACTCTGCCCGCGGACATTGACACCAGCAAGATGGAGATGATCCAGAACGTCGGCGCCGACGCCGTGGCTGCCCACGATAAGGTGTGGACCGAGTTCAAATCCGCCTGCGGCCAGTAAAGGGAAAATTGCGTCAGCCATTTGACCGGCTGCAGGGTCTGCGGTGCTGGCCGTCGGAGGCCGTTGCCCACGGACCGAACCCGTTTGTTTCAAGGAAAAAGGACATCCGAGTCAAGCACTCGGGTGTCCTTTTTTTACATGGGGCAGGAGGAAGCTGGGTTTTTCCGCCCGGGTCAGGATCTCCGCTGGCCCAACTTGTCCAGCTTATTGCTCCGGGGCCCGTGGAGCTGGGAGGCTGGATTTTTGCGGGGCTGCGTCGGACTGTATTGTCCCGGCGGTCCGCCGCCCAGCCGGTGGTTGGAGGTTTCCCTTGGGGCTGCGTCGGGCCTGGCCCATCAGTGCAGGGTGGCCGAAGGGGCAGGCCGGATCCGCAAAAACGTTTAAGTTTCCAATTTTCATTGTATTCGACTCGTCAATATGGTAACATGGAAGCAGTGTTCAAAAATTTAGGAAAAGGAGCAGGTTTCCATGACGTTTCAAGACTTTTTCCAGCAGGTGAAGAGCAGCCTCATCCATGCCGATGTCTCCACCGTGGCCGATCCCACCAGGATCCAGGTCAATATCACCGGAGAGGCCGGCGGAACTTTCTACGTGGAAATCAAAGGCGGCAAGCTGGCTATTGAGCCCTATGAGTACCACGATCGGGATGTGGAATTGACCATCTCCGACGAGAATTTCCAGAAACTGCTGGAGGGCAGGCTGGATCCCGTGGCGGCCTTTACCTTCGGCAAGCTGAAAGTCCAGGGTGATATCGGCAAAGCCCTGGAGCTGAAGAAGCTGATCAAGTGAGAGTTTCAATAGAAAGGAGTGCTCCTGTGGAGAAAAAAGCCCTCATTGCCATGAGCGGCGGCGTGGATTCCAGCGTGGCTGCCCTCCTCTGCCAGCAGCAGGGCTTCGACTGCATGGGTGTCACCTTGGCCCTCACCGACAACGAGGATCGGGGCATCCCCCGGGAAAAGACCTGCTGCTCCGTGGACGACGTGGCCGACGCCCGGGCGGTGGCCTACCGCCTGGGCATGCCCTTTTACGTGTTCAACTTTAAGGACGCCTTCCGCCGGGAGGTGATGGACCGGTTTGTCCAGGCCTACGAACAGGGAGAGACCCCCAACCCCTGCGTGGACTGCAACCGGTACATCAAGTTCGAGAAGCTGATGCACCGTGGGGAGGAGATCGGCTTCCCCTATGTGGCCACCGGCCATTACGCCCGGGTGGAGCGGGATCCGGATACCGGGCGCTGGTTGCTGAAAAAGGGCCTGGACCCTCAAAAGGATCAGAGCTATATGCTCTACGCCCTGACCCAGTGGGAGCTGTCCCGGCTGCTGCTGCCCTTGGGAGAGCTGACCAAGGAGCAGGTCCGCCAGCTGGCGGAGGAGCACGGCTTTGTCAACGCCCGCAAGCGGGACAGCCAGGATATCTGCTTTGTGCCCGACGGAGATTACGCCGGTTTTATCCGCCGGTGGACCGGCCACGACTTCCCTCCCGGGGAGTTTGTGGGCACCCAAGGGGAGGTCTACGGAACCCATAAGGGGATCATCCACTACACCGTGGGCCAGCGGAAGGGATTGGGCTTGTCCTTCCCCCAGCCCATGTTTGTGAAAAAGTTGGACGTGGACCGGAACCAGGTGATCCTGGCCAAGGGGGAGGAGCTGTATTCCCGAGAGGTAACCGCCCGGGACATCAACCTGATCTCCGTGGAGCGGATAGACACCCCCCTGCGGGTGAAAGCCCGGGTGCGCTACCGCCAGGTGGAGCAGCCCGCCACCGCGGTCCAGACCGGCCCCGACGAGCTGCAGGTGATCTTTGACGAGCCGCAGCGGGCCATCACCCCGGGGCAGTCCTTGGTGCTCTACGATGGAGATACCGTGGTGGGCGGCGGAAAGATCGTGCCCAGCCTCTGACAGGCCGCCCGCCTTGGCCCCTTGTCACCGGCTTCGGCGGCATGGGTCCAAGGGTCGAGGAGCGAAGGCTCGGTACGGCGGTCTGGATGTCGGGTTTTCCACAGTGGGAATGAAAAAATATAGGAAGGGATGGGGCGTGGCCCCTGGAAGAATATGGAGCTGAAAGACGCGGAGATATTGGTGGTGAAGGTGGGCACGTCCACCTTGACCTATGAAAACGGAAAGGTGAACCTGGGGCGGATGGAGCAGCTGTGCCGCACCCTGTCGGATTTGCAGAATTCCGGGAAAAAGCTGGTGCTGGTGAGCTCCGGCGCCATCGGTGTGGGCATGGGGAAGGTGGGCCTGCCCCAGCGCCCGGAGGAGACCGAGAAGAAGCAGGCTCTGGCTGCCATCGGCCAGTGCGAGCTGATGTTCCTCTACGACAAGTTCTTTGGGGAGTACAACCACACGGTGGCCCAGGTGCTGCTCACCGCCGACGTGGTGGACTTTCCCAAGGGCAGGCAGAACGTGCAGAACACCTTTGGAGAGCTGCTCTCCATGGGGGTGATCCCGGTGGTCAACGAAAATGACACCGTGGAGACCCAGGAGCTGGAAGGCAAGAACTTCGGCGACAACGACACCTTGTCGGCAGTGGTGGCTGGACTGTGCGGGGCCCAGGGATTGGTGATCCTGACGGACATCGACGGGCTGTACGACAGCGACCCCCGGAAGAACCCCCAGGCCCAGCGGATCGCCCGGGTGGAGGAGATCACCCCGGAGGTGGAGGCCTTGGCCGGAGGCGCAGGTTCCTCCCGGGGGACGGGGGGCATGGCCACCAAGCTGAAGGCCGCCAAGCTGGCCAAGGAGCGGGGAATCCCCACCGCCATCCTCAGCGGCAGCGATTTGAGCTGCCTGTACCGTCTGATGAAGGGGGAAAGCGTGGGAACCGTGTTCCCCGCGTGATCGAGAGTAAAAAGGAGGCGTCAGTATGACCATCACCGAAATGGGACAGCGGGCCAAGGCCGCGTCGCGGATCCTGGCCCAATCCGGTCAGAAGAAGGAAGCCGCCCTGCTCCGGGCAGGGGAGCTGCTCTGGCAGCGGCGGGAGGAGATCCTGGCGGCAAACGCTCTGGATCTGGAGGCCGGCAGGGAAAAGGGCATGTCCCAGGCGCTGCTGGACCGGCTGGCCCTCTCCCAGGAGCGGATCGGCGATATGGCCCAGGCTGTGGCGGATGTAGCCAAGGCCCCCGATCCTGTGGGCCGGGTGCTCTCGGGGGAGACTCTGCCCAATGGGCTCCAGCTGCAGAAGGTCACCGTGCCCATGGGGGTCATGGGTATCATCTATGAGGCCCGTCCCAACGTCACCAGCGACGCTGCCGCCCTGTGCGTCAAGGCGGGCAGCGCGGTGATCCTCCGGGGCGGCAAGGAGGCCCTCCGCTCCAATCAGGCGGTGGCTGGGATCCTCCGGGATGCCTTGGAGGAAGCGGGTTTGCCCGCCGACTGCGTCCAGCTGGTCCAGGACACCAGCCGCCAGTCCGCCCAGGAGCTGATGACGCTCACCGACTACCTGGATGTGCTGATCCCCCGGGGCGGCGCCGGACTGATCCGCTCGGTGAAGGAGAACGCCCGAGTCCCCGTTATCGAGACCGGGGTGGGGAATTGCCACGTCTATGTGGACGATTCCGCGGATTTGGATATGGCTGCCCAGATCATCTTTAACGCCAAGTGCTCCCGGCCTTCGGTGTGCAACGCCATCGAGACCATCCTGGTTCATGAGGCGGTGGCCCCGATTGCCCTGCCCAAGATCCAGGCCCGGCTGGCGGAGAAACAGGTGGAGCTACGGGGCTGTGAGCAGACCCAGGCCATCCTGCCGGGGATCACTCCCGCCACCCAGGAGGATTGGGAGACCGAGTACCTGGACTATATCCTGGCGGTGCGGGTGGTGGATTCCCTGGACCAGGCGCTGGAACACATCGCCCGGTACTCCACCGGCCACAGCGAGTGCATCGTCACCCAGGATTACTCCGCTGCTCAGCGGTTCCTCAACGAGGTGGACGCCGCCGCAGTGTATGTAAATGCCTCCACCCGGTTCACGGACGGAGGCCAGTTCGGTTTGGGCGCGGAGATCGGGATCTCCACCCAAAAGCTCCATGCCCGGGGCCCCATGGGCTTGGAGCAGTTGGTCAGCTATAAGTTCCTCATCCGAGGAAACGGCCAGGTGCGGTAAACGAAAAAGTTTTTGGGGCGCCTTTTTCCAAAAAGGCGCGACCTTAAACCAGCGCGAAGCTCAGAAAAAACCAGGGACAGACGGCGCGTCTGCCGAAGGCAGTAGCCGCCTGGCCCGGCCCTTTTCCAGGAGCAAACCTAGAGCAGCGAGGCGGACAGCGAAAAAAGTTTTTCGGGCGCATTTTTTCAAAAAGGCGCGACCTTAATCAGCGCGAAGCGCGGAAAAAAACCAGGGACAGAGGGCGCGCCTGCCGAAGGCAGTAGCCGCTTGGCCCGACCCTTTTCCAGGAGCAAACCCAGAGCAGCGAGACGGCGGCCCTAGAGCAGCAGGAACAGTAGGGCAAAGAGCAACTCGTGGTTTTCTCCCTCCCCGCTGAGGAGCAGGAGCAGCGCCAGAATGATGGTCCGCTCCTTGTCCTGGAAAAAGGCGTCCAGCAGGCTGCCGGTCTTTTCTTGAGGCTCCGGCTCCCGCCGGGCCGGAACCGTTGGGGACGGTTCCCTCCGGGGCTCCTCCGGCGGCGGGGAGGTCGGCTTGCTGCTGCGGGGCGGGGGAATGTGCGCCCGGGCCTGCATCTCCCGGGCTCGGCGGGCCGCGTCCTCCCGCAGGCGGTTCATGTCCAGATCCTGTGCCATGACGCTCCCCCCTTTACATCAGGCCCGACAGCAGCCCGGAAAATACCCCGTTCTCCTTGAGAAGGGGCAGCAGCCGCAGCATCTGCAGGATCTGGATGGCTTCGTCCACCTTCTTCTGCCGGGCTTCCCCTAAAAGCGGCCGCAGCGCCCGCAGCAGCCGGGTGGCGTCGTCCTCCCGGTTGGCTTGGCTCAGCAGCGGCGCCAGCTTGCCCACCAGGGCCAGGGCCTGAGTGTTTACCCCGGCCGGGCTGCTTTGCCCGCCGCCGGAGTTTCCCCCTTGGTTCCCTCCCAACAGCCCCGCCAGGGCCGACAGGTCCGGCCCCGGACTGGGGGCAGCAGGAGGCGGGGTCTGCTCCCCGCCCCCCAGACTTCGGAGCATCCCCTGGATCTGGTTCATCGCCTGGGGATCCCCCAGAATGTTTTGCAGTTGCTGGGTCAGGTCATCCATGGAACGCTCCTCTCCGGGGGATCACTCCCCCTGTTTGTTTTGAAACAGCTGGAACAGCTTTTGCGCCTGGGGCGTGGACAGTAGCTTCTTCGCCGCCTCCGGATCGGTGAGCACCTTCTGCAGGGCGCTGTTCTCTTGGGTCCCGGGATTGGTCAGTATGGCCGAGAAATCCCCCCGCTGGGCTGCGTCCTTCAATGCCTGGGGCGTGGTGCCCAGACGCTGGGCCGTCAGCCGCAGCAGGGACTCCAGCTGGTTGTTGTTGTTGTTGTTGTTGTTGTTGTTTTGGCCGCTTGACTGGTTCTGGCGGCCGCGGTTGTTGGCTGGCATAAGAATTCCCCCCTTCCCCACAGTGTATGCGAAGGACTGGGAAAAATGAACGGCCATTGTGGGAAGAAGTGTATTGGAAAGGAAGAGAGTTGTAATATGAGAATCTTAGTGGTGTCGGACAGTCATGGCAGTGCCTTTGGCCTGCGGCGGGCCATTTTGGCCCAGCCCAAGGCGGAGGTGGTCATCCACCTGGGAGACGGGGAGGACGACCTGGCCCGGGTGAAGGCCATGTTCCCGGAGAAGATGTTTCTCTCGGTAAAGGGCAACTGTGACCTGGGAAGCCAGCTGCCCCCCACAGGGGAGTTCACCGCCGAGGGTGTGAAGATCTTCTATACCCACGGCCATCTCTATGGGGTGAAGTCCGGGCAGTACACCATCGTCTGCGCCGCCCGGGAGCGGGGGGCCCAGGTGCTGCTGTACGGCCACACCCACAACGCCTTCACCGACTATGAGGACGGGCTTTACATGATGAATCCCGGGTCGGTCAACGGGTATGGGGCCTCCTACGGCACCTTGGATATCACCCCCCAGGGCATTGTGACCAACATCGTAAAACTGCCCTGAGCCTCCCTTGTTTCGAGTTGACAGGGGTGGCGAAAAATGGTAATCTAAAATCAGAAGTATCGGAAAAATCTCTGCCAGGCGCCGGGTTTTGCCCGGCCCGCAGATTAAGAAAGGAAAGGCTTCATCATGACGGAATTTGAGAGATGGCTCAACGAGCCCTTGGACGATCCAGACCTCACGGAGGAGCTGAAATCCATTCAGGGGCAGGAGGACGAAATCAACGACCGGTTTTACCAGAACCTGGAGTTCGGCACCGCCGGCCTGCGGGGCGTGATCGGCGCCGGTACCAACCGGATGAATGTCTACACCGTGCGCAAGGCCACTCAGGGCCTGTCCAATTACCTGCTGAGCCACGCCGACGGCAAGCCCCAGTCCGTGGCCATTGCCTATGACAGCCGGATCAAGGGCGTGGAGTTTGCCCAGCAGTCCGCGGCAGTGTTGGCGGCCAACGGGATCAAGGCTTACCTCTATCCCCAGCTGATGCCCACTCCGGCCCTTTCCTACGCAGTGCGGCATTTGAAGTGTGACGCGGGCATCTGCGTCACCGCCAGCCACAACCCCGCCAAATACAACGGCTACAAGGCCTACGGCAGCGACGGCTGCCAGATCACCTCGGACATGGCCGACGGCATCACCGCCGAGATCCAGTCCCTGGACATCTTCACCGACGTGAAGAAGATGGACTTTGAGGAGGGCCGCAAGCAGGGCCTGATCGAGTATATCGGCGACGAGACCGTGGGCGCCTTCCTGGACGACGTGTACAAGGAGAGCCTCATTGACGACGCCAGCAACCTGAAGCTGGTGTACACCCCCTTGAACGGTGCGGGCAAGGTGTGTGTCACCAGGATCCTGGAGCGCATCGGTATCCAGGATATCGCCATTGTGCCGGAGCAGGCGGAGCCCGACGGCAACTTCCCCACTTGCCCCTATCCCAACCCCGAGTTCCGTGAGGCCCTGCAGAAGGGCCTGGAGCTGTGTCAGAAGGTTCAGCCCGACCTGCTGCTGGCCACCGACCCGGACAGCGACCGGGTGGGCATCGCCGTGAACCAGGGGGGCGAGTATGTCCTGATGACCGGCAACGAGGTGGGCATCCTGCTGCTGAACTTCATCGCCAAGGTGAAGCAGGAGCAGGGCAAGCTGCCCGCTCATCCCGTGGCGGTGACCACCATTGTGTCCACGGACATGGTGGACCCCATTGCCAAGGACTACGGCGTGGAGATGCGCCGTTGCCTGACGGGCTTCAAGTACATTGGCGACATCATTGCCGAGCTGGAGGAGAAGGAGGGCAACGCCGACAGCTTCCTGCTGGGCTTTGAGGAGAGCTACGGCTACCTCAGCGGCGGGTACGTCCGGGACAAGGACGCCGTGGACGGCAGCATGCTGATCTGCGAGATGGCCTCCTATTACAAGCGCCAGGGCAAGACTCTGGTGGATGTGATGAACGAGCTGTATGAGAAGTACGGCTACTACCAGAATGCCACCCTGAACTTCGGCTTTGAGGGTGAGGACGGCATGAAGACCATGCAGAGCATCATGGAGAACCTGCGGCAGAATCCCCCCGCGGAGATCGCAGGCACCCAGGTGGTGGGCCGCAGCGACTATCTGGAGTCCCAGTCCTACGGGGACAAGGAGGGCGTCATCAACCTGCCCAAGTCCAACGTGTTGGAGTACCGGCTGGCCAACGGCTGCAAGCTGATTGTTCGTCCCTCCGGTACGGAGCCCAAGATCAAGATCTACCTCTCCGGCAAGGGCGCCACTATGGAGGAGTCCCTCCAGGAGATCGCCAAGATGAAGGAGGCCGCCCCGGGCTTGCTGGGGATCTCCTGAGCCGGCAGCGGACAAAAAACGAAACTGCACCCCTAGAGGGTGGGAAAAAGCGTCGGGAATTTCCCGGCGCTTTGTTTGTTCCCGGGGGAGTCAGGGTGATTTTTGCTTGATTGTCCGGGAAGGGTACGTTATAATTTAATGAAGTTTATAGGTATAGGTGGGGGCTGTTCAGAGGAAAATGTGGGATTTTTTTGAAAAGCTGGATGAGCTGGTGTACGTGTCCGAACCGGATACGTACCGGTTGGTCTATATGAATCAATACCTGCGGGATGTGCTGGGGTACACGGAACAGAACTATCAGGGAAAGTCCTGTTACCAGGTGCTCCAGGGCAGGGATACCCCCTGCCCGTTCTGCACCAACCACAAGCTGCGGGAGGGGGAATTTATCTCCTGGGTGTACAACAATCCCATCCTCCAGAGGAGGCTGTTGGTCAAGGATACCCTGGTTCGCCGGGACGGCAAGGACTACCGCCTGGAGATTGCCCTCAACGGGGATCTGGAGGCGTCCGGCAAGCCCCAGTACTATTCCGCCCGCAACGAGACCATCCTCAACGAGTGCCTCCAGCGGAGCATCTCCCATGCCAGCCCGGTGGAGGGCATCCAAAACATCCTGGATTATCTGGGAACCACCTTCGGCTGCAGCCGAGTTTGCATTTTTGAGATTACCGACGATAGAACCGCCGCCATCACCTACGAGTGGTGTTCCCAGACAGCTCTGCCCCAAAAGGACCTGCTCCAGGAGTTTCCCTTGGCTGCCATCGACTGGTGGATGGACTCTTTCCATCGGAAGGAGGCCGTGGCCATCGACGATCTGGAGTCCATCCGAGAGGCCCATCCGGAGGCCTACGCCCTGCTCAAGCCCCAGGGGATGTCCTCCTTGGCAGCGGGTCCCATTGAGGTGGACGGAGCGTTTGAGGGGTTCTTGGGGATGGACAACCCGGACAGCCGGATGCTGCCCCTGCTCACCCGGCTGCTGAAGACCATCGGTTACTTTATCTCCACCCTGCTTCGGCGGCGGGATCTGCTGACCCGTCTCCACGACCTGAGCTATCACGACCAGCTCACCGGCGCCCTGAACCGCCATGCCCTGTCGGAGCGGTTCGGGGACCTGTCTCTGGAGTCCGCCGGCGTGGTGTACTGCGACATTACCGGGCTCAAACAGGTCAATGACACCCAGGGCCATGAGGCGGGGGACCAGATGATTCGGGGCTGCTATGAGCTGATCTGCGGGGTGATGGCCTCGGGGCAGGTGTTCCGGCTGGGCGGGGACGAGTTTGTGGCCCTGTGCCCCAACTGTGAGAAGGAGACCTTTTATGACAGTGTGGGCAACCTCCAAGGGGTGATCCGCCAGGATGGCTACCGGATGTCGGTGGGGTTTGTGTGGTCGGATCAAAAACCCCTGAACCTGGAGAAGCTGATCCTCCAGGCGGACAAGAGAATGTACCAGGACAAGCGGGATTACTACCAGGAAAACAGCGAGGAGGAGCTCTGGGAGGATCCCCGTCTGTTGGCCCAAAAACGGCAGGAGACCACCCAGGAGGAGTCCCCGGTGGAGAAGTTTTTGAGCACCTGCAGCTACCAGGTGGAAACCCTGTACCGGGCCGTGACCCAGGACAACCATTCCGGTTACTTCTACATGGGGAACCTGCAGCAGGACCTGTTCTATCTGTCGGACAATATGCGGGACGATTTCGGATTTCAGAGCAACCTGGTCCACGGGCTGTTCAAGCTGTGGACCAAGCGGATCAGCACCCCGGAGTTCCAGGACCTGTACTGGCAGGATATCTCCAACATGCTCCGGGAAAAGCGCACCCTCCGGGACCTGCGGTACCGGGTGAAGGACGTGTGGGGCAACAGCCAGTGGGTGCGGGATTACGGTGTTCTGGAGTGGAGCCAGGATGGGACCGAGCCCCTGTTCTTTGCCTCTCGGATCACCCATCAGGACAACAACTTTGTGGTGGATCCCATCAGCAATTTTCTCCGGGAACCCGCGGCCCTGCAGCAGCTGGCGGAGCTGAAAAAGCTATCGGAGAAAACTCTGGTGATCGGCTTCCGGCTCAACGGCATCACCGAGGTCAACGGCATCAAAGGCCGTTCCTTTGGAGACCGTCTGCTGCAAAAGTGCGGGGAAATCCTCCAGGAAAACCTGTCCTGGAAGATGTCCTTTTACCGGTTGGAGGGTATGCGGTGTTTGGCCATTGTCAACCCCGTGTTCCAGTCCGAGGGTGCCCAGGTGCTCATCGGCCAGATCCGCTCCCTGGTGAAGAGCTGCTACGATGCCATGGGCATTCCCTTGGAAAACGTGTGCACCTTCGGCCTGATGGAGTACCCCTTGGGGGACTTCACGCCGGAGGACCTGGTGGAGAACCTGGTGTCCCTGATTCGAGTGGCCAAGCAGGAGACCACCCGGGACTATGTGGATTACACAGAGGACAACATCCGGCGGATCCGGCAGATGTCCAACATGGTCATGGCTCTGTCCCAGGATGTGGCCAACCATATGGACCACTTCCGAATTGTGATCCAGCCCATTGTGTCGGCGGGGGACGGCAGGGCCATCGGCGGAGAGGTGCTGCTGCGCTGGAACTTTGAGGGGAAGGAGATCTCCCCGGCGCTGTTCATCCCCATTTTGGAGAGGAGCAATCTGATCCACACCGTGGGGCGGTGGGTCTTTGAGCAGGCGGTGAAGACCTGCGTCAGGATTCACGCCTATGACCCCACCTTCTACTTGACCTTTAACGTGAGCCTCCACCAGCTCAATGACACTCGGCTGCAGGACTTCATGCGGGAGACCCTGGAGAAGTACCGGCTGAAGGGGTCCAGCCTGGTGGCGGAGCTGACGGAAAGCAGCCTGGACGAGCAGCCGGACCGGCTGATGCGCTTTTTGAACCAGTGTCAGAATCTGGGAATGTACGTGGCTCTGGACGACTTTGGCAGCGGGTATTCCTCCCTGCGGATGCTCCTCCAGTACCCCTGCAGCATCATCAAACTGGACCGCTCCCTGATGCTGGAGGTCACCGAGTCGGAGGCCAAGATGAACTTTGTCCGCAGTATTGTGTACGCCTGCCACCAGTTCGGAAAGACGGTGTGCATCGAGGGCGTGGAGCGGGAGGACCAGAACGAAATCATCCTGAACATCGGCTGCGACCTGATCCAGGGGTTCTACTATTACCACCCCATGGAGTTGGGAGATCTGTACCGACTGCTCAGCCAGAGGTGATTTGCCGCCCCGCCGGGGACTAGCCAGCCTCCTCCGGGGGTCCTTCCCTTGGGAAGGGAGCGGGTCAGGGCCGTCCCGCGCTGCCGCCCCACCGGGGACCGTGCCTTCCTCTGTGGTTCTTTCCCTCGGGAGGGGAGCGGGCTAGGGCCGCCCCGCACTGCCGCTAAAATGGCCTAATTTGCGCTGAAAAAAGACCGCTGGATCATCCAGCGGTCTTTTTGTTATCTTGGAAAAGAAGCAGCTCAGCGGCCGTACTGCTTCACGTGGCGCATCACTTTCAAGTAGGCGGGAACCAGGAAGCAGTCCGCCAGGATCCAAGCGGAGGGGCTGGCGAAGCAGGCCATGTTGAACCCAAAGGTGGGCACCAGGAACAGGCCGAAGCCGCCCCGGGCGATCATCTCAAAGACGCCGGCGAACACCGCCAGCTTGCTGTAGCCCATGCCCTGGATCAGCAGGCGGATCACATTGACCCCGGCCAGGGGGATAAAGAAGGCCACCTGAATCACCATAAACTGGTAGGCCTGATCAATGATCACCGTCTCACTGCCGTCCACAAAGAGCTGGACCAGAGGCCTTCCGAAGAAGATGATCACCACCAAAGCCAGGACGGAGTACACGCTGCCGATGACCATGCCGGCCCGCAGTCCGGGGAAGATCCGGTCCCCCCGGCGGGCGCCAATGTTCTGGCCGCCGTACGTGGACATGGCCACACCCAGGGCGTCAAAGACGCAGGCAAACAGCTGATAGAGCTTGCTGGCGGCGGTGACGGAGGTTACCACCACGGAGCCCAGGCCGTTGACAGAGGTCTGGAGCAGGATGCTACCGATGGCGGTGATGGAGCTCTGCAGGCCCATGGGGACGCCCATGCCCAGCAGGCGCTTCATATAGCGTTTCCGGGGGACCAGGTCATCCCGGGAGATGTGAAGCAGGGGGAATTTCTTCCAGATGAAGCCCAGGCAGGCCAGACCGGAGATCCCCTGGGAGATCACAGTGGCCCAGGCGGCGCCGGCCACCCCCAGGGGGATGACCACAATGAGGAAGAGGTCCAGGCCGATGTTCAGCAGGGAGGCCACCACCAGAAACACCACCGGGGTGCGGCTGTCCCCCAGAGCCCGAAGGAGGCTGGCCAAGACGTTGTAGAGGACGATGGTGGGGATCCCCAGGAAGATGACCACGATGTAGTGATAGGCGTCGTCGATGATATCGGCGGGGGTGTCCATCCACTGGAGGATGGGCCGGCACAGGAGGACGGTGGCCACGGTGAAGATCAGGGAGAAGCCGGCGGCCAGCCAGACGATGTTGCCCACATAGCGTTTCAAATCCTGCATGTCCTTGGAGCCGAAGCTCTGGGCCACGGGGATGGTAAAGCCGGCGCAGGTGCCCAGGCAGAAGCCAAGGATCAAGAAGTTGATGGACCCGGTGGAGCCCACCGCCGCCAGGGGGCCGGTGCCCAAAAACCGGCCCACGATGATGGTATCCACCATGGAATAGAACTGCTGGAATAAGTTGCCGAACATCAGGGGAATGGCAAAGTTAAACACCAGCTTCATAGGGGACCCGACGGTCATATCCTTGGTCAAAGGGAAGCACCTCCAGAGAGTGGGAATGGGCCGGGGCAGCGCCCGGCGAACGAAACAGATATCATATTACACAACCATGTTTGAAAGTGCAATGGGATTTTGCAAGATTCCGGCATAGAAGTTTCAATTTTGGCGTTTTGGGCAAAAATCCGGGGCGAATTCCCCGGTATTTTACGAGAGAACGCCGGAGGGGACTCTGCTGCCCAAGGGCTTGTCCCGGCCGGGTTTCGGGGGGGCCAGGCGGGGCGGAAAAAGCGGCCTTCCGAAAGGAAGGCCGCAAAGAGGGGGTTATTCTGTCTCAAAGAGGATCCCCAGGGTGTTGGGGCCGCAGTGACAGGCGATGGTGCAGCTGGCGGTGGTGATGTGGATTTCCTGAAACTCCATCACTTCCTGAACCGTCTGGCGCACCAGGTCCACATAGCTGGGGTCAATGGTGGTGTAGGTGATGAACAGGTGGTCCCGCTTGATGTTGGGGTATTGGGCCAGCTTGTCCCGGACGTACTGGGCCAGAACCTTTTTCAGCTGTCCCCGGTATTTCTTCCCCACATGCATGGAGCCGTCGGCGCTGTTGACCTCGATGCAGGGTTTCAGGGCCAGCAGGTTGGCCCCCACCGCCACCACGGCGGAGCACCGGCCCCCCGCCCGCATGAACTCCAGGGTGTCCAGGATGAAGCTGGCGTGACAGTTGGGGGTGATGGCCTTCATGGCCTCGGCCACTTCCGCCCCGGACATGCCCGCCTGGATCCGGTCCCCGGCCTCGATGATCTGCAGCCCGATGCCGGTGGACAGGTTGCAGCTGTCAATGGGGAACACATGGCCCGAGAGCTCCCGGGCCGCCAGGACGCAGTTGCGCTGGGAGCTGGACAGCGCCCCGCCCAGGCAGAAGTGGACCACGTCATAGCCCTGTTCCACCCAGGGGCGGAAGTACTCCACATACTCCTCCACGTTGATGGCCGCCGTCCGGGGCAGGGCCTTCCGCTCCCGGTAGGCCTGGAAGATCTCCGGCACGTGGATGTCCACGTTGTCCTGGTAATCCTTCCCCTCCAGAATGATGTGGAAGGGGTAGTACTGCACATCGTACCTGGCCTTGAGCTCCTCTCCCAAGTCGCAGGTGCTGTCCGCGCTGAGAATCACTTTGCGCTGTGCCATAAGTGTCAACATCCTCTCTTTTTCCCGTGGAAAACTCTCCCAAAAGCGATCCATTTCCCCGGGCCTTCCCTGGCGCCGGGGAAGTTCCGGCCAGTTACGCCTGGGCCGGCGCAGGGGTGGTGCCGGAGGCGGCCTGAGCCTCCTCCTTGTCCCGCTGCTGCTCCCTTGCCACTGCCAGCATCAGCTTGATGCGGTTTTCCTGGTTTACCTGAGTGGCGCTGGGATCGTAGTCAATGGGCACAATGTTGGCCTGGGGATAGATCTTCTTCACCTTGCGGATCATCCCCTTGCCCACGATGTGGTTGGGCAGGCACCCAAAGGGCTGGGCGCACACCACGTTGCCGTAGCCGCTCTCCACCAGCTCCATGGCCTCGGCGGTGAGCAGCCAGCCCTCACCCATCTTGCAGCCGTAGCCGATGACCTTGCCGGCCAGCTCTTTCAGGTGGGAGTAGGGGGCGGGGGCGGTGAACTGGGGGAATTTCTTCACCGCGGCGATCAGATCCGTCTCAAACTTGGTGAAGTACCACTTCAGCAGGGTGCAGACCTGCTTTTTGGCCTGGCTGCCGCCGTAGAGGTTGATGTCCTCCAGCCGGTTGTCCACCTTAAAGATCATGAAAGCCAGGATCCCGGGCACCATGACCTCGCAGTCCTGCTCAAAGAGGAACTGCTCCAGGTCGTTGTTGGCCAGGGGGGAGTATTTCACGTAGATCTCTCCCACCACGCCCACTTTGGTCTTGACCACGTCCCGACGCTTGATATCCGCGAAGGACTGGGCAATCTGGTCGAAGTATTCCCGCACCTCCCGCTGGGAGAAAGCCTTGCCCTCCTCAAAAAGCTTGGTCAGCTTTTTGATCCACTGATCCACCAGGGCGTCGCTCTCCCCGGCAGTGGCCTCGTAGGGCTTGGTTTGGTTCTTCAGCAGCATCAGCAGGTCGCCGTAGGTCAGGGCGGCAATGGCCCGCCGAAGCATGGGCAGGGTGATCTTGAACCCGGGGTTGGACTCCAGGCCCGACAGGTTCACGGAGATCACGGGGATAAACTCCAGACCGTCCTTTTTCAAGGCCTTCCGGAGCAGGTGGATGTAGTTGGATGCCCGGCACCCGCCGCCGGTCTGAGTCATGATCAGAGCCACCTTGTGCAGGTCGTACTTGCCGCTGTGCAGGGCGTGCATCAGCTGGCCAATGGACAGCAGGGCGGGATAGCAGGTGTCGTTGTGGACATATTTGAGCCCCTCGTCCACAATCTCCCGGCCAGTGGTGCGCAGCAGCTCGATGTGGAACCCAAAGCTCTCCAGCACGTTTTTGATCAGCTCAAAGTGGATGGGAGCCATGTTGGGGGTGATGATGGTGTAGTCTTTTTTCATTTCCCGGGTAAATTCTACCCGGTTTGCGTTATCTGACATAGGGTATCAACACATCCTTTCTTCGTTTCCCCAGAGGGGGAGACGAAAAAGTTTCGCCCGCCTTTTCAAAGGCGGCAGGTTGTAGGGCAGCGCCCTACGAACTTAACCGGCGCAGCCGGAAAGAAGATGTAGGGGCGCGGCCGCACGGCGCGTAGCGCATAGGCCAAGCCCCGGACGGGCAGTGCCGCAGTTGCCCAGAGGCAGTTGGGTGCGGGAGGGCCGCTCCCTGGGCTACCGCCTGGCCCTCAGCTCCAGGTTCCCTCCTGGGAAAGGGCCCGGCCAGGCGGCTACTGCCTTCGGCAGACGCGCCGTCTGTCCCTGGATTTTTTATCTGCGCTTCGCGCAGGCTTAAGGTCGCAGCTTTTTGAAAAAAGGTCGCTGCGTGCCAGTGGCACGCGTCTAGCGACTGGTCTACGCTTCCGCTTCGGTCGGTGCCGATCCTGTGCCACTGGCACAGGGCACCCGAGCCGGCAGGCGAGACCCCGAAAAACTTTTTAGTTTGGTGTGGCCTCGCTGCCCAATCCCAGGGCGGCGAAGAGGCTGCGCAGGCGGATCCGCACGGCGCCCAGGTTGGTGATCTCGTCGATCTTGATCTGAGTGTAGATCCGGTCGCCCGACTCCAGGATGGAGCGGACCTCGTCGCCGGTGATGGCGTCCACGCCGCAGCCGAAGGAGACCAGCTGCACCAAGTTGATCCGCTTATCGCCGGAATCCACCACGTACTTTGCCGCGGCGTAGAGCCGGGCATGGTAGGTCCACTGGTTCAAGACCCCGGTGGCGAATTTGTGCTCCAGCTCGCTGACGGAATCCTCCGTCACCACCACGGCGCCGCACTCGCAGATCAGCTTGTCAATGCCGTGGTTGATTTCGCTGTCCAAGTGGTAGGGCCGGCCGGACAGGACGATCACCGGCAGGTTCTGCTCCTTGGCCAGGGCCAGGTATTCCTGTCCCTTCTTGTGAATACGCTCCATGTGAGCGTAATATTCCCCGTAGGCCGCGTCGGAGGCCGCCTTGACCTCCTTCTCCGGGATGGGGTCAAAGTAACGGGCCAGGATGTTGGTCATCTTGCCGGGGAAATCCTTCCGGCGATGCAGGCCCACGTAGTCGTAGATGAACTTCACGTCGTCCAGAGCGGCGATGTTGGCGTCCAGCACCTCCGGATAGTAGGCCACCACCGGGCAGTTGTAGTGGTTGTCCCCCAGGTGCTCATCCAGGTTGTAGCTCATGCAGGGGTAGAAGATGGCGTCGGGCTTCAGGTCCAGGAGAGCCTCGATGTGGCCGTGCATCAGCTTGGCCGGATAGCACACCGTATCCGAGGGAATGGTGTGCTGGCCTCTAAAGTACAGCTTCCGGTCGGACTCGGGGGAGTGGACCACCCCGAAGCCCAGCTTGGTGAAGAAGGTGTACCAGAAGGGGAACAGCTCGAACATGTTCAGCCCCATGGGGATGCCGATGGTGCCCCGGGGGCCGTCGCAGGGGGCGTAGGAGGCCAGCAGCTGCTTCTTGTAGTCGTACAGGTTGTACTGGGCGGTGGGAGTCTTTTTGTGCAGGGGCTTGTCGCAGCGGTTTCCGGCAATGTACCGGGCACCGTTGGCGAAGGTGTTCACCGTCAGGCGGCAGTGGTTCTGGCAGCCGTTGCAGGTGATGGCCTTGACCTCATGGGTGAAGGACTTCAAGTCCTCCGGCCCGATGATGGTGCTCTCGCCCCGCCCCTTCTCCTTGGAGTACAGGGCAGCGCCGTAAGCGCCCATCAGCCCGGACACAGAGGGCCGGATCACGTTTTTGCCGATCTCCTTCTCAAAGGCCCGCAGCACCGCGTCGTTTAAGAAGGTGCCGCCCTGGACCACAATGTGGTCCCCAAGGCTCTTGGCGTCGGTGACTCGGATGACCTTGTACAGGGCGTTTTTCACCACGCTCATGGACAGGCCCGCGGAGATGTTCTCAATGGAGGCGCCGTCCTTCTGAGCCTGCTTGACAGAGGAGTTCATGAACACGGTGCACCGGGAGCCCAGGTCCACCGGGCTGTCGGCGAAGAGCCCCAGCTTGGCGAAGTCCGCCATCTGATAGCCCAGAGCCCCGGCGAAGGTTTGCAGGAAGGACCCGCAGCCGGAGGAACAGGCCTCGTTCAAGAAGATATTGTCAATGGTGCCGTTTTTGATCTTAAAACATTTGATGTCCTGGCCGCCGATGTCGATGATGAAGTCCACGTCGGGCTCGAACTTCTTGGCGGCGGTGAAGTGGGCGATGGTCTCCACCACGCCCATGTCCAGGCCAAAGGCGTTTTTGATGATCTCCTCGCCATAGCCGGTGGAGGCGGAGGAGCGGATCTGGATGCCGGGGAACTTCTGGTACAGGTCCGTCAGGAAGTCCCGGGCCAGGGGCACCGGGTTGCCGGAGTTGGGCAGGTACCGGGAGTAGATGATCTCCTCGTTGGAGTTGATGGCCACGGCCTTCACCGTGGTGGATCCGGCGTCAATGCCCACATAGGCGATTTTGTCCTCCAGCAGGGGGGCGTCGGTGGGGACGGAGTCCTTCTGGTGGCGCTGGGTAAACTCCGCAAACTCCTCCTGGTTCTGGAACAGCGCGGTACTGCTCTGATAGTGGTGGCTGGAGCTGTAGTGGGCAATCCGGTCAGTGATCTCCGCCAGGTCGAAGTCCTCCCCGGTGTTGGCCAGGGCCGCGCCCGCTGCCACATAGTACAGGGAGTTCTCCGGGCACACGCCCTCCACGCCCAGGATCCGGTCAAAGGCGGCCCGCAGCTGGGACAGGAAGGTCAGCGGCCCGCCCAGATAGACCACCTTGCCGGTGATCTCCCGGCCCTGGGCCAGACCGGCGATGGTCTGGTTCACCACGGCGGTGAGGATGCTCTGGGCGATGTCGTTTTTCTGGGCGCCCTGGTTGAGCAGCGCCTGAATGTCACTTTTTGCGAACACACCGCACCGGGAGGCAATGCTGTAGGAGCGCTGGCTCTCTCCGGCGATGTCGTTGAGTTCGGTGGGGGTGATGGAGAGCAGGGTGGCCATCTGGTCGATGAACGCCCCGGTGCCGCCGGCGCAGGAGCCGTTCATGCGCACCTCCATGGAGCCGGACAGGAACAGGATCTTGGCGTCCTCGCCGCCCAGCTCAATGACCACGTCGGCGTCGGGAATGTACTTCTTCACAGCGGTGCGGGTGGCGTACACCTCCTGGACAAAGGGGATGTGCAGGTCCTCCGCCAGGCCCATGCCCGCCGAGCCTGACACGCACAGGCTGGCCCGCTTCTCCTGGGGGAATTTTTCCTGGATCCGGGTGAGCATCCCCGATGCCTTCTCCGCGATCTGGGAATAGTGCCGCTCGTACTCCTGGTACACCGGCTGACCCTCTCGGTCGTACACCATGCACTTCAGGGTGGTGGAGCCTACGTCCAAACCGATCTTCATCTTTTTTCAATCATCCTTTCCACAAGGGGCGCCCGGGCTTCGGGGCAGTTCCCCAAAGGAGCGCCGCGGCAGGTTGTCTGTAAAAAAGCCCATAATAGTCACAGATCACGCCGCATTTGTGAGAATATTTCTCAATTTTTATTCTGACGAATTTTGTTGAAAAGCTGTACAAAGTCATAGTAGCATCTTTCTGCGGAAAAATCAACCGGAAGCCGCCCTGGGGACGGTGGAAATGGCAGGGAGAAATCCCTTTTCTTTGCAGAAGGGGAGGAGTATAATACTCCCTGAAGAAGGGAGTGTCCGCAGATGGATTCTGTCATGTATATTCACAAAGTGCAGTATTATGAGACCGATAAGATGAATTGCGTCCACCACTCCAATTACATCCGGTGGTTTGAGGAGGCCCGCACGGCGCTGATGGAGCAGGGGGGCTTTGGCTACGACAGGATGGAGGCCCTGGGGGTGATGAGCCCGGTGCTCAAGGCGGAGGCGGAGTACCGGACCATGACCCGCTTTGGGGAGACGGTGGTCATTGAGACCCAGGTGGAGGCCTACA
This sequence comes from Acutalibacter sp., assembly GCA_050946975.1. Taxonomy (GTDB): domain Bacteria; phylum Bacillota; class Clostridia; order Oscillospirales; family Acutalibacteraceae; genus Acutalibacter. The sequence continues at coordinate 65,661 of JBMNVU010000007.1, forward strand.
CCGGCACCCGGATCGCCTTCCGCTACGTGGTGCGGGACCAGGCCACAGGGACGGTGCGGTGCCAGGGGCGCACGGAGCACTGTTTTATCGGGCCCAGCGGTCGGCCGGTGTCCCTGAAGAAGGCCTGTCCCCAGTACCACCAGCAGATTCTGGAAGCGGTGGGGCTTGCGGCCTAAATGGTCTGGGAAAAAGCGCCCAAATTTCTTGACATCGCCGGGGGAATCTCGTAAAATGTAAGTACAACTTTTCCGGGGTGAAGGAGTGCTCCGGGCGAAGGAAGGATGGACGCCATGAAGGAGAAGGCAAAATACGTTCAGCTGTTCGAGCAGCTGAAGAAGAGCATCCTGCGGGGAGTGTACCAGAACGGCCAGTGCCTGCCCGGGGAAAACGAGATGGCCGCTCAGTTCGGCATGAGCCGCCAGACCGTCCGCCAAGCCCTCTCCCTGCTGGAGCAGGAGGGGCTGATCCAGCGGCGGCAGGGCAGCGGGACCTATGTCCACCGCACAGAGCCCAGACCCCGGCGGACCTGGAACGTGGGGGTTATTGCCACCTATATCAGCGAGTACATTTTCCCCTCCATCCTGCGGGGGATTGAGGGGGAGCTGTCGGAGGAGGGGTTCTTTCCTCTGCTGTTTGCCACCAGGAACCAGGTGGACAACGAGCGGCGCATCCTCAAGGAGTGCATGGAGAAGAAGATCGACGGCCTGATTGTGGAGGGCACCAAAAGCGCCCTGCCCAACCCAAACCTGCCCCTGTATGAGAAGCTTCAGGAGCTGGGGATTCCGGTGGTGTTCTTCAACGGGTTTTACCCTGCCCTGCGGGGATGTGTGTCGGTGACCATGGACGACCGGCAGGGGGGCCTTGAGGCGGTGGAGTACCTGATGTCCAAGGGCCACCAGCGCATTGGAGGAATCTTCAAAAATGACGACATCCAGGGATTGGACCGGTATTACGGCTACACCCAGGGGCTGCTGAAAAACGGCCTGCCCCTTCAGGACCAGTGGGTGACCTGGTTCAACTCCACCAATCGGGAAAATCTGCTGTCGGACGAGTACGGCATTTCCCTGCTGCTGAAGAAGATCTCCTCCTGCACGGCGGTGGTGTGCTACAACGACGAGGTGGCGGTGAAGCTGGAAAGGGCCCTGGTTTCCCACGGGCTGCAGGTGCCCCAGGACAAGGCGCTGATCAGCTTTGACGACAGCCCCCTGGGAGCCCTGGCCACGGTGGGGCTGACCTCCTTTGCCCATCCCAAGGAGAGTTTGGGGGCCTGTGCCGCCCGGAAACTGATCAGCATGATGGCAGGCCACGAGGAGAAGAGCGTGGCCCTGGAGTGGAATTTGGTGGAGCGGGAGTCGGTGTGACCCCCGCGGAATGGGAGGAGTATCCGTGAAAAAAGACAGAGTGGCCCTGACCCCGCCCATGGGGTGGAACAGCTGGGACTGCTACGGCCCCAGCGTCAACGAGGAGCAGCTGCTGGGCAACGCCCGGTATATGGCTCAGCACTTGAAGGACTACGGCTGGGAGTACGTGGTGTGCGACATCCAGTGGAGCGAGCCCACCGCCGGGAAGTTCAGCCCGGACTACGTGCCCTTTGCCTGGCTGACCCTGGACGAGTATGGCCGTCAGCTGCCTGCGGTGGAGCGGTTCCCCTCGGCGGCGGGGGGCAAGGGCTTTGGACCCATCGCGGAGCAGATCCACCAGATGGGGCTGAAGTTCGGCATCCACATCATGCGGGGCGTTCCCCGGTTGGCAGTGCACAAGCACCTGCCTGTGAAGGGTACGGATACCACCTGCGACAAAATCGCCTCCAGCGCGTCCATCTGCAAGTGGAATACGGATATGTACGGGGTGGACGCCTCCAAGGAAGGGGCCCAGGCCTATTACGACTCCCTGTTTGAGCTGTACGCCTCCTGGGGGGTGGATTTCGTCAAGGTGGACGACATCTGCAACACCAACGCGTACCCGGACAACCCCTATTCCGGGGCGCCGGAGATTGAGATGATCCGCAAGGCCATGGATAAGTGCGGCCGGGACATGGTCCTGAGCCTGTCTCCCGGGCCCGCAGTGATTGATAAGGCCTGGCACCTGCGGCAGTACGCCAATATGTGGCGGATCACCGACGACTTCTGGGACCGGTGGGAGCTGCTCCGGGAGATGTTCTGGCGGTGCGAGGTGTGGGAGCGCCAGGTGTCCCCGGGCTGTTGGCCCGACTGCGATATGCTGCCCCTGGGGCGGATCCGCTTGCATCTGAAGGGCTTCTCCCAGGAGAGCACCTGGACCAAGTTCACCCCGGCGGAGCAGATCACCATGATGAGCCTGTGGTGCATCTTCCGCAGCCCGCTGATCATGGGCGGGGAGATGCGGGACAACGATGACTTCACCTTGTCTTTGCTAACCAACCGGGAGATCCTGGACATGCACCGCTTCGGCGCCGGCGGCCATCAGGTCTGCCGCACTGAAAGCGCCTGCGTCTGGCGGAGCCAGGACACCCGGGACGGCAGCGTCTATGTGGCGCTGTTCAACCTCTCCGACCAGGAGGGAGAGGTGGCCGTCCGCCTGGAGGAGCTGGAGCTCACCGGTCCGCGTACCGCCCGGGAGCTGTGGACCCATCAGGAGCAGGGAGCCGTTGCGGAGAAGTTGGCCGCTTCACTGCCTCCTCACGGCGCAGCGGTGTACCGGCTGACCTAAAAGGGGAAAAACGAAAAAGTTTCGCCAGCCTTTTCAAAGGCTGCAGGGTGTGGGGCAGCGCCCCACGACCTTAACCCCGGCGCCGCCGGAGAGAAACCCAGCGATCAGGGCGCACGCGCCGGAGGCGATAGCCCTGGAAGCGGCCCTTTCCCAGGAACTGCCCTAGACCAGCAGAGGGGGAAAAGAAAAAAGTTTTTGCAGCAGCTTTTTTCAAAAAGCTGCGACCTTGAAAAGGACATCCGAGTTTGCCCCTCGGGTGTCCTTTTTTGCAATTTAAATGAAAAGAGCCGCTGCCAATGGCGGAAACAGTGGAAGCCGTCTGCTGCGTCCTAAAAACTTTGTGGTTTCCCCTTCTCCCGGTTGACGCGGCCCCTGGACGGGTGCTATAATCCCCATCGTGAATTAGTTCAAAGAGAAACAATTCGGAAAAGAACCAGTTTTCCGAGAAAGGGGAAAGCGGCTGTGAATTTAAAACGGCCTGTGGGCATGGAAGAAAACCTGGCAGTGGTGATGATGCGGGTGCGGCGCAACGTCCGCACCGCTCTGCGGGAGGTGGTCCGAGAAGAGGGCCTGACCCAAAACGAGATTGAGGTGCTGCTGTTTTTGCAGCGGGGCACCTTTGACACCGCCAGGGATATCAGCCAGGTGCGGGGAATGCCCCGCTCTCTGGTGAGCAAAGCGGTGGACCAGTTGGTGCGCCGGGGCTTGGTGGAGGCGGTCCATGATCAGTCGGACCGGCGCGTGGTGCGGCTGCGATTGCTGCCGTCGGCTCAGCAGATGGTGGACCGTCTGGTGCGGGCCCGGCAGGAATTTTTCGCCCAGCTCTGCCAGGGCGTCACGGAGCAGGAGGCATCCGCCTTCTACTCCATGGTGGGAAAGATGACGGAAAATCTGGATAGGCTGCACGCCGTCCAGGAAAATGGAAAGGGGGCGAGCCTGTGAAATTGATAGCGCGCTATTTGAAGCCCTTTTGGGCAATACTGCTCTTGTGTTTGGTTCTGCTGTTCGGTCAGGCCACCTGCGATTTGAGCCTGCCCAACCTGATGAGCGACATGGTCAACGTGGGCATTCAGCAGGGAGGCATCGAAGCGGGGGCTCCCACAGCCCTGCGCAAGGAGGGCCTGGATTTGCTCTGCGCCTTTGCGGACGACCAGGATAAACTCCGGCTGGAAAGCGGATATTATACCATAGAGCCCGGCAGCAGCGAGGCCCAGCGCATCGCGGAGGAGTATCCTCTGGCTCGGGAGGAGTCGGTGTGCCTTCTGCGGGATGAGGCCTCTCAGGAGGACCTGGACGCTTTGAACCAGGCCTACAGCCGGGCTTGCTACACCATGCTGCTTTACTTAGAGCAGCATGGTGAGGATCTGGGCCAGGCAGCCGCTATGGCAGGCATGGGTGCCCAGGGCCAGATGAGCGGCACTATGGACGGTACGGATCCCTACGCTCAGTACCAGACGGACGGCTCCATGGACGGCACGGATCCCTATGGTTCTCAGTACCAGACAGATGGCTCCATGGATGGCACGGATCCCTATGGTTCTCAGTACCAGACGGACGGCTCCATGGATGGCACGGATCCCTATGGTTCTCAGTATCAGACAGATGGCTCCATGGACGGCGGAGCGTCCTACACCGCTGGAAATGACACTGGCGATGAGATGGGAGGCACCGTCCAAATGGCCCCTGCCCAGACTTATGGCACAGAGGGCGTGGCCCAGTACACCGGTGGGGCCAATTCGGTGGCAGTCCAGGCCATGACCTACACCCCGGAGGCCGATGCGTCTGTTGGGGTGGCGGAGAGCTATGACCTCCAGCAGCCGGTGGCCGGCACCGGGGAGGACAGTGTCCAGGATCCCTCCTATGAGGGAGAGGGCCAGTCCGTCACGGACCCGGACCTGTACAACACCCAGGAGCCCACCTACACCGACGGGGAGACCCAGGACAGCGGGGAGACCGCGGAAGACAGCGCCGGTGAGGACTCCCAGGACAGCTCCGGGCTGAACATGAGCGGCGGCCTGGACAGTGTTAGCCTGGAGAAGCTGTACCAGCTGACCCCCCTGCTCTCCTATGTTCCCCAGGAGGGCCTGGAGGATGCCCGGCAGCAGGCCGCTCAGGGCAGCTCCATGATGGGGGATCAGGTAGGTGTGGCTCTGGTCAAGCTGTTCTATGAGGAACTGGGAATGGATACCGCCGCCATCCAAACCAGGTATATCTGGGGTAAGGGCCTGCAGATGCTGGGGGTGGCCCTGCTGGGCGTCATCGCCACGGTGCTGGTGGGCTTCTTCTCCGCCCGGATGGCCGCCACCGTGGGCAAGCGCCTGCGCCACGACCTGTTCTCCAAGGTGGAGAGCTTCAGCAGCGGGGAGTTGGATCACTTCTCCACCGCCTCCCTGATCACCCGGACCACCAACGACGTCCAGCAGATTCAGATGCTCATCACCATGGGTGTGCGGATGATCTGCTATGCCCCCATCATCGGCATCGGCGGCGTGATCTTCGCCGTGGGCAAGAGCCTCTCTCTGAGCTGGCTTATCGCCGTGGCGGTGGTGGTGTTCCTGGGCCTGGTGATGGTGGCTCTGGCAGTGGCCATGCCCCGGTTCAAGATCCTGCAGAAGCTCATCGACCGGCTGAATCTGGTCAGCCGGGAGAACCTGTCGGGGATGCTGGTGGTCCGGGCCTTTGGCAACGAGACCTTTGAAGAACAGCGCTTTGACAAGGCCAACCGGGACCTGATGGAGACCAACCGGTTTGTCCAGCGGGTGATGAGCGTGCTGATGCCCGCCATGATGTTGGGCATGAACCTGCTCAGCGTGATGATCGTGTGGGTGGGCGGCCACGCCATTGCCGACAGCACCCTGCAGATCGGCGACATGATGGCCTTTATCCAGTACGCCATGCAGATCATCATGGCCTTCCTGATGATCGCCATGATGTTCGTGTTTGTGCCCAGGGCCAGCGTGTCCGCCGGGCGGATTCGGGAGGTGCTGGACGCGCCTCTGTCCATCACCGATCCGGAGAAGCCCCAGGAACTGGCGGATCCCAAGGGATTGGTGGAGTTCCACGACGTGTCCTTCCGGTACGGCGGGGCGGACAGCGATGTGCTGGAGCACATCAGCTTCACCGCCAAACCCGGGGAGACCACGGCCTTTATCGGCGCCACCGGGTCCGGCAAGTCCACCCTGGTGAACCTGATCCCCCGGTTCTACGACGTGACCGGGGGCTCCATCACCATTGACGGGGTGGATGTGCGGCAGCTGTCCCAGCACCGCCTGCGGGAGCTGATCGGCTATGTGCCCCAGAAGGGGCTGCTGTTCTCCGGGACAGTGGCGTCCAACCTGCGCTACGGCAAGGAGGACGCCTCTGATGAGGACCTGCACAAGGCCTTGGAGACCGCTCAGGCGGCGGACTTTGTGGACGAACTGGAGCTGGGCGTGGAGGCCCACATCTCCCAGGGAGGCACCAATGTGTCCGGCGGCCAGCGGCAGCGGCTGTCCATCGCCCGGGCCCTGACCAAGAAGGCACCCATCTACATCTTTGACGACAGCTTCTCGGCCCTGGACTTCAAGACCGACGCCGCTCTGCGGAAGGCCTTGGCCAAGGATACCGCCGGAGCCACGGTGCTGTTGGTGGCCCAGCGGGTGAGCACAATTCTCCACGCCCAGCAGATCATCGTGCTGGACGAGGGGAAGATGGTGGGCAAGGGCACCCACAAGGAGCTGCTGCGCACCTGTCCCCAATACCGTGAGATCGCGGAAAGCCAGCTGCAAAAGGAGGAATTGGAATGAGTGAACCCAACACCGCCCCTCGCCGGGGTCCCGGCCACGGACCGGGCCACGGCCCCATGATGGTGGGGGAAAAGGCGAAGAATTTCAAGGGCAGCTCAAAGAAACTGCTCTCCTATCTGCGGCCCTTCTGGCTGCCGCTGATTTTTGTGATGCTGTTCGCGGCGGCGTCCACGGTGTTCTCCATCGTGGGGCCCAAGGTGCTGGCCTTGGCCACCGACGAGCTGGCCTCCGGACTGATGGAGATGATCACCGGCGCCCAGGGCGGCATCGACTTCGGCTATATCGGCACCGTGCTGCTGGGCCTGGGAGGGATTTACCTGCTCAGCGCCGGGTTCTCCTACGCCCAGGGGTACATCATGGCCGGGGTCACCGCCGACGTGTCCTACGGCCTGCGGGACTCCATTGAGAAAAAGCTCAACCGCCTGCCCCTGTCCTACTTCAACCGGGTCAGCCAAGGCGACGTGCTCTCCCGGATCACCAACGACGTGGACACCCTCACCAACTCCCTGAACCAGAGCGTCACCCAGCTGATCACCTCGGTGTGCACCCTGATCGGCGTGCTGATCATGATGCTCTCCATCAGCTGGCAGCTGACTTTGGTGGCCTTGTGCATCATCCCGGTGTCCCTGGCTTTTGTGATGGTCATCGTCCGGTTCTCCCAAAAGCACTTTATGGACCAGCAGAACTACCTGGGCTCGGTCAACGGACAGGTGGAGGAGATGTACGGCGGCCACCTGATCGTCAAGGCTTTCGGCCGGGAGAAGGAGACCGTGGAGGCCTTTGACAAGGAAAACGAAAAGCTCTGGAGCGCCGGATGGAAGTCCCAGTTCCTCTCCGGCCTGATGATGCCCGTGATGAACTTTGTGGGCAATTTGGGCTATGTGGTGATCTGCATGGTGGGTGCTGCCATGGCCGCGGGAGGTTCCATGACCATCGGCGGCATCCAGGCCTTCATCCAGTACGTGCGCAGCTTCACCCAGCCCATCACCCAGCTGGCCAACATCTCCAACCAGCTGCAGATGGCCGTGGCTGCCGCGGAGCGGATCTTCCGCTTCCTGGACGAGGAGGAGGAGTCCCAGGAGGAGGCCAAGGTCACCACCGAGGCCCTGAACGTCCGCGGGGACGTGACCTTCGACCACGTGGCCTTTGGCTACGGGGAGGAGCCGGTGATCAAGAACTTCTCCGCCACAGTGAAGGCCGGCCAGAAGGTGGCCATTGTCGGCCCCACCGGCGCGGGCAAGACCACCATGGTCAAGCTGCTGATGCGGTTCTATGACGTGGACTCCGGCCAGATCACCCTGGACGGGCACCCCATCACGGAGTTCTCCCGGCAGGATCTCCGCAGCCAGTTCGGCATGGTGCTCCAGGACGCCTGGCTCTACAGCGGGACCATCCTGGAGAACATCCGCTACGGCAAGCTCACCGCCACCGACGAGGAGGTCATGGAGGCCGCCCGTCTGGCCCAGGCGGACCACTTTATCCACACCCTGCCCGGGGGCTACCACATGGAGCTCAATGAGGAGAGCACCAACGTGTCCCAGGGCCAGAAGCAGCTGCTGACCATTGCCCGGGCCATCCTGTCCGACGCCAAGGTGATGATCCTGGACGAGGCCACCAGCTCGGTGGACACCCGCACTGAGGTGCTGATCCAAAAGGCCATGGACAACCTGATGAAGGGCCGGACCAGCTTTATCATCGCCCACCGGCTGTCCACCATTCGAGGCGCGGACTTGATCCTGTGCATGAAGGATGGGGACATTGTGGAGCAGGGCACCCATGAGGAACTGATGGAGAAGGGCGGCTTCTATGCCCAGCTGTACAACAGCCAATTTGAAGCGCCCCAGGAGGAGGCAGTATGAGAGAAGTCTGGATACTGGCAAACGCCCAGGCTGGCCGGCGGCACGCCCGGGAAAACGGGGAAGCGGTCCGCCAGGTGTTTGACCAGGGGGGCTGCCGGACCCAGATGACCTATACCGAGACTGTCCAGCAGGCCCAGGAGTTTCTGGACCGGGCGGCATCCGCCCACCCGGACTTGGTGGTCTGCTGCGGCGGGGACGGCACCCTGAGTCTGACTGTGAACTATCTGGGGGAGCTGGGAGCGGCCCTGCCCCTGGGGTACGTGCCCATGGGCACCACCAACGACTTTGCCGCCTCCCTGGGCCTGTCCAAGGACCCGGCCAAGGCGGCCCAGCAGATCCTCCAGGGCAGCCCCAAGGTGGTGGACCTGGGAGCGTTTAACCAAAGGCGGTTTTTGTACGTGGCCTCCTTTGGGGCGTTCACCCAGTCCTCCTACCGGGCGGCGCCCATGGCCAAGGCGGCCCTGGGGCACTTTGCCTACGTGCTGGAGGGGGCCCGGGAGCTGCCGTGTTTGCGCCCCTGTCCCGCCCAGGTAGAGACCGACGGCGGGAAGTTCTCCGGGGAGTTTCTCTTCGGGGCGGTGAGCAGCTCCACCTCTATTGGAGGGGTGCTGAAGCTGGACCCTGCCAAAGTCCAGCTGGACGACGGCCTGCTGGAGCTGACCCTGGTGCGCATGCCCAAAAATCCGGTGGAGCTGGGCCAGGCGCTGCTGATGCTCCAAAAGGGGAACGCCGACGGGGAACTGGTGATCCTGCGTCAGGTGCGCCAGGCGGCGTTCTCCTGCCAGGAGGAGTTCCCCTGGTCCCTGGACGGGGAGTATGTGCCCGGTGACAGGCAGGTGGATATCCAAGTCCTCCCCGGCGCCGTGGAGCTGGTGCTGTAAAAAGAGAAAAAGTTTTTGCAGCAGCTTTTTACAAAAAGCTGCGACCTTAAAAGCTGCGCAAAGCGCAGCCGCCAAAAAAGCAGCGAACGGGGCGCGTCAGCCCAAAGGGCTGTAGCCCCGTGAGCGGCCCATTTTTACCAAGTAAAAAAGGACATCCGAGCCGAAAACTCGGGTGTCCTTTTGTCGTTCATGGGAAAGAGCCGCTTTTCGATTCTATCGCCCTGCGGCCGCGTGCGAATGGAAAAGCTACTTTCTTTTTCTGGCTGCGCCAGTTAAGGTCGCAGCTTTTTGTAAAAAGCTGCTGCAAAAACTTTTTCGTTTTACTCCGCGGGGAATTCCCGGTGCTCCTGCACCGCCATATACGCCGGACGAATGATCTTCCCGCCGCCGGTGAGCTCCTCCATCCGGTGAGCGCTCCAGCCTGCAATTCGGGCAATGGCGAAGATCGGCGTGTAAAGCTCCATGGGCAGGTCCAGCATGCTGTAGATAAAGCCGCTGTAGAAGTCCACGTTGGCGGACACGCCCTTGTAGATCTTCCGCTCCTTGGCGATGAGCTGGGTGGCCAGACGCTCCACGTTGGTGTACAGCTGGAACTCCGCGTCCCGGCCCTTCTCCTTGGAGAGCCCCTCCACAAATCGGGCCATGATCTTGGCGCGGGGATCCGACAGGGAGTACACCGCGTGACCCATGCCGTAAATCAGCCCAGCCTTGTCAAAGGCCTCCTTGTGCAGCAGCTTTGCCAGGTAGGCTGTCAGCTCCTCGTCGTCGTTCCAGTCCTTCACGTGCTCCTTGATGTCGTCAAACATCTTCACCACCTTGATATTGGCGCCGCCGTGCTTGGGCCCCTTCAGAGAGCCCAGCGCCGCCGCAATGGCCGAGTAGGTGTCCGTTCCGGAGGAGGTCACCACGTGGGTGGTGAAGGTGGAGTTGTTGCCGCCGCCGTGGTCTGCGTGGAGGATCAGGGCGATGTCCAGCACCCGGGCTTCCAGCTCCGTGTAGGAGCAGTCCGGCCGCAGGATCCGCAGGATGTTCTCCGCCGTGGAGAGCTTGGGATCCGGCTGGTGGATGAACAGGCTCTGGCCGTCGTGATAGTGGCGGTAGGCCTGATACCCGTACACCGACAGCAGCGGGAACAGGGCAATCAGCTGCATGGACTGCCGCAGCACGTTGGGAATGGAAATATCTTCCGCGTCTTCGTCATAGGAATAGAGGGTGAGCACGCTTCGGGCCAGAGTGTTCATCATGTCGCTGCTGGGTGCCTTCATGATGATGTCCCGCACAAAGCTGGTGGGCAGGGTCCGGTAAAAGGACAGCAGCTCGCAGAAGGTCCGCAGCTCCTCCTGGTTGGGCAGATCCCCAAAGAGCAGCAGGTAGGCCGTGCGCTCAAAGCCAAAGTGGTCCTCCTTGGGCTGACGGCGCACCAGCTCTTCCACGCTGTAGCCCCGATAGTACAGCTCACCCTCGCAGGGGACGCTTTTGCCGTCCACGGTCTTCGAGGAGATGATCTCGGATATGTTGGTCAGGCCTGTGAGAACGCCTTTGCCGTTGAGATCCCGCAGGCCCCGCTTCACGTCGTATTTGACGTAAAGCTCAGGGTCGATGTAATTGTTCTTCACACATTTTTCCGCCAGAGCGCGCACCTCCGGCTTGATCTCCGAATAGATGGACATACCGCAAACTCCTTTCTCTGTGCCGCGCCCCCATCAGGGCCCGGTGTGTTCCTTGAAGCGCTTCTTTCGATAAAAATATCCTCCAATTTTCGGCGAAGTGATAAGATTTCATTTTATTATACTAAAATTAGTTAAGGGATGCAAGTAAAATTCCGCGAAATCCCGCAACGCAAAGGGAGCCTGTTATGAAACGGACATGGATACGATTCCTACAGAGACTGGCGGTGGCGCTGTCCCTGGTGGTGTGCCTGTGGTGCGCCGGGGGCAGGCTGACCCAGTGGGCCGGCAGCGAGGGCGGGGATGCTCTGCTGTTTGCCGCGGGGATGGAGGCCCAGGACCTGGAGGGGACCACAGTCCCCAGTGCCAGCCCCACCCCCACTCCGGACCTGCCCCTGCCCGACGACGGCGTGGTGAAGCTCACTCAGCCCCTGGAGCCCCAGGTGTCCGTCACCCCGGACCCCAACCGGAAGTCCGCCCCGGTGGAGGAGATCCAGCTGTCCGGGGGGACCCAGGTGGCGGACTTCTACGTGAAGGACACCACCGGATCGGGGACGGACCTGAACGCCGCCCTGGAGGAGGATCCCTCGGTGGAGCTGAAGGGGGACGGTACCCCGGAGATCCTGATCTACCACACCCACACCAGCGAGGCCTACTCCCAAAGCTATACGGGCTTCTATTACACAGACATGGACACCCGCACGGCGGACGCCTCCCAAAGCGTGGTGGCCGCCGGGGAGGCCTTGAAGGAAGCCCTGGAGGAGCTGGGCTTTGGGGTGATCCACGACACCACCGTCAACGACACCCTGTACAACGGCTCCTACAGCCGGTCCTGGGAGGTGCTCCAGAAGAACCTGGAGCAGTACCCCACCATCCAGGTGACCATCGACGTCCACCGGGACTCCATGACCACGGACAGCGGGGTGAAGTATAAGCCCACTGTCACCATTGACGGCAAAAAGGCCGCCCAGGTGATGCTCCTTGCCGGGTGCGACGCCGACGGCAGCTGGGGGGACTTCCCCCGCTGGGAGGAGAATCTGCGCCTGGCCCTGCGGGTCCAGCAGCAGCTTCAGGAGCTGTTCCCCGGCCTGGCCCGGCCGCTGAACTTTTCCAACTCCAAATACAATATGAATGCCACCCCGGGCAGCATGTTGGTGGAGGTGGGCACCGAGGTGAACACCGTCAGCGAGGCCCGCTATGCCGGCCAGCTGGTGGGGGAGGCCATCGGCCAGGCTCTGTTGAATTGCATGTGAGTGTTTGGGGTAGTCTGCCGTGAGACAATCCGAGACCCGCCCGGTGGGGGGAGCCTGCCGGGAGAAGGTGGGCAGGCGGGCTGCTCCCTGGAAAATGGCGAAAAAAGCGGCGGCTGATAAAAAATCTTGGAAAGGGCACACTAGCTTCAAAGGAGTGGTGTGTGCAGAATGAAAGACAAAAGACGGCGGATTTTCAACCTGTCCCTGGGGTTCTCCCTGTGGGTGCTGCTGACGGTGGCGGGGTGTGTCATTGTGGACTATCAGGGGCGGCGGATGAGCTTTGGAGAGGAAAATCCTCCCTTGGAGGTGGAGCGTCAGCCGGGAGGCAAGGCCCAGCTGGAGGTGGATGTGCTGGGAGTGGAGGCGCAGGTGGACTTCACCGGCCCCGCCCGGGCGTTGGACTTGCTGCGGGATTTTTTCTGTTTGCCACGAGACCCCCAAGATATGGGGGAGAATGGATGAGTTTGTAACAATTTTGAAAGAAATTAACAAAATAATTCTTATTTAGAAAAATAAATCCTCCTTGGTGGTTTACAATGACCCATGTTACTAGATTTATGTAAATCTCGCTTCAGTCTTTTGGTGTTCCGCTTCGGCGGGACGCTGGCAAGGAGGAAAAGCATTTTGAGGAACAAGAACATCCGAAAGCGTCTGCTCAGTGGGCTGATGGCTCTGTGCGTGGCAGCGGTGACTCCCTTGACCGTGTCGGCGCAAACCGTGGCAGAGATCCAGGCGGAGCAGAACCGGCTGCAGGCGGAAAAGGAAAGCCTGGAGTCTCAGCTGGAGCAGCTGCGCAACGATGAGGCGGAAAAGCAGGCGGAGCAGGAGAATCTGCAGGAGCAGATCAACGTGGTGCAGGAGCAGATCGACACCACCCGCCAGAACATCAACGATTTGAATGACAGCATCAACGAGCTGACCATGAAGCTGGACAAGTCCGAGGAGGAGATCCAAGGCACCATAGATGCCTTCAAGGAGCGTCTGGTGGCGCTGTACACCGCGGGCAATATCAGCACGTTGGAGATTCTGCTGGATTCCGAGAGCCTGTCGGAGTTCACCACCCGAGCCACCATGATTGAGACCATGACGGCCCACGATCAGGAGCTGGTGGACAAGCTGGAGGCCTACATGGACGAGACCAGCGCCGACCGTGAGGAGTGCGAGGCCCAGAAGAAAGAGGTGGCCGAGCTGCAGAAGTCCCTGGAGGACAAGCAGGACGAGCTGGATCAGCTGTACGCGGAGAATGCCGCGGCACTGGAGGACATCCAGGGAGCCGAGGGCGCCACGGAGAACCAGCTGCAGGTCAACGAGGCAGAGCTGGCGGAAGCCGAGCAGAAGATTCAGGATGCCATTGCGGCTCAGAAGGCCGCTGAGGAGGCCGCCAAGCAGCAGGCTGCGCAGCAGGGCAGCAGCTCTGGCAGCACCAGTTCCGGCTCCAGCAGTTCCGGCAGCATCACCTATCCCACCGGAGGCGGCGGGACTTCCGGATTCAATCCCATTTGGCCTCTGCCCGGCGTGACCTACATCTCCGCCGGATTTAACGGCTATCCCGGCCATAAGGGCCTGGATATTGCCGGACCCTATGGCACCCCCATTGTGGCAGCCGCTGACGGCCAGGTCATCGAGGCCAACAGCACCGACAGCTGGGGCATGTCCTGGGGCTATTACGTGCTGATCTACCACAACGGCACCTACACCACTCGGTATGCTCACATGAGCTCTGTGGCGGTGTCCAGCGGCCAGTATGTCACCGCCGGCACGGTGATCGGCTATGAAGGCGCCACCGGCAACGTCACCGGACCTCACCTCCACTTCGAGGTTTACCAGAACGGCACGCGGGTGGATCCCATGCAGTTCCTGTAAAGTAAAAACATGAAAAGCCTCCCCTCTGGGGAGGCTTTTTTGCTGCCCAAAAACAGGGGGACCCCACCCCGTCCCTGTAAGTCAGGCGGCCCCATCCCAGCCCTGCTTCCGGTGGGCGGTGGCTGGAGAAATTCTTTCGCCCGGGCGGAAATAACTCTCCAATGGCTCCCACTCTCTGTGCAGACCAGGCCCCCATCCCAGCTCCATTTCCGGTGGATGGAGTCCGGGGAATTCTTTCGCCCAGGCGGAAATAACTCTCCAATGGTTCCCACTCTCTGCGCAGACCAGGCCCCCATCCCAGCCCCATTTCCGGTGGGCGGAGTCCGGAGGAATTCTTTCGCCCCGATGGAGAGAATTTCCCAAGAAAAAAATACAGAAAAAGTTGAACGTTGACTAACGCTTTCCACACTCTGCCCGTCTAATGTGTAAAAAGAAGGAAAGGCGGGAGAGTTATGGAAAGGACACAGGTTATGGTCAGGCACGCCAGGCGGAAGAGCGCCCAGCCCAGGAGGGTGATTTTTCTGTGGCTGCTGTGCCTGTTTGCGGCAGTGGTGTTGTTGGTGCTGCTGATCGTCTCTCCGGCGGCGGGAATGCTGCTCTCCTCAGGGGAGGGGGACGGCCAAAGCCAGCTCCAACAGGAGAGGGGGATTCTCGACGCCCCCTTTATTGACCAGCGGGACCAGTACCCCACCGGCTGTGAAAGCGTCACCGCGGTGATGGCGCTCCAGTATGAGGGGGTGGACGTGACGGTGGAGGAGTTTATCGACGACTACCTGCCTCAGGGGGATGCCCCGTATCAGGATCACGATGGGGACTTGGTGGGGGACAGCCCTTGGGAGGTCTTTCTGGGCAGCCCCTACGAGGACAGCGGCTGGGGATGTTACGCGCCGGTAATTGGGAAGGCGGTGGAGCACCTGCTGGAGGACCGGCACAGTCCCTTGGAGGTGGAGGAACTCACCGGGGTTTCCCTGGACAGGCTCTGTGAGGATTACATTGACCGGGGAACCCCGGTGATGCTCTGGGCCACCATCGATATGGAGGAGCCCACCCCTTCCACCCAATACATTCTCCAGAACACGGGGGAGTCCTTCACCTGGATGTACCCCCTGCATTGCTTGCTGCTGACCGGGGAGACGGAGGACTCGTACGTCTTCAACGACCCCTTGGTGGGGAAGAACGTCACCTATTCCAAGGACGCGGTGGAGCGTGCCTACAAGGGTATCGGCATGCAGGCGGTGGTGGTGGAGGATCCCTCTTGAGAGCTGCCGGGAGGGAACAACAATAAGTCCGCAGCCATCTAGAAAATAATTGCAATACCCAGAAGGAACCCCTTGAAAACCCCGTGAAAATCGCCTATACTGAGGCTGGGAACTATCCCAAAAGAGGAGGTAAGGCGATGAAAAAGAGTGGGAAAAAAATTCTGACAGTGGTCCTGTGCGTGTTGGTAGTCAGCGGCGGGCTGACAGCCTGCAGCCCCAAGGAAGCGGGCAGCCAGGACAACCTGTTCCAGTTCATCCTTCAGGAGGGCACGCTGGTGCCCAGCCGCGGGGAGTTTCTGACTCCCATGGAGCAGGTGCTGGAGGACAACGGCTGGACGGAGGATCAGCTGGAGGACATGACCCAGGGCGAGGGAAAGGAACTCACCCAGACGCTGGAGGTGGCGGGCTTGCCCCAAGTGACGGAGACGCTGACCTTCCAGGAGAACACCGTGACCCAGGAGCCCCAGGGCATGGTGCTGATGGGGGTGAGCTATCTTGTCTCCGCCGGGGAGGAGGACCCGCAAGAGGTGTGGCAGACTCTGGCCCAGCAGGCGGAGGCGGTTCTCACCGAAGAGGGGGACATCGCCCTGCTGACCCCGGAAAATGGCGTGGCCCAAGGGGAGAGCACCTCCTGGGGGGACCGGGAGGGCAACCAGGTGAACGTCACCTTCTCCCAGCTGGAGGAGACGCCCACGATGGCTTTGGTGGAGCTTCACAGCGGGGAGATCACCGCCGCGGTGGCTCAGCAAAGAAGCCTGCGGGGAGTGGAGTAAAAAAAAGGCCGGGACAGTGTCCCGGTCTTTTTTTGTGGGGTCATCCCAGAGTCACGTCCAGGACCATCATCACCAGAAAGCCTGCCATAACCCCCAGGGTGCCGATGTTGGAGTGCTCTCCCAGATGGGCCTCGGGGATCAGCTCCTCCACCACCACGTACATCATGGCGCCGGCGGCGAAGGCCAGCAGCCAGGGGAGCAGAGGCTGGATGCTCCCGGCCACCAGCACGGCCAGGATCCCGAACACCGGCTCCACCACCCCGGACAGCGCCCCGTAGAGGAAGCTTTTCCAGGCGGGGAGCCCCTCCTGCCGCAGGGGCAGGGAGATGGCGGCTCCCTCGGGGAAGTTCTGAATCCCCATGCCGATGGCCAGGGCCAGCGCCCCGGCGTAGGGGGTGGGATCGTTCACGTTCTGGGCGGCCAAGGCAAAGGTGAACCCCACCGCCATGCCCTCGGGGATGTTGTGAAGGGTGACGGCAAAGAGCAGCAGAGTGGTGCGCTTCCAGGTGGAGGAGCGGCCCTCAGGCCTGTCCGCGCCCAGATGCAGGTGGGGCATCAGGTAGTCCAGCCCCAGCAGGAATCCCACCCCCAGCAGGAATCCCCCAGCCGTGGGCAGCCAGCCCGGCACGCCCTGTTTTTCTGCCTCTTCCATGGCGGGGATCAGCAGGCTCCACACGGAGGCCGCAATCATCACTCCGGCGGCAAAGCCCAAAAAGACCCGCTGAGCTCCGGGGGACACCCGCTTGCGGAAAAAGAACACCATGGCCGCGCCCAGGGCGGTCATGAAGAAGGTAAAGCCCGTTCCTCCAGCGGCCCAAAGTACCGAATTCATACCAAGTCCTCCCATCCTCTTGTCTGGTTAAGGTGATGATACCCGGCGCCGGAGTGTTTGTCAAGTGTCAGCCCACGTACCGCTTGGGCAGGGTGAAGCCCCGTCCCCGGACCTCGTTGACCTGGCTGACCACCATGAAGGCGTTGGGGTCCAGCTGGCTCACCAGCTCGGTGACTTTGGGCAGCTCCCGCCGGTCCACCACCGTCAGCACAGTGGCGCCCTCCTGGCCCGCATAGCCCCCCACGCTGGTGAACAGGGTCACGCCTCGGTCCATCCGCTGTTGGATCTCCCGGCTGATCTCCTCATACCGGCTGCTGACCACCTTCAGCTGCATCTGGCCCCGGCCCAGCAGCAGCGCCTTGTTCAGGGTCAGAGTGTACAGCAGTACCAGCACCAGGCCGTAAAGCACCTGCTCCACGTTGGAGAACAGGGCCTGCAGCAGCAGGATCCCGCAGTCAAAGACGTACAGGGACAGGGAAACCGGGATATTCAGCTTCTTCTGGAGCACCAGAGGCGGGATGTCCATGCCGCCGGTGGAGGCCCCCGCCCGAATGACCATGCCGATCCCGGCGCCGATCATCAGCCCCGCCAGAATCGTGGCCAGCAGAGGGTCGTCGGTGAGCTGGACCTCCCCGCAGGTCCGCTGGATCACCTCCAGGATGAAGGGGTAGTAAAAGGAGCTGATCACCGTGGTCAGAGCGAAGACCTTCCCCAGTACTAGCAGCCCCACCAGGAACATGGCCAGGTTGAACACCGCCACAAACACCGTCAGGGGCACGTGGAAAAAGTGATCCGCCACCAGGCCCAGGCCCGTGGTTCCCCCGGTGATCAACCCTGTGGGCAGCAGGAACAGCGCCACCCCCAAGGCGTACAGGGTGTTCCCCGCCAGCACCAGCGCCAGCTTCCATGCCCCCCGTTTCAGGGCGTCCTTTGTCATAAGCTTTTTCATCGTTCTACTTCCTTCCACTACTGTGATAAATCAAAAAAGGACGGGCCTGCGGCCCGTCCCAGCATTTTCTTGTTGACAGTGGGTCCCCACAGCGTCCCGCCCTCCCTTTCGGCGTTTTATTGGAAACATTCCCATTATACCAGCTCCCGCCCCCAATGGCAAGGCATGGCCTTGCGCTTTTGTCGGGGAAGGAGTATCATGGGGAAAAACAAAATGAGGAGTGTTTTCTATGAGCATGATTCCCACCCCCGCCCAGGCTATGGAGCTTGTGGCGCGGTATAATCAGGAGGAGTTCCATCTGCATCACGCCAGGACCGTGGGCTGGGTCCTGGGGGAGCTGGCCAAGGTCCACGATCCCGGCCGGGAGGCCTATTGGCAGGCGGTGGGGATCCTCCACGACATCGACTTTGAGCAGTGGCCCGAGGAGCACTGCAAAAAGGCCCAGCAGCTGCTCACCGACCTGGACATTGACCCGGACATGATCCACGCGGTGGTCAGCCACGGCTATGGGATCTGCTCCGACGTGGAGCCGGAAAGCCTGATGGAGAAGTACCTCTTTGCCGCTGACGAGTTTACCGGGCTCATCGGCGCAGCGGCGCTGATGCGGCCCACCGGGTTCGAGGGTATGGAGGTCAAATCCGTGATGAAGAAGTTCAAGGATAAGAAGTTTGCCGCAGGCTGTTCCCGGGATGTGATCTCCCAGGGGGCCCAGATGCTGGGCATCACCGTCCAGGAGCTGGCGGCAGATGTCCTCCCGGCCATGCAGGCCATGGACGAGCACTGGGTGTAAGGGGAAGTTTTCCCAAAAAAATTTAAAAGCATACTGCAATTCTGGGTAAAAATTGGTATAATAGTCCCGTAACAATCATCCGGGCTCGGCCCGGGGACAGAGGTGACAACCATGTTAAAGAATTGGATCCGCCCGGAAAAGCCCGAGAGCGACGAGCTCAAGCAGCGGCTGAAGGCCGCCCAGGAGAAACTGAGCCAGCAGCAGATGAAGCTGAAAGAGAAAAAACTGCCCGTGCTGGTGCTCATTGAAGGGTGGGGCGCCGCCGGCAAAGGCAGCGCCATCGGGCAGATCATCCGGAATATTGACCCGCGTTTTTTCAAGGTGTTCTCCATGCCCTCCACCCCCACGGAGGAGGAGGCCCGCAAGCCCTTCCTGTACCGGTTCTTTGAGAAGATCCCGGAGGCGGGGAAATTCACCTTCCTGGACTCCGGCTGGATGGACCAGATCATGCGGGAGCGGCTCCACGGCGGGATGGACGACAAGGAGTACGCTCAGCGGGTGGACAGCGTGAAGCGGTTTGAGCGGTCCCTGACGGACAACGGCTACCTGGTGCTGAAGCTGTTCTTCCACATCAGCAAGAAGGAGCAGGAGAGCCGCATCGAGAGCCTGCTGGCGGATAAGGACACCGCCTGGCGGGTGAGCGAGGGGGACCGGTGGCAGAACAAGCACTACGACAAGTGCCTGGAGGCCTTTGACCGGTACCTGGACGACACCAACGTACCCAGCGCGCCCTGGTACATCATCGACTCCAAGTCCAAGAAATTCGCGGAGCTGCAGGTGCTGGAGACGCTGTGCATGGCCATTGAGACGGCGCTGCACAACGAGAGCCTGGCCGTGCCCCTGCTGCAGAACGCCTTCCCCCTCATCAAGATGCCCAAGCTCAAGGACGTGCCTCTGGAGGGCAAGACCCTCACCGAGGAGGAGTACAAGAGCCAGCTCAAGGAGCTTCAGGAGAAGCTGGGCCAGCTGCACAACCGGCTGTACCGCAAGCGGGTGCCGGTGATCATCTGCTATGAGGGCTGGGACGCCGCAGGCAAGGGAGGCAACATCAAGCGGTTGACCGGGGCGCTGGATCCCCGGGGCTTTGAGGTGCACCCCATCGCCAGCCCGGAGCCCCACGAGAAGGCCCGGCACTACCTGTGGCGGTTCTGGACCAGACTTCCCAAGACGGGGCATATCGCCATCTTTGACCGGACCTGGTATGGCCGGGTGATGGTGGAGCGGCTGGAGGGATTCTGCTCGGAGAACGATTGGCAGCGGGCCTACTACGAGATGAACGAGTTCGAGCAGGAGCTGCACAACTGGGGCGCCGTGATCCTGAAGTTCTGGGTGCAGATCGACAAGGACACCCAGCTGGAGCGGTTCACCGAGCGGCAGAATACCCCGTCCAAGCAGTGGAAGATCACCGACGAGGACTGGCGCAACCGGGAGAAGTGGGACCTGTACGAGCAGGCCGTGGACGAGATGCTGCAGAAGACCAGCACCACCTATGCGCCCTGGCACATTCTGGAGTCGGTGGATAAGAAGTACGCCCGGATCAAGGCGCTGAAGATCGTCATTGACGCCCTGGAGAAAGCGCTGTAAAAGGGAAAAAAGTTTTTGGGGCGCCTTTTTTCAAAAAGGCGCGACCTGAAGCCCTTAACCGGCGGAGCCGAAAAGAAAATAGCTGCCCGATTCGCACGCGCCCGGAGGGCGATAGAATCGGGCAGCGGCCCTTCCGAAGGAATGAAAAAAGGACTCTGGAGTTTTCGACTTCAGGGTCCTTTTGCTGTTGGGTACCGTGGAGCCCGTCCCCAGGGCTATCGCTTTGGGGATTCATCCGCTGGTAAAGGAAAGCTGGACCTTTTGCGCCAAGCTAAAAAGGCCATCCGAGTTTTTTTGCTCGGATGGCCTTTTACTGTTCGTGAAAAAGGGCCGCTCCCAGGGCTATCGCCTGCGGCGCGTGCGCCCTGCTCGCTGTTTTTTTCTCCGGCTGCGCCGGTTTAAGGGCATTACGGTCGGGCCTTTTTGAAAAAAGGCCCCCCAAAAACTTTTTTCGTGTTTCTTGTTACGCTTGCTGCTTCTGGTTGTTCTCCAGCTTCCGGAACAGCTTATAGAGCACCACAATGGCCGCAATGCACAGGACAATCTCGGCGGAGAACTGGGCGTAGGCCAGGCCGTACAGGGGGAACAGGGCGTTGAGAATGAACAGGGCCGGGATCTCCAGGACCACCTTCCGCAGCACGGCAAAGAGGAAGGCGTTTTTGCCCAAGCCGCAGGCCTGGAACACACCCACGCCCAAAAAGTCAATGGCTAGGAAAGGCATGCCCAGGCAGAAGCCCCGGAGGAACCGGGAGCCGTACTCCACAATCTGTTCGTCCTGCATGAAGAGGCTGATCCAGGTGCGGGCGCCCAGGTAGTAGGCCACCTCCATGAACAGCAGGAAGACAATGGCGATCCGGGCGGCAAAGAAGAAGGTCTTCTTCATGCGCTTGACGTTGCCGCTGGCGTAGTTGTAGCTGATCAGGGGCATGATCCCCTGGGACAGGCCCAGGGCGATCTGCACGGTGACGGAGTTGATCTTCTGGGCGATGCCCATGGCGGCCACGGCGTTGGAACCGAAGGAGGAGGTGAAGTTGTTCAGCACGCTCATGCCGGTGACGTTCAGCAGGTTCTGGATGGAGGCGGGGATGCCCACGGCGCAGACCCCCAGGACAATGTGCTTGCGGAAGCCGAACATCTTGGGGTTGACGCAGACGTAAGTCCTGCCCCGCTTGCAGTACAGCAGGATGAAGAAGTAGATGCAGGCGCAGCAGTTGGAGAGGAAGGTGGCCAAGCCCGCCCCCTGGGCGCCCATGTTCAGGCCCCAGGGGAGGATGAACAGGGGGTCCAGGAGGATGTTCAAAAAGCAGCCGCTCATGGTGCCGATGCTGGCGTGCATGGAGGCGCCCTCGGCTCGGACCAGGTAGGCCATGACCACGTTGAGAATGGCGGGCACCGCGCCGAAGGTGACGGTCCACCGGGCATATCCCATGGTGGTGCCGATGGTCTCCTGGGTGGCACCCAGCAGGTTCAGCAGAGGAGTCTGAAAGAGAGTGTAGCCCACAGAGAACAGCAGCCCGGCGCAGATGGCGCAGTAGAACCCAAAAGCGGAGCTGCGGTAGACGGTGTCGTAGTCCTTTTTGCCCAGGGCCCGGCTCATCATGCTGGAGGAGCCCACCCCGAAAAGGTTGTTCACCGCGTTGAAGGCCAGCAGCAGGGGAGCCGCCAAAGTGACGGCGGCGTTCTGCACGGCGTCATTGAGCATGCCCACAAAGTAGGTGTCCGCCAGGTTGTAGAGCACCATCACCAGGGAGCTGAGCACCGTGGGAATGGCCAGGTTCATCACTGCCCGTGGGATGGGCATGGTTTCAAAGAGTTCTGTTTTTTTGGCGTCATCCATGGCGGGGCCTCCCTGAAAAATGTGATAAAAAATGCCCGGATCCAAACCTTGTGTAAAATCCGGGAAAAGAGTTCGCAAAAATTATAGAACATTATAACACAGCAAAATAGCCCTTGCAAGGGAGGTGCCCACCATTTATTTTTCACCGCTGAAATCTGTGAAAACCACTTGACAAAGGCAACTATATGCCGTAAAATTAGTTCGATACCTAACAATAAAGTGTTTACCCCCACCCGTTCCCAGCACGGCTTTTCTTTGGCCGAGCCGAACGGTTTTGTGTGTTTTTGCGGGGATTGGTCTCCTTGAGAGGGGCCCTGCTTGTGGGGAGATTGTATCGGAAAGGAAGGTTTTCTATGATCAAAACTCTGGCGAAATGCATACGGGAGTACAAGAAGCCGTCAATTTTGGCTCCCGTGTTCGTCACCGGCGAAGTGGTTATGGAATGTATCATTCCCTTTATCATCGCCAACCTGGTCAATGAGATCCAGATGGGCATCAGCATGCCCACCCTGCTGGGGTATGCCGCCGTGCTGATTGTCATGGCCGGCCTGTCCCTGGCTTTCGGCGCCCTGGCCGGCTCTGCCTGCGCCACCGCCAGCTGCGGCTTTGCCCGCAACCTGCGCAAGGATATGTTCTACAAGATTCAGGACTTCTCCTTCGAGAACATCGACAAGTTCTCTGTCTCCAGCCTGGTCACCCGTCTGACCACGGACATCACCAACGTCCAAATGGCTTACATGATGATCATCCGCACCGCCGTGCGCAGCCCCTTGATGCTGATCTTTTCCTTTGTCATGGGCTTTGTCATGGGCGGCAAGATGGCCCTGATCTTCTTGGTCACCATCCCGATTCTGGGCATCGGCCTGTTCTTCGTCACCCGTAAGACCATGCCCCTGTTCCGCCGGGTCTTCCGCAAGTACGACAACCTGAATGCCTCCATCCAGGAGAACATCCGGGGCATGCGGGTGGTCAAGGCCTACGTCCGGGAGGACTATGAGAAGCAAAAGTTCAACGCCGCCGCCGATGACGTCCGCCGGGACTTCACCAAGGCTGAGCGGATTTTGGCCATCAACAACCCCTTGATGCAGTTCTGTGTCTACGGGGTGATGGTGTTCGTGCTGTCCTTTGGTTCCTACACCGTCATCACCAGCCAGGGCCTGGACCTGGACGTGGGCCAGATGAGCTCCCTGCTGACCTACTCCTTCCAGATTCTCATGAGCCTGATGATGCTCTCCATGATCTTCGTCATGGTCACCATGTCCGCCGAGTCCGCCGAGCGTATTGTGGAGGTCCTCTCCGAGGAGAGCACCCTCCACAACCCTGAGAACCCGGTGACGGAAGTCAAGGATGGCTCCATTGACTTCGACCATGTGAGCTTCAAGTACTCCAAAAAAGCCCAACGCAATTCCCTGTCGGATATTGACCTGCACATCAAGTCCGGTGAGATCATCGGCGTGCTGGGAGGCACGGGTTCTTCCAAGACCACGCTGATCCAGCTGATCCCCCGGCTGTACGACGCCACGGAGGGCTCGGTGAAGGTGGGCGGCGTGGACGTCCGGGACTACGACCTGGAGACCCTGCGCAACCAGGTGGCCGTGGTGCTGCAGAAGAACGAGCTGTTCTCCGGCACCATCAAGGAAAACCTGCGCTGGGGTGATCCCGACGCCACCGACGAGCAGCTGGAGGAGGCCTGCCGCCTGGCCCAGGCCGACGAGTTCATCCAGCAGTTCCCCATGAAGTACGACACCCACATTGAGCAGGGCGGCACCAACGTGTCCGGCGGCCAGAAGCAGCGTTTGTGCATTGCCCGGGCCCTGTTGAAGAAGCCCAAGATCCTGATCCTGGACGACTCCACCAGCGCGGTGGACACCCGCACCGACGCCTTGATCCGCCAGGGCTTCCGGAAGTTCATTCCGGAGACCACCAAGATCATCATTGCCCAGCGTGTGGCCTCTGTGCAGGACGCCGACCGGATCATCCTGATGAACAACGGCAGTATTGCCGCCATCGGCTCCCACGAGGAATTGATGAAGACCAGTCCTGTGTACCGGGAGATCTACACCTCTCAGAACAGGACTTCCACCCAGGGAAAGGAGGCTGAAGCCTGATGCCAATGCCCAGACATGGCGGCGCGCCCCTGGCAAAGGGCCAGCGCAAGGACGTCCTTTTGCGGCTGATTAAGATGCTGTTCCAATTTTTCCCGGTGATGCTGCCCATCACCCTGGTGTGCATTCTGGCAAACGCCATCATCAGCTCCATTCCGTCCATCTTCATGCAGAACGTGATCTCCCTGGTGGAGCAGAGCTGGCAGAGCGGCGATTGGGCCGCGGTGTCCGGCCAGCTGTTCCGGCTGGTGGGCATCCTGGTGGTGCTGTACGGCCTGAGCTTGATCGCCGGCGCCACGTACAACCAGTTGATGGCATTCATCACCCAGGGCTCCCTGGCCAAGATGCGGATCCAGATGTTCAACGGCATGCAGGATCTGCCCATCAAGTACTTTGACACCCACAATCACGGCGACGTGATGAGCTATTACACCAACGATATCGACACCCTCCGCCAGATGATCTCCCAGAGCATCCCCAACTTCATCATCTCCGGCGTGACCATTGTCACCGTGCTGGGGATCATGCTGTACTACAGCGTGTGGATGACCCTGATGATCCTGTTGGGCGTCTTCTGCATGGTGTTGATCACCCGGAAGGTGGGTGGCCAGTCCTCCAAGTACTTCCTGCGGCAGCAGCAGTCCATTGCCAGCACCGAGAGCGTGGTGGAGGAGATGATGAACGGCCAGAAGGTGGTCAAGGTCTTCTGCCACGAGGAAGGCGCCAAGGAGGACTTTGACAAGGTCAACGACGAGCTGTTCCACAACGCCGAAAAGGCAAACAAATACGCCAACATGCTGATGCCCATCCTGAACAACGTGGGCAACGTGCTGTATGTGTGCGTGGCGGTGTTCGGCGGCATCCTGCTGATGAGCGGCGCCCCCAACCTGAGCATCTCGGGGCTGCCCTTCAGCATCAGCATTCTGGTGCCCTTCCTGAACATGACCAAGCAGTTCTCCGGCTCCATCAGCCAGGTGTCCAACCAGCTGAACATGGTGATCATGGGCTTGGCCGGCACAAAGCGGATCTTCGACCTGATCGATCAGGTGCCGGAGACCGACGAGGGCTATGTCACTCTGGTCAACGCCAAGGAGAACGCCGACGGCTCCCTCACCGAGTGCGCTGAGCGCACCGGCGTCTGGGCCTGGAAGCATCCCCATCAGGCGGATGGCACCGTGACCTACACCAAGCTCCAGGGCGAGGTGGTCCTGGACGACGTGGACTTCGGCTACGACCCGGAGAAGCTGGTGTTGCACAACATCAGCATCTACGCCAAGCCCGGCCAGAAGATCGCCTTTGTGGGTTCCACCGGCGCCGGCAAGACCACCATCACCAACCTGATCAACCGGTTCTATGACATTGCCGACGGCAAGATCCGTTACGACGGCATCAATATCAATAAGATCAAGAAGGCGGACCTCCGCCAGTCCCTGGGCATGGTGCTTCAGGATACCAACCTGTTCACCGGCACGGTTATGGATAACATCCGGTATGGCCGCCTGGATGCCAGCGACGAGGAGTGTATGGCCGCTGCCAAGCTGGCCGGTGCCCACGACTTCATCACCCGCCTGCCCCAGGGCTATGACACGCCCCTGTCCGGCAACGGCGCCAGCCTGTCCCAGGGCCAGCGTCAGCTGCTGTCCATTGCTCGGGCGGCTGTGGCCGATCCCCCGGTGATGATCCTGGACGAGGCCACCTCTTCCATCGATACCCACACCGAGGCCATTGTCCAGAAGGGTATGGACGCCTTGATGACCGGCCGGACGGTGTTCGTCATCGCCCACCGGCTGTCCACGGTGCAGAACTCCGACGCCATCATGGTGCTGGACCATGGACGCATCATCGAGCGGGGCACCCACGATCAGCTGATTGCCCTCCATGGCACCTACTATCAGCTGTACACCGGCGCTCTGGAGCTGGAGTAATCTCCCCTTATTTGAAAACGAAAAGGAACGAAACCCCTTGGCTGTCCGGCGGATCTCACCGCCCGGCCGAAAAAGGACCTGCCGCGCACCTGCGGCAGGTCCTTTTTGTCGTTTTCCAGCGGTGGATGCCGGTCTCGTTTGGCCG
Source organism: Acutalibacter sp. (assembly GCA_050946975.1). GTDB lineage: Bacteria > Bacillota > Clostridia > Oscillospirales > Acutalibacteraceae > Acutalibacter. Next base: position 91,856 of record JBMNVU010000007.1, read on the forward strand.
TCTCCGAAGCTGAGTGTGGGGAAAAGCCGCGTTTCTGCCTGTGGCGGCCGGAGGTTTCCTGGGGGGGCGCCTAGGCCCTGGTTGTCCAAAATGAAAGTGGGGGGTGTGCCCCCAAGGAGCCTGACGCTGAGAAAGCTGGAATCAGACTACAGAAGGGACCAGAGGGGCGGCTCAGGATTTTCCTGGGGAAAAGCGCTGATTTCCTTGCAGTTTTCCGAGATTTATGCTATATTTAACCTAGATTTTATATATGAGAAGGTTAGTTGCGCATGGCCGGGGAAATGACAGAGAGCACAGTGCTCTCCAAATTAAAAGAATGGCGGGCGAAGCTGGCTTGGGCCAGCTTGCCCCTTTGTTTTTTGGGCTTGTTCCTGTTTGACGCAGCCCTCCGGTATTTTTACCGGTTCGCGGGGAGCACTCGCTTCCTGGATTGGCGGGCCCTGGTGTTTACCGGGGCTTGGTCCCTGCTGCTGACGGCGGTGGCGGCGCTGGTGCCCCCCTTGGTCCGGCGGATCCTCATGGGGGTCTACGCCCTGTTTTTCGCATTGCTCACCGTGCTCAACGGGGTGATGTTCAATATCTTCGGGGAGTTTTTCAGCTTCTCCGACATGAATTTCGCCGGGGACGGCGCCAAGTTCTTCAGCTGGTCCTACCTGAATTTGCGCAAAGCTTTGGTGGCCTGCATTTTGCTGGCCATCCTCTGCCTGGCTCTGGGGGCGGTGCTGGTGCCCAAGCATGTGCCCGGAAAGCGCCGCTGGCCCCTGCGGGTGGGCGCTGGGGTGGCGGCTGTCGCGTCCGTGGTCTGTGTGCTGCTGCTCCACCAGTCGTTGCTGCCCAAGTCCGACACCCTGTGGTGGGGAACCACCTATGACCCCGGCAGCGAGTCGGAATCCTACAAGGAGTTCACCGATTCCAACCGGAATTTGATGATCACCGGCCTGTATCAGTACACGGTCCGGGATTTTCTGGTGTCCTTCGGCCTGGAGGGCAGCCCCATCCAGCTGGGAGAGCTGGACCAGTTCTATGAAGAGCGAGCCCAGCAAGTCGGCGTGGAAAATGAGATGACCGGCCGGTTCCAGGGGAAAAATCTGATCCTGGTGATGCTGGAATCCGTGGACACTTGGCTGATTACCCCGGAGTATATGCCCAATTTGTACCAGCTCCAGCAGGAGGGCACGGATTTTGTCAACCACTACACTCCGCTGTTCCTGTCGGCGGGTACCTTCAATACGGAGTTCATCTCCCTGACAAGCCTTTTGCCCTCGGTGACGGGCTTGTCCAGCAGCGTGTATATCACCAACAGTTTTCCGGAGGCACTGCCGCAGCTCTTTGCTCAGGAGGGCTACGCCTCCAACTCCTTCCACCCGGCCAACCCGTCCATCTACAACCGGGGAAGCATCCATGAGAACCTGGGTATGACCTACCACAGCGGATATGACATGGGCATGGAGAATTACATGCTGGACAGCGACATGATGGCGGACTTTGACGAGATCGTCCCGGAGGGGAACTTCTTCAGCTACATCATCACCTATTCCGGCCATGGCCCTTACACCGAGGAGATGAGTGAGATCTCCGATCCCCATCTGGAGGCCGCCAGAGCGGCGGTGGCTCAGTCCGGAGTGACGGGGAGCGACGCCAATATGGAGGAGTACACCCTGGCGGTGGCCCACGCCATGGAGACCGACCAATTCATCGGGGAATTGGTGGACCGCCTGGAGGAGGAAGGCCGGTTGGATGATACCGTGCTGTGGTTCTACACCGACCATTACGGCAAATACATGACGGACAAGACCTTCCTGAAGGAGATCAAGGGAGTGGAAGGGGATAGCCCGGAGCTGTACCGCACACCTTGCTTCTACTACGCCAAGGGGGAGGAGCCTCAGAAGGTGGAAAAGTACGTCTCCTCCGCGGATATCGCCCCCACCATCGCCAACCTGTTCGGCCTGCCAGCGGACTTCCAGTACTATATGGGGGACGACATTTTTGGGGACCAGGGCGGGATCGTGTGCTTCCCCAATTCCAACTGGTATGACGGGGAGACCTACTACACCAGCGATTACACCGGGGAAGTCACCCAGGAGATGCGGGAGATTTCCGCCCGGGTGAACGCCCAGGAGCAGGCGTCCTTCAACACCTTAAAGAGCGACTACTTTGCCAAACGGGGGATCTCCTGACGGTGCCGCATCCCAAGCGTGAAAAAAGGGACTGCCCAGGTGGGCGGTCCCTTTTGTGCTTTCGTGGTTTCCCAGGTCAGTGGGTCTTTCCGGCGGCAGCGGAGATGGCGTCTATCACGGCGGAGCGGAACCCATGGCGCTCCAAAGCGTCCACGCCCCGGATGGTGGAGCCGCCGGGGGAGCAGACCGCGTCCTTCATGGCGCCGGGATGGTCCCCAGTGGCCAGGTGGAGCTTCCCGGTGCCTGCCAGCATCTGGGCGGCCAGGCGGTAAGATACCTGCCGGGGCAGGCCGTGGAGCACTCCGGCGTCCCCCAGAGCCTCCAGGAACATGGCGGCATAGGCCGGGCCGCAGCCGCTGAGAGTGCCGGCGATGCCCATCTGCCCGGCGGTGACGGTCTCCACCGTGCCCAGCAGGGCCAGCAGCTCTCGGACCTGGGTGAATTCCTCCGGGGAGAGGGTGTGCTCCTCCTCCAGCAGGACCACCCCTTCCCCGATGGCCACCGGGGTGTTGGGCATGATGCTCAGGTGATGGGTGCCCGCGGGGAGGATCTCCTCAAACTGGGCGCAGAGCCATCCCAGGGCCACGGAGACCACCACTTTCCCCGCCAGCCGGTCCCGAAGAGGCTCCAGCACCTCCTGAATCAGGTAGGGCTTCACCGCCAGAATCAACAGATCGGACCGCTCCGCCACCTGAAGGCTGTCCTCGCAGGGGGTGATGCCCAGCTGCTCAGCGGTTTGCTGGAGTTTGTCCCAGTGCTTGGCGCAGGCGCAGATGGACGCTCCCGGCACTCCGCCCCGGAGAAATCCCTGGGCCATGGCCTGTCCCATGTTTCCAAAGCCCAAAAAGCCGATGGTAAATTGTTTCATGGAATTCCTTCCCCTTTCCGTATCGTTTGCCCCATTATAGCACAGTTCTTTGGGAAAAAGCGGTTTTGTTGCAATCTTTTCCAGGGGATGCTATACTAAATTTATTACAGTTTCCATGGGAGGTCAATGAGGATGCGGCAGGAGACTCGGATTTTTTCAGGACTTCGCTGGTTTTTTGCGGTGTGTTTCGGCATTGCGGTGCTGTGTGTGGTCACGGCAGCCTATCCCTTGGCAGGGGTCATTCTGTTTCTCGCAGGGTTGCTAGTTATCGTTTCACGGTATGATGTTTCACGGGGGGGGGGCAGATTC
>JBMNVU010000008.1:0-88194 GCA_050946975.1 Acutalibacter sp.
GCCGGTGCAAGGGGCGGAGGTGGAAGTGTCCGCCCAAAGTGCTCTGGTGATGACGGCGGATGCTGGTTCGGTGCTTTTCCAAAAGGATGCCAATACTCAGCGGCCCATGGCCAGTACCACCAAGATCATGACGGCATTGCTGACCTTGGAAGCTGCGGAATGCATGGGGGATCCCACGGTGGAAATCACCCAGGAAATGGTGGCAGTAGAGGGTTCTGCTATGGGGCTGCGGGAAGGGGACCGGATCACCTTGACGAACCTGGCGGCCGGGATGCTTTTGGCTTCTGGAAACGATGCCGCCAATGCTGCGGCGCTGTACTTGGATGGTTCGCTGGAGAAATTCGCCCAGCGTATGAACAGTAGGGCGGCGGAGCTGGGAATGGAGAACACCCATTTTGTCACGCCTTCCGGCCTGGAGGGGGAAGATGCCCAGGGACTGGGACATTATTCCACTGCCTTCGATATGGCTCTTCTAGCCAGAGAGGCGTTGAAAAACGAGAAGTTTCGCCAGCTGTGTGGAAGCGCTTCCGCACAAGTGGAGTTCGAGTATCCTGTAAAGCGTGTCACCTTCACGAACCACAATAAGTTGTTGACCCTCTATCCCGGATGTATCGGGGTGAAGACAGGGTTTACCAAAGCTGCGGGCAGATGTCTGGTGTCTGCAGCGGAGCGGGACGGCGTGACGCTGATCGCGGTGACATTGAACGCCCCCAATGACTGGGACGATCATGCCGCACTGCTGGACTATGGTTTTACTCAGACAGAGCCCTATGACCTCCAAGCCGGAGATGTGAAGCTTACCGTGCCGGTGGTTGGCTCAGATGTCCAGGGTGTGCTGGTCCGGGGCGGCAGCGGAGCAACGGTGACCCTCGCCAAAGGGGACGCCCAGCGGGTCACCAGGGAAATCAGTGTGCCGGCTTTTTTGTATGCCCCGGTGAGCGTCGGGGATCCTGTGGGGGAAGTGCGCTGGTATCTGGATGGAACGCTGCTGGGAAGGGCTCCCATCACAGCAGGTCAGCCTGCAGGGGTCCTGGAGAAAAAACCGGGATTCTGGGCACGGCTGATTGGAATGGAGTAAGGAGTGAGGAATTTGCCGGAAAAGATCAGGCTGCAAAAGATATTGGCCGCCAGCGGTGCGGCATCTCGGAGAAAGGCGGAGGAGATGATTTCCGCCGGACGGGTTACGGTCAATGGACGGGTGGCACATTTGGGCGACAGCGCCCTGCCTGGGAAGGACAAGATTCTTCTGGACGGCCAGCCCTTGGGTCACAGCGAGAAGAAAATTTACCTGGCGCTGCACAAGCCCAGAGGGTTTGTCACCACCCTCCACGATGAGCGAGGCCGGAAATGTGTGGCGCAGTTGGTGGAGGACGTAGGAGAAAGGGTTTACCCTGTGGGCCGGTTGGATAAGGACTCTGAGGGGTTGCTGCTGTTGACTAACGACGGTGACTTTGCCAACCAGGTTGCTCACCCCAAACGCCACGTGGCAAAGACCTATCGGGTGACAGTGCGGCCCAGCGTCACAGAAGATCAGCTGAACCAGCTGAGCACAGGTATTGTCATCGAGGGCCGAAGGACCGCTCCGGCCAAGGTGCGGGTGCTCCAACAGGAGCTGGGCCGGGTGGTGCTGGAGATTGTCCTCTATGAGGGGCGCAATCGGGAAATCCGGAAAATGTGCGAGGCTCTGGGGCTGGAGGTTGCCCGGCTCAAGCGGATTGCTGTGGGGCCGGTGCGGTTGGGTATGCTGCCTCAGGGAAAGTACCGGGAGCTGACTAAGGAAGAGCTTCGGGCGTTGACAGCAGAGATGAAGAAAGGAGCGGGAAGCGATGATCCAAGTGAAAGCAATGGAGGATCGGGAAGAAGAACGCAAGGTGCTTCAAGAAGACGGCGTTGAAGGCACGGTCCTGCTGATGAAGGATGGGGGCCAACCCGTGGGCCATGTGGTGGTTGCCCTAGAGGACGGGGAGCTGCAGATTCGAAAGCTCGTTGCAAAGGAATACGACTTTACGGAGACACCCCAAGGGGAAACCGTTTTTGTTTTGGATACGCTCATGCGTTCGGCAGCGTCTTGGGGGGAGGATCACGGCGCGGATCGGATCGCCACCACGTTCCCGGATTTCTTTGGCTTTTTCCAGGCTCGGGGGTTCCAGGCCGATGAGACCCACGCCTTTACGCCCATGGAGACAATCGTTCACTATGAGCTGGGCGGCGGGTTCTAAAGGGACAGGGTTTCTTAAGAATCTTTGAAATCCACCGAAACAGGTTGCAAAGGCCTGGGGGGAATGGTAAAATAATTGGATAGTGATACTGTGCTGTTTCCGCGGCGCAACATGGAATAGGAGGATTGAGATGCTCCGAAGTATGACTGGCTATGGCCGAGGGGAAGCGACTGTCGACGGCTGCCGCATCGTGTTCGAGATCAAATCGGTCAACCACAAATTTTTTGAGTTCAACTCCCGGATCAGCCGGGGATATTTGTTTTTAGAGGACAGGCTCAAGGCCTATGTCCAAAGTAAGATCTCCCGGGGAAAGGTGGACGTGTTCCTGCAGATTGAACCTCTGGAGGAGGCGGATGTCCAGGTGTTGGTCAACCATGCCTTGGCCTCCGGGTACCTCAATGCTCTGCGTGAGCTGAAGGAGCGCTATCAGCTGCCCGATGAGCCCACCTTGGCTCTGCTATCCCGGTATTCCGATGTGTTCTCCGTCCACAAGGCTCCTGCAGATGAGGATGCCGTGTGGGAGGCTGTCCGGCAGGTGGCGGATATCGCCATCGCTTCCTTCCTGAAGATGCGGGAGATGGAGGGAGCCAGGCTCCAGGAGGATATTTTGGAGAAGGCAGAAGAGGTCATCACCCTGGTGGATCAGATCGAGCAGATCACGCCGGAGACGGTGGAGAGCTACCGGGAGCGGCTTCAGACGAAGATCCAGGAGCTTTTGCAGGACAACCGGTTTGACGAGCAGCGGCTGCTTACCGAGGTGGCCATCTTTGCGGATAAGGTGGCCGTGGATGAGGAGACTGTACGGCTGCGCAGTCATTTCCAGCAGCTGCGCAAGCTGGTGGATTCCCAGGGCCCTGTGGGCCGGAAGATTGACTTCCTGGTGCAGGAGATGAATCGTGAGGCCAACACCATTGGCTCCAAATCGGTGAATTCCAAGATCGCCTACTTGGTGGTGGACATCAAGGCGCTGATTGAGAAGATCCGGGAGCAGGTCCAGAATGTGGAGTGAGGTGTGGCTGAATGAAGCTGGTAAATATTGGCTTTGGCAACCTGGTCTCTGCGGACAAGGTGGTGGCGGTAGTCAGCCCGGAATCCGCCCCCATCAAGCGGATGGTGCAGGAGGCCAAAGAGCGGGGCGTGCTCATTGACGCCACCTTTGGGCGCCGCACCAAGGCGGTGCTGATCATGGACAGCGACAATGTGGTGCTCTCGGCTCTGCTGCCGGAGACCGTGGCGGGGCGCTTCAACGGGAAAGAGGAGCCTGCGCCGGAAGAGGAGGAAAAGACATGAGTAAGGGATTGCTGCTGGTGATCTCCGCACCGTCGGGAGGCGGCAAGGGGACCATCTTGAAAGAGTTGTTTGCCCAGGACGAGAACCTGAGGCTGTCGGTTTCCGCTACGACGCGGAATCCCCGTCCCGGTGAGGAGCATGGCAAGCAGTATTATTTCCTCAGCCGCGAGGAGTTTGAAGACCTGATTGCAAAGGGGAAGATGCTGGAGCATGCCGAGTACGTGGGCAACTATTACGGCACCCCCCGGGAGCCTGTGGAGGCCTGGATGGAGCAGGGCCGGGATGTGGTCCTGGAGATCGAGGTCAAAGGCGGTGCCCAGGTGAAAAAGCTGATGCCCGAGTGCGTGTCCGTGTTCATTCTGCCTCCCTCCATGAAGGTGCTGGAGAAGCGCCTGCGGGGACGGGGCACGGAGAACGAGGAGACCATTCAGAAGCGTCTTCAGAAGGCCCGGGAGGAGATTCCCCACGCCAAGGATTACGATTACATTGTGTACAACGATGCCCTGGAGGACGCGGTCAGCGACCTGCAGGCCATCATCAAGGCGGAGAAACTGAAGTTTTCCCGCAATACAAATTCCATTGAAAGGGTGTTGGAAGATGCTGAAACCGTCCGCTAACATTATCACAGTCCCTCACAGCAGCACATATTCTCTGGTGATTGCCGTGGCCAAGCGTGCCCGTCAGATCGCTCAGAAGGCCGAGGAAGAGGGAGCCATCCTCACAGACAAGCCAGTGGATATGGCTGTGCAGGATTTTGCCCAGGGCAAGTATCTGATTATCGAGCCGGACCCGGTGGTGGAAGAAGTGGATGAATGAGGAGCTTTTTGCTCAGGTAGCCGTAGAGAATACGGTCTATCATTTTGACAAGCTCTTCACCTATCGAGTGCCGGACAGGCTGGCTTCCCAGGTGGAGCCCGGTATGCGGGTAAGTATCCCCTTTGGCGCCGGGAACCGCCGCCGGGTGGGGCTGGTGTTTTCCCTGTCCGGGGAAGCTGGCGAAAAGACCAAGGAGATCGAGGCTCTGCTGGACCGGGAGCCCTCGCTTTCCCCTGGGATGCTGGAGCTGGCTCTGTGGGTCAAGGACCACTATTACTGCACCCTGTTTGAAGCGGCCAAGCTGATGATTCCCACGGGTTACCAGCTGCGTCTGCGGGAGGCCTATGTCCTCCGTGCGGACTTTAAAAACTTCGACAGGGAGGAGTATTCTGACGGCCAGTGGCGGGTGATTCTGCTGCTGCGGTCGGCGAAGAAGGCAGTCCCCCTGGATAAGCTCACCCGGGAGACGGGCTTGGAGGAATCCAGTCCGGAACTGGGGGCTCTTTTGGAGCAGGGGATTGTCCAAAAGGTGAATACAGCCATGAGCCGTGTGCAGGATGCCACCTCCAAGATGGTGCGGCCCGTTCCCGGGTATACGGGAAAGCTGACACCCCGGCAGAGGGACGTCTATCAGACTCTGATGGATGCTGGCGAGGCCTCGGAGCGAGAGCTGTGTTATTTCACTGGAGCATCCAACTCTGTGGTGAAAGCTCTGGTGGAGAAGGGGGCGGCGGAGGCCTTTGAATACGAGGTGTACCGCCGCCCGGATCTTTTTTCTCAGGAAGCCGGCGGGGAAGACGTGGACCTGTCTCCCGCCCAGCAGCAGGTGCTGGAGGGAATAGCCGCCCAAATGGAGGCCCCGGACGCTTCTCGGACTGCCCTGCTCTATGGAGTCACCGGCAGCGGAAAAACCTCGGTGTTCTTAAAGCTGATCCGCCAGGTGCGGGATCAAGGCAAAGGCGTCATCGTCATGGTGCCGGAGATTTCCTTGACTGCCCAGACCATCCGGCAGTTTCACCGGTGGTTTGGAGATGGGATCGCGCTGTTTCACAGCGGCCTGTCTCTGGGGGAGCGGCTGGACGAGTGGAAGCGGGTCCGCCGGGGGGAGGCTTCCATCGTGGTGGGTACCCGGTCCGCGGTGTTTGCCCCTGTTCAAGAGCTGGGACTCATCGTCATCGACGAGGAGCAGGAGCACACGTACCAGTCGGAATCCAGTCCCCGGTACGACGCCCGAGAAGTTGCCCGCTACCGGTGCAGGCAGGAAGGCGCTTTTTGCCTGCTCTCCTCCGCCACACCCTCCCTGGAAGTCAGCCGCCTGGCCCAGCAGAAAAAGATCGGATTCTATAAGCTGGAAGAGCGCTTTGGAAACGCGGTGCTTCCCCAGGTGGAGCTGGTGGACATGAACGAGGACGCCCCTCCGGGAGAGCATTCCTTTGGGGAAACCTTGGCCGGTGCACTGCGGGAGAACTTTGAAGAGGGCAGGCAGTCCATCCTGCTGCTGAACCGCAGAGGTTATCACACGTTTGCCTCCTGCAAGACTTGCCAGGAAGTGGTCACCTGCCCCCACTGCAGCATCTCGTTGACCTACCACAGCGCCAACGGCCGACTGATGTGCCACTATTGCGGCTATTCGGTTCCTTTTTCCACGAAGTGCCCCTCCTGCGGCAGTGAGACGGTGTCCTTTCGGGGCGCGGGGACTCAGCGGGCGGAGGAACAGCTTCAGGCGCTGCTTCCGGAAGCCCGGGTGCTTCGGCTGGATACGGATTCTGTCGCCGCCAGGTATTCTCTGGAGAAGAAGCTGGATCAATTTGCCAGAGGAGAGTACGATGTCATGGTGGGCACTCAGATGGTGGCCAAGGGGCTGGATTTTGAAAATGTCACCCTGGTAGGGGTGCTTTCCGCGGATCAAACGCTGTTCAGCGATGATTTTCGCAGCAGCGAGCGCACCTTTGACCTGCTCACCCAGGTGGTGGGTCGGGCGGGCCGGGGAAAGTACCCGGGCCGGGCCATCATCCAGACCTACGCTCCGGAGAATCCGGTGTTGCATTTGGCAGCCCGACAGGATTACTTTGGGTTTTACCGCCAAGAGATTCAGTATCGGAAAGCCATGCTGTACCCACCCTTTGTGGACATTCTGGTGATTGGATTTGTGGGGGAAAAGGAGTCCCAGGTGCAGCGGGGAGCGGATACTTTTTTGCGGATGCTCAGTGCGCTGGCCCGGGAGGAATATGCCAGTATGCCTCTGCGGGTGCTGCAGCCTTCTCCTGCGGCAGTGGCTAAGGTGAGCAATAAGTATCGTTATAAGTTGTTGATCAAATGCCGGAACACCCCCTCACTGCGGGAGATGATATCCCGGCTGCTGAAGAAATTTGCCGGTATGCGGGAGTTTCAGCAGGTGACTGCCTACGCCGATCCCAACCCCTACCGGATCTTATAAGGGAAAGGACTTGAAAACTATGGCAATTCGGAAGATTGTGAAGTTTGGCGACAGTGTCCTGGAGAAGGAGTGCCGCAAGGTGGAGAAGTTTGACAAAAAGCTCCACCAGCTTCTGGACGACATGAAGGAGACTCTGGCGGATGCCAATGGAGCCGGACTGGCCGCGCCCCAGGTGGGGATTCTGCGTTCTGTTTGCGTGGTGGATGTGGGGGATGGCCCCATTGAGCTGGTCAATCCGGAGATCATCGCCACCGAGGGAGAGCAGAACGGCGCAGAGGGCTGTCTGTCCCTGCCCGGGGAGTACGGGCTGGTGAAGCGGCCCATGAAGGTCACCGTCCGGGCGCAGGATCGGGACGGCAACTGGTTTGAGGCCACTGGCGAGGAACTGTGCGCCCGGGCCTTCTGTCACGAGATTGATCACCTGCACGGCGTGCTGTTCACCACTCACGTCAGCCGGATGCTCACCGAGGAAGAGTTGGAGCACGGCATTGCTCAGGAAGAGGAGTAAACTCATGCGTGTGGTATTTATGGGGACGCCGGATTTTGCCGTGCCTTCCCTGCAAAAGCTCATCGACAACGGCTATGAAGTGTGTGCTGCCTACACCCAGCCTGACAAGCCCAAAGGCCGGGGTCACAAACTGCAAGCGCCTCCTGTGAAGGAGCTGGCTTTACAGAATGGGATTCCAGTGTTCCAGCCCACTACGCTGCGCACAGAGGAGGTCCAGCAGGAGATCCGTGGCTGGAACGCCGATGTGATCGTGGTGGTGGCCTATGGGAAGATCCTTCCCAAGGCAGTGTTGGATGCTCCCCGGCTGGGGTGTGTCAATGTTCACGGATCGTTGCTGCCCAAGTACCGGGGAGCAGCTCCCATTCAGTGGACGGTGATCCATGGGGATCCGGTGGCAGGAGTCACCACCATGTTCATGGCGGAAGGCATGGATACCGGAGACATTCTGTTGAAGACGGAGACTCCGGTAGGTCCGGAGGAGACGGCTGGAGAGCTGTTTGACCGGCTGAAGAATCTGGGAGCGAAGCTGCTTATGGAGACGCTGCAGGGACTGGAGCAGGGGACACTGACCCCTGTGCCTCAGGACGAGGCCTTGGCCACCAGAGCCCCCATGCTTTCCAAAGACTTGTCTGTTGTGGATTGGACCAAGCCCGCCCAGGAGCTTCACGATTTGATCCGTGGGCTGAACCCATGGCCGTCCGCACATTCCTATCTGGACGGGAAGAAGATGAAGCTCCATGCCTCCCGTGTTGGGTCGGGCAGCGGGACGCCGGGCCAGGCTTTTGAGAAGGATGGCGCGCTGTGGGTGTACTGCGGCCAGGGAAGCTTGGAACTGACAGAGGTCCAGCCGGAAAACGGAAAGCGTATGGACGGAAAAAGCTATTTGTTGGGACATCCCCTGAAGGCGGATTCCCATTTTGAAAATACCCCAGGATAAGGAAGGGACTATGAAAGACACGGCAAGGCATACAGCTTTACAAGCCCTGCTGCAGATGGAGCAGAACGAGGGCTACTCCAATATCATCATCGACAAGGCGTTGCGTGCCAACGGACTGGACCGTCGGGACGCCAGCCTTGCCGCTGTCATTTTTTACGGAGTTTTAGAGCGCAGGTTGACCTTGGATCATTTCCTGCGGGGCTGTTTGAAGGATCCCAGGAAGCGGCCGGATCCCCGGGTTTGGATGCTGCTTCGCTGTGCGGCCTATCAAATTCTTTTTTTGGATCGGGTGCCGGATTCCGCCGTGGTGAATGAGGCGGTGGAGGAGGCCAAATCCATCAAAGGGGGAGCGTATGCAGGGCTGGTCAATGGAGTCCTTCGCACGCTTTCCCGGAAAAAGCCTCTGCTGTCCCTTCCGGAGGGTACCAGCGTGGAGGATCTCAGTTTGCGGTACTCCATCCCCCAGGAGCTGATCTCCCTGTGGCGGAAGTCCTATGGCAAAGCAGTGACCATGGACATCCTGCGGGATTTTGAGCAGCGTCCGCCATTGTACATTCGAATCAATCCGCTGCGTGCTGCGGCAGAGGGACTGAAAGCTTCTTTGGCTGAAAAGGGGTTTGCGTTGACACCTTTGCCTTACCCCAATGGTGCGGCTATCTTGGAGGGGGAGGGATCCCCGGCTGCCTTGGAGGAATTCCAACAGGGGATGTTCCACATTCAGGATCTGTCCGCTCAGCTGGCCTGTTCTCTGTTGGAGGCCAAACCGGGACAGACTCTCTGTGACTGCTGCGCCGCACCGGGAGGAAAAAGCTTTACGCTGGCGGAGGACATGGAGAACACCGGTACTGTGTATTCCTTTGACCTGTATAAGGGCCGTGTGGGTCTGATTCAGCAAGGGGCCCAACGGCTGGGGCTTTCTTCGGTGATTGCCCAGCGTCGGGATGCCTCAAAACCCTATGAGGAGCTCCCGCTTATGGACGGTGTCCTCTGTGACGTTCCTTGTTCCGGCTATGGGGTGATCCGCCGGAAGCCGGAGATTCGCTATAAGCCGCTGATTTCCGTAAAGGGTTTGCCGGAGCTGCAAAAGACCATTTTGAGCAATGGCGCTGCTCTGGTGCGACCGGGGGGACTGCTCCTCTATGCCACTTGTACCTTGAACCCCCAGGAGAACGGAGAGGTGGCCCGGGCGTTTTTGGATTCCCACCCAGAGTTTGAACCGGCTCCTTTCCAGTTGCCGGGTGTGAAGCACCTGGTGGAGGAACCTTCTCACACGTTGACTATGCTGCCTGCGGGAGGCGGCTCCGATGGCTTTTTCGCCGCCCGTTTTCGCAGAAAGGGAGAGTTATGAGCAAAGAGTTTTTGGATCCCAGGGACATCAAATCTAAGACGCTGCCGGAGCTGCGGGAAGAGTTGGGGGCATTGGGGCTGCCCAAATACCGGGCTGATCAGGTGTACAGCTGGCTGCACCGGGGCGTGACGGACTTCTCTCAGATGTCCAATCTGTCCAAGGCGCTGCGGGAGGACTTGGCTCAGCGGTACTTTATCGCTTGGGCGGAGATCCGGCAGAAGCAGGTTTCCAAGGACGGCACGGTCAAGTATCTGTTCCGTATGCCGGATGGGGAGCATGTGGAGTCCGTGCTGATGCGGTACCATCATGGAACTTCCATTTGCATTTCCACCCAGGTTGGGTGTAAAATGAACTGTAGCTTTTGCGCAACGGGCAAAAGTGGGTTTGCCAGGAACCTCTCCGCCTCGGAGATTCTCTCCCAAGTGCAGGCGGCTTCCCTGGATGAAGGGGAACGGATCTCCCACATTGTGCTCATGGGCATGGGAGAACCCCTGGATAATTACGACAACGTGCTGCGGTTTCTGCAGCTTGTCACCTCTCCGGAGGGGCTCAATGTGAGCATGCGGCATATCTCGCTGTCCACCTGCGGGTTGGTGGACAGGATTTACGACTTGGCGGATCAGCGGCTGCAGCTGACGCTGTCGGTATCGCTGCACGCACCCAACGATGAGATCCGCTCCCGCACCATGCCGGTGAACCGCCGCTGGAATATGGAAGAGTTGTTAAAGGCCTGCAAATACTATTGTGAGAGGACGGGCCGGCGTATTTCTTTTGAGTATGCCATGATCAGCGGGGTCAATGACATGGACTGGTGCGCCAAGGAGCTGGCCTCCCGGCTGCGGGGGATCCTGGCCCATGTGAACCTGATCCCGGTCAACGATGTGACAGGGACGGGTTACCAAAAGAGCGGCCTTGACCGGCAGAAGCGCTTTGTTTCCCTGCTGGAGGAGCGAGGGGTCACCGCCACGGTCCGGCGGACGTTGGGATCGGATATAGACGCTTCCTGTGGGCAGCTGAGAAGGAAAGCAGAAGGAGGAACGGGACATGAGAGTTGATTTCGAAACCGATGTGGGCGCTGTCCGCAGCTCCAACCAGGACAGCTGCGACTGCGGCCTGTTCTCCCCAAATAGTGCTTGGGCCATTGTCTGTGACGGGATGGGCGGTGCCAACGGTGGAAACGTGGCCAGCTCCATTGCGGTGGAGACCATTCGGGAGCAGATCCTCTCGGGGTTTGATGAAAACCTGAGCCGCCCCAATCTGAAGAACTTGATGATAAACGCCTTGAATCGGGCCAATGAAGAGGTCCACGCCACGGCAGCGCGGCAGCCTGAGCTGTGGGGAATGGGCACCACTGTGGTGCTGCTCATTGCCACTAAGGGAACGCTGCACGTGGCGCATATCGGGGACAGCCGGGCTTATCTGCGGCACGACGGTGTCCTCACTCAGATCACCATGGATCACTCCTATGTGCAGGATCTGGTGAACTTTGGCCAGATCACCCAGGAAGAGGCCAGATTCCATCCCCAGCGGAACATTATCACCAGGGTGCTGGGGGTGCACGAGTCGGTGCAGTGCGATTACGCAGCCTGGGATTTCTCGCCGGGGGATACGGCGCTGGCCTGTTCCGACGGGCTTTCCAACTACATGGAGGACAGTGTGTTAGAGCAGTACTTGGAGGATTACGAAGGCAGTGAGCTTCCCAAGGAATTGATCCAATACGCGGTGGAGTGCGGCGGAGCGGACAACATCACAGCGGCTGTCATCTATAACGGCTGATACCTGAGACATTCTACAGAAAGGTTTGGTAACTGTTTATGGATAGATTCATCGGCAAGCGCCTGGACGGCAGATACGAGATCCACGAGCTGATCGGTGTAGGCGGCATGGCCTATGTGTACAAGGCATACGATCGTGTGGAGGGCCGTTGGGTAGCCATCAAGATCCTGAAGGAGGAGTTTTCCAACAACAGCGATTTTCTCCGCCGTTTCCGCAACGAGTCCAAGGCGATTGCGGTGCTCAACCATCCCAATATTGTCAAGGTGTACGATGTCAGCTTCGGCGATCAGATCCAGTACATCGTCATGGAGTTCATCGACGGCATCACCTTGAAGGAGTATATTGAGCAGGAGGGGACCATCCGCTGGCAGGAGGCTGTGCATTTCACCACCCAGATCCTGATGGCACTGGAGTGCGCTCATGAAAAGGGGATCATCCATCGGGATATCAAGCCCCAGAATATCATGCTGCTTCAGGACGGCACCATCAAGGTGGCCGACTTTGGCATTGCCCGGTTCCTGCAGAGCGAGACCCAGACCATGACCGACAAGGCCATTGGCTCTGTGCACTATATTGCCCCTGAGCAGGCTCGGGGCGACTATATCACTGACAAGGCGGATATTTACTCCTTGGGTGTTATGCTGTATGAGATGCTCACCGGCAAGCTGCCCTTTGTGGCGGACAACGCGGTCTCTGTGGCTCTGATGCAGCTGCAGGCAAAGCCTGTCATGCCCCGGGAGCTGAACCCCTCCATCCCCACTGGCTTGGAGCAGATCACCATGAAGGCCATGGAAAAGAACCCCTCGGACCGGTTCCAGTCCGCCGGGGAGATGCTGGATGACCTGGATGAATTCCGGCGCAATCCCAACACGATTTTCCAGTATGACCTGCAGACGGACCGTGCCCGCTATGACGCATCTCAGTCCATGGCGGCTTACGATTCTGCCCGCCAGGCCCCTTCCTACAACGACGATTACGAGTACGAGGAGGAGCTGGTGCGTTCCCGCCGCAGTGCCAAGGGGATCATGGTAGTCAAGGGAATCGTGGTGGCCGCTGTGATTGTGGCCATTGCCGTGGCAGCCATCTACTTCCTCAACTATTGGAATAACCGGCCGGATGAGGGCAACGACTTGATCGAGATGCCCAATCTGGTGGGAAAGCTCTACGAAGACGTCATTGCAGATGAGCAGTACGCCGATTTCAAATTCACGGTCACTGACGGCAATGATCCGGAGAAGCAGCCCGGTGAGATCATGAATCAAAACCCGGATCCTGGCATCATGGTGAAAAAGACCGCCAGCGTGGAGATCTTGGTCAACGGCGGCGTGGATCAGGTGGAGGTGCCCGATGTGGTCACGGATCACATGACCATGGAGGATGCCCAGAAGGCCATGGAGGACGCAGGGCTCCACAGCCAGGTGGAGAATGTGGCCAGCGATGACGTGGAAGAGGGCCGTGTGGTGTCCACGGACCCGGCCCCCGGGACCTCTGTGGATTCCGGCTCTACTGTGACTTTGAAGGTCAGCACTGGCCCTGCAGAAGAGAAAGTCACCGTGCCTGACGGACTGGAAGGGGAACTGCTGGCCAATGTGTCCGCTATGCTGGAGGACGCTGGATTGGTCGTGGGCAAGGTCAATAGGGATGACAATAGCACGCTGCCGGTGGATACTGTTATCAGCACCACACCCGGCAGCGGCTCCGAGGTGTCCAAGGGCGCCACTGTCGACATTACTGTGAGCTCCGGCAAGGGAGCGACAAAGACCCTGTCCATCTCCATTCCGCTGCCCAATGGGGTCAACGAGGACCTGACGCTGAAGGTCTATCGCAACGGCACGCAGGTGACCACAGATACAGTCAATCCTGCCTATGGCTCCAGCTATTCTCTCAGCTATACAGGAACCTCCGGTACGGATATGCTGGTAGTGACCCTCAATGACCAGACCTATATGGAGTTGTCCTTCAACTTTGATTCGGGCAGTGCGGAGATCACCCGGACGTACAACTTTACCTCTTCCAGCGGTCAGGGAGGAGGCAATGGAAACAGCTCCGGCGGAGGCCAGGACGGCAGCAGTTCTGAGGATGAGAACTCCGGCTCCGACGACAGCTCTTCCTCCGGGAACGAGGGGGAAACTCAGTGACGGCGCCGAAGCATCTGGAGGGTTTGGTCCGCAAAGGAATCGGCGGATTTTACACCGTAGAGACGGAAGAGGGCTTTTACACCTGTACTGCCCGGGGGAAGTTCCGTCGGGAAAAGATCTCCCCCTATGCGGGGGATCGTGTGCGGATCACCGGGGAGGAAGATCTGACTGGGGCCTTGGAGGAGATCCTGCCCAGGAGGAATTTTCTGGTGCGGCCCCCCATTGCCAACATTGACCAGCTGTTCATCGTGTCCTCTCTGCGGGATCCCTATCCAGAGCCGCTGATCATTGATAAGACCATCGCCGTGGCGGAGCTGGCCAATATCAGCCCGATCCTGGTGCTGACCAAGACGGATCTGGAGGACGGTTCCAGCTTAAAAGCCGTGTACGACCTGGCAGGAATTCCTTGCTTTGTGGTTTCCTCCCGAACAGGGGAGGGCGTAGAGCAGGTACGAGGCCTCCTTGGGGGGAAGATCTCGGCGTTTACGGGCAACTCCGGCGTGGGCAAGTCCAGTTTGCTGAATACCCTGTTCCCTCAGTTGGACCTGAAGACGGGGGAGATCAGCCAAAAGCTGGGCCGCGGCCGGCACACCACCCGAGAGGTGGAACTCTACAAGCTGGAGGACGGAGGCTATGTGGCGGATACGCCCGGCTTCTCCACCTTTGACATTGAGCGGTACCGGCTGACGGATAAAGAGCAGCTGGTTTACGGCTTCCGGGAGTTTGTTCCCTATTTGGGCCAGTGCCAGTTTACCTCCTGTTCTCACACCTGTGAGAAGGGGTGTGCGGTCCTGCAGGCAGTGCGGGAGGGAAAAATAGCCCAGTCCCGCTTTGAAAGCTACAACACTATGTATCAAGAGATAAAGGATGTCAAGCAATGGCAGCAAAAAAACAGGAATGCATGATCATCGGGGCCTCTCCCATTGAGAGCGACGCTATTTTCCAGGAGTTTCCCCCCTCAAAGTACTATGTCATCTGTGCGGACGGCGGCTATGAGACCGCTCAGAAGTACAAGATCACCCCGGACCTGATTGTGGGGGACTTTGATTCTGTAACCACTCCGCCCCAAAAGGGCCGGAAGGTGGTGCCCCTCCCGGTGGAGAAGGACGTGACCGACACCATGTTCTCGGTGATGAAGGGGATCGTCAAGGGATACCGCAGTTTTGTGCTGGTGGGCTGCTTGGGCGGCCCCCGGTTCGATCACTCCCTGGCCAATCTGGAGGTGCTTCAGTTTTTGCGCACTCATGGTGCCAGAGGTGTCATCGCCGATGAGCACACCAAGGTGTTCCTCATTTCCGACGGCCGCCTGCGCCTGACTGAGATGAAGGGGGCCACCGTGTCTGTGTTCCCCTATGGGGATCAGAGCTGCAACGTGTCCTATCAGGGGCTGTTTTATCCCTTGAACCATGACACTCTCACCACCGGCGGTACGCTGATGGGAGTGAGCAACAGCGTGGTGGAGGACGTGGCGGAAATCCGTGTCCATACAGGCGTTGCATTGGTAGTGGTCTATACGCCGTAACACTTTTCCCGATTTCGGATATACTGGTTAGTGAACGAGAAAACCGGTGAGGGAAAGGTCGATGATGTTGTGTCCCGCTGTGATCTGTCCTGCTTTAAGAATCACCAGGTGCGGTGCATGTGTGCCATCAGTTTTGGCCTGGGAATGTCCCTTTCCTGCTTTTGCCCCGTGGGGCTCACCCTATTCTTGTGTGCGGTGATCCTGGTGGCTCTGGGATTTTCGTTACTACGAACCGGGAGGTAAGGGCGATGAAGGTGGTTGTCATTGAAAAGCGGAAGGGGTTTCTGGGGATGGTTTTGCGGAGGATCTACGGCATCCGCAAAATAGAAGACATCTAAAAACAGAACATATCAAAAAGGCGCCTGCAGGGTATTCAGCTGCAGGCGCCTTTTTGCATATTCTCCTGTGGGACGCATAGATATGGGGTAAGAACAGCAAAGGAGAGGATCAGTATGCAGGCAAAGCGAAAGACACAACCCTATGACTATTTTGACCCCGTATATGACGGCTCCTGCGAGGTGCCCATAGATACCGAATACAATCTGCCGGACTATTGTCCGGACATTCAGAAGGTGCTGAAGTGCCGGGTGGTGCCGGAAATTTCCTCCTACGGCATCAGTGAGGACACCCTGCGGTGCGAAGGTGTGTGCGATATCCGGGTGCTCTATTTGGATCCTCGGGGAGAAGGGCTGAAGTGCTGCGATTTCACCAAGGAGTTTACCGCCACCATCAAGGTGAAATCCGCCCAGGAAAAGGCGGTGGCGTGGGTGCGGGCGGCGGTGGAGCACATCAGCTGCCGGGCAGTCAATGCGCGGCGCATTGACCTGCATATGGCTGTGTGTCTGAAGGCCCTGGCAGTGGTTCAGCGGCAGGAGCAGATCCCCTGTGGTCTGGAAGACCCGGGACTGGAGAAGCGCATGGAGAGCCGACAAGCTTCCCAGGCGGTGAACGCGGTCAGTCATTTCTTTACCGTGGAGGATCGGATTCCCTTAAAAAATGGCAAGCCCCCCATTGAGGAGATCCTGCGCAAGGATATCACCTGCCGGGTGACGGAGTGCAAATTGGCTCAAGGGCAAGTCGCTTTCAGCGGCAGGGCGGACGTGGCGTTTTTGTACCGTTCCTCGGTGGACGGGGCGCTGGAGAAGATGTCAGCGTCCTTGGATTTCAACCAGGTGCTGGAGTGTGACGGTGCCACCGAGGACTGCCTGTGCGACCTTAGGGTGGTGACCGGAGAGAGCAGCCTGCAGCCCCGGGAGGACGACGTGGGGGAGTACACCAGTGTGGATGTGTCGGCCAAGGTGTTTGTCACGGTTTTCCTGTACCAGACCTGTCAGGTGGAGTATATCAGCGATGCCTATTCGGTACGAGGTCCCTTAGAACTGCGCTTTGCCCAGAGCTCCCTGCTGGATGCTCGTGAGGTGTACACAGAGGTCCTGAAGAAGAAGTGCACCCTGACAGTCACCGGGGAAGAGATCCAAAAGGTTCTGGATCTGTGGTGTGAGCAGGAGAGCGTGCAATCCTCCTGCGGGGAGGGCAAGCTCACCTATCGGGTGCGGTACACCATCTGTATGCTCTACCGGGGGGAGTCCGGACGGGTGGCCTATGTGGAGAAGAACTTTGAAAACAGCTTTTCCGCAGAGCTGAATGTTTCCGCCTCTCAGCGGGGGGATACCGTGTCCCTGACCGATCTGTGGGAATACCGCATCGCTGACAAAAACACGGTGGAGGCTTCGGTGGAGACATGGGTGTCCAGCCTGCTCTACAGTCGGGAGCCGGTAAAGTACTTGGCCTCCGCAGGGATGGAGGAAGGGGCTCAGCCCTATCCCCACCGGCCTCAGCTGACGGTGTATTACGGATCCTCGGGGGAGCGTCTGTGGGATATTGCCAAGAGCCATCGCGCACTGTTGTCCGACCTGCGGGAACAGAACGATCTGTACGACGAGACCCTTCCCGATGCCAGACCCCTGATCATATGCAGCCGGTGAAGAAACACAATGCGGTAGAGAGGTAGGAACATGGAAGAATTTAATGTATACAAGGACATACAGGACCGCACCCACGGGGAAATTTACATTGGCGTGGTGGGGCCTGTGCGCACGGGAAAATCCACCTTTATCAAGAAGTTCATGGACACAGTGGTGATCCCCCACATTCCCGATGGGATGGAGCGAGAGCGGGCTGTTGACGAGCTGCCCCAATCCTCTGCGGGGCGGACCATCATGACCACCGAGCCCAAATTCATCCCGGAGCAGGCAGTGGACGTGCAGATCGACGAGGATGCCTCTTTCCGGGTGCGGATGATCGACTGTGTGGGCTATATTGTCCCCAGCGCCATTGGGTATATCGAGGAGGATCAGCCCCGCATGGTCCGCACCCCTTGGTATGAGGAGCCCATTCCCTTCAATATGGCGGCGGAAGTGGGCACGAAGAAAGTCATCACGGAACATTCCACCATTGGCCTGGTCATCACCACGGATGGCAGTATCAGCGACATTCCCCGGGAGGAGTACGAAGAGGCGGAAGAGCGGGTGGTGGCGGAGCTGGATCAAACCGGCCGACCCTATGTGATGCTGCTCAACTGTGTGGAGCCCGACACACCGGAGGCCCACGCCCTGGCGGGCAGACTGGGGGAGAAATACGGCATTCCCGTGCTGCCGGTGAATTGCATTGACATCACCGAGCAAGACATTCGCGGGATCCTGGCCAACCTGCTGTACCAATTCCCTGTGCGGGAAGTGTCCCTGGACCTGCCGGGTTGGGTGACCAGTCTGGAGTCGGATCACTGGCTGATGGCAGAAGTGCTCTCCACCCTGCGCGGGGCCTGCGACATTCACAAGATGTGCCAGGTCAAATCCATGCTGGAGAGCCTCAAGGGCTGCCAGGCCATCACTGGGGTGAACATCCAGCGGATCGACTTGGGCAGCGGCCAGGGGCGAGCGGAGTTGGTGTTTGACCAGTCCCTGTTCTATCGAATCCTCAGCGAGCGCACGGGCTTGGAGATCCAGGATGACTCGGAGCTGATGGCTCAGCTGGTGGAGATGACGGCCATCAAACAAAAGTTCCAGAAGCTGCAGCAGGCCTACGAAGATGTGCAGCAGACCGGCTATGGAATCGTCATGCCGGACGTGGAGGAACTGACTCTGGAGGAGCCTCAGATTCTGAAGCAGAACGGCAAGTACGGTATCCGTTTGAAGGCCACCGCGCCCTCCATTCACATGATGAAGACGCAGATCCATACGGAAATCACCCCCATTGTGGGATCGGAGCAGCAGTCCGAGGAGTTGGTGATGTACCTGCTTAAGGAGTTTGAGGAGGATCCGGTAAAGATCTGGGAGTCCAATATTTTTGGCAAATCCCTGCATTCCCTGGTCAATGAGGGGATGCACAATAAGCTTTATCGTATGCCGGGAGACGCCAGAGAGAAGATCCGGGAGACCATCGAACGGATCATCAACGATGGCTGCAGCGGCCTGCTGTGCATCATCCTCTAAGCCATGCAGGACTTGGAGAAGATGCGGGAAATCCAGGAGCTGGGGTGGGAGGATTCCCCTTCCCAGGAAGAGCCGGACCGGGAGGGCGGCGGTGGCAGCTGGGTACCGCTGTTTCAGGCGGTGTTGTGCCTTTTGGCGTTGGGGGCTCTGCTGTTTTTAAAGTACTCCGGTGCACCGATGTATGACACCATCACTGCCTGGTACCACCAAGAGGCGGAAGCGGAGATCCAACTGCCCAGTTGGGGGGAGGCGGCCCAGGCTTCGCCCAGTCCCGCCCCCAGTGTGACGCCCAGCCCCAGTCCCAGCCCCACTCCGCCGCTTCTTGAGACGGATGCTTCGCTGCAGCGGGTGTGATGATCTCTCTATGCTGTCGAGACTGTCGGGTGGAGGTGGGATTCTCCTGCTTCGCAATGGTGGCCTTTACCTGCTTGTTTCTGGGCGGAGAAGGAGGAGCGGTGTTTTTGGCCGCTGCCGCTCTCCATGAATTGGCCCATATCGCTGTTTTGTTCCTATACGGCGCCCCGCCTGCCCTGGTGCGGCTTACGGCCTTGGGATGCCGCCTGGTCCCCAACCGGGAAAAGGTGCTTTCCTATGGGCAAATGGCGGCTGTATCCTTGGCAGGTCCGGGAATGAATTTGCTGTTGGGAGGAGGGATGCTGTTTTTAGGGTGGGGAGAACACCCGTTCTGTACCGCCAATCTGGTGTTGGGGGTTTTGCACAGCTTGCCTGTGGAGCCCTTGGACGGCGGCCTGGCCTTTCACGGGCTGCTTCGGATGAAACTCTCCCAGGAGAGGGCCTCCCGATGGTCTATGGGGGTGTCCCTGGGAGTGCTGATTCCATTGGCGGTGCTGGGATTTTGGATTCTTCTGCGCACCCGATACAATTTTACCCTGTTGGCAATGAGTCTGTATTTGATGCTTTACCTGGTGCTCAAACGTGATTTCCTCTCCTGAAGGGGCCTGCTTCGGCAGGCTCCTTTTTTACTGGCGCGGTGAGTGGGGGTGTGATATAATAAAACTCTCACAAGAGGAAAAAAGAGGACCGGGAGGGTTTTCATGAAAGTGATTGTCTGTCTGGATGACAGAAACGGGATGCTTTTCAACCACCGCCGCCAGAGCCGGGATCGCCAGGTGATCCAAGACATGGTGGGAAACCTGGGGGGAAAGCGGCTGTGGATCAGCCCCTTTTCGGAAAAGCTCTTCCAGGGGATGGAGGACTGCGTCCAGATGGCCGACTCCCCGCTGGAGATTGCCGGGCCCGGGGAGTGCTGTTTTGTGGAGGACCTTTCTTTGGACCCCTGGGCGGACCGGGTGGAGTCCCTGATCGTCTACCGCTGGAACCGGCACTATCCGGGGGACAAGTTTCTGGATCTGGATTTGAGCGGCTGGCGCCTTGTCTCGCGGGAGGAGTTTCCCGGCAGTTCCCACCAAAAGATTACCAAGGAGGTATATGAACCATGAAAGCCCGTGGACTTTCCCTGTTGGCGCTTTTGTTGTGCCTGACCGTGATATTGACCGGGTGTCAGATGGATCTGGAGCCCGGGGAAACCAGTTCCGCTGCGCTGTCCCTGGAGGAGGTGCCTGCCTATGACGGCACTCCCTATGTGGAGCTCAACGGCAACCAGCCGGACTTTTCCCAGGACCAGGAGACGGCGGAGTCCTTTGAAAGCTACAGTCCTTTGGACAGTTTAGGGCGCTGTGGAACTGCCTTTGCCTGTATCGGGCAGGATCTGATGCCCACCGAGGATCGAGAAAGCATCAGCGATGTCCACCCCACAGGCTGGGTCCAGGCGCAGTACGACTGTGTGGACGGAGGTTCCCTGTACAACCGGTGCCATTTGATCGGGTTCCAGTTGACCGGGGAGAACGCCAACGAGGAGAACTTGATCACAGGGACCCGCTACATGAATGTGGAAGGGATGCTCCCCTTTGAGAACCTGGTGGCGGATTACATCAAGGAGACGGGAAATCATGTGCTGTACCGGGTGACACCGGTGTTTCAAGGGGAGAATCTGGTGGCCAGCGGCGTGACCATGGAGGCGTTCTCAGTGGAGGATCAAGGGGAAGGCGTGTGCTTTTCCGTGTACGTGTACAACGTCCAACCGGGGATTGAGATCGATTACGCCACTGGGGAAAGCTGGGAAAGCGGCCAGGCTCAAGGGGAGGAATCTACCCCAAGTGTGACATCCAGCGAATCGTCCAGTGGTTCGCCCAGCTCGGCGGAGAGCGGGGAAGAGCATTACGTGCTCAACACCAATTCCCACAAGTTCCATCTGCCCAGCTGTCCCTCCGTGGACGACATGAGTGAAAAGAACCGGGAGGACTACTACGGCTCCCGGGAGGACCTGATAGCCCAGGGGTACGATCCCTGCGGCAGCTGTCATCCTTGAGGAAGGGAGAATTTGCCATGGAAAAAAGATGGTTTCTGCTGTTGATGGCTGTAGTTCTTGCCGCGTTTCTGACCGGATGCGGAGGGGAAAGAGAAGAGCTCTCCTCTTCCCGAGAATTGAGCCGCACACCATCCCATACAACCTCTGTTATGGACTCTTCCGGTATAGATTCCTCCAGTCAGACGGAGGCTGAACCCACGGAGAGCCCAGTGCCCGCTGTCTCGAAAACACCATCCGAACGGTCACAAGTTTCGGAGAGCGGCAGTTTCCAGGTCCAAAAAACGCGCCTGCAGATCACAGTGGGAGACCAAGTGTTTTTGGGAGATCTGGCGGAGACTTCGGCAGCGGAGTCCCTTGTGGAGATGTTTCCCATGACTCTGGGGATGGGTGATTGGAACGCTGTGGCTAAGAGCTTTTCCCTGCCCAGTACTTTGCCGGAGGAGCCGGAGAATTTCGCCGCCCTTCAGCCGGGCCAGCTGGTCTTACAAGGCAGTGGGGAGCTGCTCCTGGTCTATGGGGAGACTTCCCAAGGAGGAAGCTATACTCCTCTGGCTACAGTGGAAGAGCCCCAAGGGCTTGCCCAGGCTCTGTCCGGACAGATGGTGGAGGTTTCCTTTCAAATGATAGAGGAATGAAAATAGAATTTTCTCTTGACTTAAAGAAAACTTTAAGAGATATACTGATATATAATCAAAGACTAGAATGGGAGTGAATGAAATGATCTACCGTGATTTTCAGGATCTGAAGCTCTCCGCGCTGGGAATGGGCGCCATGCGTCTGCCCGTAGTGGACGGGGATGAAGCCAAGATTGATGAAGCTGCTGCCTGCGCCATGGTGGAGGAGGCCATGAAAAGCGGGATCAACTATTACGACACTGCTTGGGGCTATCACAATGGCAATTCCGAGCTGGTGATGGGCCGGGCTCTGAGCCGGTATCCCCGGGAGAAGTTCTATCTTGCCTCCAAGTTCCCCGGTTACGACCTGGCGAATATGCCCAAGGTCCAGGAGATCTTTGAGAAACAGCTGGAGAAATGTCAGGTGGAGTACTTTGACTTCTACCTGTTTCACAATGTGTGCGAGATGAACATCGATGCTTACCTGGATCCCAAGTACGGCATTTACGACTATCTCATGGAGCAGAAGCGCAATGGCCGTATCCGTCATCTGGGCTTTTCCGCCCATGGTGATTACGACGTGATGAAGCGCTTCCTGGAGGCTTACGGCAAGGATATGGAGTTCTGCCAGATCCAGCTGAACTATCTGGACTGGGAGTTCCAGGATGCCAAGCGGAAGGTGGAGCTGCTCAACCAGTGGAATATCCCTGTGTGGGTGATGGAGCCTCTGCGGGGCGGGAAGTTGGCTTCCCTCTCTGGGGAGGACGAGGCGAAACTGAAGGCGCTGCGGCCTGACGAGACCATTCCTGCCTGGGCGTTCCGCTATCTGCAGACCATTCCCAGCGTAGTGGTGACTCTCTCCGGCATGTCCAATATGAAGCAGCTGCAGGAGAACATCAAGACGTTCCAAGAGGAGAAGCCCTTGAACGCTCAGGAGATGGACACGATCTATTCTATCGCTCAGGGCATGGTGAAAAAGATTGTCCTGCCCTGCACTGCCTGTCATTACTGCACCAGCCATTGCCCTCAGGGATTGGATATTCCCAATCTGCTGGCTCTTTACAACGAGCATTGCTTTACCGCGGGCGGATTTATCGCGCCCATGGCGCTGAAGGCCATTCCCGAGGACAAGCAGCCCAGTGCCTGCATTGGCTGCCGCAGCTGTGAGGCGGTATGTCCTCAGAACATCAAGATCTCCGAGGCCATGGCGGACTTTACCGCAAAGCTGGGCGGCTGATTTTAGCCGAGGCGAACTTGGCCTGAGTCAGGCATCATACCATTCTGGCACCGCGGCAAAAGCTTCGGGCTTGCTGGAAGCTCTTTGGAATTCTCCCGCCGGAGGACGGAAGTGCTTCTGGCTGAGAATACTGAATTCGGTACTTATTAAGCGCGTTGCGCTGCATAATGGGGTAATTGAAAGAACGGACAGTCTGCGGACTGTCCGTTTTCGTTTGCCTTCAAGAGGTTAGTCAACCACAACTTTTTCCCTTTTATCCCTTGACAAATACCAGGTAGGGGTATATACTGATCCTTAGAAAATACCCAATAGGGGTATTCAGAAAGGGGAAAAGATCATGGCAGAAGAGAAGAAATCCCCAGAACAGACCACCTGTTCCGGAGGATGCTGTGTACATCATAAAGCCACGCCCCGGGATGCCAAGGAACTGCGGCAGCTGCAGAACCGCTTAAAGCGGATGATCGGTCAGCTGGGTGGGATCAGCAAGATGTTGGATGACAACCGGTATTGCGGGGATATTCTGATCCAGGTGGCGGCAGTGGAAAGCGCCCTGCAGTCCTTTGGGTACCTGGTGCTCCAGGATCACCTGGAAACCTGCGTGGTGGAAGAGATCCGCAAGGGGAACACGCAGATTGTTGACGAGGCAGTGGAGCTGATCAAAAAGCTGAAGTAGGAGGTGAATGGCAGTGAAAACGGAAAAGTACAACGTCACCGGGATGACCTGTGCCGCTTGCCAGGCCAATGTGACCCGGTGCGTCACCAAGCTGGAGGGTGTGGAGGATGTCAATGTCAGTCTTCTGGCCAACCAGATGACGGTGTCCTACGATGAGAGCCAAGTTACGCCGGATACCATCATCCAGGCAGTGGAGAAGATCGGTTATGGCGCCTCACCTCAGGAGCAAAAGAATACCCCCCAAAGCCAAGGGGGATTTCGCAGTCAGTGGCAGGAGCGGCAGGACCGTGCTATGGAGAATCAGCGGCAGATGAAGCATCGGCTGATTGCGTCCATTGTACTGTTGGTGCCCTTGATGTACATTGCCATGGGGCACATGATGGGACTCCCAGTACCCTGGTTCTTTATGGGGGAAGAGAATTCCTTGGTCTCCGCCCTGGCCCAGTTGATTTTGACGGTGCCGGTGCTCTTTATCAACCGGCACTTTTTCCAAACCGGACTGAAAGCCCTGGTCCATCGGGCACCCAATATGGATTCCCTGGTGGCCATTGGATCGGGGGCCGCTCTGGTGTACGGGTTGTTCGCCATGTTCCGGTTGGCTTACGGTTTTGGCCACGGGGATCTGGAGCTGGTCCACGAGTATGCCCACGCCCTGTATTTTGAGTCCTCCGCCATGATTCTCACCTTGGTGACGGTGGGCAAATACCTGGAAGCCAAATCCAAATCCAAGACAGGGGATGCCCTTGGCAAGCTGGTGGACCTGGCGCCGAAAACAGCGGCAGTCCTGAGGAATGGAGAGGAGCAGATCATTCCTGCCGAACAGGTGGTGGCTGGGGACCTGGTGATCATCCGCCCCGGCGATGGGATTCCCGTGGATGGGGTGGTGACCGAGGGCCGGGGCTACGTGGATCAGGCGGCTATCACGGGAGAGAGCATCCCCGTGGAGAAGAACCCTGGTGACATGGTAATCTCCGCCACCATCAATAAAAATGGCACATTCCGTTTTACTGCCTCCAAAGTGGGGGAGGATACCACTCTTTCCCAGATCATTCGCCTGGTGGACGAAGCCAGCAACTCCAAAGCGCCCATTGCCAGACTGGCGGATAAGGTCAGCGGCGTGTTTGTGCCGGTGGTCATAGGAATCGCTATTTTGACCGCAATTGTCTGGCTTATTGCAGGGATGGGATTTGAGTTTGCGCTGTCCAATGCCATCTCGGTGCTGGTGATCTCCTGCCCTTGCGCCCTGGGCTTGGCCACTCCGGTGGCTATTATGGTGGGCACCGGGAAAGCGGCGGAGATGGGTATTCTGATCAAGTCCGCCGAGAGTCTGGAGAACCTCCACAATATTGATACGGTGGTTCTGGATAAGACTGGCACCATCACCTCCGGTCACCCCGCTGTGACGGATGTCCTGGTGCTGGACAAATCCATGTCGGAGGAGGCGTTTCTGACAGAGGCCGCCGCCGCTGAGCTGGGCAGTGAGCATCCCCTGGCCCAGGCCGTGGTGGAGCGGGCGAACGCTATGGGTCTCACCCTTCCCACGGCGGACTCCTTTGAGGCCGTGGCGGGCCGGGGAATCCGCGCCAAGGTCTCTGGCCGGGCGTACCTGGCAGGAAACCTGGCGTTTTTGGAGGAGAATCACCTGCCCGCCACCTTGGAAGAGCGAAGCGCCGCCAAATCCCTGGTGAACAAACTGGCCCAAGAGGGTAAAACGCCGCTGCTCTTTGTGCGGGATGGGAGGCTGCTGGGAATAGTTGCCGTGGCGGACACCATTCGGGAGACCAGCCGGGCGGCCATCCAGCGGCTGCAGCAGATGGGCCTTCAGGTGGTGATGCTCACCGGAGACAACAAAGTCACAGCCGATGCGATCCGCAGGGAATTGGGCATCCAGCAGGCCATATCCGATGTGCTTCCCACGCAGAAAGAGGCTCATATCCGAACGCTTCAGGAGGAAGGGCACAAAGTGGCCATGGTGGGAGATGGCATCAACGATGCTCCCGCTCTGATGCGCGCTGATATCGGCATTGCCATCGGCGCAGGAACGGACATTGCCATTGAATCCGCCGATGTGGTCCTCATGAAGGATTCCCTGGATGATGTAGCCACTGCGGTTGACTTGAGCCGTGCTGTGGTGCGGAATATCCACATGAACCTGTTCTGGGCGTTTTTCTACAACATTCTGGGAATCCCCCTGGCGGCGGGCGCGTTGTACCCGCTGTTCCAGCTGCGTCTCAGTCCCATGATCGGGTCTGCCGCCATGAGTTTGAGCTCTGTGTGCGTGGTGACCAATGCCCTGCGCCTGCGGTTCTTCAAAAAGAAAAGCGGAAAGTCTGCCGAAGAGGGAAATTCCTCAGAAGCAGTTCCCCATATAGAACAAACCGACAATCAAGAGGCCGCCTTGGAGGAATCCTCCCAGGGGCCGGAAACAGAGAAAGGAAGCTGCACCATGAAAAAAGTACTCACTGTGGACGGAATGATGTGTGCCCATTGCCAGATGCACGTACAAAAGGCGCTGGAGGGCGTGGACGGCGTGACCCAGGTCGTGGTAGATCTGGAGTCCAAAAAGGCCACCGTTACCCTCTCCAAGGATGTGGCGGATCAGGTCCTGATGGACGCCGTAACCGAGGCAGGGTATACGCCGGTGGATTGCACGGCGGGCTAAAGCCGGTGGCTTGACGCGGCCTGAGAAACCAGCTATAATAATGCCGTGGGCAAAGTGCCTATGGCGCACGTGCGGTGCTTGGGGATCCTGGCACCGCACTTTTTTGGGAATTTCCAGACAGAAGGAGCAGATCCATGTATCAACTTTTAAAACAGGAGGGCGCTGCCCGGCGGGGAGAGTTTGTCACGGTGCACGGCACGGTGCAGAC
This sequence comes from Acutalibacter sp., assembly GCA_050946975.1. GTDB lineage: Bacteria > Bacillota > Clostridia > Oscillospirales > Acutalibacteraceae > Acutalibacter. The sequence continues at coordinate 26,266 of JBMNVU010000008.1, forward strand.
TCCGGCTTTTATGAACGTAGCCACCGCAGGGGCTATCAAGGGCGCAGTTTCCGCATATGACCTAAAAGACCTTCACTGCCAGGTGCAGCTGTGCAACACGTATCACCTGCATCTGCGGCCGGGGGATGAGACGGTGAAAAAGCTGGGGGGAATCCGGAAGTTTACTGGATGGGACGGCCCTGTCCTCACAGACAGCGGCGGGTTCCAGGTATTTTCCCTGGCAAAGCTGCGCAATATCAAAGAGGAGGGCGTCACCTTTGCCTCCCATGTGGACGGGCACAAGATCTTCATGGGCCCGGAGGAGAGCATGCAGATTCAGTCCAACCTGGGTTCCACCATTGCCATGGCCTTTGACGAGTGCGTGGAGAATCCGGCCACCTACGAGTATGCCAAGGCCTCTTGTGAGCGCACGGCCCGCTGGTTGGAGCGCTGCAAAAAGGAGATGGCTCGTCTCAACAGCCTGGAGGGCACCCTCAATCCCCACCAGCTGCTGTTTGGCATCAACCAAGGATGCACCTTTGAGGACCTGCGGGTGGAGCACATGAAGCGCATCGCTCAGCTGGATTGTGACGGGTACGCCATCGGCGGCCTGGCGGTGGGGGAGCCCACGGAGGAGATGTACCGCATCATTGAGGCAGTGGAGCCCCATATGCCCAAGGATAAGATCCGCTACCTGATGGGAGTGGGCACTCCGGCCAACATCCTGGAGGCGGTTCTCCGGGGTGTGGACCTTTTTGATTGTGTGATGCCCAGCCGCAATGCCCGTCATGGTCACGCCTTTACCTGGGAGGGCTGCCGCAATCTGCTCAATGCCAAGTATGAGCTGGACGAGGCCCCCCTGGATGAGGAGTGTCAGTGCCCTGTGTGCCAGAAGTTCAGCCGCGCATACATTCACCACCTGTTCAAGGCGGGGGAGATGCTGGCCATGCGGCTGACGGTGATGCACAATCTTTACTTTTACAACCATCTGATGGAAGAGATCCGGGACGCGCTGGACGCTGGAAAGTACCGGCAGTTCTATGAGGAGCATATCGAGGCTTTGGGACGCCGGATTTAAAGTGGACAGAAAAGTGAAAACTTTCCACGATTTGCTTGCAAGTTCCGGCGGTTCTTGTTATAATCAAAGCATTAATTCGGAGGTGCATTGACAAAATGAATCAAATGATGGCATTAGACTCTACAGCAGGTGTTGCGGGCGGCGGCATGTCCATGATCGTCATGCTGCTGGTTTACGGTGTGTTCATCGTCGCGCTGTATTTCATCTTCTTCCGCCCCCAGAGCAAGAAAAAGAAGAAGGAGCAGGAGATGCGCAAGAACGCCCAGGTTGGGGATGAAATCACCACCATTGGCGGAATCTGCGGCCGCATTGTTGCTGTGAAGGACGAGATCGATTCCGTTGTCATTGAGACTGGCAGTGATCGTTCCAAGATGCTCATTAAGCGGTGGGCAATCGGCAGCGTGGACACTGTTCACGAGGACGACGCCTGAGTTTTCCATACAAGATACGCAACTGCAGAGGAGGCTATTGCCTCCTCTTTTTATGCGCTTTTTTTGGAAGCGGCTCCCGAGGTGGCGTCTGTAGAGACCTCTTCCAACGGAGAAAAGAATGGCAAAGCGCCCTGGGGAGTTTCCCCAAGGCGCTTTTCCTGTTGGTGTTTACGTGTTTATTCCTGACCGTCCCAGCAGTATGTGCACAGCTTGCACTTGTCAATGCCCACGGATTGGATCAAGTCATCCAAACGGTGGTAACGAAGGGAGGTGAAGTTCAGCTTCTTGCCGATGTATTCAATCATCGCATTGTACTCGCCGCTTTCCGGATCGGCGTACTTTGCCAGATTGGCGGGTTCCTCCGTGCCCTCCATCTCCTTGATCACACGGCGGGTGATCAGATCCATCACCGAGCTGGATCGGGAGAAGTTCAAGTACTTGCATCCGTAGAGCAGGGGAGGACAGGCAGGCCGCACGTGAACTTCCCTGGCACCGCTCTGATAGAGGAACTCGGTGGTTTCCCGCAGCTGTGTGCCCCGCACAATGGAGTCGTCGATCAAAAGAAGGCTCCTGTCCTGAATCAGCTCATGGACGGGGATCAGCTTCATCCGGGCGATCAGATCCCGCTGGCTCTGAATGGTGGGCATGAAGGACCGGGGCCAGGTGGGAGTGTACTTGATGAAGGGCCGGGAGAAGGGAATCCCGGATTCGTTGGCATAGCCAATGGCGTGGGCGGTGCCGGAGTCGGGCACACCGGCCACTGTATCGGGATGAGCGTTGTCCCGGCGGGCCAGCATGGCGCCGCAGCGATAGCGCATTTCCTCCACGCTGACTCCCTCATAAGAGGAGGAGGGATAGCCGTAGTACACCCACAGGAAGGTGCAGATTTTCATTTCCTTGCCGGGAGCCACCAAAGTCTTCACGCCCTCCGGCGTGACAATGGCGATTTCCCCGGGGCCCAGTTCCCGCTCGGAGGTGTAGCCCAGGTTCAGATAGGCGAAGCTCTCAAAGGAGACGCAGTAGGCGTTATCCTTGTGCCCCACAGCCACAGGGGTGCGGCCCAGCTTGTCCCGGGCAGCCAAAATACCTTTGGGAGTCATGATCAGCATGGTCATGGACCCATCGATAACCTCTTGAGCGAACTGAATTCCCTCGATGAGGTTCTGCTTTTGGTTGATGACGGAAGCCACCAGCTCTGTGGCGTTCACATCGCCGCCGCTCATCTCCAAAAAGTGGGAGTGCCCGCTCTGGAAGAGCTTGTCCACGATCTCATCCGTGTTGTTGATCTTGCCCACTGTCACAATGGCGTAGGTGCCGTGATGAGAGCGAACAATCAAGGGCTGGGGCTCATAGTCGGAGATGCACCCAATGCCCAAGTTGCCCTCCATGCTGCTCACGTCCTTGTCGAACTTGGTGCGGAAGGGGGAGTTTTCGATGTTGTGGATAGCCCTGTCGAAGCCCTTTTCCTTGTCATAGACAGCCATACCAGCTCGGCGTGTGCCCAGATGGGAGTGGTAATCTGTTCCGAAGAACAGGTCAAACATACAGTTGTCTTTTGAAGCGACGCCAAAAAAACCGCCCATTCAGAATTCCTCCATAATCATTCCCAGTTTCTCAGTTTACCCGCAGGTTGTCATACGACTGCTATTATAGCATATTTTTTAAGAAACTACAAATACTTTGCCGCTGCTTTCTTTGACGGTGGGGAAGTTGAGCAAGGTTGCACAGAAAAGGAGAATGGGAGGGGAAAGCATCATAACAAAATGTAAAATGTGACGGGAAGGGAAAATCGTCTTGCATTTTTCAGTAAAATAGAGTAGAATATGAAAAGTTTGGCGCCCTAAAATGAAGATCAAAAAAGGGCGATTATTCAAAATTGCGAAATTTGCGTATGGGAGATGTAGTGATGAAGTTGGCGGCAAGGACCAAAGAAGAGTTGCAGCAGATCCATCAGGAGGCATTGGAGCAGTACGAGGATTTTAAGAGTCTGCATTTGCAGTTGAATATGGCTCGCGGAAAACCCTGTGCCGAGCAGTTGGATTTGGCGCTTGGGGTGTTGGAAGCTCTCCATGCCAGAAGCGAGTTTGCAAACTCCAACGGCGATGACTGCCGCAACTACGGCGTGTGGAATGGTCTGCCGGAGATGCGGGCAATCTTCAGCAAGATGCTGGACGTTCCTGCGGACCAGATCATCCTGGGAAACAACTCCAGCCTGCAGATGATGTATGACTGCATTTCCCAGGGCTTCACCCATGGTTTTGGGGGATGCACACCCTGGTGCAAGCAGGAAAACTTGAAGTTTCTCTGTCCTTCTCCTGGCTACGACCGGCATTTTGCCGTGACGGAGTACTTTGGGTTTGAGCTGATCCCGATCCCCATGCTGAAGACCGGTCCGGATATGGACCTGATCGAGCGGCTGGTGGAAAACGATGACACCATCAAGGGATGCTGGTGCGTGCCCAAGTACTCCAACCCCACAGGCATCACCTATTCTGATGAGACAGTGCGGCGGTTTGCGGCTTTGAAGCCCGCGGCAAAGGATTTCCGGATCATGTGGGATAACGCCTATTGTGTCCATGATCTGACGGATACTCCGGACACGCTGCTGGATCTCTATGGGGAGTGCCTGAAAAACGGCACGGAGGACAATGTGCTGTTCTTTGCCTCCACTTCCAAGATCTCCTTCCCCGGAGCCGGTGTGGCCGCTCTGGCGGCCAGCAAGCGGAACATTGAGGATCTGAAGCGGCGCATCACCACCCAGACCATTGGTCCGGATAAGCTGAATCAGCTGCGGCACATCCTGTTCCTCCATGACATCAACGGCGTGTACGATCTGATGCAGGGTCACCGAAAGATTTTGGAGCCCAAGTTCCGCATTGTGGAAGAGGCCCTGGAGCGTGAGCTGGGGGATTTGGGCATTGCCAAGTGGAGCAAGCCCAACGGCGGCTACTTTGTCAACTTGGACGTGATGAACGGGTGTGCCAAGCGGGTTGTGAGCCTCTGCAGCGAGGCAGGTGTTGTCCTCACCGATGCTGGTGCCACGTTCCCCTATGGTGCGGATCCCAACGACAGCAATATCCGTGTGGCTCCCACCTTCCCGCCTCAGGAGGAGCTGCGTCAGGCCATGCATTTGCTGTGCATCTGCGTGCGCCTTGCCGCCAGCGAGAAGCTTCTTTCCGAGCGGATGTAATTACTTTCATAGATGTAAAAAAGGGCTGTTCGCCACTGGCGAACAGCCCTTTTTAGGAAGGTTTTTCCGATTCCTGATGGGTGGCGGCGGTGAGAGAGGGAAGAGCGCCGGTTTCCCGAAAGGCGGAATACAGGGTACAAAGCCCCAGCACATAGAAAAGGATCCACAAATTCTGACCTGCCAAAGAGAAGTACACAGCAGCCAAGGATGCCAGCGGATGGATCTTCACGGTGGAGGCCACCAGCTTGGGCTCAATCACCTGACGCAGGCTGCTGATGACCAGCCACCCCACCGCCACTCCCAGGGCTTTGGCCCAGTGACCGGCCAGCAGCTGATATATCGCCACCGGCGCCAACACCATACCCGGCCCCAGGATGGGGAGCACATCTGCCACAGCTGTGAGGAGGCCAATAATCAGGGGATAGGGAAGTCCCAGCACCGCCAGGATTACGCAGGTCTGGCAAAAGGTGAGAAAGTAGAGAAACAGGTAGGAGAGCAGGTAGTTCCGCCAGGTCCCGGTGGAATTGCGCATGGCGGATTTGACATGGCCCGCTGCCCGCTCCGGCAGCAATCCCTTTCCCCAGGCCAGGATTTTGTCCAGGTCCCTGGCAAAGAAATAGGCGGCGCACACAGCTACAATCACCAGGGTGATCAGCGTGGGCAGGGAGGTCAGCAGGTTCAAGGCGGTGGAGAGGCATGTGGTCAGCAGCTCCATGCTGCCCCGCATGGTGTCAAGAATCTCCTCTTGGTGAATCTGCAGAAACTCCAGGTCCAGCTGAGCCAGAAACTCCTTGGCTTTTGTCAGCAGCTCTGCCACAGGCTGAGCAAATTCCTCAAAGCCATTTTGTGAGGCCCTGGTTAGGAAGGCGGCTATTTCCCGCACCGCCAGGATTCCCACCAGTGCCAGGGCGGCAAAGAGAAGCACCACCGCACCGCCAGTGGCCAAAAGAGAGGCAGGGATGTGCTTCAAGTGGAGTTTGCGTTCCAAGAAGGCGATGACGGGCTGCACAGCCAGAGCGATGAGAAACCCCAACAAAAAGGGGAGCGTATAGAGAAATGTCTTCACCCACAGGACGAAAGCCAAAGAGTACCCCAGGGTAAACAGCAGCAAGGGGAGCAGCCCCTTCCAGCGTTTGATGGAAAACACGGCAACCCCTCCTAGAACAAGATAGCTCTAGTATGGACGAAAAAGGGGTTAAAAAAACCCCGCGTGGGAAAAACGCGGGGAAGGCTATTTTTCTTCGCCGGTGAGCAGCCAGTGAACTGGCACGTTCAAGATTTCGGAAAGGGCCAACAGTTCAAAATCCGTGACGTAACGGATTTGACCTTCCAATTTTGACAGGCCGGAAGCGCTGAGATCCACGCCTCGGACCTGGAGCTGGGCAAGCAGTTCCTTCTGCTTCATCCCCTGTTCTTTGCGGGCTGTTTCCACGCGAGCGCCGATCAAATTTTTGCAGCCCAGGGGTTGGTTACGTAATCGCATCCATGCATCCCTCCCAGTATACATAATCTGTCCGAGTTTTTCTTCATTATAAGGAAAATTGCCGGAAAAATCAATAGTTCAGATTATAAATAAATTTGAATTCAAGTAATTTTGCCCAGTGACCGGAAAAAACCAGAAAAAAAGCCATTGGAAAAGGCGGAAAGAGAGATTTCCACTATACTTTTCCAGGAATAATGCTATAATAAAGCGTAATGAGCAACGTTGTAAAACGCGCGTAAACGGGGGATTAGGAAATGAACAAAAGTTATGAGGAGCCCAACCTGACCATGCTCACCGACTTCTACGAGCTGACCATGGCCAACGGATATTTTGCCAATGGTTTGCAGGACACCATCTGTTATTTTGACATGTTTTTCCGCAAAGTGCCGGACAATGGCGGCTTTGCCATTATGGCCGGTGTGGAACAGCTGGTGGATTACCTGCGGAATCTGAAGTTTACCGAGGAGGATATCCAATTTTTGGAGCAGAAGCACATCTTCAGTGAGGGTTTCCTGGATTACCTGCGGAACTTCAAATTCACTTGTGATGTGTGGGCCATTCCAGAGGGGACTCCCATTTTCCCCGGCGAACCCATTATCACGGTGCGGGGTCCCGCAGTGCAGGCTCAGTTCGTGGAGACCATGGTGCTGCTGTGTATCAACCACCAGAGCTTGATCGCCACCAAGAGCAACCGGATTGCCCGGGCTGCTCAGGGACGTGCTGTGATGGAGTTCGGTTCCCGCCGCGCCCAGGGATTTGACGGTGCAATGCTGGGCGCCCGTGCGGCGTACATCGGCGGATGTGTGGGTACTGCCTGCACCATCAGTGACCAGCTGTACGGTGTGCCCGCGCTGGGAACCATGGCCCACAGCTGGGTCCAGCTGTTCCCCAGCGAGTACGAGGCGTTCAAAGCCTATGCCCAGGAGTATCCTTCCAACTGTGTGCTGCTGGTGGATACCTATAACGTGCTGAAATCCGGTGTTCCCAATGCCATTAAGGTGTTCAATGAAGTGCTGGTTCCTCAAGGGTACCGTCCGGCCGGCATCCGGATTGACAGCGGCGATATCACCTACCTTTCCCGGAAGGCCAGAAAGATGCTGGACGACGCAGGGTTTGAGGACTGTCCCATCTGCGCGTCCAACTCCCTGGACGAGTACATCATCCGGGATATGCTGATGCAGGGTGCCAAGGTGGACTCCTTCGGTGTGGGTGAGCGGCTGATCACCTCCTCTTCCGAGCCGGTGTTCGGCGGCGTGTACAAGCTGGCAGCTGTGGAGGACAAGGATGGGCATATCATCCCCAAGATCAAGATCAGCGAGAACGTGGCCAAGATTACCACTCCCTGCTTTAAGAGTGTGTGGCGGCTGTTTGACAAGGAGACGGATAAGGCGATTGCCGACGTGATCACCCTCCACGACGAGGTCATTGACGAGGAAAAGCCCTATGTCCTGTTTGACCCGGAGCACACCTGGAAGCGGAAGACCGTGGAGAATTTTACAGCGGTGTCTCTGCTGCAGCCCATCTTCAAAGGCGGGGAGTGTGTGTATACAGAGCGGGCGCTGAATGCGATCAAAGCGTATTGCTCGGCACAGGTGGATACCCTGTGGGAGGAGGTCACCCGGTTTGAGAATCCTCATAACTACTACGTGGATCTGTCCCAGAGCCTGTGGGATGAGAAGAACCGGATGCTCTCGGAAAAAGCCTATTGACAAAGACGATTTTGACCGATAAAATAAACCATATGTGAGCAGGCTGGACGGCTGCGGGCGGAGCGGGAAACTGCCCGTCTGAGGAAAGTCCGAGCTTCCCAGGGCAAGGATAACGGCTAACCGCCGCCGGGGGCGACCCCAGGGAAAGTGCAACAGAGAGATACCGCCGGGAGAATCCCGGTAAGGGTGGAAAGGCGAGGTAAGAGCTCACCGGCGCGTGGGAGACCACGCGGCCCTGTAAACCCTATCCGAAGCAACACCGTGGAGGAACAATAGCGTGGCCCGCGCGTTCCGAGGAGGTGGCGTGAGCCGGATGGCAACGTCCGGCCAAGATAGATGGCTGTCCACGACAGAACTCGGCTTATAGGCCTGGTCACAACTTTGAAAATGGAGGGGGATCCCCCCTGCTGAAAAGCTCCCGGAAGGAGATTCCTTCCGGGAGCTTTTTTTATTTTCTGTTGCCGGTGAAGGTAAAAGTGTACTTTTGGGGAAAGGCGACCACTAAGGTGGGCAGCTGTTTTCCGGAGTCGTATTGGGTGTAAGCGCAGACAGCATACCCTTGTCCCAGGTCCTGAACATGTACCTGATAAATTCTTTCCTTTCCGGAGCGTTGGGTTTGCTGGTAGGTTCCTGAGATATTGCCTTCTGGGCGGGTGACGGTGAGACTCCCATTTTCAGCGCTGCAGAGAAGGGAAAGCTCCTGAGCATTAGGGTAGTGCAGCGTGTCCTCAGGACCGCAAGCGATCACGTTGCCGTCCTGATCTTGGACAGTGGCCAAAGTCCAGGTGCAGTCCTCCACCTTCAGCCCCCCTCGGGCGAAGAGCGCCCCCAAGGTCACTGCCGCAGCCAGCGCCACAATCAGAAGCAGGGGAGCATTTCTCTTCAAGAGCTCACCCCTTTCTCATTCGGTGCAGGCGCCAGGCAAACCACACCGCGCCCACCAGACCAGCTGCCGCCAGGATCAGCAGCAGGGGGGACAGGTCGATTCCTCCCGCTAGCTGGATGGAAGTGCTGCCTTGGGCGTAGCCAATGGCGTCGTCAGGGATCCAGAAGTTTTGGGTGGAGAGAAACAGAGCCACCGCTCCCACACATACTCCACAGGATACAGCTAGTCCCACCAGAGGCCCTCCGCTCCGGCGCCGGTCAAGAGGTGCTTCCACCTCTTGCGCATACTCTTTGGGGCTGCCCAACCGGGTGATCACTTGGCTTTCCGACTCCCCATGTTCCAGGGCAGAGGCGAAGATCTCCTCCAAATCCCGCAGCACCTCTCGCTTTTGCTTCCTGGGCAGGGAGAGGTGACGTCCCACCTGCCGGATGTAGTGCTCTTTCACTGTGATGCCTCCTTCCACTGAGTGAGAAACCCATCTACGCAACGGGTGTAGTCCTTCCAAAAAGCTGCAAGTTCCTCCAGAGTTTGCCGGCCTTTCTCGGTGATGGCGTAGTACTTCTTGGTTCCGCCATTGGCCGCAGCAGGGGCAAGGTGAGAGACCACCAGCCCAGCCTCCTGCAAACGGTAAAGGATCGGATAGATCGTGCCCTCCTTGGCGTATCCCCAAACCCCAGCCCCACTTTCATTGAGACAGGTGAGGATCTCATACCCGTAGGTCTCTTTCTTGGCAATCAGGCAGAGGAGGATCATTTCCAAGGAGCCTTTTTTAAACTGCTGCACATAGCGGCTGTCCATGGCATCTCCTTTCCATTGCTATTTAGCAATACTAAATAGATTGCCTTCAGTATAGGCCAAGTTTTCAAAAAAGTCAAGTGCAAGAAAAAGAACTGATTTGGAAAATTGCCTGCACTGCCAGCACCGTTACTGAAATCGGAATCACTTTGTCCTTGTCCTCCTGGTCCTTCTGAGAACTATAGGGTGGAATGAAGGCGATACGCACACCATTTTCGCACTTTTTCAGGCTCACGGTTTTTTCTTCCGGCTGGTCAAGGGAGGATATAAAGCTTGTTGAACAGACCAGAAAATGGCGAAACATTACAACACACCTATTTTTCCGGCCAGTGTGTGCCGCTTAAGAGCTTCCCGGATTCATTTGATAAGCCTTTGTTGAAATTTTATCATGTTTAAATGTTAACTCCCATTACATTGTGGCCGATAGTAGCATCAGGAGGAAAATGAGTTTTTTTGTAGTTTTATCATTAATTCCGTCGAGGCAATAAAGTCTTTCGCGAACCATCAAAAAGAAGCGTGTCATTTGTATCGGAGGGGCATTGTATGAAAAAAGAGAGAGAAACAGCACCAATAGCAAAAAAACAGGTCAAATTCGGTATTGTTCCAAAATTATTGCTGGGAATATTGGTGCCTCTGTTTGCGGTGTTATTTTTGATCAGCATATTCTTGGGAATGCAGGGTGCAAAGACAGTAAATGAAACCATGAGTGCTGAACTGGACGCAGAGACCAAGTCCGCGGCTAATCAGGTGGAAGCGTTTTTTGAACGATATTACGGAGTTTCAGAATGCTTAGCAGCTACCCAAATCGTTCGAGACACTACCACTGAGGAGACAGAAGGCGGTATTACTGCGCACAGGTTATTTGGGAGTTTATTGGAAACCTTGAACCTTATTCAGCAGAACAATGCAGAAGATATTGACTTTGTTTGGGTGGCCAATTTAAAAACAGGGGAAATTCTTCAGAATGATGGTACTATTTTCGATCAGACGCAGGTGGACTATACCACACGTTCCTGGTACAAACTTGTGGAGGAAAAGCAGGGTACCATTACCACCGAGGCTTATACCGGTGCAAACACCGATGCTCTCATGGTTACAGTGGCCACCCCGGTTTTTTCCGATGGAACCCTTGTGGGTATTGTTGGAGTCGATCTGAATATGGGAAGTCTGACGCAGAAACTTTCCACCGTCACAGTGGGCACAGAGGGCTATATTACCCTATACGATTCCAATAACCAGATCATTTATCATCCAGACAGTTCTGTCATCAACACAAATGCAGCGGATGCCAACTATTCGGAGAACATTGAGAGCGCCATCTTGAACAAGCAGGATATGCCGGCTACACGTTATACCAGATCCGGGACGGAGTATTACGGAAGCACCTGTAACGTGGATGCGGTTGATTACACGATACTCGGAGTAATGCCTGTGTCAGAATATACTGCAAATACTTCTGCTATTCTGCGGATTCTGATTATTGGCATGACTGGTTGTGCTATTTTGCTGGCAATTATTTGCGTGTTTATCGCGTTGTCAATTACCAAGCCGCTGAAACGTCTGAATGTGGTGGTTGGCCAACTTGCTGATGGGAAACTGGATGTGGCGGTGAATGTCCATGGCCGAGATGAAGTTGCCGAAGTAGGCAGTAATGTGGCCCGTATTGTGGAACGGTTGAAAGAATATATTCTGTATATCAATGAGATATCCGATGTGCTGCGCCAGATTGGAACGGGCAATTTGGTGTTTAATTTACAGTACGAGTATGTGGGAGAGTTTTCCAAAATTAAGGAAGCTCTGCTGAATATCCGCGATACACTAACGGATACGCTGACTTCTATTGCCCAATCTGCAGATCAGGTCAATGCTGGTTCCGAGCAAATTGCAAACGGTGCACAGGCTTTAGCACAAGGTGCCACAGAACAGGCATCTTCCGTACAGGAACTGTCCGTTGCAGTGCAGCAACTGTCCGATCAGGTGGCGGAAGAGGCAGAGAAAGCAAGCAAAGCCGAAAAGTTCCTGGAACAGATTAAGGACGAAGTAGAAAAAAGCAACACGCAAATGGTAACTATGCGCAAGGCTATGGCGGATATTAGTATTCAATCCGCTGCCATTAGAGGCATTATCAAAACGATTGACGATATCGCATTCCAGACAAATATTTTGGCACTAAATGCCGCAGTGGAAGCGGCTCGTGCCAGCACAGCTGGAAAGGGCTTTGCAGTTGTGGCGGATGAGGTCCGCAATTTGGCAGGCAAGAGCGCAGAGGCAGCCCAAAAGACCAATGAGTTAATTGAAAATTCTGTCAGTGCAGTGGAACATGGCGAAGAATTGACCAAAGTGACAGCTGAGTCCCTGGCTGTGGTGGAGGATAAGACCAAGCAGGTAGTGGAGACCATGGAGGCTGTGGCACAAGCCTATCGGGAACAGGCGGAAAAATTGTCGCAAATCTCTCAGGGTGTGGACCAGATCGCCAATGTAGTAGAGACCAACTCGGCTACCGCAGAGGAAAGCGCGGCAGCCAGCGAACAGTTATCCGGGCAGGCAAATATGATGCACCGCCAAGTTGCACAGTTTAAACTGGTGTCAGATGATCGAGATACATCACAGCGGCAGCAACCGGATCGGACGTTATTTGAAACCACAGATGGCGAGGGAAAATATTAACCACAGAAACAGAAAGGTAGAAGGTCATGAAGAACAAACCAGTAAAATGGAAACTGTTAATATCATATGGTGTTATTTTTTGCTTTGTGTTGATTTTAGGGCTGTCCTCTGTTTCGGTAGTTAATATGATGACCAAGCAAGGCATTCGATACGCGGAAGAAATTGTGCCCGCGGTTGAAGAAATTGGGTTGGCAAGAAGAAATATGGTTTCCGTACGCCGGTACCTGCTGAACGCAATTATTGCACAAACTCCGGAGGATTATCAGCGCATTTCCGATAGCATGAATACCGACCGAGATGCGCTTTATGCGTCTCTGGATGTCATTTCCCAGGTGATGCCCCAATATGCCGATGAAGTTGATGGCATTCGAGAAGAACTGCAAAGCGTAGCAGAGTATAACCAGAAGATTATGGATCTGTCACAGCAGTTTGGGGATGATAAAGCGGCGCAGGAGGCTTACGATCTGTACTTAAACCAGTATGCAGTGGCCTTTGATGATGCGGCAAGTAAAATGATGGATTTGAATACAGAGATCGATCAAGTGACCACGCAGCAAGAAAAGTTGGTAAAGTCCGCACGATCGATTGCTCTGGCGATTGTTATAGTCATTGTGCTAGCATCATTTGCTGCAGTGCTTACCTTTACAATCCTTATGCTGCGGTATATCTTGGTTCCTATTCAAAAGTTGATAACTGGAGCCGATGCTCTAGAACGTGGTGATTTCTCCAATGCTGTTGTCCGTTATGATTCGGAGGATGAATTTGGGCAACTGAGCCAGAGAATTACCGGTACGATGAATCGTATCGTATTTATTACAAAAGATCTTCAAATGGGATTGCAGGCAGTTTCAGACGGGAACTTCGATATAAAGAGTCAGAATGATGACCAGTATCAAGGTGAATACTGCTTGTTGCGGGATTCCGTTTATCATCTGATCAGTGTGCTCAGCGATATTATTTACCAGATCCGCATTGCCGCCGACCAAGTCGCAAACGGCGCCGATCAAGTAGCCAATGGTGCACAAGCTCTCAGCCAAGGCTCCACGGAGCAAGCTGCAACGGTACAGGAACTTGCCTCTACTCTGTCAGAGATTTCTGGCCAGGTGATGGAAAATACCCAGTCGATTGCGGAAGTGGAAAATAGTGTCGATGCCACTGTGGCAGAGGTCTCTCACAGTACAGAAAAAATGCACGATATGCTCTCGGCCATGGATGAAATTCAAAATAGTGCGTTTGAAATTAAGAAAATAATTAAGGACATAGAAGACATTGCGTTCCAGACGAATATTCTTGCCCTAAACGCAGCGGTTGAAGCGGCACGAGCCGGCACAGCGGGAAAAGGTTTTGCCGTAGTTGCGGATGAAGTTCGTAGATTAGCAGCCAATACGGCAGAGGCGTCCCAAAATACAGCGACGCTGATTACTCGGTCACTTCAGAGCGTTGAGAACGGAAGGAACATTGCGGATGAAACCGCCGTATCTTTGGAGCGGGTTTCCGGTATTATTGAAAAACTGTCGAGTCAAGCGAAAAAAGTATCGGAAACTTCTCAAAATCAAGACGCCGCAATTCAGCAGACGTCTACGGGTGTGGACCAAATTTCCAGCGTTGTACAGACCAATTCAGCCACAGCAGAGGAAAGTGCGGCAGCGAGCCAAGAACTTTCTGGACAGGCTAACATGCTGAAAGAGTTGACCAACAAGTTTTCCCTTGCGGAGGAGAACACTGTTGCTGCAACCTAAATATACATGAGCCAACTTCCACAACAATTAAGAAGGCATAACAAGACCGTATTTTTTACTTTTGTGTGACAATCCAAAAAAGCTCTGCCTACACTTTGGCGTAGGCAGAGCTTTTTCCTTTTACCTAGGGGCGCGGACTTACTTGCCCTCCCAGTTTTTCAAGATCTCCTGGGTGGAACGGTCCATCTCCCAGGCGAAATCCGACACGTACTTCCGGTTGAAGAAAGCCCGGGCTTTGTCATCGGGATAGAACTCCTGAAGCTCCTGGTCGGTGAGGTCGTGATAGCCGTTTTCCATGACGATCATCTTCTGGGGGAAGCGGGTGGTCTGAGGACGGTCCTTCTGCTGCTGGGTGGGATAGCCGAACACCAGCATGGAGACGGGAGCCACAAACTGGGGCAGTCCAAACATCCGCTGATGCTCTTCCCACTGTTCGATGATGTCTCCGATGTAGCAGGAGCCGATTCCCAGGCTTTCTGCAGCCATGCAGGCGGCGTGGGCGGCAATTACCGTATCGTTGGTGGCCAGAATCAAATCGCTGAGCCGGGGGGCGGGGACGTTTTCACAGCCGGCCTGCTGGAACTTCCGATACCAGCGGCGGTAGTCCGCCAGAAAAACCAGCACCATGGGTGCCTTGGCGATAAAAGGCTGGTGGTCGCAGGTTTCAGCCAGCTTGTCCTTGAGGGCCTGGTCGGTGACGTCCAGGATGGAGTAGAGCATGGAATTTCCAGCGGTGGGAGCCCGCATGGCGGCATTGAGAATGGCCTGTTTCTCCTCGGGGCCGATGGGGCGTTCCTCAAAGACCCGCACGGATTTCCGCTTCATCATAAGTTCCAGTGTTTCATTCATAGAGATCCCCTCCAAATGCGAAATTGACTTTATTATAGCACAGTGGAAAATACCTGGCAAATCTCTGGTGAAAGAACTTGCAGGTTTGGAAAAACGCCAAGTTTTTGGGAAATGATTCTTGCAAAATTGGGACTATGAGATATAATCATAACTAGAAAGCAGACCTGTTCTCACAAAAATCAGGAAAATATCTGCGCATAAAGGAGTGTCGTTTTTATGAAGATTGCAGTGATCGGCTGCGGTACCATCGCAAATTCCGCTCATATTCCCGCTTATATGAAGAACGCTGAGGCGGAGATCAAGTATTTCTGCGATATCATCCCGGAGCGTGCTCAGGCAGCTGTGGAGAAGTATGGCTGCGGCACCGCCGTGACAGATTATCACGACGTGCTGGCCGATCCTGAGATTGAGGCCCTTTCCGTGTGCACCCCCAACAATGTCCATGCGCAGATCGCGATGGACGCCCTGCGTGCCGGCAAGAACGTTCTCTGCGAGAAGCCCGCAGCCCGTACCTATGCCGAGGCTCTGGAGATGCAGAAAGTGCAGCATGAGACCGGCAAGATTTTGAACATTGGCGTGGTGAACCGCTTTAACGACGGCGTGAACCGCATTAAGGAGTACATTGACCAGGGTAAGCTGGGCAACATCCATCACGTGTATGTCAGCTTCCGGGCTTTCCGTTCCATTCCTGGCCTGGGCGGAGATTTCACCAATAAGGCTGTTTCCGGCGGCGGCGTCCTGATTGACTGGGGCGTGCATTACCTGGATATCGTGATGTACTGCTGCGGCGATCCTGCCATCAAGACTGTCAGCGGCGAGACCTTCTGCAAGCTGGGCAAGGATATGAAGGATTACGTTTTCACCAACATGTGGTCCCGCAAGCCCAACTATAACGGCGTGTACGACGTGGACGATTCCGTCACCGGTCTGATCCGCACCTCCGGCCCCGTGATCACCCTCAATGGCGCTTGGGCGCAGAACATCGGGGAAGAGGACCGCTACATTGACTTTATGGGCGACAAGGGCGGCATCCGTCTGCAGTACGGCAAGGATTTCACCCTGTACACCACGGAGAACGGCGCCCTGATCGGCTACACTCCTCAGTTTGTCACTACAGACATGTTCCAGAACGAGATCGACTCCTTCATTGACTGCGTGAAGACCGGAAAAAAGCTGCCTTCTCACATCGACACCGTGATTGTCACCGCGAAGATGATGCAGGCCATCTACGATTCCGCCGAGCAGCATAAGGAGATCGTGCTGGAGTAAATTATCCCAGGAAAGGAACGGTATTTCTTATGTATCAGTTTCCCATTGGCGTCCTGTTGGAATCTTTTCGCCTGGGCGTGATTGAGTCCCTGGACAGAGCGCAGGCTCTGGGTATGCAGGGTGTCCAGGTTCGTGCCACTTTCAGCGAAATCACCCCTGAGACCATGACCCCGGAGAAGTGCCGGGAGTTTGTGAAGAACGTGAAGGACCGCGGCCTGACGATTTCCGCTCTGTGCGGCGATCTGGGAGAGGGCTTCAACAACCCGGAGCGCAATTCGGCGCTCATTGAGCAGTCCAAACGGATTATGGACTTGGCCAAGCAGCTGGGCACCGATGTGGTGACCACCCATATCGGCGTGGTGCCTGCCGATCCTGCCAATCCCCGGTATGGGATCATGCAGGAGGCCTGCGGTCAGCTGGCAGCCTACGCGGATTCTCTGGAAGGGCATTTTGCCATTGAGACGGGTCCCGAGACGGCGCCGGTTCTCAAAACCTTCTTGGATGGGCTGCACTCCACCGGTGTGGCGGTCAATCTGGATCCCGCCAACTTTGTGATGGTCACAGGAGACGATCCTGTGGAGGCTGTGTACACCTTGAAGGACTATATTGTGCACACCCATGCCAAGGATGGCCGGCGTCTGCGGATCATGGATCCGGAGGCTCTCTACAGCATGGCGGAATCCGACATGCTTCAGGATCCCTCCTTCATCGAGCTGCCTTTGGGCCAGGGAGACGTGGATTTCCCCGCTTATTTGAAGGCACTGGATGACATCGGGTATCGGGGCTTTTTGACCATTGAGCGGGAAGTGGGAGACGATCCTGCTGCGGATATTGCTCTGGCGGTAAAATTCCTCCGGGAGAAGATTGGCTAAGATGTTTTTATAAGCTGAAAAAGCGTTCTCGAAAGCAATTTCGGGGACGCTTTTTTTCGGGGGAAGGTTGTAAAATGAGAATTGGTGTGGTAGAATCTCAAAGGTTTATAGAAACGGAATCCATCCGGACCGAGATCCGATGAGCATGGAGGACAGCAAATGTTAATCAAGAGACCGATTCTGACAAAAGAAAATATCAAGGCGTTTCTGCTGGTGAATCTGGGAGTGCTGCTGCTGACCATGGGCGTGTACTTCTTCAAGATTCCCAATAATTTCTCCACCGGCGGCGTCAGTGGTATCTCCATTATTCTGGGCAGTGTGATCCCCAACGTGTCCACTGCAACGCTGATGGCCATCATCAATATTCTGCTGTTGATTGTGGGGTACCTGTTTTTAGGAAAGCAGTTTGGATTTTGGACCACCTATTGCAGCCTGATGTATTCCTTTGAGACCTGGGCGCTGGAGCGCATTTACCCCATGGATAAGCCCTTTACCGATCAGCCCGTTCTGGAGCTGTGTTTTGCCATGATGCTTCCCGCGGTGGGTTCTGCACTGATGTTCAACTTCAACGCCTCCTCGGGAGGAACGGACATTGTGGCCATGATTTTGAAAAAGTACACCAGCATCTCCGATATTGGAAAGGCGCTCTTTGTCAGTGACAGCGTCATTGCAGTGGCCTCGTGCTTCTTCTTTGGAATCGAGACCGGTATGTTCTCTGTGATGGGTCTGTTCCTCAAAGCATTTGTGGTGGACTCGGTCATTGAGAGCATCAACTTGTGCAAGTTCTTCTCCATTGTCACCTCTAAGCCCAAGGAGATCTGCGACTTCATCATCAAGGACCTGCACCACAGCTCCACAGTGGTGGATGGGGAAGGGGCTTTTTCCCACGAGGATCGAAAAGTGGTGCTCACGGCGGTGCGCCGGGGCGAAGCGGTGCGCCTGCGTCAAAAGTGCAAGGAGATCGATCCTCATTCCTTCATGTTCATCACCAATACCAGCGAGATCATCGGAAAGGGTTTCCGGTCGGATTGAGCGAAAGAAAGGCTGCTTTGAGCAGCCTTTTTTGCTGCCTGTCGATTTGATTTGAAAAATCCCCCTGTTTATGATATCCTTGTACAAAAGAGACGCCGTCATGCAGGAAGGGAGGCTGGCTATGGG
The DNA here is from genome assembly GCA_050946975.1 of Acutalibacter sp. Taxonomy (GTDB): domain Bacteria; phylum Bacillota; class Clostridia; order Oscillospirales; family Acutalibacteraceae; genus Acutalibacter. The sequence goes on from JBMNVU010000008.1 coordinate 44,371, forward strand.
AAACCAGTATCGAGAGGAATTTGAGCAGATCTATACGGCCAATGTCACCCGGCACAACAGTGAGAAGCTGTTGGAATGGCTGGGGACCACGGATTTTTTCACAGCTCCGGCAAGCACAAAGTTTCACTGTGCTTGTGAGTGTGGTCTGGTGCAGCACAGCGTGAACGTTTACAAAGTGCTGCGGGAAAAGTACTTTGAGGAAGGGGACAGCGAGGAGAGCTTCGCGTTGTGCGGACTGCTCCACGACGTGTGCAAGGCGCAGTTCTATAAGGTTTCCACCCGCAACGTCAAGAACGACGAAACCGGCCAATGGGAGAAGAAGCCCTTCTACGCGGTGGAGGATGCCTTTCCCTATGGGCACGGTGAGAAATCCGTGTACCTGATTGAGCGGTTTGTCCGTCTGAAACCAGCGGAGGCTGTGGCGATCCGGTGGCACATGGGCGGATTTGACGAAGCCGTAAAGGGCGGCAGCTTTGCCATCAGCGCTGCCTATGATAAGTATCCTCTGGCGGTGAAGCTCCACTTGGCGGATTTGGAGGCAACCTATCTCCGGGAGCACGGCACCTCGGAGGTGCGTCATTAAAGGGGGGACGGGAATGGATGCCATTGCCGCGTTTGATCTGACAAAGGAATACGGAGGGACACCGGCTCTGCTGGGGTTGAATCTTCAAATCCCCCAGGGAGAGGCGTTTGCCTGTGTGGGGGAGAAGGGCTGCGGCAAAACCACGTTGGTGCGGCTGCTGTCCGGGTTGACTCGGCCCACCGCGGGGGAGTGCACTGTGTTAGGGCTTTCCCCGGCCCACGAGCCTCAAAAACTGCACACAGTGGCCGGCACGGTGTTGGGGCACGCGAAGCTGTATACGGATATGACACTCTATGAGAACCTCCGCTTTTTTGCGGGACTCCATGGAATGGACGACAATGACTCGCTGGAACGCTCCTCCTTTCTGCTGCACAAGCTGGATATCTGGGAGGCCCGGGACATGGTGGTGGAGGATTTGCCCACCGGGGTTCTGCGTCGGGCGTCCTTGGCCCGGGCGTTGATGCACCGTCCTCAGGTCCTGTTGGTGGATGAGCCCTCCGGCGGCTTGGATCTTGAAGCCGCGGATGCCATCCGGGAGCTGTTGTCCTGTGTGGGGGAAGAGGAGGGAGTCACCCTTTTCCTCTGCAGCTCCAATATGGCATTTGCCCAGGTGCTTTGCCACGGATTTGCCATCCTGCGCCAGGGCATGCTTCTTGCTCGGGGAAGCTTAGAAACGTTGCGTAAAGGGGCTGGAGTGGGTTTCCGGGCCAGATTGCGTTTGACGGAGAACAGTCCTGCCCCTGTTGGATTCCTCCGGGTGGAGGATGCCTGGGAGAAGGAAATTGAGAGTCGGGAAGACATGCCGAAGATCATCACACAAGCGATTCAGGATGGTTTGCAGCTGTACGAAGCTCAGCTTGTCCAGCCCACGCTGAGAGAGATCTATGCCGCCTGGCTGGAAGGCGGCCGAAAGAAGGTGACGCAAGAAGATGGAACGACAGACGAAGTCCCAGATGAAACCCCAGAGGATGGCGAGCTCTGGATGGAGGAGCCCTCGGAGGGAGTCTCCGAAGAGGAGTTCTACGGAGAGGAGGACTCTGGAGAGGTCCCCGATGGAGAGGACGCCTCAGGAGAGAGTGCAGAGGAGGAACTCCCAGGAGAGGGAACACCCGGAGAAGAAATTTGATCTTCACCGGATCTTCTCTTCTGCGGAGATTGTACTGGTGGGGAAAGACTTGGGCATGATATGGCGGCACAAGGGTACCCGTGCCATGCTGATGCTGCTGCCGGCGGTCCTGACAGTTGCACTTCCCCTGATGTATTCTGTGGCCATCAGTTTTCTTCCGGCAGACGGTTCCATTGCGCTGCCGGCAAAGCTTGTGGAGATCGTAGGCGGCGTGGAAAATGTAGGCCCACGGCGTCAGTGGATGGCGGCGTTTACCACGCTGCTCTGCCCGATGCTTTACCTCTGCGTCCCTGTGATTTGTTCCGTCACGGCTGCGGCCAGAGTGTTTGTGGGGGAAAAGGAGGGGGATACTTTGGAGACGCTGATGCTCTCCTCCATGGACGTGAAATCCATCCTTCACGCCAAAGTGACCTGCTGTACGCTGCTTTCCGTGGCAGTATCGGTGCTGTCGTTTGTGGCCTTTGCCATCACGGTCTCTGTGGCGGATATCCTGATGGGAGCCCCGTTTTTCCTCAATTTGGAATGGCTTGTCTGCCTGGTGCTGCTGACTCCAGTGATCGCGCTGTTTTCCGTGGTGTTTGTCAGCTGGGAGCTGCCCCGGGTTCACTCTGTGGGAGAAGCCATGCAGACCATGGGTTATTTGATGCTCCCCTTGCTGTTGCTCTATCTGATTCAGTTTACAGGGGTGTTCCACATCACTGTGCCGTTGCTGCTGGTGGTGGCAGCTCTGTTGGCGGTGCTGTCCGTGGTTCTGTTTAATGTGACCGGCCGCCAGTTCCAGCCAGATCGGCTGTTTGCCAATCTTCAGGAGGAGTGACCCGTTCCCAAGCTAGGAAATCTTCTGGGAAAGCCTTGGGTTCCAGAAAAGCAGTTTTCTTGACAAGGAGTTCTAAATCTGCTAGAGTATTTAGGATATTGATGAAATCCCAGGAAAGGAAGAGAATTAGCTTATGGAGATCCATTACACTCCCAAGGGCGTATGTTCCCGTCAGATCGACATCGTGGTAGAAAACGGCGTGATTGAGTCTGTCAAGTTCACCGGTGGCTGCAGCGGCAATACCCAAGGTGTGGCTGCACTGGCCCAGGGGATGAAGGTCAAAGATTACCTGGAGCGCTGCAAGGGAATTCACTGCGGTGCACGGCCCACTTCTTGCCCGGACCAGCTGGCTCAGGCGCTGTCTCAGGCAGTGGAGAACGGCAGCATCACTCTGTAAGGTGTGCGGCCTTTCATTTGAAATAGGAAAAGCCCTTCCCACTCTTTGGAGCGGGAAGGGCTTTTTGTGTTTGGGGTCAGTCAGACCCCGGTGTCACCCTGCAGGTGAGAGGTCAGGCTTTTAGCAGCCGCATCCGCAGTTGCCGCAACCGCAGTCGGTGTTGTTGTTACCGCCGCAGCCGAAGCCAAAACCGTTGCCGCCGCAGCAGCACAGCAGGATGAGGATGATGATGAGCCAAGTGCAGTTACCGTTACACATGGAAGATTGCCTCCTTTCGAGTTACACTCTATCTTATGGCGGCAGAGAAAAAGTGTTACAGCAGCCTCTGTAAAAAATAATAGTTATAAAAACGATTGAAAAAATGAGAAATCAAAAGATTTACAGAGATAGTGAAATATAAATTTAAATAATTCGTATTTTTCGAATTTGACGCAAAGGTCAAAGTGGATATAATTAAAGTCAAAGAAAGTCAAAGACAAACACAAATAAAGCTCGGAGGAATGGTGAAATGAAATGCGTATCAGTGACAGCGTTGCACAATACATTCTAGACCTATTGAATCAGGAGAACGGCACGGCAGAGATCCAGCGAAACGAGCTGGCGAACTATCTGGGCTGTGTCCCCAGCCAAATCAACTATGTGCTGACCTCCCGTTTCACCCCGGAGCAGGGCTATATTGTAGAGAGCCGTCGGGGAGGCGGCGGGTATATCCGCATCACAAGGATGCGGCTTTCCAAAAATGATATGATCATGCACATCGTCAACAGCGTGGGGGATAGCCTGGATGCTGCCACAGCTCGGGCCATGACCGGCAACCTGCTGCAAAATGGGATGCTGGATGAGGCCTCTGCCGGGCTGATCCGTGCGGCGTGTTCGGAGCACTCCTTAGCCGCGGTGCCAAAGGAGATTCGAGATGCCGTGCGCGCGGCAATTTATAAAAACATGCTGCTGGCCACCAGAACATAAGGGGGAATCCATATGATGTGTCAATCCTGCGGCAAAAAGACCGCTACAACTCATATAAAGACCATTGTCAACGGCAAGTTGACGGAATATCATCTCTGTCCCGACTGTGCCAAGCAGAAGGGGTATGGAAATATCTTTTCCGGCTGGGGAATGGACTTTAGCAATCTGCTGGGAGGATTTATCGGAAACGGTGTCCCAGACACCCAAGTGACGCGGTGCCCCACCTGCGGAGCCAGTTTTGAAGAGATCACCCAGTCCGGCAAGATCGGCTGCGCGGACTGCTATCAGACCTTCCGGAGGCAGCTGCTGCCTGTGATCCAGCGGATTCACGGCACTGCCCGCCACAAGGGGAAGGTCCCCGGAGGCTCGGCATTGCGGATTGCTGCGGGAGAACACCAGATGATGCCGGTGCAGGAGTCCCCTCTGGAGGAAAAGAAGCGCCTGCTGAAGCAGGCCATTGCCAACGAAGATTTTGAACAGGCCGCCGTACTGCGGGACCAGATCAAGGAGATGGAGAACCATGACTGAAACGGCAAAATGGTATGAAAAGGCAGGCAGCTGCAGTGATGTGGTCTGCAGTACCCGTGTCCGGCTTGCCAGGAACTTGAAGCAGTATCCCTTCCCAGCCAGGGCCACCGTCAAGCAGAGGGAGGCCGTGGAGCAGAAGGTGAAGGATGCGCTCCTTTCCGGCAACAGCATCCTGTCCAAGGAATTCCGGTTCCTGCCTCTGGAGAGCGCTTCGGAAGAGGAGGCCGTCTCCTTGGTGGAGCGCCACATTGTCAGCCCGGAGTTTATCTCCGACCGGCGGGGCAAGGCGGTGCTGATCTCGGAGGACGAGAGCATCTCCATCATGATCAACGAAGAGGATCATCTGCGCATCCAGGTGCTGCGGGAGGGCATGTCCCTGAAGGAAGCGGCGGAGACCGCCGACCGCATCGACACCCTGCTCAGTGAGTCTCTGGACTTTGCTTACGATCCGGAGTTTGGTTACTTGACCCAGTGTCCCACCAATCTGGGCACGGGAATGCGTGCCTCGGTGATGCTGCACCTGCCCGCCCTGACGGAGAACGGCGCCATGCCCAGGATCTCCTCCAACCTCTCCAAGCTGGGGCTGACCCTGCGGGGTACTTACGGAGAGGGCAGCCAGATTGTGGGGGCTCTGTATCAGCTGTCCAATCAAATTACTTTGGGCCTCAGCGAAAGCGAGGCCGTTGAGAATCTGCGCTCCATCACTGTCCAGCTGATGGAGGAGGAGCGCAAAGCCAGAAGCCAGATGAGTGAATCCATCACCTGGCAAGATAAGATAGATCGCGCCGCGGGCACCTTAAAATCCGCCCGTGTGCTTTCCAGCAGCGAATTCATGGAGCTGCTGTCTCTGATTCGCTTGGGACTGTCCACCGGGCTGCTGAAGGGGTTGAACACAGAGGAGCTCAATGCTCTGATGGTCAATGTCCAGCCCGCCACCCTGATGGCCAAATCCGGCAAGCAATTGGATCAAAATCAGCGTGATGTCCTCCGGGCCGATATGGTCCGAGAGGTCTGCGCCAAGATCAAGGAGTGAGTGTGTATGACTTACCGTTTCAAAGGATTTACTGAAAAAGCAAACAATGCCATGAACCTGGCCATTTCCTCTGCCCAGGAGCTGGGTCATGATTATGTGGGCAGCGAACACGTGATGCTGGGACTTCTGAAAGAGGGTTCCGGCGTGGCGTATACGGTTTTGAATAAGTTGGGCGTCACTGCCGAGAACTATGAGAAGCTCATCGTGGAGCGCATCGGCACTGGGGAGCCCACCTCCCTTTCGCCGGAGGATTTCACCCCCCGTACCAAGAGAATTCTCCAGGTGGCCGCTGTGGCAGGAGCCCAGCTGCACAACGCCTACGTTGGCACCGAGCACCTGCTCATCGCCATCATTGAAGATGGTCAGAGCTACGCCATGAGGTTTCTGGAGATTCTGGGGGCGGATCCCCGGCAGATCCTTGGGGAGCTGTCCTCCATGCTCAACAATACCAGCTTTCCCAAGCAGAGTGAGGCAAGGCCCGGCAGCGGGGAGGATTCCCAGCAGGGCAACGGAAAGGCGCTGGAGCAGTTTGGCCGTGACCTGACCAAGCTGGCGGCTCAGAATAAGATTGACCCTGTGATTGGCCGGCACAATGAGATCGAGCGTGTCATTCAGATCCTGTGCCGCCGTACCAAGAACAACCCTGTCCTTATCGGTGAACCCGGTGTGGGCAAGACCGCCGTGGCGGAAGGGCTGGCTCTGAAGATTCAGGCTGGAGAGGTGCCCGAGCTGCTGAAGAATAAGCGGCTGATCTCTCTGGACCTGACCGGCATGGTGGCCGGCACCAAGTACCGGGGTGATTTTGAGGAGCGGATCAAGTCCGCTATTGACGAAGTCAAGGCCGATGGCAATATCATCCTCTTTATCGATGAGCTGCACACCATTATCGGTGCCGGTGCTGCGGAGGGCTCGGCGGATGCCGCCAATATTCTGAAGCCCGCCCTGGCAAGGGGCGATTTCCAGGTGATCGGCGCCACCACCATCAACGAGTACCGCAAGCACATTGAAAAGGATGCCGCCTTGGAGCGTCGGTTCCAGCCTGTCATGGTGGGGGAGCCCTCCGAGGAAGAGGCTGTCCAGATTCTGAAAGGCTTGAAGGATCGCTATGAGGCTCACCACAAGGTGACCATTACCGATGAAGCCATTGATGCCGCCGTAAAGCTGTCTGCTCGCTACATTGCGGACCGGTACCTTCCCGATAAGGCCATTGACCTGATTGATGAGGCCGCCTCTCGTGTGCGGCTGCGCACCTTCACCGCGCCTGCGGATCTGCAAGATTTGGAGAAGCAGGTAAAGGAGATTGAGATCGACAAGGCTGCGGCTGTGAACGCCCAGGACTTTGAGCGTGCCGCGTCCCTGCGCGATAAGGAAAAGGAACTTCAGGAGAAACTGGAGCGGGCCAAGGACGAGTGGTCTGCCAAGAACGAGCGGAGCAACAGTGTTGTGGTGCCCGGGGATATTGCAGATATCGTGTCCATGTGGACCGGTGTGCCGGTGTCCCAGCTGACCGAGGAGGAAAGCCAGCGGCTGCTGCGCCTGGAGGACACGCTGCACAAGCGGGTCATTGGCCAGGAGGAGGCTGTCTCCGCCATTGCCAAGGCCATTCGTCGGGGCCGTGTGGGCTTGAAGGATAAGAACCGTCCTATCGGGTCCTTCATCTTCTTGGGCCCCACCGGCGTGGGCAAGACGGAGCTGTGCAAAGCTCTGGCTGAGGCCATGTTCGGCGATGAGAAAGCCATGGTGCGTTTCGACATGTCTGAGTACATGGAGAAGCACACAGTGTCCCGTCTGGTGGGTTCCCCTCCCGGATATGTGGGCTATGATGAAGGTGGCCAGCTGACCGAGGCTGTGCGGACAAAGCCCTACTCCGTGGTGTTGTTTGATGAGATTGAAAAGGCCCACCCGGATGTGTTCAACATCCTGCTTCAGATTTTGGAGGATGGACGTGTCACCGATTCTCAGGGCAAGACCGTGGACTTTAAAAACACCGTAATTATCATGACGTCCAACGTGGGCGCCCGACTCATCACGGAAAAGCAGAAGAGCCTTGGCTTCAGCCAGGAGGATTCTCAGGCTGCCGTTGAAGAGGCCGACTTTGAGAAGACCAAGGAGCTGGTCATGGGCGAGCTGAAAGCTCTGTTCCGGCCGGAGTTCCTGAACCGTGTGGATGACATCATCGTGTTCCACAAGCTGACCAAAGAGGACACCCAGAAGATCGCCCGGAAGATGCTCTCCACCCTGCAGCGCAAGTTGGAGGAGATGGATATCAAGATGGACTTCACCGATGCGGCTGTGGCAGCAGTGGCGGATAAGGGGTACGATCCCAACTACGGTGCCCGGCCTTTGCGCAGAGTGATTCAGAACCAGGTGGAGGATCCCATCTCGGAGAAGATGCTGGAAGGCGCGGTCACTGCCAATAAGTCCTATTGCTGCGATTACCGCGATGACAAGTTCACCTTTGAGCCTGCCCAGAAAACTTCTTCTCAGGAGTCTCCCGCAAAAGAGGAACAGCATCCCTCTGAACAAGATCAATAATCCATAACGTAAAGAAAGCGCCCGGTCTGGGGTTCCCTGGACCGGGCGCTTTTTGCGTGTTACCGTTTGAAACAGGTGACAATATGTTTCTCACATTGGGGTGGGGAGTAGATGAATTCATCCATATGATCCCCGTGGAAAAAGTATTCCGGTGGAGCAGGGCGCTTGGGCTCCGGGTCGAAGGTTTCGATAATGATCAGCTTCACTTTCATTCTAGTGGGGAGAATACTCTTGATAAAGACGCTGGCCTGCTGCCCGGGGTAGATGTTTTCCTTGATTTCGGCTAAGCCGGCCAGGTTGGGGGTCAGCTCCACAAAGACGCCGTAACTTTCCACGCTGCGGATAATCCCGCCCACGGTTTCCCCGGGGCGGAATTTCTTGGCGTTTTCCTCCCAGGTGCCCAGCAGCTCCTTGTGGGTCAACGTGACCCGGCTGCGCTCTCGGCTTTTCACCACAGCTCGTATGTCCATCCCTACCAAAAACCGCTCCCGGGGATGTTCGATGCGGGAGACTGAGATGGAGTCGATGGGCAGCAGGGAGACAATGCCGCATCCGATGTCCGCGAATACCCCAAAGGGCTCAATGTGAGTGACCCTGGCGTCGATGACATCCCCGGGGGAGAGGGCGCAGATGAATTCTTCCCGACACTTCTCCTGGGCTGCCCGGCGGGAGAGCAGCGCAGTGATCCTGCCGTATTCGTCCCGGATGAAATCCTGCACCACGAAGCATACTGGCCGGTTTACTCGGGAGAGAATGGCGATATCCCGCACGGTGCCCTCCCGGATGCCCAGGGCGCCCTCTTCCCGGGGGATCAGTCCCCGCATGAATTTCAAGTCCACAATCAGATTGTGCTTGCTGTCACACATGGAGGCTTTGGCCTCCAGGATCTTCCCGTCCCGCATAGCCTCCGCCAAGGAAGCGGGCGTCTGCAGCGAAGCCCGGTTCTCAAAGGTGTCTAGCAGATGTCCTTCTGGATGAAACCGCATTTTCCGTTCTTCCTTTCTCTGGGCTCCCGGCCCTTCCTGTGTAGTGGTACAAACATCTATATGGCGGTGCTCCTGGGAAAATGCGGGGGAGAGGTTGCATATTTCCCGGCCATAGGGTAAAATGATACGCGACACATCTTTCAAAAGAAAGGAATTGACCAACATGAAGCATAAGATCCTGGCGGGGCTCAGTGCCCTGCTGTGTGCCTGCCTGCTGTGTGCCTGCGGCGATTCCGGTCAGGCGAGTCCCGCCGCCACAGTGATCGGGACGGAGGACACCCTGGTCTCCCAGGATGAGCTGACCCCCAAGGACAACGGCAAGCAGATAGGCTATCAGCTGGAAATGCCTGAAGAGGGCGAAGAGATTGCCGTAATCACCATGGAGACCGGCGAGGTGATCAAGCTGCGCTTTTTCCCGGATGAGGCTCCCAAAGCAGTGTACAATTTCAAGCTCCACGCATTGCAGGGCTATTACAACGGCTTGACCTTCCATCGGGTGATTGAAAACTTTATGATCCAGGGCGGCGATCCCAACGGGAACGGCACTGGCGGGGAGAGCGTCTGGGGCAGCGCGTTTGCCGATGAGTTCAACAAAAACCTGCTGAACATTGACGGAGCTGTATCCATGGCAAACTCCGGCGCCAATACCAATGGTAGCCAGTTCTTCATCAATGCCACTGGCGGGATGACTTCTGACTGGGATTACTTCCAGCAGGTGTATGACCAGTACAAGGAGAATGCCGAGGCATACGATGCCATGGGAGTCAACACGGTGGATATGAGTAAGGTCAATGACAAGCTGAAGAAGCTCTATGAGGAGCAGGGCGGCAATCCTTCCTTGGACGGTTACTACTCCACCGCTGGAACTGGGCACACAGTATTTGCCCAGGTATTTGAGGGAATGGAGAATGTCTACACCCTCTCTCAAGTGGACACCGACAGCAGCGATAAGCCTGTGGAGGACATGGTGATCCAATCTGTAGAGATTGTGCCCTACGAAGGCTGATCTGAGAAATAAAAACAGCAAAAACCCCGGAGAATTCCTCTCCGGGGTTTTTTGTTGGATTCTTATTTTACCCTTCGTCTTGGGAGGATACCTGTTCCTCCTGGGCTTGAGAGAGCTTGTAGGAAAGGATCATCATGCTGTCATTCATGTGGACATTCTCCACAATGGCATCGGGATGCTTCATGGTGATGTCATCATGGCTGAAGTTCCAGAAGAAGCGGATCCCCAAGCCGTAGAGCTTGTCAGAGACTGCCTCCACCTGTTCCTGGGGGATGCAGAGGATGGCCATCATGGGATGGTGTTCCTGGTAAAAGGATTCCACATCGGCGTAATCCAGGATTTCCAGACCGTTGATCTTCCCGCCGATGACGCGTTTGGCGTTGTCAAACACGCCGATCAAGGAGAAGCCCAACTGTTCAAAGGGCATGTGGCCGGCGATGGCCTTGCCCAGGTTGCCTGCGCCGATGAGAATACAGGGATATTTCTTTTGAATTCCCAGGATTTTTTCAATTTCCCCACAGAGCTGAGGCACATTATAACCGTACCCTTGCTGCCCAAAACCGCCGAAGCAGTTGAAGTCCTGGCGGATCTGAGAGGCGGTGAAGCCCATCTTTTGGGAGAGCTCCTTGGAGGAGATGCGGGTCTCGCCCTTCTTGCCCAATTCGCTTAGAAAGCGGTAATACCGGGGCAGGCGGCGGATCACCGACATGGAGACGTTCTGTTTTTTTGGATTCATGTATGGTTACTTCCTGTCGAACAAATTTTAAGAGCGGATCACAGCATCTGCCGGAGATTTTCGTCAATGGCCCGGAGGAATCCCTCGGTATCGGCCTTTTGAATGTTGGGGAGGGTGGACATAGCAGCCAGATCCCCGGTCATGACGCCGCCCTCAATGGTGGCGATTGTGGCGGCTTCCAGCTTGTTGGCGAAGTCTACCAGAGCTTCGTTGTTGTCCAGCTCGCCCCGCTTGCGCAGTGCACCGGTCCAGGCAAAGATGGTTGCCACGGAGTTGGTGGAGGTGGTTTCTCCCTTCAAGTACTTGTAATAGTGGCGCTGCACAGTGCCATGGGCTGCTTCGTACTCGCAGGTCCCATCGGGAGCCACCAGCACGGAGGTCATCATGGCCAGGGAGCCGAAGGCTGTGGCCACCATGTCGCTCATCACGTCGCCGTCATAGTTCTTGCAGGCCCAGATGTAGCCGCCCTCGCTGCGGATGACGCGGGCTACAGCGTCGTCAATGAGAGTGTAGAAGTACTCAATGCCGGCCTTCTGGAACTTCTCAGCATACTCCTTGTCGTAGATCTCCTGGAAAATATCCTTGAAGCGGTGATCGTACTTTTTCGAGATGGTATCCTTGGTGGCAAACCACAGATCCTGCTTGGAATCCAGTGCGAAGTTGAAGCAGGAGCGTGCAAAGCTTTCGATGCTCTTGTCCGTATTGTGGATGCCCTGGATGATGCCGGGGCCGTCAAACTGATGAATCAGGTATTTCTCCTCGGTTCCGTCGGCCTTGGTGACCAGCAGCTCTGTTTTTGCACCGGCAGGAACCTGAGCTTCCGTGTTCTTGTACACATCGCCGTAAGCGTGACGGGCAATGGTGATGGGCTTTTTCCAGCCGGGGATGAAGGGGGTGATGCCCCGCACCAGGATGGGGGTGCGGAACACGGTGCCGTCCAGAATAGCACGGATGGTGCCGTTGGGGGATTTCCACATCTCCTTGAGGTGGTATTCCTCTACGCGGGCGGCGTTGGGGGTGATGGTGGCGCACTTGACAGCCACCCCGTATTTCTTGGTGGCCATGGCGGAATCCACAGTCACCTGGTCGTTGGTCTTGTCCCGGTTCTCCAGGCCAAGGTCGTAATATTCGGTATTGAGATCCACGTAGGGGAGGAGAAGGATGTCCTTGATCATCTTCCAGATCACACGGGTCATCTCGTCGCCATCCATCTCCACCAAAGGCGTTTTCATGGGGATTTTTTTCATCTCTGCCATAGCCGTTCTCTCCTTTATGTAAGAATCATTCCGCCTTGCCTTTTGTATAGTTGAGCAAGCCGCCAGCAATCACCATCGCCCGCTGACGTTTTGTCAGCTGTGCTTCCACCTGGATGGTGATGCCCTTGGTCACGTCTTCCAGGGTCACCTGGTTGCCCTGCTCCAGCTCTTCCTTGATGCGGGGCAGACGCAGGTCATCCATCTGATCGATGCGGTCATAGTCGGCCTCATCCACAAACTGCAGGGGAATCAAACCCATGTTGGCCAGGTTTGCGCAGTGGATGCGGGCATAGGACTTGGCCACCACTGCCTTGACCCCCAAATACAGGGGTACCAAGGCGGCGTGCTCTCTGGAGGAACCCTGGCCGTAGTTGGAGCCGCCGATCACAATGCCGCCGCCCTCTTTCTTGCAGCGCTCGGGGAACTCCTTGTCACAGACGGCAAAGCAGAACTGGGACAGGTAAGGCACATTGGAGCGATAGGGCAGAATCTTGGAGCCCGCAGGCATGATGTGGTCGGTGGTGATGTTGTCGCCCACTTTGAGGATGGCCTTTTTCTCGATGACATCGGGCAGCGGCTCGGAGATGGGGAAGGGCTTGATGTTGGGGCCGCGCTGGATTTCCACAGTCTCCATTAGGGCTTCCGCCACAGGAGGCTCCACCATGTTGTCGTTGATGAGAAACTCTTCGGGCATGGAGATTTCGCTCTCCTCACCCAAAGTGCGGGGATCGGTGAGCACGCCGGCCAGCGCGGAGGCGGCAGCAGTCTCAGGGCTCACCAGGTAGACCTGAGCGTCGGCAGTGCCGCTACGTCCCTCAAAGTTTCGGTTGAAGGTCCGCAGGGAAACGCCGCCGGAATTGGGAGACTGACCCATGCCAATGCAGGGACCGCAGGCACATTCCAGGATTCGGGCGCCGGCAGCGATCATGTCAGCCAGGGCGCCGTTGAGGGCCAGCATGTTGTACACCTGCTTGGAGCCGCAGCCAATGGTCAGGCTCACGTCAGGATGAACGGTGCGGCCCTTGAGGATGGAGGCCACCCGCATCATATCCAGGTAGGAGGAGTTGGTGCAGGAGCCGATGCAGCACTGGTCAATGTGGATGGGACCCAGCTCGGTGACGGATTTCACCGCGTCGGGGCTGTGGGGACATGCGGCCAAGGGCTCCAGGGTGGAGAGATCGATGTCGATGATTTCGTCGTAGACGGCGTCCTCGTCGGATTTCAGTTCTTTCCAGCAGTCGCCCCGGCCCTGGGCCTCCAGGAACCGGCGAGTGATCTCGTCGGAGGGGAAGATGGAGGTGGTGGCTCCCAGCTCGGTGCCCATGTTGGTGATGGTGGCCCGCTCCGGTACGGACAGGGTCATGATACCCTTGCCGCCGTATTCAATGATCTTGCCGACACCGCCCTTGACGCTCATGCGCCGGAGAACCTCCAGGATCACATCCTTGGCGGAAACCCAGGGAGAGAGCTTGCCGGTGAGGTTGATTTTGGTCATCTTGGGCATATTGATATGGTATTCGCCGCCGCCCATGGCCACAGCCACATCCAGACCGCCGGCGCCGAAAGCCAGCATACCGATGCCGCCGCCGGTGGGCGTGTGGCTGTCAGAGCCAATCAAGGTTTTGCCGGGGATTCCAAAGCGCTCCAGGTGGACCTGATGGCAGATGCCGTTGCCGGGCCGGGAGTAGTAGATGCCGTGTTTTTTTGCCACGGACTGGATGTACCGGTGGTCGTCGGCGTTTTCGAAGCCGCTCTGCAGGGTGTTGTGGTCGATGTAGGCCACGCTGCGCTCTGTCTTTACCCGAGGCACCCCCATGGCCTCAAACTGCAGATAAGCCATAGTTCCCGTGGCGTCCTGAGTCAAGGTCTGGTCGATGCGCAGGCCGATATCCTCGCCCACCTTCATCTCGCCGCTGACCAGATGGTCCGCGATGATTTTCTGTGCGATTGTCTTGCCCATGAAGATCCTCCTTGTCCTGGATTGAATATAGAAGAGCTTTTCTGTGTCAAATCGATGAAACTCTAAGATGTATTATCGCTGAAAAAGGGCACTCTGTCAATATTTTGTCACGTTTTTCCCCCTGGGAAGCCCAGGAAGCTTTGCTTAAAGGAAGGCCAATTCCTTCAAAATGAAAATCAAAAGGAACATGGTGCCGATAGAGAAGATGGAACTAAACACCACCAGCTGTCCGGCGAGTTTATCGTCTCCACCCATCTGTTGAGCCATGGTGAAGGAGGAAACCGCAATGGGAGCGCCGAACACGGTCAACAACACTGCCAGCGGAGCTCCCTGGAACCCCAACAGCAGGGCAATACCCAAAAAAAGCGCAGGGAAGACCAGCAGCTTTGCAGATAGAACAATCAAAGTCTCCTTGATGTAGCGTCCAACATCCCCGAAACTGAAGGAAGCGCCCAGAACGACAAAGGCCAAAGGCGTGGCGATCCCGGCCAAATCCTCCATGGTGTCATAGAGAGGAGTGGGCAGGGGAATCTGGAATACCGTAAAGAGGATGCCCAGCACTGAACCGATGATCAAGGGGTTTGTGATGATGCCGACGAGGATTTTACCAATGTTTGGCTTTTTGCCGTTAAACACCTCCAGGGAGACCACCGCCAGCACATTGTACATGGGGATGATCACCGCGATGAGGATGGAAGCCAGTCCCGCGGCGGTCTCACCGAAGAGCGCCGTGCTGATGGGAATGCCGAACAGCACAAAGTTGCTGCGGAACATGCCCTGAAGCATCACACCCCGCCGGGAGTTGTCCTTTTCCAAGAGGATGGCCAGACAGAGGGAGAGCACAAATTGAATCAGCACACCTGCCACAGCGTAGAGCAGCAGATGGGAGTTGAAACTCTCAGCCAACTTGGTATTATAGATGTTGCAGAACACCAGCAGGGGCAGGAAGATCTTAAAGATCACCTTATTCACCTGCTTGACGGAAGTCTCGTTCATCAGACCGGTTAATTTGATGATGTAACCCACAGCCATCAAAAGGAACAGCGGCAGAACGATTTCCAGGGACAGGATCAAACTGTCCATCATAAAGCACCCACTCCTAAACCCAAAATGATGGATTCAATTATAGCACCATTGGGGAGGATAGGCAAATAAAAAACGGCTGTCTCTTGACAGGAATTTGCAAGAATTATAGGAGTAACTTTCAAATCCAATTCCCTTGAGGAGAATGTCCCGGGATTTTGTAAGGAGCCCAGTGGTGCCGGGTTGGGGAAGACCCGCAAAAGAAAAGGAGCGCTTTTGACTTGCCCTGAAAGCGATCCAATGGTATAATAAAAAAGTATCGCTATGGGAAGGCGATTTTCTCGGCCGCTGTATGATTGCGGTGCTTTTCTGGCAGACTATCCACTGTAAAGGAGGATGCTGCCATGAAAAAGGATGAGACCAAGAAACGCCGCCCGCTCAATGAGCTGGAGGAGGCTGAGCCGGAGAACCGGGGTGAGGAGCTTCCCGCAGATGGGCACCCTTTGATCCAGGATGGCTCTGTGACAACTCGATGCAATGGGCGGACCATTCACTGTCTGACCATCATTGGGCAGATTGAAGGGCACTATATTCTGCCCTCCCAAAACAAGACCACAAAGTACGAGCATGTGATTCCGCAGATCGTGGCGGTGGAGGAAGATCCTCAGATCGACGGCCTGCTGATGCTGCTGAACACGGTAGGCGGCGACGTGGAGGCTGGCTTGGCCCTGGCGGAGCTGGTGGCCGGCATGAAGAAGCCCACGGTGTCCCTGGTGTTGGGCGGGGGACACTCCATTGGAGTTCCCTTGGCGGTGGCGGCAAAGCGGTCCTTCATCGCGGAATCTGCCTCCATGACCATCCATCCCGTGCGGATGAACGGGCTGGTTTTGGGGATTCCTCAGACGTTGGAGTATTTTCAGCGGATGCAGGATCGAATCACCAAATTCGTCACCCAAAACTCCAATATGACCAAGGAGCGGTTTCTGCGCCTAGCCATGAACACCAAGGAACTGGTGATGGATGTGGGCACGGTTCTGGACGGACCGGCCGCAGTGGAAGAGGGTCTGATTGATTCTTTGGGTTCCCTTTCAGACGCTATGGACTGCCTGAGCAAGATGATCGACCGGGAACGGCGGCGCAAGCGTGCTGTCCCTAAGAAGAAAAAAACAGAGTGACAATCCGGCGGGGTCCCCGCCGTTACATAGGAGGAGATTTATGACCATTTTTGAAGCCATCATCCAGGGGATTATCCAAGGCGCCACGGAATTCCTGCCCGTGTCCAGCAGTGGACACCTGTCCATTTCCAAGCACGTCTTTGGCATTGAACTGCCGGGCATCCTGTTCGATGTGATGCTTCACCTGGGCACGCTGATCGCGGTGGTGTTCGTGTACCGCCAGCTGATCTGGAGGCTGATCAAGGAGTTTGGCTCTCTTTGCGTGGACATCGCTCATGGGCAGTTCAAATGGAGCGAGATGAACCGAGACCGGCGCCTGCTGTTCATGCTGGTAATCGGTCTTTTGCCGCTGTTCCTGCTATTTTTGCCCATCCCCGGTACAGGGCTGGATGTGAAAGGCCTCTCTGACTACCTGGGTTCTGATTCGGACATTGTGGTGGAGGGTCTGGCGCTTCTGGCCACCAGTGCGCTGCTTTTTTCGGGAATCGCCGCCAATAAGCGGGTGAAGGAGACCCATCGACGCAAGGATGCTTCCGGACATTTGGTCAAGAGCAATGGCCGGAAAAAAATCCACACGGTGGATGCAATATTGATTGGTATCACTCAGTGCATCGCCGCCGTGTTTCCCGGGCTCTCCCGGTCGGGTTCCACCTTGTCCGTGGGACTGCTGCGGGGGATCAATCAGCAGACAGCGTTGGATTATTCCTTTGTGCTGGGGATCCCCTCCATTGCTGCAGCGGCCTTGGTTTCCGTGTTGGATATGGGGGATCAGGCTGGCGCTGTTGGGGCTGGTCCCTTGATCGCTGGTGTGGTCACGTCCGCTGTGGTGGGCTTTTTGGCCATCAAGCTGCTCAAGTGGATTGTCACCACCAATAAACTGCACATCTTTGCCTTCTATACGTTGATTGTAGGGTTCCTGGTAGTGGTGATCGGCATCATTGAACATATCACTGGGAACAACTTGTTTACCGGTATGCCTTTGTAAGAGGCATTTGTTGAAAAAAGAAAGGTATGGGAGATCGGAGGGAGAAGTTTGCCCGCGAACGCAAAAAAGAACACATCTTCCACAAAGAAGAAGCCGGCATCCAAGAGGACCCCGCCGGCCTCTTCCACGAGAAGTACTAGAAAGAGTTCCACCAACTCCCGGGGGGGAAAGCGCCAGCAGGATACGCACCTGACTGCGGAGGCCATCCGGCAGAAGAATCAAATCCGAGCGGTGGTGCTGTTTGCCTGTGCAATTTTGCTGGGGTGTCTGGTGCTGATTCCCGGTGACAACTTGTGGCATTGGGCTCACAATGCCATTTTGGGACTGTTTGGAAGCTGGGCGTTGCTGTGGCCTGTTTTGATGATCTATGTGGCGGTGATCACCGCCATGGAGAAACCCAGAGGTTCCATCGGCGGCAAGGTTTGGATGACCGTGGCGGTCATTGTGTTGTTCTGTGCCACCGGCTTTATCTTTGGCTCCCAGAAGATTCCCAGTGGGTTGAACTTCTGGCAGTACATAGTCCATTTGTATACAGAGAATTCCGGAACGGCCGGCGGAGTGGTCGGTGGGCTTTTGGGCCTGCCCTTGGTCCGGGCTGCGGGCCAGGTAGGGGCAAGAATCATCATTGTTCTGCTGCTTTTTGTGGCGGTGATGATTCTCACTGGAACCACCCTGGTAGGACTGTTCCGCACCATTAAGCGGCCTGTGGATATGGTCAGCGAAGGGCTGGAGAGTGCCCGTCTCCGTCGGGAGGAGGAGCGTATGATTCTGGAGCGCGATGCGCAAATCGACGTCCCCTTGGAAGACCAGATGCCCGCACATCCCGTGCGTGCGGACACTCCGGCGGGATTGTTCCAGCCGCCTCCGGAGAAAAAGAAAGCTCCGCAAAAGAACGAGAAGCTGGAGCGGCTAAAGGCTGCCTTTGGCATGGAGGAGTCCCCCCAGCCCAGAAAGCTGGAAACTGCTGAGCAACCTGCTGCTGAGCCGGTTTCCGCAGTGGCAGTTCCCCAAGAGCAGCCGTCCCCTGCGGAGAAACAGGTGGAAGAGGGCACTCAGGCGCTGGAACGGGCTCTGGAAGAGATTGAGGAAATGCACATTCCGCTGCCTCCTGTGGAGACGGTACGCTCTCCTCAGCCAAAGGAAGCAGCTGCTGTATCTGCGTCTTCTTTGGGGCAGCCCAGTGAGAAGCCTCCCGTGCCCGATGAGGTACGGGAACTGACCACAAAGTTCATGGAGCAGAAAGAGCAGAACGACCGGAAAGAGGCCACGCCGGCCCAGCAGGCACTGTATCAGGCAGCGGATCCTGCCAAGACCTACTGCTTCCCACCGGTGAGCATGTTGGCGGTCAGTCCTCAGGGAAATCCCTCTCAGGAGACGGAAGAACTCCAGACCAACGGACGGATCCTGGTGGATACGCTGAAGAGCTTCGGCGTGCAGACAAAGATCCTGGACATCTGCCGGGGCCCTGCAGTCACCCGGTATGAGATCCAGCCGGCAGCCGGAGTAAAAATCAGTAAGATCACCAACCTCTCCGATGACTTGGCTCTGAATCTAGCCGCCACGGGAGTGCGTATTGAGGCTCCCATTCCGGGCAAGGCGGCGGTGGGTATCGAGGTGCCCAATAAGTCCAGGAGCACCGTGCGCATGCGGGAACTGGTGGAATCCAATTCCTTCCAGTCCTCCAAGAGCAAGCTTTCTGTGGCGCTGGGCAGGGATATCGCCGGACAGCCAGTCATCGCGGACCTGGCAAAGATGCCCCACTTGTTAATTGCCGGTACCACGGGTTCCGGTAAGTCCGTGTGCATCAACTCTCTGATTATCAGCATGCTCTATAAAGCCACGCCCGATGAGGTGCGTTTCTTGATGATTGACCCCAAGGCAGTGGAATTGACAGAGTATAACGGAATGCCCCACATGCTGGTGCCTGTGGTGACGGATCCCCGAAAGGCTTCCGGAGCCCTGGGCTGGGCTGTCTCAGAGATGATGAAGCGCTATAAGATTTTCTCCGAGTGCAATGTCCGTAATTTGAAGGGCTATAATGCTTTGGCGGAGTCCCAGAATTACCAGGATGAAAACGGCCAGCCCATGCCTGCCATGCCTCAGATTGTCATTATCATCGACGAGCTGGCGGATTTGATGATGGCAGCCCCCAAGGAAGTGGAGGATTCCATCTGCCGGTTGGCTCAGCTGGCTCGCGCTGCCGGGATGCATTTGGTGGTGGCCACCCAGCGTCCCTCTGTGGACGTGGTGACCGGTTTGATCAAGGCCAATATTCCCAGCCGGATCGCCTTGACCGTTTCCAATGCAGTGGATTCCCGCACGATTTTGGATGCGGGCGGAGCGGAAAAGCTGCTGGGAAACGGCGATATGCTGTTTGCGCCGGTGGGCGCCACAAAGCCCCTTCGAGTTCAGGGCTGCTTTGTCACAGATGAGGAGATCTCCTCCATTGTGGAGTTTGTCAAGAAGACCAAGACCATGGACTACGACAAGAAGGTCATTGAGGAGATCGAGCGCAATGCTGCCAGCGAGTCCAAGGGCGATGACAGCGGTGATAACGAAGGTGGGGGAGACCCCATGATTGACGAGGCCATCAAGTGCGTGGTGGAAGCTGGACAGGCATCCACATCGCTGCTGCAGAGGCGGCTGCGTCTGGGATATGCCAGAGCGGGACGGCTCATTGACGAGATGGAGCAGTTGGGTGTGGTGGGGCCCCATGAAGGGTCCAAGCCCCGTCAAGTGCTGATGACCTATGCCCAATGGATGGAGCGCAACATGCAGAAGAGTGGTTCCTCCAACGAGGAAGAATAAATGTCCTGGCGGGAAGCTCTCCATGTGCGGCGGAGCAAAAAGCTTCGAGCCCGGCTGGAAAAGCTGGGGCTGCTGGTGGTGATTCTGCTGGTCATAGTTTGCCTGACACCCATGGGACAGCAGGTGGTGGACAGGCTGTACCGGCTGTCGGGTTTTCAAGGGCCGGTGGAGACGGCGCCGCTGGAGATCCATGTTATTGACGTGGGCAAGGCAGATGCCATGGTGCTCCGTTGTGAGGGAAAGACCGCCCTGTTGGACGCAGGCACTTATGCTTCTGGAGACAGGGTGGTGGATTATCTTCTGCGCATGGGCGTGAAATACTTAGACTGCGTGATCGCCTCCCATCCGGACAGCGATCACACAGGCGGAGTGGCCCAAGTGTTGGAGGAACTTCCTGTGGGGGAGCTGGTGATTTACCCGTGGCCTGAAGAGATGCTTCAATCCCTGGAGTTCCAAAATCTGGAGGAGGCCGCCGTGGAGAATTCTGTCCCCGTGCGCCAAGTGCTTTCTGGGGACACCCTCACCCTGGGGGGAATGGAGCTTCAGGTGTTGGGACCGCTGAAGGAGTATGAGGACAGCAACAATTGCTCCTTGGTGCTGCGGATGGACTATGAGGGATTCTCCGCGTTGTTCTGTGGGGACATTGAGTCCGGCGCGGAGCTGGATTTGGTCAAGTCCGGGGCAGATTTGGACGTGGACTTGCTGAAAGTGCCTCACCACGGCAGTGCAAGTTCCTGCTCCCAGCGGTTTCTGGAGGCAGTGACTCCAAAGTTTGCAGTGATCTCAGTGGGACCTGACAACAGCCGGCTTCCCCGGGAGGAGACCCTCTCTCGGCTGGAGGAGGCAGGCGCAGAAATATATCGAACGGATACGGACGGGGATCTGGTGTTCTCCTGGGATGGGGAACAGCTCTCCCTGTGGAGTGAATATCATAACACACTGGAAAGGATAGAGGATCCATGAAACAGCTTGTGATCGACCGTTTGGACGGCAAGTATGCCATTTGCACGGACAGTGAGAAGAAGTTTTTTGCCATTGAGCTGGGCGAGTTGCCCAAAGGCGCAAAGGCTGGCAGCACCCTTCGCATCACCGATGAAGGAGAGCTTCAGCTGGAGGAAGAAACTCCCCGGAGTTCCGGCGGAAAGAAACGGTAAGGAGGAGGCTGAACATGGGAAAGGTAAAGTATCTGATGAGCTGTGTAGCTCATATGGACTACGGAGAGCTGTTCCGCACCGTGGGAAAGGTTCACAAGATTACCGGAAAGAATTCCGTGGGAATTCTGGCAGACGTGGTAAAGTGCGGCATGAAATACGGCGCGGGCTTCAATGACTACCTGCTCTGCGAGTTCTACAACTTGACTGACGCCCAGCGGGCAACCTACATCACCCGCAGTGTCAACAATACGTTAGTCGCCCTGCTCAACAATCGGGAGTACTATCATTTCTTTGACAACAAAAGCGAATTTTACCAGAAATTTGCCAAGTATATTGGCCGTCAGTGGCTGGACTTTTCCAAGGCTACCAAGGAGGAATTTGCCTCCTTTATGGCGGACCGAGATGCTGTAATGGTCAAGCCCGACTCCGCCAGCGGCGGCAAAGGGGTGGAGAAGCTGTTCAAGAAGGATTTCCCCACACTGGACGCCATGTACGACCAGCTGAAGGCAGATCATGTCGGGGTGGTGGAGGATGTGCTTCAGCAGCATCCTCAGCTGAATCAGCTGAACTCCAGTTCCATCAACACCTTGCGGATTGTCACCATCTTAAATGAGACTGGCCCTCATATTGTCTATGCCCACATCCGCATTGGCAACAGCGACCGGCCTGTGGACAACCTTCACTCCGGCGGCATGTTTGCCCCCATTGATTTGGAGAAGGGCGTTATCCAGTATCCCGCCTATGATAAGGCGCGGCACACCTATACGGAGCATCCTCGGACCCACACCAAGATTCAGGGCTTTGCCATTCCCTACTGGGAGGAGTCCAAAGCCATGTGCTTGGAGGCAGCGCAGATTGTGCCTCAGATGCGCTATGTGGGCTGGGATGTGGCGATCACGCCGGATGGTCCCGTGTTTGTGGAGGGCAATAACCTGCCCGGCTATGACATCCTTCAGATGCCGCCCCACACCCCGGACAAGATCGGCATGCTGCCCAGGTTCCGGGAGTTTGTCAAGGGAATCTAAAATATAGGAGCATATAAAAGCCCTCGGGATGTTCCCGAGGGCTTTTTTGGTGCGTTGCATTGTTTACTGTTCTTTGATGCGGCTGTAGGTAAAGCGCAGCGGCATTTTTCGTTTTAGGCGCAGACCATCGTTGTCCTTGCGGCGCATGTAGACGCTCTGAACCAAGCCAATACCGAAGTACATGCAGGCGGCAGAGGAACCACCGGCGCTGAAAAAAGGAAGTGTCACACCCATGGCGGGCAGCAGCGCCAGGCACATGCCCAGATTGGAGATGGACTGCAGGGCGATGATGCCGAAGTAGCCGAAGCAGACAAACTTTCCCATGTCATCTCTGGCGGAGTGGGCCACGTGGATGATTTTCACCAGCAGCAGGAACAGCAGCAGAATGATCAGGGAACAGCCCACAAACCCCAGTTCTTCGCCGGCCACGGAAAAGATGTAGTCGCTCTGCTGGAAGGGGATGCTTCGGTCAGCCACCCGGCTGCCGTTGAACAGTCCAAGCCCGTTGAACCGGCCGCTGCCAATGGAGATCATTCCCTGATATTGCTGGTATCCCGCATCCATCTGAATATCGGGATCCTCCAGATTGAAGAGGGCGATGAATCGCAGTTTTTGATAGTCGTCCATGACAAACTGCCAAAGCAGCGGCAGGGCGACCAAGACCGCCGCTCCCAAGATGGCGAAGTACCGCAGTTTAACACCGGCGGCCAAACTCATAGCCAGGAACATGGCAAAGAACACCACTCCAGCGCCGGTGTCCTTCTGCAGTTGGCACAGAAGGATGGGCACCAGGGCGTGACAGCCCAAAAGCACCACATGAGCTGGCTTGTTGATGAGATCGTGTTTGCGCAGGGTGTCCAGATGTTTGGAGAAGGTGAGAATGAAGAAGATCTTCACCAGCTCGGAGGATTGGAACGTTCTGCCGCCGATGTTGATCCAAGCTCGGGCGTCCACACCGCCGCTGCCCTGTACTCGTTCGCCGAATAGGGCGGTGTAGATCATGAGGAAAATGGAAAACCCGGCTAACAGGTACCAGAAATTGGCCAATTCCCCGTAGTCCAGCAGGGAGATCACAATGGCGCCGGCCACACCCAGCAGGATGGCAAACAGCTGAGTGCGGAAGTAGCCGGAACCGGTGGCGGAGTCCACACTGCGAAGGAGCAGCAGGCTGTACGCCGAAACGGCGGCCACCAGGAGCCACAGAAGGATGTCGGCCTTTTTAATATAGTTCCAGACGGACTTAAAACAGCGTTTTATCATAACATTCCTATTCTTTCACATGCAGGCGGTGCTCAAGCAGTACAGCACCAGCGTTTTTTGAATTATGTCAAATAATTATAGCATAATGACGAGGCGGCTTCAAGATTTTTGTTTCGGGCTTTACTAATGGAGGAAGATATTCTATAATATACGAGGATTCAACAAACCAATACTGATGGCCGGGAACGGCTGAGAAAGGTGACGGGGAACTATGCTTTCAGACATTGAAATTGCCCAGAGCACAACGCTGAGGCCTATCGCGGAGATCGCCAAGGAGCTTGGCATCCAGGAGGACGAGCTTGAGCTTTACGGCAGGTATAAAGCAAAGATTAACGAGCGTGCCTTTGCACGTCTGGCAGATAAGCCCAACGGCAAACTGGTGCTGGTGACCGCCATCAACCCCACCCCTGCCGGTGAGGGAAAAACCACCACTACAGCCGGTTTGGGACAGGCTATGGCCAAAATTGGCAAGAAGGCGGTTATCGCCCTCCGGGAACCCTCTTTGGGCCCTGTGTTCGGTATCAAAGGCGGCGCAGCCGGCGGCGGGTATGCCCAGGTGCTGCCCATGGAGGATATCAACCTTCATTTTACCGGGGATATGCACGCCATCACCTCTGCCAACAACCTGTGCTGCGCCATGCTGGACAACCATCTGCAGCAGGGAAACACCCTGGGGATCGATCCCCGGCGGATCCAGATTAAGCGCTGCCTGGATATGAATGACCGGGCTTTGCGGAATATTGTCATCGGTCTGGGCGGCAAGATCAACGGTGTGCCTCGGGAAGATGGCTTTATCATCACTGTGGCTTCCGAGGTCATGGCCATTCTCTGCCTTGCCAAAGATATGAATGACCTGAAGGAGCGCCTGGGGAATATCCTCATTGCCTACAACTACGCCGGTGAGCCTGTTTACGCCCGGGATATCAAAGCCCAGGGCGCCATGGCAGCTTTGCTTCGGGATGCGGTCAACCCCAATCTGGTGCAGACCATCGAGGGTACTCCCGCCATAATGCACGGCGGCCCCTTTGCCAATATCGCCCATGGGTGCAACTCTGTTCGGGCGACCCGGTTGGCGCTGAAGCTGGCAGATTACTGCATCACTGAGGCGGGTTTCGGTTCCGATCTGGGTGCGGAGAAGTTTATGGATATCAAGTGCCGTATGGCTGGTCTGGCTCCCTCCTGTGTGGTGGTTGTGGCCACTGTGCGTGCTCTGAAATACAATGGCGGCGTGCCCAAGGCAGAGCTGTCCGCGGAGAATGTCCCCGCCTTGGAGAAGGGGATCGTCAACCTGAAGGCCCATGTGGAGAACATGCAGAAGTTCGGTGTGCCGGTGGTCGTGGCGATCAACCGTTTCGGCACCGACACCGATGGCGAGCTGCAGGTGATTGACCGTTGCTGCCAGGAGCTGGGCGTGTCCTATGCGCTGTCGGAAGTGTTTGCCAAGGGCGGCGAAGGCGGCGTGGGGCTGGCAAAGACCATCTGCGACGTCATCGATCAGAATGAGGGAAAGAACCATTTTGCACCCATCTATCCCATCGACGCCACCGTGGAGGAAAAGATCACTGCCATTGCCCAGAAAATCTACGGCGCCAAGGATGTGACCTTTACAAACGTTGCTCAGAAATCCCTGAAGGATATCAAGGCTTTGGGTGGCGACTCTATGCCGGTGTGCATTGCCAAAACTCAGTACTCTCTGTCGGATAATGCAAAGCTGTTGGGACGTCCTACGGACTTCACTATCACCATTCGGGACCTGCGGTTGTCCAACGGCGCAGGGTTTGTGGTGGCCTATGCTGGCGATATCATGACCATGCCCGGGTTGCCCAAGGTACCTGCTGCTGAGAAGATCGATGTGGACGACAACGCCGTCATCCACGGCCTGTTCTAATATGGCGGAGCGGTTTATCACCCATTCCCCGGAGGAGACCTGTGCCCTGGCCCAGCGGCTGGCAAAGGATTTGAAAGGCGGAGAGGTTCTAGCTTTCACCGGCGGCATGGGTGCTGGAAAGACTGCCTTCACCAGAGGGTTAGTGTTGGGCCTGGGAGCGGGCGATGTGGTTTCCAGTCCCACCTTTGCCTTGGTCAACGAGTATCGGGGCAGGCTGACGGTGGAACATTTTGACATGTACCGTGTGGACGGATGGGATGACCTGTACTCCACAGGTTTCTTTGACTACTTGGATACGGATTGCGTGCTGGTGATTGAGTGGAGCGAAAATATAGCCGGGGCGCTGCCTGACCAGGTGATCTCCATTGATATCCAGCAGGGAGAAGAGGAATCCCAGCGAGTGATCACCATTGACGGATGGAAAGGAGGGGGAACGCCATGCTGACATTGGGAATTGACTCCTCAGCAGCTGCGGCTTCTGCAGCTGTTGTAGAGGATGGAAAAGTGTTGGGGGAGTACTATGTCAACACCAAGCAGACCCACAGCCAGACGCTTCTGCCCATGGTCCAGGGACTTCTGGAAACTCTGGGCCGCTCCTGCGGGGAGATGGATGTCCTGGCGGTGTCCCACGGTCCTGGATCTTTTACCGGTGTGCGCATCGGTGTTGCCTGTGTGAAGGGAATTGCCTTTCCAAACAACATCCCCTGTGTGGGAGTCTCCACCTTGGAGGCCATAGCATGGGGCGGTGCTTTCTGTGAGGGAGCTGTGCTCTGCGCTGTGATGGACGCCCGATGCGGCCAGGTTTACAATGGGGTGTTCCAGGTGCGCGAGGGAGCGCTGCAGCGGTTGCAAGAAGACCGGGCTCTGTCCATTGATGCATTGGAGCAGGAGGTCCAGGAGTACGGTGAGAATCTGCTGCTCTTGGGAGATGGCGCTGAACTCTGCTACCAGCGGTTCCAGGCTTGGGGTGCGCGGCTTGCTCCGGAACCTTTCCGGTTCCAGCGGGCGTCCTCCGTGGCGCTGTTGGGAGAAGCTGCCGCAAAGGCTGGAAATACGGTGTCGGCTGGAGAGCTCGCCCCGGTTTATCTCCGTCTGCCTCAGGCGGAACGGGAGCTGAAGGCTCGTCTGGCTCAAAAGAAATTGTAAAGGATGACTGCTTCACACGGTTCGCGGTAACCTATGTGTGTAAGTTGAGAAAGGAGCATTTGCTATGAAATTGGCGATTGGCTGTGACCACGGCGGCTTTGAATTGAAGGAAGCCGTGCGTGAATATCTGGAGCAGCAGAATATTTCCTATGAGGATTTTGGCTGTTACAGTACGGAATCTGTGGACTATGCCCCCATTGCCGCAAAGGCAGCCCGTTGTGTGGCCCAAGGTGATGCGGACTACGGTATTTTGATCTGTTCCACGGGGATTGGTATCTCCATGGCTGCCAACAAGGTGAAAGGGATTCGCGCGGCGTTGTGCACCAATGAGTTTTGTGCGGAAATGACTCGCCGCCACAACAATGCGAATATTCTTTGCATGGGCGGCAAAGTGGTGGATAAGGACACCGCGCTGAAACTGGTGGATATCTTCCTGCACACGGAATTTGAAGGCGGGCGGCATCAGCGCCGCATTGACCAGATTGCCCAGATCGAAGAGGGGCAGCTGTAAAATCTTTTTGTAGGGAGGACGATTCGATATGCAAAACTATGAAAATGTTTTCGTCATGGATCACCCGCTGATTCAGCACAAGCTTACATTTTTGCGGGATATCTCCACCGGCACCAAGAATTTCCGGGAGCTGGTCAGCGAGATTGCCACATTGATGTGCTATGAAGCTACCCGTGACCTGCCTCTGATGGATGTGGAGACGGTCACTCCCATGATGAAAACCACCACCCAGGTGATCGCTGGCCGGAAGCTGGCGTTTGTGCCCATCCTTCGGGCTGGCCTTGGCATGGTGGAGGGGATGCTGCAGTTGGTTCCCTCCGCTAAGGTGGGGCACATTGGACTCTACCGCGACCACGAGACATTGAAGCCTGTGGAGTATTACAACAAGCTGCCCCAGGATATTGAGGAGCGGGATGTCATCGTCCTGGATCCCATGTTGGCAACGGGAGGTTCCGCCATTGACGCCATCACGATTGTCAAGCGCAGTCATCCCAAGAGCATCAAATTCCTGTGCATCATTGCCGCTCCAGAGGGTTTGGAGGCTTTGACAAAGGCACATCCGGACGTTCAGGTCTACTGCGCCGCTGTGGATCAGGAGCTCAATGAGAATGGATACATTTTGCCGGGCTTGGGAGATGCCGGTGACCGGATCTTTGGCACACTGTAAGAGAATTTTTGCTGTAAGCGCGCCGCGTGTATTTGCGGCGCGCTTTCGCTTTAATTGTGAATTTTTTTATATCCCTTTAAAAACCTGGGAGAATGTGCTATACTAAACGGAGCCGTATGACGGCATATTTATGCACTCCGGTGGGGTTGACCGGATGGCTGCAAAGTACCATGGGGAAGGTTTTGTGTCTATGAGTGAAATGATTTCGCAGCGTCTCAGCGATTCTGTAACGCTGCATACCTTTACAGATCCCCGCTTCAAAACGATGAAGATCTCGGTAAATCTGTTTGTGCCGCTGAAGCGGGAAACCGCTGCTCGAAACGCCATATTGCCGGCACTTGTCAGCTATGCCACACGGGAGTATCCGGATTATACGGCTCTGAATTGCAGGCTTGCCCAGCTCTATGGAGCGGCGCTGGCCAGCGGAGTTCAAAAGGTCGGAGGATTTCAGGTGCTGAACTTGTCGGTCAGCGGCCTGGCAAACCGATATGCCTTTGGCGGGGAGGACATGTTTTCCCAGCTTTCCGGCCTGCTCTTTGATGTGATGTTTGATCCTTTGCGGGAGGAAAATGGTCTGTTCTCCGAAGAGGGTTTCCGACAGAAACAGCGGGCTCTTTTGGAGACTTTGGATGCGGAATATAACGACAAAATCACCTATGCACATCGGCGTTGTGAGGAGCTGTTGTTCCAGGGCCAGAGCGCCGAACTCTGTTCCTTTGGCACAAAAGAGGAGATCGCCGCATTGGACAGGCGTGCTGTAACCCAGGCCTGGGAGGAGATTTTGCACAGCGCTCAGTTTGAAATCTTTGTCCTGGGGGACTGTGTTCCTCATGAAGAGATATTTGCCAAACGATTTGCAGGTTTGGGAAAGCCACAGCCTGTGGGCCTTTTGGAGTACAAGGAACCGAAGGAGGTACGCCGCGTGACGGAGGAGCAGCCTCTGTCCCAGTCCAAGCTCTCCATGGGTTTTCGAGCGGATTTGGCGCCGGAGGAGAAACTTCTATTTCGGCTGACAACCGCAGTGTTGGGTGGTGTTCCCAGTTCCAAGCTGTTTCAGAATGTCCGGGAGAAGATGGGACTGTGCTATTATTGTTCCTCTTCCATGGCGTCCAACAGCCGTGCCATGTTCATTGAGAGCGGTGTGGAGACGGACAATCTTCAGCGGGCAGAGGAGGCGATCCTGGAGCAGTTGAACGCTCTGCAGCGGGGTGAGGTGACCGAAGAGGAACTTCTCTCTGCCAAACTGGCGTTAAAAAACTCCCTCCGTTCTGCGCGGGACTCTCTGACTGCCATGGAGAGCGCCTATCTTGGCCAGGTGTTCAGCGGTCACGTGCTGTCCCCAGAGGAGTCTGCTGAGAAGCTGATGACTTACACGGGAGAACAGGTGGCAGAGGCAGCCAGGAGACTGCGCCTTGCCGCGGTGTACACGTTGAAAGGGGGCGCTGTCCATGGATAAGTACGGTCAGGTGATCACTGGAAGACAGGTGGGGGACAGCTACCTTCGGGTGGAACACCCTACTGGGTTGACCATCCTGCTGTATCCCAAGGAGAACAGCAGCACAACCTATGCCATCTTTGGCACGCGCTATGGATCCATTGACAATCAATTCCAGCGCAGTGATGAACCAACTCCGGAGAAAGTTCCGGAGGGGATTGCTCATTACCTGGAGCACAAGCTTTTTGAGAGCGAGGACGGAGACGCTTTCGACCGATTTGCCAAGACTGGTGCCAGCGCCAACGCCTTCACCTCTTTTGAGAATACCTGCTATCTGTTTTCCTGTACAGACGCGCTCTATGAGTCCCTGGAGATTCTGCTGGATTTTGTTCAGGCACCCTATTTTACCCAGGAGACGGTTCGCAAAGAGCAGGGGATTATTGGCCAAGAGATCAAGATGTACGACGATGATCCCCAGTGGCGGGCGATGTTCAACTATCTGAAGGCCATGTACCATTGCCACCCGATCCGGGAAGATATTGCGGGAACGGTGGAGAGCATCGCGGAGATTACGCCAGAGCTGCTTTACCGCTGTTACAACACCTTCTATAACCTGGGAAATATGGTGCTTACCCTGGTGGGGGATTTCGACACCGATAAGGTCCTGGAAGTCTGTGATCGGATGCTCAAACCGGCAGAGCCTGTCACAGTGCAGCGGGTTTTCTTACCGGAGCCTGATGAGATCGTGGAACCCTATGTGGAAATGAAACTGCCCGTGGTGCTTCCCATGTTCCAGTTTGGTTTCAAGGAGCCCGAGGCGGACAAGCCTCGTCCGGAGCGGGATGTGGCTGCCATGGAGGTGCTTCTGGAAACATTGGCCTCTGACGCGTCCCCCTTGTTCCGGGATCTGCTGGATCGCGACTTGATCAATGAGTCCAGCTTCTCCTACGAGTATTTTGAGGGCAGCGGTTTTGCCACTGTCATGTTTTCCGGGGAGTCCAAGGATCCCCAGGCGGTGGCTGAGGCGATTCTGCAGGAGGCGGAACGCTTCCGCAGGGAAGGTATTCCCAAAGACGCCTTTGAACGCTCCAAGCGGGCGCTCTATGGCGAGATCGTATCTGCTCTGAACAGCACGGCAAGCATTGCCCATGGCCTGGTGAACATGCATTTGAAGGGCCGTGAGCTGTTTACCTACATTGATTCCATGGCGGACCTGACTTTGGAGGACGTGACCAGGCAGCTGGACAAGGTCTTTCAAAAGGAGCGCAGCGTGCTCTCCGTGGTTCTGCCTTTATAACATAAAGTAAGTGGCCTCTGTGCCGGAAGGAGAAACTCTATGACGCATGTTATCACTTTCCCTAAGCTGGGCTTGGAGTTCACCGTCAACACGGTGGCGTTTTCCATTGGCAGCTTTCATGTCTACTGGTACGGCATCATCATTGCGGTGGGCTTTTTGCTGGCTTTGGCCTACGCCAGCATCAGCTGCAAAAAGATGAACATCGATATCAACCGCCTGTTTGACGTGGTGATTGTGGGATTGATTGCCGGGGTGATCTTTGCACGGCTGTTCTACGTGGTGTTCTATCCCGGAGACAAGTACCTGAAGAATCCCATGGAGATCTTCCGGATCCACGATGGAGGTCTTGCCATTTACGGTGGGTTGATTGGCGCAGTGGTGTTCGGCAGCCTGATGGCTAAAATCCGCAAGCTGAAAGTGGCCGCTGTTTTGGATATCTCCTCTCTGGGATTTCTCATCGGCCAGGCAGTGGGACGCTGGGGCAACTTTGTCAATCAGGAGGCATTCGGCTCTGCTACTGACTTGCCCTGGGGCATGCACAGCGACAACACGGCCGCAGTGGTGGAGGGCAATGTCCACCCCTGCTTCCTGTATGAATCCCTGCTGTGTCTGCTGGGCTTTGTGCTGCTGCATTTCTTCACCAGAAAGCTGCGCCGCTACGACGGCCAGACTTTCCTGCTGTACATCGTGTGGTATGGTGCCTGCCGCTTTCTTATCGAGGGCCTGCGGACGGACAGCCTGATCATCCCTGGGACAGCTTTGCGGGTGTCTCAGGTGATTGCCGGGGTGTGCGTCCTGGTGGGAATTATCCTGTTGGTGGCGTTCCGCCACAAGACCAGCTTGACTGGCTGCGGTGATCGTCATGTGATGGAGTCCGTTGGCCTGATTGAAGGGACCCCTGCTCCGGAGGGAGAGCACACGCCCAGCACGATCTTTGGGGATCTGCCCGAAGAAGAGGTGGCGGAAATCTTCCGCCGGGAACCGGAGGAGACTCAGGATGTTAAAATCCCCTCTGATGAGGAACAGGAGACGTCCGAAGACAAAGAATCCGAAGACAAAGATGAGGTATCGGGAGACAAGAAATCCGATCCGGATAACGGTTAAAGGACCGAGTAATGATAGAGGAAGGGAGCAGTGGAGTATGGCAACGAGGATTGATGGAAAAGCAGTTTCCGCAAAGGTAAAGGAGCAGGTTGCCCAGGATGTGGAAGCTCTGAAGCAGCAGGGGATTTGCCCTGGGCTAGCCGTGGTAATTGTGGGGGATGACCCAGCTTCTCGGATCTATGTCAACAACAAGAAGAAGGCCTGCCAGGCAACGGGAATTTACTCAGAGGAGTACGCGTTGCCTGCCACCACCACACAAGAGGAGCTGCTGGCTTTGGTGGAGACCCTCAACCAAAAGCCGGAGATCAACGGAATTCTGGTGCAGTCCCCCCTTCCCAAGGGACTGGACGAAGGCGCCGTGGTGGAAGCCATCAACCCCAAAAAGGACGTGGACGCTTTCCACGCCTACAATGTGGGGAAGATTATGATTGGAGAATATCACTTCCTGCCCTGCACGCCTGCAGGCATCATGGAGCTGTTGAAAGCCTATGACATCTCTGTAGAGGGAAAGCGCTGCGTTGTCATTGGACGGAGCAACATTGTGGGCAAGCCCATGGCCATGCTTTTGCTTCATCAGAACGGAACGGTGACCATCTGCCACAGCCGCACTAAGGATCTGCCCGAGGTCACCAAACAGGCGGATATTCTGGTCTCTGCTGTGGGCAAGGCACATTTTGTCACCGCGGATATGGTCAAACCCGGCGCCGTGGTCATCGACGTGGGCATGAATCGGGACGAGGCCAACAAGCTCTGCGGGGATGTGGACTTTGCCGCAGTGGAGCCCGTGGCTTCCTACATCACCCCGGTGCCGGGCGGTGTGGGTCCCATGACCATCGCCATGCTTTTGAAAAATACGGTCACAGCCGCGAAACTGCAGAACGGCCTGATTTGACCTGACTGGAGTTGTCCCTATGGCAAGTTTGCTGGAAAAGATCCACACCCCGGAGGATATCAAGGGCTTTGGGGAAGAGGAGATCAGCGCTCTCTGCGAGGAGATGCGCCATGTCATCATTGAGACGGTCTCCTCCAACGGAGGGCATTTGGCCTCTAATTTGGGAGTGGTTGAATTGGCTGTGGCCATTGGCCTGGCCTTCTCGCCGCCCCGTGACACCATTGTCTGGGATGTGGGGCATCAAAGTTACCCCTATAAGCTGCTGACAGGGCGGTACCCTCAGTTTTCCACCATCCGTCAGGAGGGTGGACTCTCTGGGTTCCCCTGCAGGGAGGAGAGCCGCTTTGACATGTTCACCAGCGGTCACAGCA
Source organism: Acutalibacter sp. (assembly GCA_050946975.1). Classification (GTDB taxonomy): domain Bacteria; phylum Bacillota; class Clostridia; order Oscillospirales; family Acutalibacteraceae; genus Acutalibacter. The sequence continues at coordinate 77,041 of JBMNVU010000008.1, forward strand.
GTGCGTCCATCTCTGCTGCGCTGGGGGTGTCAGAGGCCAACTATCTTCAGGATAAAGAGGGGTACGTGGTGGCGGTGATCGGCGACGGCGCTCTCACTGGAGGCCTGGCCTACGAGGGCTTAAACAACGCTGGTCGACTTCACCGAAACTTGATCGTCATCCTCAACGATAACACCATGTCTATCTCCAAAAATGTGGGATCCATGGCACGGTACCTCAGCTATATCCGCACCAAGCCCGGATACATCCGGACGAAGAACCGGCTGGAACGCACCCTGCAAAAGCTTCCTGTGGTGGGAAGAGGAATTGCCTCAGTGCTGCGGCGGCTGAAGCGGTGGATCAAGCGCATGTTCTACAACACCACCATCTTTGAAGACTTGGGATTCACCTATTACGGTCCCTTTGACGGCCACAACGTCAAGGAGCTGGCAGAGACTCTGCAGACGGCTAAGCTCATTCACAAACCGGTGCTCATTCATGTTCGCACCTATAAGGGGAAGGGCTATCAGTATGCGGAGCAGGATCCGTCCATCTACCATGGGCTTTCCGGTTTTGACGTGACCACTGGGGACACTGGTGCCAAATCCCAAAGCTTTTCCGATGTGTTTGGACAGACTCTCTGCCAGCTGGCCCGGGAGAATCCAAAGCTCTGCGCCATCACTGCTGCCATGCAGAATGGCACCGGGCTGAGCCAGTTCCGGGAGGAGTTCCGGGAGCGCTTCTTCGATGTGGGCATTTCGGAAGAACATGCGGTCACCTTTGCAGGCGGTTTGGCTGCTGGAGGAATGCTTCCTGTGTTTGCGGTGTACTCCACCTTTTTGCAGCGGGCCTATGATGAGCTGATCCACGATGTGTCCCTGCAGAACACCAAGGTGATCCTGGCCATTGACAGAGCCGGTGTGGTGGGTGAGGACGGCAAGACCCACCAGGGCGTCTTTGACGCGGCATATCTCCAGACCATCCCCAATGCCACGGTCTATTCTCCCACCACGTTCCAGGAGCTGCGGGTACAGCTCTCCTACCTGGTGGAGAAGGGGGAGGGCTTGTGTGCCATCCGTTACCCCAGAGGCAAGGAACTCCCGGTTCCAGAGACCATTTGTGCCAGCGCGGCTCCTGTCACAGTGGCAGGGACGGACACAGCGGATATCTGCTTGGTCACTTATGGTAGGGAGTTTTCCTTTACGGCGGAGTGCGCGGAGCATCTGGAGCACAGCGGTGTTCCGGTGAAACTGGTGAAGCTCAACCGCATCATTCCTGTGGATGAGACCGCTGTCCGAGCTGCGGTGGAATGTAGCCATGTGTTCTTCCTGGAGGAAGGCATCCAGCGGGGTGGTATTGGAGAGCACTTTGCCTTCCTGTTGGAAAAGGCTGGATTCCAAGGACAGTTCCATCTGCGGGCAATTGGGGATCCGTTTATCAAACATGCGCCCATGTTCCGCTCTTTGGAGACATTGGGTCTGAACGCCCAGGGGATCGAAGTGTATGTCCGCGAGACGCTGGGTTTACACCAAGGAGGGGATCATGAAAAAACGTCTTGACGTTCTTGTGACAGAGCGAGGCTTGGCGGAAAGCCGTGAGAAGGCCAAAGTGCTGATCATGGCCGGTCAGGTCTACGTGGACAATCAAAAGGCGGATAAGCCCGGCGATACCTTCTCGGAGGAAGCCCAGGTGGAGGTCCGGGGCAAGGGGCTGCAGTACGTCAGCCGGGGAGGGCTGAAGCTGGAGAAGGCCATGAAGGAGTTCGGTCTGACTTTGACGGGGAAGACCTGCATGGATATTGGTGCTTCCACTGGCGGATTTACCGACTGCATGTTGCAAAACGGTGCGGTGAAAGTATACTCTGTGGATGTGGGGTACGGCCAGCTGGCTTGGAGCCTGCGCACGGATCCCAGGGTGGTGAACTTGGAGCGCACCAATGCCCGCTATCTCACTCGGGAGCAGATCCCGGAGGAGATCGGCTTCTTTTCGGTGGATGTGTCCTTTATCTCCCTGACCATCATTTTGCCGGCGGTGCGGCCTCTGCTGCAGCAGGGGGGACAGGCGGTGTGCCTGATCAAACCCCAGTTTGAAGCCGGCAGGGAAAAGGTGGGCAAAAAAGGGGTTGTCCGGGACCGGGCGGTTCATCAGGAGGTCATTGAAAAGATTCGGGATTTTGCTCTGGAGAACGGCTACTCCGTGTTGGGGTTGACCTATTCGCCGGTCAAAGGGCCGGAGGGCAATATCGAATACTTGATCTATCTGGAGCGCGCAGAGGAGCCGATGCTGGAGGAAGGGGTCCCCAGTGCCTCCCAGGTGGTGGAGGCGTCCCATCAGGAGTTGGATCGTCCTGCTGGGAAGTGACCTTTTTTGAGTCTGCCACGTCTAAAGGAGGGGATTCTGTGAAGATTGCTGTGGTGCCAAACTTGACCAAGGAGGCAGCCCAGGCATGTACGGATGAGGTTCTGAAGATTCTCAAAGCCTGCGGCTGTGAGACCGTACTCAAGACGGACCTGTTCACTGCCCATGGTGTCTACCGGGAGCGAGTGGAGGATTCCTTACATTCCTGCGATTTGTTTATTGCCATTGGCGGGGACGGCACCATTATCCACACTGCCAAGCTGGCGGCTTCCTTGGATAAACCCATCCTAGGCGTCAATGCTGGGACTTTGGGTTTTACTGCTGGGGTGGAACGCCATGAGCTTTCCCTGTTGGCCAACCTGGTTCGAGGGGAATACCGGGAGGAGCGGCGGCTGATGCTCTCTGTGGAGCTGCTCTCCGGAGGGGAATCCCGGAGTTTCTATGCTCTAAACGACGCGGTGCTCTCTGGAGAGCCGGCGAAGATCATCGACTATCAGATGGTGCTGGGCGGTCGCTGTTACCGCTACCGGGCGGACGGTTTTATTGTGGCCACGCCCACGGGATCCACGGCGTATTCTCTTTCCGCAGGTGGTCCTGTTATCGAGCCCAATATGGATTGCCTGGTGTACACACCCATATGTCCTCATTCTCTGTTTAATCGCAGTATCATTTTTGGCGCCCAGTCCCGCCTGATGGTGGATATTCCGGAGAATCTTGGCAAGCTTTACCTCTCCGTGGATGGCGAGACCCCATTGGAAGTATTCCCAGGGGATCAGCTTTGTTTTGCCCCGGCCAATCGGTCCGCGCGGTTTCTCCGCTTGGGCAGCCGGGATTTTTACGACATCCTCAATCAGAAGATCATCGAGACGCGGCAGTGAAGGCCGTGTCCGTTTTCCATAGAGAAACCGGCCAGAAGGGCCAGAAAGGAAAGGTCCCACCACATGAAAACACGACGGCACGCGAAAATTCTGGAATTGATTAAAGAACACGACATCGACACACAGGACGAGCTGCTCCGCTATCTGCGTGAGAGCGGATTCGATGTGACCCAGGCCACCGTGTCCCGGGATATCAAGGAGCTGCGCCTGGTAAAGACGCTTTCCCGCGCAGGAAAATACCGCTATTCCACTGGCAGCGAGAATGTCAGCGATATGTCCTCCAAATTCTATTCTCTCTTTGCCGATTCTGTCCTCAGCGTGGAGGCTGCCCAGAATATGCTGGTCATCCGCTGCATGACCGGTATGGCCCAGGCAGTGTGCGCCTCTTTGGATTCCATGCACTGGCCGGGCTTTGTGGGGACCTTAGCGGGGGATGACACCATTTTCATTGTCTGCCGCACAGAGGTGGACGCGATGAACTCCCAGGACGAATTTCGGAAGTTGATCAACAGGTGAGGATATGTTGTCACAATTGTACATCCAGAATATCGCGGTGATCGAAAGGGCTTCCATTGACCTGGAGAAGGGGTTCACAACGTTGACCGGTGAGACCGGCGCGGGAAAGTCCATCATCATTGACGCGATCCATGCCGTTCTGGGTGAACGGACATCCAAGGAGCTGGTGCGTTCTGGCACCACCAGCTCCTGTGTCTCCGCGCTGTTTACCGGTTTGGATCAGGAGACCCTGTCCCTTCTGGATCAGCTTTCCATTCCACGAGAGGAGGACGGTTCCCTCTTGATTCAGCGGGATATCCGCTTGGAGGGGCGTTCCTCCTGTAAGTTAAACGGCGCTCCGGCCACGGTTTCCATGCTCAAGCAAGTGGGGCCGAGACTGGTGACCATCCACGGTCAGCATGAGAGCTATGAGCTGCTATCCCCAGAGGTGCACATCACGTATCTGGACAGTTTTGGAGAGCTGGAACCCCTGTTGGAGGAGTACCAGGGGGCCTATCGGGCTCTCCGGAAAACCCAACAGGCACTGGAGGCTCTTCAAACCGATGAGGGGGAAAAGGCCCGGCTGTCGGATTTGCTTCACTATCAGATTGACGAGATTGAGGCAGCGGATGTGCGTAAAGGGGAAAAGGAGGAGCTGGAGGCCCAGCGGGAAGTGATCCGAAACAGTGAGAAGATAGCCGGAACACTGGAGCTCCTTCGCGCGCTGCTCTCTGGTGACGAGGAGAAAGAAGGTCTGCTGGCTGGGATCTCTCAAGCTTCCAGCGAGGCTGGGAGGATCGCATCCTACCTGCCGGAATTGGAGGAGGCCGCCCGAAAGCTGGAGGAGGCCGGATATCTGCTGGAGGATGTGGACAGCATCCTTCACGGAACCACCGTGGAGTACGACCCAGAGCTGCTGGAGACCATTGAGGAACGGCTGGATCTGTTGTATAAGCTGGGTCTGAAGTATGGCGGCAGTGAGGAAAAAATTCTGGAGTTTTTGGAAACCTGCAGAGAGCGGCTGCATCAAATCGAGTTTTCTGACGAAGAGCGAGAGCGTCTGGAAGCCCAATATGAGCAGGAGAAGAAGCGGGCTATTGATTTGGCCAAGGAACTCTCCAGGCGGCGCAAGGCAGTGTCCGCTCAGTTTATCCGCCAGGTGAAGGAGGAGCTGGCCTTCCTCAATATGCCGGGGATCCAGTTTGAACTGGATATCCAACGGGTACCCCTGTATGCCATGGGCTGTGATAAGCTGCAGTTTTTGGTGTCTGCCAACAAGGGAGAACCTCCCAAGCCCATGTCCAAGATCGCGTCTGGCGGCGAACTTTCCCGGATTATGCTGGCTATTAAAACGGTGCTTTCCGGCAAGGATAAGGTGGATACTTTGATCTTTGACGAGGTGGATACCGGCATCAGCGGAGCGGCGGCCAATAAGGTGGGGCAAAAGCTCAAGCAGGTGTCCAAGAATCGGCAGGTGCTGTGCATCACTCACTTGGCTCAGATTGCCGCCTTGGCGGATCACCACTTCCTCATTGCAAAGCATGTGGAAGGGGATCGGACCTTCACTCAGGTGAAGGAGCTGGATTTTGAGGGCCGCAAAGGAGAGCTTGCAAGGATTATCGGCGGAGATCGTGTGACGGATCTCCAGCTGAAAATGGCGGAGGAAATGCTGCGAAACGCTTGACAAGGGCAGTTTCCCGCCGTATAATAACACACAATAGCGGTGACGGAACCAAGTAGGCGCCGAGTGAGCGGCCAAGAGAGCCCGCGGCTGGTGGAAGCGGGAGCGCGGCGGTGTCCGAAGTTACTTTCCAGAGCTGCTGTCCTGAAAGTTTTTAGTAGGGATGGCCGTCGGGCGGGCGTTACTCCGCCAGGGCATGGAAGTGCCCGGTAAGGTCACGGATCGTGAGACCGTGATAAATTGAGGTGGTACCGCGGTAAGTTATGATTTATCGCCCTCTGCGTGAAAATGCAGGGGGCTTTTCTTTTTCCCTGAGGCCTCCCGAGGCATTTTCAAAAGATTATTTTTGGAAAGGACTGACAAAAATGGGAGTGTACGAAGAACTGCAGGCCCGCGGGCTCATTGCCCAGGTCACCAATGAGGAGGAGATCCGTGAAGTGGTGAACAACGGCAAAGCTGTTTTCTATATTGGCTTTGACTGCACTGCTGACAGCTTGACGGCTGGTCACTTTATGGCTCTGACTCTGATGAAGCGCCTGCAGATGGCAGGCAATAAACCCATTGCCCTGATTGGAGGCGGCACCACCATGATCGGCGACCCCTCTGGTCGGACCGATATGCGCAAGATGCTCACCAAGGAGGACATTGATCACAACGCCCAGTGTTTCAAGCGCCAGATGGAGCGTTTCATCGAGTTTGGCGAGGGAGAGGGTAAGGCCCTGATGCTCAACAACGCGGATTGGCTGCTGAACCTGAACTATGTGGATCTGCTGCGGGAGGTGGGCGCTTGCTTCAGCGTCAACAATATGCTTCGAGCAGAGTGCTACAAGCAGCGCATGGAGAAGGGACTGTCCTTCCTGGAATTCAACTACATGATCATGCAGAGCTACGACTTTTACTACCTGTTCCAGCATTACGGCTGTAACATGGAATTCGGCGGCGACGACCAGTGGAGCAATATGCTGGGCGGCACGGAGCTGATTCGCCGGAAGCTGGGTAAAGATGCTCATGCCATGACCATCACCCTGCTCACCGATTCCAACGGCAAGAAGATGGGCAAAACTGCCGGCAATGCAGTCTGGCTGGATCCCAATAAGACCAGTCCCTTTGACTTCTACCAGTACTGGCGGAACGTGGGTGACGCTGATGTGCTCAAGTGCATCCGCATGCTGACCTTCCTGCCCCTGGAGCAGATTGACGAGATGAGCACCTGGAAGGACCAGCAGCTGAACCAGGCCAAGGAGATTTTGGCCTTTGAGCTGACCAAGATGGTCCATGGGGAAGAGGAGGCCAAGAAAGCCCAGGAGGGTGCCCGAGCGCTGTTTGGTGCAGGAGCGGATACCTCCAATATGCCTACCACTCAGCTGACCGACGAGGACTTCACCGACGGCCAGATCGCTGTGCTGGATCTGCTGCTGAAAACAGGTCTGGTCCCCTCCAAGGGCGAAGGCCGCAGATTGATTCAGCAGGGCGGCTTGACTGTGGCTGACGAGAAGGTCACTGATATGAACAAGACCTTCCCCAAGGCGGCCTTTGAAAACGGCCTGGTGATCAAGAAGGGCAAGAAAGTGTTCCACAAGGCTGTGGTGTAAACCACTGGTATTGCAGATAGAAAAGAAAAGCGGGTAAAGCTGTTCTAAGCTTTACCCGCTTTTTATATCCACTTTTGTTTCCTGCATCAATCGGTGGAATAGCATTTATTTGCCCGACGTTATATGTAAGCAATGCACCCTATTCAGTGCATCCTTTACCATGTTACGCCATGGCCTTTTGAATCGCTCCCAGCACTGTGTCAAAATCGGCCTCGGTGACCAGCAGGGAAATCTCCACCTCTGAGGTGGTGATCAGCCGGATGTCGGCATCTGTGCCGGAGATGGCGTTAAACACCTGGGCGGCAATGCCGGGAGTGTTCCGCATGGCGGTATCGTAAACGGAAATCTTGTGGTTGACGCTGCTGACGATCACATCGATGTCGGTCTCCTGCTTCAGTTTGGAGGTGAAGCCCAGAATGTCGATCATATCCTCATCGGAGATGGTAAAGGACAGTCCAGTGGTGGCGCCGTGAGTGGGGGCCATGGAGATCATGTCAATGTTGATGCCATATTGGGAAATGGTATCAAACACCTTGGCAATCGAGGCAACATTGGCCGGAAAATCCTCCAGGGTGATCAAAGTGATGTTGTCAACCGTGGTGATAACGGTGGAAGCGCTCATTCCAGATTCCTCCTCAGATCAAATGGGACATGTCATACAGGCCGGGGCCCTTGCCAGCCATGAACACCGCAGCGTTCACAGCGCCGGAGGCAAAGAGTTCCTTGGACTGGGCGGAGTGGGACAGCGTGAGAACCTCGCTCTGTCCGGCAAAGATCACCTGATGTTCTCCAACGATGGTGCCGCCCCGCACCGAGTGAAGGCCGATCTCCCGCTTTTCCCGCTTTTTTCTCTGGGAGTGGCGGTCATACACATATTGCATGGAGCCTTCCCGCACCTGGTTGATGGCGTCGGCAATCATGAGAGCAGTGCCGCTGGGAGCGTCGATCTTCTGGTTGTGATGCATCTCCACAATCTCAACGTCAAAGGAGTCGCCCAGAACCGCTTCCACTTTTTTGGCCAGTTCGATCAGAAGGTTTACGCCCAAAGACATGTTCCGAGAGTAAAACAGAGGGAGTTCCTTGGCGGCTTCCTGAATCTCTTCTGTCTGCTCAGGGCTGTAACCTGTGGTGCACAGCACAGCCGCTGTACCCGGATGACTGCGGCAGTAGTCGAGGATAGAGGACAGGGCGGAGGGGTGGGAGAAATCCACCACCACCTGTGCCTGTTCTTTCACCTGGTCCAGAGAAGGATACACAGGGAAGTTCTTGCATTCCCCACCGGAGATATCCACGCCTGCGACAATGGTGCAGTCCTCCCGCTGGCCGGCAAAATTCTGCACTGCCGCGCCCATCTTGCCGCAGCAGCCGCAGAGGATGATATTGGTCATATTGAGACTTCCTTTCTTTTCCACAAAGGGACGCTTACACCAAGTTGTGCTTTTTCAGCAGGGCAGTCATTTTTTCTTGAGCTGCCGCAGTCATGGTGGTCAAGGGCATCCGGCAGTAATTGCTCTGAATCAAGTGCATCTGATACAGCGCTTCTTTGATGGGGATGGGATTGACATCCATAAAGAAGCCGTCCATCAGATCCAGATATTCCGCATTGAGCTTTCGAGCGGTGACCAGATCCCCATGGAGCATGGCATCTGCCAGCTGATGCATGGTGCCGGGCAGAGCGTTGGAAAACACGGAGATCACACCCTTGCCACCCAATGCCATGATGGGCAGGGTCTGGTTATCCTCGCCGGAGTAGATGGTCAGGTCATCGCCGCAGAGAGCAGCGGTGCGTGCGGTAGAGGAAATATCCCCGTTTGCCTCTTTGACGGCAACAATGTAGGGGTTCTTGGAAAGCTCCTTGTAGGTGGCAGGCTGAATGTTGCAGCCGGTGCGGCTGGGCACATTATAGAGGATGCAGGGCATTTTCACGCTGTCGGCCACGTAGTTGAAGCTCTCAATCAGACCTTTCTGGGAGGTCTTGTTGTAGTAAGGAGTCACCAGCAGCAGACCGTCGGCACCCAGTGCTTTGGCCTCCTGAGACAGCTCCACACAGAACTTGGTGTCGTTGCTGCCCGTGCCAGCGATGACAGGTACCCGGCCCTTCACCTTTTCAATGATGAAGCGGATGGTCTGTGTGTGTTCTTCAGTGGTCATTGTGGCGGCTTCACCGGTAGTTCCGCAGGCCACGATGGCGTCGATCCCGCCTTCAATCTGGAATTCGATGAGCTTTTCCAGCTCTTCCCAGGCAATCTCCCCCTTGTTGTCAAAGGGTGTCGCCAGGGCAGTGGCGGCGCCGGTAAAAATCACTTGCTTCATAAGGTTACCTCCAAAAGCTCAGTCGAAATAGCCCTTCGCGCACAGCAGCTCCGCCATGAGGAGCGCACCGCCTGCGGCGCCCCGCAGGGTGTTGTGGGAGAGGCAGACAAATTTGTAGTCGTACTGGGTGTCGGGACGCAGGCGGCCGATGGAGACTGCCATACCGCCCTCCAGGTCGCGGTCCAGTTTGGGCTGGGGGCGATTGTCCTCAGTGAAATAGTGCAGGAACTGTTTGGGTGCACTGGGCAGCTGGAGTTCCTGAGCAGGTCCGCTGAAGTTCTCCCAACGCTGGATGATCTCTTCCTTGGAGATCTTGTTCTCCAGAGAGAAAAACACAGCGGCCATATGGCCATCGGATACGGGCACCCGCAGGCACTGGGAGGTGATGGAGGGAGTGGTGGCGTTGACGATAGCGCCATTTTCCACGTGACCCCAGATCTTCAGGGGCTCCTGCTCGGACTTCTCCTCCTCGCCGCCGATGTAGGGGATCACATTGTCCAGAATCTCCGGCATGGTTTCAAAGGTCTTGCCGGCGCCGGAAATGGCCTGGTAGGTGCAGGCCAGCACCTTGGTGACGCCAAGGTCCAGCAGGGGGTGGATGGCCGGCACATAGCTCTGCAGGGAGCAGTTGCACTTGACGGCGATAAAGCCCCGCTTTGTGCCGAGGCGCTTCCGCTGGGCTTCGATGACCTGGGCGTGATCCGCGTTGATCTCAGGAATGATCATAGGCACGTCAGGAGTGGGGCGATGGGCGCTGTTGTTGGAGACCACAGGGCACTCGTGACGGGCGTAGAGCTCCTCCAGAGCGCGGATGTCCTCCTTCTTCATATTGACGGCGCAGAACACGAAGTCCACCAGAGAGACCACCTTGTCGATGTCCTTTTCCGCGTCGTAAACGGGCAGCTTCGCCAGGGAAGCAGGCAGAGGCGTTTTCATCAGCCAGCGGCCGGACACAGCCTCTTCGTATGTTTTCCCGGCGGACCGTGCACTGGCAGCCAGGGCTGTGACGGTGAACCAGGGGTGATTTTCCAACAGGGTGGCAAAGCGCTGGCCCACCATGCCAGTGCATCCGATAATCCCCACGCGATACTGCTTCATACTTTTCAAAATCCTTTCTGGGTGATTTGACAGGCAAAAAAGGGGAAAGTAAAGAAAAAACCGGTTGAAAACCGGCTGTTCATCTCCTATAATAGAAATGCTGTCCCCGGGAGATTCCGGGAGACTTTCTGGAAAATAGCACTCCATCACAAGTGATGACAGCCACAAGGCTCTTCGCCGCTGCAGCCAGGACAATACCCGCCTGATATTCCCCTTCGGCGGCCAACCCTTTCACGGGAGATCTCAGGCTTTGGCAGCCTCCCTCCCGCTACTCTTGAGAGCCGCGCCTCTATTTGGTTTTAATCATACCCTAGATTCCTCCCGTTGTCAATTTTATACCACGATTTATTCTATGAAATTTTCCCAGGGCTGTGCAGCAGCTGCGCCCCTGTTACTTTTAAGGAAAGAGGATTTTCCCAATGAAGACAAGCGATTTCAACTTTGACCTACCCGAAGAGCTCATCGCTCAGACGCCGGTGGAACCCCGGGATCACTCCCGGTTGATGGTCCTGGACAAGCGCACCGGAGAGATTGAGCACCGTCATTTTTACGACATTCTGGACTACCTGAATCCGGAGGATTGTCTGATTCTCAACGATTCTAGGGTGCTTCCTGCCAGGCTCTATGGCGTGAAGGAGGAGACCGGCGCCCACGTGGAGTTCCTCCTGCTGAAAAATAAGGGGAACGACACTTGGGAAGCACTGGCTGGTCCCGGCAAGCGGGCGAAAAAAGGCAGCCGCTTTGTGTTTGGGGACGGTAT